>JBGAHZ010000058.1:0-48749 GCA_044225915.1 Obscuribacteraceae bacterium (SeqCode)
GATGGCGTTCGCGCTGACAGCAAGACCGATGACGAACACCCAGAAGCTGATCAGGAGCCCGAGAAGTTTGAGATTGTAGTAGCGCATAACTCTGCGTCCCTTGAGTGAGGTTTCGATAGAACCAGACCAAGCACAGACAGAGGCTCGAAACAGTTTTCGGGTTAAGCCCTCTTTTCACCGGGCAGACAAATTCTGCTGTGAAAGTGAGAGGTTAAGTCGAAAACAATTGTGTGCTGTTTGTGGTTGCCTGTGTGCTGTGAGTGAGAAAGGTTCGATGTCAGTAAGACACTTCCGGCACACGGAATGCATCACGGAAACGCACAGCAGACCATCGTTTCCGCTAAAAGTTTTTGTTAATGGCTCGAATGATTGATTGGCAATATCTGTGAAAAATCACGAGGAAAAATCTCTGCGCACAGACAATTCCAAATCAATATCCAACAGCACTACCTCCGCTTGCTGCGCTAGGGCGGAGATAAATTTCCAATTGGCAACTTAAACGTCTTACCAGACAACTAACTTCTCGATTCTGGCTTTCCAAGGGTCTACAGAGCTTAATCCAACTCTTCATCTTCTGTTCATGATCAAGCATAAGAGCTCATGCTTATTTGAGATAGAAAGATTTAGTACTTCGTTTCTATTTTTCCAACCGAGCTTTCAGAACTCATCAGAGTTGCTTAAACCAACGAATATCAAATCTCAGTGCTTCAACGCGCGGGTGGTTTTACGCTCTCGATTTTCAACCGTTAACGGTTGGAATTATTAAACCGACTCCGCTGTCAACCGGGTTTCCGTGCAGGGAACTTCAAACGTTGACGATTGAAGTTCTAAACCGAATCGCTCGAACCGTCTCTTTCGCACATCGGTTTTCTACAGCGCGACTCCAGCCTCTGGGGTTGCACAGCAGCGCCTATGCGCTGTTTCTCACCGGCTGTACTCACTTGAAATGGTGACCACACATGACTAAACGACAGACAACTTTGGCGGAGATCACTCCGCTGTTTAGCTCGCTTCCGGAGAAATACCGGATTGCGCGCGAACGTTTTCAACGCCCGCTCACGCTGGCCGAGAAGATTTTGACTGCGCACCTCGATCATTGGAACGCCAACGAACCGCATCCCGTGCGCGGTAGCTCCTACGTTTTTCTTCGCCCCGATCGGGTGGCCATGCAGGATGCGACTGCGCAGATGGCGCTGTTGCAGTTCATGCAAGCCAACCTCGACAAGGTGTTCGTTCCCACCACCGTCCACTGCGACCACCTGATCCAGGCACGCGTCGGCGCGCGGCTCGACCTGCTCTCCGCGCTCGACACCAACTCCGAGGTCTATGAATTCCTGAAGACCGCCAGCACCAAATACGGTGTCGGTTTCTGGAAGCCGGGTTCGGGCATCATCCACCAGGTCGTGCTTGAGAACTACGCCTTCCCGGGCGGGTTGCTCATCGGCACCGACTCGCACACGCCCAACGGCGGCGGTCTCGGCATGCTGGCCATCGGTGTCGGCGGTGCCGATGCCACGTTCACGATGGCCGGCGAACCCTGGGGTCTGCGCTGGCCGAAGCTCATCGGCGTCAAACTGACGGGCAAGTTGAACGGCTGGGCAGCGCCCAAGGACATCATCCTGAAGCTCGCCGGCATCCTCACGGTCGATGGCGGCACCGGTTCCATCGTCGAATACTTCGGCGAAGGAACCAGGTCGATCAGCGCGACGGGCAAGGCCACGATCACCAACATGGGCGCTGAGCTGGGCGCGACCACTTCGGTCTTCCCGCTCGACGACCACATGTTGGCGTATTTGAAGCTGACCGGGCGCGAAGGGATCGCCGACCTGGTCAAGGCGAACAGCGCCTTCCTGACTGCCGATCCGGAGGTCGAAGCGGATCCGAACAAGTACTTCGACAAGGTGATCGAGATCGATCTCGATACCTTGGAACCGCACATCGTCGGACCGCACACGCCCGATCTGGCCCGTCCGATTTCGCAGTTCAAAGCCGACGTGGCCGCCAACGGCTACCCGGCCAATCTGCGTTACGCGCTGATTGGAAGCTGCACCAACTCGAGCTATGAAGACATGTCTCGGGCTGCCGATGTCGCCCGGCAGGCCACTGCCCGCGGTGTCAAGTCCGCGGTCGGCTTCATGGTGACACCTGGCTCCGAGCAGGTGCATCAGACCATCACGCGAGATGGTCAGCTCAAGGACCTGGAAGCAATCGGCGGCAATGTGCTCGCCAACGCCTGCGGTCCGTGCATCGGTCAGTGGAAGCGCGAGGACGTCAAAGATGGCGAGGCCAACTCGATCATCACGTCGTTCAATCGCAACTTCCCACGCCGCAATGACGGCAGCGCGGCCACGCTCGCGTTCATCGCCAGCCCCGAAATCGTTACGGCGTTCGCCCTCAAGGGCAGTCTCGACTTCAACCCGCTGGTGGACACGCTGACGGCGGCCGACGGCACCGAGTTCAAACTCACGCCTCCAGCTCAGGTCGGACTGCCGGTCAAGGGTTTCAGCGAGGTGGACTTCGGTTACGTCGATGCCGCTGAAGCAGCCAGAGCGGGTCGTCCAGCAGTCGCCATCAAGGACGACAGCGATCGTCTGCAGGTGCTGATGCCGTTCCCGGTCTGGGACGGTAAGGACTTCGACGGGCTGCCCGTGCTGCTCAAGGCAGCCGGCAAGTGCACTACCGACCACATCTCGCCTGCCGGTCCGTGGCTCAAGTACCGCGGACACCTCGACCGCATCAGCGAGAACATGTTCCTCGGCGCCAACAACGCCTTCTCGCCGAAGCCGGGCGAAGGGCTGAATGTTCTGACCAGCGAAACACTCCGGCTGACGACCATCGCGCGCGCCTACAAGGCCGGCAACGTCGGCTGGGTCGTGGTCGGCGATCAGAACTACGGTGAAGGTTCCAGTCGCGAACACGCCGCCATGTCGCCGCGCTTCCTCGGTTGCCGTGCGGTGATCGCTCGCAGTTTCGCGCGCATCCATGAAACCAACCTGAAGCAACAGGGCGTTCTGGCGCTGACTTTCGAGAAGTCCAGCGACTACGATCTGATTCAGGCCAACGATCGCGTTTCGGTCACCGGACTGGCTGGCCTGGCTCCCGGAGCCATGGTCAAGGTCGCCGTGAAACATGCAGACGGCTCCGTCGATCATCTCAACGCCCGTCACACGATGACCGCCGAACAGGTGGAATGGTTCAAGTCGGGCTCGGCACTGAATCTCGTGCATGAGCGCCGAAAGGCCGAAGCACGAGCCGCTATCGCCAACCCGGACCAGACCGCCTCCGGCACCACCTTTGATACCAAGTCGACCGGCGGTTGCAAAAACGCCGGAGCTTGTTCCAATGCAAAATGCAAAGCCGCGTCAACCAAGCCCTGCACGCGGCGCAAACCCACGGGTTCAACAATGAAGAAAGTCTCGATCATCGGCGCCGGCAACGTCGGTGCCACAGTCGCTCAGTATCTGGCGTCGAAAGACGCAGCAGATGTCGTTCTCCTCGACATCAACGAGGGCGCAGCCAAGGGCAAAGCTCTCGACCTCATGCAGACGCTCGCCTTGACTGGCAACTCCTCGCACGTCAGCGGCACCGCTGACTACGCGGACACGGCTGGCTCGCATGTTGTCGTCATCTGCGCCGGCAGCCCGCGCAAGCCCGGCATGTCGCGTGACGACCTGCTGAAGATCAACGCTAAGATCGTGGCGCATGCTGCGCGCGAGAGCCTCAAGCACTCGCCCAAAGCCACCTTCGTCGTCGTGTCCAACCCGCTCGACGTGATGGCGTACCTGGTCTGGAAGGTGACAAACCTGCCGGCTCGCCGCGTGATCGGCATGGCCGGCGTCCTCGACAGCGCCCGCTTCCAGGCGTTCATCGCCGACGAGCTCAAGGTCTCTCCCGTCGACGTTCGCGCCATGGTGCTCGGTGGTCACGGCGACCTGATGGTGCCGATGCCGCGCTTCAGCACCGTGGATGGTGTGCCTGTGACCGAACTGATCGACGAGAAGCGGCTCGCCGCCATGAGTCTGCGCACTCGCAACGGTGGCGCCGAGATCGTCGAGCTGCTCAAGACCGGCAGTGCCTGGTACGCGCCCGGCGCTGCTACCGCGTCGATGGTAGAAGCTCTGCTCACCGGCAAGCGCAAGCTCATGCCCTGCTCGGTGCTCAGCCTGGGCAAGCACGACCTGCCCAACGTGTTCATCGGTCTGCCGGTGATGCTCGGCGCACGAGGCGTCGAGAGCATCGTTGATCTGAAACTCAACGATGCCGAACTGGCTGCCCTGCGCGCATCGGGCGAGTCGATCAACAGTCAGGTGGCGGTGCTGAACAGTTTCCTGGCAGAACAGGAGAAGCCCGCTCCGACCGTCATGGAACCCGCGCCGGCACCGGCCGCGACAGTGACGCTCCCGGTCGTCGCGGCGCCCGACCAGCCGTCAGTGCCCGCACCGTCCGCGGTGCAGTCGACGCCGAACGCGACGGACAGCACCGCCGCGAAACCGGCAGGTGAAGCGGCTGGCGATCAGCCTTCCGCTAAGTAGTAATTGGTTTTTGAACACGGGCGGTGCGGCAACGTGCCGCACCGCCTGTTGTTTTCGGTTTATCTCCGATTTCAACTGAACATCAAGGAACTCACAATGAACACCACCACTCCAGCGTTTTCAGCGGGTCTCGAAGGCGTAATCGCCTGCGCCACGCGTTTGAGCGACGTCGACGGCATCAACGGCAAGCTCACCTTCATGGGCTATAACGCGGTCGATCTGGCCGAGCGCAAGTCCATCGAGGAGGTCTGGTTTCTCCTGCATAACGGTCGCCTGCCTGACGTCGGCGAACTCGCCGCCTTCTCTCACGAGATCGAACTGCTCGGTCGCCCCTCCAAGCAGGAAATCCGGATCATGAAGGCTCTGCGCGCCGGCGAACCCCTGTCCGCCTTCCGCAGCATCATCTCCGCTATCGCCTCCAACCGCGGCTACAAACCCTGGCTCAACCGCGACGTTCCCGAAGTGGAACACGAGCTGCGCGCGCTCTCAGCCCTGGCTCCGGCGATCGTCGAAGTGATCCACACCGGCCGCACTCCCGTGAAGAAGCCTGCCAACAGCGGCTACGCAGAACGCTACCTCTGGGGCATCCTCGGCCACAAGCCGGACGCCGCAGCCAAGCAGGCGGTTGAAACTTACCTGATCCTGACCATGGATCACGGTCTCAACGCCTCCACATTCGCCGGCCGCGTCTGCGCCTCCACCGGCGCCGACATCGGTGCTGCCATCACTGCTGCCGTCGGCACACTCTCCGGCCCGCTGCATGGCGGCGCTCCCGGCCCGGTTCTCGACATGCTCGACTCGATCGGCTCGCCGGACAAGGCCAAGGCGTGGGTCGCCGATCAGCTCGGCGCCAAGCGCCGCATCATGGGCTTCGGACACCGCGTCTACCGCACCGAAGACCCGCGCGCCGCTTGCCTGCGTCGCGTGTCGGAACGCCAAAACGGTCCCCGCATCGCGCTCGCCCGCGCTGTCGAGAAGGAAGTTCTCGCGGCACTCGACGCGCATCAGCAGAAGAAGGCTGCGGAAGGCAAGCCGGTTCGCGCCCTGCGCGTCAACGTCGAGTTCTGGACCGCGGTCGCCCTCGAACACGCCGGCATCCCGCGCAATCTGTACAGCTCGACCTTCTGCACCAGCCGCATCATCGGCTGGAGCGAGCACATCCGCGAACAGCTCAAGGACAACAAGCTGTTCCGTCCGCTCTCGATCTACAGCGGTCCGGCGCTCAGCGACCTGAGCTAACCGGGGAGCGAACACGACTGGCACGGTTTCGCAAACCGGGACAAGGTCGCGATATCGTACCGTGAGGTAGACCCCGGGCGGCTCTCGAGCCGACCCTACAATTACGCTCGCAGAAGGTTTCGACCTAAGCACTGAAACAACTGTGCGAGGTTCTGTTGTCTGAACAAACGGTTACTCCCTGAGTCAGCGGAAAGAGCGAAGCGCCGGTTCCAAAACCGACGCTCGTTCTTTCCGCCCTCAGGAAGCCGTTCTTCAACATGTCTCGCAACGTAACGCTTATGTGTAACCGCGCGTAAAGAGCGTAATGATCGACGTTTAACTTGAGGCTTTTGGTCCTTTTTCACGTAGTCTGAGATGTCTTCCAAACTCTTTTTGACCTTTAAGCGCGAGAAAACCTATTCGGTAACCCGCACCTACACCACAAACCCGGCTCCTCAGGAAGCAGATAATGCTTGTGGTGCAAACTAGACTTGGAAGAACGTGAGCATCTCACCTCGACGCGCAGGCAATGCTTGACCGTCGTTAACACCAACGCAAACGAGAAAGGTCTCTCATGCGTACGACCCTTGCCCAAATTGTTCGCGGCACAGCCTATAGTGTCGTTCTTTCCGGCATCTTCGCGATCGCCGTCAATTTCGTTTTCGCAAGAAACCTGATCGGGTTCTCTTTCACATCGACCGTAGTGATCGGCGCCATCTTCGGTGTCGTCGGCGCACTGCTAATCCAACTGGCGGCTGCAATCGCGAAGAAGTCGAGCTGGCTCTTCTTCGTCGCGAGCGGTATCGCCTATGGTGTCGTGATGTACCTGCTCAACGTCTGGTTCGGACTGAACGCCGGCTTCTCGGTGTTCGGCATTACGCTGATCTCAGCCTTCGGCGTGATGCCCGGCTTCGGCTGCCTTGCAGCGCACAAATTGCATGCCGGCTTCGCCAACCTCTGGAGACTCTCCTGACGCCAGCGCGTAAAGCCGCTTGCGTGGACTGAGTTCAAAACCACTGGCAGAGGCATGGTGCAATCGACCGCACCATGCCTCTCGCTTCCCATCAACACGTCCTCACCGCGGCATAATCGCCGCTGGAACAAATCATGACCATCTTCCTGTCCATCTGCCTCGCCATGTCGATCATCGGCATGTTCACCACCAAGCAGGTCTCGATGCTCTGCGGCCCCAAAGGCAAGGGCGGTCCCGGTGACGTTTTCCGCACACTCTTCTCGGTGATGTGGCTGACGATCGGCCCCTTGATCTGCCTGGTCTTCGCCCTGGTCTTCGGACTGTGCCTGGCGCTCATCCACTGATCGACAATCCACAGATCACGAGCTTTCGATTCTCGAACGGTGTTCTCCGTCGTGCTCGGAATTCAAAACAGAGCTCGGAGAAGCGGTGCGGCTGGAGTCTATCAAAAAGGCAGACGCGCGATATCTACAGGCACTGGATTTCCAGAACTCACTCGATCGGATGCTGTCGATCGACGACTGAACGCTACCGATGAACATGAAGGTAAGAGCGAACAAGCCCTGTGGCAAATTCGCTCTTACCAATTTTTTCGCTTGAACCTTTATACTATATGCCGTAATTGCACAAACTACAAACGAGACGTGCTTGGCACAGAAAATGAAAATGATTCTCGTTAACTCATCAAACTCTTATTGCAACCTATTAACAGAATGTGACAATCTAAAACCTCGAAATAGTTAGGTGTTCTAACTGGTTTTAAGGAATATAGAGAATGGTACTCACCGGACAGTTGATCTTTATTGCGAATCATTTGCATAATATTCGAGTCAATTCGAACGAGGAATCTACCGTGGGCAAAATTTTCTATGGATCACAAACAGGCACCAGCGAATTAATCGCGACCGGCATCAAAAAAGCTTTACCAGACCTGATTTCAGACGTTCGCAATATCTACGGAGCCAAAACCGAAGAGATTGCCGAATGCGACTTCCTCATTCTGGGCGGCTCGACATGGGGCGACGGGGAACTGACCGACGACTGGGCAGACTATCTTCCGAAGTTCGAAACCATCAATCTAACCGGCAAGAAAGTCGCATTGTTCGCGCTAGGCGATCAGTACGGCTACTCGTACAACTTCGTCAGCGCCATGAAGTTCCTCTACGACGCTGTTCTCAACCAGGGCGGTGAGATCATCTGCGCCAATATTCCAACGGACGGTTTTGAATTCGATCATTCGGAAGCTGTTGTCGACGGCTGCTTCGTCGGTCTCGTCATCGACGAAGTCAACCAACCCGAACTGACTGAACAACGAATCGACACCTGGGCGAATCAGGTTCGACTGGCTCTACAAGGCGTTCCTGCCTGACCGATAGCGGAATCGTTTTCTCGACTTCCGCTGGTCTATTTCGATCAGAACTTTGCAAGACTGGGCGAGGAATGCCCATTAGAAACCTGGAGGATGTTAAATGCCAATTTCACTACTGGGCGGTCCACTCGATGGGACCGTCAGCAACGGACTCTCGCACCTGCCACTCTATATGGTGGCGACCAACCACGTCGAACGCCCAATCTACCGGCGAGCGAGTTGCACGAAATGCGCTTGCCGGCGGACTTCCGTTCCATATGTTTTCGTCGGCTACGAAACCTGCAAATCCTCGGTCACCGTAATCGACCACTTTACCGGAAAAACGCACAGACCGTCGTAGGTCTCGGAGTTAAATACAACCACCGCACATTACGAGGACCTGTGCTTTTCACAGGTCCTCTTCGCGCTAGCGCTGGTTCCCTAAAACACCCTGTCCCTCAGGCGGAGCAACGAATATTTGAGTTCGTCGGGAATGCCTGAAAAAAACATGCACAGACGACACAACATCGAAAATCAACGCCAGACTGATCCCGCCCCGAGTCGCCGCTTACATCCACGGTTCGGATAACGTCGGCTATGCCTGGTAAGCGTTTCACAGCCCAAATTGATGTCAAGAGAAAACGGTCCTTATTAGAGGAATCTATTCAAAACAGATTTTGCCAACTCGCGATAGATGTCAGGACCATCTAAAGGTTCACACGACCATCACTCAGGTGATATTGCTAAAGCTCTCAGGTGTTGGGTTTCGAAACATCGATTACTTCGTCGCGGCCGACTAGCGAAGCTGGTGCTAGAACCGCACGGACACTAACTTTTATGAAGAGTTAACAGTTCAAAATTGGTTACATTCATAGTTTGCCGACCGTCGGTTACGAGAGGGTAGTCAAGCATACTGTTTCACATCACCTTCAGCGAACTCCCAGCCCAGCGCAATCAGTCCATTCGCTCAACTCCAAAACCATCATCTCCGAGGGAGCGAAAAGAGGACGGGCTGAAGTATCGACTGACAGGTGGCTTGGTGAACGAAACAAACCGTGCATTCGCATCCGCTGGTGACCTCACAACTGACGGTGCGGGTTCCACAGTTTCGTTTCAGTCGTCATTCCGGGCCTCTCGGATTCAATTCGAATCCAGGCGCGCGGACAAACTCCCCGTAAGGGGTTCCACAGAACCGGTTCTCGAGAACCAAACAGGAAGCGACCAACTATGTGCCTTTCCATCGCACCAGTGAAATTCGGCAAAACCGTCACCGGTCTTCATGAAGCCGACGCCAAGACTCACGTCATCTACTACCAGAACGCCATCGGCGCCACCACCCTGCCCTTCGGCCGCCGTCGCGGCGGTGCCGGCGGACTGATCGCCATGACGGCCCCGCGCTCCACGCCCACCCGTCGACGCGGCAACGCGGATGCCGTGCCGGACAACTGGGACACCGGCACCAAGGCCGGCTCCGACGCCGCCAACGGCAACGCGCTCGTCATCCCGCTCATGACCAAGAAGTTCAGCAGCATCCGCCTGCTTCGCGAAACCGCCGACACGCCTCGCCTGCTCGACAACATCCGCACCGCCGTCCAGCCGTCGATGGGTCGTGGCGTGCTCCGCCGCAGCAAGTCGGTCTCCTTCGGCGTCGACACGGTCGTGGTTGAACAGTTCGACATCTACACGATCGTCACCGCCAGCCGCGCCAGCCTCATCCCGGAAGCCGTGAAGAACATCGAGTCGCGCAAGCGTCCGCCGCTGGCCGCCGAAACCTTCGCCGCCATCGAGAAGTGGTACAACTGCCCGTTCGCCGTCGCCTGCTTCAACAACGCCGACGTCGGCGAGAGCAAGCCGATCGCCTTCGCGTACGAGCCCAAGTACGCCGGCAAGTTCCTGATCTACACGCTCGACGGTCACGACGGCAGGGTGCCCGACCTCGACGCCACGGTGGAACTCGACCACGCCGTGTTCGCCAGCTCCTACCGCGCCTCGACCGGCAACCACGTGCACTACAGCGACACCATCCCGGCGGCGCTCGAGAAGTACGTCCCCAAGCTGGTCGTGGGCACCGCTTTCCCGGCGGGCACCCGCATGATCAACGGTGACATCCTGGTCGACGTCGCCGACGTCGTCGAGGGCAAGTGGCTGCCGTCCCGCGTGCTGCCGCCCAACGGCCCGAAGCGCAAGCCCATGTCGCTGGCCGACGCGATGCGCGACTAGTTCGCGAATTTACCCATAACGCTGTTCCAGTCAAAGGAGATTCCAATGGAACCCAATCCCAAACCCGATTCCGCTAAGTTGAAAGTGCTCGTCGGTCTCGGGAATCCCGGACCCGAGTTCCTCTGGACCAGGCACAACCTCGGTTACGACGTCATGGACAGGCTCGCCCAGATGACGGACGCAGCCTTCGCCTTCGACGCCGAACTCAACGCCCTGGTCGCCAAGCCGAACGCCCAGACCGTTCTCGTCAAACCGCAAACCGGTATGAACACGAGCGGTCTTACCGTCAAGGCTCTGCTCGACCACCCCGGCGTCAGCCTGGCGAACGTGCTGATGGTTTATGACGACATCTCCCTGCCGCTGGGACGGCTGCGCTTCGCCACCAAGGGCGGTGCCGGCGGTCACCATGGTATCGAGTCAACCCTTGAACAGCTCGGCGGGAACAGCGCCTTCCCCCGGCTGAAAGTGGCGGTCGGTCCGGACGTCAAAGGCGACCAGCGTGCGGCGTTCTTGCTCTCGCCGGTCGAAGCTGAGCTGCGCCAGCTCTATCTGCGCGCCATTACCGTCGCCGCCGAGGCGTGCCAGCTCTGGCTCGCCCAGTCGGTGGACGTTTGCATGTGTCGGTACAACGGTCTGGACTTGACGCGCGCAACCGCGTCCTGACCAGAACTCAACCACAACCACTCATGACCCGCTCCATGCGAGGTTCAATGAGACACCAGACGAGAGGCGCTGACCATGCGCCTCTCGTTTCGGTATTCACAGTCTTGCATCAACAACAAGAAGGAGCACTATGTTCATTCTAATCTTCCTCGGAGCCGTCATCACCGCGGTGATGGGCGGCATCCTGAAGTTTGTTTTGGACAAGAAACAGTCTGAGAACCGGATCACGAACACCGAGTTCGGGATCTCTCTGGGGATCATGCTGTTGCTTGTCATTCCGCTCACAGCCTGGATCGGCATCAAGGTGGCCATCCAGAACCAGGTCACCTTCTACGAGAACTGGAACGGCTGGGAGGTTTCGGTCGAGGTGGTGCGCAATCGGACGTCGGAAGACGGCTCGATGCGTCACTACTGGATCGAGACCAGAACGGTAGTGTATTACGAAGACGAGGAATACACCGACTCGGACGGCAAGAAGCACACCCGCTCGGTCCGCAAGACCAAGCAGGTCGACTTCAAGATTCCCTACACCACCGAAGAGTGGGACTTCGTCGTCCACACCACCATCGGCGATGTCACGATCGACACCGGCTTCCTCCCGGAGCATCCCAACAACTACCGCTATCGCATGTTCACGTCGGTGCCGGAAGGTCGGTTCGCGGAAACGACGGGCTACCACCCGTACTACCTGACCGTCAAAGACCGGCTCGCCAAGAACAATCCCGGTCCGGTGTCGTTGCGTAAGTCCTACGACAACTACATCCTCGCCTCGCAGACCACCATCCTGGCGCGGTACAACGACTCGATCGAGCGCTACAAGAAGGAAGGCACGTTGCCGAAGATCGCCACCACGATCACTGGCTACTACGATGCCGACCACGTCTACTTCGTCGGCAACCCCTCGGTGTCGGGTGACTGGCGGACTGCTAGCCGGCGCTTCAACGCCGCGCTCGGACAGACGTTGCAGGGAGACTTGCACCTGGTGATCATCAACGCCGACAAGGTCTCGGACCGCGACAACTACGGCGGCGCTCTGGTCGCTTACTGGCAATCGCCCGAGTTCGGCAAAGACGCGCTGTCGAAGAACGGCATCGTGGTCATCCTCGGCGCCAAAGACGGCAAAGTGGCCTGGGCCAATGCCTACACCGGCATGCCCATGGGCAACGAGCAGCTTCTGCTCGAGATCCGCAACTCGCTTCCCGGCACGCCGGTCGACGCCGAAGCCGTTTTGGGCAGCGCCTACGCTCGCCTCACCGGTGGTGGCAGTGTCCAGGTGTTCAACACTCAAGGTGCGCTCGAGAAGGCAATCTGGGGCACCAACAAGTTCAAACGCGTGCACATGACGGACAAGTCCGGTCAGGGCGTCGGCTACGGGTATCTGCTCACGGAACTCGAACCGACCACCGGCCAGCAGGTCTGCATCCTTCTCGTGGTCTTCGTCTTCGCAGGCATCGCCTGGGGCATCTGCATCGCGGCCGGTCCGGAAACATACCGCCAGATCGCAGACGCCTTCAAGGGTCGTCGTCGGTTCCGCTAAGTCGGTTCGTCAGGTGGTCGGTTCGGTTTCAAACCGAATTCGACTGCCGGAGCAGAGGGTCGGTTCGATTAGAACCGAACCGACCCCGAACCGTTCAAATCGGTAGATGTTCAACCAGTTCGAAAGACTGAAACTCTCAAC
This sequence comes from Obscuribacteraceae bacterium (SeqCode), assembly GCA_044225915.1. Taxonomy (GTDB): domain Bacteria; phylum Cyanobacteriota; class Vampirovibrionia; order Obscuribacterales; family Obscuribacteraceae; genus JADYXR01. The sequence goes on from JBGAHZ010000058.1 coordinate 12,633, forward strand.
CAAGAACAAGAACAAGGAGCCTCAATCATGCGAAAAGGTCTCATCGTCACCCTCGTCGTCCTCGGCGTCCTCGCCGTTGGCCTCTTCAGCCTCTACAGCTACGTCAACAAGACGCGCTCGGAAGGCATCACCCACGAGACCGGGCTCAACGCCCAGTATCTCGACAACCAGAACGAACTGTCTGCCTTCAAGTCCTCGTTCTACGAGCAGATCGGCGTCGCCAACCTCAAGTCCGACAAGATCGACAAGATCCTCGAGGACGCCGTGAAGGGGCGCTACGAAGGCAAGATGGAGCCCGGCACCGGCGGCGCGATGTTCTCGGCCATCACCGAAGCCTACCCCGACATCAAGGGACAGCTCGACCTCTACGACCGCATCGTCGACTTCATCAAAGCCGGGCGTGAAGCGTACAAGCAGAAGCAGTCCAACCTGCTCGGCAAGCTCCAGGCCTACGACAAGTGGCGCCAGGACGGTATCGTGCGCAGCATCGTCGTGAAGTCGGTCCTCGGCTTCCCGTCCGACGCCCTCGAAGCCCGCATCGGCACCACCGTCACCCGCGGCGCCGCCGCCCGCGACCAGATGTACGTCATCGTGCTCACCTCCGACACCAAGAAGGCGTACGAGACGGGCGTCGACGAGCCCATGAAGGTGCCCGGCGGCAAGTAAGCCCGCACCGGATTCGGTATCACGATAACGTTTCCAACGCACGGCCCGCAAGTCGGGCCGTGCGTTTCTTTCGGAGTACGTCAAGCCACTCAGTCCTGTCTGTTCACGGATGAGTCCATCGCGTGTGCGCAACCGCGCGCGAAACCTGTCCATGCGCACCATCCACTGCACAGGCGACGCCGTGCGTCGCCTGTTGGCGCTCGTTCGTTCCTCCCGGGATAAGTCCCACGGCGACCGCAATCACGCAGTCGTCGAACGTCAGTTAGTAACTCAACCAAAACCGCTCGAAAGAGCATCCAGGAGAATCTAGTTATGCGTAAAGGTCTCATCATCACCGGCGTCGTCCTCGGCGCCCTGCTCATCGCCGCCATCAGCTTCTACGGCTACGTCAACGGCCTGCGGAGCACCGGCATCACTCACGAGACGGGTCTCAATGCCCAGTATCTCGACAACCAGAACGAGCTGTCGTCGTTCAAGTCCTCGTTCTACGAGCAGATCGGCGTCGCCAACCTGAAGTCCGACAAGATCGACAAAATCCTCGAGGACGCGGTGAAAGGGCGTTACGAGGGCAAGATGGAGCCCGGCACCGGTGGCTCCATGTTCTCGGCCATCACCGAAGCGTACCCCGACCTCAAGGGTCAGCTCGACCTCTACGACCGCATCGTCGACTTCGTCCGCGCCGGTCGCGAGGCGTACAAGCAGAAGCAGTCCAAGCTGCTTGACCAGCTCCGCGCCTATGACCGCTGGCGCCAGGACGGCATCGTGCGCAGCATCGTCGTGAAGTCCCTCCTCGGCATCCCGTCCGACGCCCTCGAAGCCCGCATCGGCACCTCGGTCACCCGCGGCGTGGCAGCTCGCGACCAGATGTACCTGATCGTGCTGACCTCCGACACCAAGAAGGCGTACGAGACCGGCACCGACGAGCCCATGAAGGTGCCCGGCGGCAAGTAAGCGTCGCTGACAGTCTGCAGTAGCATCCGCACCGACAATCCGAGCACCGGATTCGGTACCACGACAATGTTTCCAAACGCACGGTCTGCTAGCCAGACCGTGCGTTTTCTCGGGCCCGTCCCAAGGCGGGCGCACTTCCGCGCCCGTCAGCTCTGTTAGTGACTCAAACAAAAAACCGTTCGAAAGAACACTTCCAGGAGAATCTAGTTATGCGTAAAGGTCTCATCGTCACCCTCGTCGTCCTCGGCGTCCTCGCCGTTGGCCTCTTCAGCCTCTACAGCTACGTCAACAAGACGCGCTCGGAAGGCATCACCCACGAGACCGGGCTCAAGCGCCCAGTATCTCGGCTCAGCCGAACCCGACTGTCCGCCTTCAAGTCCTCCGTTCTACGAGCAGATCGGCGTCGCCAACCTCAAGTCCGACAAGATCGACAAGATCCTCGAGGACGCCGTGAAGGAGGCGCTACGAGCAAGATGCAGCCCGGCACCGGCGGCGATGTTCTCGGCCATCACCGAAGCCTATACCCCGACATCAAGGACATCGACCTCTACGACCGCATCGTCCCGACTTCATCAAAGCCAGGGCGTGAAGCGTACAGAAGTCAACGCAACAGCAAGCTCCAGGCCCTACGACAAGTGGCGCCTGGGACATCGTGCGCAGCATCGTCGTGAAGTCGGTCCTCGGCTTCCACTGGAAAAGCCCTCAGGCCGCGCATCGAGCACCGTCACACCACGCGGCCATCCGCCGCGACCAGATGTACGTCATCGTGCTCACCTCCAGAAACCCAGAAGGAAGCGTACGGACGAACGTCGACTTCATTGTCAGTCCTTGGCAGCAAGTAAGCCGTCGCACATGGTCAGCGACTTCGCTGCAACTAGCAGCCCGGGCCGCCCCACGGTTCTTAGTCGTCCCCACGGTTCTTTGATCGTCCTACCGGAACCGCCAGAATTCGTCCCTGCGGTTTGTGATTCCCGCTTGCCACGGTTCTGAATCCCTCTTCACGTTCTGAATCGCCTCTACGGTTCTTGAATCGCTGTACAGCACGGTTGATCGCTGTACCGTTCTTGAATAACGCTGGTTTATTGACCACGCAAAGATAAACAAGGCAGGCGCACGGTCATTAGGTTGCATTTCGCCTCGCTTTATCAATTTAAAAACCACAGGTCAAACCGAACGTCAGGATTTCGTTGTTCAGTTCCTCATCGTCGGCCTCGTACTCTCGCTCATCGGCATGTTCACCACCAAACAGGTGACTTCTCAATGGACCGAAACCAGGTGGCTGGAACTGTTTCGCACGCTCTTCTCCGTGATGTGGTTTACGATCGGCAAGCTCATCTGCCTGCTCTTCGCTCTGGTTTTCGCACTCAGTCGCTATCATCCTGGCCAGGCCAGGCGCTGCCGCTCGCGCGATCGAAATCTGCTGATCCAGACGACCTTTGCAATCTCCACGGTCTGTTCTCGCATTGCGTTGGCAAGATTTCCGCGGCACTGCTGCTTTCCATACAGGTGCGTACAGCGGCATGCGGTCAGTTGTTCTAAACACACTCTACCCGCCGCTAAGCGGCAGCTACTGGTACCTAACAATGGCAAACAAACCGAATCTCTCGCTCGGCAGTATCATCGTCAAGATCGGCATCGTCTCCTTCGTGCTCGCCGCCGTCGTCGCCACCACCCAGAGCTTGATGCTCTACATGGGCGGTGACACGTTCGGCGCGTCGCGCCCGGCGACCCTGGCCGCCACGATCTCGAGTTGGCTCCTCACCGTCATCGGTGTTGGGCTCTTCCAGGCGTTCTTCCTCTGCGTGCGGCCACTTCATCTTTAAAGTCGGCTGGTTCGCCCACGAAATCCACAAGGAACCCGCCCAGCAAGGCACGGTGAGGAAGCTGCTGAAGTGGGCGGCCATCGCGGACCTCGGACGGCATCCTGGTCGCCATCTACAACGGCGCTTGCAGTACGCAATCTTCAGCGCCCTGCACGCCGGCAGGCCGCCAGCACTGGTCGCATCGCGTCCTGGCAGGCGAAACCACTCACGCTGATTTAGCGGGCTATCGCCTTGCTGGACCGTCGCCTCGGCCATCCTCATCTTCATCTTCGTCCTCTGCGGGAGGAATGAAGAAGCGCGACAAATCGAGCGACGAGTCTGCAGACACCAACTAACTTCTGAAGACATCCAATGTCTCGAGGAGCTGCTGCGCTCTTCAAGCTGAGAAGTAAAAACGCAACCGCGTGCCAGAGCTCCAAGAGCCGGGATATTCCCGGTTCTTGGACTTCATCCCTTTTCTACTATATTCGTTCGTTATACCAAAAACAGTGCACGCTTTCAACACTTCCAGAATTAGAACCATAAGGGGAAGGTAGCAGAGCAACGCCTTTTGTCGCGAAGAATTTAACTGTTCAGCAGTTTATACCCGACACCATGGACGGTGGCAATCGGCGACGGCACGCCATCGCTTTCCAACTTGCGCCGGAGGCGTTTAATACACGTCGTCACCGCTTCCACTGTCGATTCCGACTCGGACACCCAGACGCGTTCGAGCAGCGCTTCGGCTGAAAACACCTGATTGGGATGACGCATCAAAAACTCAAGCAGCGCGAACTCTTTAGGCAGTAAGCGAATTTCGCTATCGCCGCGACGCACGGAGAAGTTCTCTTTCTCAAGCACCAGATCGCCCACCCGAAGAACATCTTTGACCAGATTCGGTGGTCGGCGCAAAAGCGCTTTGATGCGCACCGTCAGCTCTTTGCCATGAAACGGCTTAGTCAAATAGTCGTCCGCACCAGCGTCGAACCCTTCTTCCTTGTCGCTAATTTTGTCCTTGCCGGTCAGCATGAGAACCGGTGTTTGCCCACCCAATCGCCGATGTTCTTTTAAAACTTCCACGCCCGCAAGTTTCGGTAGCGTCCAATCCAATATTACGAGGTCGTACTCGCTCACCTTCAGCCGGTGAAGCGCTTCTTCACCATCTTCAACTGTTTCCACCGCGTGATGTTCCAACGACAACCAGTTGCGCACCAACTTGGACAGCGCCTGATCGTCTTCGACTAGTAATATCTTTGCCATTCTTCATCAGTCTATTCACATCGCGTTCAAGTTTCAATCGGTCGACCGACGGTGCCGCGCTGAAAGCCGCTTGAATAAAGCGGATAGCGGGATTCAATTCGTCCATAATTACCAGACAAATTGCAGGTTGAAAGAGACATAGTTCAATTTCCCGACGACGACGCAACTAAAATTGAACGGTGCTCTATTGGCTAACCTTCAATCGGCAATCGAAACCAAACGCGACTGCCTTTGCCAAGCTCAGATTCCACGCCGATTTCGCCGCGATGACGTTCCACAATCGCACGGCAGATCGCGAGCCCGAGCCCCGTCCCGCCTTTCTTTCTGTCCTCGGTAGCTTGCGCTTGTTTGAACCTCTCAAAAATTAGCTCGATTTGCTCGGGTGCAATTCCGCGACCGAAGTCCTTAACTTCGACTTCGATTTCACCCTCCAGGCGTTTGATGCGAACCTCGATGGTCTGCCCCTTTTCGGAAAACTTGATGGCGTTACCGAGTAGGTTGATCATGACTTGTGTTATCCGATCGCGATCGAGTTTAATGGACAGATCCGGACTCAAGGTTCGAGTCTCAATCGACAATCCCTCTTTTTCCGCTAGTGCAAGAACGCTTGCCACAGCCGATGTCACGACATTCGAGATCGAGCACGAAGTTTTATCCAGATCGAGTTCGCCAGATTCAATCCGTTCGATATCGAGCAACTCATTTACGAGTTTAATCAAACGAGAAACGTTTTCGTCTGCGATTTCCAAGCTCTCGTGCCCATCTTCGTTTAACTCACCGTAAGCATTTGCAGCTAACAGCGAATGCACCATCTGGATCGACGTCAAAGGAGTCTTCAAATCGTGGCTCACCATGGCAATAAAGTCACGCTTCAAACGTTCCAACTTCTTGCGTTCCGAGATATCATGCGCGACACAGAAAAATTCGCGCTCCTCGTTGGACCAGTGCACCGTCCATAACATGTCGACAACAGTGCCGTCCTGACGGCGAACGGGACAATCAAAACTGTGCTCCGACTGCTTTTCTTTGATGGTCGCAAGAATCGCCGACGCGCGTTCTGCATCCGCGGCTGGAACCAGACTCGAGAAGCGCTTGCCGATCAAACTCTCCGGATCGAAGCCCCAGAGCGTATCTGCAGCCGGGTTTACAGCAGAGAATTTTCCGTGTTCATCGATCGAACAAATCACGTCAAGCACGTTATCGACCACGGCCCGCTCTTTGCGCCTGGCTTCCGCCAGACCGTTTGCCATATCGCGGAAGAAACGATCGAGCACGGCCATCTCGTCGCCACCGCGGAGCTGCGGACCGAGAGGTTCATTCGAAGCCAGTCTCACAGTGTTTTGCATGAGCACTTTCAGCCGATCGGTGGTATCACGGTTGAACAACATCGAGAGCATTACTGCCAGAGCCACGTTGAACACGGCAGCAAAAAACAACAGCGATTCAATCCCTTTTCGCGTTCGCGCTTGACCTTCCGCTTCACGCGCCTGGACCGAGACTTGACGCGCAATCGTTTCATCGCAAAGTTTATAGAGTTGCTTCAAACCGTTTCTGACCTTAATCCAATGGCGCATGGTTTGAACGCGGTCCTCGTTTTCAAAACCTTCACGCGCCTGAATCATATTGCCGTTCGCCTCATCAGCAATCCGAGCAATCTCAGTGAGCGCAGCCATTTCGGAGGGATCTTCTTGGCACAGTCTTCGCAGTTCATCGATCTCGGTCTTCATATCGATTGCTGCACCCTTGAACGCTTTTCCGAACTCGTCTGAACCACTCACACGTTTCAACGTGTAAGTGAAAGAACGTTCGAGCATTAGCCGCAGAAGCCGATTGAGACTCTTGGTGACGGCGATGGAATGCACTTCCCGCGCGCGTTCCTGTTCTGCTTGATGAAAGAGATAAGTTACACCTGCTACCACACCAAGTTCAAAAACTAGTGGCACCGCCACCAGGATCATGACTTTTTTGGCAAGGGTCAGTTGCATCGCGACTCAAAACTCCGCTACTTGCCGGCCAGTATAACGCACTGAAACTTGCAGTCGACCCCGGCCCGGCGATGCCAAAAGTTTGCCAAAATTCTGACCGAAATCTGCCCGTTCATATCCATATCATGGTCTCAACAAAGCACTGGCTGGCGCTCGGAGAAGACCAAAATGGCTGCATTTACTAAAACCGGTTTGATAATTACCAGAACTTTGATACTGCTCGCGTTTGTGGCGACCGGGCTTTTGATCGACGCACCAGCGGCAACCGCACAACAGATGCGTGGCAATTCCGCTCGCAGAACACTCGCATACGGCAATGCAGCGATTCGCGGTGCGGTGCGAAACGCCTTGCCAACAGTCTATCGTGGTGCCGTTTACTCACAACCGACTTTGAACAGCACAGGAACATCTACTCTTTCCTACTGCAATTCGAACTTCCCCGGCGCAAGAAACGGCTTGCCACCAACCCGCATGGACAGCTTCGTCAGTCACGCCGGTGCGCACGCCGAACACATCTATGGCGACGAAGGAGCCGACGGTCTGCCGCCATACAACGGCTACAACACAGTCCACCGCATCAACACCGGCATCATGGGCGACCGCGATCAAGGACTAACAACCGGACACGGCAGCTACATGCCTGACGCCGTCGGCGCTGACGAGTTTCTCGCCCCTCCTGGCGAATGGAGTCAGTCCGGCGTCAACAACGGCGATCACCAGTACAACCACGCGGCCGACGCCCTCGACGCCGCTCAAGAACGAAGCGGAAGCTCGGGTGGCAGCGGTCCAAGCGACGCCGAACTGGCAGCCCATCCCAAACCAGGCGACGACTACCAACCAATGTTCCAACACGGAATCTTCGTCGGCTGGTGGAGCCCCGAAGAAATCGCCCTCTCGCAAACAGATTTCCCAGCCGCACTGCGCAGCATCATGGCGAGCGATCGTTTCTGGGGAGACGCTTATTCAATCAAAGTTGAAATCGGCGATCTGCCCTGGCCATAAACAGCTTTGGAAAGGGACGAGGTCGACTCCAGACCCACACCACAATATCAGGAACGACTATCGAGCAATACCGCCCACAGAGCGAAGGCGCATGAACAGCGGCAAGGCGCTATCTCAAATCGCGGCACTGATATTGTAGAAACCTGACAGGGCTGCAGCATTGTGCAGGTTCACTGATTGATATTGATAACCGAGTTTATAGAGTACCTGATGCGGAGTTCAGCCACTTCGACGATTTATGGTGTCGTGCGCTTTAGCACCACCCGTAGCACTACTGATATTGTCGATCGAGCGACTTCGGTTTCTTTTTCCATAGTAAATAAAATGTGTACTAGAGCCATTGTGCATTCACTGTCTCAACCATCAGAATCGAATTCCTAATTTAGATTTTCACTTCCAGATCAAGGAGTCCGAAACCCATACACCCAAGGCTCTCATGACCACCACCGCAGTAAACCAGTTGGCTTTCAGCCAGCAACCTCAAACCCATTTACCAGTTCTTTTCTCAGAGTCCGACTAAGCGTGCCGGTTCTCACCGAAGAAGCGTCCTCGAGCAACGGCTCGCGGGCGTTGTTTTTCGGCAATAGAACCCTTAGCGCTAGTCTTTGCAAGGAACCTGTACCATGAGTACTTTCCACAACAGTCACGAGCAGATTCAACGGCTCTCGCGAGCGCTGAACTCGATCGTCCTCGGCTGCGAGGATCAAATCGAAGTGATCTGCTGCGCCCTCCTGTCGAGGGGGCACGTCTCGGCGCTCGGAGAACCCGGCACCGCCAAGACGCTGACGATGCGGGCGGTCGCCCACATCTTCGACGGAAGCGGACGTTACCACCGAGAACAGCTCGTCCCGGACACCATGCCGGCCGACCTGCTCGGCTCCAACGTCTGGATCAAGGAAATCTCGAAGTTCCGCTTCCGCTACGGTCCGCTCAACCCGAAGATGAACTTCTGGCACGCGGACGAAATCAACCGCGCCACGCCGAAGACCCAGTCCGGTCTCCTGCAGGCGATGGAAGAAAACGCCATCTCGACGCCGCGCGGTGTGGTTTCGCTGCATGAGGTGTTCATGCTGCTGGCCACGCGCAACCCGATCGACCTCGAGGGCACGTACCCCTTGCCCGCCGCGCAGCTCGACCGTTTCGCGGCTGAAATCATCTACGACCGGCTCACGGAAGCGCAGGAGACCGACGTGGTCGACAAAACCACTTCGGCCAACAGCCGCCACCAGCTCGACCCCGACCTGCGGGGCATCCTGACGCTCGAAGACGTCATCCAGATGCGCAAGGACATGCGCACGGTCGAGGTGACGCGCGACACGAAGAACTACGCCGTTCGGCTGGCTCACGGAACGCGACCCGGCACGCTGAAGGAACTCGATGGGTTCTTCACCGCCGGCGTCTCGGTCCGCGCCCCGCAATGGCTCGTGCTTCTCGGTCAGGCGCGCGCGTTCTTCCACGGTCGCTCGTTCGTGACGCCGGACGACATCAAGTTCTTCGCGAAGCCCGTCATGCGGCACCGGCTCTACCTGACGCCGGAGAAGCAGCTCAAGGGCGTCCAGCCGGATAGCGTCATCCAGCAGGTCGTGGACCTCGTCCCGATCGTGAAGAAGTAAGGTCGGAAGGGCAACCCCTTCTGACCTGAGCGGGAGGCGGTGCAGTGTGCGCCGCCTCTCTTATTACGGCGTGCTCTAAACAAGCATGCACTTTTCTCAGCTCAGAAGGGGAAAATCATGAACATCTCGATCAACGAAAGGCTCCAGCGTCTCGCCATCCTGACTGTCGAGTGCCCGATTACCATCGGCTGGCTTTCGACACAGCACCAGGAGGGCGTCCGCAGCAGCCCATTCAAGGGCGGCGGGCGAGACTACTGCGACTTCCGCGACTACCGCGACGGCGACAAGGTGACGCGCATCAACTGGAAGATGTTGGCGCGCCGCCCCGATCGCCCGATGGTGACGTTGTTCGAAGAAGAGCGCAACGCCTGCGTATGCGTGCTGGCCGACGTCAGCCGCGGCATGGACATGGTCTCGGTCGGGCTGTCGAAACGCGAGCTCGCTTGCGTTCTCACCACCTCGATCATCCGGTCCGCAACGCGCACCAACGACACGGCGCTATTCGCCACGTTCGACGAACGGGGCGTCAAGCACTTCATGGGTCGGCGCGCAGCGCACGGTCTGCAACTGGCACCGGCGGCGGTGCTGGAAGAAGACGACAACTACCTCGATGAAGGCGGAAGCGGCTTGGCATGCGCGCTCAAGCGTTTGCCGAAAGCTCGCTCGCTGGTCTTCATCCTGATTGACGCCAACCATGAGTTTAACGAAGAGGAGCTCGAACAGCTCTTCTACCTGGGCATCCGCCACGAGATCGTTTTCCTGTCCATCTCGGACCTGCGCGAGCGCGAGCTGCCCGCCAGCCGACTGCTGCCGTTCCTGCCCATCCCGGGGTTCTACACCACGGTCGATCAGGACGGCGTGCCCGGAACCATCTGGGCGCACAAACGGAGTCGCGCGCGGCACGCCAAGCGCTTCAGCGACCAGGAGCAAAAGACAATCGCCCAGCTCACTGGGCTGAACTGCCGTTTCGCATCGATGCACACGGAAGACGATCTTCTCACCCGGCGCGCCCAGCTGACTCGAATCCTCTCGAGCCGGCGAAGTCGCCTGAACCTCAACGAAGGAGAACAGGCATGATTTTCGCAAACCCATACTGGCTCCTCGCAGCGCTCGCCGTGCTGCCGGTGGCCTACATGGCACGGCGCAAAGAGCGCATTCGAGTGGCGACCTCGCGTCTCCACAAGACGTCGCTGTCGAGCCGGCTATTCGGCTACATTCCGGCAGCCTGCCAGATGCTGGCGGTGACACTGGCAGCGGTGGCACTCTGCCGACCCATGGTGCCGGTGGACGAGAAAACCGCATCGACGGTCAAGGGGCGCGACATCATCCTCGCGCTTGACTGGTCCGCTTCGATGGGCGAGCCCTACAAGGGCGAACGCAAAGTGCACAAACGGGATGCCTGGTATCACGATGTCGGGCAGCCGCCCAAGTCGTCGCCGGAAAACCCGGAGGACGCTAACCAACCCACGGAGCTGCGTCGCATCGACGCCGCTCAGGATGCGCTCGTCGGCTTCGCCGAGGCCCGCCAGAAGGTGGCGGTCGGCGACCACATCGGGCTCATCATCTTCGACTACAAGCCGCAACTGCGATGGCCGCTCGACCGCGACATCAAGCAGATCACGCGGCATGGCAGCTTCTTGCCGAAAGGCAAGGGACCGCAGGAGCTGGGCATCGGCACCAACTTCGGCAATGAAATGCCAGGTCCAATCGATCTCGCAGCCGAACACTTCGAGGCCAAAGGCAAGTCGAGCACGCGCGTGCTCATCCTTCTGACCGACGGTGAAAACGAGATCAAGTCGGAGGTGATGACGCGCCTGTCTAGCGTCATCCGCAAGGCACGCATGAAGTTGTACGTCATCGGCGTGGGAGAGAAGATCGGCAAGGGAGAACTGAGCCTGGAACGTCTGTGCCGCGATCAAGGCGGCGAGGTGTTCCGCGCGGAGACGCAAGCGGACCTGGACCGGTGCTTCGAGCGCATCAGCGCGCTCGAGTCCTCGCCCATCCCCGTCACCCAGGCGAAGTCCTTCGAACCGGTGTTTTACTACTTCCTCGTCGGGGCGATCGCTTTGTACGTCCTGGCTATTCTTTTCGAAGCCGTGATTCTGGGTCGCTAAACGCCTGGTCGTACACCAGGCATGGCGATGCTCTACGCGAGCACCGCTTCCATCCTGGATGCGACCGGACCTACTCAGAACACTTCTAAGGACATAACCATGAGTGGTTTCATTCGAACCCGACTGCAAGCGATCAGGGCGACGTGCAACAACATCCGCACCCGCGCCTGGAACCTCTTCGGCAAGGTCTGGAGCAACTGCACCTACGCCAACCTGAAGCGCACCGTCCGCGGTGCGCCAGGCTGCTTCCTGGTGGCACTCCTCAGCGTCTGGCGAGGTCTCCTCGGCGCCAAGCGCTACCTGCGCCGCACCTGCACGTTCACCAATCTGAAGCACGCCGTCTGCGGCTCGCCACGCTTCGCACTCAAAGCCTTCCTGGCAACTGGGCGCGCCTTCGCGAGTGTCGTCCGCGGACTGCTCAAGTACGGCAAACGCAACTGGAAGCCGCTCGGGCTGCTGGCCTTCAGTCTCGTGGTCATGACCGTCGGACTCGTGCGCCTGCACGACTACGACGTACCCATGCTGCGCCAGGACTACAAAGAGGCCGCACGCGGCAAGACCGAGTACGACTTCTCGGACAAGGACGAAGCCCCGCAACCTGATTTGTACCAGAAAGACTCCTTCTTCTTCCGGTCCGTGGTCGCCACGATCCACGCCGGACAGCAAGGCGTCGATCTGACGGTCGGCGACCGAGTGACGGCCAAGTTCAACAACGCGTTGTCGCTCTACCAGGAGCACCGCTACGAGGAGGCGGTCAAGGCGTTCAACAACGCTTACCGCGCCATGTCCGACAAGGACGGTCAGGTGAAGCGCGGTTACGAAAAAATCGCCGCTCGAACTCAGTTCATGATCGGCAACGCCCTTTGCAATTCGGGCAAGGAAAGCGAGGCGATTAGCGCCTACCAACTGAGCCTGACCTACGACCCCAACGACATCGTCACCATCTACAACCTCGAGCGACTGCTCTCCAAGGGCGGAGGCTCGGGTGGTGACAAGGGTGATAAACCCAAGCCTTCCAACCCCAACAAAACCAAGGTGTAAGGAGTCCGACCATGATCCATTACCTACAGGAGCAAGCCTGGCTCTGCCTGCCGCTCGCCCTCGTGGGCGCGGTCATCGCCTGGCTCGCATACACGAGGCAACGGCAGACGATCGTCGCCTGGGGAACGGCTGACAATGCCAACCTCTACGGTGTGCCGGTGTCGAAGCGCCGGTTCATCACCAAGGGAATCCTGGCAACCCTGGCTCTGGTAGCCGGCTTGGCGGCACTTGCCCGACCGGCGATTCAGAGCAAACACGTCGAATTCCAGTCCGGCACGGTCGACGTCGTGGTGCTCCTCGACGTCAGCCGCAGCATGGCTGCCCGCGACTGCCAGGGCATGAGTCGCCTGACTTGTGCGCGTCACATTCTGCGCGAGCAGATCACACCGTCTCTCAATCACAATCAGATCGGCACGATTGCCTTCGCCGGCAAAGCCGCGCCCATCGTCTTCCTGACCGAAGAACTCGACACCGTCAACTGGCTCGCCGACAACGAGCTCAAAATCGCGAGTGCGCCCGGTCAGGGCAGTGCCATGGGTCAAGCTTTCGACCTGGCGTTCAAGTACTTCGACCACGACAGCGAGAAATCACGACGCAAAATGGTCGTGCTCCTCTCCGACGGTGGTACCGACGACGATACCAGACTCGAAGACATCGTCAAAGGTTTGAAGGACCGGAACGTCACCCTGATTGTGATTGGGCTGGGCACGCCGCGACCGGCACTCATCCCGATGGAGGAACTTTCCGAAGAAGATCGACGGCTGGCGACCGAACCGTTTTACAAAATCGACGGTCAAAACGCCTTGACGTCACTCGACGTCGCAACGCTAAACCAGCTGACCAAGGCGGTCGGCGACGACGCTACTTTCGTTCCGGTGACATCGGCTCAGGACTTCAAGTTCAAGCCGCTGGTCTCACACCTGAGCCCGAAAGAAAAGGTCGGGGAGAAGGAAATCTACTTCTACCCGTGCCTGGCGTTCTTCATCCTGGCTTGCCTCACTCCGCTGGTTACGGCTCGGCGCGTGCGCCCGACCCGTCCAGCACGCACCCCCGAGCCCGCCACCGTTGGCGGTGCCACTCACTAGCCCCAAAAGGAAACAAACGCATGAGTCGCAAGAATATTGCACTGATCGGCACCGGCCTCGTCCTCGCCCTGGGCATCACCTTCGGGTTGATGCGCTGGAGCGCGGCGACCAGTGCCTGGCCCGACTTCCTGATGGCCAAACCCGACGCGCCCCGCTACAACTACGAAGTCGCCAAACGCGACTTCGGCTACCGCACCGGTAACCACGTGCCGGTCGGGTTGTACTTCAAACTCCTGCCCGGCATGGAGCTTTTGACCGACCAGATGGTGGTCAACGGCGACTTCCAGATCGTCAGCCAGCAGGAATACCGAGAGAAGGTCGGCGAGGACACCCTCGTTCGCGTCGACCTGACCGTCCAGACCTTCCAGCTCAAACCGAAGCTCGAGGTCAAACCGACGATCGCCTACCGCAGCACCGCCGGCGGTGAGGTAAAGAAGCTCGACATCGGGCCCATCGACGTGTACAGCTCCCAGACCTACGACGGTCGTAAGAGCGGACACCCGATGGAAAACGCCGACATCGCCCCCGTCTCCGACAATCACCTGACCGTGACCGGGGGGCTGGTGACTCTTGGCGCTCTCGGCGTGGTGGTCGCAGCCGGTTGGTTGGTCCGCAACCGCAAACCGCGCGTCAAGCGCGAAAAGCAGTCGAAGACCAAGGTGGTGGTGGCGAGCGGTCCCTTCCCGCCCGGCTGGACTCCGGTGCAGGAAGCCTGGCAAGCCATCGTCGGCGGTGACCGCTCCAAGCCGGCCTTCACCAGGGCGGCCGAATCGCTCCGCACCTACTTCGGCGTCAACACGCTCACGGTCTCTGAAATCCAGCGCAGCACCGTGGAGCACAAGGCGCTGATCGCCCGCTTCCTGACTATCTGCGAAAAGGCGCTCTGGACAACGACTCCGGTGTCCGACGCGGACCTGGCTGAAGCCGGCGAGGTCATGACCGACATCGAAACTGAGCTGCTCACGCCGACTGCGGCGAAGTAACAACTGCTGCATACGACCCGGGTTCGATGTGAACCCGGGTCGTTCGTGCCGGCTCCTGAAAGTCATGGAGCCGGTTTACTAGTCCCAAACCTTCGAGGAAGACCTGCATGGATTCATCCAACAAAACACCAAAACCACAAGAAGCGCCACTTCCCATCGGCATCGACTTCGGCGGTCCCCTCGGCCGCGACAGCAACAACCCGCCACCAAGGCGCACCACACAACAACCCAACTTGCCCGAACCTCCGGGCGACTGGTCTAAAAACAAACCGCCGGAATACCCCTCCCTGTTCTAGCGGGTATCCATCAGGTCCTCTACCTCAAGGAAGGAGCGTATTTTGAGATGACGATTCCCGCACGAATTAGCCTCAATGCCGGGCTCGACCCCCGCATCATCGCCATTACGCCGAACATGGCGATCGAATGGGGCTATAACCTCTACGTCATTCAGGTGCTGAAGGAAACCTCCGAAACGCGCCGTTCGGCGCTCAAGGCGGTTCAAGAACTGGAAGCCCTGGTTGACAGCTTCGAACCCGCCAGTCGGGAACGGATTTACCTCACCACCTTGCGGATGGCTGCCATCAGCTTCGCGCAAGGGGTGGAACGCCGCAAGTCGCAACGTGCGACGGAGTTGGCGACCGCCATGGAAGAGAAAGAAGACGCCCTCGACCGCAACACCCGCGACACTCGGCGCGGCGGGCTGCTGTCCGGCGGCTGGAAGATTCTCCTGCTCGGCGGCTTCGTCTTCTTCCTTGTGCGTGCGATCTTCGGCATCCACGTCGTTCACGAGGAAGCGCAACACGGCACCGACGTCCACTACGTTTCGATGAGCACCGCCCTTGGTATCGCGCTCATCGGAGCGTACGTCAAAGCCTGGTTTACCGACCGCAAGATGCGGCGCATCTTCCGGGAGTACGACACCAGGGTCAAGACCGCCAATGAGAGCTACGCCGAAGAAGTCGTCTCGGAATATCGCTTCGCTGCCCAAACCGCCGACATGGCATGGCAGTGCCTGACCGATGTTCCAGCACCGATGACCAAGGCGTTCGAGATGCTCTTACTCGGCGTGATCAAGGGCTACTGTCCGACCGGGGATGACGATGAACCAGGCGTCGCCGACAAGGCGCCGGTTCCGGCATGAAACCATTCGTAGCCTGACGCGAGGGCTATCCACAGTTCACTTGCGCAAACGCTCCGTAGAATGTCAGAGAAGTCGACAAGGCAAACCCGGTGACGAAGGCTGATGTCCTTCAACCCGTTTCATCGCAAGCGCAACTTGTTCAGCACACGGGTGCTGCGCAAGCCGCTTCCGGTGAGACTTTCACTGGGAGTCTGTCATGCAGTTGTACAACGTGGGTCCTGATCGGTTTGACGAGTCTGACTTCGACAACATTTTGCGCGATCATGAGTACAAGTGGATTGTGGTGTATTACTTGCACTACGGACCGGAAGGCGAAGGCGAGCTGCTCGCTCTCGGCATGGACGGAGTGCTGACCTTCAAAGCCTTGGGGCACTGCTCCTGCTTCGGTCCTCTGGACGATTGGGATTATCAGTGCGAGAAGATCACGATCGAGGAATTCCTGCGACCCAAGGACAGCATCCACGACCTCAGCTTCCGCAAGGAACTTGAGGAAAAGGTGCGGTCCCTGTTAGTCGAATAGTCCATGGAACGTCTGCCGGGCTGGGTCGCAAGACCCGCCCGGTGGGCGTTTTTCGCAAGCCCCATTTATACTACTTCATATCATATCTAAATCTGGTATAAGAAAAACGAAGAGCTCCCGCTCGCCGCCAGCGATTGGGAGCAGATTCTCCCAATCGCTACCGACGATCAAAGTCGGACAACACACCACTTATGGTGGCGCCTCAGGCGACGGTACCGAATAGCGAACGCGTGTTGGAACGCGCTTGTTGGAACGTGTGCTATAGCACATGTCAGATCACGTGCTTGAGCACCAGATAGAACACAGCGGAGACTACCGCCGTGACCGGAAGTGTCAGAAGCCAGGCATACACGATCTTCTTCATCGTGCTCCAGTCAGTGTGCCCCGGACCGTACAGACCGTACGTGCCGCCGACAACGCTGGACGTGAGCGTGTGGGTCGTGCTGACGGGCACGCCACACGCCGATGCGGCGAAGACAGTCGCAGCAGTGGTGAACTCAGCCGCGCAGCCGTGCACCGGGTCGATCGGGCGCAGCGACAGACGTTCGCCAACCGTCTTGATCACGCGCCAGCCACCAATGGCGGTGCCAAGACCAAGCGCAGTAGCAGCAGCCACCACCACCCAGAAGGCGACATGATCCAGGGTGTAGCCCAGGCTGGCAAACTGGGTCGCCAGGATCAGCGTGATGATCCCCATTGTCTTCTGCCCGTCATTGGCACCGTGCGAATAACTCACGGAAGCCGACGACAGAATTTGCAGACCGGGCAACGCACGCTTCAGAGCCGGCGAGCGCTTTTCCGGGTCGCTACCGGCGACACGCTTGAGCAGGTACGCCACCGCCAGCGCCACCAAGAAACCGACCACAGGCGACACGACTAGCGCGATGAGCGCCTTGTACAGCTCCGCCGCGTTGATGCCGTCAAGTCCGGCAGAGGCCAGACCGGCACCGATCAAACTGCCGATCAAACAGTGCGAGCTGCTCACCGGCAGCGCCATGTACCAGGTGACGAGGTTCCACGCCAACCCCGCCAGCAGTACAGCGACAATCAACGAGAGCTGCTTCGACTGTTCGATTGGAACAATCCCGACGATGAACAGTGCAACCGTGGTGCCGATCGTCACAGCACCAAGGAAGTTGAGCACGGCGCTCATCAGAATCGCCCGGCGCGGCTTCATCGCGCCTGAATAAATCACAGTCGCCACGGCATTAGCCGTGTCGTGGAAGCCGTTGACGAAGTCAAACGCGAGCGCGAGCAGAATCGCCCCGAACGCGATCACGACGGGAACGGTGATCTCCATCTTACAATCTCCATAAGTTCAGATTAGCCTTTGGACCTGTTCCAAAGACCAGAACAGCCACTTTCGCAGTGACTCGATCAAACCGGTTCGACCGCGATTGACCTGCGCGATTGGCTTGTAGCCTTCGAATCGCGCGAGATATCGCGTTTCATCCTCATTGGGCACGATCAAAACCAGTTCAGCTTCAGATGCACGCGGCAAGCCGAGATCATGCAACTGTCCGTACAACTGTTCGATTACCCAATCCGGTGCCCGATCGCCTCGCGTCGCATTGCGACGAAGACAGACGGACAGCGGCGTGTCGACGAATACAATCACTACTCGTTCATAGCCGGCAGCGCGCACCTCGCTGAGAACAGCCGCGCGCGAATGCGCTGAAACGTTGAGATTGTCATCGACAATGTTTTTACGTTCGCTCAAACGCTTGCGCAGTTTTGCCAGAAACTTCGCTTCGAGCGAAAGCCACAACATCCCGAGCATGGGATGTTTGGAAACGATTCGATCCATGCTGAGCCGAACAAAGCCACAGTCATGCAGAGCATTTGCGATGGAAGTCTTTCCGGACCCATGCAAACCGACAAGCATGACATAGGTCAGTCGCCCCTCTGAATCGAGCCGTTGGACGAGTTCTTCACGTGTTACTAATTCATGCATCAACGCTCCTTTCTGCAGCATGTGCGTTTTGACGCATCAGATGCGCATCGTTTTGTTGAAGCTTGGTATTGAGACCGCAGACTGCGTGGGAAGATCTCCTGGAAAGGTTGAATGAAAAGGACGACAAACCCTGACCGAAACTATCGATCAGGACCAAATGTATGTAAACCTTGCGAAGCTTACATAAACATCCAGGATGCTCATGGATGCGCTAATTTCAACCGATGTCAGAAAGACTTAGTAAAGCTGTTCTTAAAGCCTTTTAGCCTATATCGCCAATATCACCAAAACTAGTTAGCGAGTAGTTGCCGATAACGCCGCTGAAAGATGTTTTGAAAACAACTCGGGGTACGAAGAATACGACGCCCTGAGGTTTTCTTTCAACCGCGGATGCAAGAGACTTTTCCAAATCGTAGGGCGAGAGCGGCGCGAATGCAGAGCATAGTGAAACTTACGCCATGCAAGACGAAAACGTGAAAGAGAAAATCGACCTCGTCGCGCCCAGTGACGAGTCATTCTCCAACAACGAATTTTCGACGGACGGACCAGCGGCGGACAAAGATTCTGTGTCGACACCCGATCCGGGCTCGCCATCAGCCCGTTCAGACCAGGACCAATCGGCAAAACACTCAGCCAAAAACCAAAACCAGTCGCCACAGTCGGTTGATGAACAAATCAAAATCGATTTGCCATCACTGGGCGAGCGTTACGAAGCGCTCGAAGTAATCGGTTACGGAGGTATGGGAACAGTCTATAAGTCTCGCGACACGATCACCGGAAACACCGTCGCCATCAAAGTCCTTAAAAAAGAACTGACCAGAGACAAAACCGCGTTGCGACGCTTCGAACAGGAGGTCGCATCCCTGGCAGAACTCGATCACGCCAACCTTGTCAGCCTTTACGGACAAGGACACACCACTGACGGCGCACCGTATCTGGTGATGGAGTTCATCGAGGGCAAGAGTCTGGCAACAATTTTGGAAGAGGAGAAGAAACTGTCTCCCGAACGAGCAATCGATCTCGTTCTGCAAATCACCGAAGGTCTGGCTCATGCGCATAAGAAAGGCATTATTCACCGCGATCTAAAGCCAAGCAACATCATGATCTTCAGACCGGCAGAACATTTTGAAAACGAGGCGCCAGCCGGCTCTCCGCACCAGCCCATCGAGACCGTTCGCATACTTGATTTCGGCATCGCACGAATTGTAGAGTCCACCACCGGTAGTACCACCGGATTGACGCAAACCGGCGACGTCTTCGGCACCCCAAATTACATGAGTCCCGAGCAATGCGAAGGAAAACCTATAGACTCAGTCTCCGACATCTATTCTCTCGGATGCATTTTGTATGAATTGCTTACGGGAAAGTTGCCGTTCGAAGGTTCCAATCCGATCCAGGTAGCAGTAAAACACATAAACGAAAAGCCCCCGAGTTTTCCAACCGAAAAGAGAAAACGTTTAAAACACCCTTTGAAAAGCCTGGAATCAATAACCCAGTTCTGCATGGGCAAAAACAAAAACGACCGCTATCAAACCATTGAAGAGTTTGCCGCCGATCTGAAAAAAGTCAGATCCGGTAAACGCGTGACCAAGACCGTGGAGCACGGGCGTTCCAAATACCTGAACAACAACTGCGCGGCCGCTATCGCGGTGTACCTTGCCTCATTCATAATTCTTGGTCTGACCAGTTCGAATATCTTATTCAACCTCTCGACTGATACGTCGGCTGCTCCAGATTCGTGGGTGATATTCTTCCTGTCGGCCAACATCTTCCCCACGCTCTGTCTGACCTATTGCGTATTTAAAGACCGTGCGGCTTTACGAACTTCCAATCGAACAATGAACGACTATTGGAACTTGGTCGAATCGTCAACGTTCGCCATCAGTATCTGGGCAGCCATGATCCTCTACACACTGTCACTGAGCCTCGCTCCAGCCAGCACTTCAAGCAGTTTAATTACTACGCCTCTGGCTGTGGTGATGCTAATCTTCGGCGCAATCGGAGTAGTTCTCGAATTGGCGTTTTTGTTCGTCAATCGAATGAAAAAGCAACTGCTGGACATACCATATAGCGCTAAGTCGAGGAGAAATCAAACAATCGGCGTGTCCGGCGGCTCACTTCTCTTAATCGCAGCGATTTCAATTTTCGCTCCGATCTCCGCCCAAACGGTAATCGATGGTACCGCCATGAGCCTGGTTCGAACAGCTCCACATGTCGCGAGCGTGCTGGCTGATACTGCATTGCGAATCAATCCCGACTCGCCCAAGTCGATAGAATGCAAAACAATCGCCGAGCTAGCACTCGACAAAAGCACACCCGAAGTTCTGCAAACAATCAACCACGCAATCGCCAAATCTCCCATGAATGCTGAGTTTTACGCAGTTCGCGCACACGCATACTCCGCAATGGGCGAAGCACCCAACGCGATCACTGATTACACAAACGCAATTAAGTACGACGACAAGGCTGAATATTTTCGAGAACGAGCCAAAGTAAATGCTGACACCGATCGGGACTGGGCCGCGCTCTCCGACTACTCGGAGGCGCTGACTCGCGAACCAACCGAGATCGATCTCTACACGGCCCGCGGTGTTTTGTACGCGAAGGTCAAGGATTTCAAGCCTGCTCTTCAGGACCTGAGCACTGTATTGGCCTCGGCTCCCAGTTACAAACAGGCAGAATGTTTGATGAGAAGAGGAATTGTTTATGAGCTTGCTGGCGACCCGATTCAAGCCACACAGGATTTCAAGAAAGCGTTAAAAAACAAAGAAGATCTTCGATACTTCACCAGACTGTTTCTTTACAAACGACTCGGCATGACAGCCGAATACGCCAAAGAATTCGAACCATACAAATCGAGCGCACTGGAAGGCCTACGCGATCAAGTTTCAGACGATCTGTTCGCAGACACCGTCGACCTGCCATTCGAGTGGTAATCGCCAATTCAAAGTACGACAATTGAGACGATCCATATGGTTTCACTTTCTACTTTCTTCTCGAAACCATATGCATCACTTCACCTATTGGGATAAGTGTGGTGCGAGTTCCAAACAGCAAAAGACCCGCTTTTACACGGGTCTTTCGTTTACCACTCATTACTTCGATAAAGCCGCTATCGTTTTGAGTGCCCCAATTACATCGAGTGATTATTCGCTCAATGCTTGCATCCCAAATCTTTTTTTAGTGCAGTGAAAAGGTCGGAACTCTATTAGTCAAGCTTTCCATAACCTCTGAAGACACAGTTGGTGTGCCTTGATTGGAAGTGTAGCGTTTCGTTGTTTCCAAAGTTCTGTGACCGCCGATCGCAGCGACCAACATCAAATCGTTTCCGTTGCGAACCAGGTTCGTCAGACACGTATCTCTCAAAACCTGCGCCGACAGGTTCAAATGAGCACGATGTCCTATTTTACGAACTATACAATCTACTCCTACTGTAGAGATTCTCTTGCCCATCGGGTTGAGAAACACAGCAGTTTCTTCGGTGTCGCCGAATCTGCGACGGCGCTCTGTGAGCCATTCATAGAGAGCTCTTCTGGTTGGCGCATTCAACGGAATTACGCGGCTGCCTTTCACCATGACACGACCGGTGTCAGCGGAAATCAGCACATCATCCATGTTTAGACCAACGCATTCGCCGATTTTGATACCGGTATACAGAAGGATAAATGCGATGGCGCGATCCTTGGCGGAGCGATGGCGATAAATCGCTTCTACGAAACGACGCTCTTCATCTTCCGTCAATGGCTTCGGAGTGGACTTCGGCCATGATTCACGAGTCAGACGCGGCATGTCGGCGCCGAGGAAATCAACGTATTTTTCAACAGCGGTGATGACATTATTAACTGTGTTCTGACTGGATTCTTCTACGGTCTTCAAGAAATTGATATAACCGCAGACCTGCTCGTGCCAACCGTTTCCATCTAACTGGTTTGGATTGGCGCCTTGTTCCGTTACATAGGAAAGAAATTTTCTTACGCGCGAAACATATGCTCTTTGTGTGTGAGCAGCCATCGATTGGCTGTCCAAGCACGTTTTGAAACCATCAAGCGACACAGAGTCTTGCGTGCGCAGCGGGTTCGGAGAATAAGTCACTGGAGTACACCTCAATTGGGGGAGTGGCAAAGGGGTTGCGTGTGTTCAGAATAGGGGTGATTGTCAAGCTGCACAATTGGCTCGCTCCACAATTAATTCGTTGCGATATCGAGGATACCAATTTCAAAAATTGGTATCCTTTAACATTAATGGGCGTATAACTCCCATTTATTGGGGTTTCCAGCAAAATCGACAAGGTTTATTGGTATCCCGGGTTGGGCACAATTAACAAAGTATTGTTGCAAGATCTGTAACTCTCAGCCGCAATATCCAAAGCTCTGTGGGCAATACAGCGGGTTTTCCAGCATTTCGAATCCTATATTAGGAATTCCGCAACTCAATTTCAGAACCGAAAAATCCCGGTAACCAGGACGGAGTAATGGAATCGGACGTTTTCAACCTCAAATTGGACCCCACATCGAGTATCCAATTGCAGAAACAGGTGTATCTGCAATTACGCGAGTTAATCCTTAATGGAAAGCTTCTGCCTGGAGTCCGGTTACCTCCGTCGCGGAAGTTGGCCGACCTGATTGGCGCGTCGAGAAAAACAGTCGTAAGTGCCTACGATCAGCTATTGGCCGAAGGTTACGTGAGCAGCCAAACTGGATCAGGAACATTTGTCTCCGATCCAGCCAGCGCGCTTGGATCGGCATCCCCAATTGCTTCTCAGCCGTCGAGCGGCGTGGATAGCACGTCTTCGAGGAGATCAGTTTTAAACGAAACGGCTGCGCAGACACCTCCTAAAGATCGGCAAACTTCAGAAGCACAAAAAACGGCGCGAGACATATCGGCGCAAAAATCGGATGAACCAGCCGAAGCGGCTGTGGCTCCCGATTCCGTTACCGAACCACTTTCCCTATACGCTCGACGAATCGGCGGCGTAGATCTGGAAGTTTCGCGAACAGAACATACGCGCTTCCAGTTCTTCAACTGGCAACCCGCTTTTGATGAGCTTCCGCTCGTAGAATGGTCACGCATCGTCGCAAAAACATTTCGTCGCGCCGACGTTAACCTCGTCGACTACGCGGCCGATCCGCTCGGACATATGCCTCTGAGACAGACTATTGCAGAGCGTTTGCGCAGAACCAGGGGACTGGACTGCCGCGCGGAACAGATTGTCATCACCTGCGGCTTTTCACAGTCCATCGATTTGGTCGCTCGACTGCATTCTGCCGAGGGAACAGAGCTGTTGGTGGAAAACCCATCATATCGACCGGTTCGAGACATTTTCCGTACGTATGGAATTGGCGTTCGCAGTATCGCTGTCGATCAAGGCGGTATGAGAACGGAACGCCTGGCAAAACTGTCGAAACATAACGTCAAAACCATCTACGTCACACCATCGCATCAGTTCCCCACTGGAGCCATTCTTACACTTGCTAGACGATTGGAACTTTTGAAATGGGCAACTGACTGTGGAGCAGTAATAGTTGAAGATGATTTCGACAGCGAGTTTCGTTTTCGCGGTAGTCCTATCCCGGCTATGAAATCCCTGGACAAGGAAGAACGTGTTATCTACTTGAGCTCGTTTACTAAAGTATTCTATCCGTCGCTGGCGATTGCGTTCATGGTTGTGCCATCACGATTGATACCACTGTACACGCGTGCTCGATGGCTGGCAGCCGATCAACTTTCTATCCAACTTCAAGAAGCGCTGGCCGAGTTTATCGCGACCGGCATGCTAGAACGGCACGTAAAGCGAATGCGCAGCACCTACTCCTTGCGACGCAAAACTCTTCTCGAAGCAATCGAAGACCACCTCGAAGGCTGCGCCACTATATACGGTGACTACGCCGGACTGAGCATCATGATCCGATTGAAGTGCGACATGGATGACAACGAGATCATCCGCCGAGCAGGCGAGCGCGGAATCGCCCTGTCCAGCACCAATACAAGCTACACCCGTAACGCTGTCCCCGGTGAATTCATTCTGGGCTACGGCAACCTGACCGAAGACGAAATCCGCCAGGGCATCATACAACTGCGTTTGATCATCAAAGGTCGATAACCAATTGCAACGGCTAGCAGCCCGACATTCCTTCACGAACCGCAACAGACCTGGAAAGCCGCTCGACAGCTCCGCTCTCAAATTGCGCCTGCGATTCAATCTGCCCACGAATGAATCTGTATATTTCCCGCATAGCAAAGAAGCTCATTACAAGCCGCGCTAGTCCAGGTTGCGAAGCTGAGCTAACACTGGAGAGAATAAAATGCTCCACACCGAAAAATAAAAGTTTTCCGCATACCGAATCAGTTCCCGGCAAAACCTACGTATCGCAAGACCTCGCGGTTCCAACAAGAAGCACTAACCTAGCGCAATCCCATTGTCAAGAAACGAACATTTGTTTCTAATAAACAAGCGAATACTAGGTTATCGACAGCAAACAAAACTAGTTTACTCATGCACTTCATCACAACTCCCACTGGATTTCACAAGCACAAATCCCGGCACACATCCCAATCTCGATTCTTCCTTCAACTCTCAAGAGAGCCGGGGATTGTCGTCCATGTGTGAGTAAACCCTGATGAAGCCCTGAGAGGAAAGTATGGAACGAAATATTCTCGACGCCGACAACGTTCGCCAGCCCGTCGTCCACTGCACACTCGGTTTGAGCGGCAGGGATTCCGGCATCTGTAAGAGCTGCAAGCGCCCCTCGCCCGTCCTCATCGGCGACCATTGCGCCGAATGCATGACGCCCTGCGACCTGCGCGATGGCGGCTCCTGCTCCATCGACCTGGGTGATGACGACGACGCGCATCAGCCGTAACGTGATCATCCGTAATTAACTGCAAAGGTGCATTGGGCTTGGCTCCCAAGCTGAGCTCAATGCACCGCCCACGGGCGAAACACGACACGCTGACAACCAGGTTTTCGCTCAAGGAATTCGAATCGCTACCGGTTCAAATTGTTAAAGTGGCCCATCTGGCAAGAGGCTTTTGTCGTAGGGAACTTCA
The DNA here is from genome assembly GCA_044225915.1 of Obscuribacteraceae bacterium (SeqCode). Classification (GTDB taxonomy): domain Bacteria; phylum Cyanobacteriota; class Vampirovibrionia; order Obscuribacterales; family Obscuribacteraceae; genus JADYXR01. Next base: position 37,797 of record JBGAHZ010000058.1, read on the forward strand.
ACCGTTAACGGTTGAAAATACAATCTGAACCGTCGCCACTGGGTTTCGGCGGCAAGACTTCAACCGCTAGCGTTTGAAATTGTTAAACCAGTTACGCCGTCAACTGAGTTTTTTCGTAATAACTGATTCGATGAAGCGAAGTCATTCATCAATTAGGTTTCCGCACAAAGACTTCATCTGGAAGAATTGCTCATCAACTTAAACGTCGATACGAACCTAACTTTTCCAATATTTTTCTCCTTGCCACCATATACGATGCTTACTGTATTGTTTAGTATCTGTCTCGAAAAGCGCAAAAGCCCAATGAATATAGCTAGTATTCACGGGCTTTGCGACTTTGAGTTTCAGTTCAAGGCGAGCCGCCAACCAGAGCTTGGAACTCTGGTTGGCGCGGTGGGTTCATGCGACGCTATCGGCAGACGATGTGCGCCAGGTAACAGACCAGCAGCACGCCCAGACCGATGGCGACGATTTTGCCGGTGCGCATGCGGAGAAATTTCTTCGCCGCGACGCCCAGTGATGCGAGCAATCCAATGATGAGAAGACACATGGTTTTTGGTTTTCTTTGGTTGAATTCTATCGATTGCATTCGCCCCAAGAGGGGTCCGGAAGCCGGAACCCCTCATCGTGCGAACGGTGGTATCACCACGGTTAGAGGACGAACTCACCGCCCGACTGGCGCTTGGCCAGCTCTTCGCGGAAGTCTTTGCCGGGCAGAACGATCTCGCCGGAGTTCGCCAGCACCTGCTTGAAGCGCGAGAGAACCCGTTGAACCTTGTCCACGGCTGCCACGCGACCGAGGATGCCGCCGTCGTCACCCATCAAGCGGAAGTTGCTCGTGATGACGGCAAACATGCGACGCTCGTACAGCATCGTGATGAAGTGCATCAGCGCAATCACGTCGCCGGGATACATCTCGGCTACCGACTGCGCTTGGGAGAAGATGTCGTCGATGACGACGATCGGGGCGCCGGCGTAGTCGTTGGCGGAGGTCATGTGCTCGGACGTAAACGACCCGCGCGACAGAACCATCTTGCCGAGGACTTCAGGCTTGTTTTCGGCGACGTGGTTGATAATCGCCTCAGCCAGATGCGTCTTGCCGAAACCCGGCGCGCTGGTGAGGAACAGGATGCGTCCGTTGGCGAACGGAAACTCATCCGTGAGAATCTCAGGCTTCGTCACGAGCTGTTGAGCAATCGCCTGGAGCCGTTTCACGATCGGATCCTGCTCCGGGCTGTACAGCTCGAAGTTGGCGAACGTGTTCTCCGGGCGAACCTGACCCAGCTTGTTAGCGAAGTAATGCTTTCCGGCAACGACAGAGATTCTCTCCGTGCCGTACTTCTGGAGGGCCGCAATGCGCGACGCTCGTTTCGGATCGGGTATGGTCATGGTTTCTCGTTTCTGTGCAGACGTGCTTCTACAACGGCTGGGGGCCGAAGTTTCGAACGTCTGCGGTTTAGGTTAGTGCTTGGAAATAGGCTTTCTTTGGTTTGGGTTAGGGAAGTGAGGACTTAAACTATCAAGATGCCAAGTGTTAAACCAAGCTATTTCTCGTTTAAAGCTAAGCTCCGTAAAAGCCCTATGGTGCTTATCTACAGGAACAATGAGCACACTCAGAAGTATTAAATCTGCAGTCGAAGTTGACGAGCTTGGCAAGATCAAAACCTAATTCACCTAGCGCTAACCTCCCCGGAAAAATTTGAAATGCTGGCTGTTCTCAAATAATTGTGGTGGCGCCTTGCAGGCGCCCTGCTGCTCTTGCGGCTTTGAAACCCAATCGGTGCCCGGATCGAGTAGAATTTGGCTCATTCATTTTTGAGGTGTGTTCGATGGTTTTAACTTACTCGACGATGCTTTCTTTGGGAACCAAGGCTCCCGAATTCGACTTGAAAGATGTTGTGACCGGAAAAACCGTTTCCAACTCGACATTCGCTGACAAGAAGCTCCTACTCGTTATGTTCATGTGCAAACACTGCCCATACGTTGTTCACATCGAAAACGAATTGGCAAAATTCTCCGCCGATTACGCGAGCAAAGACATAGGCATAGTCGGCATCTCCAGCAATGACGCCGAAAACTATCAAGAAGATTCGCCGGAGAAATTGAAAGAATACGCAGAGCGTTTGAACTTCAAATTCCCACTACTGTTCGATGAAACACAAGACGTCGCGAAGCGCTACACGGCAGCCTGCACACCGGATTTCTTCCTGTTCGACAAAGACCGCAAACTAGTTTATCGCGGACAATTCGACGACAGCCGCCGCGGAAATACAGAACCGGTTAACGGCAAAGATCTGAGAGCCGCGATCGATTCAGCCCTTGCAGACAAGGCAATTCCAGAAGAACAAAAACCAAGCACCGGTTGCAACATCAAATGGAAACTAGGTAACGAACCTCCATATTTCGGCGTTCAATAAACGCTAATTTCTGTGCGCCAAACGAGTACGAGGGGACACGCCTAGCGAATCCTGAAAGAGCAGGCTTCAGGGCATACTTCCGTTCCACTTCGCTTCGTGCAGCGGATAATTTCGATACACCATATTAACGGAGCCCTGATGATTCGCGCATTACCAACCGCGCTAGTTTTGGTTTGCATATCGCAGACCGCGCGAGCCGACGCACCGTATACGGTGCTGCCAACAATCAACGACGCGAGTGTCATTGAACGCGCGGAGCAGTTCGCCCAATATCCTCGCTCAAGCAAGTACAAAGACCTTGACACCAAGGACTTCCTTAAAAGCGATCTCGTTCAACAAGCACAGGTGTACGAGTACGCAAACCAACTCGACAAGGCGGTAGCAGCCTACGACGCAGCAATTAAATTTTCCAGCGATCCCTCACTGCGACTGGGTCGCGGTCTGTTGCTCGGTCGCATGGGCAAATGGTCGGCCGCGACTGAAGATCTGAAGGTAGGCGGAGTCTACAGAGAAGATGTGGCAGAGTTTTGCTTAGCCAATGGACACCCTGAGGTCGCGCGTGTCTTCGAGGCGCAGCTTCGAACAATGTACGACAAACCCTCAGCCCTCCGAACAATCAGCAAGATCTGTTTAAACACCGGTCGAGCAGACGAAGGTCGCGCGATGTGCGAATTAGCCGTATACCTTGACTGGGTAAAAGGCGACGATATGACCGACAGCTTAAAATACTACGAGACTGTTTACTGTCGCTGCAATCCACGAAATCAGAAGAAAAACACTTCCGGCAACGAAAGTTTCTGGCGAACTGTTGAGGATCTGATCTCACGTCAAACAATTAGCTCTCGAAAGAATTGAAAACTCTGCTTGCAGAGCCCGTTTCCGAATACGGTTGGCAAAGTCGAGGAGGATCGAAAATGGTCTTCAGCTATCTTGCTGATGATATGAAGTCACCGATTCGTTTCGCAAATCTTGTCGGCGGCGATGACGCTAAGCCTCATGGGGCCAGCTTGTCACCAACCTCTTAACCTGCTGCCTGACCGCAGACGATGTTGAACAGTTTCTCAAGAAACATGGTTATATGTTCGAACGAACCGAAACAACCAAGCCGAATCCTTACTCGCCTCAAGAATTCACTATACAAGCGAAAACCGCATGGGGAAAGCTTTCATTCTGGTTTAACAACTCCGGCTGGGCAAACCCTGAAACGTTGCGACATTGATTTCATCAAGAGCGGCCCACCGCAACTGCCACCACTTGCAATACCATCACAGACCGCCAGAACTTGGCAGCAAGAATTGGTTGAGTCTAAAACTTTGTTGCAACAGAAGAGGTACCTCTCTCCAGGAAGAAATTACTTGACGCGTTCGCCCTCTGGGACGGTCGTTCTGATCTCGGCGGGCTTCCGTTCTCCCGCGAGAAACGCGCAGAGTATGAATCGCTAAAGGAACAGTTCGTTCAGCTTTACGCAGAATGGGGACGTCCGGACGTAGTCAAATTTCTCGAAGCAACGTCTCACTGGCAGCTAGCTGGTGAGGTTTACGCTCTCTCGACGAGAAGACAGACGATCTTCCAAAATACTACGACTACAAAAACGTTAACGGAAACTTAAACTCTCCGCGCCGGACGCGGCGTCGACACTGTTGTTTTGATGATACCAAGCTGCGTGCCACGTAAGGTAGGCTCAGGTTCGCCACTATTTGTAGAGCTCCTTCAAAAAAGCGAAGACGGTCCGGTTGACGGGCGAAAGCTTATTAGCCCGATCACATCTAAACTGCTGGACGATGAGGATTTCACTGAAGAGCCTGACGCTTCCTAATTCCTACCGAACAAAGTCAGAAACCGTAAAATAGCCAATGATTCGCAAGAAACACGTCACATTTTGGCACCACCTGTAATGCTTACTAATTGTTTTAGTATTCCATCCAGATAAACACATGAAGCCGTAAGACTTGCGTCTTCGGCTCATGTGGACTCAATCTTCCCAACCTGAGTCGGCGCGTCCTTTGGGAGAAAGACGCACCGACTGTGGTGGCGTGGGAATTGAATCAGCCGCCGGACTTCTCGCCGCCTTCGGGGGCGGGAGCGTCGGTGGCGGCGGCAGTGCCGTCGGCAGCAGGTTCGCCTTCGGACGGTTTGTCCGCGGGCAGGTTGGCGTGGACGAGGGCGAGCATCACACCGAGTTCGGTCTTCTCGAGACCGAGTTCCGTCAGGGACTCGATTGCGATGTCGACGTATCCGGTGCAGGCACTGACGTCACCAGACCTGATTGCGGCGAACGCCAGGTTGCCGAGAATGGCAGCCTTGGCGAGTTCGACCTCAACCAGCGCTTTGGTGAGAGCCTCGGTTCCTTCGGCATACTTGCCGCGTTCGAGCATTGGCAGAGCGCGATTGACGTCGCGCGGGATGCGGCCGAGGGCGTGAATCAGCCCATCGAAACCACCCATGCTCACCGTCAACGACTTCTGCGGGGAAGCGGATTTTTTCATAATGATCTCCAAATTGTCGTCAGGATTCGATTGTTTACGAACCCTGACTGGTTTGTTGAAAAGCACTGCACGCGCCGTATGAACTCGACCCATCGATGCTATCGATGGGAGAAATTCACGAAGCACACCTGCAGTTTCTAGACGGCCTCGGCGACGATTACAGCAGTCGTATCCGGGTAAGGGAGCGCCTCGCCGGGTTTGCCGTTGTCGTCAGCGTGCAACCACACGTGGTTGCTGTAGCGATGCTCGGCAATCCACGGGTTGAGGTAGCTGCGGCACTCGCGGATGCGATAGCCCGCCTTCTCGAACTCGGTCTGCCACTGGTCGAGCGTGAAGACACCGAACTCCTCGTTGACTTCCATCGCCCAGTTTGCGAGGTAGTCCTTCTTCGAGAGGAACTCGTTGGCGCCGTGCAGGTCGAGGTAGAACCAGGTGATTTCGCCGATCTTGTGTTCGGTGAATTCGACACCCGGCTTGTTCGACTTGTTCTTGAACTCGCGGGCGAACTTGCGGAAACGCTCCTCCGACTCGGCGTCGCACCGCATCCAGACCTTGCCTTCGAACTTCGGTTTGATGCCGTCGCGGATGATCACGCGGCCACCCAACTCCAGTTCCTTCCGAGCGTTGACGAGCGTGAGCCGCACCTGGTCTCGGTCGTAGCCGTTGTAGGAGTAGACTTCGTGCATCACGGACGAGAGTATGATGGTCGAAACCGTCCCCGTCCGGAAGCGCTGGTGGATGATGTTGCCGCGCACGATCGAGACGTTGTGATTCGGGAAGAACTGTCCTTCCGAGGTGCGCAACAGCTCACTGGAGAGGTCCATGCCGACGATCTCGGACTCCGGGAAGAGCGTCGAGAGGTGAATCAGCAAGGTGCCGGTGCCGCAACCCTTGTCGACGATGCGACCGGGTCTGATGTGCGTGCAGATGTCCTCGATCTTCACGGCCAGACTGGCGTCCATACCCGCGCTGTAAACCTTGAAGTCGCGACCATGCGAGAGTTCGCCGTCGTCGGTGAGCAGGACGTCCTCGAACAGGTCACGAACAACCTGGGCGAGACCGCGCTTCTCGAAGATGGCGATGGTCGATTCGCTGGCGATTTCCTTCCAGTCACTGCCCGTGCGAATGGCGGCGTGCAGGTCGGCAGGCATCGTTCCATCCGGAGACGGAATGCGACTCTTGAAGCCTTGCTTGCCGAACAGACCGAGCACGTCCGGGTTGGACGAGATAAGAACAGTGTTCGCGGGATCGATGACGGTGGCGCCATCGCTCTCGTCCCTGACCACAGCCTTCATGTGCTCGACCCAGACGGTCGAGTCATTGATGTCCGAGACGCCGTGGATTTCGAACGGCCGACCGAGCGTCTTGGCGAGCCCTTCGACCACTTCGCGGCGTTCTTCCAGCGTCAGCGGATGACGCTTGGTACGCGACTGCTCGCTGGCAGTGATGACGAAGACGAGCTTGCCGTCTCCCGCGCCATCGAGCACGTCCTTCAGCGCGATTTCTTGATCGCGAGTGACGCCATGCCAACGACCAACGAGGAGCAGCGCTGTGGCCGTTTCCCCGCGGATTCCATCATCGGCTTCTTGAGCCGGGTCATTCAGAGTTTTTGCTTGATGAGACATGATAAAGCGCGTCCTTCCTGGTTTTGAATTAAATCAGGCGAGCGATAAACCGCAACCAACAGTCGGTAGCGGTCTGCTCGTCGTAGTATAACTCCGTCGATAAGTCGTGGATCACGACTTAATCGGCGAGTTGAATCCTGCCTCTGGTCGCCACCTCGATCAGGAGACGCGCGATGTTGCACGAGTCGTCCTTCCCGCTGTGAAGACTCCCATCAAACTCGAGCTTGAACAGCGCGAGTTTCTCAGGCAGGCTCAAGTTTCGCAGCTCTCCGGTGAGAACTGCGATCATCGTGGACACGTTGAAGTAGCCGCTGCCGAACGGGCAGGGCAATCCCATCAACTGACACTGAGCGCGAACTGCGTCGAGCTCTTTGTCGGAGTCGGTCACGACCGTGCGGTTTTTGCCGCCATGCTTCTTTTCGATGCGCCTGAGCGCCTCGGAAAACGGCATCCCTTGCCGTTTGAGCTTCGCCTCAGTCCACCCGGTCAACTCCGTGCAATACGGGCTGATCTTCGACATGGTCGGGATGATGGGCAGACTGTACGATTGCAGGATGACGAGCTTCGAGAGGTCGACGGTCGTCAGACCGAACTCGATGATCTCCTTTTGCTCGCCATCAGGGAATTTATCTCCGGGGTAGCAGGACAGCTCGAGGTCCAGCACGTTGAGAATGTTCGATTTCATTGCAGACCTCCTCTGGTTGGACGGCTGTGCCGTCGGGTTGTGCTGTCCTGTCGGCGCGAGCGCCGAGTAGAACGACGCCTGGCGTCGCCCTGCTATTTAAGCAGGTTCAGCAAATAGGGGAAACCGTACTTTGGCGACCAAGCCGCAGTCACGACTGCTGGTGTGCAGCTCGCAGCGCCTCTAGGGCACCGGCTGCCGACCATTTACTTGTCCTTCTTCTTCCGCTCGTCCAGCACGCGAACGCGCGTGTTGATCATCTCGACAACGAAGGCGAATGCCATCGCGAAGTAGATGTATCCCTTCGAGATGTGCTGACCGATACCTTCGCCGACGAGCACCACGCCGATGAGAAGCAGGAAAGAGAGCGCGAGCATTTTCATGGTCTGATGCTTGGAGATGAAGTTGCTCACCGGCGTCGCGGCGGCCATCATGATGGCTACCGAGATAACAATCGCAGCGATCATCACAGGAAGTTGGTTGACCAGACCCACCGCGGTGATCACGGAGTCCAGCGAAAACACGATATCGAGTACCATGATCTGCCCAATTGTGCCGGCAAAACCGACTTGCCGTCGAGCCTTGAGCTCAGCTTCTTCGTCGCCCTCCAGCTTCTCATGAATTTCCTTGACGCTCTTCCAGAGCAAGAACAACCCACCTGTGATCAAAATCAGATCACGACCCGAAAGGGCATGATCGATGATCGGCACGGTCAGGAAAGGTTGCGTGAGCGACATGATCCACGAGAGCGAGAACAGAAGCAGGATTCGCGTCACCATCGCACCCAGCAAGCCAAGCCGACGCGCCTTAGCTTGTTGGTTCTCGGGCAGTTTGCCTGCCAGGATGCTGACGAAAATGATGTTGTCGATACCGAGAACAATCTCAAGCACCGTGAGCGTCACAAAGCCAGCCCAGATGTTCGGATCGGATAGAAATTCCATCGAAATCTCCATGTTTTTTTTCAGTGGCTAATCGCTCGAGCGACCGCCATTCGCATTTCAGCTGCGCTCGGATTCAACTGAGCGCAGCTTCACAACAACGTAGCACGTAAGAAAGTTTGGCGTGCATAAACTTTGGTGGACTAACACCTCCATGCATCAAGCCAATACGTCCTGAGCAAGTTCCAGCACTCAGAGCGGGAACAGCAGAAGCCAGCCGACCACCATGACAAACAGCGGCCACAAGGCGCCGAGCATCGGGACAGAAAGCAGCGAAGCGGTCAAACATGCTGCACCAATCCCGACGAGCACCGCCAGTCCGAGGAAGCGCATGTCGATCTTGTCCCAAAGAATCATCTGGTCGGGACGACGGTGACAGAGGCGATAGACGCACCATGCGCCAAACGTTCCGCCTGCGAGAGCGATGACGGGCAGCAACGGTGCTGAAAACCAGGACGAAACCGCGACTGCCACAACAGTGTTGAAGCCGGCGAAGAAGACGTGCTGCTCGCGGAAGTAGATATCGGACGCGATCTTGTCCAAAATCCATCCGGAAACAAACGTCATCACAACGACTGCAATGAGCGCAAATAGGTATTCCATGGTGACTCCAAGAAGGGTTGAGTTGCCGCGAAGAACCAGGACTAACTTTCACCACAGACGGCCGCTCGCATCCAACAAAGGTCGAGAGCTGTGCTGAGATATGGAGAAGAAGCTTAGTTCGTTAAAGGCTCATGATTCGCGAGGAAGTGTGTGTGTCAATACCTTCTTCTTATGAGAACGCTTTAGACAACGATCCTTAACGAACAAGAACGCTCTGAAATCTCTATTAACAACTCAATTAAAAACACCTGTCACGCTAACAGGTGTGATATTTAGCCAGGCGAAAGCTCATGAACTCCTATCACAGATTAAGGAAAACCAAAGTTGTCAATCTGTAGCGCGGTTAGCGCACTCGATAGAATTTCCACACGTTTTAGGCTAAACTGAATTGCCGAAACGCCCATCTGTGACCGCTCCGCGAGACAGATTGATGTTCGATTGCATCAACTTGCACATCGAATCAGTTTCCACCTCGTTTTCGACAGATCGAACGAATTCGGTGGGCTTCGAACTCGGTTTCGAACAACTCGAACGAACTCGGGCGAACTTCGAACTCTGTTACCTCGGCTGCTCACTATGGGCGAGCAATGCGTCGCCCGATGACCCAGTTTCAACTTCGCCGCAAGGAATTTTTTCATGTCCACATTCACACCGCTAAGAGCAAAACCACCACGCGGCATGCGCGACCTTCTTCCAGACGAAGTCGCACTGCGCGATTGGGCGACCGGTGTAATTCTTGACACCTACAAAACATTCGGCTTCACGCGAATCGAAACGCCAGCAGTCGAAAGTATCGAGCTTTTGAAACGCGGCGATGGCGGCGAAAACCTCGCTTTGATTTACGAAATTCTCAAGCGCGGAGAGAAACTAGAAAAGGTTTTAGCTGACACTACCAATAGTGGCAGCCCGGAATTCAAAGACTCGCTAAGCGACCTCGGGCTGCGCTTCGACCTTACTGTACCGCTTGCCCGCTTCTACGCCAACAACAACGCCAATATTCCAAACCCGTTCAAATCTATACAGATAGGTTCCGTCTGGCGCGCGGAAAGCCCACAAGCCGGACGCTACCGGCAGTTCACCCAATGCGACATCGACATCATGGGTGTCAAAGGCGTTTTCGCGGAGCTCGACCTTCTCGAGGCCACGGCGTCTGCATTATTGAATCTCGGCTTCGAAAAATTCGTCATCCGTATCAATGATCGCCGCATCCTTTCAGAACTGGCTCTACACTGCAATTTCGACAATACCCGCCTCGACAGTGTTTTCATTGCAGTTGATAAACTGGACAAAATCGGTCTTGACGGAATAGCCGGCGAACTGCGTTCTAATGGGCACTCCGACGCCGCTGTCGACAAGTTAGTAGAACTGTTCAAACCAATTCAACCAGTTCTCGCCGACACCACACTCAGTGGCATAGCACAGTTTAAACGAATTGCCGAGATGCTGCCAACCTTCTCAAATCCAGAAGTCATCAACGAACTAAATCAGTTAATCGAAGCAATCGACGGCGCCAGCGAAGGCAAATACAACATCGCATTCGATCCGACACTGGTTCGCGGCATGGGCTATTACACAGGCCCGATCTTCGAAGTAGCAGTTCCCGGACTAGGATATTCAGTCGCTGGCGGCGGACGCTACGACAAAATGATCGAGAAGTTCATCGGACGCGAAGTCCCTGCATGCGGCTTCTCTATTGGTTTCGAACGAATTATTTCCGTTTTGGAAGAGAAGAAATTCAAACCACCAATCAAAATCCAAAAACTAGCCTTCATCTATGACCCGCAACGCGACACGCTCAAGGACGTTTACAAAGCCTCGAAGAAACTCCGCACCAGCGAAGTCGCTGTTTCACTGACTCCCAAAAAGAAAGACCTCAAAAAACAAATCGACCAACTCGGCGAGCAAGGCTTCAACTCCTTCGTCGTCTTCAAAGGCGACCCCGACAACGTCGAAGTAAAACAAATCTCCTGAGAAGATGAAACCTGGGAGCGCAGGCTTCCAGCCGGCGTCTATGCCCACGACGACAACCTCCTGAGCTCTAGAGAATATACCGTCCGCGATTCAAGCACAAAGCTTGTCAGAAGATTCTCACACATGCAACGAGCGCTAATTAATGCCACCAGGCGTGATGGCTGGTTTGGGCGTAGATTAAGATACCGCCGATGACACCAAAGCAAGCGCCGACTACAGCGCCGACCCACC
>JBGAHZ010000112.1:0-5232 GCA_044225915.1 Obscuribacteraceae bacterium (SeqCode)
CATTCACTTTCTAAGTTTACACTGAAGGAAAGCGAGGTCAGATTGTGCGAAAGAAGAGTTCGACAAAGTCGAATACGACTACCGTGAGTGGAACAGACTCGGCAGTTCTAACAAAACCAAATCTTGGTCTTGTGTGTCAAACGAACTCCTCTGCTGTACGCTATCGACAGGCTACAATGAAGCGATTTGCTTCACTGACGATGGACGATCAAGTACAGATGCTACGAGATCTTTATCGCGACAATTTAAAATCGTTTTTCAGCGCAATTGACTTTTGCACCGAACAAAAGATCAACTTGTATCGCATGCCATCATCAATATTTCCCTTCTCGGATATCGAGATCGGTCGCAGAGTTCTCCAAGAGTTTGAGAACGAATTGGCACAAGCAGGTGTTCAAGCCACACAACGCGGGATTCGAATAGTAGCTCACCCGGATCAATTTGTAGTACTAAGTTCTGACAGCGAAAGTGTGATCGCGAATAGCGTCGTCGTTTTAGAGATGCATTCGATGATTTTCGATATGCTGCAACAGCCTCGCAGCGCATGGAACGCCATCACGCTTCACGGTGGAAAGCGGGGTAACTCTGATGTATTGCTTCGAAGCATCGATCGACTCTCCGATGGCGTAAGAACACGTTTGGTGCTCGAAAATGACGAGATGTCCTATTCATCGGAGGACATACTGCAAGTTTGTTTGAGCTCCGGTGTGCCTATGATCTTCGACGCGCATCATCACCTCGTTAAAGAAAAAAGCGAAAACTACGATTGTCCATCGATCTCACATTATGTAGATGCCGCGCGTACAACATGGGCACCCAATGAATCCTGGCAATTGGTGCACATCTCGAATGGTGCTGAGCATCTACACGATAGACGTCACAGTGACATTGTCACGATGATGCCGAAAGCGTACTCGCGCGTGCCCTGGATAGAAGTTGAAGCGAAGGGCAAAGAAGAGGCCGTTGCTTATCTCGTCAATAACTGGCTGAATCAGTAAACAGCCGCTTCACGTCTTCCGGTTTCACATTTTTTTGTCTGACGCGATTGTATACAGATTCATTTTGCTCAGGTTTTTAAAACGATCCATTGAACTTACTCTTAACTGTTGTTGATAACAGTGTTTTCTTGCTGCTTTACAGTTGCTTTACCGTATGGACTCTTGGATCATCACGGCTTTACAAAATGATAGCAGTATATAGGCTGTTCACTTCTGCCGCGGTGTTTTCAAAAAATGCTTTTAAACAGTCAATTCGATCAACTGAGACAACGGCGACCTGGAACGGCTGTCCAATGATTCTTATTTGTCCAGAAAGGGCGACAATCGAGATGCGTATGAGCCCAATAAAAGCGGCGAATGGTCCCAGACTCAGCCAGATAGTTTTGGTAATCGTTTTGCTATTCGCGATCGCATTCTTGATTTTTTCGGATATTCAGAAAATGGAAGAAGATGCCCATAAACAGAAGATCGAACGAGAAGCCTTGAAAGAACAGAGGCTTCTTTTGCAATTCGACGCTAACAATAATGGTGCCATAGAGCCGGATGAACTTTCTCATTCGAGGCACGGTTCGTATTAGGTTTACCACGGGAAGTGATGGAATTGGCGTCATCCGCAACTGACGCCAATTTTTTTCCATCTTCGCAGCGAATCGAGAGCTTCAGCTCTCTATCGTCGAGACTTAAATTACTTTTCCTTCTGCGAGCTTTTGGCTGACTCGGTTGATGTTTCGTGAGTCTTCGTCACCAGCTTACCGGATACAGATTTTTCTGGCATAAGCATTGTGTCAAGGTATTTCTGGTTTGTTTCCCACATCCTGGGCACTCGTCCGCATAAGGCTTTAAGTCGCTCTCTTGCGAGTATTCCTCGATCTTCGTCCTCGAAAAATTTGACGACTCCAGGAATGCTAATACCTTTGTGAGTCATTGCCGCTTCATCGCCTACGATGTTTCTATTAACCATCAACCAGGTTTTTACGCACTCGTTAAACAGCTTGGGGTCTTTGTTTTCTTGATCTTCGATCTTTTCGAAGAGTGCCTCTCCGAGGGCGACCCTCGCGTCTATATCATCAGGATCCAATTTGACAGCTTTGCGACCAAGAATAATTGCTCTGTTTTTATCGTCGATTCTGGTAGCCAATTCGGCCTGCATATAATTTATGTGTGAATCGCGCTTTCCACGTCCTTTTCCGAACAGATGGTAATTGTCGACAACGCCCCGTGAAGGTTTCTCATCGTCCCAATCATGAGCCGCTATAGCCATATTGGTCCCGCTGCCGGAAAAAACGCAGAAAAAAATAATCACGGACGCCTTGCGATACGACATTGACCGTTATTCCTCCAATTTAAAAGCTGATTCGTAGCGTTCAGCTTTCGGCTCTGCTGCTGAGTTCGGCTAGCTTAGAGCGTTGGAGTAAAGCAAATATGATCGAAAGTCTGGATGGTAAAGGTATCGTAAAGCCCAGCGAACAATCGTGAACTATGACCGATTTATCCCGGACCGGCTAGCGCATAGGAACGCCTTCGTTAGGCACAACAAACTGATTTAGATTGATCGACGCCTTGCTCTTTGAGGGCATTCCATTTGTGGTCACTGTAATCGGCACGTGCCAGTTCGGATAAGGCATATCCGGAATTACGAAAGTGATACTAGATGCAGTGGCAGCGGTAATCCGAGCAGGAGTCTTCCCGAGAGTCACAGTATTTTCGGAGATAACTGGAGAAAAACCACTGCCGCTTAGAATCACGGTGTTGCCAGGTGTCGACGCAAGCATATTTACCCAGCTAATTTGTGGAGTGCTCTTTACTGAAACTTTGAATGGTTTGCTCTCCACTGAGTTAACCACTACCACAAGATCTTGGCTACCACTTGCGACATGCGCCGGCAGTTTCAGTTGCAACTCTGTGCTCTTCGCACTGACGAGTTTCGCCGGTTTGCCCGCGATAAGCACTTTTGTATCGCCCGTATGCTCTGAAAAACCGCTGCCTTCGACTGTAACCGTTTCCGAGGGACCAGCTAGATCTGGTTTAACCGTTGTTACTGATGGTCTTTGAATATGAACTCTCCAGTTAAGCCTGGCGCCCGACGGACCAAATCCTTGTACTGCCAGAGCCGTGTTACCCCTGGTTAATTTGCCAGTCAAGTCGCAGGAGAGAACATCCGCACCAGCAAAGTCTTTAAGTGTGGCATATGGTTTTCGCCCTAATAGCACTTTCAAATCTGTGAATTTTGCTCTGCCGTCAGCGCCGTTGGTGAAAGTGAGCAACAGGCGTGATTTCTCTTGTCCCTGGGTCAGATGTATATGATCGTTCCATGTCTGCCATGCACCAGTTCTGGTTACGAGCGGTTTCGACTCCTGGAAAACTGCCATATCGTCGCCTATCGGCGCGGATTCACGTACCAGCTCTATCGATCCTGTCGTTGTCTTTGGCGTGGCAGTCCAGGCTTCTGAACTAGAAGCCAAAACAAAAACTCCTACAATAATTGAAACCAAAAATGGTCTGTGGTTGGTGACAACTTGTCGACGTTGTTCGAATGACATGTTCCATGAATCCTATGTTTTACAGTCGAGATAGAATAAACGGCAGTGTACATGGTCTTTTGTGCCGTATCTAATTGTATACAGCTTCCGTCGCTAAAGGACGTTAAATCGAATCAGAAATGTGAGGACCCGTAGTCGTCGTCTACAGGCTTTTGTCTGGCAAAATATTTCTGATCATATATGCATATCGCTAATATAGTTGAAGCACCAGCGACGGTGCTTCAAATCACGAGCAGAGAATGGCGAAATTTACTTTCGTTCGAACGTCGCAGACTTCGCGAAATAATTCTTCGCGCCGTCTCCATCCAACCAGGATTTCGCACTCTTGTCTCCGCGCAGATAGGCGTCAAGAAATGCACCCACCATTTGATTGATTTGCTGATGAAATCCCTCGTCACCTGATTTTTTCGCGCGGAACGATCGACCACCGAAAATCGCATGATCTCCACCAATGAAATTGACGAGATACTGATGTGGTGCACTTATTCCATCAAATGGAAGTCTCCTGTCTACAGCGCTTGTGTTGCCGATAGGGCTATTGTCTTCCGTTCCTGTCATCACAATTCCTGGAACCTTCACTGTGCTATACACATCAGACAGCGTGCGCCCATGCAGATTGACTGGGGCGCTGAGATAAACTCCGGCTTTCACTCTTGGGTCGGAGGCGGTCCTGGGATGCGCTGTTGTCCCGTAGTTTTGACCGCAAATTGCTAAAGCAGTGCCCGCTCCAAAGGAATGCCCTGCCACTGCGATCTTGGATAAGTCGAGGCGTCCTGCAAGAAGTGGATCGGTTTTGTTGCGTCGTTCTAGTTCGTCGATGACAAATGATACGTCTTGAACTCGAAGAATGAGATTTTGTCCGCTCGCGGCTTTGCTTAGTTCTGCGCGTACTCCGCTGAACTGAGATTTCCCGAGCCCTGAGCGTATCCCGCGAAGTCCGCCTTGCAGTGCACCTTTGTCGGACATGATCGCATTGCGCGCGACCTGAGTGTCACTGCCTGGATGCTGAATGTGGACGCAAATATAACCCTTTGCGGCCAGATATTCTCCTAAGTACTGCGCGGCATCCCTACTTCCGCCTAATCCGTGTGAAAAAATCAGAATCGGCGAAGGTCCGCTCTGTTTCGCGGTCGGAAGATACAACTTCACGGGAATTGTGCGATTTCGTTTTGCATCGTTCCAATCTTGGAAATCTGTTGCGACCGCTTCGCTGACCGTTTCAGCGGCGCTCGCATTGGCGCGGAGTGACGCTCCCGAGTTCATGACTGTCAGCGCCGCTAGGGCGCAAATAACAACGGACCTGGTTCGAATTTGCATCAAGTATCCTCCGCAGCCTCTATTGAGTAATACGTTGTTGGAGACCAAAAAGTTCAATCAAATTACATTAATTCCGAGACTTGAACAAAAGAGGCCATCGGAAAGCAAACAGGCTCACCCGCTTAAACCCAAGTTGTCTAATTGCCGAGGTTGCTAATATATTGTTCTGCTGTTCAATTCGATAAATAGGAACTCAAAACAATGACCGCCGACGCCGATAGCGAGTATTTATGGTTCGATCAGAGAACCAGTAATGACGAAATTCGCGACAAAATCGAAAAGCACGCCAAGACCGTCCGTCGACTTCATGTTTTGAGCCAAACTTTTCTTATGGCAAAAGGACTGTCTGGTTTCGAGTTGCCGAATCTTACCGAACT
>JBGAHZ010000002.1:0-333590 GCA_044225915.1 Obscuribacteraceae bacterium (SeqCode)
TGATTTCTCCACTGTTTCACATACTGATTTCGAAGACCTGATCGATCAAGTAGAAAGAAATGCCGACGCCGCCAACCGAGAAATCACTCGTCTGCGATTCGAGAATAAGCGCCTATCAGACGAGCTGGACAGCGCCCGCATGCACCCAATGCACGATCAATCCTACGATCGCGTCAACGTCGATCACGCGCTCTGGCTCCGACAACAGGTCGAACTACGCCGCATAAAAGAGTACAAGACTCGGTATTATGCCGTCGTCGGAATACTGCTTGCGATTGTCCTGGTAAAACTTTTATTTTCGCTCCAAGTTTTCACTATCTTCAAGCTCCTGATTCGCTAAACAGAACCTCCTGAAGATGTATTGATTTACGCTTCCCCATCTTTATGAGAAGATGGAATTATGATTACCCTCGAAATCAAAGCGTGGAAGTTCCTGCTTATGAAACTGGAACGTCAGTTTTTGAATCGACCGTACATCTTGACCATCACGGTGCTCGTACCGTCCCTCGCGCTCGGGTATTGGTTTGCACTATCAACAGGCGCTCCCATTGGAAATTACAAATGGAATTTGACTGACTACATCGTTGCGTTCTTCGTTGCACCGATGACCATAATCGCATTCGTCGAGGCCTTCAAGTATTTTAGAGGCTTTGACTCAATTGGCCTGACACAAGAAGAAATTGACGCCAAAGTTCAAGAACGAGTCCACCTATTTCAGACAAATGCATGGAAAAGAATCCAACCGATTGATCAACGTATGTTGAACAATCTCAAGTACCTCAGCAAAACTAACAAACAATTTGTCCAGCAGATTCGCAGAAATCAGTCCCTCCCACCGATAATATTTTTTTACTTCGAAAAAATCGATAGGCTTATGGACAGACTGATTGAGCATTCCGAACAACAAAGAAGCGACCTTGATCAAAAACAAAAATAGCGGTCCTCGGATTGAGAACCGCTACTTTAGATTAGCCTCTGAGTGCCACCATGTTGCCGGATTCGTAACGCTTTAGACCGTGGCTAAAAACAAAGAAAGCCACAGCCACCATCACCAGTGCTCCTGCCAAACTGTATGCCGCGTGCAAGAGCGACAGCTTTTGGAGGGCTTCGACCGGGAATCCGCTGACATATGCAGCGGGGATCAAAGTGAACAACAGCAATTTGACTTTGCCGTCGAACAAGTCGGTCGGATATGTACTGAACGCGATGAGCGCAGACCGCCAGCTTTCGCTCAGGCTTTCACCGTTGCCAACGTAGAAGCTCAAGCTCCCAGTGATAACGCTGAATCCAAGAAACAACAAAGCGACGCTGAAGGTCAACAATGTGAATAGCACCACATGCGGTAGGTCCGGACGGACGATGACGAAGTAAACGACATAGCCGAAAACTGCGTCACCGAACGAACTGGCATTCATCCGTCCAAGAACTACGTGAGGCAAGAGCGCACGAGGATAGAGCAACCAGGTGTCGAGTTCACCATTGGTGATTATTCGCGCGAGTGCTAGTGAGTTTCCGAAGAAACAGTGTCCGATTCCGAATCCCGCCGCTGTCACCGCCCATAGTGTCGCAACGTCTGCGGCGTGCCAGTTACGGACGATGGGAAAGCGATCGAAAAGCATAATGAAATATGCTAACCAGGCGCAATCGTTGAGGAACATCGCGAGAGATTGCGAAACAAACGCCGTGCGATATTCGAGCTGCGATTTGACGTTGAATCGCATGTATGCGGCGGCTAAGCCGAGATAGTTTAAAAGTTTATCCCACATGTTAGCCTCCATTTAACGCGATGCGGTTGAGTGCTTTCCTGAACACGAGAGCCGCAGCTAGACTGAGTATGGCGATCCAGACAATTTGATTGACTAGCACCATCCACAGTGCTGAAGCATCCGGGTGGATGAATAAGCGAGCCGGACCATTCACTATGTATGCGAATGGCAGGTTTCGCAAAACGACTTGAAACGCTTCAGGAAACATTTCCAAAGGAAGGAGCATGCCTCCGGCGATCATTGTCAATCTCGAATATATGAGAGCCAGACCGGTTGTGTCTTCAAACCAGAAAGCACCAAGTCCAACAAGCAAATATCCAAGAAAATCCAAAACGAATGCAAGTGGCAACGCAAGAGTCGCGCAGAGAAGTCCGAATGCGAAATTCTCAGGAACGCCAGCGTACAAGAATGCGATTGCAAACGCGGCAAAAGCAGTGACGACGAATCGAACTACTTGTTCGCCAAAGTTGGATGCAAGCCGATACAACGGGTACGACAGAGGTCGCACGAGCTGAACGGCGATGCTTCCGGTTCTAACGTCTTCATCGATGAGTGGTGTCACCCGCGGTGAGGACATCATGATGCACTCCGCGAATGCCAGGTACCAGATGATTTCTTTCAGCGTGTAGCCGGAGAAATTAGTGGTGCCGGCATTGGCGAAGGTTGTTTTCCACAACGACATGAAGATGTACAGGATGATCGTGAGGAAGAACATTCTGCTGCCGACCTCGCCTGCATAGGCGAGGTTCGACTTTCCAGCTATCCAGGCGATTGCCCAATATTTTCTCAAAAAGCTCATGTTATTAGAGCCTCCATTTTCACGTCATCGAGACTGTCATCATGATCCAACCCATATATGTGGGCGAGAGCATCTTCGAGACTCATTCCTGCAAACTCTTTGCGGTTGCGGAGATTGTCGACGGCATCGTCGAGCACGAGGCGCCCGTGATTTATGATGATCACGCGCTCTGCGACGCTCTCGATGTCACCGGTGTCGTGACTCGTCAGAAAGACGGTCAGACCTTCGTTGCGATTCCAATCGCGGATCAATTCACGCAAGTGGTGTCGCGCGTTGATATCCAATCCGATTGTCGGTTCGTCCAGCATGAGAAGTTTAGGTTTATGCAAGAGGCTTGCAGCAACTTCGGCTCTCATTCTTTGACCGAGTGACAATTTCCTAACCGGAACATCAAGTAACGGTCCTAGTTCGAACCGCTCGACAAGCTCGTTTCGGCGTTTTCTGTAATCAACAGGATCGAGATTGTAAATTCTGGCAAGCAAGTCGAACGTGTCGCCCGCCGGCAAGTGATACCACAATTGCGATCTTTGACCGAACACTGCACCGATATGAAAAGCCATTTTCGATCTGTCCTTCCATGGTGTAAAACCAAGTACCCGTGCGCTTCCGCCACTGGGAGTCAAAATGCCGGTCAACATACGAATGGTCGTGGATTTTCCGGCACCATTAGGTCCAACGAATGCAAGCGCTTGTCCTTCGGGTACGGAAAAACTCACTGAGTCAACCGAAACCACTTCAGATTTATCACGTGCGAAAAGCCCGCGACGCTTGTGTACTTCGTACACCTTACGCAAATTTTCTACTTCTATTGCCAGATTCATAACCATCACCATTGTTTATTTAGACAAAAAAAATGAGCTTCCTTTTGGGAAGCTCACACGAAACGCAATACATAAATCGGAACTCAGTTCCTCTTGCGGATACGTGCGGCTTCCATCCACGCGGGTACGGCGCGTAGAGAAATTGCCTTTTCCATGTATTGGCACGTAAACATCGTCTTGCTCTCGTGAACTACAATTCCATTATGATGGCGCAAATTTCAGAGTCAACAGTTTTTTAAGCACTCGTTTCAATCGACGAAATAACAAGCCGATCCTTGTTATCTACGATTCAACTATATGCGCTCTTCAGGTTAATCCGAATTCGCTGTCAGGGAGAGACGCAACATTGAATTGTCCAGTCAAACACAATGTGTCGGTATTGTTGTAGCGTGGCTTCGGATTCATCGCATTCTCCAACGGCACAAGAACACTACGCAATGCTGCATAATTTTGTGTTAGTAGCACCATATCCGGATGATCCACTGCTAAGTGTGCAGACTTCACTTTGACAGCTTGCAGGTAGTAGGCATCAGCTTCTTCGAGTTTTCCCCAGCCGTGATACATCAAGGCTACGTTATGCAAAACCGTTCCGGTATCTAGATGTTGAGGTCCCAGGCAGCGCTTGTACATTTCGACCAATCGGCACATGAATGGTTCGCTAAACGCATAAAGTTTTTTCTGAAAGAGAATTCCTGATAACAATTCCAACGCCATGCCTTGCCTGCGGTCATCTGGGGCGAACGACTCAGCCACTGCAAGAGCTCTCAATGCATGATTTTGGGCATCCTCTAACTTCCCAATGGCCAACTGTTCTTGCGCCTTCGCCATCAGTTGCTGCCATGGTTTGCTCATTTTGTGTTTCCTGAAAAGATTACTGAAATCTAGAAGATCATACCCAATCTTTCCAATTCCATGCTGTCGGTCTGAACATCAACGGTGGAGGTATAATGACATCACCACAGGGGTATATCCGATGTCAAAACTAGTCGGCACCGTCATAGTAATTGGTTTCCCTATATTCATCTTCATTGCAAGCTATCTCGCCTCTCCAGACTACTTTGCACCGATGTTGAGTCAAGCATTAGGGCTGGTAATGCTGGGTCTTTCTTTAGCGTGGCTCGCAATCGGCTTCTTCGTTCTGATGGTTACAAACGGGTGGCTGCGAAGTCTTATGGCCATCGTCTTCACGACTCCGGTGATTCTCGTAACCATGTTAGGTCCTGCCGTAATCACGATCGCATCAGCTCTGGGTCCGGTAGTTGGCTCTGAGAATAGTGTTGATTCGACGAGCATCACTAACACAAGCGCTGAAACCGAAGCAACCACAAAAACCACTGACACCACAAATGGTGCCAAGAAAACTAAAACTCAAGATTGATTGTTTTTTTGATGCGCCTCGACCATCTCACGCATTCGTGGATGATCCCCATCTATCGTCTTGATCCAAGTCTCGAAGTTAGGCACGGGCTCTCCGACTCGAAATAGAAAGTAGTATGCACTCAGTTCTCCGAGAAACGAGAATCGTTTCTTCATATCTTTGCTGAGTTCTGCGAAGCTCGATTTTGAGCCAAGATAGTTTTTAAATCCATTAAACTCTTTATCTAATTCGATGATGACATTTGCGTTCTTGATCGTCCCGACAATCTTCTTCTTGCTGTGCATCACGCCCGGATACTCCATTAAGCGCTCAATGTCCTTTTCCTTGAACGCAGCCACTTTATGGATGTCCCATTGTTCAAATGCGTCGCAATATGATTGCCAGCTGTTGTCGATTTGTGCCCAACTCACCCCAGCTTGAAAAACAGCCTTAGTCATGACTTCAAGATAATCGCCCAGCTTCGTCGGGGTAATCTGTTTTGGAATTGCCATTATAGATTTCTCTCTTTGCGACCACTCAGAAGATAGCATAAAATGTAGATGAGTCACGGGCAGACATGACGACAAACTACGACAAAAAAATCCAGGAATTGATTGACCGCAGGGACGAGCTGCTCGTGCCGTATCGCGATGCAATAATGCAGGATTACGACCCAACGGCAGAAATCGATTGGCATAGTTTGAAGGATGCGATTAGCGAAATCTACTTAGCTAACGATTTGCCTGCTCCGAAATTTATACAGGTTGAAAGTCCATGGCAAGCGGCGGCAGCCATCGTCGTCCTTCAATTGATCAAGTGCGGTGATAAAACCTGGCGCGCTCAACTAGAAGAGGCCCTTGCGGGCACGCTGTGGCACAAAGCATTTGATGTGTTGAAAGTACACATAGGTAGTAAAAAAGAACCTGGTATCGCAGGTGATGACGCGAGCTCCGTATGGTTGGCTGAAAATGTCGGCAAAGCTAGCAATAATCATCAAGGGTACGTGCTGCGTTGTGACCGGGTTATGCGAGATAAGATCAATCCCAGCCAGTTCGCCACGCTCCGCTCGACTCTGCTCAAGTCAGCCCAGCCAGTCCACCAGGATCTGGCTCTTGAAGAACGCTTCCGGTTGATGCGGATGGTTAGACCGAATAGACAATTGATGTTGCATTTGTACTCTCTGTCTGAAAACACGCGGAGACAAATTGTTCGAGACCCCAGCACGGTAGGTCGCTTGCGTTCGGCGCTGGAACAACAATTGGAACAACAACAGGAAGTGGCATCCTTTGACAGAAGTCTGAGAGAAGGAACACTAGAAGCAGAACTGATAGACCTTTTTTCAGATGAAATGATTGAAGAACTTCCCAAAAGATTGTTCTTGAGTGCAAAAAACTCTCTGCTCACTTATCAGGAGTCAGTAGAAATTCTGGCAGCGCATTTTGCGAAAATTTTCTGCAATTGCATTATGGGCATCCAGTGGCGGTTTCCGCGAGATGAGTGGTTAGCGGTCAACACCTTCCCTCTCGATTTTCTCGACGAAAATTTTTACGAAGAACCGCTGATACACATTCTAAAGTCCTGGCCTGTCCTTCTCAAAAACAATGTTCCGCATATTTTCTTGAACAATTTGTGTCTGCTGATTGAGAAACCAATTTATACAAAGCTGGATGAAGACGGACGTTTGCACTGCGAGACGGATTCGGCGATCAAATATAGGGACGGCTTCGAGCTCTATTCATGGCACGGGGCCACAGTTCCACGCGAGGTAGTGCTTGCGCCGGAAACGATTACTATCACATCCATCGAAGTCGAAACAAATACAGAAGTTAGAAGAGTGATGATCGAACGCTTCGGCGAGTCGCGCTATCTTGAGGAGTCCGGCGCAGAACTCCAGAGCGAAGACCGTTATGGACAGCTATTTCGCAAGGTATTGCCAGAAGAAGATTTCGTGATGGTTCGCGTGAAAAATTCTACAGCAGAACCTGATGGCTCATATCGTTACTACTACATCAGAGTGCCACCAACTGTAACGAGCGCTCACGAAGCCGTGGCTTGGACATTTGGACTCCAGCCCGATGAATACAACCCGGACGTAGAAACTTAGTCAGTCATTGCACAGGCGTCATAGGGTAATCCCTGACAAAATGCTAGGGCAGCGCTCGTGGCTTTGCCTGAGCCCAAAAGACTATGCTGATCGTATCAAACCCATTAAACGAAGGTATTGAGCGATGGCGCCGGAAAAACATGATCTTGCAGCAACCCGTGAGCGTTTAGAGGTTCTACTTGAAAAAGATGGAGACAATCGACATTTTTCTGGAGGTTCTCATCCACAACCGCGCTCCACGCAACAGGCTTTTGTTGCGGGCGCAGCGTTCTCAGGCTTACTGGCTGGAAGCATTTTGCTTACTACTTTTATAGACGGAAAGCTTCATGAACTTGACACAGAACCTTCTGCATTTTCCGGAGCGATAAGTGAAACGCCCAACGCAACGACAGGCGTCAAATCAGTTGCTGCTGTCGATTCTCGACATGTCGAAGGAATCCAGATGCAAACACCTTTTACAAGGGTTGCAACAGGAGTGATACAACCAGCGGGTGTGATTGATACACCAAATCTGGTATCACCTTTTTCTCAAAACCAGACATCTCTACTCGCAGCGCCACTGGCTCCAGTTGCAGGTCTGAGCACCTCGAGATCGGTGATTACCGGTGTCGTAGACCCAAAGACAATGACAGCTTCGTATTACTGGACCTTCACTCTAAAAAACACCAATAATTCATCTAAGGAAGCGCAGATGAACATAGCGCTGCCTGCTGGTGCAGTGGTTTCACGCGCGACTTTGTGGATTAATGGAAAAGCAGAAGAGGCCGCCTTCAACACTACCAGTCAGGTTCAAAACGCATACGACTGGATTGTCACTCGCAATCGAGATCCTCTTCTTATCACACAAACGGAAGATGGCAATATAAATCTGAAAGCATCACCAGTGATGCCAAAGAAAGAAATGAAAATTCGAATTGGTATCACCACTCCTATGCAGATGACTGCAGATGGACAAAGCCAATTGGAACTTCCTCACGTCATCGACGCAAATGTTGATATCAACTGCGTGCAGAATGTCCACATAACCTCTGATGCACCGCTTGTTTCAAACGACACACGGATGAACTCACCGACTCAAAAGGACGGATTTCTCCTGCGCGGCAACCTCAAAGCCGGCGACTTGCAAAAGCTCCGGATCAGCGCACATCGAGATCCCAACATGACGAAGTTCGCTACACGGGCAACTCATTCGAATCCACCAGCATATATTGTTGCCGAACTGCAAACGGACAATCAGGGTCTGCGAACGCTAGATCTGACCAAAACCATGTCGAAACCAGATTGTCAGATAGTACAAGACGAACATGCAGCATTTCGAATGTCGTACCTCTGGGTCAAAAAAGAAATCGAGCGCCTGGCTAGTACAAACATCAGTCAGGCAGAAGAACTTGCGACTGTATATCGCGTTGTCTCGCCGGTTTCCGGAGCCGTTGTCTTAGAACGAAAGTCTGACTATGAGTACAACGGTCTGGATCGAAATATGTATAAATCACTGGCATACGAACCAACGAAAGAGAGTGATGATGCTCCGAAAAGCCAAGGTTATGCATCGATCGATTTCGCTCAACAACCTGTCGCTGAACAGAAACGTCTCGCGCCCACAGCTCCGGCACCATCAGCGGTGCCAACGCCGGTGACAAGAGCGACTATGATGGACAAAGTAGGCGGTAATTTGATGTTCGACGCCAGATCACGTCGCAGAGCAGAGCACAGCAGCGAGTCGGTCGGCGCCAAAGGCTTCAGCATTTCAAATAAAATAGCTGTGCCTGTAGAAACAAAAATCAGGGGACCACAGGAGAAAAAAGCCTTTTCGGCAACCGAGAAAGGAGAATCAATCGTTCCGTTGTCGGCAACCAAGATTGCTACTTCTCCGGCTGCGGACGAGCCATCGACAACTCAGCTTTCATCTCAACCGGAAAACGCAAACAAACAAACCGTGCGTCTTACCGGCCCGGTCGGAGTTAAGCTCGAAGCACTCGCAAAGGATGCAAACAATCTGTTTCTGTCCAAACCAATCACCACTGCGGTTCTTCTTTCATTGCTGGCATTGACGTTTTCAGGTGGATTCGTGCTTTACGCTATCGCCGCCCTGCGCCTCTATCGCCGTCAGTCCGGAGCAATTAAACTTGCTGGTTGCGGTGCGCTCTGGTTTCTTGTTGCAGTGCTCGTTCCATTGTTCAGCCAGGTTTTCACCGTAATGTTAGCAACCGGACTCACGTTGAGAGCGGTTTTGAAAGCATTAAAACCAACAGCATGCTGAGCAGCGGAAACCGGTCTACTCAGTCATCGCCGTACTGCAAACTTCTTTCGTGATTGCTTTCAGTGTGGAGAAAACGCCCTTCCCATCAAGCGCAATCGCTTCAAACGAAGGCACTTTTCTCGGATTCAAATCACTCTCCAAAACATCCAATGGCAAAATATTGCTCAGATCGCGCTTGTTGTACTGGATTACGAGTGGAATTTCATTCTCATTGCGTTTGTGAATTCTGATATTTTGAATCATGTCATTCATCGATTCAATATTTTCTTCGCGTTTAAAGACGTTGGAATCAGCGACGAAGACGATACCATCGACACCATGAAGAAGTAATTTGCGGCTCATGCCGTACTCTTGCTGACCGGGCACCGTATACAGTGCAAACTTTAGCTGCATGCCTTGCACTTTACCGAGATCGAGTCCCATAAAATCAAAGTACAAAGTACGTTCGGATTCGGTGGCCATCATTACGAGGTCACTTCTGCTCGACGGAATTATCTGACTGTGGATAAACTTCAGATTGGTCGTTTTGCCACCCAGACCGGTCCCGTAGTAGACGATTTTGAACTGAATTTGTTTGGTGAGGAAATTAACGAGGGGCATGATTTGTCGCCGATTTAGAGCATTTGGGTTTCCTAAGGATACATAGACAGCTATGTGTCCAATTGCAATCATACCCACGTTGACGAGCGATCACCCAAGTCTCGGGAAGAATTTCTCTCTCGCCGCCCCTTCGATCGCTATGTTTCATGGAATCGTGCGGCTTGGTGTGCTTGGCGATTGAAAACTTTTGTTGAAGCTTGCCCGCCATGTTTAAGGGACTCGTTGGGGCGTATTATGCAATGACCCATACGCATATCCAGGTTCGCAAAACCAATACAGAGCTGGCTGTAATGCGCTTTGCCAAGGGTCCATGTTATGATTAAACCGAGTAGCAATTGAACCCTAATCTAGGACCAGCTCTGTTCTGAGAGCGTGTCCGGCAGGCAATCGAACCGATGCACGAAAGCAAAGAAACTACGATTTCGCCGGAAACAGCTCCGCAGACGAAGACGGAGACAGCTCCGATCCCGTCAGCGGCAAAAAAACGCATCGGAAAACGATGGCTGATTCTTCTGCTAATCGCTGTTTTGCCGCCGCTGGCAATGTTTTTGATTTATCAGGAAGTTGAAAGCCACAAGGATGGCATCTATGCAAGCGTAGCCTCTGTACCGCAGATGCCCGCGGCAATTGTCTTTGGCGCCGGGATCAATTCGCGAGAGTTTCACGACAGAATCGAAACTGCCGCCTCCCTATACAAAGAAGGCAAAGTCGAGAAACTTCTGATGACCGGTGACAACCGCTACATGAATTACAACGAACCGATCGCTATGAAAAAAGCGGCTATCTCGCTAGGCGTGCCTGAGAAGGACATCACCTGCGATTACGCTGGTTTTCGCACGTACGATAGTTTATATCGGGCTCGCGAAATTTTTGGAGTGAAGCAAGCGGTGTTGGTATCACAGCGGTATCACTTGCCGCGCGCGATATTCCTGGCCCATAATCTTGGACTGGAAGTAGTTGGCGTGGACGCTGCAATACGTTCATATGGCGCCTGGCAATCGTGGTATGACATACGAGAAGTCGCAGCATCTGAAGCCGCATGGTTTGACGTAATCACAAGACGTAAACCGAAATTTCTTGGCAAGAAAGAACCGATCTTCGCAGAAGTGTTTCCTGAAACCGAACAGACAAACCCGCTAAAATAGCCACAACAGGCAACTTTAATTGCGTTAATAACATCAAATGGAACTACTAGACTCGTGGCGAGCGCTAATCGAAGCTCTTCCGTTCACACCGTTATGCGAATTAGTTCGGGAACACTAACACTGATGGTGTCGAGTCTTTCGACATTTCTTTCGCCTGCTGCGCGGCTGCGACAAGAACACCAGGGTGATCGCAGGTACCAGGGATGGTGGCAAGTCCAATTGCGGCAACAGTAGAATTCGGCGGAAGCTGAGGTGTCAGAGGCGCGCCGGAGAGCGACTGGTGAAGCATCTGTCCAAACTTTTTCGCACTGGCTTTATCGCCGCCGTCCACTAAGACGGCAAATTCATTTCCACTGATGTACGCGGCCATGTCGAGCGGTTTTAGTACCGACGAAATCCTTTGAGCGACCACTGGCAATAGCTCTGCAGGAAGCGCAACGACCTGGCCGTTATGGATAATTACGATCTCGCAAATAGCAAACGTAAGACCAGATTTGTGTTTCTCATATCTGCTGAACTCTCTGAACAAGAAGTACAACAGCGAATCGAACGCCATTAGATTAGTGCGTGGATCAAGAAGTCGAGTGTATGCTCCTTTAACCAAATTAGGATCGAAATTCACTGCCGGTGGGAGCGGAGTTGGCGGTGGTGGCGGTTCTGGAGGCAAACGCATTTGCTGCGCCGTGCTCGGTGCGGCACTAGGAGCGGTGGCATTAGGATCTGGTCCCGAACCGAACAATCCGCTCATATCGAACTGAACCTTGCGACTGTCACCGCTTTTGTCGCTGCCCTGGTAGACGGGATCGACATTGCGAACTTCAGGTTCTGGCTCTGGCGGTGCGGACGGCTGCTGTTGTTGTTGAGCAGGCTGGGTTGAGGCATTGAACTCTGCGCTAAACCCCCCCATCTTCGGAGGCATCAGTATCTTTGAGGATGGCTGCAGGGTATCTTGACTCGGCTGGAATGCCTGCTGCCTTCCGGAAAGGCTTTGCTCCGAGAAATTTTTCTGCGGAATTGATGACATCCCTTGTTGCGAGGATGACGGTTGGCCCTGACCTTGAGGATTCCAAGCAGGCATGCCGCTCTGCGAGGTCGCCGCATTCTGTTGCTCAGGCTGTCCGGGCGTATTGGGTGCCCAGGCCGGCATACTTTGGGAATTTTCCATGGCAGCGCCGAAGCCTCTTTGCGGGATCGTCGCACCGGAACCGAAGCCCATCGAAGCCGGAGGCACAGCGGGTTGCTGCTCATAATTCTGCCCGGACTGGTCGTACCCTTGCTCCTCTTCGGCGTACGGCTGCTCTTCCTCGTATGCATATTGAGGCGTGCCCTGATAGGCGATGTGACTGCCGCTCGAAGCACGATCGTCGGCATGTTGATGCTGTTCGTAAGCCGATTCAGTTTTAATCTTATTCTGAATCATCAAAACTTCGGCGGAGTCTCGAGTCCACATGACCTTGGCGTTGTGACCATCCCCTCGCTGAAACGTCCAACGAGGCGCCGCATTGCCCTGATGCAGCACTTTGATGATAAACATGACTTTGTAGTTCTCGAACGGCAGCTCGATTAGCTTTCCGTGTCTTTTCGATTCACCGAGAGCGTACTTTAGGTCCTCGGTGGTCGGAATCGAGCTCATCATGGAGAGTCGAACTGACTTCGGCGCTCCCGCGCTAAAAGAACCGTGCAGCGCCATCGTAGTGAACTCCGTAGTTAGTCGAAACAGTTGACAAGCGAATTTTCAAGCAAACCCGACCCCTTTCCTCGATTCGATCGCCGGATTAAGGGTACTTTGATTTTAGCATCAACGATTAATCCGTACCAAAAGCGGGCGCCATTTGGTGGTAACAATCAAGACAGTCAATTAACAAAGCAACCAGTTCGGTATAATCCGAACAGTCCATAGGGTTCCACTTCCGAAGTGAAACGAGCCGTTTTTAATGTATGAGTAACCTCCAGCCAATCTCCTACAAAGCACGTCGATACCAAGCCGGTTCCTCCAACGCGGAGGCAGTGACTATCGTCGTCAGTGACGACGAATTCCATTTAACCGATTCGTCGGGCGCGAAGATCGTAGTGCCGATGGAAGATGTCTCCTTGAAACTTGGGGGCTCGAGCAGCGACCGGATTGTCCTGGATTTGCCCGAGACCGGCGATACCGTTATCGTCAACGACCTCGATTTTTTGAAAGTTGTGAAGAAAGCGCAAGCCACATCAGTGATTACAAAGCAGGTCAAGCGTGCAGAGACAGCCAGAACATTCAATAAGCTGCAAGGTTTCGTGTTTGCTGCAGTGGTATTTGGATGCATTTTATTATTCGGCGGGTGCCTTTTCGTTGCACTGATTCTGGAACCGGATAGAGAAAGTAAGGAAAACGCTCAGGCTAAACCCACGACGTCAACGACGGCGCCGGCAGCGACACCGGCTCCCTCCAGTAGCGAAGTTATGGAAGTCGAAAACGCTTACCAAACCAAAGTCAAGAAAATTTTCCTGGATGCCTGGCCGACGCCACCGAAAAACGAATACGGAACAGTAGTTGTTGAAATCAGATTATCCAAAAATGGAACTGTGATGGCATCAACAGT
Organism: Obscuribacteraceae bacterium (SeqCode); assembly: GCA_044225915.1. GTDB lineage: Bacteria > Cyanobacteriota > Vampirovibrionia > Obscuribacterales > Obscuribacteraceae > JADYXR01. The sequence continues at coordinate 13,432 of JBGAHZ010000002.1, forward strand.
AAAAGAGTCGAGCAACAATAAACAACTCGATGCTAGTGCGATTGCGGCAGTCAATAAATGCTCGCCACTACCGGCGCCACCACAACATTGGACGGAACCGATCACTTTGGACTTTACTTTTAATCCACTGGACAAAATCAGTCGATCAAACAGCGTGCAGCATCAGAATGCCCCGAAGAAGCAACCGAAACATCACAAAGTGCATCACGCAAAACACTCAGGCTAGATTGCGTTCGTCTACCGATACATGCAAAAGATCTGCACTCTGTAAGAGTCGCAATGGTTGTTCTTGAACTTCAAGCTGAACGATGTCTTGTCCGTCCGTCACACCGAGTTCCTGGAAGCGACGCGCAGTGACCAACACGCGGGTCTCCATAGAACCGACGGCCTTGTTGTACGCGTCGACAGACTTATCCAAGCCCTTTCGGATCTCGGCAAAGTGTCCTGCCATGACGCGAATTCGTTCGTAAAGCGTTTTACCAAGCGCACTGATCGCCTGCGCATTCTCAGCCAGTTTCTCCTGCTTCCAGCCGTATGACACGGCGCGGAGAAGAGCGATCAACGTGGTCGGAGTGGCGAGGATAACTCGTTGTTCGACGCCCGCTTCGATCAGTGAAGGATCTTGCTCTAAAGCAGCACTGAAGAAGGTCTCTCCCGGCAAGAACAACACCACAAACTCAGGCGATGAATCGAACTGGTCCCAATAGGACTTGCTGGACAACTTGGTCAAGTGAGTGCGAATTTGACGCGCATGATCTTTTAAGCAGGCAACACGACTTTCATCATCGCGCGCTTCCAGCGCATCAAGATAAGCCTGCAAAGGCGCTTTTGAATCCACTATCACAGTCTTGCCGCCAGGCAGGCGACACAAGAGATCCGGTCGAATTACCGAATCCTCAGTAGCAATCGTTTTCTGCTGGAAGAAATCGCAATGCTCAAGCATGCCAGCCATCTCGACAACACGCTTCAATTGAATCTCGCCCCACCGACCACGAACACTCGGAGCCCGCAAGGCACGAACCAAATTTTGCGTTTCTTGTTGCAAATTTGTCTGCCCGGAAGCCAGCGCACCGATCTGCTCTTTCAAACCGGAGTATGCGTTAATGCGCTCTTTCTCAAGGTCTTGGATTTTCGTATCGACATTGATCAAAGAATCTTTGAGCGGCTTCACCATATCGTCAATAGATTTTTGACGCAGCTCGAGATCTGCTTTGGCGCCCTCTTGAAACTTTTCCAAGTGGGTTTTGGCCAGATCTAGAAAGGCTTGGTTATTGGATTTGAGCGCCTGCGACGACAGCGCTTGAAAGGAATCGGCCAACTGTTTTTGTGCCTGATCAATTAATTTGAGTTTCTCATCAGCGGCCTGGCGTTCGTTAATGCGTGAAGTCTCTAAATATGAAATGTGCTGCTTAAGCTGTAACACTTCTTGCCCGAACATATTGAGCTGCGCTTCTCGTCCAGCCAGTTCGCTTTCGAGTTTTTCAATCTGATGATTTCGTTCTTCCGCTGCCGCGAGCTTAGCTTGTAACAGTGCTACTTGCTGAACTCGTTCTTGCAGTTGCTCATAAGTTTTAGCGCCCGACGTCTTCAGCTCGTCAACATTTTTTTCGCGTTCGTCCATCAGAGATTTTTGTGCAGCCAGCTCAGCTTTGAACTTACTGGCAGAACGCTCTACTTCTGCGGCTGTCATTGCGCGCAGTATAAGCCAGGCGACAAGAGCGCCAATCGCAATTCCAACCAGTAAAAAAATCGCCTGTTCCATTTTCTTTCTCTCAGTTCACGCGGATATTGGCAAAATTGCTTCGTCGGGTAACATCACATCATTGGCAGTCTGCCCTGCGCTCACTATCTGACAAAAGAAACTCAGTAGCTTCATTTGTTTCAGCGACGTGGTGCGGGTATTCACGAGTTCCGGACTACCCACAACAAATGCAAGAGTCTTCGCCCTCGAAATGGCAACGTTCAACCGGCTTCGACTAAACAAAAAGTCGAGACCTCGCGGGGAACCGCTGCCTTCACTAGCACACATCGATAGTATCACAATTGGTGCTTCCTGTCCTTGAAATTTGTCGACAGAAGCTACGCATGCACCAGGGATCCGAGAAGCTATCTTTCGCACCTGCATGTTATATGGAGTGACTATCAAAATGTCACTCAGTGCTACCACGTTGATGTTTCCTTGCTTGTCGGAAACGCAGCACTTAAGCAGAAGGTTAACGAGATTTTCGATTGCCAAAACCTCCTCATCGCTCGCCTGCGTATTACCGGAGTGTGAAACCGGAATCCACACTATGCCAGAACGCTTGCTGAATGCAGTCGACAATTGTCCCGGAGCGATCAACATCTGCTTATTGTTGTCGTCGTGGGAAGTTAGCCGTGAGTCATACACCGCCTGTGATATCACTTCGCAAATGTCTGAATGCATTCGTCTTGTTGTACCAAGAAAAATTCCCAAATTATCAGGAATCGTGGCGCGCTCCTGAAGCAAATACTCGAGACACGACTGTCCGCATTCGCCAGGATGAGAACCTTGAATAGGCTGCTCTAATTGCATTTGATCGCCCAACAAAACGATATTGGACGTGCTCGGACTGACAGCAGTCAAGTTAGCCAAACTAACTTGCCCAGCCTCGTCAACAAATAGATAATCCAGAAGACCTGCAGCATTTTCATTGCTGAATAGCCAGGCCGTTCCTGCAATAAGGTTGAACGAATCAAGCGCTCCGTTTGTGAAGAAGCTATTTGATCCTCGAATCTGTTTTACGCCCGGCATTCGCCTCGGTGTTGACGATGAATCATTGGGACCAACTTTGGCCGCGCAAACAGATACCCCCTCAGACTCCCCAAGCTCAGCAACTTTTGCTAACAGATTGTCGATCGCCTTGTGCGAATTGGAAGTGATACCAACTCGTTTGCCCTGGCGAAGCAACTCTATAATCGAGTGGCTGGCGGTGTATGTTTTGCCTGTCCCAGGAGGTCCTTGGATAGAGAGGCAGGTATTTTGCATTCTGCTAATTGCGCCGGCCACGTCTCGAATGTCCTGGGCGTTTGCAATTGAACTTCCGGCGAATCGTCCTCTGATTTGAGGTTCGTTCCGAAAGAGCAAATCAGACAATGCCTGAGGCATCACCCTCTTCTCATGCCAGTTCTGGCAGACCCGGTAGATTGACTCGGAGATCGGGCTTGAGTCGACAAATTCGTCTGCCATGAGAGCAATTTCGTCTGGCGGTGCGGGCTTCGAAGGTCCGACAACTATCGTCACCAGGCCGTTTATCCTATCCAGTTCAGCAATTTTTGTCGACGACTGGTCATGCACAAAACGGCAAGGCTTCCCCGCTTCCAGCTTAGTATCTTGATTCGGATCGAACTTGTACTGATATCCAAATGATTTTTTGATTTGCTCGGCCGGTCGCCGGGTCCAAGTCAACCCAGCCAAACAATCGAGGTCGTGACAAAGTTCTTCTTGTGACATTTTTTGCCGCTCGAACATTCTCGACCACATGGGCTTGTCTTCTCTTTTGTGAAATTCAAGCAGCCCGGCCAAGAGCTTTTGCACACGCTTGATTTCAGGATCGGTTATTGCTTCTGCCTCTTCACACAGTTTTCTGGCGAGCACAGCGGCTGCCGTCTGCTCACGAACTATCGTTGGCGCTTCAGCGACCTTGCCACTAAATACGATGCCATTTTCAGCTTGCCTCAAACGCAACCATTGAGCCAGCTGAATGGTAGAAACGCAATCTTCTTCGTTATAATCACGAATCTCTTTCAATATTTTAGAAACTTCCCAAGTCTCGCCATCAGGTGCCATCAGCCAGTTCTCATAAAACACGACTGAGTCGGTAGCCTTAGAAACTGTACCGCTTCTTTTTTCACGATAAAGGTGTTCGACGTATTTGATTGAGTACGACGGCTCGCCGACACACAGACTCTGCCGGACGACTTGAAAGAGATCGACAAATACTTCAGAACGAAGCATGTTGTCGATCTCTTCCACGCGTGTGGCATGGCGACCGGCAAGTCGCTTAACAGCTGAAACTTCATAAGCAGCATAGTGGTATACATGCATGCCTGGATCCGCCATCCAGCGAGCATAGATCCAGTCAACAAACTGTTCGAATGCTACCTTTTCTTCTTCGCGAGAATGTGCCCACCAGTCCTTGAAGACGAGCTGGGTATCGCTATCTTCGTACACAACTCCGAACAAATATTCCAGACCGCCTTCCGTGAGCGGATATCCTTCCATGTCGAAATAAACGTCATTAACGGATGTAGGAGGAAGTAGTGCCAAACCTTGTCCAGGCACAGGAGGAAGAAGCTCCCAGACCGTTTTGTTCTCATTCTTAGAACGAATTTGAAGCCTTGCCTGTTGCTTGAGTTTGGAGAAAGTGGTGGCAGTCATCTTCGGAATCGAGCGCGCTGTTGATTCAGACAATGCTGTCATCGTCTGAATATCTGCGTCTCTCAGGCGGTCAATCTGACTCTGCCGGATGTTAGCGACTCTTGAAAGGTGGTCGCAGCCTTCCAAAAGTTTTTCCGAAACAGCGTTCCAACGGCTATAGGTACCAGCAGTCCAGTCTTCAGGTGGATTATCTTTTGAAAAACGTCCCTGAAACTCGAGGAATTCTGCTTTGAGTTGGCGATAGCGATATAAGTATTCCAAAGTACGAAATTCTTTTTTCGAGAGATCGCCAAGCACAACTCTAACTGACCCTGGCAGTCGCCCTTGAATAGTTTCAAGCATTTCTGCGTAACAACAGAGCTGCAGAAGGTAATAAGGCTTTGCTTTCTTCGAAAGCTTTGTATCCCAGACTTCGTAGTGAAAGTCTCCCAGGTCAGACGGCCCAGGAACCTTGACGAGGAAGTCAGAGAGCCCTGCGAATTCACCGGCCTTAAGAAGTCCCTGGTAGACAACTTCTCTACCGTTCCGCATAGCTGCAATCGTGTCCCGTTCAGCAGATTCACTCCTAGGGTCAATCTCCGCAATGTCGTAGCCCTCCATTTTCAATAAAGATAAGAACGCCAACTCGTGAGTGTTGCCGTGACGAGCGACAATTTCCAAACTCTCATCACGCTCATCCGGCTGAACTTCGTCCGGAAATTCGAGGAAGCAGCGCTCCATCCACGAATCGAACTTAGAATCACTAAAGGTGATCAGGTCAGAGGGTGAAAAAATCAGCTGATTGTTCAACTTTCGCATCGGACACCAACCCTACTGACCCGCAGACCAGAAAAACTCGCACAATCCGGTTAACAATTCCAGGTTACAAAACAGGGCTGCGAAATATCCGCAGTCTAAGTCGGCAAACATTAAAACTGTATTGACTGTCGCTGCGAAACGTTCGGATCGTGTAGTTTTAAGGGAGCATGAGCACGAAACTTGAACGAGTCTTAGCAATTGACGCCGAAATATGTCGCGGCGGATATCCTAGCTTGCAAGATCTTTGCCAAAAATTCGAGGTTTCCCAGCGGACGCTGCATGAGGATCTCCGGTACCTCAAAGACCGCCTGGCAAGAGAAATCGTTTTTGACCATGCTCGTGGCGGCTACTACAACAATATGCCGGAAAAGCGGCTGCCTTCGTTCGAGCTATCCAGCGGTGAGGTTTTTGCACTGACGCTTGGAAAAGAGATGCTATCCATATATACAGGTACATCCTTTGAGGCCACCTTACGGTCAGCTCTCGAAAAAATTTCAGAACGGTTGCCGGACAAGGTTCATATCGATCCGGAAGAAATGAAATCTGTGATCCGTTTTCGCGCCAGCGCGATTGTTCCACTCAGCGCAAAATTATTCGGCGATATAAATAAGGCCTGCGATACGCAACAACAGATAGAAATGACTTACTTCGCCGCCAGCAAAGGCGAAACAACGTCGCGCGTTATAAACCCGCAGTGCGTGCTGCACGACCGGGGCACCTGGTACGTTGTTGCATATTGCACTTCACGCAAAGCGTTGCGCGTATTTGCACTTCATCGAATTCAAGATTATCAAATACTTGATACCACTTTTGAGCCAATGACCAGGGAAGAGCTGACAACTTGGATTGACGCAGCATTTCAGCTAGAACACGGCGAGCGGACCTACAAGATCGTTATTAAATTCGCTCCCCATTCAGCACGATATATACGTGAAAGAAGTTGGCACCCGCAACAAGAACTAGAAGATTTTGCAGACGGCAGTTGCAAATTCTCATTTCCGGCCTCAAGCCTCGATGAAGTTGTACGGTGGCTTGCACCATACGGGGCTGATGCAGTGGTTCTAGAACCGCCGGAACTGCGAAAACTTGTTATTGAAGCGGCTCAACAGACGCTCAGTCAATACGCGGCATCTATATAAAGCGAACGCGTTCGTTGTTTTTTTTGTTTTTCGAAGACATTTAATATTTCGATGGTAAGGCTGCGGATATTTCGCAGTCCTGTTTTGTAAGCTGGTTGCATAGAGTCAAAAACAAAGTGTTGTTGTTGCTGCTAGTTGTTTGTTGATGCTGCTTACAAAAGAAAGGATCGAACCAAATGTTTTTAACGCCTGAACAATTGCAAATAATTGAGGCTGCGCTTGAGTATTCGTGCAGCGCATTGTCCAACGAATTCGAACAAAACAAACACAGCCGTGAAGCGGAAGAAGTTCAAAGATCTGTTGTCGTCTATGGCAGACTCCGTAGATACAACAAGCTACTCAATGATATTCGAAACAGCCTGCCTGCTGTTAAAGAAGTTCGCGAGAACAATGTGCTGGTTCTCGCTGGAAGAGGGAGGTGACTAGCCCATAAACTGCTATTGCTTGAGGACGTTTGCACTCATGTCTGCTATTCCAAGCAGTCCCTTGCGCAAGGCGATCTTCAGGCTGGACGAGAGTTAAAGAGCAGGGGCCCGATTGCTGACATTGCACCTTCCGACCGGTCTCTGCTCTTTCATCTCTCCCCAACCCTTGCACCACTCATGGTGCTTAGTATCGGACATTCTTGACAAACAGGCTTGTATCTTGTGACATCAAATATGATGGCAAGTTTAGATTGAATTCGGAACATTCCTCCTAATTGTTCCGACTTGCATATAGAACATGCAGGTCACGAAATTCAATTAACTAGAAATGGACGTACAAAATGACAGCACTAGCCAACTCCCTGGAGCGACTCGCGATGGCAGACGCCGACCATGAGCGAGTGTATAGTGAAACACTGATCGAGGACTACGAATACCTTCTTGATCTCGCCAATGATGTTTATGTCGCTTCGTTGGAAACCCACTTAGCCAGCCTGGATTGTTTCGGTCTTTCCCATTAAGTAGTTCAACAAAAAGTAAGCGCCGACTATCGGCTGTTCGTGATGATCGATATTGGTACACCACACCAACGTTATTGATTTATGTAGTACTCGCCAGTCACGGGATCAAGACCGAGATTTTCCCAGGCAGATGATTCATGAAACTGTATGGCGATTGGCCCCGACAAGCCCGGAATATTCAACTGTTGCCATGACACAGTTATGAGCGGGGCAATCTCGACATTCACCTTCAAATTGAGCATGTAAACACACGGGCTTTCATCCCCATTCGGGAGGAAGCTTGGAGGAATCGAGCGCGGTCCTGTGCAAACTTTTTCGTGCTTTGTTTTTGTGGAATCGATAGTCAACGACAACGACGAATCCTTCACGGTTATGCCACCAATTGCCTGAAGCTGTTTCCACCGGTCAGCAACTTCGTGATTGCGTTTGATTGCTTCGCTGAAAGTTTCGCTCTTCGCGAGACTCCGAGCCTCGGTAGCTACAATCGACATTCCCATCGCATAACGAACAGGAATTATCGACACGTTCAACAACGGCAAAACGATACAACTAATGAGGAGAAACAGGACAGCACCGAATTCGGAGATTTGAGCCGAACCGTACCAGTTGCGCGACAACCGATTCAAATTCCGCTTTCTATTTTTGCTGACAATCATAATCCTACTTCGGATCGGGCAGTGCACCATTTGTGCAAGCGGTACTCATGCTCATAGTGCCGGATTCCATTTGACTCGCCACCTTGCTTTTCATTTTCACCGACATTGATACCTGAACACACGACGGCATTATACTGCAACTTCCAATAGCATCTTTTCCGTTCTCAACGAGTACCATCGTGGGCTTGTAATGATTCTCTGATACAAGTCGAAGTGGTGCAGAATTACCGTTAACTGCAATCGGTAGGGGTGACAATTCGAATTTCAGATCATCATCCGGCGCTGGCAGTTTCAGCGGATTAAGCGCACAATAAAAATCAACATCTTTGCCGTGTTTAATAAACTGATGACTGGTATCGTATGCGGTGAGCGCCGGGACACCGATAGAAGCAACAACATTAGATTCCAAATTATCCAGGGTCCCCACACTAAAGCTTTCTATGCGAGGTTTTTCCACGGCGGCGTCAAACAGAGCAACTTCCCGACCGAACGGCGCACTCTTTTCTTTTACGATTGCTCTCAATTCCGCAATGGATGAATTAACCAGACGCTGCCGCTCGTCGGCAACGAGGTTAGCCCCGTCGCGAGATTGCTGCAGGACCTGTGCCGCGAGTTGCTCGTACTCAATAAACTGCCCATCTAATGTTTTGTTATGCATCTCTCGTGCGTCGAACACCAATTCTCGCGAACACCCAATAAGATTGTTTATCTTGCCGGCATTGTCGTTTTCATTCAGTTTCTGCGCAGCATTCAATGCCACTTTCTCCGACGTATCTTGAAGCAGTTGATTGGAGAAAAACGTCAGCTGAAACCAAAACGCCAGACCGACCAGAACAAGAATCAAAAGTCCGATAGCAACACAGAGAAACAACATATTGCCTCTGGGCTGCCGATGTCCATACATCATGGGTTTGCCTGTGCCGAGTCCGGATTGATTATCATCGGCGATTCATCGATAAACTCAAAATCATTTCCAGTGAGTGTCTTCAATGCGTTCAGATCATCATCATTCCATCGAGGATCGGAGGTCCCTTGCACATACCAGTTAGAGCCGTGGTCTGCGATGAATAACCCATACTCTTTCATGGCAGTCAGAATAGCCTTATTGATAGGAGAGAAACTGGAGATGTTAAAGCCCGCCTTCAGACGAAGACGTTTGCCCAACGGCGGCCAGCCCGCAGTTTGCGTTCCCGCCAGATGCCTGGCCGGCCATACATAACCGAGCGAGCGGGAACAAGTCATTCTAAATGCATGTTTGATCACGCCGGAAGCCGCCTCATCATAATTTACCAGCGCAGGAAAAACGGGAAGTCCAGCAGCATCAGAGGAGGTCCAACCATCGGGGCGAAGGGAGTTCGACGCGAGATTGAAAATCGCTCCCGAGCCCGCATGATACTTTGAACCTTTGTGAGTCGTATACCAAGTCTCGTACAGCATTTTTGTTGGAGGATGGATCATCAAGACGTGACGATCCCCGGGGTTTCTCTTCAGGACCCAGCTATTACCTTCGATCTTCAATTTTGAACTGATCGGATAAGGACCTGCATCGCTCTCATCATCATAGTCAAACGTCATGGTATAGAATCTGAGAGGCTTTTTGCCATCTGCCACAATATTGTACGGAATACCGTAAGCCGGATTCGATCCCCAGTCCGGATGAAAGTGTGTACCGGACCCCATCGAATTGACGTATGTACCCGAGTTCGCGTCGACCGATCGACCGCTTATTTTAGTGTTCCAAACATTATTAGCAGGGAAGACATCTACACCCGCAATAGTTTGCTGCGCGCCGGCACTCCCCGCGACCAGACATGACATTGCACATACGGTAAGCGCAAGAGATTTGAGATTCAAACTGCTCATTCATAACCTCCTTGAGAGGCTGGTTACGTTCAACCCGGCTGGTCCAGGCAGCAAGGAATTCCGGTGGTAACTCGATTGATTTTTAGTAAGTCATACTAAGGTGGCCTAAGATCAAGCTATCATCGCCTTCAAACCACTGTCAAGCAATGACAGTATAGGAAATCCTATACAAGAATGTCGACTTGATCGCGTTTAAAATTAGGAAGCCACGCTGGATGTCGGTTTGACGAATCTTGAATGCAGCAATCTGTGAGCGATTGTAACACCAGGCGCAATGAGAGTTCGCGACGAACACGGCAATACTGGGCACAATTTCATCAGCGGTTCCGTATTCACGACACAACATTACTAAACTCATACAGCCGCCATTCGCGTTTCAATTACCAATTCTATCAACTAAGAACTTGCGATCCAAAACACAAATTAATTTGAACGCGGTCATTGCGATTGCCTCATTGTCGACGCTTCTCCAAGCATCGGGACTGGATAGTCAATCGTCATTGCACCTGCGCGAGAAAAAGCCTATGCCACCACAGATGGTGGATTACACGAAGTTCGATGACGTGATTACGCTGGACTGCCAGGAGCAGCCGGAATACATAAACTTTGCAGGAGCCCAGCTCAAGCCGGTTGTTCGCGTTAGAGTTTTCTGTAAATGCGGTACGCGTCACAATCAATTTGCAGATGAGATAAAGTATCAAGATTTGTGGTTCAAAAATGGTTCACCAATTGGCTGCAAACATTTCAGTACTCTGCCAATCAAAGAGCGCGGACGAATAGGCGTTTTTCTAAAAAATCCGGACACTCTCAATGACGCCGAGATAGCCGCTTGTGCAGCGACTCTTGTGAAATTGCGGCTCGAAGCCACTTTGAATAAAAACATAATCGACACCGTCAGAATCCCAAGTTATATGTATGAACGAACCAAGCTCGAATTGCAAAAACAAAATTTCTTTTCCTATAAAGAAAACAGTTTGAGAATTACGACACTTATTGCGCTCCCGCTGGAAACAGATGTGGGCAAGCGCGAAGTAATGTGCTTCATACCGCCCAATCGCTAAACGGGCACGATCATATTTTTTCGAATAGAATGAGATAACTACCGCAGCTTCAGAAGGTGATGTAGACTTGCTTCTCCCTTGCCTACGGAAAACTACCATCGCGTTATTAAGCGTGCTCTGCGTTGTCGGGCAAATTGCAGTCGCACCGGTCCATGCTCGCGTCACATCGAGGCAGTCGACAGTGTCAGTTGACGGTTCGCAGTTTCTCATCAAAATCGGAGACGGCGATCTTAACTTGAGTTCCGACGAAGTCAATACTTATGTTCGCGACGCAGCTCGCGCAGTAGTCGCCTATTATGGAAAATTTCCGGTGCGAAAAACGGTGGTCGCGATCGCTCCGGTAGATGATGACGGAGTTGGCTTTGCAACATCGACTCACGAGGATGTTGGCGGATACGGTCTGATCGAAATCGACATCGGCGCATATGCCACGCGCAGAGATCTGGACACCAGTTGGACACTAACTCACGAAATGATGCACCTTGCTTTTCCAATACTGACCCGGCGTCATCGTTGGCTTGCAGAGGGCGTCGCGACCTATATTGAACCAATTGGCCGAATGCGAATCGGAAAGTTGTCGCGTGAAGAAGTCTGGGGTGATTTGGCAACCAACCTCAAGAAAGGGTTGCCCAACCCCGATGACGACGGTGGTTTAAACTCTGCTCGCGGCTTTGGTCGAATCTATTGGGGTGGTGCGCTTTATTGTTTAATCGCAGACGTAGAAATTCGCAAGCGCACAAAAAATCGAATGGGTTTGGAAGAAGCGCTGAGAGCAATTGCGGACGAAGGTGGAACAGCAGCATCTAATTGGGGAACGCTACAGACACTTCGTGTTGGCGATGCCGCGATTGGCTCACAAGTACTCGAAGATCTGTTTAATGACATGTCCGAAAATCCGAAAGTCGTCGACATTCGCCGTCTGATGCTTGACCTGGGAATACGACGCGTGGGCAACTCTACAGTGATAGACGATCGAGCACCGCTGGCAAACATCCGTCGCGCAATTGAAGGCACTTCGAATCCACGCTCATGATCGAATTCGCTCTCACAAGGGCACCGGATTCGACACCACATCGTTTCCAATCAGTCAAAATGCAAACCCGCCGGCGCTTCAGTGTTGTGCGCTCCCGTAGGACTTTGCGAATCTGATGTCTTACTCGGACTATGCGTACCTACTGCATCAGCAGAACGATGCGCTGGGGCTATATTTCCCTGTCCACGAGGTCCATTTGGGCTCCCCAGACTCTGCGCTCCCGGCAAACCCGTCGGATTATGCGGTCCTTCAACCTCACTCAAATTTTGCGTTCCCCTGCCGTGCCAAAGTGGACGTATTCCTGTTCGAATTCGCCTTCCGTCCTTTTCCGCTGGCGCCACATTACTCATCTGATCGATTAAGACGGATCGCACCTCACCAACACAGGAACGATAAGGAACGAGCGGAATGCCCACCTGATAAAGTCGATTCTGCACTTCGGCTATGCACTCATCCGCCTTGGCGAACTCCGCTTTCTTGAGATAAGCGTGATGCAAAACTGAATAAGATTGCGTCAGCAGTGTCGGCTGAAACCCGCCTCGCAACTGAGTCACCACACTAGATCCGCCGTTGCCGTATATTTTTTTGAATTCGTTGACGCAATACTCCAGATCATCAATAGCCTCATCGGGCTTGTCCTGCATATCCAAAATGAGACCACGCGTAAACCGAAGTTCAGCTAAAGTCCACTTCGACTTCGGATAGCGCTTTACTAAATTGATGCCCTTGTTTGCCAGGGCAAGTGCAGGAGCTAAATTTGTTTTGTCAAAACTAGCTTCCGCCGCATAGTTGTACAAGAGCGGCGCGGCACCTATACCAACATCCTTGTACATCGCCTTGTCCGCAGTGGACAACCTGTCCACGCGAGGTTCGAGCCTTTTGTAGACCTCCAAAATTTCTTCCTGCCAACGGTCCTGTGCACTCACCATAAGACTTTGACAGTATTGAACCGCAACATTGCAAGCCACAGCATCGCTCAAATCCGGGCTGGATAAAGACTTTTCAAAGACGTCATTCGATGCGCCAAATGCATTCAGGGCGGTCAACGAAGTCGCCAAGTTGGTCGCATAATAGCTGCGCGTGACCGCTCTTTCAGGCTCGGCCTGCAGTGCGACGATATTTTGTTCACTGGCTTTACCGAGGAAATATCCCGATGCACCAAACGCAATAACTATACAAATCACGGCGGTCGTCAAAGCGATCTTCAACGTTCGTTCATGCGCAGCCGCTCCATATCTCGACTTGAGACCTTCGATTGCAGACTGAAGTTCCGAAGCACTTTGATATCGATTTTCAGGAAGTTTCTCTAAACACTTAAGCGCGATCCTGAGCAGAGCTCCATCGATATCGTTGGCGTCAGCTCCTTCACGCGATGGCGCGTCATTGATATGCATGTCGAGGGTTTTCAAAATAGTCTGACCGCGAAGAGGTGGTTTGCCTTTGACTATTTCAAAAATCACACATCCTAGTCCATAAAGGTCGGAACGATTATCGACCTTCCCGCCACCCTTGCATTGCTCCGGACTCATGTAATAAGGACTTCCTAGCAACTCGCCCGTCTGAGTCAATGCCTGAACGGCGCCATCTTGATACTCCGGTTTTGCGATTCCAAAATCGATAAGCCGGACCGCACCATCGCTTCCAACCAGAATATTTTCCGGTTTAACATCGCGATGTGTAATGTTGTTCGCATGCAGATACGCTAATCCACGCGTTACTTGGCACAAAATATCTAGAATTTCGGAGTTGTCTCTTGTAGTACGACTGTTTAGAATCTGCTTTAAGGACTGGCCCTCGGCATAATCCATTACGATGAACGCCGCGCCATCATCCGTGGTGCCAAAGTCGCGAACACGCACCAGATTTTCATGACTCAAAGACGCGCAAATACTTGCTTCCTTACGCAGTCGTTCCAGCTCTCGAGGATCTTGACTGAAGCTCTGGTGGAGAAGTTTTAGAGCAACAGGAGATTCCAGCAAAACGTGTTCAGCCAGGATCACTTTCCCCTTTCCGCCTTGACCCAGGTCTCGAATTGGTCTGTAAATACCATTAATGAGAGCGACACCACGTTCGGTGCGCAAAAATTCACCGGACATCTCATTAAACTGCGCCCGCGCCGCTGAGCGCATTCTGATGCTGACGGCATCTCCAAACGATCCGCTGTCGGAACTTCCACCAAGAGAGTCATTTAAATAATCGTTGAAGGAATCTCGAAACGAACCACTGTTTGTGAAACTATCGGTTTGAGAACCACTATTTGTCAAACTATCCGACTGCAACTCATTGTTCGTCAAACTGCCCGTTTGCGATTCATCGCTTGTTAAACTATCCGATTGCGACTCATCGCTAGTCAAACTCTCCGAATCAGCGCTGGTCAAACTCTCCGATTGCGATTCGTCGCTCGTTAAACTCTCCGACTCGTCGATTGTCACCCCGTCAGCTTCAGACGCAACCACACTCTCAGATTCGCTCCCCGGTTCTAGAGAAACCTCAGACGGATCGTCCGACGATTCTTCAGCTGAAACCGTTTCGTCGCCATCGCTTTCCACGCTATCAGCATCGTCGTTAGACTGCGATTCGAACTGGCTTTCGGTTTCATCAACCACTTGTTATTCCTTCGCGGCACGGGTTGCGATGTGATACAACGTGATTGCCATGAATACAAAGAAACCAACACCCAATAACTGATATCCTTCAGAACCGAGTGCCTTGGAAAGAGTGTGTTCCATACTGATCGATTGCAGGAATTTGAACATGTCTTCCGGAATCGAAATCAGCGCCACCACGACTCCTGCAAGCGCACCGCCGGCGACGAGTCCTGTAGCAAACAAACTTCCATTTCCGAGCTCATCATCTTCCGCTTTCCCACCAGCGTGTTGCGCCTTGAGATCGACAATCTTGCGGATCACTCCGCCTGCAAAGATCGGAAGCGTAGTGGAAAGAGGAAGATAAGCTCCAACTGCGAAATTCAACGAGTTAACTCCACAAAGTTCCATTGTGATTGAAAGAAAGACGCCGACAAGTACGAAATTCCAATCCAGGTTAAAAGAGAGCATGCCTTTAATCAGTGTAGCCATTAATGTGCCCTGTGGAGCAGGAAACTTATCGCTGCCGATAGCATGTAAAATCCCTTGAGCTGCCAGGTCCGGAGTGGGCAGATCGAGCTGCCTGACGGTCAAACCAATCACTATCGATGAGACCACTGCACCAACGAATAAAACAATTTGCTGCGCCCGCGGCGTCGCACCGACGATGTATCCGGTTTTCAAATCCTGCGAAGTCGCGCCACCGTTAGCGGCGGCAATACAGACGATACTTCCGACGACGAGCACCATCGGTTCATACAAGTTGCCCGTGAGCCCGAAGCCGATGAACACTAATGATGTAGCCATGAGAGTGGCAATGGTCATTCCGGAAATCGGATTAGAACTGGAACCGATTATGCCAACGATGCGACTGGAAACCGTCACAAAGAAAAATCCAAAAACAACGACCAACAAACCAATCAACAATTTTTGGAGAATCGAGTCACCGGGGATTTGCGGCAGAAACACCATCAGAGCAACCAGTGCAGCAGAGCCAAACAAGACGACTTTCATCGAAAGATCGTCATCCGTTCGAATAGCTGCAGCAGCTCCGTCCTGTCCTTTAAACGAACCAAGACTTTCCTTGAATGAAGAGATGATCGTGGGGATGGTTTTTATCAAAGTAATAAAACCACCTGCAGCAACTGCACCCGCACCGATCTGTCTGACGTAAGCTTTGTATATCGCGTCGGCGGTATTGGCAAATGTGTGAGTGGCGGGATCCCAATTTCCGGGGCCACCACTGGCGGTGACAGCCGACAGATATCCCAGTTTTACGAGCTGCTCGGCAATCTTGTCCATCGGCACGAGTCCGGCAAGAAGTGGTATCAAACCGAGCCAGGCAAGAACACCACCAGCGACGAGGCAACCGGCGATACGAAAGCCCACGATGTAGCCCACGCCCATGTACTCGGGTGTAATTTCTGCATTGACAGTAGCCGAAGGCAAAAACTTGTTTGCTTGCTGAGTAACGTAGGTCGGCGATTCAGCAATGACGTGGAGCACATTTCTCAAGAACGCATAGACCATTGCAAAGCCGAGACCCATGTAGGCGGTCTTGGCAAAGTCTCCACCTTTATCACCGGCGATTAGAACAGAACCGCATGCGGTGCCTTCCGGATAAGGCAGTTTGCCATGTTCCTTAACGATCAGCGAACGTCGCAGCGGAATCATCATGAACGTGCCAAGCAGCCCGCCGAGCGCCGCCAGTGTGAATATGGTCCAGTAGTTAAAGAAGGGCGCGCCGACGCTGTCTCCGCTTGTTCCAATCGACAGGAAAAGAAAACCGGTGAGAGTGAAAACCACACCCGATGCGATCGACTCACCAGCCGAAGCACACGTTTGAATTATGTTATTCTCGAGGATGGTTGTCTTGAAAAACTTTCGACCGATCGAAATTGCCAGAACAGCCACCGGAATTGAAGCAGAGACCGTCAATCCCGCCTTCAGTGCCAAATAGACGGAAGCGGCACCGAACAAAACACCGAACAAACAACCGAGCAGAATAGCTTTCGGTGTCAGCTCCTTCATCGAAGTTTCCGGTGCGATGTAAGGTTTAAACTCGACGTTATCTTCTGACGTGCTAGCAGATTCGATGTGCATCTCGATTACCAACCATAGTTTCGTTGACGACAACCAACTATAGCGCACTCGAAGGTCAGCTTATAATGTTTCCCGACTCAGTTCCGGAAAAACTTTCGAAACTTTCTTTAAAATGTAGTCACCATATGTGCCACTAAACTCATGAACACTGGCTTGGTCCCAGCGTTCGAATTTGTCTTCCATCGCAGGCATGTCCGGATTAATTGCCTTCACTTCAGCATCGAAATTCGGGTCGAAGAAAAAAGGAAACGACATGCGAGAGACACCACTTTTGTTGAGGACGCGATGCGGGGTTGAGCGATAAAGACCACCTGTCATGCGGTCCAGCATGTCTCCGATATTGCAAATGAATGTACCTGGTATTGGTGGCGCATCAATCCACTTCGACTGTGATTTGACTTGCAATCCGGCAACCGTATCCTGGCGAAGAATCGTCAAAATTCCGTAGTCGGTATGCTCACCAACACTCCATTCCTGCAACTTCGCATCGTCGTTTGAAAATGGTCCCTCGAGCGCAGGATAGTGAAAAATTCTGAACAACATAAGCGGCTCGTCAGTGTAGCGTTGGCGAAAATACTCCGCATCAAGACCGAGGCTCAGTGCGATTCCCCGCATAAGTGCATGTCCTAGATTTTCCATCGCATCGAGATACTCGATAACGGTTGCTTTAAAATCAGGCAAGTCCGGAAATAGATTCGCACCATGCATGGGCAAACCCTTACGCACCTTCGGGTGTGATTGATCCAGTTCGGCACCGAAGTAAATGCCTTCCTTTTTGTCGGGACGTCCTGATGTATATTCGACACCCACAGGGAAGTATCCACGCCAGGCTCGGCCACCGAGTTCCATTCGAATCTTCATTTTGGTTTCCATCGGCAGAAGAAAAAATTGTCTGCTCAGTTCTTCCAGACGATGTTGCAATTGACTATCTACGCCATGTTTCTCAATGTAGAAAAATCCATTGTCACAGCAAGCATTTCGAATTTCGGAGGCAACAACTGAAGTGTCGCCGCCCATCACAAGAGAAGAAACATCGATTATTGGAATTGTTTCCGCTGTCATATGTTTCGTTCTTAATCAGTAACTACGGTTTAAAAGACGCGAGGAATCTGGCAGTATCAGGATTGTTCACATCCTGAGTGGTGCATTCGACGTAATAGATGCCCACTTTGTTTATGTAAAAACGATCGAGCACAAATGCCTTGCCGACCTTCGCTTGATACTGTTGACCAGCTCCGTTCTCCACGGGAAAAGGCCCGTTGTACGCAAACTTGCACGGCATCTTCATTTGCGCAAACTGTTGTTCATTCGCTTGAATAACTTTCTGTGCAAACGCACTCAAAACGGCTTCATCAGTAGCATTTTGCTTTTGATCTTCTTCGTAGTTTCGCTTCAATATGCCGCAACGGAATGAAAGTTTTTGCTCCGGTTTTTGAGCCAGATACATGACCATGCCTTGATCTTCAACTTGCTTGATCGGTTCCGGCATTTCAAAAGTAACTGTCGCTCCATCGATCGACATCTTCTTCCAGCCATCGCCGCCGCAGGAAGTGAGGGCTAGTGCACTGCATAACGCAATTAGACCTAGTGGTGCCATCATGTTATTTCCCATTTGCTACTCCTGTCGGTTGAGAGAATTGCTCACGGGCAAATGCGACACTGCCTATCACTTTTGCAGTCTTGACGATCTGATAAGGCTGCGCTGCGACCATTGCGTTTGGTTTTGCTCCGCCAGTGCTGTTGACTCTGTAGGTGACATTGGCACCGCTGTCGGTTTTTCGAACCGACGTTATTTGTACCTGGTTTCCAACACGATTCTTCTGTCCGTCGAAAACAGCCAGCACCGTGTACTTTTCGAAGTCGACTTCGGGCGCCGGGTTGCCAGGCTGATGGCGTGCCCAGAGCGCATTCATATCGTCCTTGTTCTGAATGACTACTGCTTGAAACAGTCTGATTCGGCTCTTTTCACCCCCCTCGATAAGTTCTATCGGTTGCGAAGGCGGAAGCGGCTTTACCACACGCTTCTCATGAGGTTGCACGATATGCGGCATCGGGGGCAAAGGCTTCTGCGTGGTCACTTTCGTGGGTCCCTTGTACACCAGCGGCGGCTTAGCCGGAGCAGGTGCGCTGGACATGACCATGACGGTCAGAAGGACAGATAAACAGAAAGTTGGTCTGTTAACGCTTATACGCATGATGAAAAACCGGAGGTAGAACACTCATTATATCGGTCTCTTTGATTGAAACGTTCATGGAGTTTCCGAGGTTGCGACCGTCGCGGTTGAGTCTTGAGATTTAATCCTAAAATCGGTAGAAAGCCCAAATAGCGGCCACATGTGCCCTGATGATTTAGCACCGTGTGTTTCCTATATAATCGGAACGCTTTTAATGTACCGAACGGGGTATGTTAATGATGCTAAACGACGCTCGAACTTCCCAAAACTGTCATTCGAGGCGTCAACATAGTCATCCCTTAGCGAGTTGAACCTATGACCTCCGAAACGTGCCAAATTTGCGGCAAGACCAGAAACCCCAGCGCCCCCGGACATTGCTCGGGACACGACAACCCAACGAGCAGCAAACAGAGGCTAGACGCCATAAGAGGCGCCGGATCCGGAGGACGTTCACCGGTTTTAACAGACCAGGCACCAGGTTTGAGCCTGAAAGAGCAGTTAGACGCAATCCCAGCGCCATCCGGTTCATCAGCCCCAGCAGCGCCGTCGGCTCCGCCCGTTGGCGCGGCCGGCAACAAGAAAGGCCCGGGCTCGATTCTAGGTCGTAAAACTGGCGCGGGAACCGAAGATATCAGTGCATTGAAGAGTCAGCTAGACGCGATACCATCGCCAGGAGCTGGCGCATCCGATGGCGCTGTATCCAAAGATTTGCTGGACTCCATTCCGACACCTGGCAGCGGCGGCAGACCGGCAGCCAATATATCATCGTCGGCTCTCGATTCGATACCAACGCCCGGCAGCGGCGGTAGACCTGCGGCCAACATCTCATCTACGGCTCTAGACTCCATCCCCACCCCCGGTGGCGGAGGAGCAGCTCCGGTATCCGGAGCCAGTTTGCTCGACCAGCTCAATTCAATTCCGACGCCATCCTCCACAGGCGCGCATCCGACGCCGGACAAGCCAGCCGGTGAAGTACCCGAATGGATGAAGAATTTCGAGAAACACCAATCGGCCATCTCCACTTCCATTGCCGGCCAGGGCGGTCAGCCTTCTGGCGGATTCGGCGGCGCTGGATTCAGCTCACCAGATGCGGTGCCCGCATCCTACAATTCCAGTCGTGGTGGAGGAGATGCACCACCTCAAGGAAGCGCCTACACGATGGTTATTGGAATCGTAATTCTGATCTGCATTGTGATGTTTGGCTACCTGATGATCAGTAAGCCGGCTCCTTCGGTAATGCCGACCGACCCCAGTATGACGACTCCAGCATCATCAATGCCTTCGACGAGCCCGATGCCGTCGATACCTGGAATACCTGGAACCACACCAGCGACTCCTGCGGCTCCTGCTATGCCTGTTAACAACGTTCCCGTTCCAGGAGCACCACAAGGAATGCCGGTCCAGCCTGTTACTCAACCGGTGCCTGGCGCAGTGCCGCAACCTGGAGTTCCTCAGCCCGGTTCTGTACCGCAGGCAATGCCCGCTCAGCCTGTTCCTGGCGCACCACAGGGCATGCCGACAATGCCAGATCCGAACGCTCAAATGCCGGTTCAACAAGGCAACAATCCTGTGATGCCTACCGGTAACAACCCATAAAGCAAAAACCAACTTTAAAGCGGTCCGTCGGAAAGGGATTTTCGGCGGACTTTTTGCGATCATTGCCGTTTTATCCCGAAACGCTGAACAGGTGCAGCATTCCAGACGCAGCGCCAGTAAAAAGCAGGGCGCAAAACTTCAATATCACTAGAATAGCTCGCACTAGTAACCCCACTATTAGTGAGGTTTTTACGTGTTGTACATATCTTAACAATGATCCGTTTTGATACACACTTCCGAGCCAAACTCGCAAGCTCAACAATGAAGAGGGTTTGCGGCATTTCAAGCAGCCCGTTCACCATCTTGACGCTTTCCGAAAGTGGAGTTAAGTTACAGTCATCGCAAAGTTTTCCCCAACCAAAACCCGCATAGCCACGAAGTGTTAGTCCGTCTCCCACTGGCGAAACTCTTTGCGTGCAGAAAAAGATGAGGACCAGAGAACCATGTTAAAGACTGACTCCAAGCAAGTTTACATCCCACTCAATAACCCTCAGTTCAATCTGATGTTTCTCTCAATGGAGTCATCGAGTGACACGATGTGTTCAGCAGCAGCCATTATCGATAGTCATAATTCAGAATCGGCAAAAAACGATTCTTCCAAAACGAAAATTTCAAAACTCGAAGGCGCCCATGAAGAGCAGTTCTTCACCAATCTTCAACAATGCAATCTCAGCGAAGTGCAAAATGCATTCTGCAATCGTGCAAAAACGGTGCTCAATATCTCCGCAGTTAGAACCGGTTCATCCTTCTTTGCGCCTTTCTGGGCCTGCCACGCCATCGCAGAGCAGCTTGCGGAATCTGTCGATTCGATCTGTGTTGACCTTTATCAAGGCAATGCTTTTTACGGATCATCAGACATGCAACAGCACAGGGCATCAGACGTTCCGCTCGCGGGCACATTTCTCACAGTCAAAGCTTATCCGAAAGGCAACTCCAATAAATTTTTCCTATGCACTGAAGGCATGGTGCGATTCGGTCTGCCTGAGCTGACCTTGACAGAAGTGCCAAGCAATCTCGGAGCAGACGGAGCATACTTACTCCGTGCAATCGCTCAATATCTCTGGTCGAAACTTGAAACAGTCCATCCGGAACAACCGTATCTGACAATGGACGAAACAACAAAGATGCCCGCAATTTACTGCGAACTAGGAAACGCCGCATTCCATGCAGCCGATCAACTAGAAATTCCTTTCGCATTGGAAGTTTTCCAATCGAAGCATGAAACCTTGCTCGTGGTCAGACCTCCCGCCGGCTATGACGACTATTACGACTGGTTCTTGAGTGTCACCGAATCCATAGTCGAGCATCGCCTGCAAATTCAACGTGCCACAACCGCTTGCCCTGCTCACGCAGAACCAAAGCCAATCAGCGTGGCCGCCTGATCGTTTCAAAGCAACCTGATCGTAACTCGTGTAGGTTGGCAAGTCACCGCAAAAAATCAGAAGAGGTTAACCTCATCACGAAAAAATCATAAGCATCGGCGTGCCCAGTGTCGAAGTGCCTTAGAATGTGGAGGCTGCAAACGACATTGCCACCGAGGTCGCTCATGACAAAGTCACTTCTTCGAGACCATCGTGCTGAGGTAAACATGACTGAAGAAATTCCGCCGAAGTTGCCCGCGCAAATTCAAGTCGATCTCGCTTTGTCGAGAACTTTATTGGCCTCCGATCGCACAATCCTGGCCTGGATTCGAACATCACTTGCCCTGTTCGGTTTTGGTTTCACCCTGGCGAAGTTTATTCACGGCTACATCGCGACTGGTGCCTTCCACGGTATCAACAAAGACTCATCGAGAAACATCGGAGTCGCCATGGTGATACTTGGTCTCGGCGGTTTGCTCGGTGGCATAATCGAGCACGTGAAGACAATGAAGGAACTCGAAATGCCACCACGTGTTTCGATCGCTTCGCCGGCTCTGTGGATGGCTATCTCGCTCGCGGCAGTCGGGATTTATCTGGTCTATGACATTTTCGCTAGCACCAGGCCGTGACGATGATTCGCAAATCAAGTTTTCGTTTTCTCCTGTCGATCCTTCTGGTAAGTTTTTTCTCAATGCCACCACACGAACATTGCTCTGCTCATGACCACGATCACGTCCACGGGCACATGGATAAGCAGTTCAAAGGCGCTGACGAATGGGCAAAGAAATTTGACGATCCCAAACGCGATGAATGGCAGAAGCCTGAAAAAGTAATCGAATCGCTGGACATCTCCGACGGATCGGTAATCGCAGACATCGGCGCAGGGACTGGATATTTTACGATCAGAATCGCAAAACAATATCCGAAATCAAAAGTGCTGGGCGTTGATGTAGAACCAGATATGGTGGCACATATCGCAAAACGTGCTCAGAACGAAAGTCTCTCCAATGTAGAAACAGTTCTAATTCCAAGCTCAGGAGATGAATTCAAGCTTCCACAAGCTGTAGATCAAATCCTGGTCATAGATACTTATCACCATATCCCTGATAGAACAAAGTACTTTAAGAACTTAAGCTCATATCTGAAGCCCCAGGGTTCTCTTGTGATAATAGACTTCAAACTGGACTCCCCTGAGGGACCCCCCAGGGAGCACAGGATACAGCCGGCCCAGATACAAGAAGAGCTTATAGGTTCTGGTTTTAAACAGGTCAAAAGCCTGGATTTCCTCCCTTACCAGTTCTTTCTGGTATTTCAGAAGCTGAAAAGCACGACAGACTGAAAGTTTTGATATTGATTGCCGAATTTCGTATTTTCCCCACTGACGTCCTGGTTGGGTCGGATTATGATGCCATCACTCGCAAATCCCCCGCTCACAAAATGGTGTCAAACAATGGGAAACAATGACGTTGCAGAAAACAAGCTTGCTAAATCTGTTCCGCAGAACGAGGTCGTCCTGACTAACTTACGGGACCAAGCAATCGACTTACTACTCAACAGAAATACTGAATCGGCATTCGATAGCACTGCCCGTAGAACAAGTCAGGGTCTGCAGGTTGACACCACAAATGTCGGCGACAAGTCGAAATCGCAAATGATCGTCGACGGCACGGCAAAATATTCGCCACCAGCACTGGGATGGGACGGCTTCCACCTCGATACTCAATGGAAAGGCGATTACACCGTCACTCATATCAACGGAAATCAGCGCCGAGTCGAGAAGGACAGCTTCAGCTACGTCGGTGGCATGTTCGATGACTTCATGAACCGCGAAGATCGCTCCAATGTCACAGTGACACGCAAAGACGCCAAGGGCAATCCGTTTCAGACTTACCTGCCTGCGCTGTCCGAGATGGTTTCAGAAGGCGGACACTTGAAACTCGATCCTAATGGACAACCGCTGAGAGTGGCAAAACTGGCAGGCAGCGAAGCCAACTGCGGTCTGGATTATTCCAACTCCAGAGGCGGCAACATGGATTGCAACTATTTGATCCGTGACGCCAAATTCGGCAAAGATATCAGCTATAACGAAACACACGAAAAGACTCCGGGCGGCTTCTACTACCGCAGCGTCATGCGCGACACCGCCGGAAAGGTCCTCGGCATCGTCAATCAGTCGTTCAACCTCGACGCCAATGGCGACATCACCAACGTCAGAACAAGCGCTCGCAAACCCGAGCAACTCAAAAAATAGACCGGGAATTGAAATAAACGAAAGGGCGAATGTGTCATCCATTCGCCCTTTTCGTTTTCGCCGGAACGGTCATTCGAATTCGATTGGCTCTTTTGAAAATCCGGCTCAAAAAGTTGCGAACATTGAATCATTTGAAACGCACAACATGGGCATTTCTCACTCGGAATCAGACACCGTGGTAAGATCCTGAATTGTTTGATCCGACCAATATCTTGGAGCGACTTATCATGCGCCTGCAAAAATCCCTGACCATCGGTTTAATTTCAGCTTGTATTTCGATCACCGCATGGATTACAACTCCAAACATGGCATTGGGACAAGAAACACCATTAGTTTCTATGGTCACGCTGCAAGTTATTCCGGGACAGCAGGGTGGACAGAGCGTCATAACACCAAAGGGCATGGTTGTACCGCTTCCTGGTCCTGGAGTGGCCGGCAATTCGATTCAGGTGTACATGGGCGCTCAAGGCGGCTACTGGTACGTCGACAAAAACGGACAAAATTACGACCTGACAAGTTATGTAGAGAGAATGCGCAGCATGCAGGGCGCGCAACAAGCACAACAGGTGCCACAGTACGCACCGGCTCCAGAACCTGTCGTGATCAATAATCAACAAACCGCACCTGCCACTACTTCCTCCGGTTACGGCGGAGCAGGCATGATGGTCGGGACAGCAGCAGCTGCCGGACTGGGCGCGATGGCAGGTGCTGCGATAGGTGACAGCTATGGCTATGGCGGATACGGATACCACGGCGGCTATTATGGCAACGTGCCCTACGGTACGCCAGTTCACTACCCGGCAGGCGGAGCGCATCCATATTACGTCAACGCAAGCGGCAACTCAGTCAATGTAAATCGCAGCTACACCGGCGCTACCGCGACACAAAATAACGTCAATGCGGCACACGTCAACGAAAACGAATACAACAACATGCATGCGAACAACATGGAAGCGCAGCAAAAGTGGTATCAAAACCAGCAAAAAGCTAATCCCGAACAGTTTAAATCCTGGCA
Source organism: Obscuribacteraceae bacterium (SeqCode) (assembly GCA_044225915.1). Classification (GTDB taxonomy): domain Bacteria; phylum Cyanobacteriota; class Vampirovibrionia; order Obscuribacterales; family Obscuribacteraceae; genus JADYXR01. Next base: position 38,412 of record JBGAHZ010000002.1, read on the forward strand.
ACAATCTGCCAACGGAGAGAATCCATTCGTCAACAAAGAAGCTCAAGGCCGGTATGGCAGTGCAGCAACGGCGCAAGGTCAAGCCGGAAGATTTGGTGGCGCAGCAGCACAAGGTGAAGCCGGGAGATTTGGCGGTGCAGCAGCGCAGGGTGAAGCCGGAAGATTTGGCAGAGGTGCCGAGGCTGGTGGCGGCGGCAGACTTGGCGGTCGCTTCGGCGGCGGAGAAGGCGGCGGTCTCGGCGGCGGACGCTTCCGACGTGGCGGGCGATAAGTTTAACGCACGTATTCACCTGCAAAAGTCTTTGTTTAGGCAAGACCGCCTATATCGTGCACCATATACAGTGCATGCATATTTGAGTTGAGTTCCAATAGACCTGACTGGCGCGCTGTAGACAAAATCAAGCGGCAGCTTGCCTTGTCGCGGGTTAAACTGTAATCGCTGCAAGCAGCTCAGACGCGTTCGCGAATCTATCCGTAACACTGAATGCGGTGGCACGAGCTACGATGTCATCGATTTCATCACTGAGCGACTCAACCTTGGTCTTCGGATGCGAGGTCTCCATGGGTGAAGGATCCTCTCCTGCAAGCAGGAAGTATAGTGTCGAACCGACCGCATAAAGATCGCTTTGTGGACATGGTTCGCCTTGAAACTGTTCGGGTGGGATGTATGCCTGCTTCCCGACGATAGTCGCACCGCCCGATGAATCGAATTGGTGAGCAACCGTGAAATCGACGAGCTTGATGCGTCCGTTCTTCTGCAAAATCAAATTGTCCGGTGTAATATCGCGGTGAATAATCGGTGGCTCCAGCCCATGCAAATACTCAACGATCCGACAAATCATGCCCGCCCACGCGCGTACCGTTTCCTCGTTCTGCTTTCCTTCACGCTTTACGATCTGGCGCAGAGTCTCACCTTCGACGTACTCAAGCACCATGTATCCACGATGATCTTCGACGAAACAATCAATCAGTTTGACGATATCCTGGTGATCGATTTTCGAGAGAATTTCAGACTCACGATTGAGTAGCGCCACTCTCTCGACTGACATCTGATCGCCTTTGTGTACCGGTAAAACGTATTCCTTCAATACAACCGGCGAATTGTCGTCATCGATCTTAGCAGCGAGATATGCCGTTCCCTGACCGCCGGCTCCGACCTGTCCGACTATCTTGTAGACGCCATTGTGCAGCGTATCTCCTTCGACAAGTTTGGTTGTTCGATTGCGCTTTCCAGGTGGGGAGAAGTACTCCAACCAGAGGCGCGTGTGCGAGTTCTCCAGAGCACGTTTTTCTGGTATCAAATTCGATGCCTCAACGTGAGGGGCGAAGGTTCTCAACTTGGACAATAGAAGCGAAGAATCGACCCACGACGTAGCGTTGTCCCAACGAATTTTGTAGACTCTGTTAAAGTGCGATTCGATCATCAGCCAACTTTTCGTACTATCAAATTCCGCTCCGGAGTGAACGGCGTTAACAGCGACAACATCGGTCCACCGCACAAGTAGTGAGCAATCTCGCGACTCCTCACCCTGCCGCCCTAGAACAATGCCGTGTTCATCAATCGACAAAATCTTTAGTAAATCGAGATTGTAATTGTATCGGTTGAGGGAGATGACACCTGCGATTAAAACTCCGCCGACGTACGGAAGAAGAGGCAGAACAAAGCCAGGGAGGCGCTGAGACAACGCCGCAAAGATCCAATACATCATTCCGCCCTCAGCGAAAATGGTCGGATTTAAATAGTACATTAACAACAGTGGTCCGATGATTACTACAGCAGCATAGGGAATCATCATCGTGCTGACGTACCGAATCAAACCGTGCCTCGGCCGCGTTACTGTGGTGATGATATTTTTGCCGTCATAGTCCATGTTCTGAAGCCAGCAATTGTGGTTTATTCGAGAGCAACGAAATCACGGCAGCGATATCAGTAGGCCGTTTATCACTATCTGCTTGAGTGCAGTCTTTGACGAGCGTATTGAACGACTCCGAGACATTTGAGATTTCCGAACTTGGCACACACTCAGTCAGCGGCTTTGGATCTTTTCCAGTCAAAAGATAGAAACACGTAGCCCCGAGCGCAAAGACGTCACTTTGAGGGCAAGCTTTTCCACGGAATTGTTCAAGCGGAATGTATGAGGCTTTGCCGACCACGGTACCAGTGGCGGTGCCAAGAAAATTGTTGGCCGCACCGAAGTCAACGAGAAAAATCGTACCGTCGTCGCCAAGAATTAAATTGTCCGGAGTAATATCGCGATGAATTACCGGTGGGTTTAACCCATGAAGATAAGCAACTATCTTTGCTGTTTGCAGTGCCCACTCTCTCACCACAGGCTCAGGCTGGGGTCCTTCATCGGCGACAAGGCTACGCAGATTTTTCCCGGCGATATGTTCTAAAACCAAATAGTGTCGACCAGCTTCTACAAAATAATCGAGAACCTTTGCAATTTTGGGATGGTCGAGACCAGCAAGAATTTTCGCCTCTCGCTCAAACATCTCTTTCGATTTTGCCAGAGCCTCTTCGTCATCCGAATCAAGAGGAACGCACTCCTTGATCGCAACGTGCTCGCCATTTTCGAGTTTGGCCAGATACACCGCGGATAAGCCGCCAAAGCCCTTTTGTCCAACAATTTGTATTCTGCCATCTTGAAGGAAGTCTCCGCATTCGAGCGGAACGAACGCTGTGGAACCAAAGCGCGAACTCAACGAGTGATTCCATAAATCAGTGTAACCAAGCCGCTTTCCATCGCCCGTCGACCAGGCGATATTGAGATTGACTTGGTCGGGATCAGGAATTTTTCTCAAACTCGGGCAGTACGTATCGAACGCGAGAAATAGCAATTCGAGATCGCTGCGCGTCAATCCATCGATGTTTAAACAAACATACGAATCATCTTTGAAGGTCAATTTGATCTTGGTTGGTGTTTTCGATGGAACATTTTTCTGCTCAACGAAGATAAGAAGTTTAAGCTCGGACCAGTCGCGTGCAAGTCCTCCTCTCAACGATTCGGTGAAGCAATACGGAAACAAAATTCCATCTGCACTAAAAACAATCCGCGACAATCCAAGCCAGCTAGCAGCCAGAAAATAGATTCCAACAATCCCACCGGCAGCCAATGTAACTGTGTAAACAGTGACCGGCAAAATCGCTGCGAACAGAGCAAAAACTACGACGAGTACAGGCGAAAGCAGAAGAATTACGAACCAGAGAACGGCGACGTTATTCGCCCAATACGCCGATCGATAGAAGGGATGAGCGTAACGAATCTGGTGACTACCAGCGAAAAACGAAAGAAGTTCGCCTTCACCCTGCTTAAGCGACGAAACCTGTTTCAGTTCACTAGAACCGCTGTTGGTGGGCTCGCTCATAGAAGACTCTGCTTCCGAAAGAAGTAATGGACGCCGAGTTACCGAGTGATAGACGCTGTTTTAGTTACCAGGCTCCGACTTCGTAGTTAACACCAGTATCATCACCACGAGCTTCGCCTAAGTAACCGAGCTTGCTGTTGGTGGCAGTATAGCCACCGGATGCGTTTTTCTTGAATACCGTCTCTGTTCTATCAGGACGATAAATAACGATATTCCCATCCGGGGTCTTCACCATTCGTCCCTGAAAGCCATTTGGATACTTGACTAAATAATCTCTGGTTTCTTTTCTCGGGAGGAAAACTGTGCCATTGGCAAAACCATCTTCCACAGCGTAGCTGCCATCAGGAAAACGACGCACGTAGCACGAAGTTCCGTCCACTAGCTGCATCTTCAGAACGATCGCAGGACGGTTTGTAGGTGGACCTTTGGACTGATCGTAAGGGTCGATATCTTGAACCGAGAAGACCAGAACCATGTCCTTGGCCATGTCTTCCATGCTGGTTCCAAGTTCCTTCGCTGTGCCCTTCGCCACGGCTTTGACGAATGAGCGAACCGGACCTTTATGCTGCTTTTTCTCGACGTCTGAGTCAGCGGCGTTCAACCATGGTGACGTCTTGTTCTCAGCCCACGCCTCTGCCTGCCACATAGTCTCTTTACCGGGAGGAGTCGGATCCGGCGCATTGACTGGATGATTTATATCCGCGGTAGCAGAAGGAGTTGAGGGCGTCTCGTTGACCGTAACCGTAGGTCCTGGTGCATTTTGCGCGCAGGCAGTGCCAATTGAGAAACTGGCGGCTAGAGCTAGTAATACTGCGGGCAAAGACGAACGCATCGCGATCACTCCAACGAGGGGAACATGACCTTACCATCCGGATGCACTAGCGCTCAAGGCTACCGTGCTAATAATTCGAGCGTTGACCTGTTGAACTAAGGATTGACGATATGACCAGCGAACAATATCTTTCCGGTTTTACTGTCGTGCAGGGCAATGAAGAATGGTCTGTCAACCGTCATTTCAAACGGTGGGACCGGATTGACGGCAGCACTGGTCACTGACATCTCAACAGCTGTAACCGCCGCAGCCTCAGTACCTTCTTCGTTGAGTTCCATAAAAGTTTTGTGGATCACACGACTGATGTAGATTTTCTGGGCAGTCTCAGCCATCCCGGAAAAATCTGCCTTTGCTTCATCAAATGCCACTTCTAATCCGATCTCAGAGAGCGGTTGCTTTAATTCCATACTGTCGTCGATTTTGAAACGCGGTAATCCCAGCTGTCCTTCCCGCTTTCGAAAACTCGCCGCCCACTGCGCCCATGAATTTTGATTCAAATTTGATTCAAACGACTCGAGTGAACCGCCCTCCTTTGGGAGGAAAACGTAAAGACTGAGCCGATTGTCTGCATATGGCAGATTGACCGCCTGAAACTGATCGTTCTCCAGGTATCTAAAATCGTCACGAGCCATGTGCATCATGTGCACTTTCTTGGTGCCACCGCCGGCAGTATTAAAATCAGCCTCGTGCGTTACGGATTTATCGAATTGATTTTGCCAGGTTCCCTTGAAGTAGATAGCATTAATCAAGTATAGAATGGCATCCTGCCCGATCTTATCGAGAATTTTCGGAATTTTTTCGTGCGTCTTCTCAGAGACCCAGGAGTTGATCGTATTCAACGACTCCGAAGCATTGAAGTCGAGCGAACGCACTTCAGAATCAAAATATTTTCTGTTGGCGTCGAGAAACGGCTGTTTAAATGTCACTTCCTTATTGCCAAACAAGGCATTAGCAATTTCAAGTTTAGTACCGCCGCCCGGCTGGCGGAGACTATCCAGCACGTCCTTGTTTTGCTGGTTGACTGTTTCATCATCGGCTGGTGAGGGAAAGTTTAAAACCCGAGCCAACGCTTTTTTTGTTTCACCCGCGGCGCCCGGATAGGTCATGCTCAGCGCCGTTGATACGCTCATTGGCGAGAGCAGTACGTTTTCCTTCGGCTTTTCTTTAGCAATTTGATGGAACAGGTTAAATGGAAACGAGGAGTCCGACTCGCCTTGCTCAGCATGCGCATTGTTCGTCATACAAAACAAAAGCGCGATCACCGCGGATAGTATCATAGGTCGTCGCATTGCATTTCCTTTTCGCTTGCCCGGTTTAATGGTTTACATCCTATCAAATTCGACATCGTCTCGCCGATTTAGCCCGATCGCAAGGAATTCAGCGAACGGTGCAACAAAGCCGTTTTTATTTCATAAACCGTTTCATGTTCCAGCTCGTGGAATCTACATCCAGGAACTTTTGTCGTAGTAATTCGGTTGCTTATCGGGATAACGTTTCTTAAACTCGGTGTAACGCTTCAGCAAACGCTCGTAGCGCGCGTCCGACGAAGCGATGTGCTTATGAGGATAATCGATCAAAAATCTTTCGACCTTCCATATACTTTTCGGTGCAAAGCGCCAGTCGAAATCGCCCATTTCGTTCAGGTCAACAACCGCATATCCAGTGATTCTTCCGGTGTAGTCAACGTATGGATCGAAATAACTGAGAGCCAGATCTCGCGGTGAGCGAAAGATCGGTTTTCTTCCATGCAAACCATCATCACGTGATCGCGCCACTGAACCCCAGCCTTTAGGGGTTTTAAACACATAGAGCACGTGATCCAATTGATCGACAGATTCAAAACTGAGGAGCAGCGGAGGATAGTCGTGCTGTTCTAATATCACAGCCGCGGACAATGCGGCTTCCAAACAATGTGCCGATTTTCGCTTCACCACTTCTCTGAATGAAACCAGTGTTTGTCCACGCTTCTCGAAGTTGTAAGGCAGCGCCTTGAGCCAACCTTGCACCTGTCGGGGCGTTCGGTAGGACTGGATGATCTGCCATTCGGCACGTGTAAACTGACTGCGATCGGGCTTCATAACATTGGTCATTCTATCAGTCGTTTGAATTCTGGAAGATCATTGATACACCACATCTGATGGCACTTCCTGACCATGTCGAATTAAATGTCAGGTGCTACTTCTCTGCAAAGGCGCCAATCGGGCAGTTTTGGTGCGCTCAAAAGTCATATTTTTCGATATGTTGCAGCTATAAAAAGTGAGTAGAGTTTTATACGCGCGCCTGTGCGTATCTTCGTCTTTATAGGCAAACGTGACCAAAACGAGATGTTTCCTCTCGACAATCTATGCCATAATGCGTTATGCCGGATTCAACGCCGCACGGAGCCAGCATTGGCTCGTAGTGTGTAGTTGCTCGTTCCACGCAGCAAGAGACCACCCCTCAGCGGAACTTTATAAATGGACTACACACTATTTTGGTGCCTGACTGCCGTCTTCTACACTTGGCACATTTTAGGGGTCACAATTGGTCTGCATAGACTGCTCTCACACAGAGCCTTCAAGTGCCACAAACTTGTAGAGTACTTCTTTGTTTTCGGCGCCTATCTCGCATATGAAGGCGCCCCGATCTGGTGGGCGACAATCCACAGAACGCACCATAAATATGTGGACACTCCCTTAGATCCGCATTCACCAAAGCAGGGAATTGCGCACGCGTATTTCTTTTATCGCGACTTTAAATATCCACCGCATATGTCGCCGGAAAAACAATGTCCGGACCTGATGAAAGATCCAATCTACGTCTGGCTAGAGCAAGGTAAGGATTGGAAACTGGGTTATGCAAAGTGCGTATCCATCAACCTTTTGTTCCGCGCGATGCTGTTTTATTTCTTTGGCTGGGAGTGCATGCTCGCCAGTTTCCTCGGCGGATTTTTGGCATGGAACGTGCCACTGATTCTCAACATCGTCTGCCACATTCCTCGCCTGGGCTACAAGAACTTTCACATCAACGATGACAGCGTCAACAACGCTTTGTTCGCCGTTCTTGCAATGGGCGACGGCTGGCACAACAACCACCATGCCTTCCCTGGTTCCAGCCAAATGGGCGCCAAGAAACATGAGTTCGACATGTCATGGTTTGTGCTCAAGTGCCTTCAAAAGGTCGGTTTGGTCTATTCAATCAACGAATCGATTAGCCACAGACAAGAAGATCTCGAGCTCGCTCAAGCAAGTGTGAGCGCCGGAATTTCTCCTGATGATGAAACTAGAGAAGCGGCCTCCAAAGCGCACTCAGCAGCTCGCGCACGAGTCAAACGACGCAAACTAGCGGGCAGTGGTGCTTCGTCTTCGAAGGACAAAGTCGAAGTTTAAAAAGACTGAGCAAGAGCGCGTTGTTTACGCGTTTCCAACGCGTTTAACAGTGAAGAAACGCATGCAGTTTAAACGGGCTGGTTCCAGAAGCCTAAAGCTTGAACTCGGCAATGTGTGTCCTCTGCCGTTGCGGCTTACGCCGTTCTACACGAAACTGTTCAACCCCACTTACGTTAGTTTGAATGAAAAGTCAATTCTGGCTCCCAAGCGCGGATATCCCTTCAATATATGTTTATTGATTTACTCTTCAGTCCATGAGTAAAAATTGACGGATTCTCGGGTCAAATCAAAAATATCGCCCAGGGAAAAGATTGGGAGCGGACTTCAAAAACTCAAACAGGTATTGGCTTCGTAGTCTCACCACGAAAGTAACGCTTTCTGAGATTTTATTTAGCAATACCTCTTGTCAACCCTCTTGCTTGTAACTTCCATCGCACATACTATATGTACATTCCTGGCATTTATCAGCCCTACCAAGCCGTGGTGATTTGATGAAAATGGCATTTTTCCCCCACACCAGACGGGGAATCTCTTTTGTGTTGGCATTATCCTTTGGCGTGTCTTGTATATCTGCGCCTGCCGTGGACGCGAGACAGGCCTACAGCTCGATTCAGAGCAACATCAGAGAAGAGGCCGAAATCGAGCCTTACGAAGGTGGAAAGAAAAACGGTCCGGTCCACGACTGGGAATTGCTCTGCAAGATTGAGGGCGATGAATCTCTGAAAGAGCGCATCATCAAGAGCGCCGAAGAGGGAAGCCTCGACCACGTGTTCATTTTGGCTTGTATGAACATGCACGGCAAAGGCATTGAAAAGAATCAGGTAGCAGCATTCGAACTGTTCAAGGCTGCTGCAAACAGAGGACATTCCAATTCACAAAACAACCTTGGATTCCTCTTTGAAGAAGGCATCGGCACCAAGAAAGATTTGAAGCAAGCTTTGACCTGGTACAAGAAAGCTGCGGACTACAACAACCCAGCCGCGCTGTGCAATCTCGGCAACATGTATGAACATGGACGCGGCGTGCCGTTGAATGTCGATGAAGCACTGAAGCTCTATCAAAAGTCTTCGGAGCTCGGAAACAAAATCGCCAGACAAAACGTTTACGGCATCGAGTTTGAAAGAGAAGGCAAGTATAAACTCAAAGGTATTGAAATTACGCACGCAACAGCGGCTCCCGTAGACAAGAATGCGAAAAAACTCCCGGCAACGCAACAGGCGCCGGCCGCGCAGAAGACGATGACTTACAATCCGACAACTGCACTGTTTCGCAATGATACGCCAGCACCGGCAAAACCAGTAAAGACAGAGACTTTGACCGCGGCGAAAGCACCGGAATCAACGAAAGCGACACCGCCTGTAGTGGCGACCAAATCTGAACCGGTAAAGGCGGTTTCAGCCAATGACCTGGTTTTGAATTCACTGATTGCAAAATCCAAGGCCGCTGCAGCAGCCAAAGTAACCGCTACGCAACCCGCGAAAGACAAGAATGTAAAACAGCCGACTGTAGCAGCCAAAACTCCGGAGAAAACACCAGAGAAAATTGTGGCAGAAGCACCATCAGTGACGCCGGAAGTGAAACCTGAAGAGTCCGGTTTTACGGCTGGAACTCCCACACTTACGGCTATCCTGAACAGACTGAGCAAGGGTACGAGTCTCGATCAAAAGCCATCCGCCACCGAGACAAAACCGGCAGAAACTCCGGTCGTCGCTAAAGAACAGGTGAAGGAAGAAGCGAAGGTTGATGAGACAAAATCGGCAAAGACGGAATCTACTAAAGCAGAGAAGCACGATAAGAAGGCAGAAGTAAAAGCGGAAAAAATCGCAAAGAAAGAGAAATCGAAGGAAAAAAGCGAAACAGCGAAAGCCGCCGAAACGTCTGAAAAGCCTGTTGCTTTGCTGACCTCCAATGAGGTTAAACCGCCTGCCGCAGCCGAGACGAAGAAAGAAGAAAAGACTGCGGTTGTAAAAGAGAAAGCTACGAGCGCGAAAGACGAGAAGCCGGCTGTCGCGAAGGAAGAAAAGCCGTCTGTTGTTGCACTGGCACCAAAGACTGAAAAGCCGGCAGTGACGACTGAATCGAAAGCTCCAGTAAAAACTGTCACGACTCCTGAAGTGAAAAAATCGGCTCTAGATACACCTGTCGTAGCACCCAAGGCGCCCCCAAAAGTGGAGACGAAACCGGCAACGGCAAGTGCTCCCAAAGTCGACAGCAAGCCAGCAACAGCAGCCTTAGCGAGTAAATCACCTGCCACCAATAACGGTGCATCGAAAGTGCTGACCGACAAGCCTGCAAATCGCCCGATTCGCGACAAATGGGCTCTGGTCATCGGAATCACTGATTTCCAAGATCCGGATATTCCGGACTTGCAGTACTCCGCTAAAGATGCGACTGACTTCTACAACTATCTCGTCAAAGAAGCAAACTTCCAGCCCGATCACGTACGCTTACTGTTGAACGAACAGGCGACTCAACGCAGAGTCCTATCCGAACTCGGTTCCAAGTTCCTTGCTCGTGTCGTCAAACCGGACGATCTGGTGGTTCTCTACTTCTCAACACACGGCAGTCCATCACAACTAGACCCTCGCGGTAAAAATTACTTAGTCGCCTGCGATTCAGACTCAGACGATTTGTTCGCGACCGGAATCGAGATGCAAAAATTGCTCGACTCAATTCAAGGTCGAGTCCTCACCGACAGAGTATTGTTAGTGATGGACGCGTGCCACAGTGGGTTTGCAGCGCCGGACTCAAAAGGCATGTCGAGGATCGGCAACTTCAAAGCCGACGATCTCGTACAGGGTTCCGGTCAGATGGTTATCTGTTCCAGCCTTGCAGATGAGCGAGCATGGGAGTCAACACGTTATCAAAACGGCGTTTTCACTCGTAAATTACTCGACGGTCTCAGATCGAAAGGCAGCGCCACCACATTAGTCGATGCATACTCATATGCGCGAGAAGCAGTGGGAAATGAGATCAAGGAAGATCGTCCGGGGGCGAAACAAACTCCAATTCTGAAGGGCAAATGGGATGGCAACGACCTCGTGGTAGCCACTCCCGCCTACGCACCACAAATGGTGCCAAGCTCGGTAGCTGCGAGCCTGGGAACGGACAGTCGCTCTGCTTTGTTAGCGTCAGCGCCTCGCTCGCAGAACAACAATTCATCCAATTCCGATGACGAAGCCTATAGCAAACCGTCTAACGATACGGCGCCTCGAAGTGGTGTCATCTATCTCGACTCACAATTCTTTAGCGTGAAAGGCGATCCGCGCACACTGGCGAAAGAACTCTATGACGCGATCAAGAACAACCCCAGCGATCCGGAACTCTACTTCCAGAGAGCAAAGGCATTGATTCAGCTCGAAGATTGGCACAGCGCAATTGCATCGCTGTCCGAGGCTATTCAGATGAGCCCCAACCGCGCCCAATATTACCTGGGAAGAGCCTACGTCAATTTCCGCATGGGCAAGAAAGCTATCGCCCAGCAGGACCTTGAACAGGCGAAGTTCTATGACAACAAGATGTCTAGCAACGTCCGATTCCACATGTAGGTTTCTTGTCCGGGTGTAGTGTTCGTGTCGGATATTTACTGTGGGGCGCCCTACAGGCGCCTGGCCGCTCTTCAACGTGTAGCTAAAAGACCCAGGTTTTCTGGGAGCACGCTATAATCAATTTGTCTCACCGAGTGGGCTCGCGGTCGTCGTTCGGCTCACGTTTGGTGACACCGGCGCACATTAGGGCGCGCGAAGTAAGGGACAGGAGAGATTCTCTTGAATACCGGGAAGAAGCCCGACAACCAGCCTCCGACGTACAGTGAGCTTGCCCAGCGACTGCACGAGAAGACTCGCGAAGTCGAAATTCTAAACAAAGCTTACGACGACCTTCAGGTACGCATGCAGGATGTAATCACAAACTTTCCGATGGGACTGATTGTGGTTGATAAACGCAACCGCATCGAAGCAGTTAACAGACGAGCTCGCAGCATTTTCGAATTTGAATCCGAAGAATTGGCTGATCAACCGATCGACTTTATCTTTCCGGATACCAAAGAATTAAAACGAAGCACCCAAGCCATTCGCGTCGACGGACGAAGAAAGAGCGGCGAGATTTTTGCTTCAGAACTGGTTGTAAATCTGCTCGCTCACCACGGCGAGGAAAGATTTTTCGTCAACGTTCAAGACATCACAGAACGACAACGCCTGGAACAATTGCGCAGAGACCTGCTTGCCATGGTTAGTCACGATATACGCGGTCCCCTCACCGCAGTTCGCGTGATACTGGACATGGTGGCAACCGGAATGTACGGAGAGTTGAACGCGCGCGGATTGAATGTGATCAAAAACGGACATTCTTCAATCGACTATCTGATCTCGCTGGTTAAAAACCTGCTTGATGCCGACAAGACAGAAAGCGGCACAATCGAGATCTCGCCAGCAGAGACGACGGTCGGTGCGATCGTAAACAAAGCGGTTATCACCGCAGATGGTGCAAAAGATCGCCCATCGTTGACTATCGAGACTGATATCACAAATGATGTCATCATCGCCGACGAAGATCGGGTCGTCCAAGTGCTAATCAATTTAATTTCCAACGCATTGAAGTACTCACCGGATAACTCGGTAGTAAAAGTAGTCGCAGGCATCGAAGGCTTGTACGCCAAGTTTCAAATCATCGACTCTGGACCAGGCATTCCGAAGGAAATGCAACACCTCGTGTTTGAACGATATCGCCAGTTGGAGCAGCATAAATCAGTCAAACGAAAAGGTTTTGGTCTGGGGCTAGCCATCTGCAAAGCGCTCGTCGAAAAACACGGCGGAAAGATCTGGGTAGAGAGCGAACCAGGTCAAGGAAGCAATTTCTGCTTCACCATCCCGTTGTCTCCGGAATAAATTTTAGAAACGTTGATAGACGCCTTCTCGCCTTACGGAAAGGTTCTCAACGACTGTCGAAGTAACGAAGATTGCCCTCGAATCAAGGGCGATGTAATATGGAGCTGAAATAGTGGTTTACCGCAGCTCATTTTGTCCGCTAGTAAACGTAGATACCGCGCCAACGCAGGCGGACAGACACGATGACGTATGACCGAAACTCAACTTTGTCCGATTTGCAAGAACCCTAAACGTAGCAGCAGCTTCGGCAGCCTGACACAATGGATAGTCGCCTGCAACTGCGATCAGCGTGACATTGATGTCCCTGAAGAAGAAGAAATTTCAGTCAACATTTGCAGAAGCTGCGGAAAGCGCCTGGGTGAGGGGCGCGCTGGATCTTTCACGCAGTTCATTTTCCGCTCGGATGTTTGTCGTTGTGCCGTACCAAAAGTACTGAAGGACGCAATCGATGCGGCCCCGGTTATCGAGGCTGATGACTTCGTCCCCGAAGACATCGATGAAATCGAGCTGCAGCTAAACAACGCCGACTTTCCGACCGGACGATACAAACCATTGTCGCAGCTTGGGGCTGGAGCCGGCGGATCTGTTTACCTGGCACGAGATTTGGTGCTCAACAAAAAAGTGGCAGTGAAAATGCTGCATCTGATCGATAGCAAACAACTGGTCGCCTTTCAAGACGAGGCTCGAGCCACCAGTAAACTGACACATTCATCGATCGTTGGTGTAATCGACTTTGGTCTGACGAGAAACGAGGTACCATATATGGTGCTCGATTTCTTCGAGGGAGTGCCACTCAACGAAGTTTTAGAGAACGAAGGATCACTGGATTGGCCGGTCGTACAAGAAATTTTCGCACAGGTCTGCGATGGTCTCCAGTATGCGCATCATAGTGGTGTGTTTCATCGCGATATGAAACCAAGTAATTTGCTTATGCGCATGAATCAAGATAGCAGCATCGAAGTACGAATTATCGACTTCGGAATTGCAAAACAAGATGGCGCAAAACGCAGCGATCTGGTCGAGCAAAGCACAACCGTGGTTGGTGCGCCGCTATACATGAGTCCTGATGCCGGTCTCGGCAGACCTTACGACAGCAGGTCGGAAGTCTATTCACTCGGTTGTGTTCTATTTGAAACTTTAACTGGAAGCCCGCCGTTTCGCGGAGAGACTGCATTACAAACCCTCTCACTTCATGCCCATCAGAAACCGCCTCGCCTGAAGGACGTCCGCCCGGACATCTACTTTCCGCCCGCAGTCGAAGAACTTATTCAAAAGGCTCTTGCGAAAAAGCCAAACGATCGATTTCAGACAGTAGCCGAATTCGGCAAGGCGATTCAAAATATAGATCCAAGTACATTTCAATTAGCACCGCCTTCGGAACGACAAAACAAGTCACCGCTAATAGTATCACTCAAGATTCTGGCAACGGTATCCGTAATCGCGTTAGCAGGCTGGTGGATTGCCAAAGCGACGATATTGGCACCGCCGCCGCCTGTAAGCATGGTTGAACTTCAGCACAAAAAAGAAGCAGATTTAAAGGCGGAAGAATTCCGAAAAAACAAAGAATCAATTGAAGAGCTAGATTCAGACGACATTCTGAAAAACCTCAACCTCACAGGTGGTAAGTGGAACAGAACGCGTCATCTGCTGGAAGGACATGAGGTGACGGACGAAGATCTCAAAAACGTTCAAAACAAAGCAGAGATTCAAGACTTTAAAGTGACCATGGAGTCGCGAGTGACAGGCGAAGGTCTAAAATATCTCGAAGGCGCGCCACTCAAGAGCATTTGGATCATGTCGCACCTGTGGGATGATCGTGGTGCCGAACAGTTGAAAAAGTTTCCAACGCTGGTTCGTTTATGTTTTCATTACGACAATAAAATGACTCCGGCAGGGCTCAACTCAGCAATAAAATCGCTGCCTGAGGTGCATAGTGTTTTGCTGCGATTTATGAATATAAAACCAGGAATGATTGAAGCGGCTGTTAAGGATACGAAACAGCTAACCTCGCTAGATGTCGGACATTCCGAGCCCGTAACTCTGGACGACCTGGAAATAATCGCGAAGCTTCCTAAGTTAAACTCACTCACGCTGACCAACACGGGAATTGATGATAGAGCAATCCAGATTCTCTCGAAGTCACAGGTAAAGCATCTAGACATCGGCGAAACAAAGATTTCTGACGAAGGACTGATGATGATCGCGAAGAACATGCCCCGCGTAAAATCGGTGAAGATCTCGATGGGAGATGGGATTACGTCGCTTGGCATCAAACGATTCAAAAAACAGATGCCCGGCTGCCTTCTCGAGGTCACCGATGGTCTAAATCCAATGCAGTTGCTCGATATTAGATGACGCTTTCAGTCGTTAATTTCAACATATAATAAATAGAAAGCTTAAGTGTTTACTTTTCTATCTATCGGGAATTAAACAGACATTGGCGTATTGATTTCCTTAAGACTGCAATTGGAGTTTATGCGTAAAACTACTTTGGCACTACTGGCGGTGCTAGCGCTTTCAATACAATCGGCTCACTGCGAATCAAACGGGAAGTTGACCGCTTCACAGCTCACGGCACTGATCAAGTCGGCCGATTCGCGCGTGACAGCATCCGGCTTAACAGTTATCGGGACCGGTCCCTCGGTGACAGTCCTCGCGGAGAAGAGTGCTTCGGCAAGCGATCGCGATTTAAAAATCGACGCGATTTTCCTTGCAAAAGCATTGATCGAGGGTTCCGCCGGACAAGTAGATCGCGTCAAGGCATTGTTTTCTCAACCAGACAAACCAGGACGATTTGTGCTCGTCGACAAGAAAGTCGTTCAAGATTACGCTGAAGGCAAGCTGACACCGGAACAATTACTCGGCTGCGTGACATTGACAGCGCTTGAGGCGGAGAGAGCCCCTGATGTAGCACCAGGACCGCTTCTGGAGAGACGATTGCTGGTCTGGCGGCGCATTGAAAAACTTAGACAACAAGGCACTGGAGTAGCTACGTTTCAGAAACTGTTTCAACAGGTAGAAAAGTCGGCTCAGTCGACGGAAAATCCGGAGGCGCTGGTCCAAGACGTCGCCTTCCTGGAATTAAAACTAACCGAGCAAGAAGGGCTCGTAAAGCAGGCTCGGAAGTATCAGGAAGGCCGAGGAATCAAACATCCTAATAACAATACTTCAGCATCTTCCGCTTCCACTTCGACGTCACCGTCGAGCAGTGTAACCAGCCTGGCGCATCCCCAAAATCAGCAGCAACAACAACAACAGCCTGAGCAGAAGAAGCCTACCAACATCCCATGGGGACAGGGCGGAACCAATCAACAGCAACCGCCACCGCCGCCGTTTCCTCCAGGCGGACCGCCGGGAGGTGGAGGTCCACCTCCGTGACATCAACGCCTAACAAACCTCGTGACCCGCTTGTCGGCGTGACACTGGATGGGCGCTTCCTGGTCGAGGAACTGATCGGTTCTGGCGGAATGAGCAACGTCTATCGTGCCACTCAGCTCCGAGTCAACCGCGATGTGGCGATTAAGACACTGAAAGTCCATGTCGATCAACCGGTTTATCGGGAGCGGTTTCAGAGGGAAGTCGACCTCTTATGCACGCTGAGCCATCCCAACATAGTCACCGTATACGACTGCCTGCTTGGTCCTGATGGACAGCCTTGCGTTGTTATGGACTACCTTCGCGGTCGCAGCCTCGAACAACTATTGATCGAGGAAGGTCCGCTCAGCACTGACAGATTCGCAACCATTTTCGTTCAGGTACTGAGCGCGCTGGAACACGCACATAAGAAGGGCGTGATTCATCGTGATATCAAGCCGGGAAACATCGTCATGCTTGATAGGGAGACCGACTTCATCAAGGTAGTAGATTTCGGTCTGGCCAAGTTCAATCAGGAAAGTAGAAGACTTACTCACACAGGCGAACTGTGGGGAAGTCCTCCTTACATGAGCCCGGAACAGTGTATGGGAAAACCAGACAGCGAGCGCTCCGACATATATTCCGTTGGAATAGTGATGTACGAGATGCTGACAGGAAAAGATCCGTATCACCACGCTACTTCAATTTTTGAATTGATTCAATGCCACGTCAACAGACCACCTCCGGCAATTCGCGAAATCAACCCTTTGATTAACGTGCCGACAAAACTCGAAGAAATTCTCTTCAAGGCTCTGGCTAAAGATTCAGAGTCCCGCTATCAAACTGCCAATACCCTAAAAGAAGACATCGTCGCTGCCTGCATGGACAAATCAGCGGCGGCGCCCCTTGGAGCCGCGGCTTGGGCTGCAGCAGGTGGGTCTATCTCGACCGGCGGTCTTGCTGGTGGCACATACGATGGCAATGCAAAAACATCCGATTCACCCTGGTATGGTGGCGCGCCCGGTATCACTTCCGGGGCTGGTACCACGAGCGGTACCGGCAACAGTACTGCGGGTGATGTTTCCAATGAAACAGGTTCGGGCGATCGCCCAGCCAAGAGCGTCTCACCATGGTCGAGGGAGGGAGCAGCCAGACAGAGTGGCTCAGAATCCTCGGGAGCTCAGTCGAACTCCGGATCGGCCGGCAGTCTCAGCTCTTCATCGAGAGAGGTTTCATTCAGTCCGAGCGAGGGCGATGGAAGAAGTGGAAGTTTTGGTTCCGCCAAACCACCTGACGAATGCGGCGTTTGTGGAAAGCCGATTCAAAAACAACGCAGGGGCAGCATGACAGCCTGGATTCTGGCGGATCACCATAAAGTCATGGAAAAAATGAGTGGTTTCTGCGAGTGCTCGACCCCGAGCATCGCCATCGCTGACGACATGCACAAAGCGACGCCCCGCCCCAACGTCTCCGGCGACACGGGGGTTCACATGGCTAAGTTACTGGCGCGCCAGGGCATGCAGTCTGATGAGAACTCGATCTCGCAAACTGAGTTGAGCACTAAAGGTGCAGCGAAGGTCGAACCACTGTTCGACGATCCGAACAAACATGCCGGCAAAAACAACATGCGATTCACTTCGGACCGAGTGACCGCGACCGGCATCATGGGCAATCAAATTGTAGTAGGTGTCTTTTCACTCTTATTGATCGGAGGAATCATTTTCGGAGGCATGCAGATGTTAATGGGTCCCTCGACTCCGAAACCGGCGCAAGCTGACGCTGCGCTGACTAAGGTTGAAAAAAAATTGCCGGAACCTGAAGGAAGTACAGCGGCTCCCGCTAATGAGAAACCCTCCAACAGTCCTTCGCCGGAAAACGATGACACAACACCAAGCAAAAAAACTGAAATTGCGAAAAAAACTTCAGTTAAGCGCCCGAAACCTGCAGTAAAAAAACACCCGACCGCCACCGCCAAACTGCCAAAATCGTCAAAGACACCGGCGACAAAGAGCAAAGGTGACTGGAACGCACTTCGCAGCCTGCACTAACACAAAATCAACTATGCAAGTCACCGCCGAAATAAGATGGTTTTTCCACTCCGCTCATGATGAGCTAAGGGCATGGTTTTGTCACGCCGATGCGCACGATTACGAAGCCGGAGGCGGTCTCGTTCGTGTGGACTCTTATTTGCGTGACGCCCATCAGCCAGCGCTTGGGCTGAAGCATCGAGGAGGCAAGAAGGGAGTCGAGGTTAAAGGTCTGGTTTGCCATCTCCCCGATCAATGCGAAGTGCATCCGTTTAACGGACCAATCGAACTGTGGACAAAGTGGACGTCGGAGACACTGATTCTCGAAACAAGTAAAACAGTGACTACCGAAAAACGCCGCTGGATCCGAAGGTTTGATACCACCGGAGCGACTCCGGTCGAGATTCAGTTAAACGACAAAGAAGCGCCCGTAGACCGAGAGGCGTTGCCATCCAGAGGATGCAGCGTCGAGTATACTCACGTTCGATTTGTCGACTACGAAACTAAGGAATTGATTCCCGACAGCACCGATTGGTGGACCTTATCATTCGAAGGATTTGGAAAGATCGATTCGGTGAAGGCGAGCCTGTGTGATGTCGCAGCGGTTATGGCGAGCCGAAACCCACCAAACTTCGACTCCAGTTTCAGAGCCAGCTACCCTGCATTTCTCAGCCAGGTAGCTCAGGCGATGCTATCAAGCAGCCACCGCATATGATGCTTGCCTGGATTGCTGCAGTGCCCGGTAAATGGCCACACGGGCATGCTGGTCAACTAATCTGACAGCTTCCAACGTTCCGTAATTGGCAAATTCGAGAAGGCTTATCTCGGGAGCGGCTTCGATTCGAGCTATACGATGACCCTTATTGGTAGACCGACCGGTTATCTCGAGTTCCAGACGGTCTATGACGCGCCAGGCGAGCTCCAAACTGAATTCGTATTGTTGGAGGGCGTGGGCAAGAATGAACAGTTGCTCCAGGCGGTCAAGGTCTTTGAGGAATGCTTGTCCGCGCTTCTTGGATTCGCCTAGAAGCTTGGTTTCATACTTATTGGTTCGATCAACATCAGCGTTGATCATTCTCCAAACATTTCCACGCACCGAATGCAATACCACCATCGGATCACCGGTCTGTTCGATTTTAATACCAATAGAGTACGCTATCAGCGAGGCGACCCGGCTGCAAAAGTCGATGAGCTTCTGGTCCAGCGTGGCACCGCGAGGCTGGACACCGTAGTGGAGCGCCAGATCATCAAGCATTGTTGCCACCACTCGAGTGATTCTCGGCTCGAACGCATCCTCCATGAGAGGCAATTGCAAACTTCGTTCGATTTTGTCGAGAGCAGCGTTGAGTGCGGGCACCGCATCGCTGCTCACATCATAATAGATTGCCATCGGCAGGAGATATACGGAGCGAGGATTACCACTCTGACTGATGCGACTTTGGGCAGCCAGCATGTTTTTAATACCATCTTCTTTCAGCGGAAGAATAGCATCGTCGCGACCGGTGACGTCACCTTCCGGAAACATGATTAGTTTCTTCCGACCTTCAACGATGAGCGAAATTGTCATTTCTTTAGAGGCAATATCCTCTGGCTGACCTCGCAAAACGGAGTAGGCTCCGCAGCGCTGCAAGCACCACTGCTTCAAACCCAATGCTCCATCAAACTGCTCCCTGGAAGCCAGGTAGTGGAAGTCTTCGCCTGAGAATTTCGACAGGGCAAATACACATAACGGATCGAAACGGTCTGTGTGATTGAGCAACACGACAGTGCTGGAGCCATCTAGGCGACGAAGTGACTCCACGCAACTAGCGGAAGCTCTCACTTCGAGATTGTGCGCGCCCAGAACGGCAGGCAGAATTAATCGGGTAAATCCGGTAACGTAACGGTTTTCCACTGGTGGAATCAGGATACTGTCGGACATGGCGGTCACCAAATCGGGGATACTGGATGTATCCTGCTAATAGCACAAACCGGGCATGTCAATGGTCACAGGGTCCGGAACCAGCGTTTTTACTTCGCCGGAGCCATCACGAAATCGTCGATTGGCAACTTCCAATTAAACTCCGCTTCTTCCTTTGTAAGGATTGAAAGGGCAGAATCTACGTCGAAGAAGTTGGCGGAACAATCGCCCACCGCACAAAATCCGTCTAAGTTGTTGAACAACTTTTGAGCAGCTTTTACATTTTTGCGGCTTCTTTCGGTTCCCGAGACGACTGTGTCAGGATGGCACCAGGGCAGACCGGTACCGTCATGCCAGAGTCCGAAAATTGCACCGAAGAAGGTCAAAACTAATTCAACCTCTGCTTTCTCACACACTTGGGCGATACGTCGCGCACCGGCTGCACTACCCTTCCAGAGCGCGTGCTAAGGTAGCACCAGTGGCGATGGTATCGAGCATGCACCATGTCGGTGCGCAAGAGTGCATTCGTACGTAATTAACCCGTGCGTCGAAATCAATCGCTTCTTCCGCATCACCTTTCGGAAGGGCAAAACGGCTGACGCCAAGCCAATTATCGCCGCGGTGATAAGCGGGGCTGACGACTGTGGCCAGCGCTCCGGGAAGATTGTGCCCAACGCCTTCAGCCATAACGGTCACGGTACAAGATTTTTTTGGATCGGCAGGGAGCAAGCCAGCATCCTTCATCGCTCTTAGCCAGGTTACCGTAGTCTCATAAGCAGCCGCTTGCCGAGCCAATCCCAGAAGTTTACGACCTGGATGAAGAAGCACACGATCGATCGAATCCGACTCGAGGATGTAGGTCGACGGTAGACCTTCAATTTTTACCTGGGTCAAGTCGAACTCTTCCATAAGTTGCTCCTATTTGATGATTCGAGAGAACGGTTTCTTCAAAGCCTTCGCCAGAAAGCCTCCCGGCTCCTCTTGCGCTTTCTGCTGCCAGTGCCTGATTCTAAAACGCCAGGAATTGGAATAGGTCATCTCGTACAGAGAGCGCTCCATTGCATCGATCATCGATTGCAAATCTTCCGCGAGCATCTCCGGTTGTCCTGGATAGAGAGCCGCTCTTCTGTCTTTGAAAGTTTCACAGGCCAATTCGTAAAGCTTTGCCGTTTCAGCTGCGGTCTGCGCGGCGGTGAAGTTTTCAATTACTCTTTTCCTGGCATTAGACCCCAGACGCTTACGAAGCGCCTGGTCGTTTGCCAGCCGACTGAGCGCGTTTGCCAGAGCATCACAATCCGCTGGGGCAACAATCAAGCCACAATCCTCATGCGGGGCGTACTCTTTTGCGCCACCAGCGGAGGTGGCAACAACCGGTTTGGCGCAGGACATCGCCTCTATCACCGTCATTGGTGCATTATCGTAAAGTGATGGCAACACGCATATATCCGCTGCTCGATAATAGTCAGGCATCTGTTGAAGAGGAATGCCCTGAATGAATGTCACGGCGTGCTCCGAACCGCTCTGTTTGAGCGACTCTTGCAGTTGCTCAAGAACCGAGCCATTGCCCGCAGTAGTCGGCGTGTCTTTTCCGACGAGATAGAAATGAATTTTCCTGTCCGGGCACGCGGCAATTACTTTCGGCACCGCGTCAATCAAATGATGTACGCCTTTGCGTTGTTCCAATCGGCCGACAAAGAGAATATTGATCGAGTCTTTATCCATCTCAGCAGTGGCACCATCAGGACAAAATTTTTCCGCATCAACCGGATTTCTTACGATATGGATTCGATCGAGAGGTAGATTCAAATCTTTTGCGACATAAGCGGCCAGATCTTCGCTAGGGGAGACCAGCGTATCGGCTGAAATCATGGCAACTCGCTCTAACGCCGTAAGGATTCGATGATCGAACGACGGAGTAAAGTTGTGAAATTTTTCCTTTACGAGTTTCGAATGTGGTGTGTGCAAGCGGATCACAAGCGGGGCAACACCAGTGAGTGAAGGAAACAGTCCCTCGGCAAAATGCTCGGGACATTCGACGACATCGAAAGGGTGCGTTTTATGGAGGTCGAGGAACTTTCGCCACAATCCCATGGTTTCTTCCAACATCGGTCTGGTCACCGGCAGACAAAAGTTGAAGAATCCGAGTGAAACCGCCATTTGCCTGGACGGCACCCTATGGACGTGCGGTTCGCCGTTGCCACCCCGGTGCGGCGGATCGTGATCGTTCGAACTCAATGAAACGACGTGCACGTCATGGCCGAGCACAGTCAAACCATGGGCAAGATGGTGTGTAAAAGTACCTATGCCGCCCCAACCTGTCTCGGGCGGATACTCGCGAGAAATCAAGCAAACTCTCATGCTGAAAGTCTACGGCCGATGGCTGTCTTCATCTTGAGATCTTTCTTATATAGACAAAAATATCACTTGGTCGGACCGGTCGAAGATATGCCTTTGATTCGCTCTTCGGCAGCTGCATACCACTCGCGTTTGCGTCTCTCGAAATCGTCACGAACAGCTTTAATTTTGCGTTCGGACTCGCTCTTGATCAAGTCTCTCTGGCTCTCGGCATCAGGATCTCTGCGATTGACATTGGCGAGGTCGGCATCGCAGTCTTGTTGAATTTTTTTGACCTGAAAGTCAACCCGGTCCACATCATGGCTGATTCTGGCTTCGACTTCGTCAACCACCATTTTGCGCACACTGGCTAGACCTTTGTCTTCAATTGGCGTGTAGCGGGTCTTCGTCGCAGTCTTGGCGAGTAAATCCACATCTCGTATCAGGTCGGCAAGGACGATGTTGCCGCGATACTCGGTAGCGTGCTCGCTGCGCTCCGTAAATAACAAAACGGTGGGGCACTCACTTACTGAATAGTTTTTGATCAACTCTTTGCTCTTATCGTCAGTCGCGTTTTTTGTAGTTCGCACAAACTCAATACGGTCACCGTACTTGGAATTCAAATCAGTAAGCGTCAGGCTCAACTTCTGGCAGATTGGACAGCCACATAGCACACTTACACATCTGGCCGAAACCAGTGCAGCAGATTTAGATGGTTGCGGTTTCTTTGTGCTCGTCGTCAGTGCCGTGGTCTTGCCACCACGTGCAGTGCTCAGCTTTGCATCGCCCTTCCCAGTACTTGCGGATGGCGGCACCGCAGGCGGTGATCCTGTCGGTATCGCTGCCTGAGATGCCCCTAGGGCTCGCAGCGCCGTTTCACACAGACTGGTCAAGCGCCCTTGAGGTTCGAGCACGAGAGTGAGTTTATACTCACGAATGGCATCTTCTTTGTGGTTTAACTTTAACAGGGCACTAGCCATGTAGTAATGCAGCAAAGCATTATCCGAGTCCGTTGCTTTTGCCTGGTTAAAGGAGCTGAGCGACTCCATGTACTTGCCCTGATTAAACAACGCAATGCCTTCCTGCATATACTTGTTGGAAGGAGGCGCCGCCTGCGTCGGAGTGGAGCTGCACACCAGCAGAGAAGCTGCAGTCGCAATGGATAAAACTATTCTTGAAGAAGCAGGTCGAATCACTTCACGTCTCCTCCCGGAAAAACGTTAATCACTGTCTGTTGGTTTCGGCACCGGATACGGTGAGTCGGTCGGGCGATTTTCGGATTCCATTTCGATTTTTGAAAGTAACAGGGACGGACTGATCACCGTCCGCAAATTTCCATTCCAGAGTGTTGTGGTGTTAAAGGAGGCGTCGGAACCGCCAGAAATAATATCCTGCAAGCTCGGCTTGTAGAGCGCTTTAAACTTAAGACCGCGCACTCTGCGCTCTGCACCAGTTACGGTATTAACCATAATTGCTTCCACAGGTTCTTCATCCTCTAATGAAGAATCACGCGCAGAACAAGTAGAACCTTGAAGAAATGAGGGGGTACTCGGTCGAATCCGCCGAATCACGAGAAACTCGGTCAAACCGTTCTCCTTTGCGAGCGCTCGCAATTGCGCTCGTAGAGCTTTGGCTGGTTTTGGCTTCTCCGAATCTACTACCAGAGTAGTTGGTGCAGTGCCGATGAAATCATGTCCGTTGCTTGGTTTTCCAGGCAAAACCGGGCTGCGTGCGCTCAGGAATTCTTTGAGGAAGCCGTGAACTACCAGGTGAACTTTCTGGCACGGGACCCCTTCAGAATCAACGATGTAAGAGCCGCTGGTCGGTGTTTTGTCGAACTCATCCAAGTTCGGGTCATCTGTTATGTTTATAAAGCTTGGCATGACCCTGGCGCCCAGCGAGCGTAAGAATGTGCCCTGCGGATGCAGGTTATCGCCTTTCACGGCACACAGTAACGGCGCCACATTCCGAATCGTGAATTCCGCCGACGCCTGAGGTTCCAACAAGACAGGACCTAGATAGTAATCCTGAATTGGCGCATTGGCATGTTCGACAATCCGCTCGGAGAGCCTCTTAGCGCGTTCCTCGAGAACTTTCATGTCAGGAATCTGATCGAGCTCGCCGACCGAAAGACTGTCGGAATCCCAGAGCTCTTCGCCATCCGGACAACGCGCAAATGCAACCATACCGATCTTCAATGATCGCCAGTTATCGCGAACAGTTGACCCCTCACTGTTGACAAATCGGCGAGTGGCTTCCGAAACCTGGAAGGAAACCCACGACTCGCGCACTCCGGCAGGTTTATTGATTATGTAGGAAAGTTTTTTGATATTGTCTCGCCAGACATCCGGTATCGTAATTGGTGCGGCTATCGGTTTAATAATCGTGATCGCCGGCTCTTTGGTATAGCTGTCGCAAAGGTTGGGAATACTGTGCTGCTGCTTGTACGAAACATTGTTATCGTATTGCTCCGTCGCCGTTTTATAACATTCATCGGTCGCATCCCAGAATGAACGGCGTAATACAACATAGTTATCATCCAACGAAGACCCTCTCCACACATACGATGTACCGGAATCGCCGGCGACATCGGACGTGTTGTCGAATTTATAATCGCCAACGCGCACATCTGCTGAAATTGTGCGTTGGTCGTCGCGCCAATCATAAATCGGTGAGCCATTACTGAATGCCAAACTGTATTTGGTTTCATCGCTGGCGCGATAGCTGATGAAATAAGGCGCGGGCTTGTTGGGCAACTTCAAATTCTTCATCGAACGATCCAGTTCATCACGCATCGCTTTGATGACAATATCGCCTTCGGCACTCACTTCCGCGGGTGAGGAGGCACCACCAACCGCTGCAGTCGTGTTAACTATCGCATTGACGCTCGTTGGCTCCGAACTGACGGCTTTGTTGCTCAGATTCGCTGCAGGTTCTATCGCCATAGCCGGAAGTCCCAACAATAGGACTGCTACAAGTGAGATAAATGCTTTGTACTCTTTGCCTCGACGCATTGAAGTTCCTTTTGGGTACGCGTGAATTTAAAACTGAGGTGGTGTCAAAATTGGTTTTACATTTTTGCCTGGATGAGTACGCTCGATTTCAAGCCCTTCAACCAGGATTGACGGCGCACAATTCGATTGTGGAACCCAACCGGATTCTGCTCCGCAGGAGCCGTTGAACACGCCCACATTGTCAGACGTCTCTAAAATATGTTCGAGTGCCGCCATTGGTGTTCCAATAATGCGAACGCTGCGCACCAGCTCATCAGGTCTTCCATCGGCATAAACTTTTCGAACAAGACTCGGTCGTAAATTGAACGTCTGAGGATTAAAATCTGATGTGTTTGTTTCCCCTGAAACTACTTCCTCGACGATTATTCCAAACGGTTTTTTCCGTTTTTTCAACTCTTCAATCAGGTCAGTTTTAAGTTTATCTTCCGACACCTGCCTGGCAGAATCGACCATCAAGTTGGCCATACGGGCTACCGTCGGATAGCTGGCTCCGGGCTGACAACGCCCGTGTCCGTTGGATCGCGGAAACTCAGGAACGGGTGTTCGACCGACAAGAAAAGTTTTGAGAATTCCTTTATCGACAAGCGTCACGTTTTTCGCAGGCACACCGTCATCATCAATTTCGTAGTGACCGACGAGCGGTTGAGCACCAACTTTAGGCTGCAACGGTCGATCGTAGACAGAAATAAATGAGGGGAGAATCTGCTTGCCTAGCATTTTCTCGAACGTTTTGCCCTCGTATATTTGCCGCAACCGATGCGCTTCTAACCTGTGTCCCAGTGCTTCGTGAAACAGCACGGCGGCGGCGCGATTATTCAAAATGGCAGGACCGTAGTATACCTCTGCCGGTGGTGCCTTTCTCAGTGCCACGAGATTGTCAGCGACTCGTTTTACTTCAGCCTCGAATTCCGGCAATCTCTGCTCGACCAGATCCGGTCGGTCGATAAAGAGTTGTCCTTCGAGTCGCAAATTCTCGCCATCATCTGCGGTGGCACTGCCGCCAGTCATAAAATAAGTGCTCATCGAGCGATCGGCAATTTGAGTACCTTCAGTGTTTACGAAATAACGCTTGTACGAATCGATGGTGAATCGGACCCAGGATGTTTCAATGTCCTTATACGACTTAAAATTTTCCGATAGTTTTCTAACGATCGACTCCATGTTTTTCAAATCAAAAGGCAAAATGCTAGCACCAGAAACTTTGCTTGTGGGCTCCTCACTGCTAAAGTCGTCGCATGGTGTTTCCTCAGACGTCAAGCCTTGCTCGGCGATTACGCGACCATATTTTTCGGCTGCAATGCGATATTGTTTTTCAGTTTCCAACCAAAGATTGGTACGCAAATTTAGTGGATTTGCATCGATGATCACGCAGTGTTCGCGAAGGCTGCTCTCTGTCGTAGATGCACTGCCGGTCGAATGACTGCTGTCCAATTTCGGCGTCCCGACACGAACTTCAACCTGAAGGTAGCGATCGCGAACTCTATTTTTTCGGATGAACGTCGCACCATAACATGCCGATACTTCCGAATTTTCCGAATCGGAAGCGCGATAAGCCATGAAATAAACAGGCGGCTTGGCATTCTTCAGCGCGTCAAAGTTGCGCTTAAGCTCTTTTGCCATGATCTCGAGAATGACTTTGTCTTCGACCTCCGGCACGGCGGTTTCGGCCGCCGATACGGCGGTGCATTCGATCGCGATTAGTTGTCCGAACGTTAGTAAAAACGCGCAAACCAAAAGCAGCAGTCGCCTCGTCACCAATGACTCCTTAGGGTTGGGACTTTAGTTTGGAACAATGAACTACCTGTACGAAGATTATCCAGTAGAGTGAACCGACGGACGAACCGGATGACGAATTGGACGACCCGGATTGATATATGCTTTCCCGGAAATTACATGGAACAATCTATATAGAGCTAAAATTCACCCACCGTTCACCGCAAGCAATTACCTTTGAATTTGAAAAGTCGAAACGGAAGGCACGAAATGGGCAATAAGTCAGCCATCGTATGGTTTCGCAATGACTTGCGACTGACCGACAATCCGGCACTCCGAGCGGCAGTCGCTGATCACCAGGTGCTCCCAGTCTTCATCTTCGATATGGAAGCCGAAGGAGATTGGCCTCTTGGTGGGGCCAGTCGTGTTTGGCTCCATCATTCGCTGTCGAGCCTGGAAGAATCACTCGAAGCGCTCGGGTCTACGCTTGTGATCCGCCAGGGCTCCACAATAGAGACATTGCAGAAGTTGATTTCAGAAACCTCTGCCGACGCCGTGTTTTTCAATCGTCGCTATGAGCCTGCATCTAGAGCGATCGAAGAGAATCTAATCGCGGCTCTGGAAAAACTCGAAGTCAAATGCCATGCGTTCGATTCAAGCTTATTGTTTCCGCCTTCGACGATTCTGACGAAAGAGGGGAATCCATACAAAGTATTCACCCCCTTTTGGCGAGCATTCCGGGAGCCGGAAAAACCCGTGCGAAAACCGTCAGAAATTAACACGATAAGCAAGGTTCCTGCCAGTAAATCGGTTGCTTCGTTAAAACTTCTGCCCACAATTAATTGGTCAGAAGGCATCGATGCAGCATGGGAACCGGGAGAACCGGGTGCCCAAAAACGGCTTCGAGCATTCTTAAAGGAAGGTCTAAGCGAATATAAAACCGGTCGAGATCGCCCGGATAAGAGTCTCGTATCGAGAATGTCGCCCTATCTGCATTTCGGCGAAATCGGTCCGCGTAATCTCTGGCATGCAGTTCGGCACAAGATGGACGAAGATCCAAAGGCTCAAAGCAGTGGCGAAGGCTTTCTGCGCGAATTGGCCTGGCGAGAGTTCGCCTACAACTTGTTGTACAGCTTCCCTGACACGCAAGATCAGCCGTTGAGACCGGAGTTCAAAGCATTTCCCTGGGAAGACAATCACAAGTATTTGAAAGCCTGGCAGACCGGAAACACCGGCTATCCGCTGGTTGACGCAGGCATGCGTGAATTGTGGACGACGGGGTGGATGCACAATCGCGTTCGCATGGTGGTGGCATCGTTCCTCGTGAAACATTTGCTGATTAGCTGGCAGGAAGGCGCTGCCTGGTTCTGGGACACGCTTGTCGATGCGGATCTCGCAAACAACACTCTGGGATGGCAGTGGACCGCTGGCTGTGGTGCGGACGCCGCCCCCTACTACCGAATTTTCAATCCGATGACACAGGCCGAGCGCTTCGATCCTGATGGACAGTACATTCGAAAATGGGTACCTGAGATTGCAAAGCTCAAGACAAAATGGATATCTAAACCGTGGATGGCTCCGGAGGAAGAACTAACTGCAGCAGGTGTTAAACTCGGGAAGGACTATCCAATGCCAATAGTCGATCATTCTCCAGCAAGACAGCGTGCCCTGGAGGCCTTCGCCACAATCAAGTCGAAAGAACCTGCAACCGTTTAGAAGTTACACTTCGGTATGTTCGGTTTCCTGGTGCGGCTCGCGAGCCACCCCGGCTGCCAGTTCCCAGATCTTCTTCCAAGTTCTCAATAAAGACAATATCGCGAGCATAACACTGCCCGCGATATCATCGGCCCTTGGATAAAAACTATCTAGCGGATTTCACTGACGACCAGAGTTCCAGCGACAATGTCGTGCAAAGCCTGTTTGCGCCCGGTGAAAGCGGCAATAATAAAACCAAGATTCATAAACAGACTGGAGAGCATCTTGCCACCAGTTCTTCCCAGCGCTCGGACAAAACTTATCTGACCACCGTCCAAATCTGTGACTTTCAGCCCCATAACCATTTTTCCAATAGTCGCTTGTGAGGCCGAACTCTCCATTCCAGCAAAATAAAGCAGAACGAAAAGATTGCAGACAGAGCCAAAAACCAGGGAGTTATCCAGCATCCAACTCCTAAATGATGGATCGATCATTGCAGGAACCACGATCAACATTCCTAAAAAAATCGTGTCAATAGCGTATGCCAACCATCGCTCCCAAAAGCCTGCATACGCAAGGTGGCGAGTGGTTTGAATCGGCACTCGAGGATTCTTTATAGGTTGGATCGAAGATTGGTATACGGCGGTTGTTGCTTGTGCTTCATGGTTCCAGCGGCTACTGTTGTAATTCATTTTTTCCTCCAGGCCAATATGCGCATTGCCAGTGCGTGGCCAATAACGAGTGGTTTGAAATCTTTTGAACATCCGAACACAAATTGGAGGTTTGCGACATGCAAACTTCGTACGATTTATGATCCGCGAATGGTAAATAACTTTGGACGGAGCAGCGGTTGTTTTTCGGACATGATGGTAGTCTACCGCCACCTCTTGACAATTCGTTATATCTTCGCGATTCCTTAATATTGCCGTCCCTATACCTATCTATGAGACAATACTGGGGTGGGATGGATCGTCGGTGGAACTGGCACCACATTCGGTATCGTGTACTGCGTAGGCAGGATTTTATGATTTCCAAGTTTTCGCATTGTGTTCTTCTTGTAGCGCTGGTGCTTTCAATTCAGTCCGAAGCCTTTGCCGCTCAGAAGAAAGAGAAACCGATGAAAGAGTCATCCGTGAAAAACGAATCTTTGATTACGTTGAGTCAGGCAGACCGATTCACCAATAATCTGGCTGGTGAAGGCTCACGAAGTCCCATTTACGACGCCTACCACGCTAGCAGCAACGCGATGACTTCGGTCAAACTGAGCGACCTGATCTGGTTAAAAAACAACGGGACCCCCGCCGGAAAACTATACGCAGGTTTTCTCCTGGTGCAAAAAGATCCTGCCACAGGACAAGAAGCGTTTGTCGAATTCCTCGCTGACAATCGTCCACTTCAATACCAGTCGGGATGCGAGGTTCTGCAAGCCACTGTCAGCGGAATTGCAAGAAACATCCTGCGCACTGGACGATTTCTCGATTTCAACGATGGCATCGCCCATGGTGCCATCACAAACAATCCGTTATATGTTCAGTACCTGATGACGGCAGACCGATTGGCGGACGCAACGCCGGGTGAGTCCGGTGTACATCCTCAGTATCTGGTTTATGCCGCCGCCAAACAGAATTTGAAAGAGCTTAAACCTGACGACTTGAACCGACTGCTCAGCAAGGCATCACCAGCTGGGAAGCTCTATGCGGCGTCGCTTCTCTCGTTGAAAAACAGCAGTAGAGATAGTTTCGAAAAGCTGACGGCAGACAAATCAAAAGTAACGTTCATCAGTGGATGCAAAGGTTTCGAAACCACCGTTGGAGAAATCGCAAAGCAGCTAAAAGAAAACGGCAATTTTCTGAGCTTCTCGATCAAAACCAATAAGTAACCCAAAACTAGAGCAAATCCGTTCCTCACCGCATGCTTGTTTTAACCCGAAGCAAGCCCCGACAAACAGTTGGCAACCCGCACAATTAATCTGACGCTACGCGGCAAAACCACGGTAGTTCACAATCCTCGAAGATAGACGTGGTATGCTAATCCGCCTCAAAGTTCGATTGTAGCTCGGGATCGTCCAGTGCGGAGATGCGTGCAACGTGCGAGACACAGCAGAGATTCTTGACCTCTATACCAGCGCCTGCTCGTCCAGTCAGAAGATGGTGTTGGCCACAGTGGTCGACGTCGACGGCTCGGCATATCGCAGACCTGGCGCTCATCTATTGATTACTGAAGACGGAAGAACTGCGGGTTCGATTAGCGCCGGCTGCCTGGAAAGCGACATTCTCGCTCGTCACGAAGAACTGTTCGACCAGCAGCAGAGTATCCTTCTTGAATACGAAAACGACGAGCTCTTTGGTCTTAATTACGGTTGCGATGGAACGATTTATGTTCTCGTTCAACCAGTGTTTCCGTCGCAGATCAATTTTCCAAAAGCATTCGCTGATGCCAATCGCTTTGGTCGGCAGCTTATACTCGCAACCATCTACGATTGCGAAGATAAATCTATGATTGGAAAGAAACTGCTGGCATCGGATGGTCGCATTTTGACCAGTGAGTTACCACCAAGTATCGAACGGCATGTCGGTGCATCACTCTTCGAAATCGAAAGACTGGATAGGCATCAAACCAGATCATTTGATGAAGTATCTACAAAAGTGTTTTTTCAAATAATCAAACCGACTGTTCGGCTGATTATTTTTGGTGCCGGCGATGACGTGATACCACTAATAAACACAGCCAAATCGATAGGCATTGAGGTGCGGCTTTCAGACAGCCGCCGCTCATACCTCGATCGACACAGTGCGCGCGCCGAGGTATTCCAATTCAATTCTCAATCAACCACGACGCGCTCCACTGCGAGCCAAAACCGTTCCGCCTGCGAAATGACAGACACAGATATCGAGGATATCGAATCGTCATTGTTCGACGCGCCGGAGAGAACGGCAGTCGTAATCATGAGTCACAATTTTGAACTGGACAAGAGATTTTTAAAACTCGCGCTGAAAAGAAATAGCGCGTACCTCGGCATAGTCGGTTCCAGAAAACGAACTGAAAAGTTGTTGACCGAATTGAACGAAATGGATTCCGCGCGCCGCATCCACTACCCAATTGGTCTCGACCTTGGTTCCGAAACGGCAGAAGAGATTGCCCTTGCTATCGTAAGCGAAATACTCGCTTTCTTCAGAAACGGATCGACGCGACCTCTCGTCGAAGTCTCGGGAGCAATTCACGATAAACGCACAGATATCAAAAGAAGAAACTCGCAGCTTGCATCGATTAGTGCTGCCCGGGGATTTGCGGATGCTTGAACTTTGTATCGCTATCCTGGCAGCTGGTGAAGGAAAGCGTTTGGGCGGAAAAAAGCAGTCCGCGATTTTCGAGAATGAGTGTTTACTGTCTCGCGCGGTTCGAATCGCGCTGGAAAGTAAAATCGGACCCGTCAATGTTGTACTCGGGTATGAAGCAGAGCAGCTGGCAGACATGATTCCAGCAGACGTTTCGGTTCTGCTCAATCATAACTGGCAAGAAGGAATCGCATCCTCAATCCGAGTTGCAGTAGAAAATGCGATTGCTCGCCACGCTGACGGAATACTGTTCACCACGTGCGATCAACCGTTCGTGGATAGCGCTCTTCTCGCGTCGCTTGCCGATGCGTTTAAAGAAACCTCCAAATCTGTGGTCGCTTCATTTTACGGAACGCCTGGAATTCCAGCCGTTTTTTCCAAGGATAAATTTTCAGAACTTCTTTTGCTAGCCGGCGATAAAGGTGCTAAGCGGCTGATTTTAGAAAGCGACCCGCACCTGATCATAGCTCCACTTGCACAGTACGACATTGATACGGAAAAAGATTTGGAAACGTGCAGACTCACCAACTCGAAGGAGAACGATCAGTGGCAGAAAAAAAACGCACTGGCGACAACGACAACAACAACCAGAAAAAAAACGATATTTCCCGACGAGGTTTTCTCAAAGGAGCCGGTTTAACCGCACTGACTATGGCAAACATGCACAAAGCTAACGCATCAGAACAATCGCTTCCAGTCGCCGGTCCCGGTCCTATGCCGGTGACTTTGAAGGTCAACGGGGTCACTCACAAACTGCAGGTCGAACCATGTGAGACGCTGGCAGAAACGTTGAGAATTCGCATGGGGATGACGGGCACCAAGGTATCATGCGACCGCGGCACCTGCTCCGCCTGCACGGTATGGCTGGATGACGCGACAGTCTGCGCCTGTATGACACTGACGGTGGACGTCGCTGCTCGAAAGGTCACCACGATCGAAGGATTGGCGTCCGAAGACGGTACGCTGCATCCGGTGCAAGAAGCATTTATCGAAAAGGACGCGACTATGTGCGGATTCTGCACACCGGGGATGGTGATGAGTTGTGCTGCTCTGCTGGCACGCAATTCGGAACCGACGCTGGATGACGTTCGCACCGCATGCAGTGGCAACTTCTGCCGATGCGGCACCTACCCGAAAGTATTTGAAGCAACGCTCTCCGCTGCAAAGAAAGGAGCATCTTAAAAATGACTGAAAAGGATAAAAGTACGAAGCAAACCAACCCGAAAGACGCGCATCAAAGCAGTAAAGACAGCTCCCACGATGGCGATAAAGCTACTGCAAAAACGGTAACGGCGACAAAATCCAAGAAAACGAAAACGATTAAAGTACCGATTGGTTTCTACGGTATCAACATCGCTGAAGTGGAGCGAGAAGTTCCACTCGATGAACCACCTGCACTTCCGGTCAACGCAGAATTGAACGTTATCGGCAAATCGACAAGACGGCTGGACGGACATTTGAAAGTCACGGGCGCGGCTCGCTATACTGCGGACATTCAACTGGCAGGTATGCTCTACGGTCGCATGGTGCGTTCGACAAAAGCGCATGCGCGAATCAAATCGATCGACCTCTCCGCAGCTCTGGCTCACCCGGGAGTGCGCGCTGTGCACATCGTGTCCAGGAGCGTCGGTGGTGCTCGCGAACGTGATGACAAACCACGCATCGACGAAGCGAAAGTGTTCTTCGACAAAAGTGCAGGCGTTCCAGTAATAAAGTATGTCGGTCAGCCGGTCGCAGCAGTTGCGGCCACTAGCGAACAAGCAGCTAAAGAGGCCTGCGAACTGGTCAAAGTAGAATATGAAGCGCTGCCGTTCGTCATCGAAATAGAAGACGCGATGAAACCTGATGCGCCAAAAGTATTCTCCGGACCGACAGAACAAGACGGCACCGCTGGTGGTGGTGGCGCTCCACGGGGACTTCCTCAGAAAGGGAACATCCGCGGGCCCGAAGTCAAAGGAATGTTCGGTGGAGATCGCGGCAACGTAGAAGAAGGATTCTCAAATGCCGACGTCATTATCGACAACGAGTACCGAACTCAAATTCACATGCACAGCGCGCTGGAACCACACGGTCTGCTCGCCGACTGGCGCGACGACATGCTGACAATCTACGCATCTACTCAAGGCACAGCAGCACTACGCGACGATATCGCCTCAGTGTTCAACCTGCCCAAAAGCAAAATCCGAGTGATTACGGAGTACATGGGCGGCGGATTCGGTGCAAAATTCGGCGCCGGCAATTATGGCATTGCCGCAATCTTCTTATCCAAGCAAGCCAAAGCCCCAGTCAAGTTTATGCACGACAGGAAGGAAGAGCAGACTGTGGCTGGATTTCGCCCGAACAGTTTTCAAAAGCTGAAAATCGGCGCAAAGAAAGACGGCACTTTGACTGCAATAAAACTGGAGTCGTACGGCAGTGCAGGCACCTCCCTCGGTGCCGGTGTCGGTTGGGCGGCACAGAATATGTACGACTGTCCAAACTTCGCTTCCGAGCACTACGATGTGCTAACCAACCAATCGCCAGGTTGTGCATTCCGCGCTCCTGGGCAGCCTCAAGGCATATTCGCAGTCGAACAGGCTATCGACGAATTATGTGAGAAGCTCAAATTCGATCAAATCGAATTGCGCGACAAAATTGATAGCAATCCAACTCGCAAAGAACAAAGAAAAGCAGGCGCGAAAGCTTTCGACTGGTCATCGAGAAAACCAAATTCTGATTCGGGACCAATTAAGCGCGGAGTCGGCATGGCGCAAGGCGAATGGCCACGCTTCGTCGACATGAATTCGTCCTGCGTAATCAAACTGGTTAACGATGGCAGCATCGAAATTCTTTCCAGCGTACAAGATATTGGAACAGGAATTCGCACGGTACTTGCGCAGGTTGTTGCGGAAGAACTTGGATTAAAGCCAACGGACATTACGGTCCGAATCGGCGATACTCTGTTCCCTACAGGTCCCGCCTCGGGAGGCAGCGTCACGACCGGTTCAATAACACCGGCAGTGCGGAAAGCGGCCTATCATCTGAAAGTTCAAATGCTCGATTTAGCAGCCGAACAATTAAAATGCGATGCCGACGATTTGACCATGAAAGACGGTAACATCGTACAGAAAAACGGCAGCGGCTCTATCACGATTAAGAAACTAGCGAAAGGTTTATCAACCGATCAACTCAGTCTCTTTGCCAGTCGTGCAGCGGACTACGGTGGTTTCGAAATCGGCAACTTTGTCGGACACGGAAGACTTAGCAGTGTGCAATTCGCCGATGTTCGTGTCGATACCGACACTGGTCGAATATATGTCGACCGCATCGTTGCAGCTCACGCCTGCGGACGCCCGATGAATCCGATCGCGCTGGAAAGTCAGATCAATGGCGGTATCCTGCAAGGCATTTCATGGGCGCTGTACGAAAACAGACACACTGATAAAAACACCGGTATCGTGATGAATCCCAACGTCGAGTCCTACAAATTGATCGGCGCCAAGGAGATTCCCAAAATCGATATCGTGTTGCTCGAAGAATATCTAGGACGGACTAACACTGATGCCCATGGTATCGGCGAGCCTGCAATTGTACCTACTGCAGCGGCTATCGCCAATGCTGTGGCAAACGCAATTGGCGTACGAATCCACGCACTGCCGATGACACCGGATAAGGTG
The DNA here is from genome assembly GCA_044225915.1 of Obscuribacteraceae bacterium (SeqCode). Lineage (GTDB taxonomy): Bacteria > Cyanobacteriota > Vampirovibrionia > Obscuribacterales > Obscuribacteraceae > JADYXR01. The sequence goes on from JBGAHZ010000002.1 coordinate 73,895, forward strand.
CTCGCTGCATTGCGCAAAGGAGGTTCCAAATAATGAAACGATTTGAATGGGTTCAAGCTAGCACCACTGATGATGCGCTCAGTCAGTCGACGAAAACTTGCGCTGAATTGATGGCATCGAAAAAGAACGGGGGCGGCTCTTCCGTCATCAAGGCCGGTGGCATCGATTTGCTGGACCTTCTCAAGGAAGGAATTCTTTCAACACAACGCGTGGTTAACATCCGAACCATCAGCGACTTGCACCAAATTTCTTTTGATAAAAAACGAGGTGCAGTCATTGGTCCACTTCTCACACTGAGAGAACTCGCTGAAAATAGCGACATAAGGAAACGGTTCACCGCGCTGTCCGATGCGGCCGACCATATAGCCACACCCAACATCAGGAATGCCGCCACCCTTGGTGGCAACCTTTTGCAGCGCCCGCGCTGCTGGTATTTCAGATCGGAAGACTTCAACTGCCTCAAGAAGGGTGGCAACGATTGTCCTGCAAATATCGGAGAAAACAAATTTCACGCGATCTTCGACAATGAAAAATGCTCGATCGCTCATCCGTCTACCGCAGCCGTAGCACTGGTAGCACTCGGTGCTTCCGTTGAACTCACGTCACTCAAGGGCAAGCGCGAAATCAAGCTCGAGGATTTCTTCGTTTCTCCATCGGAGGATGTGCTCACTGAAAACCGCCTGTCTGAGGGTGAGTTGATCACAGCAATCATCATTCCGGATAACGATTCAAAATCTGCACATATAAAACTTGGTGAAAAAGATTCATTCGATTGGTCTACCGGAGACGCTGCAGTGGCGCTGGAGATGGAAGGTGCTATCTGCAAGAAAGCTACCATTGTTCTTGGCGCAGCCGCTCCGACACCATGGCGAGCGAAGGCAGCGGAGGAGTTTCTCAAAGGTAAACCAATCGATGAAAAAAACGCCAGAGAAGCCGGAAAACTCGCAGTCAAAGGCGCAAAGCCTTTGTCTCAAAACGAGTACAAGGTAACAATGCTCGAAGTAGCTGCTATGCGCGCGCTATTAAAAGCCGCAAAGGTTTAGTTTAAACCGCCCCTGCAACGCCTACTGCAAGCTCTATTGAACACGGACCGATTCGGTGTCGTTAACGCATTACATAAGGTTTAAAACAAAACTAGCAGAATCTAAAATATGCCAACCCAAAACTATATCTGCAAGTTTCTGCGAGCCAAGAACGGCTATGGAACCCTCGAAGGAGGCGGTCTTCCCTTCATGTTGCAGGACAATATAACCACTACGTACAGATGCATATGCACTGGAGAACCGTTCGGACCGGATACCGAGCTGGCGCACGTTTCCGCCTGCAACAGTCAACGCGACTGTTTTGCCGCTCAAACAGCCGATGCAGATCAACCGGATTGATCGCAATGACCGAAACGCCCGAGTTCGACAATTAATCCACAATCTTTTTTATCCCGTTGAAACCCGGACGCAGACCCCGAAGGTGTAGAATTGAACCTGTCGCTGCCGAGGATGGCAGCAAAGATTTGTCCCGCGAGAGACAGGAGAATTAGACATGACTGAAGTCAAGACTGAAAAGTACCTTTTATACGCATTGCAAGTTCTCAAAAACATGCAAGATGACATGGAAACGCTGACCAGTCATGATGCAAAGGCTGATCCGGAAGTTCTCGAAGAAATTCTGGACGAAATCATCACACGCTGCCTGGTCCCTGCTTGCCAAAACCTCGGAATCGAAGATCCGATTGAAGAAATCATGACCGAAGCAATCGATCCAAGCGATATCCTCGAAGCTGAGATGGAGCGCGTCGCCAGCGAATTCGAAGATGACGACGAAGAAGAGGAAGAAGAGGAAGAAGAAGAGGAAGAAACAGCATTGGCTGGCGGTCGCCGCAAGCGCTAATTGCTATTCGTCCGACCACCGCATATCAAGAGGAACGAGCTTCAGCGGATCCCTCGGCTTGAAACTCAGTGAACTTGAAAACTACGAACACCCGTTGCCGACAAGGCAGCGGGTGTTCTTTTACTTGGTGATCGCCTTCCTCATTCGCTCTTCATGCGCGGTTTCGAGCAGACGAACTTTTGGTTTTGCCTTCTTGAAAGCGAGGATACCCTCGGCTGTTAGTTTTCTGCAGCCGGCAATTTCAATTTTTTTCAAGCTATGCGATTTAGCAAGCATGAGCAAACCTCGATCGGTTATAGGCGTTTCGGATAGCAAAAGTGAGGTCAAGTCAGGCATCTTAGCTATTTTGTCGAGATATTTATCCGTAATTGGAAGTCGCAATCCCCGAAATTCCCGGAGCGTTTTAATCTCAGCAACAATCGGAACCACGTCTTCTTGGACATCGGTATTGCTGAGATCCAGAAAAATCAGCTGCGGATTTCCTTTAACCAACTTTGCGATGTCGCTTGCAGTAACGTTTTTGGAATCGTATAAACTAAATCCCCGCAATTGATGCATTTGAGCAACAGCATCAATAGTTCCTGGAGCCAGGACGCAGACAAGCATTTCAAACTCTTTCAGATTAGGCAGCTTAACGAGACTTTCAACACCTTTTGCAGTTATTTCGGATCCGATCGAGAGACTCAACCATTCAAGCGATTTTATAGACGATATTGCTGCAAGCCCCTCATCATTCAGAGCCGAACTCTGAATGTTGATCGCACGAATCGGTAGATGGCTCAAGTATTTAAAACCGGATCCGGTGACCGTGTATGTTATGTTGATTGTGATCGTATTAGTACCGCTCTCATTGGCGATTTCCTTGAAGTCTTCATCGGTAATTGCCGGTCCCGAGGAAAATCCCTTCGTTGCTCCATGTCCACCGATTTTGAGCCACTTCCTCTGGTCCATCGCAGCGTAGCCATCCTCAAGCTCGCGAGAGACAGTTTTTACAGGCGCTGCATCTTCACTGATCGGTGAAAATTGATAGTAGATTAATGCGACTGTCACCGTCAGCAGTATCACTCCCAACACTACAAAGACCGGGATGGAATTCGACTTCGCACTCGGCGCAACGTTTAACAAGCTCTTGTTGTGACGATCTTGCGAAGAGATCGAAGAACGCAATTCGGAAAACTCCTTTTTGAGTTCATCTACACTTTGAAAACGGTCTTCAGGTTTCTTATTCAAACAGATGGAAACTATAGACTCGATTTGTTCGGGAAAGGCTCGGGATTGAAGAACATCCGACAGCGCTGGTGGTGGTTGATGCGCGTGCATCGCAATTGCAGCCAGCGGCGTGTCCGCAACAAAAGGAACTTGTCCGGTTAGTGTTTCGAATATAACGCACCCGAATGAATAAATTTCCGAACGAGCATCATAAGTCTTTCCGGCAGCCTGGTCGGGACTCATGTATGCAGGAGTGCCGACCACTGTTTTACTCTGCGAATCTCTGGGATCGAGCAGTTCCTTTTTGAATGCTCCCACGCCGAAGTCTATCAAGTGAACCGTCGCCGGTGTGGTGGAGGTGGCTGGAACTATCAATATGTTGCTCGGCTTTAAATCGCGATGCATCAAACCCCGTTTGTGAGCGTACGTCAATGCATCGCACAGCTGCTCGAAAACAGGCAGTGCATCCTCGAGTGTCAGTGGACCATCCTGTTGAATCAACTGGTCGAGATTAATACCGTTGATAAAGTCCAGCACCATATATGGTGAGTGTCCATCCGTAACGCCAAAGTCTAAGACCTTGACGATATTCGAGTGAGACATTTGACTAGTGGCCTTTGCCTCTTTCTGGAATGCGACAAGTAGTTCTGAACTCAAATCGTTTAAAACTTTGACGGCTACTCGTTTCTTAAGCAACCGATCTTTGCACAGATAGACAGAACCGGCTGCACCTTTTCCAAGCAAACGAAAGGGTGCATATCGGTCGACGGGAAAACTATTCGTCTCTACAGTCAATTCATCCATTGATTCAAGTTCGTCGACCGTCGCCTTACCGGATAGCGACCTGGTGGCACCGAATTCCGCAGAGTTAACGAACGCGGGCATCGCACACGAACATAGATCAGCTCTGAATATCCACTGAGTTAATGTTCCAGCTCGTCCGGATTCAACCCTTTTGCCGCAAGTAGAACAAATGTTGAGAGGTTCAATAGCGGGATTTGAATCATCGTCTTTTAAGTTACAGGTGCAGACCAAAATCCATTGCGTCAGGCTGCCGGAGCCCGTCTTTTCATAAGGCATCTGACACTTTGGACATATTCGACTGTCCTTAGTATCTGTCACGCCCCTACTCCTGAATGTCGATTTTTAGGTCTTTCGATTTTGATACCACTCGACAGATGGTCTTCCCATCGACAATTTCAAAATGCAAATCACAGACGCCCTTGCCGACATGCAACCCACTCACGTCTACCTGCCCCATCCATGGTGGCAGAGCCGGGCGCACCACCGACAGTGTGTGTGAGCCTGCGTCAGGGACCAGACCAAGGCAGCCTGAGAGCATCTGGAAGACGCTTCCCGCAGCCCACGCTTGTGGAGCACATGACACCGGATACCAGACTGGGCGCACCGAAAAAGAACGCGAGAATCCGCAAAATAACTCAGGCAATCGCATATCCGGTCTAAATTTTGCAGTGTCGAACAATCCACTGATCACGCGTCTGGCATCCGCAGCTCGTCCTATGCGGCAGAGTCCCTCAATCGCCATCGCGTTGTCGTGAGGCCATACAGATCCATTGTGATAACTCATCGGATTGTATGCGGCTTCTTTGGAAGATAGAGTTCTCACTCCCCACTGGCAAAACATATCATCCGTCAACAACGCGTCTGCAACCGCATTAGCCTGCGGTTGGTCGAGGATGTTAGTGCTGAGCAAATGTCCCATGTTGGAAGAAACCACATCGCACTGCCTGCCATCGCCATCGAGCGCCAGTGCGACGGCGTTTTTATCTTTCATCCAGAAATCTTTGCGAAAATTACTCTTCAATTTATTCGCTTTGGCGAGAAGTTCCGCACTCCGTTCTTTATGTCCAAGCAAGTCAGCCATCTGAGCGATTTGAGACCAGGCAAAATAAAGATAGCCTTGCACCTCGCACAGCGCGATTGGCGCTTTGGCCAACTTGCCATCGCTGTACATCACTGAGTCACCGGAGTCTTTCCAACCTTGGTTGCTCAGAGCCGCTCCGGCTTTGCCACCGTATCGCAAATAGCCGGTGCTCAATTCGGAATCAAGATAGCCGAGAGCACTCTCGACCTTAGACCAGTGAGTACGAACAAATTCCAAGTCACCGGTCTGCTGATAGTATCTGGCAAGCAGCACCAGCAATAGTGGCGTCGCATCGACTGTACCGTAATAAGGGACGAATGCGATCTCGCGCAATCGAGCCATTTCACCAAGCCGCAATTCATGCATTATTCGGCCGGGCTTCTCTTCCGTGAAATCGTCGGATTTTGTTCCCTGGTATGCGGCAAGAACGTTGATTACGTCTTTTGCCAGATCGGGAAAAAACATCATAGTTTCCATCGCGGTAATTTCTTGATCTCGGCCAAAAGCAACCGCAAACCATGGTGTCCCCGCAGCCAGGCAATTACCTCTAGGGGTTTGCTGCCTGAGGATGTAGATATCTCGCACACTGCGTTCTACCAGTTTATTGAATTCGGTATTACTGGTAGTGACGGTCGCCGTTTTTCGTCTCCATTCGCTGTATTCGCTATCGGCCAATTGTCTTTCTTCATCAAACGAAACTTTTGGTTTTGGCTCGCCGAACGGCTTTTCGAAAGAAGTGCTAACGTTCATATCAATCGTTTTCGACTGCTGTCCGTCCAACTTACATTCGAACTCGATTTTGTCGTTCTTTATGCTCTGCGGTACATCACTGAAAAGAAGCCGCGTACTCATCGCCTTGTCGTCTAGGCCAAGATATGAAATGTCCACGCCGTTCTGCAATTTTTGCTCGAGTGCTTGAAGATGACCGCGCCGTTTTCTGCCCATACCTCGAACTTCGAACATATCAGCGAAATCACTCGAGAATTCGATGGCGAGCTTCAGCGTCACCGGTTGATTTCCAAAATTGGTTAGCGTAATTTTCTCGCTCACACCGTCGCGAATTACTATATCTCGTTGCAACATGATCTGTTGCTCTGCCACCCCGGAAGACGCATCAGCAGCGTTTCCGTAGATAAACCTTCCGGCATATCCATCTTCCGTCGAAGCAGACAACAAGACTGGGCGAGCAGCGTTTAAAGAGATATCGAGAGAACTGAGATAACGAGTGTCGTCTTTGTATAGCCCATAGCCGAAGGCGGTGCGCGCAGGCATGAGTCCGGCCTCGTCGAGGACTAGAAAGTATGCACCGTTCTTCAAAATCAATCGCGGATGATTGAGAACGGCGGCTTTAACGCTAGTTTCCGGAGCCGCTGGCGTCGGCGCGATCGGCTGCGCCGTAGATTGAGCGAGTGCCGGATTATGGTTGCAGAAGACAGCGCCAATCAAGATGGCGCAAAAATAGCGTGTTAAAACATCCAGTGCCCGGGCTTTCATCCTGTGAATTGTACCGCATCGTGACCGCGGCTCAATAAGTTCAGTAAGCTGGGAAGCAAAGACCAGCCAAGATTCCCAGCGCCTGGACCGGTTTTAACCGATTCCATTTTTGCATTCAGAACATCGTTCGAATTTTGAGAGCGGAAGAAGAAACACGCGTCAAATCGGGAACCACAAGACATGCGTCGCGTCTCCCTGAAAGCGAGTAGCGATGCCGAAACTTACCAATTGAATACCTGGATTGGAGGGAGAAATTATGTTTTTAATAGACAAAAAACTTGCAGGGGTGACTGCGGTTGCAGTAGCTCTGGGTGTTTGTCTCAGTCAGCCGGCAAACGCAAACGATGCACTGAAATACATCCAAGATTACTTCGGCGGCGTCAATAACAGTATCAACTATGCTGACGCACAGCGCATGGCTACACTCGACGATGACCGGGCAGAGCTGGACAGCCGCGTAAATTCCGCAGTAGCTAGTGGTCGGATTTCGCCCGCGCAGGCGGGTGATCTGCACGCGCAACTGCGTAACAACAGAGCGGTTCAATTAGAACTGGCGCGCGACGGCAGATTCTCATTCTCCGACAATCAAAGAATCTCAACTTCGCTTTCAACAATCGGCGCATCAGTACAAAACGCTATTGCCACTAATGTGATGCTACCGCGCCCTGGCAACGGCTTTGCGCCAAGAGGTTTTGTAGCTCGAAAACAAGTGGACGAACTACAGAATCAACTTTCGATTCGCATACACAACGGTAAGAGAAACGGGAATTTAACCCGCAACGAATTTGAAACGCTCCGCAGTGAGCTGGCCGCCATAGAAGCAAGGAAGCAAGAGATGATGAATTCACGCGGCTATCTGAGCTTTAGTGAAAATCAGCGCTTATTGTCTCGATTGAACCGACTCCAGGATCAACTTCGGATCGAGATGCATGACAGCCAGGTTGCAGGACGCAACTACCCGTGGTACTAAGCCGCGACAATTGTTCTTGATTGAACGAATATGATGTTTTCGATTTGGAGAGAGGCTTCGGTCTCTCTTCAAGCCTTTTTAGTCTAATCGAACGTCGCCTTACTATTTCACCCTGTTTACTCGAACCTGAAAAGAGGCGCCGTAGCGCCTCTTTCTCTCTTTTCAAACTTGTTCAGTACCCAGGCAACTGCGTGTTACTTGCTGTCTATCGCAATCGTCCAGTGATCGATTTCACGTGCAGTCATGTTTCCTCGCGGGACTTCGCGAGCATCGGCGTAATCCCAGCGCTCGACATCGACTAAATATTGTTCTCGCGATAACAAAGTTCCATAACAAACCTGCTGTTCATCAGAATTTTGAGTGTCTTCGGCTAGTCTGGAAACGAGCTTTTTCATCACATCTGCTGGAATTCGATCTTTCTCGGCAGGATAAACGAATCCAAATAAAGTCAAATGCATAAGCAACACTCGCCAGTCTTTGTCAAACCGTTTCAAAAGTCGATCCCAGTCAAGACTCGGTCCACAAGCCTTCAGAATATGAGCGACATCCGCGCCGTCAAAACGCTCGCGTTCCATGATGTATCCCTTCGACCAGATCATTTCTTCCGGCGGGCAGAGTTTGACAGAAACACCAAACACCTCTGCATCAGCCGCATGTTGAAACCAGAGATCGTCAACTATAGCGACACCGTTTCCCGAGCTAAATATCAAGTCGATGAAACTCTCTCCCTTAAAGGCTTTCCCAAGCCAATGAGAAAAGGTCATTTCAGATTTATAACCCGCTTTGGCGAACTGTTCTAATATCTCTTCCGCATCATCTTTTTTTACGAAGAGATCAAGGTCTTTCGTATGGCGAACGACCCCGGCATACTGCGCGAGCGCGTAGGCACCACCCACCAGGAATGGCGTGTTCGAATCCTTGAGCAAGTTCAATACGTCAATGTAGAACTGCTCTGTTTGCTGATCTAAAACAATGTGTGAATGTGACATTCACTTTTCTTAGCATGGTGGCATAGTAGCAATGACGCTATTCCTGAACCTTGTAAGAGCTCTTTTATGCTAAAGAACAATTGGACCATGACAGCCAGAATTCGTCTCAGTGCCAGACAATTCCCACGACACCAAGTTGCGCCGGCTAGTCACCACAGTTACAAAAAGGTTCGGCAAACCCTTCGAAAAGGACCGGAAATAAACATGCCAAAAGATGTTGTACGAGTAGCCGCCGTTGGCGACATTCATTGCACCAAGAGCGCGCAAGGCGCCTTCCAGCCATTATTTTCCACCGTAGGCGACCACGCTGATATCCTTCTACTTTGCGGCGATCTTACTGATTACGGAACGGTAGAAGAAGCTCACATTTTCGTGAAAGAGTTTTCTGTCGTGAAGATTCCAATGGTTGCTGTGCTAGGCAATCATGACCACGAATCCGGGCTGCAGGACGAGGTTCGAAAAATTCTAATGGATGGTGGAATCACCGTCCTTGATGGTGAGTCGTGCGAATTTCATGGAGTTGGTTTTGCCGGCGCCAAAGGATTTGTCGGAGGATTCGGAAGACACACATTGGGAGCCTGGGGAGAAAACGGCATAAAAGTGCTCGTGCGAGAGGCTCTGGATGAGGCGATGAAACTCGAGTCAGCTCTTGCTAGATTACGTACGCAGCACCGAATCGTCATGCTGCACTACTCACCAATCATGGCGACTGTGGTTGGAGAACCAGAAGCAATCTTTCCATTTCTTGGATCGAGCCGGTTAGAAGAACCGCTGCTGCGACATCAAGTTACCGCTGTATTTCACGGTCACGCTCATCGTGGCACCCTGGAAGGTGCCACCATATCAGGGACACCTGTATATAACGTGGCCATGCCGCTTCTGCGCAGCAGTTTTCCCAATGTTCCACCTTATCGCATTCTGGAACTCTCGATGGCACCAGAGGTGGCACCGGCGGCGCAACCGCAAACAGTGGCATGAATTGGGCACCGTATGTGAAACCATATGCGGTACTGGTATCACATGTGCAACTACTGTTTAGCCCTCTCGACGGGTCGATCTAGTTCTTAACCAACCCTTGTAGTTCAAGAAGACTACTACTGCGAGAGTTACAAGTATCATCATCAAGATCGCAATCGGATAGCCGTAATACATCTCCAATTCCGGCATATTGAAAGGCGATTTGCTGGAGTTGAAGTTCATCCCATAAATCCCGGCGATCAATGTCGGAGGAATAAACAACGTGGTGATCAAAGTCAATGATTTCATGACCTCATTCAACCTGTTGCTCGCTCTCGTGTAATGCACTTCCATAAGAGCCGAGCAGACCTCTCTATACATCTCGAGCAAATCGATTATTCGAATCGAGTGATCGTGACAATCACGCAAATACAATCTGGTGGTTTCGCTGACGTGAGGCATTGTGTCTCGAATCAGCGTATTGAGAAGTTCCCGGGCAGGCCAGATCGCGCGCCGCAATGACAGTACATCACGCCGAAGTTCATACATCTCAGATGGAGTGTCTTCCTCAAACTTCTCGAGAACATTGTCTTCCATATCGTCGATACGGTTCGCGATTGAGGCAAGCAATGGGAAATAGGAGTCTACAACAGCATCAATAATGGCGTACATCAAATAGTCGGCACGTTCTTGCCGAATTCGTCCTCGACCGCGACGGATTTTTTCGCGTACGGGATCCAAACAATCTTTAGGAACCTCTCGAAAAGTCAGAACGAAGTTCTTGCCTAAAAACAAACTGAGCTGTTCTGTTTCCACTTCATCTTTGTCGATCAGCATTCGAGTGACCACAAAAAGATGTTCTTCGTACTCTTCCACTTTCGAACGTTGGTGCACGTTGACAATGTCATCAACAACCAACTCGTGCAAAGAAAAAATCTTGGCGAATTTTTCAATGACAAGCCGCGCTTGCGGTCCTTCCTCCACCGGATCGACATTTACCCAAGTCACGGGCCAATTGGCAAAAAATACGATCAACTCACTGAGGTCCGAGATGTCTTTTTCGACAAAGCCGTCGGGACCGTAAGCCATGATATGTACAACCGGCATCGCTATTGCCGAAGGATGTTCTCCACTTAAAAATGAAGCGCGACCCGGCATGTTGAACTCTGCCGTAATTCGCTCTTGTCTTCTTCGCGGCCTGGGTGGCTCATTCATGTCAAGGACCTCCAGAGAGGCTCCAACCCCGGTGCCCCTCGCCGTCTATTTTATTGCAAAGTATCCAGGTTGATATGAGCTTTAGTGAATATGCAACAACACCTTGCCAAGCAGTCCGCCGGTGCGGAACCAACAAAGTCCGGATCGGTAACTGCGTTGAGGCTTCGGGTATAGAACACTAGTATCCGGGAAACCCTACGCGAATGTGAGGAACAATGAAAAACATCCTTTGGGGTATCGCAATCATCGGTATTGGATTGTTCAACGGCAGCTCGGTTTTCACGGGAAATCCGACGGCACTGGACTATGCATTCGACGGACTGGGTGTCTTCTTTATCGGATTCGGAATATTCAAACTGGTGACGAACAAAAACAAAAGCGAATAACGCAAAACAGTTTCTCGTTCAAGCCTTACCTGCAGCGCAAACGCAAAACACCGCATCGTCCGGCTAGTGCCATCAAATGCGGTGCCCTGCTTTTGAGATAATCCAGAGATGCTGGTTGGTTAAAACAGCTTCTACTGGGTTTTCTCAGTCGTCGTCGTCTTGGTGGTCCTGGTGACGCCATCACTCGTCGTTACAGTTCGTCGATAGATCGCGATTCGCTTTTTGGCGGGATCATCGACAATGACCATTGGTTTGTAGACAACTTCCGCGAACGCTGGGGGCGAAGTGATCTCGGTCTTCAATCTAGTGGCGATTGTATCGAGGTCGCTTCCAATTTCGACACCTTCTTCGAAAGCTAGAAGACCACCCGATGAGACCTTGGAATCAAGCTCGGCACGAGCATCTTTGATGTCGGCGTACAACGCGTCATACTTATCTGCACTGATGTGGCCGAGTGCTTTTTCACTGATCAAAAGATTTTGCAGATCATACAATCTGTTGTACAAAGACGCTGAAAGGATTGCATCACCGCGTTCTTTGATGATCATTACTTTGTCGCCGGAGACTTCGTGAACGACCTTGCCTTCAGGGCCGTAGACGACTCCGATGATCTCACCCGAGGGTGCGAGTATGTCGCCAGTCGAATTGATTGCAGCACCGGTATTGGTTTCAACGAACTTAACAACGTCACCCGTCAGAGTGAACGGCACTTCGATGGTGTCCGCATTGGCTGCTTGAGAGCCAACTCCGAATGAAACAGCCAGAGCAAATGATATTGCTACAAATTTGCTGTTTCGAAGTAAATGCGTTTTCATTGTCCTCTCCTTAATTTATCTAACTCAGCTTTGAAACAGCCCTCATCGAGCAGGACACGGTCCTACACCTGAAGAGAGGCTGTCATAAGAGTTTCCGCTGAACGCTGGCCGCACTTCCGCTCAGTTTCGTGCAAGTTTCATTAAGGAGGCGATTGCGGCCGCACCTTAGACTGCGTAGCACATTCTGCGCAAAGCGGTGCATATCGGCGCAGTTCAGCCTCTGCAAAGGCTTTCGGAAATCTTCATCATCACAGAATGTTGCTATTTGCTCAAGAATCCGCAGCTTGTGTTCTTAATCTTGAGCGTGTGTACTATCCTTCTTAACTCGGTTCAAAGATTTTAGGAGAGTGAACATGAAACGCAAAGCATCCGCCGAATGGCAAAATGGTCTCAAAGACGGCAAAGGCACAATCTCGACAGATAGTGGTGTGCTCGAAAAAACCCAATACAGCTTCAGCACTCGCTTCGAAGAAGGTAAAGGAACCAACCCTGAAGAATTGATCGCAGCAGCTCACGCTGGTTGCTTTTCAATGGCATTGTCCGGTCAACTCGGCGCTGCCAACCTCACCCCTGAGCGCATCAACACCACCGCTACAGTAACCCTCGAAAAGCTGGAAAGCGGATTTGAAGTAACTGAAATCGTTCTTGACGTCACCGCTCGCGTACCAAACGCAACACAAGAGCAATTCGACACAGCAGCCAACAATGCAAAAACCGGTTGCCCAATTTCCAAGCTCTTCAAAGCAAAAATCACGATGAACGCAAAACTCGAAGTCGCTGCCAAAGCGTAGTTTTCGAGCGGTTCTCACGGTAAAAACGAAACCGTTTCACCCGTGAAATTGTAATCAAAGAAAAGAGCATCCCGATTATCGAGATGCTCTTTTTTTGCGTGAATACTTGACTCAATACTTCACGCTAAAGTTTTCTGCTCTTGCCGCCCGCTAATTAGTAGTCCGACACCGGCGGTCAGCCGGTTATCTCGATCTCGTAGTCGTATCGATCCGAGGCGCAGCGATCCCAGAGCTAGTAGATGCTCCAGTGCTCGCACGTACGTCGGCGATAGCGTCAAGTGCATCTTCGTTGCCATTTCTAATCTGAACAGCGCCTGGGTTAGAACCATCCGGCACTACCACGGGGGCATTGACACCATCACTGGTGCGCGGCGACATCGCTGCCGAGTTTAAAAACGATGCCACCAAAGCGATAACGATGATAAGCATCAGTCCGGTCAACCATGAAGAGACCATAGACGGACTCGCGGTCTCCGCAGGTGTGAACGCGATATCACGTCCTCGTTCCATAGTGGTTGTTTTGGTAGCCATCACTGACCTCCTCGGGTATCTCATCGTCCGGGCAAACGCACGTTCGTGCGATGCCCGGCCGATTAAATTATCGTCAATCATTTTACTGATTCAAGACAAATGATTATTTGTCGAATTTCGAAGCGGCGCTTGAGCAGCCAGCCTTCATTTCGTCCCAAGCTTTACTCAGTTCTTCGAAGGCATTATCCATACCATGCTTGAACTCGCCCCAAGCTTCTGCGCTAGTCTCTTTCATAGATTGAAGTTTGACTGATGCTTCTTCTTGCTTTTCTTTGAGTTCTTTCAACTTGACTTTAGCCTGCTCCTTCGCTTCGCCAGCCTTGGCAGTCAAATCGTCAATGTGTGCTCCAAGTTCGCTGAGACGACTTTCCATCGACTTCTCATAGCTACTCCGTTCGTCCACAGAAGGTGGATTCGCAGCACCGGCTTCTTCCATTCGTCCACCAGTTGTGGAACCAACTTTGTTCTCGTCAGTAGTTGACGTGTTGTAATCTGACATTTGAATGTCTCCTTTAAACATTGCCATCGGTTGCTGGCTATATAGCGCAAAACCGCAGCAGTGTCGAAATTTCACGGAGAAATAAATTTGACCGAATCCCATTCGCCTCCTTGTACCTTGCTAAAAGAAAGCACAGGTGCCGGTTTCCGACAGCAAAACTGAGCTGAGTTAAACGAAAAAATAATTAGGAACAAACGAATTGCGGTCGTGTCTCCAACTTGTTGGTCTAAACATCAAGGAGCGCAAGTTTGCCGACGGTTTATTGCAGCGGCAATCAACTGATGTTTACCAGAAGTCTGCGCGTACATATAAAGAGGATGATTGGATGAAGAACGGAAATGGCAGCGGAAAAAAATACGAAGGCAAAATCAGATATGCGGTTGTCGGGCTTGGTCACATCGCACAAGTGGCTGTTTTACCCGCATTCCAGCACGCGAAGGAAACTTCGGAGCTTACTGCATTTGTTTCTGATGACAAAGAAAAATTAGACGAGTTATCAAAACAGTATGGAGTGAAAAGTCTTTATTCGTATGATGATTACGAAAAGCTCTTGGATAGTGGCGATATAGACGCAGTGTATATCGCCTTACCCAACCACATGCACAAAGAATTTACTGTTAAGGCCGCCGAAAAAGGCATACATATATTATGCGAAAAACCGATGGCAACGACTGTCGAAGACTGTCAGGCGATGATCAGAGCCGCTGAAGAAAACGACGTGAGACTAATGATCGCTTATCGCCTGCATTTCGAAAGAACCAATATGACAGTTGCCCAGCTAGTGCATGACGGCAAAATCGGCAACCCTCGACTATTCAACTCGACGTTCACACTACAAGTCCAGGAGGGCAATATTCGAACGAAATTCGAAATGGGCGGAGGCCCGCTTTTCGACATCGGCATTTATTGCATTAATGCCGCGCGATACATCTTTAAATCAGAACCTATAGAAGTTCAGGCTCTGATGACTCAGGGTAAAGACCCGCGCTTCGAGCAGATAGAAGAAGCAATCGGAGCTGTGATGCGCTTTCCCGATGAACGACTGGCAACCTTCACAGCGAGCTTCGGCACACAGGCAACTTCTCGATACCATGTGCTAGGCACTAAAGGCGGTATCGAAGTCGATCCGGCTTACGAGTATGTTGACGAGCTGAAATATGTTCTTACAACAGAAGAAGGAAAAAAGGAAGAGTTCAAAACTCCAAAGTCCGATCAATTCGCGCCACAACTCAACCACTTCTCAGAATGTATCGTTCAAGGCAAAGAGCCTCGGCCATCCGGTTACGAAGGTCTTGCCGACCTGAAAGTGATTGAGGCATTGAACGTTTCTGCAGAGACCGGCTACTGCGTCTCCGTAGAGAAGAAAGAAGGTGAGACTAGCAAACCGGATGCATCGCTTATCGAGCGAAAACCTGCGGTTTCAAAACCGAAAACAGTCAATGTGCAATCAGGATCGAAGAAATAAGGGTAGAAAACGCGGAGCGCTGCCACGAACTCCGTGCAGCGCTCCGACTTAAACCCTTATGGCTGTGCTCTCAGACACTTAGCCAGACGGAATCCCCCACACATTTTCAAGTCGCGTCAATTGCTTTTTTATCTGATTTCGTTTCTGCTTGTCCGGACAAGTTGACACTTCAGATGATAGACGCCACCAGGTGCGGTGCGCAATCCGTTTAGACTTTTGAGCTTCCTCTACACAAATTTCGCAGAGCCGATCGAGGAATTCGCGCGCAACAGCGGCTTCTGAGCTTTCGTCTTTAATATTGGCTTCCCGGAATGACTCGAAGTCATTCGGACTGATTTCCGTGCGACCATCTGCCCACACCCAGCGCAAACTCAAGATAACCGCCGGATGCAATCGTGCGATGTCAGAACGCAAAATGTCAGAATTTCGATTTGTCTGCTTGGGAGCAAATTCAATCGTTCCCGACTCGGGCCAATCGCATCTGAGCTCCAGCGCTTCGTCGGTATCCGGATGATGCAGAGTAAAGTAGCCTGGAAATGATGTAATCAAAACATCGAACAGCTCGCTGCGAATCCGCTCCCATTTGTCTCTCGACAGATGCTTGCTGAGTGATGCTAGGCCCCCCTCTTCAAACGCCATGTCGATGGTGATGATGGAGTTTAACAACTTATTCCGGCCAGGCGATTTTGTGCCGCGAAGTTCGCGCCAGTAGACACTGACCTCGTCGAGAGTCATCGAATTTCGTCGTTCGAGTTTGCCCATACTCGGGGTCTCCAGGGATCTCAAGAGATATATACCCCAAATACAAAAAAGTACTACACGCCCTCGCGAGAAGACGTCCGGCTAAACATAAACTGGCGAACCTATCGGTCCTCGCGGCTACGCAGCAGCTGGTTTAATCTGAATATTTGTAAGCCTTTTGACTCGGACGCAGCGGACGCAAAAGCCACCAGGGACGACGCATGCCATCAGGACCGGGCGCCGGGCGCGTCAGCTTGAGCCAGCGTTTATAGACCTCGTGTGCTTTGTTGGTATCGGAGAAAACGTCTCCGTACAAATCGCCAGGAAGCGCTTTCGTGACTTTAGCTTTTTGGTGCCAACAATGCATACCGGAAATCGGATCCGGTTGAACAGGGAAAGTAAGGTTTTGATGCACGCCGGCGTCATTCCACCAGACCCGTGAGCTATCCGGGTCAGACGATTGAAACGGCTCCACACCCTTTTGTTGGCGCATCAAATACTGGCCTGGTGCCTTTTGCGAAATGTCGACCAGTCCGGAGCACCATCTGTCCGTTCCTTGCTCTTCAGCCAGACGCCACCGCCCCATGTGGTGCGAGCATGCCACTATATTAGGTGCGATACCCTCGGTCACCCACGTTTTCGTCACGAAATATCCAATTTCGGTTTCCACACGAACGAGATCGCCGGTCGTCAATCCCAGTTTTTCAGCATCAATTGGATTAATCCAAACCGGGTTGGAGTGCGCGATTTCCGTCAGCCACTTAGCGTTGCCTGAGCGTGTATGAACAAGCACAGGCAATCTAAAAGTAGGGATTAGAACGAAGTTGAAATTAGCATTGTGCTTATTACCGCCCTCGTCTATATCGCCTACGATACCAGCGCGCTCGACATGGCTTCTCGTCACACTCGGAATGGCATATTCGCGCCATCCCCAGTCGGCAAGCGTCTTTGAAAAGATTTCCAACTTACCACTTGGTGTTGGAAATCCGCGATGGGCAACGCCGTCGATTTCAATACCGATCAATTTTCGACCTTGATCATCACCCGGTTGTGGCATCGGCACGATGTTTACCGCAGTGACTTTAGCTCGGTCTTTATAAATGCGCCCGCTTTCCTTATCGACGTGTGAGTCTTTCAACTCCTCGGCTGTGAGCCGGTCTTCATGACCGTGATAAACAGATGGTTGCACTTCGAACGCGCCGAATCGTCGCATGTATTCGAGTGGTGCCATGCCCTGAGCTCTTGCCGCTTCCGGCAGACCGGGCACACTGTTCTCGAAAATCCATTGATAGTATTCGTCTATGCTGACCTTTTCCCCAGGGCGATAAGGCGACTCGAAGTGTTTGCGAATGCCGAGCGAGCCATCATGATCTATGCGCCACGACAGTTCAATCCAGAACTCGTTTTCTTCCCAAACCTGTCCAGGGTTAGATCCGAGAGTCGGGCCGGGAGCCTGTCCCATGCGCTCCTTCGCGACCTTGCGAACCGGTTGACGGAAACCCAACCACAACGCGGCTTGTGTTTCATAGCTGTGAAGATCGTGCCTTTCCGGTCCCAGCCCCATAGGCAAGACATAGTCGGCAAACCATGCCGTTTCACTCCATACCGGAGTTAATGCGCAGTGAATGCCGATCTTCGATTCGTCTTTTAAAACTTCCATCCAGGTCATGCCGTCAGGGTTGGTCCAGACAGGATTGTAGACGCGCGTGAAATAGACATCGAGAGTGTTTCGACCTTCCTTGAGCAAATGCGGAAGTAAGAAACTCATCTCAAAAAACGCGAGTGGAAACTCTTTTGGCCAGGTAACTTCGTTCCAGTGCTCAGGGTGAGCGGGCATGGTCATTGGTTTTGGAACGAATTTATTCCAGGAATTTGGTGATGTGCCACCAGGTGTCGCAATCGATCCGCTCAGCACGTTTAAAAAGAACAAACAACGCGCGGTCTGCCAACCACCGAGATTTCCAGCCGATGAAGCGCGCCATGTATGCGTGGCAAACGCGGTGCCGGCTCTGGCAATTTCGTCCGCTACATCAAGAATGGATTGAGGATTGACGCCGGACTCCGCAGCGGCATACTCAGGAGTATATTTGCTGTAAGTTTTTTCCATCTCATCGAGGAAATTCTCGAAAGTGGCTTCAGCACCAGGATTAAACTCTTTGAGATAGTCTTCCCAATTCACCCACTTGCGAATGAATTCGTGATTGATCCGGCGCGTCTTGATCAATTGATAAGCGATCGCAAGAAGCATTGCCGGCTCACCACCGGGATAGCAGGGCAACCAGTAATCCGAGTGCGATGCTGTATTTGATAGCCGAGGATCGACTACCGCAATTTTAGCGCCCTTCATTTTTGCTTCGATAATCCGCTGAGCATGCGGGTTGAAGTAGTGCCCGGATTCGAGGTGTGCACTGATCAAGAGAATAAACTTGGCATTTGAATGGTCAGGGCTAGGGCGATCGATTCCCATCCAGAATGCGTAACCCGCCCGTGCACCCGATGAGCAAATGTTTGTGTGGCTGTTGTGCCCATCCACTCCCCATGCGGCTAGCACGCGCTCGGTGAAAACATCTTCACCGGGACGGCCAACGTGGTACATAACTTGATCGTTGCGCTTTTCGACAATCGCTTTGCGAATCTTCGCGGCCAGCGTGTCCAGCACTTCGTCCCATGTGGTCACTTCCCACTGGCCGCCACCACGCTCGCCTTTGCGTTTCATAGGATAGAGAACGCGCTCGGGGTCTTTCACCTGGTTGATGGTAGCTGGTCCCTTGGCGCAATTTCGTCCACGAGAGCCGGGATGATCGGGGTTACCTTCGAACTTGCGCACTTCGTGCGTTTCTTTGTCCACGTAAGCAAGTAGTCCGCATGCCGCTTCACAGTTGAAGCAAACGGTCGGAACCAGCATGTAGTTTTTCGCCACCTTGCGCGGCCAGGCTTTCGGATCCCATTCTTGCCAGTTGTCCCATTTTTCTCTGGGAGGATACAACGCCAGTTCACCGATTCGGCGTTCACCAGATTTGGTGCCACCGGATGAAACATCGGCTCTAACTAAATCGGCACTCCTTTCGAAAGACTGATTGATAGAGGGTTCCAAATCTCTGACGATTCGACCGCGCTCTATCAATCTCGAAAGCCACGAGCCAATCGTTTTCGTTTTTCCATCGGCTGAAGTCATAACTACCTCGTCTCCCTCGCCAATCGCCCTAGCTTAAACGCACAGACTGACCAGCCATTACAAAACAATGCTCGTATGCAAGAAGCCCAAATAGAGCCAATCCCGCAATCATCAAATCGCCGGCCAAGGATGCATGCAAAGCCGGAAGGAATATAAGAATCAGCGGCAAAACAGAACCAAAAACAATGTTGCCCCACCAGAAGAAATTCTTGTACGGACCTTTGACCATCAAATCAACGGCTCGTTGCTTTGCCTTGGAAGAATGCTCGGTTCCGACCTCTCCACCGATCGTCAATACCAGATGCGCGAGGATACTCGAGGCGATGATCATTTTTGCAAAATCACTGATTACATCAAGATTGCCCATTAACGCTGCCACAGGAATTATCGCGGCAGCGCCGGCAAGCAACGCCTGCACCAGAAGATGCACTGGTAACGCAGGACTCTGCCAGAGGTCGCGCCCTTTAGCCTGGGCAAACAAGAAGGCCGTGTAAACGGCAGTCATCACAGCTAGTGGCATCGTGATGTGATACAACCAGGGCGAGACTTGCATTCCCACACCAAATACGAAAGTGGCAGGGATTGCCACCAACATCAACGAAAATCCAAGAATGATGTAACTACCGATGGCAAGCCAAGATTTCCATTGCGGTCTGACCAGGATGTACCAGAATCGTTCTGGTCGATCCAGATCCGCAATCAGCAATACTCCCGTAATACCAATGTAAATCATCGATACAACAGGCGCAGCCCATACCAACCAAGCCGGCATCACTGCGGGAATCCATTGCAATTGAATTCCAGTCCACAGCATCCAGGCGAATAGAAATACGCCGGCAGAAATTGATTTAGTCCACAAATACAGACTGACGTATTGTGCCCATGGAATGTCGTGGTGCACATCATATGCTACTTTCGCGTTAGTCACCGCATTTAGTGCCGATGACAAAGAAATTCCGGACGGTTTGTTGTTGTCGAGATGAGCGCCATGCTTTTCCTGGCGTTGGTTCGACCACATGTACATTCCCGATTCATCATGCGTTTGGACATCCGGATTTAATACAGCCTCATCGGCGCCGATGTAGAAACACTTCGGATCGGTTCCCTTCTCGGGCTTGCGAACTTGAGTTTTTTCACGTCCAATCAACTGCGCAACTTTAGACAATGGATCTTCGACATCGCCGAAGATAAGCGCTTCTTCAGGACAGACGACCACGCATGCAGGTTCCAAACCCACGTCGAGACGATGGGCGCAAAAATTGCATTTTGCGGCTGTGTGCGTCTCCGGATCGATGTGAACAGCATCATATGGGCACGCCGCTATACAGGCTTTGCATCCTATACATGCGTCTTTGTCGAATTCAACGATTCCATCAGGACGTTGAAACATCGCAGTCGTCGGACAAATGTGAACGCACGGTGGATTGGCGCAATGATTGCATCTCAACACGCCGAAATGTCGTTGAGTGTTGGGAAATGAGCCCTTTTCCACATACTTGACCCAGGTCCGGTCAACTGAAAGTGGAACCTCATTCTCTGATTTACAGGCTGTCGTGCAAGCATGACAACCAATACATTTTCGTTGATCTATGACCCAGGTAAAATTCGCCATTACCGCCCGGTGCCGCCATTTTCGATGCAGCTTTTCTGTGGATTACAACGCTCAAAGATAGCTCAATTCGCAGCAATTTTCCTGCATTAACGAATTAATTAAATAACCCGCCAAGCCGCACCGCCGTAGGCGCCAGCAACGCTCTTGCTTTAGTTCGGATCTTGTTGACTAATTGAAAGTTTGTTTGGTCAGAAAATAAGAAAAGAGCGGACTTTTCAGTCCGCTCCGATGATTTCGTCGAGTTGTCAGGCTCTAGTTAATCCTAGACAAG
Organism: Obscuribacteraceae bacterium (SeqCode); assembly: GCA_044225915.1. Taxonomy (GTDB): domain Bacteria; phylum Cyanobacteriota; class Vampirovibrionia; order Obscuribacterales; family Obscuribacteraceae; genus JADYXR01. Next base: position 94,784 of record JBGAHZ010000002.1, read on the forward strand.
GGCTCGATCGACGTCGCGCAGGTCCAGTCTTACTTTCTGCAGGTCAAGGTCATTAACATACAGTTCTTTTTTGAGCTGGTCGAGGCGTGCGTTGTTTTGATTGTTATCGTTATGGCGATTGAGATCGTCTTGAATTCGTAGAAGAGTGTCTCTGCTTCTCAGTAAGTTGTTTTCCCGGTCAGCCAGTGACGCTCTACGGTTCTTCAACATGTTGTAGATACCGGGGTCGGTGACGGCTGCTTGTGCCGGGGATGGAAGCAATATCGAACCGCTTATAACGATTGCGAGTATTACGATGATCAGATTTTTCATAGTGTCCTTTCTTCCCTGAGGTTTGCTGGTCCTCAGGTATGCAGTAAGACTAACAATTAAATTGGCATTGCAGAAGTGCCACTTTTGTGTTGTAATACCAGTCCACTTAACAAACAAACCCGAAAGGGCAATTTGACATCGTAGGAACCTGTGGACTTTCCCATCAATATCAATAGTATTTCCGACGTTCCGCTCCATCGGCAGATCTACGAAGAAGTCCGCCGAGGAATACTTTCCGGACGCCTGGCTAAGGGCAAGCGGGTGCCGTCCACTCGTGAAATGGCTAAACAAGTGGGAGTAGCCCGCGCCACCGTTACAATGGCGTATGACTATTTGTTAGGAGAGGGCTATTTTGAGGCTTATCCGGGATCAGGGACATACGTTTCGCGACACCTACCGGACGAACTGACCGATGCCGAGGACGTTGTCGACGAATTAGCCGACCAGTTGCCTGAAAGAACCGCGCCACTGCCGCGTCGCAGGCAGCTTTCACGATACGGAAGCGCCCTGCAGTCGAAGGATTGGCTCGGTTTCCCTGACGACGAGCCCGAAATCCAGTTTACGTTCGGTCGTCCGGACATGAGCGAGTTCCCAATGCGTATCTGGAGCCAGCTTCTGAGCAGGCGATGCCGGCAGCGCAACCTGGCGTTGCTCGATTGCCCCACGCGAGCAGGCGGGTACGAGCCTTTGCGCGCGGCAATCGCCGGCTACTTGGCACGGGCACGCGCCGTTGTCTGCGAGCCGGAGCAAGTAATCGTTGTAAATGGCTCACAGCAAGCCCTCGATCTGGTGACGCGGGTTCTGGTAGACCCGGAAGACACCGTCGGCATCGAAGAGCCCGGGTACGTCGGAGCACAAAGAGCGTTTCAAGCTCAGGGCGCAAAACTCTCACCTATATATGTAGATGCAAACGGAATTAAAACCGACTACCTCAAATCCAGATTCGATGTATCGACGGAGGAGAGCCTCAAGGTTCTCTACATCACACCATCGCACCAGTATCCGACCGGCGTGTCGTTATCACTGCCAAGGCGGCTCGACTTGTTGGCGTGGGCAAGCAGAACTGGAACCATCATCATCGAAGATGACTACGACAGCGAGTATAGATATAAAGGAAAACCGTTTCCAGCTCTGGCTGGTATCGACAGTGGTGCCTCTGTCATTTACGTCGGAACTTTCTCCAAGGTTCTTCTTCCGGCCTTACGCCTTGGTTACATTGTGGTGCCAAAAGATCTGGTCGATGTCTTCTCCAGAGCGAAGTGGCTTGCCGACCGTCACTCGCCACTCATACAACAGCAAGTTCTAGCAGACTTCATCATGGAGGGTCATCTGGAACGACACATTCGAAGAATGCGTTCCTTATATAGCGAGAGACGATTGCTGATGATCAATGTATTGAAAGGACTATTCGAAAAAGACGTCAGTGTCTTTGGTGACAACGCCGGCATCAACATGTTGATCAGATTAAACACCGAGATCTCGGATGCAGAACTGGTGGCACGCGCTAAAAAACTGGGCGTCGGAATATCGAGTACCCGCAATATGTACCTTGGTGATGCACCGCACGGCGAATTTTTGCTGAACTACGGCGGTCTGGACGAACAGACCATCATCGAAGGCTTAACCCGATTGAGAGCAGCAATCGAAAGAAAGGACGAATTGCTTCCGGCTTAGCAATCTGCAGACTATTTTTTTATGGTTCGCAACCAGATGGCATAAATCAATAGCGGTTGCAGCGTCAATCGAAACCAGAGCACCGCTGGCGGTATCTTTGGAAACAGCTCGCTGTTTATCGCCATATGAATGTTAGCCGGATACACTGCAACAAGAAGCGCTATTAGTCCGATTCCCGCCCACTTTTTGACTGGAGGAACAATTATTCCGATTCCTCCAAGAATTTCAAAAACGCCACTGATTAAAACCATTTCGGTTGGATATGGAACGTATGGTGGCACCGCGCTGAGAAAGAAAGACGTTTTGACAAAGTGAAGTATTCCGACCGCCACAAAAAAGACGGAGAGAACGTAAGTCCAAATTTGCTTCTTATTTTCAGTTCTCATGACTCTTTCCGACAGATTCAATTCAACAACGGGACGGTTCAATGTCGAGTTGATTATCCAATCGGAACTTTGATTGCATAAATTTCAGAAACGACATAGACCAACACCGTTAAGTTACTATAAGAGTTGCTCTCTACGCGTTATTAAACTACTCAACAAGAATCAGAAATTTTATTCCTATGAATCTACGCTCTCAACGATTAAGAGTGGTCAGCGCCATCTTACTTTGTTTGTTCGTATCAGGTCATCCCGCGATTGCATCACCACGGTCTGAGTTCGTAGACATTAAGCTCACACCGGACGTCATTCCCTCGCAAGTTCCAGCTGGAACACTGCGTGCTGACGCGAAAGAAGTAGCGCAACTTCTCGAGATCGAGGAGTACGTTCAGCAGTTACAAGAAGCCAAGCGAACTTGCGCTCCAATGACTCGGGATCTGACGAATAAGAAATTGATTTGCTTGTGGCGAATAATGACAACTGCAAGCGAAGTCCGAAAAATATCCGGCAGAATCGACCGCGAACTATCGTTCACGAACATCGCGCTCGACGATTTGATCGGCCGGAAAAATGGCGTCAGCAACGCGTTGAATACTCTCAACTTCGCGCAAGGCGGCACAACAGGAATAATCAAACAATCATTCGTTCTGAATCATTGGTTCAACACATCTCAATTGTTCCTCCTCGTCGGCGCCGGAGTCGGCACCACTCTTGCAGGAATAAACTTAGTCCATCCATATCTGTGGAGTCGTCGCGTCGAGAACAATCCAAACATTCTCGCTCACTTTCTCGATCCAAAATACAAACCGGAAGATGCAGAGGTGAGCTACCTGTGGAAGTTTTTCAACAGCACAAATCCGGGCTCGACAAATAACCTTACTCGTCGCGAAGTTGTTATCAAACACTGGGAAGCCTACACCGGGCTCAACGCAGAGGATGAAAACAAATGGCGAAAATTGGCAGCCCATCCAAAGAATTCAGATGAATTGATCAGGGAAAGCATCAAAGTTCTTTTTCAGAGAGTAGATCTCTTACACGACTTGCAAACGCACGTTGAAGAGATCGATGGCTCACTTTTTGAACTACACAAAGCAATTTCTGCTGGATAAACAAATCGATAAGTTCCGAAATTTATTATTTAAACTACACCGCGCAAGGATCTGTTATGTCAAAACCAGCTAAAACAGCGATATCTAGAACAATTTGCAAGAAGTTCGTACATATTGTTTGTGCGGTAAGCCTTGTGGTAAACATGGCACCGTGGGCGATGGCAGCCGAAGGCGATACTGAAATCAAAAGCGGATCGGGACGCATTTCGTTTACAGATCAGGGCGGTGCCAGAGGCGCTCTCACACCGGGCGCAAGAGAAGCGGCGAATCTGATCGGCGTGCTTCCTAAGGTGGAACGGCTGCAACAACTCCGACAATCGCATCCAGGCACTGAACTTACCGATGAAGAACTAGCACTCAAGGTCGAGTTGCTGGACCAGATCATGGGTGCGGCATTGGAAGTTCGAATGGTGGCAGATCGCATCGATCGAGAATTGTCCTGGGCCTATAACGGCAAGGGAATGATGGAAGCCAAGAAACAGAAGTATCTCAACTATCTGTTCATAGCCAGCTTTATGCAAGGCGGAATCCTTGGTGTAACCGCCGGTCGCGAGTTCCTTCTGCATCATACGAATACTGGAGCAGAACTACTGCTCGTAGCAAGCTCCGTTGGCCTGGGACTGTCTATCATTCAGACGATCGTGCAAAGACAAAAAGGCAGTAAGCCTATTGATGGTGGCACCACTACACTTGCCCATGTTTTCAATTTACAGGACCAGAAAGAAGAGCAACATAATCCGGAGATCGTCTACAAGTTTCTGGACTCGCCACCACTTGGAACCACAGGTAAGTCGCGAAAAGATCTCTTGATCGAAGATTGGAAAAAAGGGCATTACCTCCAGAAGAAGGCGAATCTCTATACATTGGCTGCGATGGAAAAATCTCCCGGAAAGTACAAAGAAAACATCGCCATCTTGGGCAACAGAATTAGAATGCTTTTTGATACTCAGTGGACAGTAGAACAACTCGACGCAGAATTGCTCGAACTCCTGCGCGCCACCGACGTGAAATAGTTCGTTCACAACTAGCGAAAAAATCGTGATAGCAAGTCACCCGAGGGTTCTTCGCTTCAATCAGTTTGCAGCGTTGTCGTTCATAACGATACGTTCACTTTGGAAACGACAGCCGGCTCGGACGAGTGTAAGTCGAAGCGTTTAAAGGGAACCGCGCGGTTCGATTTAAACGAAACCGCGCGGCTTGATGTTTTTGATGCTCGCTTTTAGGACACGCCCTCTCCAGGCGCGAAGAATACTCCTGTTGGATCGTACTTCTTGCGGAGTTGACCGATCTTTGCGAAGTTCTCAGGACTGAAGCATTTTTTGAGAATTTCAGGACGTCTAATCGTGTTCGATTCTGAGATGTAGTATCCCTTGATGTGGGGATCCATCAGTTTCAACAATTTGTCGTGCCACTCGGTGTTGGCATCATCATCTTTGGCGTCGTCCCACATCGTCCATGGTCCGCCGTAGAGACGTGCACTCATGGAGAATGCAGCATCAGCAGGCAGCTTGGCAGGAACATTCTTGCCGGTGAAGACGGCAAACATAAACACCGTTTTCTTCGATGGTGATTTGATGATGTGCTCATGTGTCGCAGCCATCATATCAACCAATTTTGCGTCCGAGAAAAGGGCTTCCACTCTAGAGCGAAGATTTGGTGGCCATAAGGCTCCAGATGCATCGAATAGTTGTTCGAAAGTGCACGGTGCAACATCAGATTTCAAAATTGATTTTGAGATTAATGGACTTCCAGTCAACAGCTTAACGGCATCTTTCGCTTCTTCTTCGGAGTCAGCGAAAATCGATGCGGTAATGAGGCATGCCCAGTTGTTCGAGTCCTTACACTTCTCGGCAAGTTCCGGTGGTGCTTGTACAGCCCATAGGCTTAGCTCCACCAGTGGTGGCATTTCCCTCGCGATCTCATCCAACAGTTTTGCGGCATTGGCCATCTCGCTGTAAGGGAAGAAATAGGAACATCCCGAGATGCGCTTTGGTAGTGGATAGAGTTTCAAGTGATAACGAAGCGCCACAGCCCAGAAGCCAGATCCAGCGCCGCGAGCAGCCCAGAAATAATCTTGGTTTTCTTTGGCACTCGCCGTTATTCTCTCACCATCCGGTGTTACCATCTCGATCGCTTCGACACTTTCAACACCAGGTCCCCAGGTGCCCTGGTTCCACGACATGCCACCACCGAGCAGGTAGCCGCTAATCTTCACCGGAGGGCAATGACCAGTCGGGAACGACAGTCCTTTGGCGTTGAGAGCTTTTTGTGCATCTCGATTGGTTATGATGGGCTGAAGAATAGCTTTCTTGTTTTCAACGTCGATCGAAATCACCTTATTCAAATTGGTCAGATCGATCATCATGCCGCCATTCCGAAGTGATGGTGCGCACCAGTTGTGACCACCGCCGCGAACGACGACTTTAAGTTTATTCGCTTTGGCGAATTTAACAGCTTCGACGACATCTTGCTCTTCATCGACATTGACGATGTATTGAGGCTTTCTGGTGGGGGCGAGCTTATTCCATAAGCCACCATATGCGATATCGTTAAACTGGGAGTCGGTGCCGGAATAAACTTTGCCCTTGATTTTGCTCTGCAACTCGGCGATGTTGAGTTTGACCGTCTCTTCCTTCTTTGCGAGCAACTTTTTTGCTTCGACACCAGGAGCTCCGATGAAGAAGGTTCCAGCTGCGATCAAACCATTGGCAAGAAAAAGACGACGGCTTATGCTGATTTGTTCTTTTCCGTTTCGAACAATTCTGCGTTCGTTAGTATTATCGAGACTTTTTCCTGAAGCACGATCGCAGTTCGGTTCCCTGTTTTCTGATTTACTCACTCGGAAATCCTCTTTGTTAGTAATGTTTCGAAGCAAACCCAGCGCTTGTCATCCAGCGCGTTTATAAAGCAAGTTTATCGTAAGCTCCTGTATGAATGATTACCGGATACAGATTAAACTTGTTCGAATGCGGCAAATCGCGCAGTTGTCAGTTACCTCCATGCCAGGGAGTGATCACCATGAAAGTATCACCACGATTTTTTAGCACCCAAACCCGTTCGATTAGCGCCGTCGCGCTGGCACTCACAATAATGCTTTCGGTGCTGGCACCGGCTCCCACCATCGCGAAAGAAAAAATCGATACGGATCTGAGCGCATGGAGCGACAGTCCGCGAAAAAGAGCCATAGTTGATTTTGTCAAAGCAGTCACAGATGAGAAGAGTCCGGACTTCGTTAAACCAAGCGAAAGAATTGCAGTATTCGATAACGACGGCACCTTGTGGTGCGAACAGCCGATGTACCCACAGGTCATTTTCATAAAAGAAACGGCAAAAGCTTACGCCAAAGAGCATCCGGAAGTGATGGAGAACGAACTCTTCGAAGCCGTCGTCAACGATGACATGAGCGTGCTTACCAAAGCCGGCGCGCGCGGTTCGCAAGAACTGGTGGGCACGACGTACAAGGGACTGACTATAGACGAGTTCGCTGATGTCGTCACAAAGTGGATCGGAAAAGAAATGCATCCACGTTTTCATCAACCGTACACGAACTGCGTTTATCAACCGATGGTGGAAGTGATCGCGTATTTACAGAAGCATGATTTTAAAACATACATTGTCTCCGGTGGCGGAACCGAATTCATGCGACCGTGGACAGAACGAGTCTACGCCATTCCACCTGAACACGTGATTGGCAGCACCGTAAAACTGCAGTTCTCCGATGGAGCAGGCAAACCTAATGTTCGTCGACTGCCCGAGATTGATTTCATCTGTGATAGTTCGCAAAAACCTGTTGCTATCGCAAGGGTGATCGGTCGCAGACCGATCGCGGCTTTTGGAAATTCCAACGGCGACCTGGCAATGCTTCAGTACACCGCGGGCGGAAGTGGGAAACGGTTAGCCGCCCTCGTGCATCATACTGATGCTGAGCGGGAGTATGCGTATGATCGGGACTCCAAAGTGGGCAGATTAGATAAAGCACTTGACGAAGCTAATCAAAAAGGTTGGGTTGTGATCGATATGAAAAATGATTGGAAAACTGTTTTTCCGTTTGAATCAAAGAAATAAACTGAACGCGAAAACAATACATTGGGCAGAGTGGTCGTTTAAACTCCTGCGCCAAACTGGAATCGCCTAATGCCGGACAGAAAACGCAAAATAATAGCCGAGCGCTACGAGGTGATCCGTGAGATTGGCTCTGGTGGAATGGCTGTCGTGTACAAGGCGCGCGATACCAGTTTGAATAAAGAAGTTGCAGTAAAGATGCTCAGACCTGAACTTATGACTGGCGAAGGGATGATGCGATTTCAGATGGAAGCGAAAACAGCTAGCATGTTATCGCATCCCAATCTGATCCGCACACTAGACTTTGGTATCACTAGTGATGCCCAACCATACCTGGTAATGGACTTTGTCAGCGGTACAACCCTATCGGATTTTATCGAGGAAAAAACTAGACTGCCAATTTCGCAAGCGGCAGGAATATTCATTCAAATCTGCGACGCCATGGCTCTTGCACATTCGCAGGGTGTTCTTCATCGAGATCTTAAATCCAGCAACATTATGCTTACACAATTGGATTCGGCTCAGCCCAAAGCATTTGTGCTCGACTTCGGACTTGCAAAAAGAGTCGAAGACCCTGGCCTTACTCGTACCGGCAAATTAATCGGCAGCCCTCGCTATATGAGCCCAGAACACGCGCGCGGAGAAGAACTCGACACTCGTGCCGACATCTATTCGATGGGTTGCATAATGTTTGAAACGCTCACCGGAAGGCCGCCGATCTCCGGCGAAACAGTTCTCGACACGATCATGAAGCAAACAACTGAGCTTCCGCCAACGTTGGCTGAGAAGTGTCCGGACGCAGAGTTTTCCCAGGCAGTTGAAGCAATAGTGGCGACATGTCTTGAGAAAGATCCGAATCAACGTTTTCAATCAATGGCTGAATTGAAACAGAGCATCCAGTCGCTTCGCGAATTCAGAGCCACTCAGAGCAACACCCGTGAAATCAAAATGGCGATTCCGGAACCGACGGCGTTGGATTCGCCCCCTATCGTTTTGGCACCAGCCTTTAGTCGGAGGTTTATCCTCAGTTGTGTAACTCTTCTGGTCGTAGTTGGTGGAGTCGGTCTCCTGGTGGCACCCATGGTGCCCGAATTGATCGACGTTATTCATCCTAGTAAAGACAACGAAGTCACGGTACCAGTACCACCACACACTGAGTTGATGCTCGGAGCCGAGGACGAACCAATCCTTCCCAGTAATGTGGGCTGGACAATAATGCCGTGGAACGACGGTGTTCCCTGGTATAAAAAATTCGGAGTCGACGAAGAGGACTTCGTTGATTACCAAACTTTCCATAAGTATGGTTACATCAGCTTATGGAAAGAACGCGCTACCGCATCCAGATTAAGGTTTCTGCAAAAGGCACAGCTCAAAGGTCTTTCGCTATATGAGTGTCATGGTCTGAGTGACAACGAAGTGAAAATAGCGTCTGAAATGAAAACATTGGAAGTTCTTTTGATCGACAAGAATCCGAATCTAACCGATAAGGCGTTGCGGTCCGTATACGATCTAAAAAATCTCAAGATTCTGAGTATGGAAAGAGACTTTTTTACGGACCAGGCATTCCAGGGAATCGAGCAACTACAGAATCTGGAGGTTCTCTACTTGGGTAGAATGGACAACTTCCACGGTTACGGTCTCAAGTACATACAAAAATTGTCTAAGTTGAAAAAATTGAGAATCGATCGCAGTCCAGTAAGACCAGGAACTCTCGGATTGATTGGACAATTGAAAAACCTGCGTGTCCTGACGGTAGAAGGCTGTCGCGTAACAAATGAAGACGCCATCGAATTTTCCAAACTTCCCAATCTAGAAATTCTCAACGTCTCCAACACAAAATTGACGGAGGAGGGGTTTAAGACTCTTACGGCGATGCACTCATTGAAACATCTTTTCGTTGGTGAAAATTTGGACGAGAATCAGGTGTCCAGAAAGTCTCTGGAAAACGCTCGAAAAACAACTTCGATTAGCATCGTTGAAGCTGATACCCCCAGCGTCGACAATTATCTCAACTACAAGTATGCGAATGAACAAATCTAAAGACTTAGCAGACAAACAAAAACTCGAGGCGTTAATCGAAAAAATCGACACCGCCGGCAACACCGCGTCGATTGAAGTGGATTCGCACACCGTTTCATTCTCAAACTTAGATAAAGTTCTCTGGCCCGGGACGGATGTTGTAGAACCGGTCACAAAGCGTGACTACGTTCGATACCTTGTCCAAGTTTCCAATTTCATTCTGCCCCACTTGCATGGTAGACCTCTGACTTTGATCAGATATCCCAATGGAGTCAGCGGAAAAAGTTTCTATCAAAAACACTGGAAAAATAAAAAACCGGAGTTCGTAGATACTGTCGAGTTGTTCTCCGAGCACAACAAGGCAGATGGTGAATTTATCCAATGCAACAACCTGCCGACACTGCTCTGGCTTGCCCAATTAGCAGATCTGGAACTGCACACGGCGCACACCCGGACGGATACCTTCCCCGATGGTGAAGACCTGCCGAAAAGTTTCACTGGCAGTGTAGAAAATATCGACCGCTCGCTTATGAACCATCCGGACTTTATCGTGCTCGACTTGGATCCATACATGTATAGCGGCAAGGAATCAAAAGGTGCAGAGCCGGAATTGCACGAAGCAGGATTTGCAAAAGTGTGCGAGGTCGCGCTTGCACTGAAGGAGAATCTCGATAAGCTGAAAGTCGAAGCGTTTGTAAAAACATCCGGCAAAACCGGATTGCACATATACGTACCAATTGTTCGTAACGTCGAATACGACATGGTGCGTGCACTTGCAGAAACTATAGGAAGACATTTGATGGCACAACGCCCCAACGATATCACGATGGATTGGGCCGTCAAGAAACGAACAGGCAAAATCTTCTTTGACCATAATATGAACGGTCGTGGAAAGACCTTGCCATCGCCATACTCCCCGAGAAACGCCAACGAAGCAACAATTTCAACGCCGCTGGAATGGAAGGAACTTACGAAGAAGCTCTATCCAACAGACTTTACGATCAGGACGGTCCCACAACGTTTGGAGAAGCAGAAGGACGTCTGGGCTGATATCCTCAATCACAAAACAGATTTGGAAAAATTAAAAGCGAAAAAATAGGTCAACTCTAGGCTGACTTTTTCAATCGCGCGTCGGCTATGCTCGGATAGATTTGCCAAGCAGGTTTCACAACCGGCAGTAGGGCGAGAGCCTTATTTACCGGACCTCTCGAAACTATCTTTCCGGAGACCAACGCAACAGGAACGTTGACCTTCCCGAGCCAAAACTGATGCGCCAGATCAGATTGCATCTGCATAATCACATCAGGTTTTAAGTCACAATCGCCGCTTGTGACTCGCAATTCTTTACCATCAGAACCATCGATAGTGAGGCTTCCATCAGGATTTTTGTATACGAAGCGAACGATTAGTTTCGATTTCAGAAGCTCAGATGAGATCTCATCGTTCGATTTGATCCAGTTCCACAGCGCTTCCATAACAACATACAATTCTTCAGTACTATTAAATATCGCCATCGGTAAAACCTCATGCTCAATCGTTCTTGAACCGCTATCGTGATGGCAGCCTCAAAATAGCTTGTTCGGACAAGTCATCAATTACAAAAGTTTTTCAATTTTTCGATAATGATTAATTCTTAGCACATGACATCACCCACGGTGCGAGCACCGCTGAGATTGCCGTACCAAACCAATTCCCCGAATACGAGGCAAGCATCATACAAGTAAATCCATGCTATGCAAGCACAATGCTTCGAGTGTCGACCGCGGAAGATCTTCGAGAATAAGGTCAATGGCAGGGATGAGTCGGGCACGTGTCATAGAAATTAAGGAAAGACTGTTATGATAAACACGCTCAAAACAATAGTTTCCGTAGTTACGGTGATTACCTCGGTAGTCATTGCTGTTGCTGAGTTGAAAAAAGCGATCGATCAATTCCGCAAAAACAAAGAAGAAAGTCCTTCGGGCGGTCGGCCCGCAATAATACAGATCGACTGACCATTACTCATCGATTTATAGCTTGAGTCTGTCGCAAACACTAAGTGTTTGCGACTTTTCTGTGGTTTCCAAATTTTTGAATACCAATCAAAAAGAAAACAGCGGTAATGCGCCGCTGTTTCTTTTTCGAACTGTTCTTCTTAACTTTAAACAGGAAGCGGATCGTCAGCTCCGGTCAGCGGAAATTGAAACGCTTCGGAAGGTTGATCTCCATCCACTTTTAACGGACACGACGTCAAGTCGCAATTCGCGGGTCCATCAATTACCCCGCCAAGCGCTTCAAATCTAGAGCCATGAGCAGGGCAATCCCAACTTTTTTCCACGGGATTCCAACGCACTAACGCCTTGAGGTGCGGACAGACGGCAGAGAATCTATGTAGCTGACCGTATTCATCTCTGTACACAGCGACTTTATCCGCACCATCATTCACGATGGCTCCTTCACCTTCCGGAATATCGGCTTCGTGCACATCAACCGGTTTTAAGTGATCGGCATACTGCGCGGCAACGTTAGCATTCTCTTTTATATAAGTTTCAACTGTGGCAAGGGTTTTTCTTGTGGGTTTATAAATATCTGCATAGACATTCGGTTTGCCCATAATTTGATCAGCCAGAATTATTCCGGCAAGCGTACCTTGCGTCATTCCCACTCCAGAAAATCCAGTCGCGACGTAGATATTTTCCTTATGTCCTGGATCGTGTCCGATGAATGCTATCCCATCAACCGGCTCCAATATCTGTCCGGACCACCGGAATTCAACAGGTCCAAGCTGCGGCATCAGTTGCCGACTCCAATCTTCAAGACTTTTGAAATGCTTGCTGTAATCTTCATCCTGTCCGGTTTTACGATCTTCACCGCCAATGATGACGTAGTTTTTGTCGAAAATCGGTTCCGTTCTCAAATAGTGATAAGGATCCTCAGTGTCCCAGAACAAACCATCAAGCTGCATGTCATCATCGATTTCAGCAGCGATCACATAACTACGATACGCAGACTGCTTCGTATGTATTGCCACCAAATTGCTAATGGGACTGAACGTGGCAATCACCACATGCTTCGCGCGAATGGTGTGACCTGAGTCGGTGAGCACCTCGGCAACATCACCATCCTTGATGTTGGTTACGTGTGTGTCGCAGTAAATTTTGCCGCCGCGAGATGTAATTGCTTGAACCAAGCCCTTTAAATACCGTAGAACATGAAATCGAGCCTGCGCAGGTATGCGAAGAGCGGCTCCTGGATTAGGTGTTGGCAGTGGGACCTTGACGACAATTTCGACGTCGGAAAAACCGGCATTTTGCATTGCCACCATTTCATCTTCCAAAACCTGGCGGTCACCGCCAGCCTGAAGAAACAGGTAGGCGTCCTTTGTTTCAAAGCCGCAGTCGATGCCTTCCTCTTGTATAGTCCAGGCAATCCGTTCTAAGGCGTGTCTCTGACTGGCGGCGATCTGATTTGTAACAGCCGCTCCATGCCACTTCTCGAGCTCGTAGTAACGCTTATCCAGGACAGTCGTGACGTGTGCAGTGGTCCTCTCTGTTTCGCCGCCAGCCAGCGGTCCATCGTCCACTACGATTACGGGAACTCCTGCCTTCGTCAACGCGTAAGCGGTCGAGAGACCGGCGATGCCGGCACCCACTATCAGTACCTCGCACTCCAAGTCGGCGCCAAGTGAATCGAAGTTCGGTAAACTGCAGTCCGCCAACCATAGTGATTCGGTTGATCTGTCCATTTCTATCTCCTCCAAGTGCTAATCCCTCATAGCAAATTTGATGAACGCTAGTGATGCCGCAAAACCTTGAAAGCCGAGCGAAAGAAACGCTCCATCAGCCCGACGACGCAACTTTGTGGGAACTCAAGTCAGAATTCTTGCGTCACGTCGAAGTCCACATCAACCAGAGTGGAAGTAACCTAGGGAGGAATTGTTATGAAGCGTTTTCATCTATTATTAGCTGCCGCTCTGGCGACGGTAACAGTGGCACCATCCGCGATGGCAGATACAACAACCATCGAAACCAGAACGATTTCGTCACCAGCATTCGCACTGCCTGCCGGCACTCCTTATATCGTCGTTGATCCCCTAAGCGGAAAATTGTTTGGTGACTATAGCTCGACAGTGAGAATTCCTGCCGGCTACTATGTAGCGGAACGCACGACCGGGAAAGTAGTAGCGACGACAGACGTCAACGGCAACCTGATTGCGATTACATCAGCCCCTGCGACCAATATCCTGGCACAGATCCAAGAACGGCGCGCGGCACTAGAGCAACAAATTGCTGATGCAATCGCAAAAAACACAGTAACTGTGACTGAGATCAAACCGCTTAGAACAGCTCTGGAGCAGGTCGCACAACAAGAGGTAGTCCTCCGCCAGGGTGGACCGGTAACCTTCTCGCAGGTGGCACCACTAGCCTATCGTCTTAATGTAATCGGTTCGCAACTCACTCCAGTAGTCAGAACCACTACTGCATATTCACCTCTGCTCGGAGAGCGCGTCTACGTTCAAGGGAATCAAGTTCTAGTAGCAACGAATGACTTTGCCGCGAGAAGAGCTTTGCTCGATCAGCGTATCCAGTTTGAATACGATGCCGGTAGATTGACTAACAATCAAGTCAAAGAGTTGAGAGCTGATTTGATCAAGGTCGCCAATCTAGAACTGCGGAAAAAACGCGACGGCTCGCTTTCATCTTCAAACATCAGAGCAATCGAACGACGATTCAATGAACTGACCGAAGACATGCAGGAGAGCATCGCACATACAAATAGACGGCGTGCAAACATCGGTCTAAAGGTAGACTAGGTAAAACATTTAGCGTGAGACTGCCAAACAATCGAGAGTTAAATGTAGGCTCGGATGATTTCATCCGGGCTTACATTTTTATGGATTTACGACGCGTCCCGCTCTTGCTCGCAGCGAATACGAGAATGAGGTTTCACCAGCTTGCTCGAAAAGATCGGCATATCGGTTTAACTCATCCGCGAGCTGCGGAGACCGCAGCCCGAGCGTATTCTCTTTAAACTTCAAATGGTGCTGCGCAAGTTCCTTGGCATGATCCAATTTGTTTTGTGTAAGTAAATTGAAGATCAAAAAATCTTCCACATCGTACTGATTAATAGGCGTGACCGTGGTTTCATTAAACGCGTTGCATGCTTTGCAAGCAAGCGAAAAATACTCTTCCGCTTTCGAAATATTTTTCAAATTCGTATAGGCAATCCCAACTTCGCCCAGTGCATCGGGCAATTCATTAGCAGGAGGATTTTGTCCTTTCGCCGAATACATTCCTAGCCAAAAAAGATACTCTTTGATCGCGTTGTCCCAATGCTTGAGACGAAACTCCAGTTGCGCATGCAACAGTACAAACGGAGCGTCGGTCTGCCTAATTCCGCCGGACAATCGGCGTGTTTGCAATCCTTGCTCTACCACTCCGGTTGCGAACTGTCGCTCGGAATCGGTTGGATTTTTCGAATTAGCAACTGCCGCTATGTTAAACAGCGCTATTACAGTCTCATCAGCGCTCGCTCGGGCGCCGGCTTTAAAACTCTGATATGCCATCAAATGTAGTGCCAGCGATTTTTCTTTGTTGGTTGACTCCAGGGAGTCCGCGGTCGATAGCATCATTGAAATTTCTTCGCGCTTGGGCTTTACCACCTGCGCGAAATTTTTGGCATTCTCCATAGCGGCATCAAATTTCTTTCCAATGCAATCTGCAAGTACCTGTTCCGCCGCATCTTTAAATTTCGGTTTTGCAGTCAAACGTTCGGGCAATTCACTTTGTTGAAAACCTGTACTCAAGCCAGTCGCCGTAGCGCTCGTAGCCTCTGATTTCAAGACTTCAGAATTGACTTGGGCAATCACCGCCGGATCTGAAATCAACAAAATCGCGAGCAATACGACCGAGGCTTTTAGAAATTTCATTCACACCTTAGAGACGCAACAAACGGATGAATCAACTCAACGCGTCCTTCAGTCTATCATTATGGCGTCCAATTGGGTTCTGCAGCAGCGGTCAAAACCTCCAACTCATCAGCGAATCGCTTTCTGTGAGCATCGTTCATCTCAGCGATATATGCTTCATCTGTTTTAGTAGAACTCAAGCCATCAATTAGCAAGTCGGCGAGATATTTACTAGCAGTATCTTCAAATCTCGCTTGATCACCATCGGGATATCTGAACTGACTAACCAGATAGTGCGTAGGTTTCTCGGCCACATTGGCAGTTTCAATCATCGTCGATAAATCCTCATAGTTAAATGGGACCTCGGCAGCGAGCGAGGAACAACACTTTTACTTCCGCAGGGACTCAATGTCCGGCCTCTACGAGACGGTCGTAACCTCCACTCGCGTGGAAGGGGTAGAACGGTCGCCGCAGGGCTTAGTACTGTGAATTTATACAGTCGCCAAACTTTTTGGACATCCAAAACAAAACTTTTCTCGAATTGCCCCGATAGATTTCCCCAATTGTGGACGTCCGCCCGGTTTGACAGGCATGGTCAAACATTTAAGACTCGACGAAAAGATGACGGCTCCCATCTCTGGAAGCCATCAAAATCAGAATTTAATTGATCGTTTAAGCAACGTCCCGCAGATAAGATGACAATCTTTTCTGGATTTTCGTACGCGCTCTTGAAATTCGAGACTTGACGGTTCCGATTTCGGACTGAGTCAAATGAGCGATTTCTTCGTAGGAAAGTCCTTCCACGTCACGCAGCACAGCAGCTGTTCTAAATTGACCAGGCAATGTGGATAACGCGCTAGCGACGGCATCAGCTAATTCATTGGCCAAAATGTGGTCCTCGGGCTGTGCGGATTCATCAGGAATCTCGCGTGTTGCAACCTCGGTTCCATTCTCGGAAGTGATCGGTTCATCAATCGACAGCACTTGACCTTCCTTCGGACGTTTACGCAACTCATCATAGAAAAGGTTGGTGACAATTTTGCGCAACCAACTTTTGAAGCAGTCGGGGTTACGCAGATTGCCGATGGAACGCCAAATTCTGATGTTAGCTTCTTGAACGAGATCTGCGGGATCCAGCCAGTCAGGCGCGACATGGTAGACCATCGAAATAATAGTTTGATGATGACGCTCGAGCAGATGATTCAACGCTTCCGGATCTCTTTGCTGGCACGCGACGATGAGATCGGCATCCGTCATCGCAGTATAACTTCTAAGCCTACTTCTTAGACTTCTGCACGGACCTGTCATGGAACACCTCTATATCAGTTTGAAGATTGGGATTGAAAGCAATTCGCAAATTTATGCTTTCTACTTGCTTAGCACAACAAACCGAGATCGAAACCCTCGAGCGCGTCGAGAACACCCTGCTGGCGATTCCGTCGAATGCCGCACAAAATCTGGCTTTCGTTGATTCATCACGATCATAAGATGGTGCTAAAGAACAAGAAAGTAGGTAGAAATAAGTGTACGAGGAGGCAAGTTGGATGCAAGTTTACGAAATAATGACAGTTGCGCCGATGTGCTGCTGTCGTGGAGAATCGGCACAGCAAGCGGCCAATATAATGAGAGACCTGAATGTAGGAGCAATACCAATCATTGAAAGTCAAAATGACGACACACTGATTGGGTTGGTAACTGACCGCGATTTATGTCTCGAAGTACTGGCGGATGGCTCTTATCCGCAGCACAAAAATGTAGAAGAATGTATGACGGCAGAGCTGATAACTTGCAAGTCTGACGACACCTTAGAAAAGGTGGTTGGACTAATGCAGCAACATCAAATTCGAAGGATTCCGGTCGTGGACTCCGACAATCATATTAAAGGTATCGTTTCACTCGCAGACGTTGTCATAATGGCACACGAGCACGATGTGGCAGAAACCATAACTGAAATTTCAGAGCCGTACGAATTTTGAGTAAAAAACAAATAAGCGGTGCATGAAATCATGCTCCGCTTATTTGCTCTTTCCCTCTTCAATAAAATCTTTTATTCCAGCGGTGGCGGGCTAGGCTCACTAGGTCCTGGGGCTGGCTCCGGCAGTGGCGGCGTTGGTTCTGGCATTGGCGCAGGATCCGGAAATGGCTCAGGCGATGGATCTGGACCAGGTAGAGGCGGCACGGGATCCGGTTCATTGGGAGCTGGTGTCGGCCAGGGACTCGGGTTCGGGTCAGGCACCGGAATTGGTGCCGGCTGCGGTGTCGGTTTCGGTATCGGCGATGGTGACGGTGTCGGATTCGGTGTTGGATTCGGATCCGGATTCGACGGACTCACTCCATTAAATGGTTCATTCATTTCCATATCAAATTCATACTCTCATTCGTAATTGGTAATGGGGGGCGGAAAGGCCGCCCCCTGTGGACTAGCTGCCGCAGCAACCCCCATCATCTTTCTTATCTTTATCCTCTTTTTTCTCTTCAGGCTTCTTAGTCTCTACTTGTTTGTTTTCTTCTGCATCTTTGACCTTGGCGTCCTTGTCCTCTAGGTCTTTGTCTTTAGTTGTCGACATAACATCTCCTTTGCGTTGTCTTATTGGTTTGCATACGGGACGCATGGATAACCGACTTTTGTTCCCCCTATTCAAAAAGTTAAAGAGCGGAACAAAATGGAGTCGCAGCTACTCTACGAAAAATCACTTAAACCGAGATAGGAACCAATATGAAGAAGCCGAGCCATTACGATGTTGCGATTCTGGGCTCCGGCTCAACTGCGGCTGCAGCCGCGGCAGTAGCGAAAAATCTAAACAAGACGGTTTTACTTACGGAAGAGAGACTTGTTGGTGGAACATGTTTAAACTACGGATGCATTCCATCGAAGTTTCTCATTGAGGCGGCGAAAAGTTATTTCGGAATGCGAAGGCCCCGATTTGAAGGGATTCAATGCAAAGGAGCATCTCTGTCCTTCGAAGATCTTATAAAGCAGAAAGATGCCATCATTAGAGATTACAGAAGAAAGAAGCGTGACACCGTATTTGATGACGAGTCAACGGCGCTCGCGCGCGGGCACGCACGATTTTTAGATCAAAATACAATTGATGTCGGAGGGAAACGTTATACAGCCGACAAGTTTCTGATTGCGACTGGCAGCCGCCCTTACATTCCGAAGATCGAGGGATTGTCATCATCTGATTTTCTTACCAGTGATTTATTGACATGCGATGAGAAAGAGGAGTTGAGAACACTCCCGGAATCGATGATTATTTTAGGCGCCGGATACATCGCGTTAGAGTTAGGTCAAACATTTGCACGTTTCGGTACCAAAGTAACTATTATTGAACGTGGAGAACAGCTGCTTTCACATGGATATGAACCGGAAGTCGGTGAAATCCTGAAAACCGTGTTGGAAGACGAAGGCATCGATGTTCTATTGAACAGTGAGATCAAATCGGTTTCGGGTTCTCGAGAAAATGGGTTTCTAGTTCATATTATATGTGATGGCAGAAAACTAGATTTAAACGCAGCGGAACTTCTGGTAGCCGCTGGCAGAGAACCAAACACTGATGGAATTTCCGCAGACTGTGCGGGTGTTGAATTGGCTGAAGAAGGTTACGTCAGAGTCGATGAATACCTGCGCACGAGTTCCGTAGACATATTTGCTGCCGGTGACGTGATCGGTCCCGAACACGGCAATCAGATGGCGACGCCGGTGGGAGTTCTCGATGCGAAGTTGGCTATGCAAAATGCATTTTCACAAGTTGGCGCACAAGCAGTTAATCACATGCAGATTCCGCGCTGTATTTTTACGGATCCGGAAATAGCCGTTGTGGGGTTAACCGAAAAGCAGGCAAAAGAGGCTGGATACGCGTACGAAGTTAGATCTCTGCCCCTTTCTCATGTATCACGCGCAGTTCTTATGCAACAAACAGACGGATGCGTGAAATTGATCAGCAATTCAGATAGTCAAGAAATTCTAGGTGCAACAGTGGTAGCACCGACAGCCGGCGACGTCATCCACGCAGTTGCAATGGCAATGCGAATGAATGCACAGCTCAGTGAATTGGCAGAGATGCTCTACGTTTATCCAACCCTGTCGGAAGGTCTAAAATATACAGCTCAGACTGATCCGGATTAAGAATGCTGTGCCGCTCAGGCAGCGATTTGTGTTTAGACACCAATAGAAAGAACGTTCCAGTCCGAGTCTGCACGGAATGGAACGTTCTGAAAGAAGTGGATTGTAATCGCAACCCCTCTACTGGATCTTCTGGAGATTACCCACGCACTTGCGCGCTTCATTCGCACAAGCCTGCATCCGGTCATCATCTCCGAATTGATCGCATGATTTAGCGACAGCATTACAAGCATCAATAGTTAAAGCTGCTGCTTTCTTCTTGAGTCCAGAACCGCGATTAATGAACTTTTCAGTCGCGTTGCAGGAGATAATACAGTCCTTTAAAACACCGGTGACGTTGTCTGAGGAGAATTTCCCTTTTTTGAGTTGGCAATAATCCAGGGTTTTCTGACAAACATCAGACGTCCTCTTGCAATTGCCCTTTGAAATATCTTCTGTTGTCTGCGCCAGTGCCGGACTGAACGCGGACGTACAGAGCGCGAGAGATGCGCCGATCAATAGTAGTTGCTTCTTCATAATGGTATGTCCTTTTTCTAAATAGCTCTATAAGCTCTGCGTACGAGACTAGAAATAGAGAGAAAAGATTCCATATTCGAAAAATTCTTTTCACAATTTTCCTGAAAGACGAAAACAAGCCCACCCCCTCTCCTCTTGGGCGTTTTCCACGAATTGAGGCATTATCATCAAGCGACGCTTTAAAAGTTTGTTGAAACTACTCGGTGCGCTGACAGAAATTTACCCGACGCTCCACACCTGGCTGACGCCTAAATATACATACCTAAATATCAACTCGCGGAGTCGCCATCCAAATAGCGCTGAAGCGTGGGTTTGAGCGCTTCTGCAAATACCTTGTACCCATTTGCCGAAAGATGAATTGCATCAGCCATCAGTTCAGGAATCAACTCGCCTTTTTGATCGAGAAACGAGCTGCCGACGTCGAGATACACAATGTCCTTACCGTTATCGAGAGTTGCAATTTTCTCATTCACTTCTCGTACAAGTTGGCGCGCCGGATCGCCTCTCCAATTTCGCGGTAGTAATCCGAGTAGCACGACGGTGGTATCCGGTAGTTGCGATTTTATCGTTTGAACGACTTTTCGGATTGCATGTCCTGTCGCTTCCGGTCCCCGACCAACGGACAAGTCATTTGTGCCGATCAAAACTACAACAACTTTCGGATGCAAACTGCTAATCGCGTTTTGTTTTAATCGCCACAAGACACCATATGTGGTGTCTCCCGAAATACCGAAATTACCTGGATGCCAACGCAAAAATTCTCTATTCCAGGTGTCTTTGCCCTCAAGAAGCCAATGTTCGGTCAGTGAGTCACCAATGAAAACTAAATCTATGGGAACCCCCTTTGCGCGCTCGATGAGACGCTCATGCAATTTTATATAGTGTTTTGAAATTTGATGGGCTTGATTTTCGGCAGGTTTTCGATCGAGCTTTTTCCAAACGGCCGTGCCTAAGAACACCAACGCAACACAAGACACCACTGACACGATGACTAATATTTTGGACTGTGCATTTTTGAACAAGAATCTTCGCTCTTTTGCCTACCGAATGCGGTTCCCTCTAGCTCATAGATTTATGGTTGCCAGGAATTATAGCCTAATGGAAACGCGGATTTTTCTTCGGTGTTGTATATTAATTAGTGACACGCTACATATAGGTTTTCTTCATGCGAAATTGGCAATATGCATTGATGCTGTGTGTAACTACCGGATTGTTTTATCAACAAGTCGCTCTAGCAACCGATCTTGACGAAGGGACAAAACTTTATGCAGCGAAAGAGTATTCGAAGGCTCTTCCATTTCTCGAGAAAGCTGCGCAGTTTTCACCTATGTCGTGGCAACCGCACTACTATTTGGCAAACACAAATTTAGCGCTCGGTCGGATGTCCGCAGCCAAGTATGAATATGAACTCTGCCAGCGAGCTGCCAGCAATAATGCTGCAGTCGTGGCCAAGTGTAAGGAAGGAATTGCGCGCGCCGAAAAGCATACGTCGCAAGTGCGTGCATCTGCACCGGCGGCCGGCAAAAGCGCCGATGAGAAATCTGATGACACCCCGAAACTATCGGATGCACAGGTCGCGGCTGCTCGTCGGCGCGAGGAGATCATGAAGCACGCACGTGAAGCGGTCGCCAAGGTCAGGCAAGAAGCAAAGGAACAACTCGAACACGAAAAATCGAACGCGAATCAGTTCTATCGGTACGAAGATGGACACATTGGAACTGATGTCTCAGACGAGCGTGAGAATGAACTCGAGCGCGAGACCGAAGAAAAATGCAAACGAATTATGCATGACGCGGAAGCCAAGGCTCGCGCGTTAGGCGGTCCTTAGCTGCATCAACGCGGTGTTTCGTTAAACCTGTTTCGTTAAACGCTGTTCGACCTAATGCTGAGGCTTCAACTGCGGTTTAATAATCGCCTTCGAAGGTGCTTTCGTTCCTGGTTTAACAGCAGCATCCTTGACTTGCTCACTAGATGAACTGGCCTTAGATGCATCGACCTTACTGGAAGATTGGTCATCCAATGTGTCGCCTTCTGAAGTATCGACTTCCGATTCTTCGTCATCATCCAATTTTCGAATCGCCTCATCACTTTTAAACCGCCGTCCTAAAGACTCTCTTGCGACTTCGAAGGCCTGCGGTCTTACCGAGACTTCACCGTTGAATGGATCGTCGTAACAAGCAAGCAAGAACACATTCAGATAGAGAACGAGCGTTACGAGCGCTGTCGTAAACGACTGGAGCTTCATGTCGGTAATTCCAAAAAATAGTACGAGAGTTCCAGTCGCGGACGCACCAATCAAGACAACCGCCCAGAGAATGCCTGGAACGTTGTTATTCATTTGCGTAGCACGGAGTCGTCGACAGTCTCCTAGCGTCACCAATGAATTCAACATTGTTGAATGAATGTTGCTCTCTCTGTTCGACGATGGCTCGACACGCAGACAATCAGTCCAAATCTGACCATACATATTCCAAACTTCGAAGGACATTTTTCGTTTCGCCATCTGTTTCCATTCAACTTCCAAAACACCATCAACATACGTGAAACAGTCTTTCCGAATGGTACTACCTATGTCCTCAGGCAATCCACGCGAGAGCCGGTAGATGTCGCCAATGGCACCAGCTTCTCGTTCGACGTTTGTGCGTGCCTCTTCGAACCTGGTCATTGCATTTGCAACCATGAACCCGAGCAGAATTGCAAACAGTGTTCCGACACAGGCAAGTAGTGGATCAGAAACCGGATGATGATCTTTTAGAAATTCCAGACCGAAAAGTTTGCGAACGAAGAGCATCAACGCGACTGCTACGAGCATCGACAACAGGGCCAACAATACAAAATTCGAAACTATGAAGTGCCCCATTTCCGCCTCCGGATTCTTTCTTCAACATTGGAATACTACACCGATCCAGACAATGGAGAAAGCCCACGATTGGAAACGAACGAAAACAAAGAGGGACAACTCTATTGAAGCTGTCCCTCTTTTTGATTTCGCGAATCGTCTGCACCGGGCAAACTGCGGTGATTCAAGCACGACGATCGATCAATTGCTAGTCTATTCGATCGCCGGCGGATGTACTTACAACTTCGCTATGTTCACCTTTTTTTCCAGCTTAGCTGCTCGACTTTCAATTCTCTCTACCTTTTTCGTGATTTTCTTTTGAGACTTTTCGTCCAGTTCAGGAGAGAGCGCAAGATACGCGCGGTACTGCTCAGCAGCATCACGCAGTTGCGCTGGCGACTTTGATGCAAACCGCTCTTCAGCTTGAGCAAGTCCTAGTCTCGCATCAGCAAGACGAGGATTCGCAGCGGTCGCGGCTCTAAATGTATCAACCGCGCTGCCCAACTGATTTCTCTTTGCCAGATCCTGGCCGAGAGTAACGTGACGACGAGACTCTTCACGAGCGCGAAGCACGCCAGTCATGCCGCGTTTGGCGCGATCAGGTCGACCAAGTTCCGATGTTTTCTTATAAGCAAGTGATGCCGAATCAAGGTCTTTGATCATCAATGCCAGGTCTCCGACCGCTGCTATTTCTACAGGATCGGTGGCGGCATTGATTACGCGAAGCATTTGTTCTTGAGCTTCAGGGAACTTATTCTGAGCGAGCAATGCTTCAGCATAAGCCACGCGCTCAGCATCATTTGTCGGTGCTCCGATGGTGGCAAGATCAACTTGCTCTCCTGCGAGTGCACGAAGTTTTGCCATCGCCAATCTCAATCTGAGATTTGTCGGATTGAGTTGAATCGCTTTTTCCAACGAAGTTTTTGCATTTTCAAATTCGTTAGACATCAAGAACGAACCAGCAGATTCTTTCTGTGCTTTTACGTAAAACGAACGGCTCAAACCATCTACAAGAGCTGGATTTTGCGGTGACAAAGTCAATGCTCTTTCGAATGCTTTGATAGCATCATCAGTTTTATCCAACTTCAATGCGGCTTCACCTATGCGTTGATACAACACTGGCGAGTCGCGATTGATCTCTGCTCCCGATCGCAATTCAGCAATCGCGAGTTCCAAATCTCCTCTGTTTTCGCGGAGAGTCGCCATGTGCAAGTATGGTTCCGGATGATGCGGATCGATCAAACTTGCTTGACGATATTCCTTTAATGCTCCGACAGTATTGTTTTGAGATTCGTATTGATTTCCGAGTGCAAGGTGTAAACCAACCATGCGTTCATATGGTTCTTTCGCTTCCGGTTTAATCAATGAAGCGCGCTCGTACTGCTTCAAAGCAGCATCGGCATTACCTTGAGCCTCATACGCTTTTCCGAGTGCGATGTGAATTGGAGCGCTATTGCGATGCAAATAAAGAGCTGTATTCAACTCTTTGATCGCAGCATCAATAGATCCTTGACGAAGCAAACTTTCTCCGAGCGCATAATGCCCGGTCGAATTAGCGGTGTTGCAAGTGATAGCTTCACGCGCATTGGCAGCCGCTTCCGTATTTCTGTTCTGCTGCAAATCCAACATCGCCATTTGCGAGTATGCATCAGAATAAGTTGGATCTACATCAGTTGCTTGCTTGAATTGGTTGTATGCCTCATCAATTTTATTCTGTTCTTTATAAACAGAACCTAGGGCATAGTGTGCCTGAGGGAGAGTAGAGTCCGCTTGCAGAGCAGCTTGCGCTTCGCTTTCAGCGGAGGTCAACAACTCATTGCGTCTATCAATATAAGATTTGGACGATGATTGAAGCCTGTTGATTGCAACAAATGCTTTACCCGCATGTGCAATTGCATTGTCGGGTTGTTTAGAAAGAACTCTATCGAACTGTTCTTCTGCACCATCAAGCTTAAACTGCATCACAAGGGACATTCCCAGTCCGGCAGTTGCATCGAGGTTGCGAGGGTGCTTCTTCATTTCTTTGCGAAATGCGTTAGCTGCATCGTCGTACTTCCGTTGAAGCCATAATTCTTCTGCCTTAGCAACTTGATACGTTACTTTTCCTTTGAAAAGCTTCGCGTGGCTTGCATTAGATTTGGCTTCGTGAGCCGCCCCAGCATTCTGTGTCCCGGACAGACCAACAACTAGGCTGGCACCGAGAATGGTGGATAGGACTACTTTCTTCATCTTTTACTCCTTAGTTCCTAGGCTGCAAAACTTATGCAGCTTCGTGTAGGTAAGTAGCTGAGAAAAAGCTTGTCTCTGAACTGTGGTAATCCTCCAAGGTCCAATTGAAGCTTTGCCTGCAAGTATGAGTTGAAGTACTTTTTCTCCTGATCGAAATCAGCTTGTCGGTTATAGCAGTGTGCAATTTCGCCTATGCCGACGATCAGTTTCGGCACGATCTTACCGAAACAAGCACGGATACTGCCACTGCGAAGTCCTCAAGATGAAGAGACCTAATGTAAAATCCAGTTTAGAAGACGCCACGAGCTGCCAAGAGTTGCGATATTGCCGGCGGTGCTACTACGGCGCGATTCACGTACGGCACCACAGATGGTGCCCAGCGGATCAATTGATTAAGCGGTTGCAGACAACTTTTAGCGAGAAACGTTTGAAACTCAGTTTGCAGGACACCAAAAACAGTGGCACTATTTTGTCTCAATAGCTGGTTTAGAGTAAACCAAGTTGAATCGCGCGCCTGGCTGGAGTCCCCTAAGAGTGGCTTTGGCACTGTCTTCCTGAGTGAATGCGGCATCTTTCAATTCGACAACGACAGCAGCAACGATCGTGTTTGGTTTTTCGCCGGATTGTATTAGTGAATTAACTGCAGCCTGAAGTGGTGGCAAACCAGGATTGAATGCAGCGCTCTCGATGTACGAACCAGAATACGTACGACCTCGTCTCGTCGAGATTGCAGCTCCGGACGGTGAACCTGAGTACGGTGCATAACTGGCTTCTGCGGCCTTAAGCGCAGCACGTTCCAATTCCGGTTCGGCGTCAAATGCTTCGAATGATTCGAAGAGGTTTAAACTCGCCGCTTCGAAATTCGCAACACCAAGCTTATTTCCGAGGTCCGCTGGTCCGAAAGCCTCAGGCAAAAGTTGTTTCAGGGATGTTTTTCCGGTGCGTTGAATAATGATCGGCAGATCGTATGACAATGAAAACTCTGTCATAAATTGTCGGCAGTGACCGCATGGAGCGGCTGTGATTACAACCGCTTTTACCTCGCGTTCTCCATGACTAAATGCATTGGACAACGCCGACTGTTCTGCATGCACAGCAAAACCACAAACTTGATTGGGGATTTCGATGTTGCTTCCGAAGTAAATGTTGCCGCTTGCACCTAGCGCTATAGCACCTACTTTGAAGTTGCTCAGTCCGGCGAATGCTCTGGATGCAGCGCGCGGAAGAAGGGCGATTAGAACATCATCCAATCCCTTATTTTCGGCACGCATGATCTCCTCAACCACCGCTTTATCCAGCATGCCCGAGTAGGTCGGCATGGTTTCCCGTTCAACTAGAATGCTTTCGGTTCTGTGGCTGAGGCCGCTGTTGCCTGTGCCTTCACTATCAGACATCGATCACCTCGTTCTGTACGCGATAGATATGCAGCACATACATTATAAATAGTGCACAAATCGCCTGTACAAGAATACCGAAAACTCCATAGAACGGTGATTCTGAATAGCAACGAAATGGAACCGATCAAATGGTCCCTTCCACATGACATGCATCAAAACCTGACGGGCGCATAATCACCTGGGTTGTTAGATGCCACTGGGCATGCGGTTTTCAAGCGAAAGACCTTAGAAATATCTTCTGGAACCACGGTCTAAAAACGGAAACTTGTTGGTTTTACTTCGGTCTACCAGGAACACTTGCGCTGAATCATACGGCACCGTAAGTGGTGTCATGTTAGACAGTTAGCAGAAGGAGAACCCTATGTCCGCCTTATTTTCATCAACAACAGAAAATATACCGACCCAAGTTCCATTTCGTATAAAGGATCTGATGGTCGGCGAATTTCTCTGTCAGGCAGGTATCGTTTCCGATGCCCAATTGCTCCGCATGGCCGACCTGGCACGCAGCGCAAAGGGCTCTCTAGGAGCGGCACTGGTGTTTTCCAACATCCTCACCTCTAGCGAGTTGTTCGTGGCACGCCGATTGGTCAATCGTTACCTGAACGATTCCGACAATCCGGAAAAATATATCAATGAATTGCGAAAGCTGCTGGCGAAGAAATCCAAAACGTCAACACGCTCGAGTTCTATCAGCCTTGCCAAAATCACAAGAAGACACGCACAAGTCAATCAACTGCTGTTCCTTGTTTCATAAATTACTGCGATAATTTTGGTTCTCACACCAGGAGGTGAACCGATGTCTCAGCACGTCATAGTGATCGCGCGCCTTAGAGCGAAGCCGGGAATGGAAGCAAAAGTAAAAGAAGTGCTTCTCAATATGGTTGAAGAAACGCATAAAGAGCCAGGTTGCATAAACTACGATCTGCATGTCAGCACAGATGAACCGCAAGTTTTTCTGTTCCATGAAACTTGGGAATCAAAGGCAGCACTTGAAAAGCACAATCAAACCCCGCACTTGTTAAACCTGAAAGCGCTGGGACCGGAATTGTTTGCCGAGCCTTCAGACGTCAAGCTCTACGAACTAATTAGCCAACCCAAAGCCGCTGCGGTTTCTTGAAGACACTTTCTTTGTGTCCCATGAATACTCTGTGCACGCTTCGTTGGCACGAATCACCCGTCCATTGGTCGGATTATCCTGACCAACGAAATAATAGTCCTGATAGGCGCGGGCAGTCACTCGACGAGGCGCTGCTACTGCCGGTTTTCGCGGCTTCACTTTTACTTTGCGAACGGCTTGCGGACGCGTGGCGACAATCGGCGTAGTACGCACAGCTGGTACAGCCTGAGTCGCTGGAGGCGTCTGAACAGGCATTTCAATTTTCGAAATCGCAATGCTGTCGGGAGAGAAATTTTGAAGCTCTCCGAACGACCAGTACATTAGTCCCGCGCATGTGCCGACACCAATAACGGCAGACAAGATTGGAATCATCAGCTTCATGCCATCGTGACTCATCACCTGCAGCGCAATTTTGAGATCGTGCAGATCACTCTTGGTTTCCGAATCCGACATTACTAAATGACCCCGATTGGTAGATTCGCGACAACGCGACCACCGCTATTTTATCTATCAGACTTTCAAGAAATAAAGTGTCATAGATTCAGACTCATGTCAACAGAACCAATTGCCCCACTGTTGCATATCCAAACACACGCCAACTGCGTGTTTTCAGCGCTCACAACTTCTTCTGCTCTGGTTTCACTTCGAAACATTCGAACGCCTTCCTGTTGACAGCCAACATGAGCAAAATATCTTAGAATGCCTTTATCCAGGTTAACCACGCCGGTAACTGATCTATCGATGAAGCCAAGTGAACGAACAATACACTTATGCCTGGCGGCAACTCTTGTGTTTCACACGAGCGTGGTTGCTCCAGCAAGTGCTGGAGATACTACTAAGAGCACAAAATCAGCATCATCAAAACCCAGCGCGAATGCACAAACCGAAATGAAGGCGTATAAGCTCTGCGTTGAAGCCAGTCGATTTAAGGCGAGCGGGGATTACGAGAAGGCAAAAGAGATTTATCAATCTGCGGTTGCTTTAGATCCAACGTCCTATTCGCCGACTATCCACTTAGGCATCGCTCAATGTTTGAAGGCCCAGAATCTAAATGCGCAAGCGTTGATCGAAGGTAAATTGGCTCTGCAGTTCGATCCAAATTACGAGGACGCCATCTATCTCGTCGGACAGATCTACAAGAATCTGGATCAAAACGAAGAATGTTTGAAGTATTTAAAACAGTATGTCGCGATCACGAAAGATGCCGCGATGAAGAAAGCGACCCAAGACTACATCAATAAAACCAGTGTTTATACAAACATGGTGGCAGCTAACAAAAGCATCGCCGATGGAAAACATAGTGAAGCACTCAGACTATTGAAGCTGGCAGCAGCCTACGATCCATCGCCGCACTCAGGGCAAATACACGCGATTATGTCGTACTTGTATCAAAAACTTGGCGAACCGGAAAAGGCGATCGACGAAGGCAAGAAAGCGCTGGAGATCAATTCATCCGATAAGCGCACCATATACAATATCGCGGTTGCATACCAGGATTTGGCGAAATTTGACGAATCTCTCAAGTGGTTTAAACGCTACGAGAAAGAGGAAACAGATCCGGCGGCGCTTGCTGGCGTAAAAGATGTTATGGCCGTACTCGAAATCGATCGCAAACAGCTTAATCAAGACGCCAATCGAAAACCGGATTACCTCGATGAAATGCGGGATGGAAAGACTAATCCGAAGTGGCCGACATCCAGCTTGCCGATTCGTGTCTATATAGCACCCGGAAAAGGAGTGCTAGGTTTTCAGCCAAAGTTTAAAAGCTACATTACTCACGCACTTGATACATGGTGTGTGTCATCCGGGAAAAAGCTGAACTACAAATTAGTCAAAGACAGGTCACAGGCTGACCTCACAGTTGATTGGACGACGGACAAGATCGATCACAATGACGGCAAACCAGGATTGGCTGCCGGTGTCACACATCTGGAATGTGATGGTGAAACAATCAAAAAAGCCGCCGTGGAAATTTTGACCGTAGACACCTTTGCTAGAACGAGTCCCGTTCCAAAGGAAGTATGTGCGTTCGTCTGTTTGCATGAGATCGGGCACGCGCTAGGAATTTCTCATTCCACGTTTATCTACGACGTCATGTATTTTCGATCTTCGTCAAAACAAAAGGGAAATCCAACCAGCAGAGACAACGCCACAATTGCGCGATTGTATTCGGGTTATCGTCCGCTCGATTTTCACGCTCAATCAGAGGACACCGGTCCCATCTCATTCTTGCCACCGCCAATGTTTATTCCACCTAAGCTAAAAGTTCCGCCACCGATTGCAAAACTGCTCTATGTGCCACCGCCTTTAGTTTCAGAACGAAAGTTGGAGCCGCCACTATATACACCACCGCCGCTGGCACCACAATCAGATTTGAGAAAGTCCGAAGAAACGGGAAAATCGCCGTCACCATCAATCTCGCCGAAGCCACTTCTATTCGTGCCACCACCGCTGGAGCGTAAGAAGTCGGAGAAAGCGCCAACACCCGCGAAGAAATCTCCGCCACAACCAAATCTCTACGTTCCACCTCCGTTGCGGTGACACCGTCAGCGATGCAAAGTCCTCGAAGTTTCAAACGTTTCCGAAGCTGTTATCAATTAATGGCCGAGGCATCTCGTGAGCTATCCGTGAGCTACTCAACCAGTCCTCTCGAAATCGTCTTTATTTGTGACTCTTCGAAAGTTTAACGGCTTCAACATCATCAATTACCAAAAGCCCTTCCGAGACCATCTCGGAAACAGCCGGAACAATAGATTCAATCTTCTCCGGTGAGTCAACCACCAAGATAATCTCAGGTAGCGAACTCGACAAATCCATAATCGAAGTCGTATGCACTGTGCGATGAGCACCGAACCCAGATGCTCCACGTAATACGGTCGCTCCGGCGCATCCTTCTTTCTTGAGGCGGTCGACTAACGCGGCACTCAAACTTTTTCCTTGCCACTTATCTGTTTCATCAACAAATATCATCAGTCTTTTCATAGAAACCCTGTTGTTCATTTCTACTCCTACTTACACCAGCCGCGCTAGAACAATGCCGATCACGACGGCGATAACGCCTAACACGAGGTTGCCTCCAATATTGAGGGAACCCAACAGCACTTCACCTTTTTGATAGAGAGAAAATGTTTCAAAAGCTAGTGCACTGAATGTGGTGAAGCCGCCGGCAAATCCCGTCGTAAGGAAAAAGCGAAGTCCAGGATCGATTGCTCCTGGTTTGTTAAACGCAACTGTGGCGACAAATGCCAGAAGTCCGGTCCCCAAGAAGTTCACCACCATAGTTCCCCATGGAAAGGTCGTACCAAAGGCCAGCGCTAAATAGTGCCCTGTTAGATATCGACCGACGGAGCCGACAAGACCGCCTGCGGCGACAGCAACAAGTTGCGTCAAACCGGGAAGATTCAATTGTTCGAATGTAGGCATCTTAGTATTGTCTGGTCGATAGCACGGATATTATTTCACGAATCGAACTATCACAAGGATGAACTCACCGTTTTTGGTTCTGAAATTGGGACAGGTCAGATACAGGTTAAAACAGTCACAATGCTGAACTCCACTGCCTTTCGCCGTGAGTGCTCGGTTTGGATACCATTTGGTCACAAATTCCGAATAATATCCTAATCTGCGAATGAACAGACCGGCTCATTGGGGGAGCCTGCCTAAATGACATTTGAACAAACATCAAACAACGGTGTTAGCACCGAATATATTCCTGCGTCCAAATTTCCTGAAACCGAACCTCTCACATCGCCATTCACACAGATTGAGAGTTCGAAAACCGGATCTGTTTCAGACACCGCCAGCGGTGGCTCGGATCATGCTGATGATCCAGCGCTTGGGGTTTCAGCCGAAAATTATAACCAATCTCTTTTCGGTCAAAAGCGCCCCTGGGGGCTCGACCCTTTCGACAGGAGTTATCCTGCCGAGCTAGACTTTACTGCCGGCGTACCCGGCAACGAGTTTGACAAATCACTTAACGCAGTCGCCGGTGACGGCGTGAAAGGCGAAAAACTTACTACTGTTCAGCAAGCTGAAGCAGAAGCCGAGCCACAACTGGATGTGCAAGGAAAAGGCAAGGCTGGTGAAAAAATAACGGAAGAATCCGAATTTGATGAGAAATTCAACCTCGTTCCGAAGAAAGGAACGGAAACCATCACGGATCCATTTGACCCAATGTTCAATATAGTTCCGAAAAAAACGGACAGCGAAAAGCCTGCTGCAGAAATTGAGACCGACGAAGAGATCGGGGACAAGAAGCCTACCACTGACGGTAAGGCACCGCCAGCGACACCAGGCAGTTCCAATGGATTTTTCACAAAAGCGTTTAACGATATCACAGATTCTCTAACGGGAGCCGTGGACGAAGCGGCGAAACTTCCGGAGAGGGTAGCCAAAGATGGCGCCGACACGCTCTCTACAATCGGAACAGCTTTGGGCTTCGGTCCTGATCTGGAAGCCGCGAGAATTGTCGGTAATGCAGAAAAAGGCAAAAAACATGCTGATTCGCAAGACGAACAGTACGTCAAGCAACTGAAAGGACTTGCAGAAAATGGTGGCAAAATCGCGCCTCCAAAAGAAGGTGACGATCCAGCCAAGTACACTGTTCAGAACGCCGACAAATCATCCTATACCGTGACGAACGGCAAGATCAGCGATTTTCAGACGGCGCCCACAAAAGATCGACCGGAAGGCGTTAAGTACAGTGATATCAAATATGATGCCAAAAATCAGATCGAAAGTTACAAAAATGGCAATGGTCAAACGCATACACGGATCAGTGCGCCTGATGCTAACGGTTTTGCCAGTTGGAAAAGCACTGACACCGCAACAGGAAAACCCTCCAACTATACTGAGTCCAGCATCTGGCGGGGCAAGCCTGTCATCGACACAAACGGCATGCACAACTTAATCGGCAGCGGAACATTCAACGGTCAGATGTTCTCCAGACATCTGGATGGCAGTCAGGTCGCGACCAAGCCCGAGTTCAACACTCGCGGTCAGCGTACAGGCTTAGAAACCACAACTACCCTTCCGGACAACACAAAAGTAACTCAGAAAGGTCACTTCAACGGCGCAACACAGAAGCTGGAACACGCCGACACAGTTAAGGTAAAAGAGGGCGATGGTCCGAAAACCAGTCAGGTCAAATTTGAAGCAGGTCGCGAGAAGGGCGATCTAATTCCACCGCCCAAAGTTGAAAAAAGCGCCGCGGGCGACAGCATGATCGGAATGTTCAAAGACATTCTCGCCCCCGAATCTCTTACGAAGATGAAGGATATAAAGGAACTCAACATCCAACGTAATGGACCGCATTCGTTCCACATCGATGGCGATATGAACAACGTATTCATGGAGCCGCCGAATGTGTCCGTGGGTGGCTTCGGTCCCCTGGGAAGAGTCTCTGCGACGCCTCAAGGTGGTTTTGTCAATAAATTCGATATGAACCTGCACATTGGTCAAAATCGCGTTGACATCGATCAGGTGCATGGCATTCACGGCTCGGCAAGCCTCGATCGACATAAGCGGAACGGCTCGGTAAAACACATAGGCAGCACACCGACCTCCACCATTGGTGCGACCTGGGATATGAACAGCAATACGATTACTGCGCGATCCTCGGGCGGACAAGCGACCGCGCTTGATGCCAGAAATTTTGCAAAAGACAGTTTGACAGGCAAGCTACTGAGCAACGAAAAATCAGAAAAAGCGGCTCAAGAACTTCTTCAAGGGTTGGACAAAAAGATAGATGGAGCATCATTCAAACAAGTCAAACCATTAGTCTTCGAAACCAGTATCGAACTCAAACAAAAACAAATTCCTCTGGATGCAAAAATACCTGGAGTGAAAGCCAACCTTTACGTCGATGACAAGGTAAACTTCACAAGAAGCCTCGAAGGAGTGACGTTTAAACCTGGTGAAGCTCAGCTTGGTGTCCAGGTCGGCAAAGGCTTGGAAGACCGAAAAGACATCGCAAAAATTTCATCCGTCACCAATGAAAAAGGTGCACAGTCGATGAAGATCGAGTTTCACGGTAAACACGATCCAATGACGATCCCGATGGATGCGCCGGGAAAAGGCGCGGCGAAGCTGCCTGGAGGCGACAAAACAGCAGAGCCCTCCAAGCCCGACACCGGAAAGCAAGTTCGTGGCACAGATACGGTGACACCACCCATGGTGAGGCCTGAGATTAAACAGCCCGAGCATCCAGCCCACGAGAAAGTTCAACCGACAGAAAAGAATCCGGTGAGAAACGTGAGGGACGCGGTTCCACAACGCGTTGAGACGGCTAAACCTGTTCAACATACCAACAATAACTATCAAAACAATTGCAATGAGGGATCTCATCGCCGCCGCCTTTTCGGTCGCCGTCGATAACCGACAAACGACAGGTGCAGCACTGAGTGCCCAGCTACTATTTCATCGCAATCGCTTTCCCAGCTCCGGAGTGAACAGCCTCGCAGCTTTCCCAGGTGCACCTTTCCAGACGGGAAGCTCTGCGAACATTCATTTGCTTGATCTCTTCATTAAGCTGCTCGAAATACCACTTCCGAACCAATTCAAATGCCTGGCGAAGATTTGGCTGGTCCAGCACCACGTCGAGAAACCCTTTGGTCACGTCGGACAGCACTAGGGCTGCAACCACCAATAAATAGAACGCGAATACTACCTCTATCACCTTCCCTCCTTCGCATCTAGACCGACCGTCTAGAAATGCTTTTCGATCTCGGGTCGAGCAAACGTCGGCAAGCGAGTCTGCTGCTCTATTTCCAGCTTATGGAAAACAAAACACACGGAAAAGCGCTCGCGGAGTCATTCTTGTGACACCTTGGAACGAATTTGTTGCTGCGTCAGAAAGTTCGATAGACCTTTCACAGGTCTTTTCCCTTTCGACTATACAATATTAGACCGGTCGTCTAGCTTTTGTCAAGGTGACAACACCCAGGTAATGTAATCCCTTCTCCAGTAATGGTTTTGAGCATTTTGCCAAGTTCATAAGCTCTTAGTTTTCGGTCATCAATCAACCGCCATATCAGAAGTCGCCTTTATACGTGGCATCACCACCCCGCTCGTTTGCTAGAAAGATCGCAAATGACGCGAAGGATAAAAATCGATCCCCAATATCCTTACGGCGCAAGGTGATCCAGATGTGCAAGACTTATTCGTTAAATTCAAGCCTTAAAAAATTAGCCATTGCCGACAGTCGAACAAACGACTACATTAAGGATGTCAAGAACGAAACAACGCCTGTGGATGAGACCCCAGGGGCGGGGAGGTTTGCCATGGAAATGATCGATTTGGCATCATTGGAAACCGCGGATTTTTGCAGCTTAGAAAATGTCATCCGACACCTGAGCGAGCTAAAAGTCGAAGACAGATATTCTGTGATCTATGAGATTGCGCGAATACAAACCTTGATCAGCTCTATTCCTGATGAACGTCGCTCCGCCGCATAATTCAATGAAAAGAAGAACTTTCCGCGAATTCGATACGCAAGTCCTTTCCAAACTCAATGTTTCCGCTGCTGCAATTTACGTCAGCGCCCTACTGCTACTGTACCTTTCCGCGAGCGGAAATCGGCCAGATCCCAATCAACTCCTCAGTTCCTCGAACGACGTGGAAGTTGTCGTGCAAAGCGACAGTGGTATCAATGTGGGACGGGATTAAGTAAATCCTGTCACCTGGCTCCAGGTCTATGTCTTCGGATTCGGACTCGATCACGCCGTGTTCATCTCCTGCCGGTCGATATTTCCAGTTAGGATGATTACGCGTCTCCGCGTGACCCATGTCTACAGATAAACTTTTGGTGCCGGCATCAACTACAACTCGGCGCTTACTCGGTTTGCTGATCACCGTGGCAACAACCGTCAGCGCATTGCGAAACGCGCCTGCAGTCGCGTTTCTGTACGCGACATCCATAAATATAAACGAGCCCGGTTGAATTTCAGTTACGCCGTCAACCGAAGCGCAGACCTCACTCGTGCCGGTACCGCCAGTGGTGACCACTTCGATTACATATCCATTTTCTCTTAATGCCGTTGCACACGAAACAAGTTTACTCATCGCCTCTCGACATCGAGATTCCCGCGATTCGTTATCGAGATGCTGCAAGTGGCCTTCGTAACCCTGGATACCAATCAAACGCAGCGACGGTGACGCATCCTTAATGGCTTTAGCAAGTTCCAGCACCTGCTCCACGGTATCAACACCGGTGCGATCTTGCCCGACGTTTAAATCAATCAAAACATTTAGCTTCTCAGGGATCATCGACGCACCGTGAGCGATATTGAGCTGCTTCACAACATTGCAGTTGTCTACCACTATCCGAACTTTCGGGTGTTTCATTACCAGGTTCATCAAGCGAGCAATCTTCACTTCACCGGCTATCTCAGTCGTGATCAGGATGTCTTCAATTCCGTGCTCCGCAAAAATCTCGGCTTCGCTGATCTTCGCCACACAGATTCCCCTGGCGCCATGGTCTAGAAGCATTTTTGCAAAAGCCGGACTTTTAGCGGTTTTCAAATGCGGTCGAACAGAGACTGAAGGAAAACGCTCGAACTTTTTCATCAAACTTTTGATGTTTTCCTCAACATCATCGAGATCAACGACGACATACGGCGTATCGATCTGTTTAATCAGTTTCTGATCCATAGCCGCTCACCATCCCGTCTTCAGTGATGTAACCCGCTAACGAAAGCGGCAATCCCACTTGTGAATTTACCTCGACAAAAATATCATAAACTACTCACCGCTTGCTCAGCCGGCAATGCAGAGATTATTCGATCTCCGCAGCTTTAAGCTCGGTTCTTCTCGGCACAATGGTCCCATTATCGATCTACGCAAATCCAGTTTTGTCACTCGGCATC
Source organism: Obscuribacteraceae bacterium (SeqCode) (assembly GCA_044225915.1). GTDB lineage: Bacteria > Cyanobacteriota > Vampirovibrionia > Obscuribacterales > Obscuribacteraceae > JADYXR01. The sequence continues at coordinate 131,318 of JBGAHZ010000002.1, forward strand.
TGCGGTTCGCTTGTCGCCTTGATTAGCTTGACCCTTGCCGGTGCTGCGACCGGACATTGGTTTCTTAGATACTCAAATCTGCCTGACAGTATCAGCGAATTTAGATTTGATGAACCACCCGTGATTATCACGACGAATTCATCTCAAACCGCAAAATAATGTTGGAAAATATTCGGCGTGGCATAATGAATATCTCGTGGAAGTCAGTAGACCAGTGGTGCAGATTAAATCGCACAGGAGTACTGATTTCTGAACATTGGTTCGTCCTGACGAAAGGCGGTTTGCATGGTCGGAACAGACATCAAAGCTAGTTTAAAACAGGCAGTGGACGCTGCTCTTGCCGAACAAAATCCAGACCTGGCTGATCAAAAGTATCTAGACGTTCTCCAACTAGTCCGTATGCAAGTGGGCGATGCGGAAGCTGACATCGCCAATGCGCTGCAAGCTGTGGCCAAGCAACTTGAAGAGGAAGGGCGAAAACAGCATGCTTTCGATTTTAAACAAAAAACCTGCATCATGCTTCTAGAATTCACGATGATGCCCTTGCCACCACTTCCGAAAGAATTCGCCGTTTCGACGACCAACGCGATTGATGATCCTTGCATGAAGCTCGTTTTGACAATTCATTATGTCAACGATCTTGCTTCTGCAAAAAAACATTATTCAAAAACTTTGCAAGCAATTGTATTGGACGAAAGCAACAACTCGATCTGCATTCGCACCGCCCATGGTGCTATGTTCCTCCTTGTCAAAGGAGATAAACCAGAGTGCTTCCCGGCATTTGAAGCATTGCTCGGCAAGGTCGACGCACTCGAATACTTGACGAAGGAAGGCTGGAAAAGCGAAGGAACACCACTCAACACGCCATCTGGTCGAGCACAGGTATACGCGCACCCGCAAATGGGCAAGCTCGCGCTGATCGAGTAGCTTTGAGCTTAAATACTAGAACGCATGCGACCCGGTTCCATCGTGTAAAACAAACTAGAACTAACGGCTTTCAGCCTCTACGCTGTCGACGCCCAGGTTCCGACATGGCGATGTAATCGCTCACGCCGAAGTGTAACAGCGAACGGAAACCTTAACGCAGTCAAGAGCCAAACACCAATCGATCCATGATAAATATGCATGAATCTTCCCGTGCATTTTTTGGAGCCAAAATGAAGAACATCGGAATCATCACGTCCGGCGGCGACTGCGGCGGTCTCAACGGCGTCATCAAGGGCGCGGCACTAACAGCGTTGAGCAAAGGCGATACCGCTTACATCATCCCAAACGGATACGCTGGACTTTACAACCTGGTCGATTTCTCTGAGCTGACAAAACTTACGAAAGAACGTGTTGAACAGATTCACGTCTTCGACGCTGGCAGCGAAGCCGGCAACTCTCGCGTGAAAGTATCGAAAATCAAAGACGAAAAGAAATACGAACGTATAAAAGAGGGTCTGAAGAAGTTTAAGCTCGACGCGCTGGTAATCTCGGGTGGAGATGACACCGGAGCAGTCGTTAAGGACCTCTCCAGCCAGGGCATTCCATGCGTACATGCACCGAAGACTATGGATCTCGATTTGATGCCTTACAGCGTCGGAGGAGATTCGACAATCAATCGAATCCAGGATGAAATCCGAGATTTGAGAACAACTGGTCGCACACATAATCGCATCATCGTTCTTGAAGTATTCGGAAGATACGCTGGTCATACGGCTTTCCGTGGTGGCGTCGCCGCTGATGCCGACGCAATTTTGATTCCGGAAATTCCCGTTGATTTCGACGTTTTGTACAAACATATAAAAGATGCGTTTATCAAACGCGTCGAAGAGAGCGATGTTCACGCAGGCACTGCCACAATCGTGGTGGCAGAAGGACTGCGAGATGCCTCTGGAAATGAGCTTGTCGACATGAATTCACAACCGGATTCGTTTGGCCATAGAAAACTCATGGGCGCCGGTTCCTACGTCGTGAAGGAGATAGAACGCCGCGTCAAGGCAGATCCGGACATCAAAGCATTTATGAAGAGAACCGGACAGTTTGTCGAAGGTGTCTACGAAATTCCTGAAGTTCGAGAAATTCGTCCGGGACACCTGGTGCGATGCGGATTTGCATCATCGGTTGACGCAAACTTTGGTTTAGAAGTCGGGGCTGCAGCAGTGGAGCTGATCAACAAAGGTATCTTCGGAGTAACCGTCGTATCCTACCGCAATGGAAACATTCAATATATGGATGTGGCCGACGCGATTGTCCAACGCTTCGTAGATCCCAAAGATGCAGCCACTTTCGAGGCTCTGGGCGTGTGCTTCGGTCGTAAGCCGGAAGCTACTGAAGTCAAAACAGAGAAGATTACAGGCGTCCCTCCGCGGGTCTACTAGACCGTCATCGCTAAATTGAAACCTCTGCCCGAAAGAAATTTCCTTCTATTCGGTTAGTTGAGGCTAATAATTGTCGGATAATTGGTGAAAGCCAATCCGCTCTTAGAGCCCAACTATAGACAGGCACGGCTTTTCAGATAGTCGACGGAAGTTCAGAAACTCAATAAGTCTGCACGGGAACATTCATTCCCTCATGTGGTCTATTAACCCATTGGTTAGTTTGCCCCTCGGGGACAAGAAAGAGGAAAGCTGGAAGCCGCTAGGAGCGGGGTCCCTGCTTAGCTGCGCGTTGTCATCCAATTTTTCATGCATAAGGATCAGAAAAATGAAATCTCAAAAGTCTCACATCAAACGGAGTGTACTGGCGGCGACCCTGGTCATTGGTCAAGCACTCTCCATGCCAGTTTTGCCCGTATTCGCCGCGGATAGCGATGTGATGCTGGCAGGTCAAGCAGTCATCACAGACGTAGCTCCGGCAGGTAGCTTCACGGCTGAAAAACGCGCAGAGCTGATTCAGTCGAATCTAGATAATGCGCTGGTTGCGACAAAGTCGGTGTCACCATCTTCGGTGGCAGTAACCTATGTAAAAGGTAGCCCTGTGCTAACACTTGGTGGATACCAGGTCGCCACCGTAGATAGTGCCAGCGCGAAGGCCGCAAATACTACCAGTGCGCTTCTAGCGAAACGCTGGGCGGACAATCTGAGAAACATGCTCAGAGATCAGGGCACGGTCGAAGCGTATATAGGTCAGATTTCGGGTTCATATCAAGCTAGTGCTCCTGAATTAATTCCATCGGCACCACAGCGAGAAACCTCTGTTAATCCTCCTGTGCAGCAACAGCCGTCGATGCAACAACAACAACAGCCACAGTACAATCCGCCTACGATGCAAGGACGTGTAGTCTACGCCCCGGCTGGATTGACCATCCCGGCAACACTGAGCACATCGATCGCCAGTGACGTAGCAAGAGCCGGTGACCTGATTCAAGCGACAATCACTCAGCCAATCGTGCTTGGCGAAAGCCAAATCCCAAGCGGCTCCGTGTTAATCGGTCAAGTATCTGATGCCAATCCTGGCAAAATGCTCGGTAGATCGGGGGCAATGGAAATCAAATTCAATCGCCTGAGATTGGCTGACGGACAGGAAGTTCCATTCACCGCGCACCTCGTTGGTGGAGTCGATAAGTACAAAGATTCAGGCAACGACAAATCCGACCTGTTCAAGGGTGAAACCTGGAAAGGTAAGGCTGTCCAAGCTGGAGTCAGAGGATTGATCGGAGCCGGCACAGGCGCCGCACTAGGAACAGCCGTAGGCGCCATCGCAGGCGGTGGCAGAGGCGTCGGCAGAGGCGCATGGTCTGGTGCTGCAATCGGCGGAGGCGTCGGTGTCGCTCAGAGCTTGATCCTCAGAAAAGGAGCCAACGTCCGCATCGCAAGCGGTACACCAATCAGCCTCCAACTCGACGCTCCAATGCAATTCACTGCACCTCATGCCCCAGTTGCTTACGCAGGCAACTACTAAGGCACTCACAGGCTCAGCTGTTACGAATTAAGGTGAGTCACGTGAAATAACGAAATACGGACATACAAATTTTCCGGCGCTGGAAGGGAGAGGTGAAAACCTCTCTCTTCTGGCTTTAAGCTTGCAAACGCCCACCAGTTCCTATTTTTGAGTTTTCCAGACTGAAAAGAGTTTGAAAGGGTTGGGTTGGTAAGGTGAAAACATGCTGATGAAAAACGCGAAGCGGTGAGCATTGAAAAAACTGGACATACGCGGGTTTTAGCTCCCCTGTGTTTAAAAGAAAAACCGACACAGTTCGACTTCGGCAAACCAATTAAGATGGAGGAAAACATTATGTACGCACGACCCCTAAAATTGACTAAAACCCTGCCGGTAAAATACCAATGTCAGGACTGTGAAGAATTCTTCAGCGTGGACGACCACGCGGCTAAATGCCCCAATTGCTTCTCTATGGACCGCAGCAATCTAATAATTCTGCACATGGAAGATGACCAGGACCGAATTGAATGGCTTGAGTTGGTTGACTTCTCAGCCGGAGACTAGCTTTCTGTGACCTCCTAGTACGTAAGGTCCAAAGTTGCCCTCCATCAAGACTTGTTCTTGATGGAGTGGCAATCCATTTGGTATGCGTTAAACTGGGAGCAGCAGCTCGTGAAAAAACCATGAAAATACTTCTTGTCGAAGACGATGATCTTGTTGCCGATTCTCTTGCTCGTGTGTTGCGAGGAAGCGGTTATGTCGTGGACTGCGTGAGCGACGGGCAATACGCGGAAACAGCCGTCAAGACTGAGCCTTACGATGCAGTGATACTGGACCTCGGTCTGCCGAACATGGACGGTCTGGAATTTTTGAAACGCATCCGCAATAAAAAAATCGGCGTTCCGGTTTTAATCCTCACAGCTCGAGACAGCTATGAAGAGCGGATCGCGGGACTCGATTGCGGAGCGAATGACTATGTGACAAAACCATTCCACCTCGGTGAATTGGAAGCGAGAGTTCGCGCGCTATTGCGTCTCGGTTGCAGCAACGCCCCGACCGTTGACATCGGAGAACTGACATTCGATACGGTTCGCCGGGTGTTGAAACGTGGGAATGAGTTGATTGAGCTCTCGCCTCGCGAATACGCGGTCATGGAAATTCTAATCCACAATGTCGGTTCGCTGGTCACAAAGCAAAAGATCGCAGGCGCGCTGAGCGATTGGGAAGACTCGGTTTCGTTCAACGCTATCGACATTATCGTCCACCGTCTGCGAAAGAAACTGGAACCATTCGGCTTAAAACTACAGACGATCAGGGGGCTGGGATTCCTTGTCGAACCGTAATCCCCACGGGGGTTCGATACGAAGAAAACTGCTGCTCTGGTTATTGATACCACTTGTCTGTCTGTGTTCTGCATCGGCATTTGTCGCATACAGACTGGCAGAACGATTCGCCAATGAGTCGTACGACAAGCTGCTTCTGAAATCCGCTGAATCAATCGCCGATAGGCTCGGACGCAACGAAGCCGGCATTGTCGTGGCAGACCTGCCGCGTTCGGCCCAGGCAATTTTGCGGCACGGCGAGGACAGCGAAGACAATCAATTTTTCTACCAGATAGCTGACAGCCACGGACACAGATTGACAGGCGATGCGGAGTTGCCACTTCCGAAAGACACTGACGATGCCGGTCCGCAATTCCGTAACAGTGCAATCGATGGACAGAAGGTGCGAATGTGCAGAATTTCTGTTCAAATTAGCCCAAGCCCGGATGACATACATATCCAGGTTGCTGAAAGTTTAAACAGCAGACAAGAGTTCTTACAGCAGATCTTCCTGAGCATCCTTGCACCGCAATTGGTGCTGGTCGTTCTTGCAAGCATATCCGTTTGGCTTGGAGTCAAACAGGGATTGGACCCACTAGAGAAACTTGGAAAGCTGCTGAAAGAACGGGGAAAACTCGATCTCTCACCTGTCGACATCGGTAAAACGCCTGCAGAATTGGCGCCGGTTACCAAGGCATTGAATGAACTTTTCGCTAGCGCCAATACCCACATTCATTTGCAACGGCAATTCATCGGTAACGCGGCGCATCAGTTGAGAACACCCGTCACTGCGCTTAAAACGTACGTCGAGTACGCCGAACGAATAAAGGACACTGAGCGCGAAAACTTCGACAGTGTTTTAAAACAAATGGGTGAGGCCGCTAATCGGGTAGCTCACATGGTCAGTCGTTTGCTCAGTCTTGCACGCTCTGAAGAACCTCATGCTCAGGGCGAATTGGAAATTATGGATTTGAACGCCGCAGTAAATGACGCAGCAGCAAGTGTTGTCCATGAAGCGCTAGCGCGCGGCGTAAACATGGAGTTTGAACTGCCGGACGAAGAGATTAAAATCAAAGCGGACAGGGGCGACATCGCGGAAATTCTCACAAACTTGTTCGAAAATGCGATTCGCTACACCAGGGAGAATGGCTCAGTCTGGGTAAAAGTCGAAGCTAAAGACCGAGTCGTTTTATCTGTCGAGGATAATGGTCCGGGTATTGGTGAAGCGGAAAAGCAAAAGGTATTCGAACGCTTCTATCGCGTTCCCGGAACCAACGGCTCTGGATGCGGACTCGGTCTGGCAATTGTATGCGAAGCCGCAAGCAATAATGACGCAATCGTCGAAGTCAAAGATCGCCCTGAGGGTGGGACAATTTTCCAGGTATCGTTTCCACCAGTGGCTGCGAGTGTAGAGAAACAAAACAACGTTTCGGTCAATGTTTAGCAAGAGTCAAGAGACTCGCTGAATTGCTCATCAGAGAAGAGCCCGCCTGTAACGCGGAGATGTTGACGTTTCCTTCGATTACGATTGCCGTCTGTTTCTTCTTAGACTTATTGGTGAAGAAGATAGTCTTTCCATCAGCCGTGAAAGTATTTATTGGAGATGCAGCTTTTAATCCAGCTCTGTCGACAAATATGCCGCCACCGTTCGTTGGCAGGAGCTCGATGTTCTTATACTTCTTCCGCGGTTTCGGAAACACTGAAGGTTGAGCGCCAAAGCCGATATACACGTTACCTTCACCGCTTGTGCCCGATGTCGCGCGGATTGTCGAATTCGCGCCGATTGCCAGTGAGCCTGAGAAATCATTATTTTGAATTGTGATACTGCCATCGCCGGCAGTGATAGTGGCATTCGGCGCAACGTAGAGTTTTCCCGCGATTGTTGTTACTTGTACCCCACCGGCATCGCTCACGATGTCGTTTAACGTTACTGGTCCGGAAGCTTGCAACGCGAAGTTGCCGCCGCTCGAAGAATCGCCGAGAACAAGAGGATTTGCACCGACACTGTTGATGCTGACCACTCCAGCGCCGCCAGTATTTGCAGATAGATTATCCGCTGAGACGAACAAGCTAGTCGAGGCGTTACCGATATCACCTGTGGTGCTCTCCAGACTTAACGAGGATGCGTTCAGAACTGTGGCTGTGCTCGCGGACACTATATCGCCGTCGACCGTTTTCACCGACACTACCGGCGCAGTCACAGCACCGCCATTGTTAAAGAGTACAGACGATGCGCCCAGCGCCGAGAGTTTTGCGGAGGTGTCACTCGAAATCGAATTGAACACGCGCAGGTCGCCTGAGGCATTCAGAGTCACATCGCCCGCAGATACTATCGCTCCTTCTACATCTATCTTTCCGGATGCCGTGAGCGATACTCCATCAACGCCGGCTGCGATGGTTCCGGTCCGAAGCGCACTCGTGTTATTGAGAATTGAAATGCCTTTGCCTTCCGCCGAAATCTTGCCGCTCATGCTTCCATTTGAAGAAACGGTGACATCATCGAGCGAAGAGAAGTGCAACTCGCCTGCGAGCAAACTCGAGTTAACATCAACAGTGAGCTTATTCGAATGATTTGTAATCGAGACTTTCCCATCTGATCCGGAGCCTGCACCGAGAGCCAAGATGGATCCTGTAATTCCATTTTGCAAGCCCGAACCGCCCACCATGAATGTTTGGGCGTCAGTGAATTGAAGATCCACATTTCCAGAGGCGCCGTTCCCTTTGCCCGAAGAATCCAGCGATCCATTGATGAGCAAACGACCTGGCGACGCAGTACCTGCTGTGAGCGAATAACTCGCACCGACTCCAGCGTTTCCTAACAAGCCGGCGGTCAAAGCGTTTTGTTCGATGACAAGATCGCCACCGGATGATACTAGTATCTTGCCACCGCTTCCGGCGCTTGAATTCGTGGAGCCTCCAGTCGCAGACATTGTGATGAACGATGTTCCGATCGTCAGATCCTGGCTGTCATTAACAACCAGACTCATGGAACCACCAGAGCCATTACCGGCTCCGTTAGCAGAGAACTTAGCACCTCCTGCGGCAACATTCATGTGTCCTGCAGTGATGTAGACGCCGCCACCATCTCCATTTGTGCCCGCACCATCAAACGAGTAGATTCCGGAAGGAATACTTACCGGGCCATTCTGAGAAAGCAGCGTTAAGAATCCGCCATTGCCTTTGCCGGCCTTTGCGGATATAGAAGAGATATCTGCAAAACTAATACCACCACTGGTGTTTTCAAGCCAGATGGTACCGCCCGCACCACTGATTGCGCCACCGTTGGCTGACAGCTTCCCTGAAATTCCGTTGGCGGAGCCAGTTCCTACTATCAAAGGATTAGCAGAATTAGTGACCGCTTTGATACTGCCGCCGCTACCGCTTCCGATACCATCGGCGTTTATCGCACCAGAAAAGACGAGCGCGCCACTGGATGCGGTACCGGCTTCGAAGTCATACTGTGCGCCATCGCCATTGGTACCGCGTGGGACGAGATCGATGGCGTTTGCGTTGACAGTTAGATTACCACCACTCGAAAGTTTCACTCCACCACCTGCACCGGAGGAGCTGCCCGCACTGCCGCCATGGGCGGAAATCTTCAAATTGCCCGAGCTGCCGTCGACAATCAAGTTGGAACCAGCGCCGGTTGTCACTACCGAAACAAATCCGCCATCGCCGGAGCCAACACCGTTAGCGGATATGGTCAGACCCGCGCCCGGCACCGAGAGAGTTTTTGCTAGCACCGAAACGCTTCCACCATTAAAGTTACCGCTTCCTGAAGCACTTCCGTCCAGAACTGAACTAGACAAACTCAAACTGGCAAGTTCTGCAGCGATCGCTAGAGAACCGCCATGGCCGCCTCCCACCGCAGTGGGAACGACAGAGAGACTTCCGGAATTAACAGTGAAATTCGTCGATGAAGACATAATCGAAAGGTCTCCGCCGTTGCCATCGCTGTCGTTGGCAACTATCACACCATTGTTTTGAAACAGCTGACCCGTCAAGGAAATGGTCGCCTTGCTATTAAACAGCAGATTGGAATTCGAACCATTGCTGAATGTTGAACCAATGATGTCCAGCGGTCCTCCGGTAAATCTGATTGTCGAAGATCCGCCGGATGTATTCGAAAACGAAACAGCTTGCCCGGTCAATCCGACAGTGGCGCCATTGGTACTATCAATTGTAGCCACACCACTTGTCGCGGTGTTGATAGTAGATCCATTTATATCGACGTTTCCTGCGGTGATTTTCGAACCACCACCGAGATTCACTTGAGAGGCATTAATTGTGAGTGTTTTATTTGGAGCTTCAATCTTGCCGGTAACACTGAGGTTATTGCTGTTGACCGCGCCATCATTGTCGAAATGAAGAATTCCTTTTATGTTGCTGGTGGTGGCATTCACCACAGCAGTTTTAACAGCACCAGTCACATTGGTTGGTATCACCAGACTGGTAAATCCGGACGCAGGGATATTGGCGGACGAAATGTCGAACTTGCCAGAATTCGATGCTCCTCCTGCACCCAGCGCAAGATCCTGAACACCAGTCGTAGCTTTTTGAATGAGAGCAATCCATTCGGAGGAAGTAACGAGATCACCATTAGAGATAGTTTTCGTCGAACCATTCTCGGTGATTTGCAGCGAGGCGTTCGCTGCCCCTGGAAGAACGCCCGGCAACACAATCGTCGGCAAGGCGACTCCATTCATATTTACCTGGCTGCCACGCATTTTGCCGGCAAGTGTAACTTGACCTGAGCGCAGTTGTGCAGTGACATCGGCAGTGGTCGATTCCAGATCCGAATTACTGGAATAGACAGTGGTAACGACAGATCCACTAGTCGTAGTCAGATTGACTGTTCCCGTGCCTGTTTTCGAATAGGTAAACACACTGTAGTCTACGTAAGGCGACTTCGGAATAGTTCGTTTGTCGTAGAACGTCCCAATCGTTTTAGTAACTGAGATGTCCCGTCCAGTGATTGTGATGTCACCACCAAAGCCTGGAGCACCACCCGGTTTTGGAGAGGTATCATTCCAATTACCGCGCGGTGCGAACGTTCCTTGATCGCCATTTTCACCGGGTTCACCGACCGCGCCACCAAATCCGCTACCACAACAGCCGATGTCGTAAGCTGTGTTAGAACCACCCATACCGGGCCAGGGAAATCTATGTCGATTAGGATTGTGCAGGTTCAAGCCATTGTCCAGTCGTCCCGGTCCATCATATGGTGCCGGTGAAAAGAATATTCCTCCGGAATTGGGTCCACCACCGTTGCCCAAACTTCCGCCACCACCACCGGTGTCGGTGGAAGAGATTCCAACTCCACCACCACCGCCGCCACCGGGCGCCAAAACTGGTCCATTGATAATTACATCGGCAATGGCAGTGAGGAGAACATTGCCTCCATCACCACCTCTTCCACCAGCAGTGTGATTGGCACCACCCCCGCCACCACCCGATGAATTGATGTCACCGTCAATCAGGATTCCGCCTGTTTTCGATACGACGCTGATGTCACCCCCGTCGCCTCCATTGCTGGCATAGTCGTATCCTTGTAAGGCAAAGCCTCTAGGCGCGGCCCCGGATCCCATCGTTCTAAGATACCCGGTCGAGATTGAGCCACCAGCCAGAATATTGATGTTGCCGGCATTTGCACTACTATTATTGCGGTTGCCACTTTCCAAGTTGCCGGCGACAATCGATCCGTTTCCGACAATTGATGACATGCCGACGGTGCCTTGAGTGAGCTTGCCATTCGAATCGAAAGTCAATCCACTGCCAAGGCTCGGGTTAACTGTTCGAATAGTAATGTAGTCTTCTTGAGCGTGTTGACCTCTGGTGTTAACGTCTCCGAGTTTGATGTCACCTGGTGCTAGCAGAGTGACATGACCCGCGGATCTGGCACTGGCTTCAATAGCGCCTGTTATGTTGATGCTACCGCCAAAGGCACCGAGAACTATGTTTCCACCTGTCGAGTTATTGTCAGCACCAGACGCCTTGATTCCGGTAATACCGTATATCGAGCCGTTGCTACCACTTGGACCGGAGACGGTGGTAACACCGCCTGCGGTGACATTATTTACACCGGCAAGAAGAGTCACATCTCCACCGTTGTCGGTCATCGAGGACGTGTCAATCAGCGTTCCGCCGTTTGCACCAATAATGTCACCAAATGCAACAGCAGTTACAGGCGCGCCCGACGCAGTGATATTCGCCGGCAAAATAATACTGCCGGCGCTGTTTGTGAAGATCGGATCGCCAGCAACATTGATACTGTTGATAGCCAGATCGCCCTTCTCAACATGGACGGCCGAGGAAAAAGCGGCGACATCGACTAGGCCGGAAATCGCTTGAGCTGCCACACTTACTATAGAATCCGGGCTAGAGAATTTCACCAATTGAGCGTTGAGCACCCCACCGATTAGATCGATCGGTCCTGTCGCTGCAATGCGAATATTGCCACGATTCGCTTCAAACGTTCCCCCTGTACTTTCAACCGAGAGACCTCCGACCGCATCCCCAGTGCTCAACTGAAGCAGTGCTCCCATGGTTTTCACAACTCCGGTGTTCACCAGCTTTTGGGTTTCAACCGCAAGAGAATTTCCAGACATCATCAGTCCGGTATTGCGAATCTCTGCAGCGCTGACAGTCAAATTTCCGGTACTGAATATGGTGCCGTCATTCGTCAACTTTTCCGACGCGCGAATCAGTAAATTTCCAGCAGAACGAGCACCATCTGCAATTGACGCAAGTTTAGCCATAAAGCCTGGTGCGGTTGAATCAAGACCGTTGGCGTTGATCAAACTATCCATAGATATAATCGCGCCAGCCAGATTTAAAACATTGTCCGCAAAAATCTTGCCATCATGTCGACTCGGGCTGCTCATTCCCACTATCTGACCACGATTAACTATGTCTCCGGAAATTTTCAACGCACCTCTGGACAAGTCGTCCAGTGCAACGACTTGTTCCGGTATAACTAGAGTTGAGATGTTGCGATAAGACTGAGGTTGCCTCAGCATGCTCAAAGAAAACTGTCCACCACTGGCGGTGCCGTTCTTGTTAAGAAACAGACTCTGCGTGTCGCCGCCCATAGTCTGGCTGATAGCCACATACTCTGCCGGCGTCACGAGCGCGCCTTCAGTGAATGTCTTAGTTTCACCACCTACATTTACGGAAACCCATGATTGTCCTCGAAAAAATCTTGCCGGCAGAGCAATCGATTTCTGATCGGATGTAAGATCGAGATTCAGCACCCGCGGAAGCCGTAAATCCGGAATTAGATTCGAATTGCCCAAATTTGTTTGTGCCAGTTGCGGAAAGCCACCGCGGGAGACACCACGAAAGATATGCCGGTTAATCACGTCCGGACGCAAATTGACGACCGGGACGCCCGTGGGCGATGCTTCAAAACCGCGTCTACTCGAAATCTCCACCGAGTTTCTGACTTGACGCCATCCACCGGATTCATAGATCGATTGATGTCGCAGATTGCGCTCGTTGAGCCGAGCGGCATGCAAAGCTTCCCGTTGCGGTATCGACAGTCGAATGTTTTCATCCGGTCTGGCAGCAGCCGGAGATGACGACGTTAACAGAGGGACCATCAGCAAGGATAAGGCTCTGACTTCTTTCCAGCTGAGACTAACCATGCAAAACTCCAGATTAGAACCCGCAGAGATTACCGCTAAATCAGACTCTCTGTCCACATAAGCGGTTTAACCTGGGCACCTTGACAGCGCACAGAAAAACAGCGGTCTTGCTGAATCCCCAGCAATCGCGAGCAATCTCCGTCACTCACAAGCTGCTGCTCCTGCAGACAGCTAACTATCTGAAAGCGGTGGCAAACCTACTTCTTCCTCGACACTGTAAGACCAACGTTCTAGGTCTTTCAATGTCATCTGCCCGTTTACTAAAAATTGCTTCAGCACAGCCAAATCCAGGTGCGTAATTCGCAGCTCTTCCCCTTCTTGATCGTCAGCCATACTGATTATGGTGTCGAAGTACTTCGCCACCAGTCGAAGCATCTCATACTCGTCCACACTGAAGTTCGCGGGATGTGCGAGCGCATCCATGAGTTCATCTCGACTGATACCGTCACTGTTGGGATCGAGACGAGCAAAATTCTTTTCCAGCAATCCAACAATCGCGGGTCCATCTAGGTAACTTTCGTCAGAGTCAGCGTTTTCGGCGTCATTTCCGTGGAGGAGCCACTTAATATCGGTTAGTGCCGCTTTTGCTGCATCTTCTCTGTTAACGTTGTTCACGAGCGGCTCCTCAGTTTTTTTCTCAGATTAGCATATGTCCTAAAAATTAGTTGTCAACAGTCACGTTATAGCCAGGCCCTATACCATTGGTACTAATATGCTTATGATTGTCAGGTCTAAACAGGTACGGCGATGACCGACCAGGAAAATTCAGAACGCCAGGACATGAAAGGCAAGAAGCCGGGGGAATCACTCGTCGGCAAAGTCTTGTTTGACCGTTTCGAAGTTCTCGAAGTCCTTGGTGAGAGCGCAATGGCATTGGTTCTCAAGGCACGCGAAGTACAAACGGACCGGCTGGTCGCCATCAAAACAGTCACACCAAGCGATGCGGACAGCGTCAAAAGATTTGCGCAAGAAGTCCAGCTTCATGGCAGTTTAAAGCACGCCAACATCGTCGAAGCGATCGACTCATTGGAAGCAGCAGGCGGAAGAACTTTTTTCATAATGGAGTTTCTCTCCGGAATGAGCCTTCAACGCGTTCTCCAAACTCAAAATCGTTTAGAAAACGAAGACGAGTTAGCCTCCATCCTTCTGCAAATCTGTGATGCGTTGGCGCATGCGCACAAGTTCGGCGTACTTCACAGGGACTTAAAACCCGGCAATATTTTTCTGTTAGAACAAAACAACAAGCTCAATGTCAAAGTTCTAGACTTCGGAATAGCTAAACCGATGGGACAACAAACAGGTCTGACGCAAGCGGGATACTCCGTCGGATCGCCGCTCTATATGAGCCCCGAGCAGTGTCGCGGTCACGCAGTTGATTTCCGCTCCGATGTCTATTCTTTGGGAATTCTTGCTTACGAGATGACGACTGGAAAATTGCCGTACGGCGGTCACAACATCATGACGGTGATGGCAGCCCACTGCGATCCGGATAAGAAACCTCCTGATTTAAACACGCAAGTTCCCGATTTGTGCCGCGTCGACGATTTGAACGAAACGATTCAGAAGGCGATGCAAACGGACCCAGCAAAACGATTCCAATCCATAAGCGAATTCAAACAGTCGGTGCAAAAATGGCATGACGCCGTCACAAAACAATTCCTCTCAACACTGGTGCCCGGACAACCGCGCTCGGCTCAACATCCGAAGATCGTTGAGGCTCCCAATCAAGCTGGTGTCGGCACTGGAACCAGCGATTCTCAGCCTAACGTCTCAAACGATCAAGCACTGCGACCGATACCAGATAACGGTGCCGAAACCGCACCGCCAGCAGTGACATCATCGCAACAACAGCCTCACGAACCAGCGCTGACCCCCCAGCAAATTGCAGAACAACAGGAGCAACTGAAACAGCAGAAACTGCAACACCAACAAATGTTGCAACATCAACAAATTCTACCTCAGCAACAGCACCAGTTAATGCAGCGACAACAGATGAAGCCGTTGCCTCCGCCGCCACCGGATGAAGAGCAGCCTCAGGCACAGCAAGACTATTCTCTGGGCACTCAGCAGCAGAATGTGCAACAAAACGCGCCATTGCAAACTGAACAACAACAACAACAACAACAACAACAACAACAACAACAACTTGAGCAAACTCCTCAATTGGAACTACCGATTCCAGAGCAACAGGAAAACAAGCTTGAAAAGACGCTGCAGGAGTCGCCAGAACCAAAGCAGCCTCTGCAGCAAAATGAGCCTGCTCAAAATCCTCAAAAGACTTCAACACCAGATGCGGTGCCACCCCCAAGGCTCCGTACAACAGATTCGCAGCCAGTTAAAAGAAATTCTGATTCGGACCAATCTCCAAACTCATTGAGAGTGAGCTCTACAGGTGGTCAGAACAGTCGGTTGCGAAACCGTCTCAATGTCGGCGATGTAGGAAGTTCAGAACCTACAAATAATTCGAAAACGATTATGGTCATAGTAATCGCCGTAACAGTCCTTTTGCTAATCGCATTTCTGGTATTAATAAAATTGGTCCTGCAGTAAGACCCAAGTTATGGGCGATGGCAATTACTCATCAAACAATTAATCGGATGAACTTACATCCGGTAGCACATACGGTTCCAAACCTGTATTGCTGGCTGTTAGGTTGTCCGACGATCGCATCGCGTTCAAACCCAGCCAGTGCCCGGCGCTGGTTCCGATTACCGGTAGCATTAGCGCTGCTAAAGGCAGGGACAAGTAGTAGAACAGATCCCTGCTGAAGAAGAACAGCAAACCACTCGTTTGCGAATCCAGCGTTTCAAACCATCCGGCGACAGGAACATGCATTAGTCCACATAGCACCAGGGGCGATGCCGCCGAAAGACTAAGCAAAATGGATGTCTTCAAAGACCCTTTATGCATGCACCGAATGTACAATCCGAGCAATACCGCGGACAACACGCTTACCGCTGCGACAAGACCAAATTTCGACATTGCTGGCAGAAACGAAAATATCATCGGCATAAATATGTAAATCAGTGAAAGAAAAATCAAACGAGGATTTATGATCGCTGCGACATTCCTCGCGATCGATCTTCCAAGGAAAAATGCCATGACAGAGCCCACCGCACCAATCGCCATTAGAAGAGTGGTGTACGAATCTTTCTCTTGAACGAACGGAAAAACGAGGTGCATGGAATGTACGAAGGTGAAATAAGCGGCGCAAAGAAAAGCACAGAAAACCCCGAACTTGCGACCAAGATTATTCACACTAGACCAGAAACCCATCGAATAAGCGAAAAAAATTGGGATGTAGGTGCACACGGCATTCGCCTGGTTGTACCAGTAATAGAATGATCCCCAGGGCTCAAAGAAATGGTCACCGAAAAACAACTGAGCGAAGACATGCTGTGCGTAATAGTTGACATGAACGCTCTGACCGGCAAAAGCCCCACCAAGTAGTGCAATTCCCAGACTCAGGATGGTCGCTTCCGCGACCTTTTGTTCGGTGGACTTTTCCCTGGTCTGAGTATAGGCGCGAAAAATGTGCCCCGGTACGTCGCCTGTAATCGGCTCAGCGCACGCAGGAGCCCATTGCGCTTCAGGGGCGTAGGGATCCGAGACAACTTTCCAGGCGGTCTTGGTCTTCAACATATAGACTCAGCGTTTGGATCTGACTACTGTTAATCTATCCGACCGTACCGGCAATACACACCGGGAAATCCCCATATTTTTTTATAGGCAAGTATCAAATTTAGAAAGTGTTTTGACGTGACCCGAAAATTGCCACCAGATTCGATACCAAAGCGCCTTCGATCACAAGTTTGGCACATCGCAACCAGGTAGTCATTGTGAACGTTGTCTAAGAAGAAATTGCAGTCCCGGTAAACCATAGTGATAAGATCGTTACACTTCTGATAAGATGACTCTTTCAGAGCGCAACAGTGGTCACCCAGGACAGCGAAGGTCGGTTTATGTCGGATTCCGATGAAAAAAGTCCAAAGGACACATGGCTAGAAAAACTATCAAACGAACCTGTGTCCGAAGAAGCGATGCAGGATACCTGGACTCGCACAGTATTCGTAAAAGGTAAGTCCTCTTCGAAAGGACCATCAGACGCAACCCGCACTGGCGAAGGGTATGACACCGTCGGTGTAGACGCCAGTGGCGTGCAAAGTCAACTGCAAGAATCTACCGGCACCGCACAGCAGCCGGCGCAAGCCGCTCCGCTGTCAGAGACTGCTTCGGACGTGATAATCGGGCAGGTAGTCGCCGAAAAGTATTTGATTAACGGTTTCATCGGCAAGGGTGGGATGAGTGCGATCTACAAGGTAAAACACTTGCAGCTCGATACGGAACTAGCCCTAAAACTGCTCGACAAAACTATGTGGGCAGATCCAACGGCGGTAAAACGGTTCAAGCTGGAAGCACAAACAGTAAGCAAACTGACACATCCATGCCTGATCACATATCGAGATTTTGGAATTACCGCTGATGGTCAACCATATCTGGTAATGGATTACATCCAGGGGAACACTCTTGGACAGAGGATCAAAGCAACACGCGGAATCTTCCTGCCATCCGTACTGGAAATTTTCGAACAGCTTTGCGAAGGTTTGTCCGTCGCACACGGACTCGGTATCATCCACCGAGACGTGAAACCCGGCAACATCATGTTCCTCGACGAAGAAAGCAATCGGCTCAAGTTGCTCGACTTCGGAATCGCAAAAATCATGACCGAAGAGGGCGAAGAGGCCCAGCACCTGACCAGAACAGGCGACGTCTTCGGAAGTCCGCTGTACATGAGCCCCGAACAATGTATGGGCAAACGTCTGGATAATCGTTCTGACATCTACGCTCTTGGTTGCGTTATTTTCGAAGCGATGACCGGAAGACACGCAATTTCCGGTAATACCATCCTTGATACCATGAATAAACACGTATCTCTGGTACCGAGCTATCCATCAGAATTGCGTCCCGACCTTGGTTCTGCAGAACGCGCTTCGTGGGTCGATGTTGACGAATTCGAATACATCGTCATGAAGTGTTTGCAAAAAAATCCAAACGATCGATATAAAACTGTAGATGACCTTCTCGTAGATCTTCGAAAGGTCAAAGCTCAGCAAAAAATCGACCGTGACACTCCATCTGCGACAGTGAAAAATCTCAGAAAATCTGAGAAATTCGATAGAACTTCGCCGAAGGAAATGTTTCAAATGGTGGCGACAGCCGCCTATATTATTGTCGGGCTCGGAGTCGTCGGCGCAATCGGCGTGATCTTCGTCCTCACCAATAAACCAGCTCCTGAAGTTCCAAAAGTAGTCGAAGCTAAACCAAAGTCGACCGGTCCCTCGCAAAGTATCGTTTTGGACAATTCGGCGAGGAGTCAGGATGCTAACGACCTCGATTCAAAGGCTAAGGGCTACATGTCCATGGGGCAATGGCCGGACGCTATCGATATGCTGGAAGCCTCAATCAGCATGTACAAACGTCAGGGGAAATCAGCATTGCTGATCGCCCCTAGATACATGGACCTCGCCAATTGCTATTACAACAACAAGGACTATCAAAATTCGCTTCGAAACTATAAAGAAGCGATGACAATCTATAAGCAAAATCCAGAGTTCCTAAAGCCACAGATCAAGGAGAGCCTGTTAGGCCAGGCTAAGGCGCTGCGTGAGATGGACATGGAAAAAGCAGCCAAAGAAAACGAAGACGAAGCTAACAAATTATAGGAATCTCCAGGGGACTTTGATGTGACAGAAACAGTGTTGAAAGACCTGTCATACGCTCGACTCCATGACGAATGGAACGAGATTGACATCGAGGAAAAGCTCAAGCGCTTTCAAGACTTGAGTCCCGCTGACGCGGAGGAATTTTTTCGCGAGCTCGACGGACATGAAGAAGCTGAAATTCTGATCGCTTTGCCGACACGCGATCAACGGCTCTGGATGCGGGTTCTCGACCCGGATGACGCCGCCGACGTACTGCAAGAAATTCCGGAAGAAGACAGAGGACAGTTTCTAGATCTCCTGGACGAATCAACTCGCACTGAAGTAAGTGCGCTGATGGCATACGCAGAAGACCAGGCCGGTGGTCTGATGAGCCCTCGCTATGCTCGCGTCAGACCGGATATGACTGTAGACGAAGCGCTTTTGTATTTGAGAAAACAGGCACTGGAACAAGTAGAAACAGTGTACTTAGTTTACGTTCTCGACGCGCAACAACACCTGGTTGGAGTTGTCTCCGTTCGACGATTGTTTTCGTCCGGATCGCAACTGAAGGTCAGTGATGTGATGAGAACCAATGTCATTAAAACTTCTGAGGATGCGGACCAGGAGTACCTCAGTCGTTTGTTCAAGGAACACAATTTGCTTGCTATCCCGGTCGTCGACAGCGCCGGAAGAATGAAAGGGATTGTCACCATCGACGATATCGTCGACGTTGTCGAAGAAGAGGCAACGGAAGATATTCAAAAGATGGGGGGTAGTGAAGCCCTCGGCGATCCGTATCTAAAAATCGCACTTACCGAGATGATCAAGAAACGCGCAGGATGGCTATTTGTCTTGTTTCTCGGAGAATTGCTTACGGCAAATGCAATGGGTTATTTTGAAGATCAAATTGCTAAAGCCGTAATTCTCGCTCTATTTTTACCGTTGATCATAAGTAGTGGTGGCAACGCTGGCTCTCAAGCCTCGACTCTGGTAGTCCGCGCTATGGCTCTGGACGAGGTGCGGCTGCGCGACTGGTGGAAAGTTATGCAGCGCGAGATCATCGTCGGTTCATCGATGGGCATCATACTCGGTATCGTCGGATACGTGCGCGTACTCGCCTGGGAAGCTGCTTTCCATACTTACGGACCGCACGCCCATCTGATTGCAATCGTAGTCGGACTCAGCCTCGTCGGCATCGTTCTCTGGGGAAGTGTTTCAGGATCGATCCTGCCGTTTATACTCAAGAAGGCTGGGTTCGACCCTGCATCCGCCTCGACACCTTTTGTCGCTACTTTAGTCGACGTAACAGGAGTCGTGCTTTATTTCACCATCGCTAGTATCATTCTCAAAGGCACCTTGTTGTAATCCGTGCGCTCAAGTGGACTGTCGCACTGACACAGAACCCCTGTGAGAGCGAGAGAACCAGAGCACCGCGAGGCGCTATCTACAAATGAACGCGTCGACATTTTCAGAATGAACGACACTTTTAGAATAAAGACGAGTTTAGTATGAACGACGAGTTTTTTCGGCTCTGGTTTTTCTGAACTTGCTCAAATTGAACCAATCGAGTACTTCTTTCCTGACTCGTCCTCTTTCGACTTCATCAAAATCTGCGGACAAGCGTGTCACTTCTTCCTCAGCCCGTTTAGAATACCGGTCATGGCCTTCTGCCGCGATCTGGTACCAGAAATATGCATCATGTTTGTCTGCCGGACCACCCTCTCCATGTTCGAGCAAATATGCCAGACAATACTGCGCTTTGTTGTCGTTGGCTTCAGCTGCGGTCGTAAACCACTTCTTCGCTTCACCCTTGTTCTCCCCGACACCCTGACCGATGTAGTAGCAGACGGCAAGGCGCGTCTGCGCCTCCACATCACCCGCTTTCGCCTGATCGGTATAAATACCAACCGAGGCTCGCGGAACCGCACCGAGAATTCCTTTCTCCTCGACTAGTAGTTTCTTCAAATCACCATCTTGCAATAGAGCATCACCTGGAGTGGCTGTGGAACTACTGTTGTCACTTTTCACTCCATCCTCGAGCGTTTTACGAGGGGCTGAATTGATCGGACTATCGACACTTGTTGCCTTGCCGCACGCGGTCAGACAGGTGCCCACAACCAATACGGCAGCGATAAACCTACCTGAACTAAATTGCCTGGATCGAGACTTCATAATCATCGCTCACCTCACAGCCGATATCTCATCGCTAGTCACCGCTGAAACAGGACAAAAACGGGGAAACAAGAAGGTTTCCTCAAAGTTAGTCACTTCATGTGGGTTGCCTACCACGTAGATCTCGTCATCTTGTTCTAACACAGTATCCGGCTTAGGATAAGGAATAACACTATCATCACGTCTGACCGCAGCGATGGTCGCACCGGTTGCACGCCTGATATCGAGATCTCTTATGGTCTTACCGATGGTGTCATTGTTTTTCACCTTAAACCAGGCACCAGTATACTCATCATGTGGAAATCCAACAATCTGAGCCATACTTGACGATTCGATATCGGGCTGAAATATCGAGTATCGTCGCTGTCTAATGGTTGTTAGTGCGGTTTGAATTTCCGGATCAGGTGTGTTTAAACTCAAAAGTGTGAGCCTGGTAATTTCTATACTAGCTTCGAACTCCGGCTGTACAACGGCATTGGCGCCGGTTGCTCGAAACACATCGATATCCTCGGATCGATGTGCACGGGCAATAATTTTGATCTCCGGATTGTAATGCCTGGCGATATCGATGATTGAAATCGCCGCCACAGGATCCGGAATCGTGACAACAAGAACGCTTGCTTCCCTCAGGTTTGCCCGGAGCAGTACAATTCGGCTCAATGCATCACCGTATACAAAAGGGATATTGAGTTCTTCCAATTCGCCGGTAATCGCAGCATTCAACTCGATTACGACCACAGGAATGGCATAGGAGTGTAAAACCAAACCCAAATTTCGGCCGATACGACCGTAGCCGCAAAGCACCACATGTCCATTCATTCCGGCTGCACCAGCTGAATCTCGGTCAGCAATTCTCCGTTCGTCCTTTTTACTACCGGGTGAAGTCAACCGACGAATAAGAGCTGGAAATGATGACATCAGGAACGGTGCAGCAATCAATGAAACTACCGCTCCTGCGAAGAACAGGTTGTAGAGACTCTCCGAAAGAATCTCTGACTTGTATCCGGTGAGTGCCAGTACGAATGAAAACTCTCCAATTTGCGCCAGCCCGACTCCCACCAACGAAGCACGCCTCAAATTAGGCGTCACGATCGATGCGGCAGCGCCTGCGATCAAAGCCTTGCCAAGGATGAGAACAAAAACAAAAATCGCGACTTGAGCCCAGTGTTCGACAATGAATGACGGATTTAACAACATTCCAACCGACACAAAAAACACGGTTGAAAATAAATCTCGAAGAGGCAATAAGTCTGCCAACGCCTGGTGACCATAAGTTGATTCGGAAATCATAATACCGGCGAGAAAGGCTCCCAGAGCCAATGATAGACCGAGTTCGTGACCGACAATCGCTATTATCAAACATAAAGAAATAATCGTCAGAAGAAAAAGCTCTCGATAATTCGAGTGCACAACCCTGGACAAGATAAGCGGAACAAGTTTAGTTGCACTCCAGATAATAAACACGATGAAAACCGCAGCTTTAGCGAGCGCAATCGCGATCAGTCCAAGCGCATCACCACCGGTCGCCTTCATCACTGGTAATAAAGAGATTACGGGCACCAGACTGAGGTCCTGTATCACCAGCATCGGAACCAAAATTTGACCGTGAGATGAATCCAATTCGCCTCTTTCCATCAGAACCTTCGTGACAACGACGCTTGAGGAAAGCGCGCAAATAAATCCGAACAAAAATCCACCGCCGGGTCCGGAAGACAACCCGGTAAGTTCAGCGAGATACCAGCCCAAGGCTGCAGTACCCAAGATCTGACAGAGACCGGCAAGAATAATTTTGAACGCCGATGAAAAAATCTGCCTGAGCGAAACCTCCACTCCAAGCGCAAAAAGCAGCAGTGCTACACCGAATTCGGCAAGCACCGAAATTTGCTGACTTTGATCGATCAGTTTGAGCCCATGAGGACCGATGGCGATACCAGCCAGAATATAGCCGGCGATGATCGGTTGTCTCAATCGCACGCAGAGGTAACCCACCACGAGCGCTGCGGCCCAAATGATCGAAAGATCTCTAATCAGAGCAAGCTCTTCCATAAAACCTCAGTGTGCGTGGGTCTCTAGTAGCTGTGTAGCATAATCTCAGTCGTAAACTGACATGCCTGGGGACCGTCGGCTTCATACACGAAGACAAGTTCACATCGAACCAAGAGATGTCTTCACGAACTCGCATTGCTAATAAGAACAAGACGGGCTCCGCATGCAGGTGGACGAAGAAAAAGTTTCCTGTGTCAAACCAATCGCACCGACACAATGTCGGCTACATGCGCCCGAAATCATCCTGGCGGCTTAACTAAGCCAGAAATATCTACGCCGAAAACCGGCGCTTTCAGAATTGTCGTTGATGTGAAGACTCAGTTGCCACGCCACAGTTTAACAACGCATAGAGCAATGAAGCAGCCAAATCGGTTGAGAACGCTTGATTGGAATCTGCGTCTCAGTCCAGCGATTCTCTGTTCTGGCTAAGGCTACAACAATAGTTCGGAAAAATGCGCTGATGATCCGGACTCTTGGATCATCCTTACCTGTAACAGGATCAACGCCACCAATAGCTAGTGATGATCCTACAAATGGAAAACTATACTGCAGAGAATGTTCAGTTCCGCTTGACTGAGAGAATCCGCAAGCAGATTGGTAACTTGGCAAATCGATTGCGCGTAAAACGACGAACGAGGAGAAAGCTAGCGCTACTAGCACATAAGCGAAGCCCCTTGCGGTGGTTTCAAGCATAGCGTATCTCCGGATGTTCTAATTTCATTGTACCCTAGAGAACACAATTACAGACGCTATTATCGGAAAAGCGCAATTTTAATTGTCGAAACAATTGAAGTTTTCTATTCATGTTTAAAACAAGACCCAGCGGGAGTCCTTTAGGCAAGCCACTCTCCAGAGAATGTCCGTCGCCTAAAGCGCTCCTCTATCCGGCAGTGATGACTGACTCGGCGTCACAGTAGTAGATGGAGCTGTAGGATCTATACCGTCAGGACGTTTCAATCGAACGAGAATAAACTGCTCTGTGCGGTCTTTTCCGAAGTGCACCAAAACCGGTGCATCATCCTTAAGCAAATTGGCCATACCTGAGTCGTAAACGACGTTCTTATTAGAACCAACAGTCCAAGCCACTCTCTGCGTTTTCTTGTCGAGTTTGCCATGAACTTGTTGATCTTGATCGGCGAGCATATCGTAGTAATTGCCTGCCAAATCACCTTTTTCGTTTATCGCGAGCTGAAACATCGTGGTCGAGTCCGTCTGCGAACCTTGCACTAAAGAAAACACGCCTAACGGCTTCCAATCAGCCTTCTTCTTGGGATCGGTGTCTCCACAGGAGGTGGCTAATTTTTGAGCGGAGTTATAATAGTCCGTCGCAGTTCCCGCCGGCTGACCATTGTAATAAACGTTGTTATTGTTATAGGTTACATTGCCACCATAACCTGGTCCGCTGCCGACATCCAGTGCAAGCATCCCACCGAGCATCGCCCAGTCAGTCACCATCCAGGCAGTGGACATGCCCATGCCCAGCCCGAACCCTAAGCCTCCATATCCCCAGCCGCCATAATACCATCCGCCGGGATGCGCTCCCCACCAGCCACGGCCGTAGAAATTGCCGTAACCGTTGAAGTTATTTCTGACTGCCACACCTCGATTAGAAATGTAAGTCGGATTGTAGTTAAACGTGTTGTGCCCGCCATTCCAAACGTTGTTTCCGGAGATGCGATCGAATCCTGCTCCGTTTTTTCCGTTATTCCAACCATGGTCACCATTGTCCCAGCCATGATTGCCGTCAAATCCGCCACCATGATTGTCCCACGGCGTCAAAGGTTTGTTGTGATTGCCGATGCCACCATTATCAATACCACCATGATCGCCTATGCCGCCTGGATTGATCGGTCGATTACTGCTAAATCCATAATCATCACGACCGGCGACACCACGATCGCCAAATCCGAAGTCGTCGCCTCTGGCGCCGTAGCCTTCTCCGCCGTTGACACCGCCGCGGTCGAATCCGCCACCGCCAAAACCATCACCTCGCTCGAATCCGCCCTCACCGCGATCGAAACCACCGCCACCATAACCGCCGCGATCAAAACCGCCGCCGCCATAGCCTCCGCGATCGAAGCCGCCACCGCCAAAACCACCCCGGTCGAAGCTACCACCACCGAAGCCGCGCCCACCGCCGAAGCCACCACCACCACCGAAGTGTCCGCCACCAAATCCGCCACCGCGGGCAATGGCATCACCAGCGATACCACTGCAAACAATTGCCATCGTCAGTGCTGCTATAAGTCTTTTCGACATCGTCATTGTTTCTCCGAAAATTTCTTGCAGGTAAGAATTAAAGATGAATTCTGTTGACAGTGATTGCGTCACTATCCGGGATTAGCAGCCCGTCCAGAGAACGCCCTGTCGACTTCCATACAAATACATCGCTGCCATTAGGTTGCAAAAGGCTGCGCGATTTTATTCGTCGCCCTTCTGACGATGTGCGAATCTGGTCGACAGCCCATGTTTTTCCATCGGTTGACCAGACGCCGCGACCAAAGCCACCTTCTGAATCAAAAAGCCATGAAATTATTCTGCGGCTGCGCGGATCAAAGCCTATGACCTGGAGATCTTCATGAGTATCTCCGTCCTTTCCTTTGACTCTAAACGTCGCTACCAAGAAATGTTGATCGGACATCCATCGAGTAGAAAGAGTCGCTTCGCCGCCTGGCCCCTTCCCTGACCATTCGCCGGACAGCCAACGAAGTTTTTCCAGCCCGTTATCGAAATATTGAGCCGGCGCCTCACTGACACTCGCCATTTCCCACTTACCATCATTGTTGACGTGAATGACAGTGTATGGCGCTGCGGAAAGCAACTTACCGTTTACATCCTTGATTTTCGCAACACCTTTTTCAACAGCGCCCTTGCTGCCGATCGGCTTTACCGAATCGACTACGATTTCGATATTTCTGGCACTGTCTTTTTGTTTGAAGTAATTTTGAAAGACACGTTCGATTTCAGCACGGCCGTTGAACGAGTTTCCATCAGAATCCACATATGTTCCATTATCTGCCCACATAAGGGCTAGCGCTGCCGAATCGCCGTTGCGAAAGGCGGTTTCGTACTTGCGGGCGCTCTCCGATATGGCGGTCTTAACGGCGGAATCGACTTCAGAAGTGCCCGCGGCGGACGTTACCGAATCGGTTGCCGCGACTCGCAAGTCTGGAGCAGTCACGCCGGTTTTATCGCCACTAGGCGCCTGTGCGAAAGCCTGACCACACAATTGCGACAACAGGAAAGTCGCGGTAAATAATACCGCCGAAAATATGAGACGTACGCCTTTGTCTTTATGATGACTAGGCAGTGGTTCCGATTGCATCTCTTGCAAACCCCCGTGGTTTGAGCACCGTTCGCGGCATTCTATCAAATCTAAAAGGCGCGTGCAGACCACCGCAGGGGCAGGCGATTCGCTCGGTTATTGTTATCAAGACTTTGGGCATTCTAAATATGTATGCGAAAGAAACCGAAGTGCAGTGAGCCGAGTCAACAGAGCGAACGGAATGAACTGGATGGGTTCATAGCCGCAGCATTAGTTTCACTCGCATTTGCTGGCGCCTGGCAGAGTTCTGCATTGGCGCACTATGATTTGCAAAACCACAGAATCTACGACAGCACGCATTCGCATTACGACGGCGACAGCGGAAAAGCAATCCAGTCCGCAAAATCCAGGTCGCATGTGCATTCGAAGCGCACAAAAGCGCACGGGCATTCCAGCACGCATACCACTAACTCGAAAACGGGTTTAAACAACAGCACAACAAAGTCTAATTTAAACACTCGTGGTGCATCGAAGAAGTTCGCCTCGAAGAACGCACCGAATACGGTATCAGTGCATAGCCATCGCGATCATGCTCATAATGGCTTTGATCCATGGAAATTGTTGGAATCAGCAATCTCATCGCCGGCATACGCCTTCAGTGGACACGTCAGCATCACTCTGCAAGGACAATACCGAGTGATCAGATCCAACGGTCTCCCCGACCATCAAACCGGAGCGTTTCCCAACGAAGGAAATCCAAATACAATCAGTGAACAGCATTACGAATACAGAGTTCCCAAAGATCCCAAAAGGACAGGGCAAACGGTTCCATTGGGGATGAATGCGTTTGGAGTAGCAATCAATGGTGTGCCATTCGATCCGGGTGCCGCGGAATGGTATGACGGCAACCCGCGCTCCGGTTGGCAGTACGAGGCAATGTATCTCGGTGCGCGACTGGGCATCGATCAAAATAATGCGCATGTTCAGCCAAATGGTGCCTATCACTACCATGGCATTCCGACCGGATTAATGCAGAAGCTCGCGTCCTATGGCAAGCCAATCTTGATTGGTTACGCAGCTGACGGCTTTCCGATTTACGGTCCGTTCGGATATAAAAATCCACAGGATAAAAACTCGGGATTGAAAAAACTAAAATCAAGCTATCGCTTAAAGAGCGGCAGCCGGCCGAGTTCTCCTGGACCGGGCGGCAGATACGATGGTGCCTTTACGGAAGACTAC
The DNA here is from genome assembly GCA_044225915.1 of Obscuribacteraceae bacterium (SeqCode). GTDB lineage: Bacteria > Cyanobacteriota > Vampirovibrionia > Obscuribacterales > Obscuribacteraceae > JADYXR01. The sequence continues at coordinate 158,574 of JBGAHZ010000002.1, forward strand.
GAGTATGCAAAATCATCAGGTGATCTCGATGACTCAAACGGCAGATTCGCCGTGACACCTGAGTATCCACAGGGGATTTACCAATACGTCGTCACCGATCAGTTTCCGTACATCCCGCGCTCTTACAAAGGTAGCCCGGATGAGAGCTTCCAAAAACGCAGACCCGGCGGTGGATTCCGCCCGGGTGGAGCTCAGACTCGACCGGGTAGTGGACAACGGCGTCAACAAGGTGGGAATCTCTGGGGAAGACCACCTGAAGAAGACGATTTTCGTGGACCCGGCGACGGTTTCGGACCACCGGATGGCGGGCCTCGCGGTCGCGGCGATGGCGGACCGCCCGGACGTGGTGGTCCTGAACGAGAAGGTGGTCCTCCTGGACGAGGGGGTCCTCCTGAACGCGATGGCGGTCCTCCTGGACGTAGTTCTTCAGACCGCGACGCTGGTCCACCGAATCGAGATGGTGGAGCACCTGGGCGAGGTTTCGTCGACGACGGCGGTGACAATAGACAAGGTGGGAGTTCCACGTCACAACAACAAGGTCGCCGTCCTCAGGGTCGCGACGACCGGAACGGACCGCCGCCATTCGGTCAGCCAGGAACAGGCATGGGAGGTAGACCTCCGGGTCCGCCGCCAGAAGACGGCGATAGCCCGCCGTTCGGTCCGCCCCCCGGAGACTCCGATGGTCCTCCACCATTCGGTCCACCACCACAGGGCTAGGACATCTTTTTCGACTCGAATTCGAAACGATCATATAGTTTTCTTTCAAGACATAGAATCGAAGTATCGTTTCGGATCAGTCGACTTTGTGTCGCGAGTAGTGTGTTCCAAGTCGCGAGTCGAACGTAGCGAGTTCACGTGTCGAAGCTCCTTGCCGAACGTCTGCGCGCCGCGAAGTTCCGTATTGCGTTGTTGAACTATTGGAAGCTGTTGATTAGCTGCTTGTAGCGGTTGATCAATTCTGCCGACGTGTTAGGCGGGAAAAGAATTTTAGCCAGCAAGTGACTATCCTGTGATGGCGAATACGGTGCCATTAGCAACGAGACATAGTAAGTTTCGTTTGTCTGCATCGGCAAAATATCAGGCGACTCGTAGCGCCCAGGCACGAGCGTGATATCGCATACGATACCATCGCTTTCGGGCACGGTCATCAACTTTTCCGTCCCCGGAACCTTTAATTGTTTGGCTTTGAACTCCAGATGAACGCTGTTTTTGCCTTTCGTGACTTTAGTACGTGGGAAGTACTCAACCACGAGACTTTCGAGAGCCGAGCTTACGGCGGCGAAGTCGCGAGCAGTTTTGGGAGCGTTCGGTGCACCGCCAACAGTGCTATCAACGACAGCGGGTGTGGTCGCTGCTACACTACCTGTAGTAGTGGTGCCAGAACCAGCCGCAGTGTTAGCGGCTCCGGCGGTGACTACTGCGGGGCTCACTGCGGAAGTTCTAGAACCGGCGCCTGTACTCGAGGATGCCGATATCGCCTCTTTCGTCGCAGCATCTGCGCGAGTGAGATCAGCAGGTAGAGACGAGAGATATTGCAAGTCCGTACTGAGATGTTTCAAGTAACCGACGCAGTCCTCATTAGTTGCTTTGGCAAGTTCAAGTCCTGGCTCCGCCAGCTCGAAAAACATCTTCGCTCGACGAATGTCCTTCTTAGCGCATTCACCATTGGCGTACATGATGCCTAGATAGTAACGAGCGACAGGGTCATCATTTCGTCCGGCTTGATCGAACCACTTCTTAGCCGTACACAAGTTCTTCGGGGTTCCCTGACCCATGTAGTACATCTCGCCGATACTGACTTTAGCCGGAAATGAGCCTCCGGCATCAGCACGTTTAAACAACTCCAGCGCTTTCTTGTAGTCTTTCTTGATTCCACCTTGCCCTTTGCGCTGCATCACAGCGAGCATGTAGAGGCTGTCAGCATCACCGGAGCCTTCGAAACATCGCCGCGCATAGGTGTAATCTCTGTTTTGAAACAATCCCAGATAGCTGATTCGACCGAGCCATGTCAAAGCCGCCGGATTTCCGGCAGCAGCTTTCTGCATCAAGACCGGCTTGGCTAGCTTGATGCATTGTTTTGCTTTTTCCAAATCTTGCTTGAGTCCATGTCCACCTTCGTAGTAGACAAATCCCAGAGCACACTGCGCCAATGCATTCTTCTGCGCAGCAGCCAATTCCAACCATTTCTTCGCTTGTGAAAAATTCTTTTCGACGCCGTATCCGCCTGTGCTGTATAGAATTCCGATGATGATTTTGGCATCAGCACCACGCGCATCGGCCATTTCGAAAGCATCGATTGCTTTGGAATAATCTCTGTCAGTGCCGAGTCCATCGCTATAAATTCGGCCGAGTAAAATCCCAGCTTCGCCGACCTCGGGAGCACTTACCTCGAGCCACCGCCTGGCGATTTTGTAGTCTTGCGGAACACCAGTTCCGTTGAAGTACATCTTCCCGAGTTGGAATTCGGCGGGTTTGTAATTCTTTTTGGCAGCAGCAGAAAACCAGTCGAAAGCTTTCTTTGGATTTTTCGGAGTGCCTTCCCCATTCAAGTACATCTTGCCCAAGAAGTGTTGATAGTTGGGATATCCGGCTTCCGCCATGACTTTGACGAGTGGAAATGCGTTTCTGTAGTCATTCTTTTTCAGATACTTTTGGAGCTGAGCATATCCAGCGGACGTCTGACCACCCACCATCAAATCTTGCTCGAAACTCGATTGAGCAAGCGACCTATTGGGACTAAGAGCGATTGCGGTCAGAACGATCGCGATTAACGAAGTAAGTCGACTGTCCAATAACTTTCTGTGGTTCATTTTAACTCGCCAAATAGTTCTAACTAAGAACCTCAGGCCTTATTACCACGCTGGATAGCCTTCGAAACAAACATACTGTAGGCGCAAAACATTCCGGTCAGACCCAATACGCGCGACCGCGCTAATTTCGCCCACTCAGATCACGCCTACTGGACGTGATACAACGCAGGATGTAAAACTTCAGCAAACTATTTACGCTTCCAGATTTGCCACCACCGGCGGTTCTCTTTGGCGGCTTCGGATTCTTCGGATACCGATTCGTCCTGATCGGTTTGAACTTTGTCTTGCACCGCATACGGCACTATAGTCGTAGCATTGAATTTGACATCGACTTGCGAACTTGCAGCGTTGCTGTCATCGGCCGAGGCAATAACCTGATAGTGCCCGGGCACCAACTTGATGCGTCCCGTGTGAAACACGCTCTCCCCGCCGCGCTCGTCATAGAGTTTGACGGTGAGATATTCGACCGATTTGTTTGGTCTGATTTCAATTGTGCCGATGTAATAGGTTGAATAGAGCCAGACGGAGACAGTGCTCAGTGCGGCAAAAATAGTCAACAGCTTGGAAGCCAAACCAAGGTACGTGTCAGCTGTCTCGACCTTACCGCGCTTGACTTCGGGCTTTGTTTTTTCTGCCGTGGATGGCATGCGGACTTCCTCTGCTCCTACAGAACCAAGCTGTGAGCGCTCTTACAGACTTACTGTCGAGACACCACTTGCTGAAAGGATATCGATTTTAGCAGATGTCAAATAGTGTTTGTGCGATCGTGAACATTAAGGAAATCGCACGTTTTGCCCGCTTTCGTTAACGCGCGCTCATCCAAAACTAACTCTTAGTGGTGCTGCTATCGGCGTCGCCGTTCGTTTTGTTCAATCGATCGAAATCCAGTTCCAATTGCTTTTTCAGTGCCCAGGCTTTCAAGTTAGCAGGAGCCTTTTCGAACGCAATGCGCGCCGGCTCATAGCCTTGCTCGGCAGCATGCAGATACAAAAGCACTGAACGATCGCGATCTTTTTTGAGACCGATACCGCGTTCGAGACAAAGTCCCAGCCAATAGCGTGCTTCCTTTTGCCCGCGTTTAGCGAGGTCCTCAAACAGTATAGCCAGCCGTGCAAACCGTTCTTGGAAGCCACTCTCGGACCAAAATTTGTCTTGGGTAAAATTCGCTTCGGCACTGCGTTCTAGCAGATCGCGGGCACGTGGTCTGTCCGCTTTTGTGTTTTTACCTTCAATCAATTCAAGCGCCAAGTTCCACAAGGAAAACGCGTCCAACATTCTCGCCCCCTGCTCCAGGAGCTCAATTCCCTTTGCTGGATTCTTGGACACCGACTCTCCTTCTATCATGGCGACACCAAGTAAACCCTGCGCTTCAGGATCATCCAGATCGGCTGCCCTTGAGAGCAAACGCAATGCTTCGTCAGGACTTTGCTCGAGCATCAAACCTCGATTGCGCAACGCGGAGAGAAAACGCAGCGCCTCAGGGCTGGCATCCTCAGCGGCTTTATGAAGCCACTTTAAAGCTTCTGCGCGTTCAGTCGCAAAGCCTTCTTCATCGAAGTCAGAAATGCTGGTCGGATCAAGATCGCTATCAATATCGTCCGCCCACCATCGCACCACTCGAAGCCGTTCGCGCTTGTTCAAATTTTTCATCGTCAGAAAACGAGCGATAGAATATTGAGCATCTCGATCGCCAAGTTCCGCAGCTTTTCTGTACCATCGCAAAGCTTCTTTCAGATCTCGACCTTCAGGGTTGTTGGCTCGATAATATCCAGCCATAGCCAACATCGCCGGGATGTTGCGTCGGTCGGTAGCCGCCTTGAGCCAGGTCAGTGAATTTGGTGGAAAAATCGCATTCTCGAAACAAATGCGATAACACTCGGTGAGATGCGCCTCAGCCAATTCACTTCCGCGCTCAAAAGCATTTAGATACAACTCGGCAGCTTTGTCCAAACTTTTCGCGATACCGATTCCCTTTTCGTAGCATTTGGCCAGAATAATGGTGGCAAATTCATGGCCGCGATCAGCCAGCAACTTCAAGGTCGAAATCACCTCGCGAAGAGGCTTCTCAATTGGTTCTCGCAGCAGACTTCGCAATTTCGCTTCAGCCGGAAGTAGCGACACACCACTAGTGGTGGCTAGCCAGCCTTCCACCTGATTTCGCTCCACGTCTTGCATTAAACGAGCTTCTTGAATTTTCTCGAGTTTCTCCATAGCTGCCGAGCTTCCGAAATCAGCAGCGATTCGCAGCCATTTCGTTCCTTCTTCGACGTCACGCTCTACACCATCGCCGTCGATGTAGCAGAGACCCAGTTCGCAAGCGGCACCACCGTGATCGAGCTGAGCGGCTCGTCTGTAAAGTTCAACTGCTTTAGCGCGGTCTTGATTGACGCCGTCGCCGAAGTAATAACAAATTCCCAAAAGATAAAGTGCACCATCATTGGTATCACTAGTTTCAATAGCGGCCGTCATCCAACGCACCGCCTCGGGCAATTTTTTCTCGGTACCGATGCCGTAATACAAGCACCGCCCGTAGTTACTCTGTCCAAGCGTGTGCCCGTTCTCCGCAGCCCGTCTGTACCAGTAGAGCATCTCTCGATAGTTGGTCTCTACCCCTCTGTCTCCTTCGAGGATGCACGCCAAGTTAACCATCGCACCAGTAATGCCTTGTTCTGCGGCTTTCCTGTACCAATACACGGCCTTGACCGGGTTCATCTCCAGATAATCGCCAAAGTCATAGCACACGGCCAGCTCATATTGAGCCTGTGCATTCCCTGCGTCTGCCGACTTCTGGAGCCAGCGCATCGACTCTGTTTCATCCTTAGGTAAGATTTCGCCATCGCGTCGAGCCATGGCAAGATGATATTGTGCTCCAGTATTTCCAAGCTCTGCTGCAGTTTTCAAACTCTCAGGGTCATTGGCGTCATAGGGTGCGGTCAAGGCAGTTGCCGGCATGCTTTGTGTCACACCGTCAGCTGAATATGAACTCCAGCAAGCCAACAGTGCCATCTCCAGGTCTGCCCTCAGCAGGCTAATGTCCGCGTAACGGTCGTCCATTTTCTTGGCCAGACATTTCATCAGGCAGCTCTCCAGCCCCGCGGGCAGCACCAAATCCGGTGCCGTGGTACTGATCGGATTCGGGGGCATAGAAACATGCATGTTCATTGCTTCGAAGGCACTGGATGCCGAATAGGGCAAGGCACCGACTAGTACGCGGTACATGATACAGCCGAAAGAATAGATATCAGTGCGCGCGTCGAGTTCTCTTCCAAGGCATTGCTCAGGACTCATGTAAGCAGGCGAACCTTGAATCCGTCCCATGGTAGTGAGATTTTGCGACTCGTGCGAATCCTTGGCAAAATACTTTGCCATGCCGAAATCAACGAGTTTTATCGTGTCCTGTCCGGTAAAATCGCGTGCCACCATGATGTTCGATGGTTTCAGATCGCGATGGATGGCGCCCTTCGAGTGCGCGAATTGCAATGCGTTGATAACACACAGGAATAGTGGAATGGCTCGAGACGGCTCGAGACGCCCCTCTCGCGCAACAACTTGTTCGAGACTTTCACCGCTTATGTACTCCATCACCAGATAGGCCATGCCTTCATCGGCGATACCAAAATCAAAGACAGCAACGATGTTATCCGAGGAGAGCGAAGTGGCAAGTTTTGCCTCGCGCTCGAATCTCTCGAATTCGGAAGTGTCGCCTTTCAGATCGGAAAACATCATTTTGAGCGCGCACAGCCGATCAAGATGTTTTTGATTGGCTTTATAGACGACGCCCAGACCACCACGACCGAGAATCGACTGAATCTCGTACTTGCCGGCTATGACTTTTCCGATTAGCGACTCCGGGTGCAACTCTGTCCTATCTCCGTTTTTCAGGACCACTTCTTCGCAAATGGTTCGACCGTGCATTATGCTCCACAGAATAGTTATATTAAAACCTGGATCTGATAGTTTATTAAAAAACAGAGGAAGTAAGTTCAACTCAGTGGCAAAACTTGATCGAAGAGAACTGATGGCATCGAGTCCAGTGGAAACGCGAAAGCTGATAGACAGAGGCACGCTGACTATCTCTCTATTGACTTGCTGTCTGATTTTCCTGACGGCTGGCTCGGCTAAAAACAACAGATATGCAGAAGCAACAGCGCTGCTTGAGAAAAACGAATGGCAAAAAGCGCTGCTTGAAACCGAACGTTTACTAAAGAAAACTCCAGATGACTCCACAGCCCTTTGCCTGCAGGCAAGGGCGCTTACCGAGACAGGTCACACAACTGAGGCACTGCGCATTCTTGATAATGTGCTCAAAAACAACCCTCGTTCGGCCGAGGCTCATTTTCGTAAAGGGCGAATTTTGAACGCTCTTGGAGATCGAAAAGGTGGTTTGAGAGAAATACAAACAGCATTGGCAATTCGTCCAAATTCAGTGGAAGCGCGCAACTCAAGCGCAGTTATCAGGTTTCAGCTCGGCGACAGTGAGGGCGCGATCGAAGATTTGGACGCAGTAATTAAGCTGAATCCACGCTTTCCAACCGCATGGGCAAACCGAGGCGCAATTCATTTTCGACTCGGACATTTGGAACGCGCGGAAAAAGATCTCGACCAAGCACTGCTCCTGGAGCCGAATGAGCCAGAAACGTTGAATAACCGCGGTCGCACTTTGCATGCCATGAAGCGCTTCGACGCTGCCATCAAGGACTTCGACAAAGCGATTAAACTATCACCGAAAAAAAGCGACTGGTACAACAACAAGGGGCTTTCACTAGTCGGGATGGGGCGTTACGAAGAGTCCCTGCAGTGGTATTCGAAAGCAGCAGAATTAAATCCGAGAAGTCCGAACGCTTTCGGCAACAGAGGCGCCGCATATGTTCGGCTAAAGCGGCCGAAGGAAGCCGAGATCGATCTGCGCCACGCGTTAAAACTCGATCCGACTTATGCTACTGCACACAACAGTCTGGCCGCTCTCTACAGCCTCAAAGGCAAGAATGACAGAGCCAAAGCGGAGTCGGACAAAGCGTTGGAATTGGTTCCGGACAGTTCTGCCTTCCAATCAAATCGCGCGAATATTTTGGCTAAACAGGGCAAGCTCGAGGAATCACTCTTCGATTTCGAATCAGCACGGTCCAACAGAAGTGAAGAGCCAGCCGATGCCAAGCCCGTTTCGACAAGCGACTTTCAATCGTTGATTGCCACATACGACCGCGTCCTTAGATTGCATCCTAATGACAAAGAAGCTTATTACAACCGAGCTTTCGCTTACTTTTGCCTGAAAGATATGCAGCCGGCGCTGAGGGACTTGAACACGTTCTTGAACATGTCCGGTCCCGACTCGAAAGGCGCGCTTATCGCAGCCAGTATCGCCAACTTCGCACACCGATATGCCGGGCACACTAATTCCGAAGCAAAGAAGGAGCTGGCAAAGGTTCTCAAGAACACTCCAACAAATTTAAAATCGTACTGGGGATGGAGCCTTGCATCCTACCTCGATGGAAAGGGCACCAGAGAGTCTATTGAGTCGATAAAACTCAACAAGACCAGCAAAACCCAGCTCAAGTGCTACTACGCAATCGATCGCTCACTGGCAGGCGATCTCGAGCGTGCAAAGCGACAGTTTAATTGGATCAAAGATTTTGGCGATCGCGACATTGACGAATTCGACCTGGCAATGTCATGGTTTCAAAGCAAAAACAAAAGGTAACAGCCCAATCAAGCCAGGTTTTACTGAGTGATTAAACCTCTTATCGTTCAAGAAATAACTCAAGAGAGATTCTCTGAGATCTATGCCTGGCGATGTGATATGTTTGAGTCATTCATTTCTTCCACTATGAAGTTCTTCTTTTCGATGCCAGTTTTCCCATGAGTCAAGAACCAGATCTCTCGGCTTTATACGGCTCGGTCGGCTGGTTGGTCGATCGAACCAGTCCAAATCGACAAGTCTTGGGATCGGTATTTCTAGTCCGAACACAGGTAGCAATCGCCTGCACACACACTCTAATTCCGTATTTTGATACTCCGGAAGCACTCGGTGTAGACTTCCCTCACGTTGGCAAGAGATATGGCGTGAAGGAAATTCTTCCCCACAGCTTCTACGATCCATGGCTCATGAAGCGGACATACCAGCAGTCGCAGATTTTCCCACCTCATGGACTTGCAGTCGAAACAAACAATATCTCTGCGCTGACGCTCAATCCAACGCCAACACCTCTAGAAAAGGGCTTAGTAGAAAAGGTTACTCGAACGCTCACTCGAGCGATGCCGGACGAAGAGTCGACGCTATCCGGCACTGCTACACAGCTTCAGATCACCTCGATCATTCAGACGTTGCTGAGCAATAGAAACAATCAGGGGACACTAACACTTTTCGATTCGCACAATAATCCAATCGCGAAATTCTATCTGCGCGAAAATCAGCTCACCCATGTTCGCTTTGCGCATTTGTTCAACGAAGAAGCAATGTACCGACTGCTCACGATGGTGTCGGAAGAAGAGGCATTTCACTTCACGTTCACTTACGATTACGAGCCTGAGTGGGCGAAGTTTCCACCAATGCAGAAGTCCACAGCTGGACTGCTGTTGGAAGCTTATACGAGACTGGAATCGTATCAGCAAATTCTCAAAGAGTTTGGAAACAATCTTACCATCGTAGTATCACAGGCAGTGCCCGCTTTAAATCTCGATCCGCTTCCCCTCGAGATGCGTCCAGCTGTCGCATGCACGTGGAACCACGTCCGCTACGGCATACCGCTGGGTCGCTTGCTCAAAGCGTGCAATTTCGATGGTAGCACCGTGATGTATGCGCTGAAATATCTGAGAGAGACAGGACAGGTCAATGGTCTCGAATACCCTCCAGCCACGCAAGTTCCACCAGCAAAACTGCCAATTTCTAACAACTGTTCTCTTGAACGCGGCACACCGATTAAGAGCATAAGTCTCGATCCTGAAACCAGATTGCCTGTGGTGGAGACTGGTTTTATTCTCGACTTCTTCCCATCAAAGGGAGACTTTCATTACGTTCACTCGATTGGTTTGCCGCCTTCTGCGGCCGGTAGTCCGCTGCTCGTGAATGGTGAGGTTGTCGGCATCCACTTCGGAATATTGACGGAAGGGGTGGAACAATACGCCGACTGGATTCACCCATCACTGGCTGTTGCTGGTGATCAAGTCTACCAATGTCTCGATCTCAACCCGCAGATGAAAACTGGCGAGGTCCTGGCATTTACTCCACCTAACGTGGGCGATCGGCTGACGAGCGGACCCGAAGTAGAAAGCAGCTTCATGCTCGATGCCGTTAGTGGGGCACCAGATATGGGGTCAGGTTGGAATCGCACATCAGTGGCGGCAGAGGCATTGGGAACGTCATCCAGTGAAGCACCGCCAGTCTCGATTTCTCCACGAGATCGGCGCGCCGAGGACAGGGCCAGAACCACGGGAGAAACCAATCCGGTCAACGTTAAGGAGCCGAATCAATCCGACACCGGTTCGTTCAAAAGGAAGTCCGGATTTTTCGACGCCATCGGCAATATGTTTAAAAAAGGCGGACTGGAAAACGACGCCTTCGAAGTAAACCTTCTCAGGCAGGGATTAGACAGCGAAAGGTTCGAAAAGATCTCGGTATCGTCTGCGGTGCGCCCTGGCGATACCGTTCGAGTGCGACTCAAGTTTCTCGGCAACTACTACTCTGCAGTTTTGCTAAAGAGTACGAATGAAGAAGCCGTGCGGCTGATTTACCCGGAATCACCGACGCACGAAGAACAGCTCACCAAGGGAGCTAGCATCGAGGTTCCTCAGCAATACACAGAACCATCCAGCTACGGTCGGAAGAAGGTCTTCTCAGGCATACCGGTCAATTCCTCCGATGGAAGCGACGCAGTCATGGTGATCTCCGGTGTGCAACCATTGGTGGTGCGACTGTTCGAGCTCGGTCCGGACCGTGTGTTTAACTATGTCTCCGAAACTCTAGGAACGGAGCAAGCCGGGAAGTTTTACGTCAACCGCATGGAAATCACCAAAGCAGATCCGGCTCAACACGATCCACAAAACGTTTTGACAATCTGCATTCTCCAACTTAAACACAGCGGCTAGGCGCTCACTAGCCAGTTAGATTTAATCTTCGTTGACAGCATTTTGGTTGCGCTGGTATCCTCGCGTATCAATACCCGCTTGCCGTGACACGATTCACAATCAGAAAATTTTCTCGAGCAATTAAATCGAGCATTACAGCTATCTTTTGGGTATAACATTCCGGGTCGTTGTTTATAACAAGGAGCACTGAAGAATGTCGGACGGAGATCGAACAGACCATTCCGATCATCGCGCAGGCGTGGTTCCGCCCCCAGCCTCGGTTACAAGCGAGGCTGTGATCACAGCGCCCGAACAACAAGCGGCACTGACCAGCGTCAAGGCTGACACCGGCTCATACCAATTGCAGAGTATGGACCTGGTTCAAACCAAAGAAGCTCCAAACAATAAGGGCGCTGAGGGTGAAGGTCCAAAATTCGTCCCGCCTTACTACAATCTGCGTTACGACTATACTGAAGACCCGCTTCAGACCGGCATCGGCAAACTCTCGCTCGACTTCGATCAAATAACCGGAAAAATGGCTAAGCTACTGGGCAAGCCCGAGATCGAATCAAAACACGCATTCTCTCTGCAAAATCTCAAAGACACGATCGAGCATCCGCAGCTATCGAAAAGCTTTTCAGAGAGTGAGATTCAGTCTATCCGTCTCATGGCTAACCAAGCCCGCCGATTGCTAGACATCGATATGCTTCCTAAATTCGAGCCCAAGATGCTCCAATCAGGCAAGCTCCCGACAGATCAGATGTACATCTCGAAAAACAGCGTCAATAATCAAGGCAAAAAACTAGGCGTGCTTCGCGACGCCTGATATTCGTTTATTAGTGCACTTTTTCCATAAAACTGTTGATCGAGCCTTTGATCAACAGCGACTCGCCGTTATATCGCACTCTTACATATTTGCCCGGATCATTCCGTGATAGTTCAAATGGTTCCACCAGTTCGATGAAATCAGTGTTCAGGATCGTGGGATAATCCGCGTCCACTATCTGCTTGTCAGCGTTAAACCCAGCTTTAACGACATGAATAAATTTCGCCATGATGGTTCCAATATGATTTGCACGCTGGCATTCTCTACTCAGAGAACGTGCCTGCATTCATATCATACAGAGATTCAGACGTAGATTCTCGTTTTCGCCATCGTGCAGTTTTAAAACACTTATGAAGTTTCCAAATCAGTAAATCTAACAAAACGACTTGAGAATTCTTTGTCAATTCGAAATCAGGAAACGAATAATTCGAAGTCACTGGTATACTGTGCGCGTATTTTAAAACTCATGCAAGAGGACGAATTCTACAGATGACAAGAAAGACTACATTGACATTAGCAGCGGCTCTCGCTTTCCTCCTCGCGGCCTCGCCGTTGCTGCCTTCGGAAGCGAAAAAATGGACCGTCACGCAGAGACTCGAGAAGATTTCAAAAGAAATCGATGAAGGTCGAGCTGGAAATGAGTTGACCGTCAAACAAGTCGAGTCTCTGAAAAAGGAAGTAGCGGACATCAAAGACCGCATGGAAGCGATGAAGACGAAGAATGCCGACAAACTCAGCATTCCGGACACTAATAAAATCCACAAAGAGTTGAACGATTTGAGTGTGAAAACATTGAAACTTCGCCTTGAAAACGTGTACGAAAAGTAGACGTAGCGTCACGTTCAAAAATAGTTCGAAAACAAAAAACGGTCAGTCCAGTTTCGACTGACCGTTTTTTTGAATCTTCAATTAGCTACGATTAGACTGCCACCGCGGACGATAGCACCTTCGAAACCAATTCCTTGGCTTGCTCCTGGATAAGTTTCAAATGCTCCTCGCCTTTAAAGCTCTCCGCGTAGATTTTATAAATGTCCTCTGTGCCTGAAGGTCTAGCAGCAAACCAGCCATTTTCCGTCACCACTTTCAGTCCACCGATCGATGCATTATTGCTTGGTGCATTGGTCAACTTTTCGATGATTTTTTCACCGGCGAATTCCGATGCCGTAATTTGATCGGCAGACAATTTCTTGAAATTCGCTTTTTCTTCTGCCGACGCCGGAGCCTCGACGCGCTCATAGACAGGAGCTCCAAATTCTTCTGTCAGTGCGACATAGTGTTGATATGGATCCTTGCCTGTGGTTGCGAGTATTTCTGCGGCCAATAAAGCAAGAATAATTCCGTCTTTGTCGGTGGTCCAAACGCTTCCATCTTTGCGAAGGAATGACGCTCCTGCGCTCTCCTCCCCGCCGAAGCCGAGCGAGCCGTCACTGAGACCCTCGACGAACCATTTGAAGCCGACCGGAACTTCAACCAATTTACGTCCGAGTTTCTTCGCAACTCTATCGATCATGCTGCTTGATACAACTGTTTTACCGACACCGGCATCTTTGCGCCACCCGGTTCTGGTTTTAAACAGATACTCGATTGCCACAGACAGATAGTGATTTGGATTCATCAATCCGCCGGTTGGAGTCACGATTCCATGACGATCGTGATCGGTGTCATTGGCAAAAGCGATGTCATATTTGTCTTTGAGTTTCACAAGGCTTGCCATCGCATATGGTGACGAGCAATCCATTCGCACTTTGCCGTCCCAATCAACACTCATGAAAGAGAATGTCGGATCGACGGCAGAGTTCACCAACTCGATAGGGAGCTTATACTGCTCGATCAATCGAGCCCAGTAGCCTACTCCTGCGCCGCCCAACGGATCGACAGCGCCCTTGATCGACGCACCGCGGATAGCATCAATGTCGAGCACAGTCGTCAGCTCATCAATGTACAACTTTCCAAAATCAAACTCTTGCGTTGTCGATGCTTTTTGTGCGGCTCTGAACGAAATGGATTTTACGCTCTTCATTCCGTTTGCCAAAAACTCATTCGCCTTCTTCTCAATCCAGCCTGTGATGTTGGTATCAGCAGGTCCTCCGGAAGGCGGATTGTATTTGAAGCCACCATCTTCAGGCGGGTTATGCGACGGCGTTATGACGATACCGTCTGCCAGCCCAGATTTGCGACCCTTGTTGTAGTTCAAAATCGCGAGCGAAACAGAAGGAGTTGGGGTGTAGCCGCCATAACTGTCGATCATCACGGTCACATCGTTGGCGGCCAAAACGCATAGAGCGCTGGCGAATGCCGGTTCCGACAGAGCATGAGTATCGATGCCGAGGTAGAGCGGTCCGGTGTAACCCTGTTCTTTGCGGTAATCGCAAATTGCTTGGGTGATTGCAAGAATGTGATCTTCGTTGAAAGCTTTCTTGAATGCCGATCCGCGGTGTCCGGATGTCCCAAACGCGACTCGTTCGCCAGGAATCGAAACGTCTGGCTTGTCCTGATAGTAAGCTGTGATCAGCTTCGGAACATTGACAAGCATATCGGGCCGCACAGGTTTTCCAGCAAACGGGCTTAACATCGCAATCTCCTCCGATCCACGCGAACCTCAACGGAGCCCGCAAACTGTCCGCGGGTCCAAGACCTTATAGCATAGCCCATTTCAGGAGAAGAGAATCAGAGACATCGACGTTTTAACAAGCCGGATTAAACTGAAAATTTCGCATTCGACTGCATGACTGTGTAAATCAGTGACTGATTTTCCACGAATTTGTCACATCTGACGCTTACTATACATGCGATAAAGCTTCGCGTGGTATAGCCCTTACTAGGTAACTCAATGAGCACAATGGCAGGTACGGGAACCTTGAAAAACTCCTACATGGCATCGGGCAGTTTCTATAAGCCGGAAGTCGTTCTCGATAACGTGGCTCGGTCTCAGCCCGTCGACGATGGCGTTATCGAAATCAAGGCTCGAGATGTCACAGGTAGACTGGGTATCTCCAAGAATTCGGTGATAATTGGTGCTGTTGTCGATGGCACGGGTGAAACCGGAATCACCGCCGTATGCAAGCTTTTGCTCCTGCCGTATGCCGATTACATGTTCCGCCGATCGGTCCCAATTGACCAACACCATCTCACCCAAGATTTGAACCTGAAATTTGACGAAGCCAAAACTTTCCTGCAAGGTCCCTCGTCAATTGGTCTGTCCTCGCCATCACAGCATGTGCTCACTAACATGCGACCTTCGCAAAACACCACCGATTTCGGCTGGGAGTCCACTAACTTCAGATCGAGCTATGTTTCCGAAGCCGTTGCTCAACACGCGGCCGAAGCCTATGGCGAGACGCCGGACAGCATCACGGCTTCCTATTTGCACGAATGCAACCAGTTGCTCGACGCGGAAACCAGGAAAAGACAAGAAGAAATTCACGTTTTAAACCAGCCTCGAAAAACGTTTACCGACATCGAAATTTTGAACAAGCCCGGTCCTCTGCCATCCCGCAAGGAAAAAGGTCCGAAGATAAACGTGGCTTGGGCTTTTATGGGAGTCCTCATCCTGTTTGGTCTGGCTGGATTTTCGATGATTAGCAAACCAGTTCAGCTTCAAACGGTCACAGAGAGTGTGACGAGCGCGCCACCACCGCCTCAAGAAGTAGCTCAGGCGACTCCGGAAAACAAGCCACCAGAGCCAGCAGCCACCGGCACCGCACCGTTCTCGCTACCGAGCAATTCGCCGCCACCGCCGGACAATCCGACGCCGCCTCCGGAAGAAGAGGCTCCAATCGTCGCACCTCCAGTGCAACCAGTAGAACCGGGTGCAGTCGGTGTCGCACCAGCCCCAGCAGCCAGCGCGGCTGGAAATCAGGAAGTTAATCGCTGCATGGAGGCCGTCCGAAGAGACCCCGGAAGCGCTGAAGCGAGACGGAAACTAGCCTACGCATACCTGACGGTCGGCGATTCGGCAAACTCCATCGAGCAATTCTATGCCGTGATGAAGGTTCAAAAGGTCGAGGCTAGCGACATTATCCAGTACGCGGACAACATGATGGTGTTCTGCGGAAGAAACGCCGCCAAACAATTCCTCTCGGATATGCTGAGGGCAGATCCGCAACAAACCAGTATTCGTCAGAAGTTGCAGACCCTCTAGTTCAGAGTTCCAATTTTGAGTTCTAATTCAGAGTTCTAATTGAGAGTTCTAGATCACAGTTCTAGTTTGGAACTCTAGTTTAGACTTCCCCTTTTGAGTCGAAGTTTAGAACTCGAGTTTCTAAATTCGATTAGAACTCACCTGTTACTTCGCTTCGGCTTGCGCCCCTTGATTGGCTGCGTTGGCGGCTCTTATCGCCTTGATGGTTTCTGCCAACCTGGTTTGTCCGACCTCGGTATTCAAAACTTCCCCGCCCAGGCGAAGCAAAGTCAGACCGTAATAGTTGCCGTGAGCACCATTCTCAGGTAGTGCCAGGAAGCTACGCATGCGGTTCCACGAGTTATGGTCTGCTAGTGTGAATGACAGTGCGTTCTCACCCTTGAGAGTTAAACCTTGACGGCTGGATTCTTGACCAACCCATGTAGCCAGCGAATAAGGCATCGACTTGGCACCTGGTCCATCCTGACCATCAGCCAATTCCAATGCCGTGAAGTGTGGTATCACTCGGGACTTCGACTCCGGTTTTTGGACATCGTGGAACATTTGCATTAACGGTCGATATCCGTGACCTTCAGCGTCCGAATTCCAGTCACCACGACTGGTGCGGATCAAGCCGGCATTGAGCTCAGCAAGCCTATCTCCAGGTACGTACTGGTCGCCCTGGCGTTCGCCTACCCGCCAGTGAATTCCGGGCACTTTGGCACCAATGTCGATACCAGCAAATGGCGCATCTGCTCGTCCGAATACATCGACAGCAGTGCCGAGAACCTGCCTGCCATGCTCGATTAGCGAGCCGCTGTAAAAATCAAAGAAATCTTTTCCATACTGAGAATTCTTATGCTCTCCATTAGCAAAGAACCGATCGGGAGTTTGCGGCGGAACAATGCTCGGAGCGCTTGGATCACCCCAGGCTTCTTTAGCTTTGGCTTCACTTCCGTACTTCGCAACGGCAAAATCACGAAACGCGGTGACGGCTGCATCGGAATACGACTGCAATGCACCACGCGTCGGATAGCCGGTGTTTGTATCGTGCGAATTATATGATGGATAGCGAATCTCGCCGGCTGGTCCGAGACTGACGTTGATCTCGGCGAAGTCGCCGCGACGATTGGCGAAGTGCTTTTGGAATGCTTCCATGAGCGCCTTGTAACGCGGGAGAACATGCGGCGTCGCCCAGGCAGAAACATACTCGGGACTCTTGTTTCCTTGCTCACTCTTGTATTTGGCATAGTCCGGATTATTCGAACCAGCTCGCTCTGCAACATGGTTCCAAACCCAGAATGGCAATGGAACATAAACGTTATCGCCAATATTGCCACCACACTGGTGCAACGACAAAATCGGAATCGATTTCATGCCATGATCGCGAACCCGATCGAAGATGTGGTCGTAATAAGGGAAGTTATATTGTCCCGGCTTGGGTTCGACCAAACCCCACCACACATCGATACTGATACCATCAACGCCTGCTTTCTTCGCTGCTGCGAGCTGTCGATCGAATTCCGCCCACGCTTCTTTGTTAGCTGGATCTTTTGGATTCTCCATGTTGCCCACCGCCAGTGGTGCCATCAGGTTCATCGTTATTTCCGGCCGGGCAAGCTGCGTCATTTGCCCAAGAGCCTTGTACGATGCCGGATCTAGCTTATACGTTTCGGAAAGCAAACGAAGTCGGGTCTTGCCGTCGGTGTCCATCCACACGCGACCATCTTCTTTCGGAAACGCATGCATCTCACGAAAAGCGGCGGGTAGCCTTTCCGGAAAACAGGTTGCAATTATGCTCTTGCCGGGTATTAGCCTGACGCCATTAAGATTGGTTTCCGGCGTGTTCTGGTGGGAAATTTCAAGGGTCTTCTCCGGTCCTTGCTTCTCGAAGAAAAATACCTTTTTGATCTCTCGCACGGTGGCAGTCGCGCTGGTCTTTTCACCTCGGGTAAACGCTTCCAGGGATGTTCGATCGCCTGTGATGACGAAATCGCGTCTACCGACCTGTTCTTTAAGTCCGGCAGAAACGAGCACACTATTGGCGGTGACATCAAGGTTGCTTATCCGGTTGCCGATGCTCTTATAGAAGCGTGGATCGGAAGCCTTAATGCCGAAGCCCGCTCCAAGCGCGCCTACGCCACCGTCAAGCGCACCGTGTTTCAAGACTTTCATGAGGTCGAAATCTTCACCGGCTTTTTGCTGACGAATGATTTCGCCAGAACCACCATTGACGGCACCAAACGAGAAGCCCATAGTCATGCCGGCAGCCAGTGGACTTCGTTTAATTGCGCCGCCTGTCATCTTATTAGCAGCGCCGAACAATCCCTCACCCGCTACAAACGTCGCTCCATCATAAGCCCACAACGCAGGGTTTATCACTTCAAGCTTCAACTTTTGCAGAGAGTCAGCAGGGTTTTCGATCATCTGGCGATTAAAGACCACATCCGAACCGCGGCTAATCGCGCCCATCGCGACACCTTTAGTGGCAGCGAATTCCAGGTTCTTGGAAGCATACGTGAACAAACTTCTGACGGTCGCACCTTTTGCACCACCAATCGCAAAGTCGATTGTGCCATCTAGAAGATTTTCGTCCGTGGTCACATTGTCGAGTCCGTACAACGCAATTGCGCTATACATGCCGACCTTCGGGCTCGCGAACAGGCTGGCCGTTTTCAAAAATTCTCCGGTGTAATGGTTGACTTGCTTGCGAGTCTCGGCGTCTTTGATCATCGGCGACGTGACTGTATTTATGTTCTTCTCCAAAAGAGTCATTGGAGGCTCTGGCGGTTTCAGATTATCGTAGGAAAAATTGTTTACACCGTATGGAATCGTGACACGCTGCGCGCTGGTTTCGACTGGAACGGAAGCGACCGTCATTCCCTTCAAAAGCCTATCGTGAGCGCCTACTGGAAATAATTTTGCAGCATCTGCCGGTTTTGTCTCAGCGTTTTGAACTCTGGTATCAGAATTAGCTATTCGCTTCGACTCAGCGTCATTGGGTGGCGCGAAAGACGTACCCTTCAGCAAGCGAGTTCGGGCAAGATCGGCAGCCGGAGCGGCTATTGTCGAGTCGGCCGTTTTGGTTTCTTTTACTTCGGTTGTGCCGGCAGTTTTAGCAGTCGGAGTTTCAATAGAGTATGCAGCATCGAATAATTGTTCGGAATGCGACCTGGTCGGCGCAGCAACTGTAGCCCGGTCAGACAGCATGGCGGCTCTGCTGGCGCTGGGATTAAACTCCGCCATTCGCCACCATCCTTATAGAACAATGGACGTGCGTGTTCGATATTCTTATGTGAGTAGAACGTTGATGCCGACTGCCGGATAGCATAGGTTGGATACCCGCTTGGTTCACAAAAGGGGTGCAGAGAAGCAGACGCCACCAGATTGATGGTGCGTCTAGGCGGCCGACGATAAGAAACTCATTCCTGGCGCGCCGGGATCGACGCGCATTTCTGCGACGCTAATTACACCAGGTGTATTTAGCCGCGCGGAAGCAGGGGTTTCAAACCCTCGAATTTTAGGTTGGGTGAACTGCGATGTCTTATTTTAATGATAAGTTTCGTTTGTTCTCAATGGGAATTACACCACTGAAGTGCAGAATTAATTAGCGATATTGTAGACGCCATGCCCGTTTTCATCGAAAAACCCGTAACAGTTCTGAACAAATCCTGAACGTCGTCATAAATCTTCTAGAGAAGCCACGGTTATTTCGCAAATATCTAAAGCGTTGGATCAACCGGCTCGTTTGCCTGTATAAGCGCGTCTTCACGCTGCTCTAGCTTCAAAATACGGACCTGCCAGAGATGTATGCCGAGGTACGCGAGCAGAGAACAGAACGTCGCCGTTAGCGAGAGCGACACGCCAAGTTGGTCGAAAGGCGACACGCCCTGAAGAAAGTGCTCCCAACCTAGAACATACTGCGGAAGCCATACGCCTATGCCGACAAGGATCGATACCAATGCGGGAAGTTCGTTGCGCGGTCTTGTATAAATTCCCATTGTTAGTGGAACGAACAAACTGACCATAGTCACTGAGTAGGCGTGTTCCAAAAGTGCAAAAGCACCCTGTCCGGAGTAAGCCATTGCCAAACTCGCGGCAGCGATGAAGATAACGCACCATCTATTAACGGTTAGTCCAGTGGCCCGCGATCTGACAAACTCGGTTTTCAAAAGTAGATTTTGCGCCAGTACTGCAGCCGGCGAAAGGATTGCACTGGTGATGGTGGCAAGCACTGCAGACATGATCACAACTACAAAAATAACAGCCATGACGGGATGCATAAACGCATGAGCCAATGCCGGCAGAACTGACTCAGTGATCCGATCTTTGTATTGAGCCGCGGCAACAAGTCCTAAAAGAACCGGTAGCAAACCGAAAACAATATATGCAACTCCGGCCCATGTGCACGCTTTCTGAGCGGTGTCCGCGCTTTTGGATGCAAACACACGCTGCATCAAATCTTGTCCGGGAATATTTCCGAGTGCTCCTGCAGCCAAAATCGCAACCCAGTCCCAGAATTCGCTAGGCGTTTTAGTCGGCACCCAGATGAGCTTCTGCGGCGCCTCAGTTTGAATCGTCGAAATCACACTGTTGTATCCGACCATCGCATCGCCATGACCAACCCCGGTCAGCACGTTGATAGTCAGCACCACAAGCCCGATTAGCACAAGCGATATCTGAACGGCATCGGTCAAAGTCACTGCCCACATGCCACCGAGCAGTGTGTAACCGGTTCCGAAAACGGCTATCAAAGCCACTCCTGTCTCAACAGGTATGTTGAAGAAAAGCGCGAACACTTGCGCAAGAGCGACAAACTGAGCAGCGATCCAACCAAAATAACTTGGTATCATCACCAATGCCGAAATCACCTCGACGCGCGGACCAAACACTCTTCGATAAAAATCGCAGAGCGTCAGCAACCCCATTTGCCAGAGCGGTCGAGCGAAGAACATTCCTGCGATGATCAGACACAAGCCGGAGCCCAGAGGGTCCAGACCTGCTCTCTGCAAGCCATGTTTCGATACTTCAGTGCAGACGGTTAAAACCGTTCCAGCTCCAAACCAGGTTGCTAGAATAGTGGACCAAGCCAAAAACAGCGGCAGACTTCGTCCGGCGACTATATAGTCCTCCGCATCCTCGACCTTCTTCGTCGCCAAAATGCCGATGACGAACATGCACAGCACGTAGATTCCAATCGTGATGGCAAGAAGGGTTTTAAGACTCTCGGATATCGCCGGGTTCATTCAAATTTCCACAACCCGCCATCGAAAATTAGACGACAGGAATCCGGAACCGGTTAAACACCGCATTAAGATACCGTGTTCTAGAGACGCCACACTTACTGACATCCAGGCTTTATCAGCCATTTAAGAATTAGGGATCTCAAGCTTGAGAAACTATAGAAGGACAGAGCGGGGTGGAACCATCATGAAAATCAGTCGATGCAACTTCACGGTCTCGCTTTCGGCCTTGTTCTTAATGTCAACGCCCGCATTCGCTGAGGACGCCCAGTCGTTTCAATCCTCGTCGGATACACGCTTCTCAGTTCAATACGTGCAAACAAAACCAGCCACAAAAGCTGATAAAGCGCACTGCGTCAGCGTATACAAAGTACTCGACATCTACAAGGCACCCGAGATGCCGCAACAGCTCATGCCAGGCGATTTGATCGAAGTCGCTTTCCCAGCCAATAAGAAGAAGGTGCAGATCGCCCCTTCCAGTCCGCTGCCGTGGGCCGAAGTGCGCACGGATGACGGCATGTTATTCGTGCACATTCCAAACAAATACTTGAAGCGACGCGTCAATACCGAGATTGAGACAATCTGGCAGATCGATAATTCCGACAACCGACTAACCGTACTCAAAACGAAACCCGTTAAGCGATACTGAAAACCGCCCAGCATTTGCCTTTACGCGGATGACCCCGTCAATCAGTCGTTGCGTGAAAACGTGCCGCCTTCGTGATTGCGGCTGCCACACCGGCTTGAAAACGTCTTCTCCGGCAATCGAAATTAGTAGTTGAATGGTTTGCACTTGGAAATACTTAAAGACGTATGACTCAGGCTCCTGTTTAATTGAGCATTGAGAGAAAGTTGCTGAACAAGGAACCCATGACACGAATTTCAAAGCTGCTGGCGGTGTGTGCATTAGTGGCGCTGACGGTCAATCCGGCGCAGTCAAAATCGCAACAGGCTCAGGCCAACCTCAGTACAAGCGAAAATACGACAACCGCCGATGTACTGCCCAACGGCGAAGGCGAACGCGCTCTCGACCTGGGCGAATACGCGCGTGCAGAAACCTGGTTTGCCGGTCAACTGAAGACGGTCGGCAAGGACGACAAAGATCGCGGCTATTTGCAGACCGGATATTCTGAAGCGTTGCTAAACCTGGGGAGATTTGATGAAGCGGCTAAAGAGTACAAAAAAGCTGACGCAATCGTAAGAAAGCAAGATAAGCCAAATGAACTCACAGCGCGGCTCTACGACGGGCTTTCCTGGTTAAATCACGCGCAAGGCAAACTCGATGCCGCTGTTGATTACGCACAGAAAGCGGTCGCGACTAGAAACTCAATCGCTAACCCAAGCAAGCCTCTTCTGGTAGCGACGCTCACCCACTTGGGTGTGATTATGGAAGCCAAAGGCAATTTATTGGAAGCCACCAAGTATTATCAACAAGCGCTTGGACAGCAGGATTTGCTTGCCGGACCAGGTAGTTTGATGGCGGCTGATTTGCAGGAAGACCTGGGTTCGGCATACCGCAGGCTCGGTGACATGGGCAAGGCGCAGCAGTGCTTCCAGACGGCGCTGCAAATCAAGATGTCCGGCGGTGCCAGCCTGGCACCGTACAATCCTCATCCCTACTGGGAAACAGTGACATATCCATTTCTAGACGGATCGCCCAACTGCAGCAAACGTTTCGATCAGGGCGTACAGCAAGAGATAATCACCGCCAATGGTATCACCGTAGCAGTTTCAATTAAGCCGGTTGAATTATCCAAAACCACACAAGCCCTGGTAATCGTTCAAAATGACAGTCAGAACGAAATTCAGTTTCTGCCCATTCCGCCGTCTTTGACGGTTACTCAACCAAAAATCTATCTTGCACCTCAAGTCGACTCGCAAAAGTTGGCTACGACAATTGAAAAGAAAGGCGATCGCAAAGCAGCTTGGGTCAGATTCTGGGGCAACCAAGCCACGCAAACAATGACCACCACGACCATCGGTCAGCCCGGCTTCTTCGGATATCCGCCTGTATACGGTGGGTACGGCATGGGTGGCATGGGTATGGGAGGCTTCGGCGGTTACAACTCCTGGGGTTCGCGTTCTGGCAATATGAGCTTTATGAGTACGCAGGTTCCAAACTATGCGGCTCAACAACTGGCATTCCAACGTGCGGCGGAGATCTCGCAGAAAGCCCATCAAAACGCAGACTCAATCAAAGTAGCAAGCCTGGGACCAACGTCCATTGCAGCCGGACAACAAATCTCCGGAGCTCTTTATTTCGATGCCGAGAAAGTTACCAACGCGGTGGTTCGAATCCCAATCGGCAACGCCATATATGAATTCAATTTCCCACCTAAATAAATCGTACAAAACAAGAGGACAGCTCCGTGTACAGAAGTAGATCAAAATCATCGTTCGGAAAAACAATTGCCACCGCATTTTCAGTTGTGACACTACTGACAGTGGCAGCCACCAGCTCACTAGCCGCAGAGACGGTCGATGAGTCCGAAACGTTCAAACCAATGATCGGCATCAACATGGATGTAGAGGCCGGCAAGCCGAAAACGTTCCGAATTCTTCCGGACTACGTCAACGCCATCACCAAGGCTGGTGGCATCCCCGTCGTCATCGCCCCCATGCCTGAGGCGCAACTGACTGAGTTGCTCAAACGTCTCGATGGCGTAATGATGATTGGAGGCAACGATTATCCTCCTGAGTTGTATAAACAAACTGCAGACAAAACTGTCGTGCCAATGGACATCGATCGTTCCACTTTTGACATGTCTCTGGTCAAGGCAGTTTTAAACAACGGCAGAATCCCATTCCTGGGAATCTGCGCCGGCTGCCAGGCTCTCAATATCGGCTCAGGCGGTAGTCTCGTTCAAGATATTCCAACGCGTTTCGCCGAATCGAAAGTAATGCATTCGAGTCCGAAAGGCTGGCAAGTTGGTTTCAACAAACACCAGATCAAACCGGAACCGGGCTCCAATCTTTCCAAGATCATCGACAAAGACGGATTGCTCGTTATAACCTCTCACCATCAGAGCGTGGACAAAGTCGGCAACGGACTGAGAATCGCAGCTCGCACCGATGATGGTGTCACCGAATCAATCGAAGCAACTGACAAAAACTTTGTCATGGGAGTGCAATGGCATCCAGAGCGAGACTTTGAAACAAACAAAGCTCTCTTCAAGGAATTCATCAAACAAGGTCGTTTGCACAACCAGTCGAAGATGCAAATCGCTCAACCCTAGAACTTCCAGACGTCAACAGACCCCTGACTGCATCCTACGGCGAGAGCGTCCCCGACGTTTGACCAGGCGAAAACCCGCTCTCCAATCTTGTTGTAACGCATCCAAGCGGCTTCTCTGTAGTTCGCTTGCTTGACACCAGAAATGGTGTCATAAACAACGATGCCATCCGAGCTGTCCTGCACGGCGATGAAATTTTTTCGGGGATGCCAGGCTAAGAATCGGGTCTGGTCGTCCTGCGATCTTGCAAGAACGCGCGCCGCCTGCGAATTGATATCAAACAGTATGACTTTATTGTCGTAGCCCCAGGCGATCAACTGACTGTCGGCAGACCAGAAGATGTTGCATTGTTGCCATTCCGGCAAATCCTCACCTTGAAACTTGACTACAATCTCCCCGGTTTCAATGCTCCAGATACAAAGTCCTCGCCGTGCGATGTTGAGCGCTTTATTGAAATTCCAATAGAGGTCGGCTAAAACTTCGATGTTCGGCACAAACAGCGCCGCCACTAACTGTCCGTCAGGAGACGTCACCGGACTCCGAACAATTCCCGGACAAGAAATCGGCCGCAGCGAAACCTTTCTGGTGCCATCCGCAAGATTGAGCTGATATGCACCTACCGGAGTTCCGATAGAGACTCCCGCCCGGTCCCAGCGCAGCGTTGTCAGCCCCTGGGGAATTTCACGGATGTATTTATCCAGCCGCTGCAACTGTTGTTCTTTAGTCCCCATCGCAGGCAAACGAGAAAGCACTTGATCGGAATTCAGGCTGTTGAGAAACTCTTGAGCGGTCGCAGGGTTAACTTTGACCTTATGCGTGGCTATCATTTTTCCGGTGTTGGTCTCGAAGAAATGCAGAAGCCTGTCTTTGCCAACTGCGATCAAATCGCCGTCCGGAGAAAACGCGGACAGATAACCAATCTCGTCGAAGTGCGCTTGAGAAGAGCCCGGACGAGGACTATCAGTGTCTTTGATAACCAATTCACGCAGAACGTTTTTTGTTCTTGGACAAATCAATTGCGGTTGTCGATCTTTAAAACAAGCAAGAATCTTTGAATCGTCAGGAGCCCATATAACATGGCTCAACATGCTCGTTTTGCGGTTCGCACCGGACACGTTTGCGCTGTTCATCACAACCTCGAAGTTTTGTCCCACGCGCAGGTCTCCAACAAATAGATACCCGAAACTCGCTCAGGTAAATCTTGTACACGCCCACCCGCTCACTTGTTTCCAGCGATCATGCGCATAATTGACCTCTACAAAGTCGTGCCCTGCTACAATATGACCGAAATTCGGGACAGTGGGGAAAATTGGTGATGATTGTCAACAGAGGACTCGAAGAGCGGATGTTCATCTGGGTCGCGCTCATGGTGACGTCTTTCAGTGCAATGCCGACAGCGGCGATCGCGGAAGATGCAGCGCGCGGGTGGGAAGGCTCTACCCCGGAAACTCAGACGACATCTGACGATCGAAAGACCCCAAAGCCGACGAATCCGGCTGATGGTCAATCCGAAACCAAGAGTTCTTCGCCGCAGGACGAACCAAAATCGGCAGGCTGGAATGAAGACTCGCGAGGAAGCGCCGCAGAGCGACGAGGTACAGCGGAAGCAACAGCTACATCAGCTCCCCGCCGTGAACCAGGAAATGTGCTCACCGCAGGTGATACCGCATTGACTGCAGGTCAGTATGGCGACGCGCTGCGCAGCCTGGACGATGCCTGGCGAGCGGTTGGTCCGACACTAAATAAGCAAGACCTGAAAACCACCGCGCTATTTTTCGAGAGACGGGCGATTGCCTCACGCGGATTGCAAAAATTGACAGAAGCTGAGCGTTTGCTCAAACAAGCGATTGGCCATGCCACTACAGGCGGCGTCAAAGATCCGGAAATCTTTGGTCGACTGCTTTTTTCGCTGGCAGATATTCAGAACCAGGAAGGATTACCGCAAGACAGTCTGACTTCGATTAAACAAGCCGGCGCAACGCTGTCCGCAGCAGCAGGCGGAGCGGCTTCCAACACAACGTCGATTTTGTTAGTCGAGGCAATGAATACTGAAGGTCGCTCGCTGGCCGAAACCGGAGATCTTCAAGCCGCAGAAAGCAAGTTGAAAGAAGCCCTGACACAATGCGGGTCTTTGCCCACTGAAGCGGCTAACTTGCCGCCCCAATCCTCGGTTTCGAAATATTCGGAATATCTCAAAGGCAAAATCAAGATCAATCAGTTTTATATTGCTGCCATCAGAGGTGATGCCAACAAAGCCCGGGGATTGCTTGACGAAGGTCTGGCCATCATCACCAGATACGCACCTGGCATGGCTCCCGACACCCGGTATTCGGAAATTATTTTGAACGCTCAGAAGTCTAACTTCTCACCTGAAGCACTCCAATCCGCACTCATCGATTCAGCAAAATTGCCAGGCGACGACAACTTGGTTAAAGCGGCTTTGCTGCAAGAACAGTCGCTGGTCAAAGACAGAAACAATGATGATAAAGGCGCTTCTGAAGCCGTGAGAGCGGCGTCGGATATTCGCACAAAAGCATTACCGGCCAACAGTTTCTATGTCGCGGAGACAGCTACGCAGACGGCTTCGCTGCACGCCGCTAGAGGAAGAGCCAATGACGCTGCAGCATTAGCGCAAAGAGCAATGTCGTCACTGGAGCGATCCACGGGCCGCAACAGCCTGGCTTTTGCCAGAGCAGCTGTCGAACTAGCATCGGTTTACATCGCCTCGAATCGCGTTGATAGGCTCGAACCTCTATTGACCGAGACCGTCAACACTCTCACAAAGATTCGGGGAGCTAATCATCCGGAGACCATTCACGCAATCGACTTGTTGTGTTCGACTTATGTTCGCAATAAGAAGTATGCCTACACAATCAAGTACGGTGAGGCGAATTTAGCTGCCGGCGAGAAGCTATTCGGAGCCAGCAGTCCTAAAATTGTATTGACCTTGAACAACCTGGGCGTAGCATATTCTCACCTCAAGAAGTTCGCACAATCGAACAGCTTCCTACAGCGCGCACAAAACATTCTGGCGAAGTCCGGTAAATCCGGAACTGCCGATTACGCAGAATTGTTAGCCAGTCAGGGAGTTAACTACACCATTCAAGAAAAATGGGGACAGGCCGAAGCGGCTTTAAAACAGGCTCGCGCAATCTACAGCACCAAATACGGTGCGACTAGCCCGCACGTTACTCAAATGACGGAGTTGCTGAAAACCCTGGATTCTCGGAAAAATCCTCGCAGTCCAAACGACATCAACATCCTGCAATATAAGTTTCAACCGAAGGCCCCAGACTTCAAATAATCGAACTTCACGCAGTTCGGATTAAATCCAGTGCAAAACCCAAGAGACGCGCCCCACCGTATATGGTGGCACGCGTCTTGTGAGTGAAACACCGGCGAAACATCGCGCTTCGATACGGTGATTCGTTATGCAATTGGGTTTGAAGGCTTACTTGCCTTTTCCAACCATTTTCTTAGCGCCATTGCCCATTGCTTTCAGACCTTGTCCTACTTTTCTGAAGGGCCATGTGATTGCATTGCCGACTTTTTTGACTGCCGAATCATCAGCTGCCTGTACAGGAGCAAATGTGGTGCTTGCTACGGCGATTGCAAGCATTAATGCAGCATACTTTTTCATTGAAGAAACTCCTTGATCGATGCGAATTGGTAAACCGGAATCGCGCAAACGTTTTTACTCACCTTAACCAAAGCTCATATTCAGCACCGGCCAGGGAAACTACATGATACCAACTAAGCTGATCGATACCAACTATGCGTGTTTAAGCCGACCAAGTTGATCGCGACTCATTTTTACAATGTCGGCCTTCTGAGGGAAATCAGGCGCCTGATTGGCGAAGTCGACGGACTTTTTGAAGTTTTCCTTGGCTCGACGGTGATCCTGCCGCTGAAAATAAATTGATGCGATGTTGAAGTGGGCGACTGCAAGCTGAGTTCTGACCTGCCCAAGCCATTCCGTCGACTGCGCCGACATAGCTTTTGCGAATGCTCCGGCTTTTGGTTTCAATAATTCTTCGTAAGATCGAGTCAGACAGTCAATCGCCCTTTCATTCCATTTAAGCGATTCCTTCTGATCGTTTTCGATCTGAGTGGCGATACCTACCGCAACACAGAGTGGGCCGAGATTTTGCACTTGTTTGGGATCATCACCAGAGCGCGTCCATTCTTGTTCCGCAATATCAATGGCCTCTTTGTATTGTCCACGTCCAACAAGGCTTTGTACGAGAGCGACCGCAGCCCACGAACTTCCTCTCGATAGAGTCTTCGGAAGCTTGATTGCTCTGACGCACATCGATTCGCACGTTTTCCATGCACCGATCCGGGAAGCCAGCATCACGGGTCCAAAGAATGCGAGCCAGAACAGACTGCGCGCCACGAGGAAAACAACGGTCAAGAGCAATGTCATCGTGATGGCAGTGCCCCAGTCTATCGGAGCGGCGTTTATCGCTGCTACGAAACGGTTTGACGTGAAATAAACGCCTCCACCGAGCGTAGTTGCCGAAGCAATTAGCAGCGCGCAAAACAGGCCCAGAGCCATGTTGTCGCCCTTGGCGTTGCTTGGAGTGTCGTTGACCGGAAGTTCCTGTATCTTCTGGACCTTAGGTCCCTTGCGCTTCGCCATGTGTCTTGTCGCTGCCTTCATTCGTTTAATCCTGAACCAAAATTAGCTAACATTAAGCTACTGCCCGGGTTTCGTCTCTACCTATTTTACGGCCAGCTTCGCTCCAGCGAGTTTTAAGACGATGTCCCACTCTTCTTTTGTAACAGGCTGAATCGAGAGTCTCGCACCACGTTTGGTGACCATCATTTCTTCAAGCCCAGGAGTCGCTTTCAAGGTTGGCAAAGAAACTAATTCATCGAACTTTTGAACGAAACCGACATCGACGAGGTACCAGGCTGGATTATCTTTTTTACTTTTTTCGTCGAAATATTTGCTCTTCGGGTCAAAAGCAAAATGATCCACGTAGCCTTCCTTAACGATTTTTCCAATACCGGCAACGCCCGGTGGTTCTGCATTGCTGTGATAAAAGAGAACTAAATCGCCCTTCTTGACGGTATCGCGCAGAAAATTGCGAGCCTGATAGTTACGAACCCCCTCCCAGGGAGTGCTTTTATCACGCTTTAGATCATCTATTGAATAGACAGACGGTTCTGACTTGAACAACCAAAAATTCATGACGCCCTCGTAAGGAATCAAAGAGTAAAGCCTTCGCAGTATTATATGGATCACGACTCTCTGATATATTAATATTCGGCAGAAGGCTCAGATCATCCAACGACAGTTGAAAGATTGAGACTCCACATGACTCACTGTCACGCCCGTGTGGGGAATTCAAAGACCAGAAATCAATTGTCGCCCAAGTTAATTAGACTCAGCTAAGCAAGCCTTATGGCTTAAAACTGATCGAGAGATGATCAAAAAAAATAACAGACAGAGTAGGGTAGGTCTCAAAACTAAATGGATGCATTCTTAATCTCGTTTGTCCTGTTCTATTTCTGGCACAACCTTGGGACCTCAATTGGTTATCATAGACTGCTGACGCATCGCTCTTTGATCGCGCTCAAGCCGGTCGAATACTTCTTCGTGATTGGCGGTTACCTCTGCCTGGAGGGTTCTCCAGTATGGTGGGTAACGATGCACCGCGCACACCACCGCTACGCAGATACTGACCTCGATCCGCATACACCGCGTAAAGGTATAAAGTTTGCATACAACGGCTGGCTGGGCAAACGTGACTATCCACCCCATCTTTCGGCTGAGCGACAAGCAAACGATGTACTGAAAGATCCGCTCTATAGATTCCTCGAACAAGACGGACACCTGCGTAATGCGTCGAAACTTTGCGCTTACACAAATATCGGATTCCGAATTCTCCTCTGGGTCGCATTCGGATGGCAAGTCGCCGCGGCGAGTCTGCTTGCTGGTCTGATTGCACACCAAATGCCATTGATCATCAACACCGTTTGTCACTTGCCTAAGAGATTCGGCTACAGAAACTTCGAGACCAAAGATGACAGCGTTAACGTAGGATGGCTATCCATCTTTACTGTCGGCGAATCGTGGCACAACAATCACCATACTTTTCCGGGCTCTGCTCGATTCGGTTTGAAAAAATACGAGTTTGACTTCACCTGGATGACACTGAAGTTTCTTGCCCTGTTCGGTCTTGTAAAACGGCTCCACGAGCCCAAGATCAAGTTCACTAACGACTTCGTTTTGCGTCCGGAGCACTTGCTTGATCCGGCTGCGATGATGCCTGATCAAGAGACTGTAAGCGTTTAAGCGCTCGAAATACGATGATCGATTTGTTGCCAGCCGAAGTGCCGGAAAATCTCGAGCCCATTCAGTATTATGAGTTGGGACTCTTGTACAGAATCGGCGGCTTGGTCGGATTAGCACGCGAGGCGCTCACTCGTGTAGTGGAATTGGCACCTAATAGCGCCATTGCTGGAAAAGCCAGTCTCGTGCTGCGAGGTCAACTGCCGCGTGCACCGGTACCGCCGTTAGCTGAAGCCCGCAACATCGAAGCCTTCAACCTAATGCGCACAAATCCGGAGGCCGCTAAAGAGAAGTTCAAGGCGCTAATGAACGACTTCCCGGATTTCGAGTGGCCGTTTTCCAATCTCGCCTGGATGTACTTCGAAGAGGGCAAAGTCGAAGAAGCTCAAGGTCTCGCTAAATATCTTCTGTCTGTGAACCCAGAGCATGTCCGTTCTCTCCACCTTTCGATGAGCATCGCCATCAGGCAAAAGAAGTACGAAGAGGCTCTCGAATTTGTCGCTCGAGGACGAGCCATGCTCGGCGATTCAGATCAGGAATTTCGAGACACCGGTATCCTACTTTCGTGCCAGCTCCACGGAGCGCCACCAGATACGATACCAGAGGGATTGACACCCGAACGCTATTTCGAGCTCGGCGAAACGTATTTGCTGCAGGGCCGTATTACATTGGCCAAAGAGGCATTGAATCTCGTCGTGAATACTGCGACAGACAGTTCTCAAACAAAAGAAACAGAGCATGTGATCAAAAAAGCGAAACAGATGCTCGAGTTCGATATACCAAAGGAAATGCCTGTAGAAGCCGCCAAGCTAGTCGAAGAAGCCAGTGCTTTGTTGCGAACTGATGTCGATCAATCCAGGAAACTTCTGGAACAAGCAGTTACCCAATATCCAGATTTGGAACTTCCGGCGCTGAGTCTCGCGATGTTATGTGTGATGACGCAAAACTTACCGAGAGCAGAGAAGTTTGTGAAACTGTGTCTCAAGCGAAATCCAAAATATCGCAACGCAAAGCTGTTGCTGATTCAAATTCTGATGGGCTCAGAGCAATTCGATGCGGCATTAGAGCTCATCGATAAGGAAATCAAAACCGCCGAGCCTGATGATATGAGGTTCGATATGTTGAGAGCACAATGCCGGCTCGCACAATATCAAGCCGGCATCTCATAGTTTTCACTTGCGTAGCAAACTCAGTTAGTCGGCGCCTTCGAACAGACTCTCTTCTTCTTTGTCGGCAATTTCACGTTTTTTTGATGCGGCAAATGCGGCACGAAGTTCATCGTTGAAATTACTTGTAGCTACGACAGGTGTTTTCCCGGGAGTCTTCATTGCGGCCTCCTAATGACTGCGTTCGTGTTGTTGAATTCGATGACGTCGTCGAGTGTCTCGCCGCGTCGGCTTCTGCAAGATTATGTGTGCGCCGCGTGACGGTCAAATTAAACGCCGCTGGGGCTTTGATATTCAGAACTGCGATGTGCTTCATGAAGAGCCGGTTTACACTCGCGCCAAACAGAGGGAAACCATGGCACCGCAGTTTATCAACGAATTGTGATCGTGGTGCCGATGTTTACAAAACCTCGTTGCGATGACTGACAACAACTTGCAAAAGCTGGTTTGATAGCCGCTTTCGAACACTTCGCGCGAACTCGAGCACAGCACTGTAACAAACTGAGTAGTCTTTATTCGAAATGTTTCAAACCGCACATGCCAAATGTACAGTCAAAAAATTTTGTTCAATCGCAATTCGCACACAGCATGAGTATAAAAAGAGCGTAGTATAGATGCCGTTTTACAGGGAATAAAAAATCTGTGACGAATGCCGCTGGACAAAGCCTGAAGTGTATCGCAAACGCCTGGCAGGCGCCCGAATTCCCGGGTCCGATAGTCCAGGTTGACGGCAGGGGCGCCGCACGGCGCTCTTAGATCTACACTCGTTGAGGATACGATGAAACTCGAATCGTTTAAACTGCCAGGAATGTTACTCACCAGTCACGAATTCGAGATTCCTCTCGATCATGACAGACCTGATGGCGAGACCATTACAGTATTCGCGCGCGAAGTGGTGGCAATCGCTAACGCGCATCGCGAGCACATGCCCTGGTTGATTTATTTCCAAGGTGGACCAGGATTTCCTTCGCCACGACCGACTTCGAAACATGGCTGGCTTAATCGCGCACTCAACGATCATCGCGTATTGTTGCTCGATCAAAGAGGCACAGGACGCAGTTCTCCAGTTACTTATCAAACACTGGCGCGGTTCGACTCGCCTCAGAAACAAGCAGATTATTTGAAAAATTTTCGAGCCGACGCCATAGTCAAAGACGCGGAGTTCATTCGAAAAACGCTGTTGAACCCAGATCAACGATGGACTGGTTTAGGTCAGAGCTATGGCGGTTTCTGCCTCACACACTACCTTTCGGCCGCACCTGAGGGGTTAGAAAAGGTCATTATCACAGGTGGCTTGCCACCACTTACAGCACATGTCGATGACATTTACCGAGCCACTTACAAACGAGTGCTCGGAAAAAACAAACTCTATTATGATTGCTTTCCAATGGATGCTAAGCAAGTTGGTCAGATCGTCAGCATTCTCAGGGGCGCTCCCGTTAAACTCCCTAGTGGTGGGCATTTAACACCGGAAAGATTTCAGCAGCTTGGTATCGTATTTGGTTTCGAAGAAGGATTCGAGACCATTCACTATATGATAGACGAAGCGATTTTAAAAACTAAAGGCACACAAGGGCAACTTAGTTATGCGTTTCTTCGCAATGTTGAGAACGCTCAAGCATATGAGACAAATCCGATTTATGCATTTTTGCACGAAGCGATTTATTGCCAAAACTTCGCATCAAATTGGTCTGCACAACGTGTCCGCAGCGAGTTTCCGCAATTCTCAACGGACGGAGTGATCAGTCAAGTCCTATTCACGGGCGAGATGATCTATCCATCGATGTTCAATGATTATGAGTATTTGAAACCGTTGAAGGAGACTGCAGAAATTTTGGCGGCGTACGATCAATGGCCGGTTCTCTACGACGTCGAAAAGTTGAAACGCAATACTGTGCCGACAGTAGCTGCGGTGTATTACGACGACATGTATGTGGAAACCAGCTATTCGGAAGAGACGGCGAATCTAATCGGCAATACTCGTACCTGGGTAACTAACGAATACGAACATAGCGGTCTACGTTCCGACGGGGAGAGAATCCTCGATCGACTGCTGCGAATGTTGAATGGGGAGCTGTAGTGGGGAGCCGCTCCGCTAGGGATCTTCAGCGCAGCGAAAGCTTACGTTTCCGAACACCTTGCCGCACAACACATCGCCTCGAAAACAAAAACGTCTCGCCTTTCACAGCTGAGACGTTTTGAATAAGAGGTTCAGGGCGCGTGCAGGCGCCACCACCGTTAGTGCACCATCTAATGCTTGCTTTTGATCTGCTCGATTGCGTATTGTGCTTCGTTCTTCAAGAAAGGATCCTTTAAGGCGATCTTCAAGGTAGGAAGCGCTTCTTTGGCAGTCGGGCCGATTTGACCGAGCGCTTTTAATGCAGCCCGTTTTACATCGGTGTCTTTGTCATCGAGAAGTTTCACGAGCGCAGGGACCGCTGGAGCAGCCTCAGAACCGGCTCCGCCGAGACTGCTGGCGGCAGCGGCGCGAATATGTTCGATCTCATCTCCGAGCAAATCTGTCAGTCCAGGAACAGCAGCAGCATTTGCCGGTATGTCTTTTAAACCGGCGCAAGCGGCTTCGCGAAGATCTTTGTCACCGGACTTGAGCGCTTCGAGCAGCGCGGGCAGCGCTGGTTGTGCTTCGGATTTAAAACCGGCAAGTGCACGAGCTGCTAGTTGTCGAACGACTGGTTCACCATCGCTTTCCACTGCTTTTTGCAGAGCGGGAACAGCAATGTCCGCTCGTTTTCCGATATCGCCCAGAGCGCTGGCTGCGTAGGTTCTTTCATATCCGCCATCATCACTTTGGAGAAAGGCGACGATTGCCGGGACCGCAGGCTCCGCGGCTTCTCCCATCAGTCCAAGTGCTTTTGAAATTTCGCCGCGAACGCCCGCAGCTGGTTCCGTTTTCAAAACTTCAATCAACGCAGGAATTGCAGATTTCGCATCCTTGCCCATCTCGGTCAGGTGATAAGCCGCAGTCTTCCGCGTGCCGTAATCCTCGCTCTGAAGATTTTTCAGTTCGGCATCTACGTCGGCTTGACGATACTCGGTCGCCTGCGCAATGCCGCAGGATAAGGCGGTTTGCACAGACAGCAACATCACCAGACCGAAAAAGCTACTCTGAATTCTTGAACGCATACAGTTTTCTCTAACTTTGAAGATAACCATCTCAGTTGTCACAACCTCTTTCTTAAGTCGCCTGAAGCGTGTCTGCGGTTACCTTAGCAGGATTCCGAGACGCCACCCAAATTTTGCTTCGTTTACCATACGCACCTCTAACTGAAAGGTCCACAACAAATAGGAGGAGTTCAAAAATAAATCGTATATATAAGTAAAAAAGCTTTATTCAAATAGTGCGCACCATATATGACACCGTTATTTTCGTTGTTACAATGCACTTCAAAAATTATTGACTTGGTTGCCAATCGGAAGTACAAAGTTAGCATGTCCAACGAAGCAATAGTTTTGAACAACATAAATCCCTGCGTCAACCTGCTGGGACTGCTGCTGCTGAGCACCTGTTAATTGACAGAGCCTGTACCGCCGCACACGCGCTCTGTCTCTGAAAGGCAGGGCTTTTTTGTTTTCAGGACTAAACACAAAGGAATTCAAAATGACACAGACAGATTCTCAGAAGGTATATATTTTCGATACCACCTTAAGAGATGGGCAGCAGTGCCCCGGAGCTGGAATGAGCTTCGAGCGGAATATAGAATATTTCCGACTGACCTGTGCACTGGGAATTGATATCGTCGAAGCCGGATTTCCATCGGCAAGCCAATTAGATTTTGAAATCGTCCATGCCATAGCGGAAGAATGCGTCAAGCAGAAGCACCAGCCGATGGTGGCAGCGCTCTGTCAGTTAAGAGAAGAACAAGTTAGGAAGACTATCCAAGCACTTGAACCTGTAATTCCAATCGGCAAAGGTCGGCTCCATACGTACGTTCCCGTCGATCCGGAATTGCTCGAAGCATCACTTGGCGGACACGCGGCCGACAAAGGCAAGATTGTCGACGATGTTTATCGTCTCGTAAAAATGGCTCATGATGCCGGTCTTGAAGTTCAATTCAGCCCGGAAGGTTATTCGCGCATGCGCGAGAATTTCGATTTCACCACCGATTTGATTAGAGCCGCCGTAGCCGGTGGCGCACGTGTGATTAACTGCCCCGATACGATTGGCGGCGCCAGCACGTTCGAAGGTCGTGAATACTTCGTGGAAAAGATGAAGCAGCACGCCGCGATTATCGCCAGCGAGTTTCCGGATAAAGAAGTTATCTGGTCAGTACACTGCCATAACGATCTTGGTTTGGCTGTTCAAAACAGTATTAATGGAGTATTCGACGGACCAGCTCGGCAAATCGAAGGTTGCATAAACGGTATTGGCGAACGCGCAGGCAATGCCTCGCTGGAACAATGCATCATGATCCTCAGACAGTTCGGCGCTTCCACTAATCGCAATGTCAATATTGATGCACCGCAAACGCCGTTTCACTGCGATGCCAACCTCGATGTAATTCAAGAAATTTCTGATTTCGTCAACAAGCATATGTTGCCGCGTCAACCGCATTGGCCTGTCACAGGCGAAAACGCCGCTCGTCACTCGTCCGGCGGTCACACCAATGCGATTCTCAAGAATCCAATGGCGTACCAACCGTTCGATCCAAGAGCGATTGGTAAGAACATCACTTTCGCTTTCGGTCCGTTGAGTGGTGGCAACCATGCCCGCTCGATCATCGAAAGCCATGGCTACAAGTGCAACGATGACGAGAAAGCGAAGATTGCGCAATTTATCAAAGACAAGAGTGCAGAGCGCAGAAAGGGTATCAGCGATCGTGAGTTGATGCGCATCTACGTTGAATATAGACAGCCAATGAATATCGATACAGTCGACTACGGAAAAGAACGCGACCGTTCTTCCGTCACGATTAACGGTGAATTCTTCGGCGATCACGGACAATTCTCTGCGGATCACTCCGGTAAGGACTCAGCACTTGCAGCGCTCAAGACGCTCATCGAAAGCCGTTTTGGACCAGTCAAAATCATTACGCACTCCAGCCGAGCTGATTCGCAAGGCATCAACGCCAAGAGCGTGTCGCAGATCATCGTTCAACTCGAAGACGGTAGCCAATTCGAAGGAACGGCTCAGGATCACGATCTTGAGATATCCGCGATGCGCGCATTAATCGACGCAGTCAACAAAGCTCACGTCTATCGACAATATGCGTTCGACGCGCAAAAGAATCAAGAGAATCAAACCTTTGCGCGCGCTCCACAGGCGGTTCACCAGCAGGCTTCCTGATCCCTTACGTGATTCATGTATATGAAACGACCCCGTATAGAAGTCACTGAGGGAATCTCCAATGATTATCCTTGGCAACGAACTCCTGAATGCCTTCGATGAAGTTGAACGCGAGAATGTCGCCACAAGAGAAGAGCTGATCGACAGGCTCTGCGAATCGATTCTTGCCGCATATAAAGAGACAGCGCCGGAGCACGATAATAAAGCCACTCGCGTTATCTACGATGCAGAAACCAACGAGCTCGGCATCTTCGCGCCGAAAGTAGTGGTGGAAACTGTGTCGAATAAATTTCACGAAATCTCTTTGAGTGAGGCGAGAGAATTTTTCTCCGATGCCGCTATTGGTGAGGTTCTCGAGGTCGAAGTAACACCAGAAGACATGACGGAGATCTTCGAATTGGCCTCGATCTAAGTCCGCAATCGCAAAAAACTTTCAGATTATTCAAACGACGAGTTCCCTCACAGGGTCACCGTTAACGCGCATTCTGAGCCGATTTCCGATTTTGAGATAATTCAATATCAAAACAAGAGACTGCAAAAATGCACAGTCCCTTGTGTACATACCCGCAGGCAAATTGAAGCGGGGGAAAAATTATGCCACTGGAAAACCAAATCGATAACGCTCCGAAAGTTAGCAAGGACGACTGGGCGAAGACGTGCTCGATATTACTGGACGATGCAAAACCGACCGGAGCCACATGCGGAGAGCGGCTTGGTCAGATTCGTCAAGCAGAAGAAACGATGTGCACAGCTATGGAAGCATTCGCCAAGAATGGTTTTGAACTTGTAGACACTGACAAAAATGGCTACCTGAGCCCAGCGGAGACGAAGAAGGCGATAGCAAACACTCCTGCCGGCGTGAATCGTGACGTGCTGAAGTATATCGACAAAAATGCGAACAGCATTCAGCTAAACAGCGATGACCAGTGGTTTTTCGACTGGAGCGGCGTGACCAAGAAGGACATCAACAAAACCGATTCTGCACTCCATAAGAAATTCGACCTCAAACTCGCAGACGAGGTCGCGCACCATCTGAAGAAGGAGGAATTGCACGAATTGGAAACTCTTGTGCATCAGATGAACCCGAATTGCATTGATTACATTCTGGAAAAGGCGGCATATGCGCTTCCCGGTGATACATGCGAAAGTAAACTGCGTTTCTTCGGCAATACTGAAGACGTAAACGGCAAGAAGGTTGGCACCGCCACCATAAAGCTCTGGGACAATCAAGAACTCAGTTTTTCAACAGACCCAAGCGTTCCACCAAAAGCTTATCAGTGGAAAAGAGACGGATGGTTTAAAGGGCATTGGGAGAAGGCAAACCCCGAATATATGCTCGACGACATGGGTGATGAAGCGCGTAAAGGAAGACTTCATCACATTCTCTAACACTATCGATTGATAGATCTAAATCCGGAATTAAAGATTCCACTTTTCGTTGAAACCTTCATGATGCTTCGATGCGGAGCAATTGTTGAAGGGCACTATTTATGTGATTTTTTAGGGGAGATTTAAACATGCCGATTGAAAGTCAAAACACCGATGCGCCGAAAGCCACAACCGGTGATGATAGTTGGGCACGAACATGTTCGATATTGTTGGATGAGACCAGGCTCAAGGGAACGACAGTTGAGCGCCTTCGCCAGTATCATGAGGCTGAAGAGGCAATGGGAAAGGAAGTAAAAGCCTTTAGCAACGATGGGTTCGAACTGGTAGATACAGACAAGAATGGCTATTTGAGTGCTAAAGAGACAAAAGCAGCGATTGCGAAAGCGCCGGAAGGTCTCAACAAAGACGTGCTTAAGTACATCGACAAAAACATGAGCACCATTCAAAAATATTCTGATGACGAAACGTTGTGGGAATGGAGTGGCGCTAGCCGTAAGGATCTCGAGAGGGCGCCTAATGCTCTGCATTCGAAGTTCGACGGTCAGTTGGCTGATGAACTCTTATCCAGTATGAGACGTGAAGACATGAAAGGACTGGAAGAGATTGTTCATGAGATGAAGGATAAGCCGGAATGCCTCTCATACATAATGAGTAGAGCCCGCGGCCACAATGCCGACATCACCCAACTCAGGTACGCCAGTGGAACAGAAACCATCGATGGCAAAAAAGTCGGTTATGCCGACATAACAGCAAATTACGCGCACAGGCTAACGATTTACACAGATCCGGCTGTTCCAACTGAAGGTCGAAATTGGAAAAGTGAAACCTGGCGAGGATGGTTCGGTAAAGGTCATTGGGAAAAGGCAAATCCTCGAAACGTGCTCGATGATATCGGTTACGAGGCCAGAAATTATTGATGGGTTCAGTTCCTGCAACCGCGTTCCCCTACGCGGTTGCAACGTTACTGCAACGTTGCTGCGAGAAAATTCCTTTTAGCGCATGAGAAGGGAGTTTCTAATTATGGCAATTGATGGATTTACCGGTGGCGCTGCGCAGACAGCTTCAAACGAACAGGAGAAACAAACCTCGTCCTCGCTGGATGAATCAAGAATACCCGCACCAGGTCAGCGTTTTGACAAGCCTGCACAAATAAAGTCATCACCGGACGACGATGCGTTGGCGCGGGCAAGTGCGATTATGCTGGAGGAAGACACGCCAACTGGCGTTATTGGAGCTGTTCTTCGCACAAAGTATCAAGCGGATAAAACAATGAGTGAGGCTCTGGCGTCATTTGTGAATACTGGTTTTGAAATAGTCGATTCTGACAAGAATGGCACACTGAGCGAGTCTGAACTAAAGAGAGCGAGCGCAGCAAAACCTGGTGAAGTCCGACCTGAGATTCTCAAGTTTCTCAACAAGAACCAGGACACGTTAAGACCCTTGGCTGATGACACTTTCGGCATCGACTACGAGCTCTCCAAGAAAGATATCGGCAAATTCGCGGACGGGGTCGAAAACAGATACAACCAGAGGCTCTCCGAAGGTTTCGCGCGAGCGCTCCAGAAAGAGGACATTCACGGACTCGAAAGCGTGGTTAAAAATTTGAGCGACCGCCAATCGGTCGCCGATGGCATTCTAAACAACTCGCTGCATTTCATGCCTGGATATGGCGACCGTAAGCTTGGAATCAGCCTTTCGATGGTCAATGACTTGCTTACCGTAAAAGTCGAGCATGAGAACTCCGCTCGGATTTATGTCTCCAATGACACAGCCAGTGCGCCTTCTTACGCCGAGAAAAACAAAAACTTCTACGGCGTGAAATGGGCACCATCAACAATCGATTTCGCCCTGACTAAAATCGGACATCAAGCTCGGACGTATCCTTCGCGTTAGCAGCGTGCCGCAAAAGCCGCCCAGACAATAGCGGAACAATAAATTACTTCATGATTCCAGGTTTATAAAAACTCCGGAGCGGCAATATAGATGACGTTTAAGCTCACCCACGATCGCATTGCATCGCTCGTGCACATTCTTGATTTGCCTACATTGAATGATTAAGATCGGCGAATTTACGTGTCAAAGCACTTTATAATCAACTGCAGGTTCAGGGGCTAACCCTGAACCTGTTTAGCTTTCAAGCCAACTTGCAGCACTCGGATGTCAATATCAAAAATAAATTATCCTGTTTCTGACTGTAACGAAGATCGCCCCGAAAGGGGAAAACCGCATTGACCTTTAACCGGTGGCAGGTATGATGGACACATCAAATACAACAGGGCGCGTGCCGCCCGCCAAGAACGGCTAACAAACACAATGTTCAGCGTTGCTCTTATTCAAATCGCCATTATTAGCCTGGTACTGATTCTGTACCAGTGGTGCGGGCTGCCTGTTTAGAGCAATAAACTCAAGACTTCAGACCCCGCACCTCAAGCAAAGGTGCGGGGTTTTTGTTTAAGGGATAACAACCAGGTAAAGCGGAAACATGGAAAGCGATCGAATCAAAAAAGGATTGAACAGAGCCCCGGCTAGAGCAATGCTCAAAGCCACAGGACTCACCGATGCGGACATCGAGAAGCCATTAATCGCAATCGCGAACACATGGACAGAAGCCGGTCCTTGCAATTTCCATTTACGCGACCTTGCTCAGAGCGTCAAAGAAGGCGTCCGCAAAGCTGGTGGCACGCCAATCGAATTCAACACAGTCGTGGTCTCAGACGGCATCTCGATGGGCACGGAAGCGATGTTGGCGTCGCTTGTCTCACGCGAAGTGGTGGCAGACTCGATCGAAGTCGCGGTGCGCGGACATCTTTTCGATGCGGTCGTTGCGATCGCCGGCTGCGATAAAACAATTCCGGGCGCAATCATGGCGCTTTCCCGATTGGATTTGCCTTCGGTTCTACTCTATGGTGGCTCGATCATGCCTGGTCAATTCAAAGGCAAAGACGTCACGATTCAAGAAGTATTCGAAGCTGTCGGCGCATGTGCAGCCGGTCTTATGACGGCAGAAGATTTGAATGAATTGGAAAATAAAGCATGTCCAGGCGCAGGAGCCTGCGGCGGGCAGTTCACGGCAAACACGATGTCGACGGCAGCGTGTTTCATGGGAATCTCTCCGATGGGAGCCAACGAAGTCCCCGCCACGCATCCGTCGAAAGCAGCTCAGGCAGAGCGATGTGGACAGTTGGTCATGGAGCTTCTCAACAAGAACGTTCGACCAAGTTCCATAATGACAAAAACAGCATTAGAAAACGCAATTGCGTCTGTAGCGGCGACTGGT
The DNA here is from genome assembly GCA_044225915.1 of Obscuribacteraceae bacterium (SeqCode). Lineage (GTDB taxonomy): Bacteria > Cyanobacteriota > Vampirovibrionia > Obscuribacterales > Obscuribacteraceae > JADYXR01. The sequence continues at coordinate 200,305 of JBGAHZ010000002.1, forward strand.
GGAAGCACCAACGCCGTTTTACATATCATGGCGATTGCAAGAGAACTCGGTGTTGATTTGGAACTCGAAGATTTCGATCGAGTAAGTACAAAAACCCCGATCATCGTTGACTTCAAACCATGGGGCAGATACGTCGCAAACGATTTGTTTGAAGCCGGCGGCATGGCAGTGATCGCGAAACGTTTGATGGAATCCGGACATATAACGGATTCGAAAACTGTTTCCGGCAAGACCTTATTCGAAGAAGCGAAAGCTGCGAAGGAAACAGCAGGCCAACAGGTCGTCCGCACGATGGACAAGCAAATCGCACCAAGAGGTGGTTTCGCAATCCTTCGTGGCAGTCTCGCTCCGGAAGGTTGCGTAGTCAAAGTTGCAGGTAATGCGAAACTTTCATTCTCCGGACCTGCTCGCGTATTCAATGAAGAAGACGAAGCATTCAAGGCGGTTCAAGATGGTGTCGTTAAATCCGGCGATGTAGTTATCATCAGAAACATCGGACCAAAAGGCGCACCGGGCATGCCGGAAATGCTTGCCGTCACAGGCGCCATCATCGGAGCCGGACTCGGCGGTGAAGTCGCGCTCGTCACCGACGGAAGATTTTCAGGAGCAACTCACGGATTTATGGTCGGTCACGTTTCACCGGAAGCCGCTCGCGGCGGTCCGATCGCTTTCGTTCAAGACGGCGATATCGTGACTATCGATGTCGAGGCACGCGAATTGAATGTCGCGGCTGACCTCAAAAGTCGCATGGCTGGCTGGAAAGCAAAAGCACCGAAATACAAATCAGGTGTGTTCGCCAAATATGCGCAATTAGTTTCCTCTGCGTCCGATGGCGCAGTGACCTGGCTTCCAGAGAAGTCCAAGGTTCCCACAGGTGTCGGATGACGAGGTTCATCTCCCGCGAAGACGTACAAATCAAACGACTGAAGCGGAAGACAGACAATCAAGTTTTATCCTCCAAGGAAAGTGTTCAACAATAAAGGAGTAAGGAATGGCAAAGGTATACAGTGAAAAGGATGTCGACGCTTCGGTGCTGAAAGGCAAGAAAGTCGCCGTCGTCGGTTACGGAAGCCAGGGTCGCGCACATGCTCTCAACCTGAAAGAAAGCGGATATGATGTCGTCTGCGGATTGAGAGAAGGCGGAAAAACCTGGAAGCAAGCTCAAGCTGATGGCTTGAAAGTCGCTACAGTAGCCGAAGCAGTGAAGGGCGCAGATCTCGTCGCGATTCTCACACCAGATACGTCGCAACCAGAACTCTACACAAAAGAAGTCGAGCCGAACTTGAAAGCCGGAGCATGCCTGCTTTTCGCACATGGTTTCAACGTTCATTACAACGAAATCAAACCATCGAAAGATGTTGATGTAGTGCTTATCGCACCGAAAAGCCCAGGCGCACTGGTTCGTTCACAATACCAAGAAGGACGCGGCGTCCCTTGTCTGGTTGCAGTTCACCAAGATGCTACCGGCAAAGCAAAACAGGTTGCTCTTGCGTACGCTGATGGATTGGGTGGCACCAAAGCTGGTGTACTTGAAACAACATTTGCTGAAGAAACTGAAACGGATCTCTTCGGCGAACAAGCAGTTCTCTGCGGCGGCGTGACGGAACTGGTTGCTGCTGGATACGAAACACTCGTAGAAGCAGGCTATCAGCCGGAAGTCGCATACTTCGAGTGCTTGCATGAATTGAAGTTGATCGTAGATTTGATCTACGAAGGCGGCTTCGCTCGCATGCATGAGTTCGTCAGTGAAACCGCAAAATACGGTGACCTCTCTCGCGGACCACGCGTCATCGACGCGCATGCCCGTGCCAACATCAAAGAGGTTCTCGAAGAAGTTCGCAACGGCACATTCGCTAAAGAATGGATCGCTGAGAACAAAGCAGGCAAACCGAACTACAACAAGATGCTCGAGAAAGATCTCGCTCATCCTATAGAGAAGGTTGGCAAAGAACTCCGCGCCAATATGTCCTGGCTCAAGAAATCCGCTTGCGCAGATCAAGGCGCCAAGCAGAGCACGTGCCAGACCGAGAAAGAAAAAGAGCCAGCAGCAGTACGCTGAATTTCAACGCTGAACTCATATTAGAGTTCAGCGTTTGAATAAGAAGCAGCCGGGCGCCTGCAAGGCGCCCCTACAATTAAAAAACTGACGGCAAACGAAACTGACAGCAACTGACTGGAAGGAAGCAATGAAAGGTTCTGAGATACTCATAAAGGCATTAGAAGCAGAAGGTGTTGACACCATATTCGGTTATCCGGGTGGGGCGATCATGCCTGTGTACGACGCGCTTTATGACTCGAATCTGAAACACATACTGGTGAGACACGAGCAGTCGGCCGCGCTAGCCGCTGATGCCTATGCTCGTGTCACCGGTAAGGTGGGCGTTTGCCTCGCGACATCCGGACCTGGCGCAACCAATTTGATCACTGGTATCGCCAATGCATTCATGGATTCCATACCGATGGTGGCCATCACCGGTCAAGTTCCAACAGGCATGATAGGTTCTGATGCGTTTCAAGAAGTCGATATCTTCGGCATCTCGCTTCCAGTAGTTAAGCACAGCTTCTTGGTTCGCAATGTTGAAGAACTCGCCGACACCGTCGCCAGAGCTTTCAAAATTGCGCGGTCCGGAAGACCAGGACCTGTTCTAATCGACCTTCCAAAGGACGTCAGCATCGCCGTTTTTGAACCGAAAGAGTTTCGCGGCAAGCAATTGGATCCAATGCACAGACCGGAAGCGAAGCAACTCGCGACCGCACGTTCGATGATCCAGGAAAGTGAAAAACCGCTTGTTTACGCCGGCGGCGGAGTACGAATCGCAGATGCGACTGATGAACTTCGTTCGTTCGTTGAGAACTGCGGCATCCCTTGCGTAACAACTTTGCATGGCATCGGCTCCATCCCTGGTGATCATGAACTTTGTCTCGGCATGCTCGGAATGCATGGAACAAAGCATGCCAACATGGCGGTTCAAGAATGCGATCTCTTGATTGCAGTCGGCGCACGTTTCGACGATCGCGTCACCGGCAAACTTGCAGAGTTCGCTCCGCATGCCAGAATCGTCCACCTCGATGGCGATCCGTTCGAAGTAAGCAAACTTCGCAGCGCTGATTGTGGTGTCATCGGCGACATCAAGACCGCACTCAATTTCTTGCATACGAAACCGATCATCGATGAGTGGGTGCAAACCTGCATGGAGCGCAAAAAACAGTATGCGTTCCGTTACGATGCGCCTGGTGAGTCAATCTACGCGCCTGGTTTCATCAAAGAAGTAAGCAACAAAGCCAAAGAAACAGAACAACGAACGATCGTCACATGCGACGTCGGTCAGCATCAAATGTGGGTTGCTCAACACTTCACATTCGATATGCCAAACAACCACCTCACAAGCGGTGGACTCGGCACCATGGGTTATGGTCTTCCAGCCGGCATCGGCGCACAATTAGCTAACCCTGAAGCCAGAGTAATCGTGATGTCCGGCGACGGTTCATTCATGATGAACATTCAAGAACTTGCGACCCTCAAACGCTACAACATACCGGTCAAAATCGTTTTGTTCGATAACCAGACACTAGGGATGGTGCGTCAGTGGCAAGAACTCTTCTTCGAAAAACGCTACAGCGAAACCAATTTGTCAGACAATCCTGACTTCGCAAAAGTCGCCGAAGCATTCGGCATCCCGTCGTTGACGGTGAAGAACAGAGACGAAGTAGAAGGCGCCGTCAACCGCATCATGTCGGAAGAAGGACCACTTCTCGTTCACGTTCTAATAGATCCCGCGGCCAACGTATGGCCACTTGTACCACCCGGAAAAAACAACTCAGAGATGTTGGAGGAAGCTACAGTATGAGATTCACACTAGACGTCACCATGGCAAATTCCGAGGGCGGATTAGAACGTCTCCTCGGCAGACTGCGCCAGCGGAGCTTCACGGTGTGTGCGATTAACGCAGACACGACGAACTCTAGAATGACGGCGCGTATCACCGTTGATAGTGCCCGACCAGTCGAACTGGCGGTCAAGCAAATGGCAAAGTTGATCGACATTCAAGGTGTGGAAGTGATTAAGGCTGTGGAGCACTCCGGTCATAAGTATCGCCAACCAACGGCGAACTATCACAAGGAGCATTATCCAAAGTTCGATCATCGTCATGCGTTTTGTCCGAGTCAGATTGGACTTTAATAGACGGTTCCAATCGACGAAGAAGTAGAAGCAGTTAACTCGAGAGACAAGACATGAGCCTGAGCAAAACACAACCTAAGTCAGTCGTACTTTATGACACCACTTTGCGTGATGGCGCCCAGAGAAAGGGGATTAGCTTTTCCTTAGAGGATAAGCTCAAAATCACGAAGTTGCTCGACGATTTCGGCGTCACCTTCATTGAAGGCGGCTGGCCTGGTTCCAATCCGAAAGACTTCGAATACTTCCAACGTGTCAAGTCGATGAACTTGAAGCATGCTTCAATCGTGGCGTTCGGCAGCACACGCAAAGCAAATTGCAATGCGGCTGATGATGTCAACTTGCAGCGCTTGCTCGAAGCAGACACACCGGCGGTGGCATTGGTCGGGAAGTCTTCTTCCAAACACGTGCTCAAAGTCTTGCGCACGACGCTCGAAGAAAACCTCGAGATGATCAAAGACAGCATCCGGTTTTTAAAGGAAAACGGCAAAGTCGTTATCTTTGATGCAGAGCACTTCTTCGATGGATTCGAAGAAGACAAAGAATATACGCTCAAAGCATTGCAAGCTGCTGAGGAAGCCGGTGCGGATTGGTTGGTTCTCTGCGATACCAACGGACGTCACTTGCCGAGCAACATCGCCAGAATCGTCAAGGAAACTAAAGAAGTCGTTTCCGCCGAACTCGGAATTCACGCGCACAACGATAGTGAATTGGCTGTGGCCAACTCGCTTGCTGCGGTTGAAGCTGGTGCAAAACAAATTCAAGGCACCATCAATGGTTATGGCGAACGATGTGGCAATGCAAATCTCGTTTCGCTAACTCCTACATTGCAGCTCAAGATGGGCTATTCATGCGTTCCCCACGGCAGCCTTTGCAGATTGACCGAGCTTTCCAGAACGGTCAGCGAAATCGCAAATCTCAGCCCTGATCCGTACGCACCGTATGTAGGGTCAGCCGCATTCGCTCATAAAGCCGGACTTCATGCTGCTGCAGTTGAGAAATTTGCCGCCAGTTATGAACACATGCAGCCGGAGCTCGTAGGCAACTCTCGCGAGATCCTTATATCTGAACTTTCCGGACGCGGCAACGTGCGTTTACTCGCATCGCAAATTTCATCGAACATGCCGTTTGCAGAACAAGAAGTTCTCAATCGCATTAAAGACATGGAGCAGAAGGGCTACAAATTCGAAGACGCTCAAGGCAGCGTTGAATTGATGATGCGTCGTGATGACCCTGATTACGTGAAGCCGTTCGAGTTGATCGAAATCATGGTTGTTGTGAATGACCGTATTGGTCAAGGAAGTTCTGCCGAAGCAGTGGTGAAGGTGAAAGTCGGCGACACTGTGTTCCACACCGTATCCGTCGGCAATGGACCCGTCCACGCGCTCGACTGCGCCTTCCGGAAGGCATTGTTGCCAACCTATCCGATGATGGAAGAAGTCAGACTCGTAGACTACAAAGTACGTATCCTCGATCCGGAACAAGCGACTGAAGCCACGACTCGCGTCGTGCTCGAAGCGACCGATCATGCAGAACGCTGGTCAACAGTCGGTGTTTCGGACAACATCATCGAAGCGAGCTGCCAGGCACTTGTAGACAGCCATGAGCTGTATCTCGCCAGATGTTTTTCTTCAAATTATTCTGCAAACGCTCAGCAAGTTCAGGAGGTTGTCGCGTAATGTCGCAGGTCAAATCGAAACCCAAATCGAAAAAACACAACACGGGTGAAATCCCAGCCAGCAAAGCCGGGGAGGTCAAGCCGAAAAACATCGTGGACAAAATTTGGGAATCACACGTCGTCTCTCAAAAAGAAGGTCATCCCTCCATTTTTGCAGTTGATTTGATGCTGCTTCACGAGGTCACCTCGGCGCAAGCGTTTCAAACGATCGAATCGCGCAACCTGGCGATTCGGAATCCGGAACGGCTTCTTGCAACCATCGACCACAGCATTCCGACACGTCAGAATCGTCTGGAAATCTACGATGAAGCGGCCAAAGCGCAGGTGCAAATGCTGCGCGAGAACTGCAAACGACACAAAATTCCATTCATGGATTTCGATAGCGGCAATCAGGGCATCGTCCACGTTATCGGACCAGAACTTGGTGCCACTCAGCCAGGTATGACCATCGTATGTGGTGACTCCCATACCTCTACCCATGGTGCCTTCGGTGCTCTGGCGTTCGGCGTCGGCACATCGGAAGTCGCCCACGTGATGGCGACTGGTTGCTTGTTGCAAGAACGTCCAAAGTCAATGAAAGTAGAATTCCGCGGCAAGCTACAGAAAGGCGTCTATTCGAAGGATGCCGTTTTGAAACTGATTTCGCTTATCGGAGTCGGCGGCGCCAACGGACACGTCATCGAATACACCGGCGAAGCCATCTCGAAGATGTCGATGGAAGAGCGCATGACCATCTGCAATATGAGCATCGAATGTGGTGCACGTGCAGGACTAATCGCGCCAGACGAAGTGACCTACGAGTACTTGCGCGGCAAGAAACTCTCCCCTTCGGAAGAACATTTTGCCGAAGCTGTTGAATACTGGAATTCGTTCAAGAGCGATCCGGATTCCACCTTCGACAAAGAAGTAGTAATCGATCTTGATGAACTCGATCCGATGGTGACATGGGGAACCAATCCAAGTCAGGGATTGGAACTTGGACGGCCTGTTCCGAGCCCGAAAAAACTTCCGGAACTCGCTCGCAAGGATTTGGAAAATGCATTGGAATATACGAAACTCGAAGCAGGCAAATCGCTCGAAGGTATTCCATTCCAATGGGCATTCGTCGGTTCTTGCACTAACGGTCGCATCGAAGATCTCAGAATCGCAGCGAGCGTTTTAAAAGGAAGGAAAGTAGCAAGTGGTGTCACATTCTACGTGGTGCCGGGCTCTGAAAAAGTTAGAGAACAAGCAATGCAAGAGGGTCTGGACAAGATCTTCGAAGAAGCCGGAGCGCAATTCCGCATGCCGGGATGCTCCATGTGCTTGAGTATGAACGATGATCGCGTGCCTCCAGGCGAGCGATGTGTTTCGAGTTCAAATAGAAACTTCATGGGTCGACAAGGACCTGGAAGTATCACGCACCTGGCGTCACCAGCGACGGTGGCAGCAAGTGCCATCGAAGGAAAAATCACATCACCGGTGAAGTATCTGTAAAACGACGACGCCGGTTCAACTTCAATACACGTAATGCAAGTTTCAAATCAGTAATTTAGAAGGACAGCAATGAATAAGTTTCAATCACTTAGCTCCAAGGTAATTCCGCTTCCGAAGAATGATGTCGATACCGATCAGATTATTCCTGCGCAGTATCTGACGAGCACTTCTCGTGACGGATATGGTCAAAACCTGTTCCGCCGATTGCGTGACACTGAGCCGGATTTCCCGCTCAATCAACCGCAGTTTAAAGACGCGGAAATATTGCTCACCGGCTACAACTTCGGTTGTGGCTCATCCAGAGAACACGCCGTCTGGGCGATTGCAGGTGCCAACATCAAAGTTGTGATCGCCGAATCTTTCGCCGATATTTTTTCAAACAATAGTGCGAAGAATGGACTGCTTTTAGTCTGTCTTCCGAAAAATGTGATCGAGCGCTTGCTGAAGAAAGCCGAATCCGGGGACCTGTTTGTCACCGTTGATCTCGAAAATCAAGTGGTGATGGTGAAGGAAGGACTTTCCAATGAAAAACACTCGTTCGAGTATGACCCATTTAGAAAACATTGTTTGCTGAATGGTTTGGACGACATCAATTACATTTTGTCCCACGGGGACGAGATTACAAAGTTTCGAGAGCGCAATGTAAAAAGTTGGTTAGTTTCTCCATCTAATAAAAGTGAAGAGAGATTGACATTAGCGGGTACAAAAAACTAAGAGGTTGAGATGCAACGGACTATAGCTGTTCTTCCTGGAGATGGAATCGGGCCTGAGGTAATGCGCGAAGCAGTGCGCGTGCTGAAAGTTGTTGGTGATAAATTCGGTCACGATTTTCTCCTCAACGAAGGCTTCGCTGGCGGTGCCGCCTATGAAAAGTATGGCTCGCATTTGCCGCAAGAGACGCTCGATATTTGTTCTAAGAGTGACGCTATTCTGTTTGGCTCGGTCGGCGGACCGATAAATGAAAGCACTCTGCCTAAATGGGTTGACTGCGAAAGAAATTCTATTCTCACTCTGCGCAAGAATTTCAAATTTGCGGTCAATCTTCGTCCAGCCAAAGTTTACTCCGGCATGGAAGAAATAAGCCCGCTCAAGAAAGAAGTTCTCGATCGTGGCGTAGATATGCTCATCATTAGAGAACTTCTCGGTGATGCATATTTCGGCAAGCACGATGCCGGCGAGCGCAATGGCGTCCGTTATGCAAACGACGAATCAGAGTACACGGAAGATCAAGTACGCGTGGCTGCTCATGCCGGTTTCAAAGCCGCAAGACTACGCGGCAACCGTTTAACTTCAGTAGATAAAGCAAACGTTCTCACAGCATCAAGACTGTGGCGCGCCGTTGTCAAAGAAGTTGCCGCTGAATATCCGGATGTGCAACTCGAAGACATGCTTGTCGATAATTGCGCAATGCAATTGATCAAAGATCCCGCGCAGTTTGACGTGATCGTCACGTCCAATATGTTCGGCGATATCCTTTCCGACGCCGCCGCCGCCATACCGGGTTCACTCGGTCTGTGCGCATCAGCCAGCATCAACGATCAAGGCTTCGGACTTTACGAGCCACCTGGTGGCAGCGCCCAGGACATCGCTGGAAAAGGAGTTGCCAATCCGATTGCGCAAATTCTTTCGGCAGCACTGCTGCTTCGTTATTCATTCGCGATGGAAACAGAAGCTCAAGCGATTGAAAACGCAGTTGAAGCGACCTTGAAAGCCGGATATAGAACATCCGACATCACACGCAGCACCAGTGGTGATACCAATAAAGGTGCAGCAGAAAAAGTGGTTGGAACAGAAGCGATGACCAACGCGATCATCGAACAAATCGAAAAATCCAACGCGAAGTCCGCAAAGAAAGAAGCAGTAGCAACGGCATAAGCCAAACCGCAAAGCTTCGCTGTAAGAATTTCAAGTTTTATTCAGACCAACAATCACATAGTTCATCAATCCAGATCCCACTGGAAAACAATCACAATCACAGTCCACAACGAGGAGAGCCAATATGTTTGAACAAGCAGCCAATTGGATGGATAGCGAATCAGATGCAGAATTCGAATCATCGGTTACGGCAGAGCGACGACGACGTCGACAGAGAAGTGTATCCCCACGACGACACGATCGACCAAGCAATAATTCTTACGGCGATACGGTTTTCAAAGATATGAACGGCAGAATAACTGCAATCCGCTATAACGAGCACGGCACATATTATTCCTTCGAATACGACAAAGAAGGAACCGTAAACTCGATCAATCGCTCGGATGGTTGGGTCTGGAGAAAAGTTGATACCAGTGCATTCCGCGGATGGGTAGTGAGAAACTACTGGGAAAGCTGGAAAGTAGATGGACAAGATTGTGGGTCAGTTGTGATTGACGACCTGGGTGTGAGAGCTACTGGACTGAATGCCGATCTGATGGGACTGCCGGAACGTGCATAATTAGTTGAGCAATGCGTTGTAGCAACATGTAGCAACAACGCGTAGTTCATTCGAGATCGACTTATAAAAACGGCGCATGGTTCGCGCACGGCCCCCAGAGCCTCCTCCTGGGATCCGGAACCTGCGCCGTTTTTTGTTTGCCTTCGTTCGCGGGTATAACTTGCAGTAGTCCAGGTATTTTCATGCAATGCTGAGAGTAATCGTTCATGCCGGAAGAGAAGTCGCTGAAGTTTGCGGAACTCACTTCTCGTTTGGATTTCAAAATTGTCATCGCGATAGTAATTGCGATAGGAGTTTTTCTTCGCTTCTTCCATCTCGGATTTCAGGATTACTGGCATGATGAAGCGACAACATCGCTCAATATCGCTGGTCATACAAAACCCGAAGCATTCCGTTTCCTAATCGAACGTCCCAGACAATTTGGTGAGTTGCTGACTTACTGCGCGCCTTGTCAGGATTTTACTAAAGTATGGAAATGCTGGACGACGGAACAGCCGGCGAAGACTCCTATTTTCTATATTCTGGAATACTTCTGGGTTATCACCTTCGGCGATTCTACTGTGACCATGCGGCTTTTGCCTGCACTTTTCGGACTGCTGCAACTACCTGCATATTTTTGGCTGGGAATGGAGTTATTCAGATCAAGAACCTGTGCATGGTTGATGGTGGCACTACAGGCGATATCACCAGTTGCGATCCTTTATGCGCAAGAAGCCAGAGATTACTCGCTTTATACAGCAACGCTGGCTCTAGTTTGTGCAACCTTTCTGCACGCTGTGCGGATTTCTACCAAACGCAATTGGTTCCTCTACGGACTAGCGCTTACGGTCTCTCTCTATTCATGTTTCCTCACAAATTTCGCAGTTGCAGCCCAGCTGATTTTTCTGATCGCGCGCAGGCAATTCAAACAATTACGTCAGTTTATTATTGCCGTCGCCGGTGCGTCATTCCTGTTCTCGCCCTGGATTTGGCTGAATTTGCCGAAGCTTATTCATGGATATCCTGACCATACCGTTTTGAACAAAAGGCTCGAGTTTTTAAACTGGCTAGATCTAGTTTTATGTAATTACTGGATGCCGGTGTTTTATCCAGGAAAGTTTCTGATGCCCCACCTGTGGTGGCTAAATAAGTTCACAGGACTTGCTGCGACTTATTATTCTCTCTATAAAATCGGACGCGTTTACAACCATCCCGGACCAGCGTTTTTAATATCGTTGGTAGCAGTTGGTTCCGCGCCATACATCATCTACGATTTGATTTCAGGCGGGATCAGAGCAACCATCGTCAGGTACATGATTCATGTGCATTTGGTGGTAGTCAGCTGCATCGCGTACGCATTTGCTGCCAACGGTGACTGGCAAAACAGTTGGAAAAAAAGAGTGACGTGGTTTGCTGTATTCATAGGTTTCTGCATGATTGCCATTGATTCGACTTTATCAATTAGCACATCGCATACGACAATTTTAAAACTTGTCGATTTAGAACAAAAGTTACGCCCGTTGGCGGATGACATAAATCGGCAACCGCAGCCAGCGACGGTAGTCTCAGCATTAGGACTAACCAACCACGTGCAAATGTTTGCTCTGAGTCGAGCGGTCAAGCCGGAAACCAGGTTGATATTCGCAAAAGAGCTGACCCTAAAAGATATGCCGGACGGAGTCGACAAATTCTATCTAATCACGCCAACTCCAGAGCTTGTCGACGGACTCAAGCAGTCAGGTTATGAACTGCAACCAATTAGACCCGACAGCAAATTCTGGAAGGTACGAAGACCTTCTGACGGATCGTCCGGTTAAACCAACATCTTCTTTAATGGGCTCCGAGCGCAACCTTTTCAGGCTGATTAACACTGACTTCCTGATTTTCAGAGATTGAGTCGAGTGGATTGACTACGATACGTTCTTTTCCTGTAAGTCCGGAAACAACCTCGATATCATTACCCAAGTCTTCTCCGAGTTTGATTGTCTTATAGTGAGCACGTTGGTTTGATGCAACGACGAGTACTTGTTGTGTGTTGTCGCGAGTAATCAACGAATTGCCTGGAATCAGAAATACCGGCGCAGACCGAGCAACTTTGAACGTGACGTCAGTGTACATCCCGGGTGATAACTTCAAATCAGAATTCTGCACGTGGATTTCGGTTTTCATCGTTCGCGCTGTAGGATCTAATGCAACAGAAGTGCGCGCGATTTTTCCAGTAAAAACTTTGTTCGGAAATTCCTTCAGATTGATGGAAACTTCCTGTCCAAGCCGAATTCCGCTCGAAGCGTACTGTGGGACATCAACAAAAACTTTCACCGTATCAATTCGCGCAATTCGATAAAGCGGAGTTCTCGACGTATCACTTCCGGACGTAACCAGCATTCCGGCGTCCACGTTTCGCTCAGTGACTACCCCGGAAAACGGGCTACTCACGTTCTGAAACGACTTTTCTGTTGACGATCGATCGGCTCGCGCACGTGAAGTCGCGATGTTTGCGCTACTCAATCTGACATTGGCTTCTTCTGCGTTCAACCGCGCACGTGCAGCAACGACTTCCGATTGTGCAGCAGTGACATTGTCTCCTGCTGCCGTTTTTGAAGCAGTCGCAGTTTTCAATCTGGTTTCTTTTTCATCAACATCTTGAAGCGAAACTGCACCTTGCTCTCCAAGTTTCTTCCATCGAACGTAGGAAGACGCGGCAAACTTCAAATCGCTATCGCGTTCGATCAGCACAGCACGAGTCTGTGAAAGTTGAGCGATGGCGCGATCGAGATCTGCCTTTGCACGATCTCTTTGAGCCTCACTCTGAGCTTTGCTGGCCACAAAGCCAAGGACTTGCGCTTCTGCTTCCACAGAACTTTGATCTATTTCAGGAGTATCGAGATGAGCGAGCAGTTGTCCGGCTTTGACCCGGTCGCCGATGTCCGCGAACCGTTGCCGCACGTATCCGTTGGTTCGCGCATACACGGCCGTTTCCTCAATCGCTTCGACCGCCCCCGGCAGGTTCAAAAGTCTGTCACTTGGCGCGAGTTTAGCTTCGGTGAGGGTGACTGAAGGACGTTCGTTTGCAGTCGCCTCTTCAGTATGCTGCAGTTCTTGTGCGTTGAATACACGAGGGACAATGCCAATCGGCAGCGCGACTGACATAACCAGACCGGAGATTCCAACTAGTTTCTTCAGTTTCGAAAACGAATTACCGACACTGGTTTCAACAACCACACCAGAGTGATTGCTCGTCGACTGTCGCTCGATTGACTTTTCAACCTGGGTGTCTAGTTTTTCTTCAGTCGCTGATTTACTCATTTTAAGTCTCCAGAGGTCAGGGTGCCTTGTTGGTATTGCGATTGGTTTCAATTTATTGTCCGATTAAAATCGGCGTGGAGTGTCCATTCGAGGCGAGCGAACTCTCCGGATGTGAGCTAGTCGGTTGACTCACATCCGTGGAGTCGCCACCGTTTGTGGTGCCTTTTGAATGTCTGAACAGTGTGAATATGACAGGTACGAAAAACATGGTAAACAACGTGGCCAGAGACAAACCGCCGATTACGGCTCGCCCGAGCGGAGCATTCTGTTCTCCCCCCTCACCCAGACCGAGCGACATTGGTATCATGCCGACTATCATAGCTAGTGCGGTCATCAAGACTGGTCGCAAGCGTGTTCCGCCGGCTTGTACTGCGGCAGATCGTGCATCAAGTCCTTCAGCTAATTTCTCATTAGCAAACGTGATAATCAAAATACTGTTGGCTGTCGCCACACCTACACTCATGATCGCCCCCATCAGAGAAGGGACGTTGAACGTAGAGGTAGAGAGGAACAACATCCAGACGATACCAGCGACCGCACCTGGCAGTGCCGTGATAATGATTAGCGGGTCGGTCCAGCTCTGGAAGTTAACTACCATAATCAGGTAAACAAGTACAATCGCCCCGATGAAACCAATCGCCAGTTTGTAAAATGCACCATCCATGCTCTCGCTCAAACCACGAACGAAAATCTGATTTCCGGGCTTCATCTTCGATGTGTATTCAGCCACAATCTTCTGGACGTCCTGGGACACACCACCCAGGTCACGAGATTGGACATTGGCGTAGATGTCGTAGACCGGCTGGATATTAAAGTGATTGATTACTCCGACGCCCTTCGCTCTGGATATGGTGGCAACGTTTCCGAGTAACTCCGCCTGATCTGTTATACCTTTTGTCGAGAGAGGAGTCTTCAAAATCGAGTCGACGGAATCGACCTTGTATTGCGGTGTTTGAATGGCAAGAAAATATTGGATGCCGCTTGCAGGATCGACCCAATAGTTAGGCGTAACCTGAGTGTTAGAACTGAGCGAAACGAGAACATCGTTGGCTATATCACGCTGCGTGATGCCGAATCGAGCAGCTCGGGCTCGGTCTACGGTCAATTTCAGTTGCGGAGCGTCGACCTCTTGATGGAGGTGCACGTCCACCGCACCGCGAACTTTTTTGATCTTTGCCATAATTTCATTGGCGATTGTCAGGTTTTCCGCTCGGTTGTATCCGGCAACCCGTACGTCGATCGGTGCAGGTAATCCGAAGCTCAGAATCTGATTGACGATGTCGGCAGGCTGGAAATAGAAGGTGATTTCAGGAAACTTCGCGTTGAGCGCATTGCGAATTCGTTTTGCGTACTCCTGTGTAGATGCACTGCGATGATGTGACAATGAAACCAGTATTTCACCATCGGCAGTGCCGATTGTCGCACTGTCCCCAAACGCCTGGTTGAAGGCTTCCGCGGGAACGCCGATATTGTCTATCAGCAAATCAAGCTCATGCTTGGGAACAACTCTGCGAATTTCGGCTTCGACATTGCTGAACAATTGCTCTGTCTTTTCGATGCGCGTGCCGCTTGGTGCCTTCATGTGCAAACGCAATTGCCCGGCATCAACCAGTGGAAAGAAATCCCGACCAACGAATGGGAATAAAACCAGCCCGCTAGCGAAAACGAAGACCGCAAGGCCGACAACGGCCCATGGTGCATCTACCGACCAACGCAATCCTTTCAGATAAACGGCGCGAAATCCATCGAACCACAAATTGAATCGGTCATGGATGGTGGCAAAAATATTGCGTTTACCAACTTGCTGTTCATGAGCGTGAAGTTCATCCTTCAACATATATTTCACCATCACAGGCACAAGAGTTCTAGACAGCAAGTACGAGGCGGCAACAGCGAATACGACAGCCAGGGCGAATGGAACAAACAGAAAGCGAGCTGGTCCTTCCAGCAAAACTACCGGGATGAAGACAATACAAATTGCCGTGGTGGCAACAAATGCAGGAATGGCAATCTGTTCCGCACCATCCAGGATCGCGTTTTCGAGGTCTTTTCCCATCGCGATATTCCTGTGTATGTTTTCGATTTCCACGGTGGCATCATCAACGAGAATACCGATAGCTAGAGCTAGACCACCCAGCGTCATGATGTTCAACGTCATGCCGAGGGCACTCAGACAGATGATGGAAACAAGGATGGAGAGCGGAATCGATACGAGAACGATAAACGTACTGCGCCAACTACCGAGAAATAGCAGAATCATGGCGCCAGTTAAACACGCAGCAATGAGGCCCTCGTGCACGACGTTTTCAATAGCCGCCTTGACGAATCCGGACTGATCGAATAACTGTTTAATTTTCATTCCCGAAGGAGCGGCAGCCTGCAAAGTCGGCACCATGTCTTTGATCTGGTTGACGATGTCGAGCGTTGAAACCGCTCCGTTTTTCAAAATAGTAACGAGAACAGAACGAGCACCTTCTGATCTAACAATGTTTTGCTGAACTGCAAATCCATCGCGAACATGGGCTACGTCACGGATCGAGATAAGTTTCCCGTTTACGACTTTAATCGGCAAATCGTTAATCAAGTCTACGACTTCAGGCGTGTTATTCATCAACACTCGAAAATCGGTGTCCCCGATTTTGGCTTTGCCAGAGGGAAGAGCCAAGTTTTGAGCATTGATCGCATCGTTGACATCACGCGGAGAGATACCAATCGACTTCAAGGCAATTGGGTCAATGTCGATCATAATCTGACGAACCTTGCCACCATAAGGCGCCGGTAGGGTCGTGCCCTGCACCACGGCCAGTGCTTGTCTTATTCTGAAAATTCCGTAGTCGTATAACTGAGCCTCGTTCAACTTATCGCTACTCAACGCTAGCTGGATCACGGGAACGGACGCAGCTGTGTATCTCAAAATAATCGGTGGTTGCACCCCTGGTGGCATACGTCGCAGGATGGCTTGCGAAACAGCGGTCGCCTGAGCCATAGCGGACTCGACATTAGCGCCGGGGTGGAAATATAAACGGATTACTCCAAGACCGTCGAGCGTTTGTGATTCAATCGACTTCAAATCTTTTACGTTGGCGGACAGAGAGTATTCACTGTAGATAGTAAGTCGCCGCTCGAATTCTTCTGCAGGCAAACCGTTATAGGTCCAGATTACGCTTATGACCGGGATGTTGATGTCCGGGAAAATATCGACCGGCGTGTTTTTAATCGAGGTGAGGCCCATGATTAGAATCAGGACAGCCATCACAACGAATGTATATGGGCGCGACAGCGCCAACTTCACGATCCACATGCCGTAAAATCCTCGGTGTTTGTTCTCTTCGGCGAAATAAACGGATACGACCGATTAGGCTGCTATCTTTTGCTCTATCGAAAACCGACCGGTCGTCTCGTTTTCTGGCAAAAAAAATGGCAAGACTAGCCGGTCATGCGACACACACGACAACTAATTTGATTTGCTTGCCTGCGGAAACGGTTCACGTGATTCATAAGTTGACTCCTGCACCTGAGTTTGAACCATCGTTGAAATACTGTGGCAACACAGTTTTCGGTCTAAACTCCCGACACTTCCAGAATAGACCGGTCGGTCTAGTTTCGTCAAGTACCCCAATATTTGCCGTTTAATTCCCGTAACGTTAGCCGCAACAAACGTTTTCCGTTTTTTTCTTAGACGGTAGCCATTTAGGAGAATTTCCCACAAGCCAAAACACATTAACCTATCGAGTTTCTATGCTGCAGTTTATCGTTTCAAGCACGGAATGCCGAATCACGTTAATTTGAACAAGATTGCTCTTTTTTCCAAGCAGGGCTCTGTGCAAATCATCCACGTTGTTGATCGTCACACCATCAAGCGAAACGATTGCATCGCCTTCCCTCAAACCCGATTTTTTCGCCGGGCTGCCATTTTCGAATCCGATCACTAAAACCGCACCTGTATTATCCAGATTATGAAACCGCGTAAGTCGTCTGCGCAAAGGCAGATTCTGAGCGGCGATTCCAAGCCAGGCTCTACGGACGAAGCCATCACGCATTAGTGATACCGCTACAGACGTGGCGGTGTTTACCGGCACCGCCAGACAAATTCCCTGCGCCGGCAAAATTATTGCCGTGTTGACGCCAACTACTTCTCCTTTCGAGTTGAGCAATGGACCGCCTGAATTACCCGGATTAAGCGCCGCGTCCGTTTGAATAACGTTATCGATCAATCGCCCCGACTCTGCACGCATCGAGCGCCCGAGCGCGCTGACAACGCCGGCCGTAACCGTCGATTGAAATCCGAAAGGATTGCCAATCGCAACGACCAATTGACCGACTTTTAGGCGCTGTGAATCGCCCAGTTTGGCTGATACCAGATTCGGTGCCCAAATTCGCAGGACTGCCAGGTCCGTATGCGGATCCACACCGACTAGCTGCGCTTCGACTTTGCGACCGTCAGACATCGTCACGTAGATGGAACTTGCACCTTCCACTACGTGCGCATTTGTAAATACATATCCATCAGGCGTAAAAATAAATCCACTGCCGCTTCCGCGCTCAGTGTCCTCACCGCGCCTGCGTTTCTTAGACGGACGTTCCATCTCGACGTTAACAACAGCAGGTGAAACTTTTTCTGTTGTTCCAATCACTGCTTGCGAGTATGCATCGAGAAGCTGATCGTCGTCATCGTAATCTGTCGAGGCGTCTTGACCCTCGTCCCAGAGCTGATCTTCAAGTAGCATCTCAAGTTACCTCCGTTCCAATGTTTTGAGAATAACAAACAATCGGATGAAAAAACGAAGGCAACCGAATTTTGATAAGCAGTCACGGATAGGCTAGCATCACGCGGTGGGTCATGGTCCTCTGGGGGCTAGCCATTAGAGCGTGACGCCACACGTGATGACTAGCCGTCGCCGTGCTGCAGCCCCAGGAAGTAGACAGCCTGCCGACAAGCCTCCGCGTGGCTTATGTCAGGCTGCTTTTCCTTGATCGCCTCGATCATTTCGCGGCGTCTAGGGACATCTTTTATGGGTTCCGATGTACACACCCAGTAGTCCTGGGGTGATGGAACCAGTCTTACCGTGCCGCGCCGGGCACCAACTATGAGTAACGCATGGCTGTCCTTGCGCCGCTCCTCGTCTTTGGAAAATTGTTCGATAGCTGCAACTTCTGCATCTCGTAATCGAAGCGTTTCTTTAAGCAGAGTCAAATCACTCGCGTCTTGTCTCAACAAAATTTTCATATGCGCGTTTTTAACGACTGAGTCCGCTTGCTTTGATTGACTGAAAAAATCCTTGAGTTGCTGCGTGATTGAGACAAGCATCATGCCGTAGTGCCGTGATCTTCTCGACAAATCGTCGAGCAATCTTGCTCCGGCAGGAAAGCGCATCAGCGTCGATGCTTCATCGATGATTGCAGCCAGTCTGATGTTTTTCTCTTTGCATTCTGCGGCTCTTCGACGAATGAAATCAGCCAGCATGTATACGGCAATCCTTTCTAATCTCGGCTCGTTTACATCTCTGGTATCAAATACGATGAACTGTTTAGATGTATCGACGTTGGTTTGTCCATCGACCAAACCACCGAAAGCCGCTTCTTTCGTGAATAACGATAGACTGCGAGACAGACTGTTTAAAACTACCCTCTGCTTATTATCAGGTTCTATGTTAGCGGCGTGTTCCGTCACATTTACAAGATCAGACATCGTTGGTACTCGGTTTGATTCAGCGCGACAATCGAAGTACGCAAACCGAATTAGTTTATCCAACAAAGATTTTGCTTCCATACTCAGCTCCTCGCACCCTTCGGGCGCAATCATCAAATCGAGCAGCGAGAGCAGGCGCGAAATCTTTTCACTGGTCGGTCCACCATCTTTGTCTTGTTCATCAGGGCTGAGATCAAACGGATTTAAAATGTAACCGGCGCTGGGTCCCAGATCGATGTATGCACACATCTCGGGTCCGAGCAGTTCTGTCATAAACCGGTAGGCACCGAATCTGTCCACAGTTTTATCGATCAGGATAAATCGCACACCGGTGGGCAGCAAGCGCAAGATCAGCATTGATATGGCGAAAGACTTGCCAGCACCCGTGGTGCCAACCACAAACATATTGTTGGCCTCTTTGCCGGCGCCTCTGAAAAATGGATTGAGCAAAACCGGTTCTCTCGATGCCAGAGCAAATCCGAATGGGACACCATCAGGAGTACCACATGACGCTGTGAAAAACGGCCACACGGTCCCGACAATCGGTGACATGACTCGATTTACAATCGCAAGTTTATCCACTCCAACTGATAGCGTTGACTGCCAACCATCCAACTGCAAATACTGCCCTTTCTCGATCGTCGCTCCTCGATTTTTCAAAACGCGATCGATTTCATCAGAGTAGCGATTCAATTCTTCGACCGTATCGGCTTTGCAAGATACATACATGCTCACGTCATAGGCTTTGCTCGAGCTTCGGAGAAACTCTTGAATAGCGGCTTCCGTTTGACTAGCCAATTCGAATGATTCAAGGTCAGGCATATTGCATTGACTGTTAGCAATTTTAGCCAGGTGAAATTTTCGCTTTAACTGCATGCGCACCTGATCCTGATTACACTGATGAATAAAAATCGAAAATGTATATTCCGCACCAATAGTCATCAAATCCACAAGCCAACCAATCCACGTGTCATGCGGAAATTTCGACACTATGTGAGTGGTGATGTACTTC
Organism: Obscuribacteraceae bacterium (SeqCode); assembly: GCA_044225915.1. Classification (GTDB taxonomy): domain Bacteria; phylum Cyanobacteriota; class Vampirovibrionia; order Obscuribacterales; family Obscuribacteraceae; genus JADYXR01. Next base: position 220,056 of record JBGAHZ010000002.1, read on the forward strand.
CCATCGAGCCAGAGATGTTGATCGTAGACTTCAAGCGCAGAACGCGTGAGACAAGACGCTTCAGAAATCGCCGGATCGGACGGTGGCGCATCTGGTTCTCTCGTCGACAATGACGGATTCAAATCGTTGAAGATCAAATTGCGAACTTGCCTGACGGTCATACCTCGAGGTTTCAAATTGCACAAATTGAGCTGCTCGACTGCGTTTCGATACATGCGATTGAGCACGTAGAGGTAATCGTCATGCTTCTCTTTGGAACGCGCACCATTCCATTTGCTGCCGCGGGCACTGTCCGGGGGTTGAAAACTTATCACGATGTAGAACTCGCGCTGCGGAATGAAACTCAAGCCTTGAATAGATCGGAACCATTTATCCGTGAAATCAGCGAAGCGCTTTAAATACGCGTCCTCTGTTTTCACATGCATTTGATAATTGGAAAGGTATTCATCAACAGCCAGGTGTCTCGATTTCACGATAATCTGAATGTCAGAGTCACAACCATCGACAAATGAAGTGAATTGCCTCGCCAGTTGATCGCGCTCCGCTCCGTCCGACAACAACAAGTTGCAACCGGTCAGCGCGATATATTTGCGCATACTGCCATCGTTCAAAATGACGACGCACTCTCCTTCCGTATCCTCAACGATCGAATGGACAAAACAAATATCATTCCACCCACTCTGACTCTTCAGAGCCTTAGCAGCAGCCTGCTTCCGATTCATATCCTGAGGCTTGGGTGGAGCCGAAGCATTTTTCCCGGACGTAAACCAATCAGTCTCAGCGTCGCGCCGAAACTGCCACCGAGGTGACATCGCCATAAGTTCAATCCTCATAAAATACTTCGCGTCAAAACAAACTGTTCATGCAGTTTTGAAGCGAATAAACTGTCAACGTCAAAAACGGCTCGGCGGTATCATCAACGAAATTGATGCCGCGCAGAATTACAACTCCGCAATTAGAGGTCTGTTTTTTGAAGGTTGCCAATTCAAACTACGCTTGCGGGAACAACCACAAACTAAGCTTTTGGCAGATTTCTTCATTAATGACGCGTTCCGCTCTCAACGATATGGAACACATTCAGTCAACGCCATCCACTCCGACTAAAGCAATTTGAAGTGGTGCCTGATCTGTAGATTTGTCCGACTAGAATAGCGCCACAAAGGGCGCGGGTTGCCATGTCACGGATTTACACTGTAATTGTTTCAAACCCGGATTGTCAAGTAGGGTTTTCCCTGAGCAAAAAGCACAACAGCGCGTCGTGTTGATCGACGCGCATTATCGCTGGTTCACACAGGCAGCATTTTCATGCCACCACATGTGGAGCCTTAGTGCATTACCGAACGAGTGACTTGAAGTTTGAAATCCATCTCGGTGCAAACCGGTTTGAGAACCGATGAAACGAAATGTCTAACAAGATAGTCATTGTCTTGAAGGGTGATAGGACCTTCGGATCCGATGATTCCGGAATCTCTCAGGTAGAACACATATGGTCTGTCAGCGCTGCAAAAAAAGCGGAGGAAACCAGTCGTCGAATTCGCTGTAAATCGATACTCCTGGATTTCATCGATGCCGCGTCTTGTACGCGCATCCGCTGATGCCGACCAACCATCGCACACTGATTTTGAAATCGCGGTGAGCAAATGTGGGAGCTTTTTCTTGTCTCCGTGAATGTAAATATTCAGATACCGTGCTTGTGACATAGTGCCGTTGCCTGCTTGAGATATCGCGCCTGTCTTATATGAGAACATAAAATCGACCGCGATTGTATGAAAACCCACTGTTTGTAACGAGGAATTGACTCAAGGAAAATAGCAAAACTTTTATAGTTGGTCAGTTTGCTCATCTTCGAGCTTCCCTGTTTTCAACCGTTCACTTGACCATGGATTTTGCAGGCTTCCGGCGAGAAGCTCTCGCGTCGACGGTAATAAAAATAGATTGGAACGCCTATCAATAGCAGGATTAAGCTGGTCACTTGCTGTTGCCAGTTGCAACAGGCAAACGCGGCGAAGGCATAGACCGCAGTAGAACAAATAGCCACCGTCCAAGCCAGCGCGTTTCCTCTGGTTCCAACACGGAATGGCCGAGACATATCAGGATCGGTGTATCGGAGAGACACCAGACAAAAGGCATACAGAATCGCTAAAAAGGCGTAAACGAAACCGAACACTTCGCCCATGAATACGTATGCATTTGGACACAGCCCCAGTTTCGTCAGGAGGTCCGTTCCACAGGCAACCAGAATGAAGCCCCAAAACTGAAACCAGAGAGCATATCTTGGTGATTTAGTTTCCGGATGAAGTTCCGCGAATTTACGGGGAAACAGCCCTGTGGCTGCCATCGAGTAACCGACACGCGCCAGACTGAGTAGGCAGCTCACGCCACAACCGACTATGGATGCGACAACGCAAGCACTCATGAGGTGACCCCAGACGCTCCCTCCCAGGTGCCCTGTGAGCGACGGAATGGTCGCTATCGTGCTGGTTCCAGGCACCATTGCCGTGGCGCCTTGTGGGTCGAGAACGTAAGGTGATGCGGCACTGACCGCAAACGACATGGACACATAGATTAGTGCCGTGGCGAACAAAGTCAGGATGATAGCTCGCGGCACGCTTCTTTGTGCATCTTTGGTTTCAGAAGCTGCACAGGATGTGATTTCTATGCCTGAATACCCGCTCAAGGCGAGCAGAAAAACAGTGGAAAGATTGGTCCAGAAGTTGGTTGAAGACCCGGTCAGACTGAGCGTGTTGAAAACATTGGCAACACTGGCGTGCGGCGAGAAAAATACGAGACAGCCAAAGGCGATAGCCATGCCGAATTTTAAAAAGGTCGCCCAGGTGTTTATAGCCGACGCTTTGTTGACAGAAGTCATATTCATCAGCGTGCAGCTCAAAAACAATGTAACTATGAGCAACGAACTCATCCAGACCGGCGCTTGAGCGGGCGATCCATAAAGACAAGTGCAGACGAGGTTGCTAAACCCAATGCCCATGCAGGACAGTCCACAAATTACGCAGACGTAGAAAAGCCATCCGGTGAGAAATCCGATCAGTTCGCCTGTCGAGGCGGAGAGTCGTCTGAATGCATAGTACTTGAAAACATAAGGTCCACCAGCAGTGGGGAACATCGAAGACAATTCGGCGAGTATAAAAGCAGACGGCAAAGTCAGCACAGCCGCTATGACCCATGACGAGGTCGCCGCGAGCGGACCGGCTTTGGCTATCATCGGTCCGTGAACGAGCCAGGCATACGAACCGATGATGGCGCCGACACCGAGCATCCATGAGGCAAATGAGCTGATGCCGACTTTCATTTCCGAGCCGATTAAGCTGGTCTTCGAGCTGCGTAGCGGCGTAGAGGCTTGTTCAGGTTTAATCAGCTTGTGCCGACCGAACCTGGTAATGCTTTCACTGCCGCCATTGGCGCGTAAATCAACTGGCGTGTCAAGAACCGCCGAACTGGCAGAATTCGCCCTCTCACCCACATCCCCGGTCGATGGTATCGCCTGAAATCCGCCGGATATTCCTGTTGTCACTGGATTGACCTCTAGCTGACAAGCCGCTGACTCTGCAAACGCAAATAGTCAGCTGCCTCGGAGTGAAAGATTTACTTCCGCTACCAGTTCCACGCAATCACGATAAAATTAAACGTATGATAGGTCAATGGGAATTGCACCAGGCAGTCAAAACGAATTGCCTAAGAGCGACCCATTCGAACGTCGTGTGCCGACTTCTTTGACGAGGATTATCGGCTCGGGCTCCCGGTTTCAATCAACGAGAGAGTTCACTTCGCAATTGCACGGTTACACATCTTTTTGTAAGCAATCCTTTCGATAGATATCCGTAACGAAACACAAATGTCACAGCAAATTACTTTCCAACAGTCGATTGAGACAAGCCGAGAGCTTATCGAAAAGCTCGAAAGCAAGAGTCTTCCTGATTCGCAAGCGCGTGCTGCGATCGCCGAATATCTCTCGGACATGGCGACGGCAAGAGGATTTTTCGTTTCCCTACTCACTGGTGACTGGTCTTTCGGCAACAATATTCCGATGATTGTGATTGAAACGATCAGGTCGAATCCTGGACACGCCTATACTCTGCTGACCCGCAATCTCGTGATGTCCTGCGCAACTGCGGTGGTGCACAAACGCTCCGAACAGCCGGACCTGGCGAAAGGTTCTGACCGAGTAGCCGAGCGCAGCGCTTACATCATTAAAAAACTCGATAACCCTGAAATTTTGAATGAACTTTTGGACATAAGACGCGCCTGCGAAGACAAGCTAAACGACAGCGATACGAGCGAAAACGACTCAGGAACATATCGTGCATTTTTAGAACGCTGGTCCTATGATTTGGAACAGATTCGTGCGGCTCGAGACTGCGTCAATCATACGATCGACGAGCTGCAACATCATCGCAACTAACGTTCGGTCGGTACAACTAAATCGCTCACCAGTTGCACTTCTAGCTGCACGCCGGACGGGACGACAATATAACCGCCATGATTTGCCACACCGGTAACGATGAATCCACCCGGCAGTCCTTTAACCGCTCCAACGAGACCACCTTTTGTTCTCGTTACCGCATCCGTTTTTAGAACAGGCTTGTCCAGAGCATATTCCGGTTTCATTACACCGGCGGTTCCCGAAAGCACAGGACCGGTAATGAATTTAAACGGTCCTGTAGCCCAACTCACCGCGCCGATCGTCAAACCCAGAGCACTATATTTGATACCACTCCATTTCACACTGATGCAGCCGTCGTTATGAACACAAAGTTCATGCTCATGTTGCGGACCTCTAAGAGGAGTTCCCGGAGCAGGCTGAGCGTCGATGTCTAAACGATGAGTATGGGACGCGGTGCCCCAATCAATTCGCGAAAAGTGAACCGAGATCGCACCATTGGCGTTAAGCCAATTGTTGGCGGTGACTTTGGATTCGAGAACGTTTCGCGGACGCTGAATTGAATTTATCCAACCGCTGACGCGACTGCCTCGCGGAGCAATGATCTTTTGGTTTACGACCAGATCATCAAGCAACATTGCTTCGACAGCATCGCCGAGTCGTGCTGCTTTGCTGTCCAACTTTGTCAGTAAAGTGACCGGAAAGACGGAGCCCTTTTTTAAGACACTGGCACCACGGGTGACCTCAGCATCCAACTTCAAGTATTGAGAACCGGCAGATATCGGTCCTCGCAAAGCATGTTCAGAAGCCACGCCGGGAGCGATTGTCGCACCGAGCATGCAACAAGTAACGAGAATCGAGGTCGGTAGACACTTACTCGGCACGTTATCAGACACCATAGCCGATATCAGCTTATGGTATCACGGATGGAGTCACAATGCCACCACTAAATCAGGGTTCAGCCAACTTGCATCGTTGCTGAATTGTTTCGATTCAAAAGCTCGCGAGTTGGGCTCTGACACGAATTGCTATTATATAGGGGAGACAGATCAGGTTGATAAGTGGAAAGTTGGAACTAATTCGCGCTTAACGCAGAAGGTTCTCAAGCACATCAATCAGGCGGGGCGAGGCGACTTGGGTAAAATCGGGCTCTATTTATTCGGCGCATATTTTTTCACGACCAGCTTCTTTATGGTCTGTATCGCTGCGTTGGTTTGCCTCTTCACGGCGCCTTTCGACAAAAACAGACGAATCCTCCATTACTTCGCCAGTTTCTGGGCGATGATCTACATATACTCAATTCCGGGTTGGAGAGTTCGCTACGAAGGATTGGAAAATATCGATCCAAACAAAACTTACGTACTGGTGGCGAACCACACCTCATTCTGGGACATCTGGGTGCTTTACGGAATTTACAAACCATTCAAATGGGTCTCCAAAGAAACGATCTTCAAAGTGCCGTTCGTCGGACAAAACATGTACTTAAACCAGTATGTCGAAATCAAGCGGGGCGATTTGAAGAGCATCAAAGAGATGATGAATACCTGCAAAAACTGGTTGAAACGCGGCGCTTCGGTAATGATTTTCCCTGAAGGCACACGCTCGGAAAACGGTGAAGTTCAACCGTTCCGAGATGGTGCTTTCAGAATGGCTGTCGATTGCGATGTACCTGTGATTCCAATCATCGTTAAAGGAACGTACGAAATCTATTCGAAAACCGCACAAAAACTCAATTTCAATTCAGACATCGTAGTCCGTGTTTTGCCACCCGTTTATGCAAAAGACTTCGATGGCAGCTCAGGAAAAATGCGCACTTATGTTCATGATTTGATCAAGCGCAACTACGACGAGTTGCGTGGCATCAGATCGATTGAAGGTTCGACGACCAATTCGAGTCCGCAGTAAAGAAGAAACAGCTCAGTCCGGGCGCTGGGGTTGCTGCACGTAGCGCAGTACGTCGTCCTGTTCGAGTGCGACGTTGTGATAAATGAACGGTCCTTTAGTATAGAGTTCAACTTTGGGAAATAACTCTTTCAGAGCCGAAAGCTCCGAAGCGGTTACGCGGTGACAATCTCGCAAATCGAGAATTCGAAGATTCGAACAACGTCGCAGTTTCTTCAAACCCTCGAAGGTCACATTGCTGTTTCTCAAAGCCAGCATCTGGATTTTAGGCAAAGCTACGTAATCGAGCTGCTCATCAGTTAAATGAAGATCGGAAACATCAAGCGCGACCAGTTTTCTAATCTTCGCCAGAGCGGCTAGACCAGGTCCTCTGACACCAGTCTTCTGCAAGGATAGATATGTAAGGTCTTTCAGACGCGCCAGTTTCGTGACCGAATCGACTTGCTTCATTCCTTGCAGTGACAGCCTATCGATTGCCGGTAGTTGAACGACGATGTCCATGAGTTTGCCAGTCAGAGCTTCGTCATCGACCAGATAGAGCGTTTTCAAATTTCGTAATTTCAAAATCCATTTGAGTGCATCGTCGGTAAACATTGGAGATCCGATCACGCGAAACACAGTAATGGACGGGAATTCAGCGACTTGCTTCATGCCCTCTTCGTCGACCAGACATTCGACGAATGCAACTGAAGTCAGCTTATTCTTCTTCAAATATGAAAATCCGCGTCCGGTTATTTCGGATTTTGCAAACCATGTGCGTTGGATATCATTGCGCGCAGCAAGATCTTTAAAGTCATCATCGACGGTGCCCTGCTTGTTGAAAGTCCACTGACCGCCAACGGCCTCCATTTGACCGAACTTGTCTTTCAAAACTGTATCGATTAACTGGTCCCCTTCTTTCTCCCCCTCCAAGACGGTCGCCACAGGAGCTGATTCGATTGGTTTTAAAAGTGAGATTATCTCCGGTGCCAAGAGAAATCCAATGCCAACGATCCCGACAACTCCCAGCGAAATCCAAACCGGCATCATACTTTTTCTTGCCGGCTTGTTATCGCCGATTGATGGTGAAACTGCAGCATTGTTAATTTGCAAAAGCCGCTCAGCATCGGCTTCCTTCTGGTGAAGCTCGGCTTCAATCGATTCGAGATCCTTTAAAAGCTCGCCCATTGATTGATAACGATCTTCTTTGTTCTTTTGAAGACATTTGTCGATCAAGTTCTCGAGCCTGACCGGAACGCTCTCTGTCGTTAATCGCTCACTCAACAGTGGTGGCCTTTTATCTCGGTGTTCGACCATTACCTCGAACACGCTCTTACAAGTGAATGGTGGGTTTAGCGTTAAGCATTCCATCATCAAACAACCCAACGAATAAACATCCGAACGCTCATCCGAAAATTCTTCCTGACTTGTTTCTGGTGCCATATATAGTGGCGAGCCGACTAGTGATGTATGCCTGCCATCCTGCTCCCAAACCATCAAAGCGATTCCAAAATCGACAATTTTGACAGTCGGAACGCTTCCTTGTGAGTCGAGGACAATGATGTTGCTCGGTTTCAAATCGCAATGCAATACACCTGAGGCATGCGCATGTACCATGCCGGACGCGATTTGCTTGAATATCGGCAAAGCTCGCTGGATGCTCATTCGTCCGCGTTTTTCCAGCAGCTCATCTAGACTGACGCCGTCTAGAAATTCCATCACGATGTAAAAACTGTTATCCGGCAAAACTCCGCAATCGAGTTCTCGAATAACGTTTTCGTGATGAAGCTTGGCTACAGCTCTGGCTTCCTGTTGAAATCTGCGAACGGATGAACTCTCCGGTTTCAAAACCTTGATCGCAACGTCAATTCCCAGCATCGGGTCCGTGGCGCGATAAACAACTCCCATGCCGCCCTGAGCCAGCCTGGTTAGATTCTTGTATCGTTCTCCAAGAAAATTGGAGAATCTAACATCGTCGTCGTTAGGGGAGTTCATTATCAACGCCAGCGCTACAAACTATCGAATAACGAGAGAATCGGACGGTGCTTTGGCTGTCAAGCAAATTTCGCAATCTAATGTTTCGTGGTCTCAATCCATTCCCATCATAGGATAAGATCTCCCTCAATACCAATTCTAATTGGTCAGATCTGCATAAAGCAGTGTTTGCAGGCATGAACAGATGGCTAATATCTGACGCCTGATACGGAATTCTATTTACAGAACACCGCCGCGCATCAAATAGCGCCAGAAAATATTTACTTAGCACTACAGGTAATACCATGCCAAATCGAGTCGCAGACATCTCATCTTTTCTGGATGGCGTTGGACTTAAACATTTGCGAAACACAAATCAGTTTTGGTCTTACTTAGATTCGCGCTACGCGCGCAATCAGGTTGGAGATCTCGAGCGAGCTTACATGAAACTAGAGCGCGGCGACGAAGCTGCGTTTTACCAGGAGATTTTTCAAAGCCTGAAAATCAGCATCGATTTTGCGTCACTGCGCCACGATTTATATCGCAGTTACCTGGAGTGGTTCGTTTCGACGGTTACGGATGCGCCTGATGTAATCGTTGATGCGGGATGCGGCAACGGCATTATCAGCTGTTTTTATGCCCAACACTTTCCAAATTCGCGCGTTGTCGGATTCGACATTTCAGAGCTGGGGGTTCAGTGCGCAAAAGAACTATCCGCTCAACTCGGCATCAATAACGCCGAATTCATAGTTGCCGATGCCAGCGACCTCAGCCTGCCTCTCGAAAAGGGTTCCGTCAATCTCATTACCAGTATCGCTTCACTCGGCCCCCCACCCGCGCCCCCATCGGGCGACATACCGGCGTACGATCGGATAAGCAAGAAGCCACGATTAAACCAGCTTCTGCAGATCGGAAACTTGGCACCGTATTTAGAACCAACTCAGGGCATGCTCATCTCATTCGACAAAGTGTCTAATCTAGCGATGCAAGCGACTTGGGCGAATATCATCCAGTCCTGCGGACTGGGTATTGATCTGTCAAAGTCCACGTTTCTGTCATATCAAAATATAGAATCTGATACGGTCACTCTTCCTGCCCTGGTAGCCGGACCACGCGTCAAACGAACTGCCAATTCTGAACTTCTTGCCTTTTTCGGGACGCGAAATGCGGACCTGACGCAGTGGACCTTGGACTTCGGTCAAGAGTCCTTGGCGGAGCTGGTCTTCACATTCATCAATCCAAAAACATATCTCAGGGGAGCGCGGGCTGACTACACGGACGGCTCCGGTGTTTACTGGTACGAACTGTGGCAGGCTGGGCCGTTCGCCATAGTCTTCGAACATACGGATCAGGGATTTCGCACGTTGCGAGTAGCATCGGCGATGCAAAAGGAGGAACTGTTGGAGGCGGTTGACCAGTGGATCCAGCAGACTTCCGCGTATGCGAAAGTGACGGAGCTGCAAACTCCCGAAGTTAAATTCGAAAGCAGCGACTAGATAACCAATTCGGGATTCAAACATGCAACAGCCTTGACTACTTTGAGAGAAAACTAAAGCGGGTCACTTACAAACCTGATAGTGTATAGTCAAGAAGCCCAGAAACCTTGTTAGGAACCCGATTTTGATTGCAACACCTAAGCCTTTGACGGGACGCCCGGAAGCCCCCGAAAATACTGTTGAATCGGACGACCAATCGCCAGCAAATTTACCCAAATCCATAGGCGTCGGATCGACATTTTGCGAAAATATGTGGTACTTCGCGGCCGCCGGCAACCAGCTGAAGCGTGGCGACCTGATAGCGAAGACCATGCTCGGAAAAATGGTCGCTGTAGGGCGGCGCAATGACGGGCAAGTATTCGCAGTCGAAGACATCTGCCCGCACCAGGCGGTGCCACTGACGGCAGGGCGCTTCGACGGCAACGAGATGGAGTGCCCTTTCCACGGCTGGCGTTTCGACACTGCTGGCGTGTGCACATCAATTCCATCGATGGTCGAGTCGCAGTGCATGAAACTCTGCGGAATTAAAACAAAAACTTATCCCTGCCGTGAAGATCAAGGTAGCGTGTGGGTTTACTTCGGTGATAAACCAGAAGATCAGCTGCCCGAAACTCCGAGAACCTATGGTGTCGAAGATGTAAGCCAGTTCGAAAAAACCACGACCACCCTTATTCTCCCCAACCACATAGACTACAACGCGGTCGCGCTGATCGATACAGCACACGTTCCATTCGTGCACAACTCGTGGTGGTGGCGTAACAGCAGAAATCTGAAGGATAAAGAGAAACACTATCTTCCAAACAAGACCGGTTGGACGATTGCGAAGCACAAACCGTCCAAGCATTCGTTTGTTTACAGAATGATCGGCGACCTGATCGAAGACGAGATTGGTTTTCTACTTCCCGGATGCCGCATAGAGAGATTGATCTACAATGGTCGCACGGTGCTTGCTGGACTCACCGCTCTGACTCCCATTGATGACAAGACAACCGAGCTTAACCACACTACTTACTGGGCTAAAACTATTCCGGGTATCGCACCACTGGTAACACCATTCGTGCAATATTTCGTCAAAACATTTTTGAGCCAGGACAAAGACATGGCCGAGATGCAACAAAAATGCCTGGAGCATAATCCAAAACTGGTTATGACCATACGCGATGCGGGTACACCGGGTCGCTGGTATTTCGAGCTCAAGAAAGCTTGGAACGAATCAGCAAGATCAGGCAAGCCTTTCGTAACGCCGGTCAAAGATTCATTCTTGAAGTGGCGCACTTAAGTACACTTATCACACGCCTTTTAATTTGTTAGCGCGACGTTCTCCTAATCCGGGCAGCGGGTACAGTAATGTAGGAACCCACTCGCCGGGCACAGTTGCATATGGAGACAAGCAAGGACAACATCGCTATTCCCGACGAATTGCTTCGCCGGTATAGCGAATTTCGTTCTTTGGGCTCCGGCGCAATGGGAGCGGTTTATCGCGCCCATGACAGCAATCTGGATATCGATGTCGCAATTAAACTCTTAAAGATGCGCCAGATCGCACCTGAGATAGCCGTTCGCTTCCAGCAGGAAGCAAAGGTGGCGAGCAAGCTCAAGCACCACAATCTGGTCACGATGCTTGATTTCGGCATCTCCGAAAAGGGCGAGCCCTACATCATCATGGAGAGCGTAGCCGGTAACAGCCTTGCGGACGAACTAAAGAAGCGCGGCGCCCTGTCGATCTCCGAAGCTTTCAACATAATGGTTCAAATCTGCGATGGCATGGAACATGCTCATCGCAGCGGTGTGATTCACCGAGACCTGAAGCCCAGCAATGTGATGGTTTGTGGAGACGATCTGCACAACGCTACAATAAAAGTTCTCGATTTCGGTATAGCAAAACTGAATGACACCAATGGTAGTATCACGCGCACCGGGACTGTTTTAGGCACACCTTACTACATGAGTCCTGAGCAATTCTCCGGTGAGAGTGTCGATCAAAGAACTGATATCTATGCGGCAGGCACCATGCTGTTTCGGCTGCTCACTAACAATCATCCGTTCGAGGGCGAAACACTTCTCGAGATGATGCAGGAGAAGCAGAACTACGAGGCGCCGCTAATCACAGAATCGCCGGGCGGCGAAGATATTCCACCCGAAGTGGAAGAGGTTGTAGCCCGTGCAATCGCCCGAGATCCTGATGAGCGCTATGAGTCGATGAAGGAGTTCCAAGAGGCGATGTTGTTGGCTCTGGACAAAATCCATATTAAGCTCGAGCAACAGCCACAGCAAATTCAGGAGAAACAAAAACTTTTCACACCGGAAGCTCTGCGATTATACGCAAAGGTCGGAGCATTCTTGATCCTTGTAACAGCAGTGACGGTAATGCTTTTCTCAATGAATGTGTTTACCAAAAGGGTCGAAGTCATTGGCGTCGAAAAGCCGATTCGCAAAACGAGCAACCCTATTGCCGACAAAGTGTTTTCTGAAAGGGATAACAAACTAACGGCGGAGGGATTGGTTTACGATCAAGATCTTGAGTGGATTGCTGACAACGCAACCAACCTCGGCGGGCTGATTTTGAGCGAAGCAGATTCCACCGAAATTCAAAATCAGATTTCAAAAAAAGGATACGCGGCAATTGGAAAAATGCCGCTTGAAGAACTGATTTTGATAAATTGCTCCATGAAAAATAGCGACGTCAAGCTTGTTCTGAAAAATCCGAAGCTCAAGAAATTGGATCTTTCAAGAACAGGTGTCGGAGACCCTGGCATCGCTTACCTGGCGAATTCGAAAGTCGAAAGCCTCTGGCTGAGAGGAATTCCGATCACTGACAAATGCATCGATTCACTTCAAAGGATGCCGAATCTGCATCATTTGAGTCTTGAAGGAACGCCGATCACTGATGTTGGCTATGAGAAATTAAGCAAACTCAAGAAAATCGACTGGCTCAACATCACAGCCACCGATGGAACTGCAGATGGTCTGAAATATATTGGCGAGCTGCCTCGACTAAAAACACTGTATATCGGTGGCGCGGAATTCGGGACAAAAGGGATTGAAAATCTGAGTAAACTCAAACTGGAATACTTGAACGTCGAAGGTGACCAGAGCTTCAACGATCAGTCCCTGCAGGCTGTGTTGAAGTATTGGCCCAATATTGTCAATCTACACATAGACAATACTTCGATAACGGGATCTGGTTTGAAGGTGCTAAGCAAATTCAAACGGTTGAGCACACTGAGCTTAAACTCGAACAATCTTAGCGACAACGACTTGTTGCCTGTTTTGCAAATGCCGAAGTTGACCACGCTCTTCCTCATGCTCAACAAAATTACAGACAAATCGGTGGAAAGGTTGGCGAAGATGCCGACTTTACACTATGTCGATCTCACGCATTGCGATGTGACCACAGCCGGTCTCGCACAACTCAAGAAAATCAAGCAAGAAGAAATCACCATCAAAGACGCGAAAAACGACGGAAAAGACACTGCTCAGCAGGTCATGACGGAACTGCTGGAAAACGGCGACACATTCTGATGCTCACTTTACCGAACGCCGCCGGACTGGTGAACAAGTGATTTGATGAACAGCGGATCGCCGGCGCAATCAGTCAGGCGACCATTACGCATCAGTCCTACACCCTCCATCCACTGTTCGAACTCGGGAGCCGGACGAAGATTCAAAAGCTCTCGCAATGAAGCAATGTCGTGGTAGCTGGTCGTCTGATACGACAGCATAACATCGTCACCCATCGGAACTCCCATAAAGTAATTGACACCACCGGCAGTGAGCAGTATCGCCAGATTCTCTAAATCATTTTGATCGGCGTTCATGTGATTGGTATAGCAAGCGTCAATTCCCATGGGCACTCCAAGCAGTTTGCCCATAAAGTGATCTTCCAGTCCCGCACGAATCATTTGCCGCCCATCGGCAAGATATTCCGGACCAATAAAACCGACAACATCATTCACGAGAAACGGATTGAAGTGTCTCGCCATCGCATAACATCGAGCTTCGAGCGTAAGCTGATCGGCATCGTTGTGCGAACGAGAGGACAGCTCAGAGCCCTGGCCGGTCTCGAAGTACATCACCATTTTGCCTTTGTTGTTGCAATGTTTCTCGCCCAATACTTTTGCGGCGAGCAACGTCTCAATGTCGATACCAAATGCGGTGTTGCCTTTCTCAGAGCCTGCAATGCTCTGAAAGATCAAGCCTGCCGGTGCGCCCATCTCTACCGCTTTCATCTGCGTTGTAACATGGCTTAGAATGCAGTTTTGCGTGGGTAAGTTGAGCGAGTCGATAACTTTCTGCGTTGATTCCAGCAGTCTTGCGACAAGATCCGGAGTGTCATATGCTGGATTGATTCCAATAACGGCATCACCGACGCCGAAGGACAGACCCTCATAGAGGGAAGCAAGAATTCCTTCCTCGGCGTCAGCCGGATGATTGGGCTGCAGGCGCGCGCCCAGTACGCCTTCAATACCGAGCGTCGTGTTTGCAAATCCTTTGACTCTCAATTTCTTCGAAGCGACAACCAGATCCAGATTGGACATGAGCTTACAAACGGCAGATGCCATCTCGCCTGTCAATCCGTTTCGTACAGCCGCGACGCCAGAGCCATCAGGATCTTCAAGAATGAAGTTGCGAAGCTCACCAACCGTCCAGTTCTTAATCTTTTCGAATTGCGCTTTGTCGAGATTGTCATCAATGAACTTGGTGACAGCGTCCTCGTCATACGGAATAACCGGCTCGTCTCTGAGTGCGGCAAGGGTGATCTCAGATAATACGTCTTTCGCAGCAACCCGCTCGCGGTCTGAATTTGCAGAAATCGACGCCAACGCATCGCCCGATTTTTCTTCGCTAGCGCATGCGAGAATCTGTTTCAAATCTCGGAAGTCGAACTTCTGTCCGCCAACTGTCTTCGTGTATGACATAAGAGTCTCATTCTCAGGGACGCGTATCCTGTTGACAGGACTGTGCATCTGGTTCGAAACGGCACTATAGTGTACCCTATGCAAACCAAATATTGAATTCGACTATGCACAGAAACAGGACTGAAAAGGAAGCTCAACAGCTCGCTTCCATGAGCAACGCCACACCAGCGCGGATCGGCGTCGGTCGCGCCGGCACACGACCGCCGACATCCGCATGGCTGCGCTTCCGTCAAGACCATGCCGCAGCGCGCGATGCAGTGCATAGTGAGTTAAGTGAAAGTTTTATCGAGCAATTCGCCCATGCCAACCAGCTTCCCGTCGTTCAGTCACTGGCGACGGATCGATCGGATTTCGTTCTCAATCCTCCCAAAGGAAAGAAAACCACTGATGAAGAACTGGAAATGATCCGCAAACAGTGCCCTTCAGATTGTGATGTTCAAATCGTAATCTCTGATGGTCTGTCTGCTTTAGCTATTGAGACGAATCTCAGCGAGTTGCTACCGATGCTCCAGGATGGATTGAAAATAGAAGGCATTACATGTGGAAAACCGGTTGTGGCGCGCTATGGCAGAGTCGCAATTGCCGACCAGATCAGTCACGCATTGGGCGCGAGACTGGCGATTAACTTGATAGGAGAACGCCCCGGTTTGTCATCCGGCGTTGGAATGAGTGCATACCTGACATACAATCCGGGTCCACAAACCATAAGTTCTGACAGAACGGTAATTTCCAACATTCACGATCGCGGCACGCCACCGGTTGAAGCGGGTGCTTACATCGTGCATTTAGTCAAAAAAATTCTCGATAAAAAAGTTTCCGGCGTCGAATTGCAAAAGACATTGTAATGCGATCAAAGGAGAGCGTTACGTCGAGCGGCAGCAGCCTGACCAGTGTTGGAATCGACATCGGCACGACCTCATGCCACCTCGTTTTCAGCAGACTGAGTCTTCACAATGAAGCAAGTGCAACGCAGATCCCTCGGCTCGTAATCGGTAGCCGGGAGATTATTTACGAGAGCCCCATATTCCTGACTCCGTTAAATTCTGATGGCTCCATAGATGGCGCCAAGGTCGCAGAACTGATGAGTACTGAATACTCGAATGCCGGGATCACACCGAATGATATCAATTGTGGTGCTGTGATAATTACAGGAGAAACAGCTCGGCTTCGAAATGCGGAATACGTCCTTCACGAGATCTCATTTCTTGCCGGCGACTTTGTCGCAGCCAGTGCGGGTCCGGAGCTGGAGAGTATTCTTGCCGGGCGCGGGTCGGGCGCACTTCAATATTCTAAAGATTCGGGCAAAACCGTATGCAATATAGATATCGGTGGAGGCACGACCAATATTGCCGTGTTCAAAAACGGAGAGTTATTGGAGACTTCTTGCTTGAGAATCGGCGGACGATGTTTTCGATTCTCGCCACAGGGAGCGCTGACAACGAAGTCAGAGTCAGGTATTCGATTGATCGAAGTTTTGGAACGAAACCTGAATGATGATGATGATGATGATGATGATGATATCGAGTCTGGTGCAAATCCTTCAGTCGGATATTTACATCGCCTTGGTTTAATTGCAGCCGAAC
This sequence comes from Obscuribacteraceae bacterium (SeqCode), assembly GCA_044225915.1. Classification (GTDB taxonomy): domain Bacteria; phylum Cyanobacteriota; class Vampirovibrionia; order Obscuribacterales; family Obscuribacteraceae; genus JADYXR01. The sequence continues at coordinate 236,308 of JBGAHZ010000002.1, forward strand.
TCATCCTCGATTTTGTTTATTCACCAAAACATCATGCACCGATTAGCGAATACGATATTGAAGATCGGCATGCAGTAGAGGAAAACAAAAATGCATCAGAGGTTCCAGATGGTTTGCTCATCGGAGCGAGACTGTCAAATCAGGAACAGATCGATGAGTACTATTTTAGTGGTGGCGTGGCCGAATTGATGACCGAGGTTTTTAAACTGGGAGCTTCTGAAGCCCGTAGACTTCTGTTGCAACAGAGTCAGGAGGCGGTTCATAGAGCATCCGCGGAGTCGCGGATAGATCCGTTTGCCTACTCGGATTTTGGTTATTTTCTAGCAGTCGGACTTTGCGAAGAAATCGAACAGCGCCATCTGTCACATCGGATAGCTAAAAACCCGATTCGAGCAACTGTGGTCGGAGCAGGTAGCTACTCTGTTCAACTGTCAGGAAATACCGTAAGCGCTGCGATGTCACACCTGCCAAAGAAAAGTATTCCTCTTGTCCGATTATTCGACAACATCACTGAGCCAAAGACTGTACAACAAGAAGAAATATCGAACAGATTATCTCGAGCAATCTCAGGTTACGACAAAAAGGCAGCACAAAAATCGTTCGCTATTACTTTGCACTTCGACTCAACGCCACGATACACGGATCTGCGAAGCTGGGCATCAGCTCTTGCATTCGCGTGTAAACAAAATGAGCTTCGCGTACCATATATTTTCATCGTCAATACCGATTCAGCGATGGCACTGGGACAACTATTACGCGGCGAATTAAAACACGACGACGTGATTGTACTTGACGGAATCGATTTAGCAAACGGCGATTTTATCGATATCGGGAAGCCGATTAATAGTGGCTCTACGATTCCTGTTACGGTGAAAAGCCTGGTCTTCTCGAATGAGTAGGCCTCGTTGTAGATGCGGGAACGTAATTGAATGCCAGACCAAAACGATGCGGAGAGAAGCAGGCTGGAAGCCTGCGCTCCCAGGTGCCGCAATACAGGTTCGCAGCTTTACAGGTTCGCGGCCTTATAGGTTCGCGGCAATACAGGTTCGCGGCCTTATAGGTTCGCGGCGCAATACAGGTTCGCGGCTTTGCTTTTTATTTTCCGCCGCTCTCTAGTTCTTTGATGAACTCACAAAGTTTTTCGGCGTCCGCATTATCCGGCAGGATGGCGGCGGCTTTCTCGAGACATTCGTAGGCACCGGCAAACTCGTCGCTTAGGGCGCGGACTCTGGAGAGGTGCAACCAGCCGTTCAAATAATTTGGGTTGAGCGAAAGTGCTTTTTCCAAAACCTTTTTCGACTTAGAGATGTTTCCTTCGCCCAGATATAGGAAACCGAGATTTCCATACGGCCATTCGAAATCCGGATACTCAGAAATCAGAGCTTCGAAAACATCTTTGGCGCCTGCTATATCGCCGGACATCATCAAATTGTATCCGGAGATGTTTTTCTGCTCAGCCATCAAAGGAACTGGATGTCGAGGCAATCGAGCCTGCAAAAATCTTTTTGCTTTGGTACCCCAGTCACCGCTGGGGTCGCCTTCAATGGCGTATGTCAGTGCGTCGCGAGCCTGTTCTGTCCAGCCCAGTTCTTTATAGTGCACTCCGAGTTCGTAAAACTCTCGCGGCGACAAATCAGTGGGCACCACCCGCGGTGGCGGCTCTTCTGCGCCGGCGACGGTAACAACTTCAACCAATTCCTCAATAAACTTGGTTACTTTATCGTCTGGCACACCAAGTGCGGCCAACTGAGCACGAATATCATCGAGATGTTCTTGCGAATTAGCGCCGGCACTCTCATCATCCGCGTTCGCATGCTGCTGCAAAAGCTTCATGACAGCATTAGTCAGATTGGCTCCGAATCGAGCCCCCTGCTGGTAATCGCGCCTGACATTTTCGTCTTCACTGCCGTCGCCATTCGGCGAGTTGGTGTCCTCGTAACCGAGCGAAAACGCCTCGGTCGCCTGGTCATTTTTCCCCATCAGTAAGTACTTAATGCCCAATCGACGGTATTCCCTGGTCGAAAGTCCTGTGGGCAGCTCGTCGGGGGGTAATGACATGAAAAGATCCTTGGACACCAGAGTTCGTTATAGATTTACCCATCAACTGAAGATATAGACTGCTTTAGCGAAAAATTTTGAAAATAATCGTTGGAACGCCAAAAAGCCCGGACGGTGCGTCACTGAGTCGCAACAGTCCGGGCTCTAAAGATTGAAACTTAGTTAGTCGCTTTTTAAACGACTAGGCCGCACATTTGCCGCAGCCACCCTCGGTTTCGGAGCAATTGCAGCATTCGCAGCAGCATGCACAATCCGAGCAGGTTCCGCACTCTTTGTCGTCGCAAGCTACGCAATCGGAGCCTTTACAACAACCTTCCTTTTCACAACATGGTTTAGCGCTCATTACAATACCTCCAAAATTTCCTTCGTCATGTCAACGAAGTCACATTAACAACTACTCCCTCTCTGCTGTCTTCGGCATCACGCAGTAAACAAACAGCCTTATGCAGCAGGTCGATTATGCAGCTGTCCACAACACGATAAAAGATGTTGTTGCCAACGCGCCTGGTGGCGACGATTCCGCGGTCCGAAAGTCGCTGGAGCTGATTCGAAACAGCTTGCGGCTTCATTCCCAGGGACTCAGCCAGGTCGCAAACGCACATCTCGCGCGCTAGCGCCAGATTATGGAGGAGCTTCAATCGCGTGTCATTAGCGAGAATTTTGAACAAATCCTCGAGTTCTGACGCCGCCTTGTCCGTCAGCGGTGCTTCTCCGGGGAGAACCACTTCTAATGGGCAACAAGACTGATGCTCCGCGTTTACTTCTGTGTTGGATTCGGACAACTGGCATTCTCCAGTTTCTGGGTTTCACTCTTACATTATTACACAGGGTGGTGTAATTGTGTACATTAATTGTCAAGGAACCCGATTCGATAGATTGGCGCGCCTGCCCGCGTCTTTTATCGTGTCGATCAGCGCGCCCGTCAGCCCCTTTTCCTGAAGTTGTTCAAAAGAGACTGTTTTTATAAAGTCGAAGCGCGCACCGTTGTTAACCAGGTTGTTATCCAGATCAGCCAGGTATGCACGACCGAAGCCATCAGATCCACCGATCTGAAAAAACACCACCGTCACTTCTCGAGAATCTTTCATGATTTTGCTGGCATCAACAAGCGTCTGTGCCACCATATACGGTTCTCGCTTCGGCGCAGGCACTCCGTCTGTAATAACTACGATTAGCAGAGGCTTGGCACCAGCATGACGATGGTCGAAGTAATTCTGAATTCTATCGGTGAGCGGGCGTGACAACCGCGTGCCAGGCATAAAGAAAGGATTTTCGAAAAGTTGGTTGACGTTTTCCGGAGTCGAGTTTGGATAAACACGATGCAATCCATTAAATGTCGTCAGTGTAAACCCGCGTGGGACAAAAGGTGCCAGCCTCGTGGACAAATCACGCAACTGCACTCCACACCATTCCCATCGAGACATCCCACCCGGGCAGTCACGTCGGCGCATGGACAAAGACTCGTCGACGATCAGCTCCACGTCGAAATCCGACAACACTTTGACAGAGGCCTCACCTTTTAGAGGCGCTCGACTACCAAGTTTCGCGGGCAGCGCCCAATCTTCCGCCTTGAGGTTGAAACCTCCACCACGGTCCTCCACTCCAGATTGAAGCTTTGGTGCGGTCTGCGGTGGTATGTCGGTTGCGGCGTTCTGACCTCGGAGCAGTCGATTTGGATTCCTCCCTTCGACTTCACCCTGAAGATGACGCTCTTCTGCATTCAGGAAGAAGGGAGCCCTCTGCCGTTCATTGGTGTTTTCAGAAGAAACGGAACCGCTGCTGCCGTCATCGGCAGCAATGGCAGGGCAACCAGCAACACTGACCTGGAGTGCAATAAGGCAACAGAATAGTTCTGTGCAGATAGATGATTTCAAATGCAAACTCTGCCGACCTCGAAATTGGTCCTCTAATACCTAATACGGAGATAGACGATCAAAAGTTCAATTCGGCACATTAAATCTAACGTTCAACGCGATTTCAAAACGCTTCTTAACGAAGCGAGCTGTCCTCGATTCGAAACACAACCGGATCGCTAAACGCGCCCAGGATACGCCGATTCTTATCGATCGACGCGGCTCGAACGCACCAAAAACCCGCACTGACGTCCGAAAGCGGAACTGTAAACGTCGCGCTTCGCCCTTCAAACATCCATCGTTTACTCGCTTCCTTGCAGATTTCGGTGTCTCGATAGGTTCTCGAATAGGTTTCGAAACACTCATTGCGCTGCGAGAGTTCCACTATCAGTCCGGTTGCATCATCAACTTCAGTGTCGCAGATGAAAACGGCGCCCTTTTGATTAGGAACGATGCCCGCGCCAAGGCGCCGGAAGAAGCGCATGTCCGCTCGCAATCTTGGAACGTATCTAGCATCAGAAGCTAACCTCGCGCTGACATTCCGAATATTGTTTACGTTGTAAACGTTCAAATACAGCTCTTCAATTTTTTTGTGGGAGTACCAGCCGATTTGCTCGGCGAGGTTAAACCTGTAGACATGCGGTTTTGCGTCACCTGTCAAATCTACCTGCACCTCACGTTTGTAGATATCAGTCGGCGCCCGCTTCCAATTTTCATTCCAGGAAACGATCGCAAAACCGGGTTTTGCAGTTCCCTCAGAACTGAATTCAATTTCAATCGCCTCGCATGAAAGCGGGTTGATGGCTGGATCAATAGAGAGCCGGAAACTCGTGCATCCCGGATAATCAGATTTTTCTTCCGACACGATGATACTATGCTCCGATTCACGCATCATATCCGGTATCAGATCAAACACCCGAATCACCCGCAAGTCCGGGTCCCATTGTGCTACCGTCGGAGACGCAAGAAGCGCTTGCCGCAACGATGTAGCGTTGATCAAGTTGGCATCACGAATACCGTAATGCTCGCGATCCAGACACAGGACTCGGTCTGACAAATCTTCTTTTAGAAACGGCGGCGCCAGCGTCACTGAGACAAGAGCTTGATTTAATCCGTACTGTCCAGCCACGCTCAAAGGCGGATTCAACAATAGAACCTTAAGGTTCTTCGGAGTTCGTTTTATCAAGTCAGCCAGTTGAAGCTGGAACGACTGAGTTGTTTCTGCGGCTTCGTTCCAGACTTGATTGTTAAAAATATCGGTCAGGCAAAAAATCAAGATCAGAGTAGCTGCCACCATATAGGATACCGCTCGCCGCCAGTAAGCAAGTCTTCCGAGTGGAACCAACAATGTGGAAATCAAAATGCAGATTGGAATGCCTGCCAGATAGAACGATCGCCCACCCGCCAGCGCATGAGTCATCATCGCGGTTCGCCACTCCGGCAGTATAGAAATTAGCCAGAACACCGCACAAAAGATTGTGACCTTAATTCTTAATTTGAACGACTCTTTATCGAGCACAACAAGCAAAAGAATGGCGACGTACAGTCCACTCAAAATATGGTGAATCGGCACAGCGAGTGGTAGTGCAATATTGAACGGAAAGAATAGTTTCTGCAAAAACGCTACATCCGACCACCGGTTTAAATACTCGCTGGTCGCGAGCAATTTCCATTCAGTTCCTTTGTATCCGCCAGTAACAGTGCCTAGCGCGTGCCAGCGCAAGATCAAGTAGATCACTAGTCCAGCAAGGAGTTTCCATATACTGCGCAAAACGTCGGAGAACTTGACCTTCCAATTGCCGGATTTCGAAATTCCCAGCAATACCGGAATAAATATTATTCCGATCGGTGTTTCTTTAAACAGGATTGAAACCAAATATGACACCATCGCCAGGATGCCGAATTTCAACTTTGCCGTTGTTTGTTCTTTGAGCCAAAAGTACAACGCCCAGACTCCAAACATCCCGGCTGCGCAATCCGGGCGACCGCCGACCCAGTTGATGGCTTCGGCGTTGATTGGATAAATCGCAAACAACAGCGCGGCGACGAATGCGGGTGTCTTATAGTCCACTCCGCCCAGCTCGGAAACGTTTTCGTTCTCCTGTTGCCTGCTACCTGTTGATACCATCCACGGTATCAGTTCCGAAGTGAAAAAATAGACACCCCACACACACAACACGTGCAAGGTTAAGCTCAAAAGGTGATAGCCGAATGGATTCACACCAGAACACGACAGGTTTAACACAAGAAGAAACAGCGGCAGCGGACGATAGTAAAGTTCGAAATCGCGGGAGCCAAGCCATGAATCTGAGAATTCATGAAGCAGCCGTCCGGGCTGAGCCAGAGCTTTACTGGCGTATTGAATTTGAGGGAAATCCGAATTGAGAAAGTAATTATTGAATGTCGACCAATAGACGACAAGCGGCACCACCGCAAGAGATATTAAGACAAGAACAGTGCGAAATTTCTTCAACGAGATTCTCCTGTCCCCATTGTCACAACGTCTGCGACCTACCGCGCGTTAGTTATAGAAAAATCATCAGGTAGAAGCGTCCTGCTGACAAGAGTCCACCTTGTCAGTTTGCTAAAATTACGCATCAATACTCATTCCGCGGTCACATTTACCAGGATAAATGAGCAATATCAGAGAAGTGCGCAGCGCGCGTGATTATCAGCTAACGCTGCAAGGAGACGACTTGAAGTTTCGCACCAACCGCAGAAATAAATCGAAGATGGTATCAGTCTTCGTTGTGCTCGGTTTGCTCTGCCAATTATTCGTGTCTTCGGCTCACGGCACCGTCTATCCAGTTTTAGAAGAGCATAATAAATACACCAATGACTTGCTATCAGGAATGAAGTGGGTCAAAGGTGATTCGTTTATCGACACGGTGCACAGCACAGCAGCCGGGTTTGATGACTACGTTGTAGACACCCGACTAACTGGAAAGTTGAAAGACGTTCTGAAAGAAGGCGGCGGCAAATTCTACTTTAAGCGCAGTCAGAAAGTGCGCGTAGAAGTGACGCATGGGGCTGTAAGCCAGGGCTCCGTCGTTGTTCGCCGAGAAGATGGCGTCATACAGGGTCGCGGCGGCGGCCTGCTTCGCTTCATGAAATTAACACTGCAAGAAGACTCACGAATGCTCGTCCTTCCAAGCGGCAACAGTGTAGTAAAGGCTGATCTGCCCACCCTCTTGACGGAGCTGCGAGATCGCTTGAAGAAAGGTGCTAAGGCGCGGCTGGCCAGCGACGAAGTGACTGGAAAGCTCTGGAAGGGTCCAGTAAAAGTGGTCGAAGTAGTCGAAGGCTCTTTCGAGAACGTGACTGACCGACTGTATTTGAATCCAAAAACAAATGTGCCCGTCGAGTGGGATGTCTATAAAGACGGCATGCTCACCTCAATAACTTATTTCGATAATTTCAAAGGAAACGTGGGTCTCGACGACAAACTCTTTGCCCTGTAAAGCCGCTCTCTGAGCTAATGGATTGCCTTCCGATTTAATGGAGAAACCGAATTGCAAACTCGACACAGACAACTAGCACTTAGCAAGAAGGCACCACGAGTAATACTACTTGCTGCAATGGCGTCGGTATCATTCGCTTTTTCAGCAAGTGCAGCAGAGCAAGCGACTCCCCCTTCAACTGTCGATCTCAAACCGACAACCCCTTACTCAGATCAAATCAGCCTGGGCGATCTTCGCGATGTCGGACTGTGTGTTATGCAAATCAAACAACAGTCAATCAACATCTATTTGGAAGTAACACGCAAACCAATCGAAAATAAAATCGACCCTCAGATGCCTGATCCGATGGCAATCTCCATAACCGGTCTGGATCCCAACGCCAAATACTTACCGACCCGGCCGGAATGGCTCACCTTCTATGTGGGCACAATGGAACCTATCATTCACCTGTTCAAAGAAGACGTTAAAGATGCCGAAACCGGCGTTCAAAAAATTGTCGTCCCAAAGAAAGTAAAAGACAAATTCGAAAAAGTTTTCGACGCCTACGAGAATGCCGTAGAGCAGCTGAACACTCACCTGACGACAATCTATAACCAGATTGGCGAGCCGGACAACAACGTCAAAATCGCGAAGGAAGCTGTCAAAATTTTCGAAGTCGCAGAAGAGATCGAAAAGGATCGTCAAATTGCATTCCACCTTTTGCAAAAAACTGACGGTGATGAGATGGAACAACTCATTCCAAAGAAAAAAGAGTAGTTCTTAATTGCGAAGTTTCTTTCTAAGATAGTTCGATTACTTCGCTTCTAGATAGTTCGCTTCAACGAAGTTTCAACGGTCTCTCCGCATCATCTATTTTCGATGGGATCGAGAAAACCTTTTCTTGCTGCGACAGGCCAATTTGTGCTCAACGCACGCTGTGAGTCTTTAGTCGGCGACCAAAGCACGACCTCGCTTTTTTCTTGCTTGTCGTCGGACTTCTCCTGTTTCATTCCCAAACACAATTCATCTTCGCTGCGCCACGACGGAATAAATGAAAGTCGCTTAGACCAGTAGAATCCGTTTCCGCTTACGCGCGAAGCATCGCCAGTCAGCACGTTGTAGACGAATACTCCCTCTTTGGTGCTAGGTATCGAAATCATTTTTCCTGACGGATTCGTATCGAAAAATTCGACCATATCCGCATCAGAATCGATAGCCTCAAGTGGTACCATGGGAGACACCAGAACATTTTCTTGGGGTCGGACGACAAACAAAGATTGTCTGTTAGTCCACTGACTATCAGCACTCGGAAGCTGGACAGGCAGCGCGGAGAACACAACGCGACCATCTTTGAGTGCGCGAACTCTGCAGTTTCTTCTGAAAAACATTCGAGCCAGTGTACGCTTTGGAGGAATCGCGACGATCTCCTCTGTATCAGGATTTACGCTGAGCGAAATCAAAGAACCCAGTACAGGTCCGAATTTCGACTCCGGGTTATTCTTATTGAGCGCGGGCAATTCGGCTTCCACAAAATAAAGTGATTTACCATCCGGCGCCCAATCAGGATAAGTCGCTGCCGTAGTGGATAAGTTGGTACTCGTCGATGTCTGGTTTGACTCGCTATTGAACGTCACGTGGTCGAGCACCAATTCATCGTCGGTTTCCTGTTTATAAACGATAAGAAAAGCCTTGCCGCGCGGAGATAGTCGAATCTCTTTAACGTCGCGCATAGTGGAGTAAATTTGTTTCTTGTCTGAAAAAGTTTTCTCGCTCACATCGTAAGCACAAATATTATGGAGACCGACATCAACCGTATTTTTCACCGAAGTCCATTTATCGCCAAAGTTAGCCATCATCTCTTTGTCTTTACGCTCGCGCAAGTAGACGACGGCTTCTCGGGTATGCGGCAAATCTTTGATGGCGTCACCGAACTTGTCCATGTTGCCCTTGTTCGCCTTCGCCTCAACAAGCATTTTCGCGACCGTATCCATCGCGACTTTCAAATCTTTTGCACTTTCGTGCTGTTGAATCATTTGCCACGATGTCAATTTCTCGTACTCGACGGTGAGCAAATGACGACTATCTGGAAACCAGGTCGCAAGTTCCACACCGGCTTTTGGTTCTCCAACGTTGCCCTCGGCATCCGAAATCCGAAGTCCGTCACCAGCAATCACGGCAGCGTTTTTGCCGTCCGGTGACCAACTCACTCGTCGAGGATCCTCACAAGCACAGAGCAGGAAAATTGACAGCGCAGCAATAGCTGCGGTTCTGATACCACCCCTGGTAGCAATATGTTTCATGTTTGTCCTTTCGACTTTGGATCAATCCCTTTTAGCGGGTCGTTCGCCCATGTCATATCTTAACCGGGTGAAACTTATGATTGCTTGATCTAGACTGACAACGCCATATGAAATTAGAGAAAGCAAATCCCGCGCATACGAAATGATCCTACGGTCGGACTCGTGAATTTTAGCAAGGGATTTTTCCAAATTATTACTATCGAGCAGAGATCGAATAATTGCACGTTTTACCTGCGCTTTGTCAGCATAGGCATCATGCGACATTCCTAAAACTTCCTGCGAAAGTTGATTGTCCGACATTAGTGTCCGGATGATCGAACGAATCCCTTCGGGGGTTAAGAATCCGCTGGTAACGAGAAATTGGTAGAGAGTGACGTCTTTTGATTTCTCAGTCAGCGTTGTCAACACCGGCAAAATATCCATCGTATCCGTCTGACGATGCAGCGCCTTAATCATGTTGATCGCTTCGTCTTCAGTCATGTATCCATCGCGAACAAAACCTGCCAGACCAGCCGCGGCAGAAACGATATCCCGATCGATCCATTCAAAACCACGCAGAACATCCTGCAATAAAAATCCGTTTGCCTCGGCAAAACTCTTGGCGGGATCAAGATCCGCATCTGTGACTATGCCGGCAGAGAGCAGCACTCCGCTCAAATCCATTACCGGTCTTGTGTCATCATCGAACGTAAGTCTATTGAGAAGAAGCTGCTTGCGAGGAGAGAATTCTTCATTACGCACTTTTAGCTTCTTCAGCCTGGAAATTGCATCGCCGTAGTTCAATTTGCGATCGCGAATTTCGGTTTGCAACTTCAACGCTTCATTGACTACTACTTCAGGAATTCGAGCGTCGATCGTGAGAATGCGACCGAGAGGCAATCCGCAAAGACTTTGGAGAAGCAGCGAGGTGTCCAAATCTTGTTCGCTAATTCGGTCGGCTTCGATGAGAAGTTCGCCTATCCGAACAATGACGCCGTCATCAATCGGACAGCCCAGCGCAACCAGCGCCTCACGAATTGGCCACTTCTCGCGGCGAGAAATCATGAAAGCTTCTTTCGCTTCTTCGATTGCGATTAGTTTGCTTCTGACTAGCCCATGCAGATGAATGAGGTTTGAAAGCTCTCCATTGGTGATTAAACCGCGCAGAACGGTAGCTCGCCCGAGCGGCAAATTCAATTCTTTCGACACGCGGAGGGTATCTTCGAGAATTTCAGGTGAAAGAACCTGAAGAAGTCCCAAAAATTCGCCTATTCTGATAGTTGAGACGTCGAGACGTGTCTCGATTTTCCTTTTGACCAGATCGCCCATACGCGTCCCGTTGAATGCTGCTTCCTCAGCTAGTCCCTGGTTTTCCAGCTATGGAAGTGCGACTAAAAACCTCGATGACTTTGTCACCATATTCTTGACTACACTGTTTTACGAGCAAGACCTCAAGATCCTACTCTATTTTATGTACACTAATCCAACACAAATAACGGCGCCAGCACAAAATGATCGGCAAATGAAGAAATTGCAGCCTTCAAATCCTTGAAAATTATCCGAATCGATGAGCAACTACAAACATCCAATCAGAGACCCGAATGTTGGGTCAATTATCGACGAACGCTACTACTTACAGACGTTGATCGGACGCGGCGCCACCAGTTCTGTGTACGAAGCGACCGATGCGAAAACAGAGCGGTCCGTCGCGGTGAAGTTAATGCACTCTCACCTGGTCTCCGAAGAAATGTTTGTAAGTCGATTCGCACAAGAATCGAAGACGGCAAAGTTATTGCAACATCCGAATATTGTCAGAGTAGAAGATTACAACGTCTCCGAAAACGGGGTTCCGTTTCTCGTAATGGAACTCGTAAAAGGTTCGAGTTTAAGTGATGTCATAAAAGGGGCTGGTTGGCTGCCAACCGCGCGGGCATTCTCGATTTTCCAACAAGTCTGTGCGGCGCTCGCCGCTGCGCACGAAAAGTCGATCGTTCACCGAGACCTAAAGCCAAGCAACATAATGCTCACCACCACAGATGGTGGCGACTTGCTCGTAAAAGTTTTGGACTTTGGAATCGCAAAACAAATTTCAATGGATGGTGACACCGCGGCAATGAGACTTACCCAAGCAGGAGAGGCACTGGGAAGCCTGCTATACATGAGCCCTGAGCAGTGCCTGGATGAAGACATCGACAGTCGGTCCGATTGCTATTCGATGGGTTGCGTAATGTATGAAACTCTGACTGGCAAGCCACCACTTTGCGCGCGCACCGCATTTGAAACCATGAATAAACAGATTAGCGAAATGCCTGAAGAGTTGAATCGAGTCAGACCCGATTTATCTTGGCCAGAAGGCCTTCAGGATGTGGTTTTCAAAGCGCTTGCTAAAAAGCCCTCCGATCGCTATCAGAAAATCCAACACTTGCAAGATGATCTGCGAAAAATTTCCGAAGGACGACCGCCAGCTGAGGTTCGATTGGGGGGTCCCGCTTTGGCAGTCACTGAAAAGATGAGCGACGAAAACGGCATCCGGACAAACGATTCAAAAGGACTTCCCGAGTCGTATAACAAGCACACCAATCAAACATCCCTCCAAACTAGACTGCCAGAGCCGCTTTCGACTCCCGACCGAATCTTGAGTCCAATTTCAGACTCTGAGGACCTGGAGTTATCCGCCCCGTGGTCCATGAGCGATAACGTGATTAGACAACTCAATTTTGCGGTCTCCTCACAAAATGAGCTCCATGGATTCGGTAGTTTTTTTCTGGTTTCAGTGCTGATTCTTCTGTCCGTCACAATTTGGCAAAATCTAGGACCAAACTCACTTCCCTTCGCTCTCCTTCTAATGATTGCTTTTGCTGGAACACTAGTTCTAACGTACAACGCGGAGAAGGCTATGAGGACGTCACGCAAAAGCCTAGGAAACAATATCGCTGTCATCAAAACTCAGCTTCCAAAAGTCATTTCAGTTACGAAACTTAAGCCTATAACCGTTACGCACGAAAGCTATTTCAAACTTTGGATGACTTATTCGTTCCCCGAGTCCTCAAATCAAGAAACAACGTCATCTATCCAGCCGATAGCATGCACCTCGATGCTCTGGGGTAGCTTATGCACAGCTTCGCAGTTAGATCTTGTAAGTCAAAAGAGTCAGACATTTCCGATGAAAGCTTTTCTCTTTTATGATGCCTCAGAGAAACCCGTGGCGGTCCAAATCGCTGATCAAATAGCATGGGTAGAGCAAAACGTTTAGGAAGTAAAACGAAATTCGATACTGAATACTTCTAGAAGAAGAGATACTTTTCTGATACCAAATACAGCACCATAGTGACACCACTTCATGAGCTCTCATCACTCCAACATTATTCTTCTATTCTAATAACATATAAGCGAAACGGCATCAGAACGCGTTTTACAATTTCGAAAAGAGGGCTTGCACGATCTGCGAGCGTGGTATATATTTTCTGGAGAGCCGCAGAAAATTTTCTGCAAGTCTCTGAAACTGATCGACCGGTCAAAGTGAACCGGACTCGATCACTAAAGAATCTGGAGTTAACACAAATGAGAAACGATATAACATTTTTCCGTCTTCATTGATTCTGCCCTCACAGGTTAGCCGTATTTTGTGAGAAATCAGTATTCTCACTTCTTGCATATTTCGTAGTAACGAAGAGTAAGAGCACCTGGAGGCAGAAACGAGGCGATTGCCCGTCGGTCCCTCCGTAGCGTTGGTGCTCTTACTTTTTTGCCGTTTTCGGCAGCAATTACACGAATATTTTGCGAGGAGTATTTCTCATGTTCAACAGAGTCGTTGAAGTCACAGGCTTACAAAAACAATTTGGCAAAACCAAGGTCGTTAAAGAGGTGTCGTTCACCGCCGACCGTGGTGAAATCGTTGGCCTACTGGGAGTCAACGGCGCCGGCAAAACCACGACCATTCACATGCTTCTTGGTCTGACGAAGCCGACGGCTGGAACAGTAAAAATCTTCGGTATGGACATCGAGACACACAGGACCGAGATTCTGTCTCGCGTCAACTTTGCCTCGTCGTACATTGCACTGCCGTACAACCTCCGGGTTATAGAGAATCTGCTGGTCTTCGCGCATATTTACGGGGTCAAAAACCCGAATAGCAAGATCGAACAGCTTCTCGAAGACTTCGAGATACATCATCTGCGCAACACGACATCCGGAAGACTGTCTTCCGGAGAGCAAACGCGACTCAACTTGTGCAAAGCTCTGCTCAACGATCCGGAACTTCTGGTTCTCGACGAGCCTACGGCAAGCCTTGATCCTGACCTGGCCGACAAAGTCAGAAACGTATTGAAGCGAGTCAATCGAGAGAACGGATGCACACTGCTCACAACGTCTCACAACATGTTGGACGTCACGGAGCTATGCCACCGAATCGTGTTCATGAGCGCGGGAGAAGTTGTCGAGGAAGGCACCTCGCAAGAGATCTTGAGCAAGTACGAGAGCGAATCACTCGAAGAAGTGTTCATCTCGATCGCACGAAGCAACTCAGCAAAAGGCCGCGAAGACAAAGTCGCAGTGCCGATCTAGCAAGAAGGTAATTAGTCATGAAATGGAACAGAATCTACGCGCTAGTGCTGAAATATGCATTCGTGTGTTCACGAAACGCGTTTAGAGCGATGGATGTGTGCTTTTGGCCGGTAATGGATTTGCTGGTCTGGGGTTTCGTTACGCTCTATTTGCTGAAAGTCAGTGGTGCGGTGCCGACAATGATCACATTTCTTGTCGGTGCAGTAATCCTGTGGAACGTGTTCTACCGTGCGCAACAAGTCGTGTGCTTGTCGTTTATGGAAGACTTGTGGTCGCGTAACCTGCTGAATATTTTTACGTCTCCCGTAAAAGTCAGTGAGTTTATTACCGCAGCCTACATTCTCGGATTAGCGCAGGCGGTGATTGTGATGCTGATACTGTCAGTGATGGCAGCCGTAATGTATCAATTCAACATCATCACAATCGGTTTGGACCTGCCGATGCTGTTTGTAAACCTCATGCTCATGGGTTGGGCAATGGGTCTTGTAGCAACGGCGATGATCATCCGATTCGGTCCGCAGGCCGAAGTGCTCGCATGGGCGGTACCATTCCTGGTGCAACCTCTATGCGCGGTCTTCTACCCTGTAACAGTGTTGCCACTGTGGATGCAACCTTTGGCGCGATGCGTACCCGCATCGTACGTGTTCGAAGGAATGCGTGCATCGCTATCAGGATCGCATGAGGTTGTTTTCAACTACGCGATTATTGCATTCGCACTCAACGTGCTGTATTTAGCGGCCGCCGGCTTGTTGTTCAAATGCATGTTTGAAGAAGCACGAGTCAAAGGTTTGCTCGCCAAGTACAACGCGTAAAGAACCAACTCATGGAAGTGTCGGCTCACGCCGACGCTTCCATGTTTTCCCATGTTCGTATTCAACTCATCAGGCCGCTTCAGCCGTGGCGATCGACAAAAGTTTAAGTTGATCAAAGTGTGATAAAAGCCGGAAGAAACAACCTCTCTGGCATAATTAAGTATGTAGCGGTATTCTTATACTCATGAAGCTGCATAAATTAGCTCTGTTACTGCTCATCTGCTCGATATCCGCACAAGTCGGACCGACTTATGCTGCCGACGATTGGGTGGACGATGACCAGGTAAATGGTTTCTACAAAAAAGATATCATTCGCACTCGCGACGACTACGAAACACCACCGCAAGATATGCAGCCCGGCGATATGGAAGGCGGCTATGCTCAACAAGAGCCTGATGACAGCGGGATACAACCATTTACGCCCTCGACTAATCGAAACTTTTCCAATCAAGGTCCGCCGGCTGGAAATCCTCAATATTTTCAGCCGCCACCACAGCAGAACAAATCTTTTCTAGGAAAAGCGAAGTCGCTGGGCAAATCGATTGTCACGTTTCCTAACAGAGCATTGATGGGTGACGACGGATTCTTCGACAATCCCAGCTTTTGGCAAGGAGCAGGCGCAGTCGCAGGAATGGGCGCCAACACCTACCTTAACTATCGCGCAAATAGAAACAATCCATATTATGGTTATGGCGGATTTGGATCGCCTTACGGTGGTATTGGATCACCTTTCGGCGGATACAACCCTTATGGGTACGGCTACGGTGGCATAGGAATGCCATACTCGCCGTACAGTTCGATAAATCCTTATGGATTTGGCGGCAGCGTTGGAAATCCTTACTATGGCAGTCCGTTCGGTTCGAATCCTCTGCTACCCTTCGGCTTACCTGGACAGCGACTCAATTTTAACGGGTTGAATCCAGCCGGCGGCAACATGCTCAATCCAACGGTTCCCTACACGCCGTTCGGCGGATTCGGAGGATATGGCGGTTTGAACAGTTATGGCTTGGGCGGCTTCGGCAACTACGGTCTAGGAGGTTTTGGCAATCCTGGACTTGGTGGCGGACTTTTCAATAGACCAGGAATGCTTGGCGGATTCGGCTCTGGCGGAATTAGCGGAGTAATAGGTAGATAGAAATGTCATCACACCACCCGTGGTGCAAACAAACCATTAGTCATATAGTTGTGAGAATGACGACGTTTTACTCTTTAGCTGGAGCTTCCTCCGCACCCATAAGTTCTACAAGTGGTTGAACCGTTGGCTCAGTAATTTTCGGGTCGTAATTCATACGTAAATCGCACTTAGTATTTTTCAATTTATCTCTCAACTTGGAATACTCCGCAATGTCTGCTCCTGGAAGACAACCAATCATCAAGAGTTTCAAATTAGGCATGCTTGGAATCTGATCGAAAAATTTCCGGTCAAAACTAACTTCGCTCAATCCCAACTTTTCAAGTTTGTTTAAATCAATTATGGTTCGCATAACGTCATCACTCAATGTGAGTCGTCCGAGGGAAAGACCTTTTAGATTTTTTAGTCGATTCAATTTTAATAGTCCGCTGTTGGTTACACCTGAGTTTGACAAATCCAGGTCCTGTAAGTCAGGCCACTGCGCGATAATGGTTTCGAGCCCATTGTCGGTAACCCCTTCCAATCCATCGAGATTCAGTTGCTGAAGAGACTTAAGGCTGCTTAAACCGGTGATACCATAATCGGTGACTCCAGTCTCACGCAAATTTAAAGACGTTAGATCTTTAAACTTCGCCAGGTAAGGAACCGAAGAGTCATTAATCGCGGTGTTAGCCACGTTTAACGACTTGAGTGGCATGTTCTTCATCTTGTCGAGTCCGACATTGGTTACGTCGGTCGAATTCAATACTACAGACTGACAGTTTGAACCTATGATTTGATCGAGATCATCGTCGCCGACTTCTATGTCGCCGGGAACCGCTGTTTTGTATCCATTCTTGATCACCGTAGTCCACCTGGCACGGTGAGGCGCTACCGCATGTTTAGAAGTAAGAACTTTATCCTTCGCGATCAACTTCGGTTCAACATTGAGTGTTGACACAAAAAGAATAGATAGCAAGAACCCAGATAAAGCAACAATTAGCAAGACCGCTTTTTGGCGATCCTTCTTTTTCTTCGGTGCTAATTCCAACCGCATGGTTGGATTGCTAAGCGTCATCGTGATGGACAGATTGTTCAAAGCATTGCCGAGTTCTGCCATGGATTGCGGGCGCTGAGCCGGATCTTTCGCCAGACAACTCGCGACTAACGATTCCAGATCTTGCGGAAAATAAACATGCGAATTCTTTTCCGAGAGTGTAGGCACGGGCGCAGTCGCATGCTGATTGATAATCTCCATCGCACTGTCACCAGAGTATGGTGGCACTCCGGTTAGAGTTTCAAACATTGCACAACCGACGCTATAAATTTCGGAGCGCTCGTCAAAAGGCTTGCCGGCAGCCTGATCCGGAGACATGTAGTGCGGTGTGCCTACCAGTGTTAAACCTTGCGTTCGCAAAGATGCATCCTGCTCTTGTCGAACTCTAGCAACTCCAAAATCGATAATTCGAACTGCGGGCGTTTCTGAATCAAGGTCGGACACAAGTATATTGGAACTGTTGATGTCTCTGTGAAAAACGCCCATCCTATGAGCCTCCGCGAGTCCGTCACAAACTCTGGAAAACACGGACAGAGCTGTTGGAATTTGCAAAGGTCCTTTAGTTTTGATTACCTGTGAAAGCGCCCCGCCTTCAAACATCTCCATCACCATATATGGTGTACCGCCTTCCATCACACCAAAGTCAAGAATTGACACGATGTTAGGATGAAGCAGTTTGGATGTAGCTTTCGCCTCTTTTTGGAAAGCAACCAGATGGCCGCTGGTTGCATCACTGATTATTTTGATTGCCACCTTTTTCTTGAGTAATCGATCGCGACAACAATATACTGTTCCGTTGCCGCCGCTGCCGATCAATGAAAGCGGTTTATATCTTTTGAGTGGAAACTTGTCTCTATCGACGGAAATTTCGCGTTCCATCTCGCGAGTGAGAGTCCTACGAATCCATTCTTTTGGCTTAGAAGCGCATGAACACACAAGGTCCGGTGTCGCGGCACCGTCCGCAATAATGCCACCACATCGTGGACATTTCTCTTGTGTGTTTAAGTCGCTCAAATCAAAACCTTGGCGACAATTGTATGTTCCATTCCACTTTCTCTCGCATCTAATTGATTTCTACGGGTTCCTCTCACCGATTACGCTGGGGTAGTTTGCCAGGTCCACAAATTTGCATCGCTCGAATTCGCTTTTCCACTTCCACGGCTTGCCGAGGGTCTCCGGTTTTACGGAGGTAATCAGCGTACAGACTGAGCACATCGTAGTCTTCAAAAGTCTCCGGAGGCGTGCCTGGATCGCGCGCTTGAGCCATGACAAGTTTAGCCTCGTTAAAATATTTCCTGACATTAGCACCTTCCCGCGACGGCGAGTCGAGTTCTGCGACGAGGTGCATCAGCAGGTAGAGAACCACAAACAGCCCTCCGGCAACCAGTGCCAGTATTACCAAACTATAGAATGCGGCGCCGGCTTGTTTAAACCCATCATCACGATGCTTTGCTTGCATCGCCTCCATCCACTGTTCGGTCTGTTCAACAACTTTGGGGCGTTGAGGTCCGTATTTCATGAGCAACGCTACTATTCCGCCGGCAAACAGCGCCAGCACGACCAATAACAGAATATCGTTGCCGGTGACCCGAGTAGCTCGCGAACGCAGATCGGCATCCCAGGCGCGTGCGCTCAGAACAGTTGCCAGTGCCAAAAGGTTCTTTCGTCTTTCCGCAGGTATGGGCTGAGCTTGCGCATCGGCTGGATCGCTTCCAACTGAGTTGGTGCTTGAAACTTTTTGTGCCGGCTCATCCAGGGTCAGTCTCTGGCGTGCCTCTTTCTCCGCCAGGTTGAAATCTCGAACCCGTAAGGCCTCAACGATTGCGTCCTGCCTGCCGAGTTTCGGCATTTCCGGAGTCTCGGCAGCGCCAGCGCCTGGCAGATTGAGCGCGAAAATCAGAGCGGCAAAAATGCCAGCCAGGCGTATATAGGAGGTTGGCATGATACTAAGCGCGATCATGTCCAAATCATAGACCAATTGTAAATTCTCGACTGCTTAAATTCAGCGCGCATGATCGGAGAAATGTCGGGGCATAAAAAATCTATGGAACTGCTGTTGATCGCTATCGTTATCTCGGCAATGCTGGTCTTTTACCCGATAAGGGTCAGGCCACGGACGGACCTTATCGCCCCGCCCAGTATCAGCGCACGTTACCAGAGAGGTTTCGACTCGCCTTACTACAAAGAACCAGGTAGATTCTACGACCACCAAGCACGTCGTGTGGATCCCACCAATTGCTCGATTTGTGATGCAGAGCCTTGTTCACTGTGTGGTTCGACCGATTGTGGCACGGAGTATTACATTTGCTCGCTTTGCAGCGGTCTTGAAGAACAGCACTGCTCGCACTGTGATCCCCTCACGCCTAGCAGCGCTGACTTTTCACGCTATCGATATTCGGACGGTAACGATTCGATTTTTGGAAACAATGATGCCTTCTACTCCGAAGACTTCGACACTGGTTTGTATAACCACGAAGATTCGTTGATGGCGTCCAGCAGCTTCTCAGATCTGGCTGTGGGTCACGGTCAACCGACATCGGAGACCTTCTTCTATGAGGGTAAACGATTCATAGCCGTGACTTACAGCGACACAATCGTAATCCGCCCAGCCGATCTCTAGTTTTTGAACTCGATGATAGAAACCTTGAAACATCAGGTGGAATCGAAAGATGATTCCACTAAAGTCACTAACGACACAATTCTCCAGCAGCAGGAGCAGGTCACGGAGCCGGAGAAAGGTATTCTTTGCAAAAACTGTGAACAAGTAATTACTCATCCGTCGTTAGCTATTGAGCCGCATGAACACACATTCCGAAATCCTGTAGGAATTTCCTTCCATATATTGTGTTTCAGCGATGCACCAGGGGCGCTTGAGGCCGGGGAAAAGACCGCGTTTGCCAGCTGGTTCGAGGGTTACGAGTGGTCATTTGCTTTCTGCTCTGGGTGCCGTGGGCACTTGGGATGGTGGTACATTGGACAAACTAGATTTGCAGGATTGATTGCCACGCGCCTTATTCGATAGTTTTTCTGGAACAAAAAGTTTGCGTATCGCACGACTGTGGATTCGAACAGCCTCCGAAAACCGGGCGCAGTCTGTCATCTCAAGCTTGAATACGGTATGTAACACGACACGCATAATGACACTCAAACGAGTATGCAAGAATAGGTATCCGCTAATTTAGAGAGGTCCGAGATGAACATCATTGATTTGAGAAGCGATACATTCACTTTGCCGCCGGCTGAAATGCGCAAAGCGATGCATGATGCGGAACTGGGAGATGATGTTTATGGCGAAGATCCGACAGTCAATCGACTGCAAGAACACTGCGCAGAGAAGCTCGGAAAAGAGGCTGAGCTGTTCGTTCCCACAGGTACCATGGGTAATCTGATTGCAGTCATAACGCACGTCGCTCGCGGTGAAGAAGCACTTGTTGGCTCTGAATCACACATATTTTTGGACGAGCAAGGAAACGCATCTACTCTCGGAGGAGTGCATCTCAAGCCGATTCACAATCAGCCGGACGGCACGTTCAACCTCGAAGATATCGAGTATGCAATCTCTCCGGATGACGTTCACATGGCGAGAACAAAACTGATTTGTATGGAAAACACTTTCCATGGAAGCGTGATTCCACCAGCATACGTCAAAGAGTTCACCACGCTTGCAAAAAAACATGGATTGAAAACTCACCTCGATGGCGCCAGACTGTTCAACGCAGCGATTGTCGCTGACTGCGACGTTAAGGAACTGACGAACGGTATGGATTCCGTTCAATTCTGCTTTTCCAAAGGTTTGTGCGCGCCTGCTGGTTCCATGATTTGCAGCAGCAAAGAATTCATCAAAGAAGCCTTGCGTTGGAGAAAAGCGCTTGGTGGTGGCATGCGTCAAATCGGCGTACTCGCTGCAGCCTGTGAATATGCACTGGACAACATGATCGAACGCCTGGCCGAAGATCACGAGACAGCCAAGGCTCTTGGAGAGAAACTCGCTAACTTCGACGGAATTAAAATCGATTGGCACAAAGCAAAATCGAACATGATCTGGTTTGATGTCGACATTGAAGGCGTCACCGCCAACGAGTTCGTCAATCTTCTCGGGAAAGAAGGTGTGAAGGTACTTTCGCTTGGACCAAAATCAATTCGTGCAGTAACTCACTATGGAATCACTCTGAAGGATATCGATCAAGTTGCCGAGGCTTTCAACAAGGTTTTGAAGTCGTGCGGCAAATCAAAAGCCGCAGTGCGCTAATAGGATCTCATGACACGAACAAGCTCGGTTATAGAAAGACCACTCAGGAAGCAAATCAATGCCAAGGCGCTAGCCAAGCATAAAAAACGCTTCCTGCGATTTTTTCCAAAGTCTTTTCAGGACCAGAGATATATCGAGTGGGAGCGCACCTATAAATGGGAAGCGCATAAGTTGTGGATGGAAAACCTGAATCAAAAGGATTTCCAAGATCTGCTGCGTGCGCGCGAATACGTCGAAATCGCCAACCTGGCATTGAAGGTAGAATCGCGAACGACTTTTCTCTTCTCCTTCGAAAAGATGGCGCTGAGAGATGCCGTCCGCACCGCCGACGGTGCCAGTATTTTCGCTCAGGGAATCTATAACTTTCTCTACGAAAAGGGCGCTCCCAAGACGAAGTTCATTGAATGGATTATGGCAGTAGCAGATCTTCCGCGGAAGAAATCTCGCGTTCTCTCGTGGCCGGTCTTAACGATATTTCCCTATCTCGCGCAGCCATCAAAACACATGATTTTGAAACCGACCGCTATGCAGACAGCTGCACGAGAGCTGGGATACGACTTCGAATACTCTTCCAAACCGTCGTGGAATACCTACGAAGATCTGATGCGCTTTGCGAATCTGACAAAGGAAGGCATCGCGGACTTGAAGCCGAAGGACTATCACGACATTCAGACTTTTCTCTGGGTGATTGGTTCTGCTGAGTACGAGCGGCTCGCCGAAGAGATTTAAAACTAGATGTCGGCAGTGATGCGCTTTTCTTCGCCAAGAAAATGAATCGTTAACGGGTAGCGGTACTGCTTATCTGGTTCTGCGCAGACTGATGCAATCGCCAAAATCGGAAATATCGTAGAGCCGGCCCACAGAGCAACGAAGCCGAGTATGGCGGCAGGAATACCGATTAATGTAAACATCAGGGCGCCGAAAAGCACGGACCACAGGTACAACGAGATAACGAAGTTCAAGGCTTCCTTGGCACTGTCTTTTACCAGCGGATCATCGCTTACGAACAGAACGGCAATCGGCACGCCAAGAACAACCAAGGTCGGGCTCGCCAGTGCTGAGGCGTGGCAAATCGAACGAAGTAGTTTTTGTTTTGTGCTGTCATTCATGGTTTTAGATTTCACTCCCGGTGAACATCATCAAATATACTGATTTTCACGAATACACCAGTTTCATTTGAAAAACTCCAAAACGAAACAGCTATCCGCTCCACCAGCCGTTTTAGAGCCTACTAGTCCGTTTTAAAGTCTTAATGATTGTGAATTGTTCGCTTTTGTCTAATATTGAAAACGCAGACAGCATGAGCGTTTAGCGACTAAAACCGCGCGTCCAAATCTCTTCCGCCAGGCTAACTGAGGTTGTCTTTCACCCAGACAGCCAGTTGTGTGCGGTCGCGGAGGTTTAATTGTCCAAGGATTTTCGTTACGTAGTTTTTGACTGTTCCCTGCGTTATATACAGGGATTCGGCGATTTCTTTGTTACTCAAACCACGAGCGATCAGGTCGATGATTTCGGCTTCGCGGTCGGAGAAGGACTTCAGTAACTCCGTCTTCTTGCCTTTTTCCGAACCGTGCATTAGTGACACCACTTTCGGTGTGACCGATGGGCTCAGCTGGGTGTAACCTTCTTGAACCGCGCGTATAGCTGTCGCCAGCTTTTCAGATGGACTATCTTTGAGAAGATAACCAGAGGCGCCCGCCTTGAGTGCTCCAACAATCAGATCGTCCTCATCGTAAGTTGTGAGGATTAGAACTTTGACTGAGGGATAGCGCTTGTGGATTTCTTGCGTCGCTTCAACGCCCGATTTCTTTGGCATCCGCATATCCATGAGCACCACATCCGGTTGCAGAAATCCGACTTGCTTTACAGCCTCATCTCCATCGCCAGCTTCGCCAACGATCTGAATTCCTTCTTCCAGAGCGAGCAGGGTCGATAGTCCTTGACGGACGAGTGCTTGGTCATCGACTAGTAAAACCTTGATCATCAGTCCACCCTTGTGATGCGCCGACCTATTATATCTCGTTATTTCGCAGCAGCCCCATTAAGCGGAATAGAAACGGTCACGGTCGTTCCACCTCCGGATGTTGAGGCAATCTCTACGTTACCTTGCAAGTCGGTCACTCGCTCCTTGATCCCAGTGAGGCCGAAACTGCTAAATTTTGCGTCGGCATCGAAACCTTTGCCATTATCTCGAACGACAATATTCAACTCATGGTCGACTGGAACAATCGAAATTTCCAATCGATCTGCCTCACTGTGCCGCAAGCAGTTGGTACACGACTCTTGAATAACGCGAAAAATTTGATAGGCAGTGAGTGTTGGTAACTCAGGAATTTGCACATTCTTCTCGATTTTAATCGTGCCACTGCTCTCGATACCACCTAATAAAGTTGTAAGCGCTTCTTGAAAATCAAAATCGTCAACTCTCATTATCGCAATTGAATTACGGACATCTCTCAAGCAGCGCTTCGCCATCTGCTCTGCTTCGCCCAGAGCACTCTCCGACTTCTTCGGATCGCGTGAGATCAACTTTCTAGCAACCTCGAGCTGAACACTCAAAGCCGTAAGCGAATGTCCCACACCATCGTGAATGTCCCGCGCGATACGAGAACGCTCAAGGTCGGCTGCCAGTGCTGACACTTCCTTGTTCAGTCTTTCCATCTGCAAATATTGTTTTTTACTCTCGATCAGCGAATGAACCAACAGAGCGACGATTGCCATTACAACGCCCTGCCAGAGGGTACCGTAGAAGAATGCTGGAATTAGAAGAATAAGGGAAGACGCCGGCTCTAATCCTTCGGTACCGGCCCATGAACGAACAAATGAGGCGATGCAGATTGATAAAAACATCGCCAGGGAAATCCACCATCCACTCTTATCCTCGAAAAATAAAATCGCGCGTGCGACGAGCACCGCGAAGAGCGGATTTACCATTGTCTGCTGACCGGTCATGTAAGCGCCGCATGCAGTGAGAGTGCAGAGAGTCAACACGATGTAGCGGAACCGGAAGGAGCGTTCGACCAGATCGATCCTGGTCAAGATAAAATACGCAACAAGAAAAGCTACAGTGATCGTCCAGCGGTTCACAAGCAAGTCAGGAGGCGGCACCAATCTGAGCATGAGCAGATGCGAAACAGCGCTGACAATCAGAATCGCCTCTTCGACAAATTTGATCTGTCTATACAGTCCGTAGTGAAAAAAACGATCTGTATCGCTCGTATCACTCTTCAATTTGACAATCTCTTGTGCCGAGTCCATCACACCCTGTCAGTCAACTTCGTCTATACCATTAAAACTAAACTATGCGAATAAACCAACCGGCTGTGGGCGAAACCCGGGAAAGACAGCGCTAATGTTCTTATTGCCCAGCACATCGCTAACCACTTCTGATAGCACGGAGCGATAATCAAGTTCAACATGCAGTCCACTGGGTCCGAGAAACGCCAATGGATCGTCTGTAATCGTTGGTTCTTTTAAACCGGCCCATTTACCGATTATCTGACCACCCTTCACTTTCTCGCCAATGGCCATCATCGCGAAGCCGCGTCCATGGTCGGTTCCCAATGAACTATTTTCGTAGCTTCTTCTTCCGAACTCGGTCATCACAATAATCGTAGTGCGATGTAAATGACCTTTGAGATCCTTGTACAACGCCCCCAGACCATTCGACAAGTCTTCGATATTCGTAGCTTGAAGTCCCTCCGCTCCTCCTTGAACGAAGTGTGTGTCCCAGTTGTCGTGATCGACACATACAACTTCAAGACCGACGTCTGCCTTAACCAGTCTTCCAACCTCTCGAAGCGATGCACCGAATGAGGTATCAGAGTAGGAAGCTCCGCCACCAGGCTTATAACCCGCTCTTTTCAATTTGTCGATTCGATCGAGCAGGTCTAGAGTGACCTCGCCGGCACTGCCGAGAACATCTACATCTGCGGCATACAGCTTCGCCAGGGCACCCGCCACGTCTTTTGCGCTGCCCTTCGACAAGTTTAACTTCACCTCGTCCACCGAGGTCAACGCGCTAGCTGATGGTGCTCCACGTAGTGCCTCCGGAAGTGACTTGCCGATTGCCACCGCAGACAGTGGTGTCATATCACCTGGTCTACTGTGCAGGTGACGACCTAACCAGCCGCCTCCAAGTTTTTTTCCAAACGATTCGCCATGCTCGAGTTGATCTTGCGCTTCGAAATGGGAACCGGACGAATTGTCAGATCCCACACCTTGAACAATCCCTAAGTGTCCATCGTGGAAAGCGGAAAGAAGCGGACTCATAGCCGGGTGAAAGGCATAGAAATCAGTGAGTTTCAGAGCGCTTTTGCTTCCTGCAGTTCCAGGCTTTGCGATCGCAAGCGTTGGGCGAACTTCGTAGTATTTTTCGTCGCCGTAAGGGACGATCATGTTCAAAGTATCGGCGCCCCCGCGAAGAAACACGCACACGAGTGTATGCGGTTTAACCGCACCACGGGCGCTGTCAGTGGCAAACGCCAGCTGTCTCAAGAATCCTCGTCGCGTTATGGTTTTCACTCTAACTAGAACCTCTGAAACGCGGGCGATGAGATGACCAGACCCAACAACTCGGCGAAGTTATTGTCTTTATTTTTGCTATCGTGAAACGAGTTTAGAATCTTTAATTCCTCCGTAGTCGCCCGTCGCCCGACAAAGTGACGCACAAGCAAATCCGCATTGGCAGCCTTTTCTCGTTCTGTTTTGATCGCTGATGCTAATTGTTCGATATCAACTGTTACCGATTCGATTTCGTTGCAAGCCAGCGCCAGAGCAAAATTCCAGCGCCATAACAGTGTTCCCAACCAGGGCAACATCTCTTCGGTATAACCATCCGGAGTGGGATGTTGAAACAAACCATGTCCCATACGCGATAAATATTCGGTGAGTCCAGACTTAGCGTGAGTGTCGGCACCGAGCCCACGCAGCGACGATACGATAAATCGGAATGGACGTTTAAACTTGGTTCCTCGTTGTTCCTGAAACTCTTTTGATGTCAGGATTGTTTTCACTACCGGCTTAATTTCGCCATTTTCTGCGGCGAAAACCTTGGCAGCTCTCTCGACAAGCTCCGGTTGCGGTTGGTCTGAGACAAAATGACGAACCAACTTCGTGCAAACGAACTTGGCCGTGGACGGATGTTTCGTCACGATCTCGATTAAACGATCCACGTCCTTCTCGCCACCGCCGGCGGTGATGACCTGCCCAAGAACCACTTTGCGTCCATCATCATGCAAGGCCGAATCAAAATATGCAGTTCCTTTAGAAAACTCGCCTTTCTGTTTCAGCCTCCAACCAGTCAAACATCGAGCGGCTTCAAATACATCCTTCTGCGTGTATCCACCGTCAACGCCCAGTGTATGCAGCTCCAGCAGTTCCCTGGCATAATTTTCATTCGGCACATCATTCTTGTTCGCTCGTTTGTTTTCTTTGCCATCCAGGTAAACTAACATGGCGGGTGACAAGCACGACGCTTTGATCATTGCTTTGAAGTTGCCCAGGGCATGCGCTCTGACAACCTCTTTGTCATCAGACGCTTTGAGGTAAATGCAGTCGCCTTTTTCGAGATTGATGTTTAAATGATCGGTCCAAAATTCGACCATTGACTCGAATAATTGTCGTTTCGAATAGATTGCTTTGAGAAGAGTATGCCTGGTTATATCATCGCGAAGCACATTATTTTTGAACTCATAGCAATCGCCTGGTCGCATATTGATAGTTTCAAATCGACGCGAGCGCAACTCACAAAGTGAATCGTCGATAGACTCCGGATTGAGTTGTTCTTCAATCCAGGCGTCGGTCCCTTGCTTCTTTACCCTTTCCAAATCGCCTGGCCATGGACCATATCCAGCGCGCGACAACAGATGAAATATCGGATCGATCTCTTTTGTGTTGGAAACCACAACTTTTTCTGGAATGGTTAAACCCAGTCTTTGAGTCGTTTCACTAATCACACGATCGCATCCGCCTATCAGAGATCCGCCACCAATCAACGCTCCGATTTTCAAAAGCGTTCTTCGGCTCAATTGTTGAGAGCGGCTTGGCATCACACCTCATGAATTTCTGAATCAGTCGAGTAAAAGCAAGTGTGCGCGCTAACTATCTTGTTTCGAATCGGCTTCGTTGGTATCAATTCGTTCACCAACAAGAATTTCGGACGAGCCCATTGTTACTGAGCTTGAACTTTTAGAGCCGACAGCTAATTGCCGCTTATCCGTTCTTGACGATTTCCACTCACGAAAAATTCCTCGCATTGTGGCACCGCATCCGACAATTAAAGCGACCGGCATGATTAGCAGCCATCCTAGGAAAGGGAAAAGAAAACTGAGTACAAGAACGGCGCCACCACGCACGGTTTCTCGCCACGGTGGTTGATCTGTGTTTTTGGTACCCAACTTTTCTCCGACCAGGTCGGCAATTCCAGCCACGCCTATGCTTGTAAACATCAAGTAGGCAGCCATGACAACGATGCCAATCAAGCCCCATGGTCCTTGTTTATTACTGGTTAATGCTCCAAAGAGCACGACGATTAGAGCCGTCAGAGGCAATCCAAGAAAAAACGACTTGACCATGCCATCGCGATGGATGTCTCGGCATTGCGCTACCAGCGGTCCCCACAGTGCTCTGCATAGCAGCCACACTGCGTTGAAACAGATCAGAAGCCCGACTATGACCAGGAAAATCGCCATCGTATCGGCAAGAACCATCGAGCATGCCCTCCAGTGTGGTTTTGACCCTGACCGTCAAATTGCTGCTACGAGTCGCCAATTCGGATTAGTTGTCCGTCTCTGGTTCTCAACTACCCAGTTTCTTATACCCGGATTAAAAAGCCTCTCTTCAAGAGGTACATCTAATGGCAATTTTTCTTAGCAGCTAGTAGGATCTAGAGGCTCGCCGGACAAAGATGGTCGACCTGCAGGTTAACCATGATGGCGTTGCGACGTTTACCAATTCATAGCGAAGGGCGACAAAATGAAACTCTTGCTTGCCGTTGACGACTCAGTGCATTCTGAAAAAGCGGTCGACGCGCTCTGCCATATCGATTGGCTGCGCGGTTCTGAACTGATAATTCTCAACGTAGTCAAACCAATGGACTACCTGCTGCCATTCGGCATGGAAGACACCGAAACTCAAGAGCAGGAACTGACCAAAGCTCGCAGCGGTTGGCTCAATCAACTGGCGGCAAAAATATCGGCAAAACTTCCTGCTCTCAAAGTCAGCCACAAGGTCAAGTTTGGCGACACGAAATTCGTAATCGTCAACACAGCCGTCGCTGATGAGATCGATTTGATCGTCATGGGTTCTCAGGGAAGAACCGGAGTGGAGAGATTCATCCTCGGCAGCGTGTCATGCAGCGTCGTCGAATACGCACCATGCCCGGTGATGATTATCAAAGGTGATACTGAAACCTGGGGTGATTTCGACCGATTGTTTATCGCCTTCGACGGTTCCGCTTACTCGCATGATGCTCTAGATTGGCTCTGCGACCACAAGTGGGGACCCAACACTAAAGTACATATCGTCATGACCCTGCCTGAGTTTGACAATGCGGATGCGCAAAACGTTAGCCAGTTGGAAAGCGGTGTATTGAAAGCGCAGTGGACGATCATCACATCGAAAGCGCAAAAAATGCTGGAGGAAGCAGCGACGGCTGTCGGTCAAGTCGTAGGCAGAGAGAACGTAACCGTCGAATCGATTCCAGGCGATCCTCGGCAAGAGCTTTTGAAATGCGCCACCAAATTCGGTGCACAGTTGATCATCATGGGTTCGCGAGGCAGAACCGGATTCACAAAGTTTCTCCTGGGCAGCGTCTCACTGCACCTAGCCAATCACTCTACAGTCCCAATCGCTATCGTGCGTCGACTAGCTCCGGAAACGCTTGCCACCCTCTATGGTGACTCAGCGCAACAAAAGAACAAATAACAGTAAATGTTCAATACGGGACGTCAGCGATCCGCGACTCATGAGGTTCATTGTCGGGGCGCTTTGTAAGCGCCCGGTCGTTCTGTTCAAACAGCGCGTGCCCAAGGTCGTTCTCTTCGAACAGCGCGTGCCCAAGGTCGTTCTCTTCAAACAGCGCGTGCCCAAGGTCGTTCTCTTCGAACAGCGCGTGGTCGACGACAATCGCTCTGTGAAACAGCAACGGCACTGCGTTTAATTGTAGCGGCGCCTTGCAGGCGCCGACATCCTCTTCACGAGACCGCACCGCATATAGTGCTCACTCCCACTCGAACATCCACTGATAATATTGCTCGTACAACTCCAGCGGGCACTCCATTGCCCCTTCGACAACGTAAGTCGGTGTGCCGAAGTTGACACTTGGAGGCGCCTCTTTCATCTCGCTCGTCGGCACGATGATAACCTGCAAGGGATTTCCAGCTCGATCTTGAAACGTCAGCTTCACATCCCGCTGAGTCTCATTGAACGTTCTTAAATTACCTATCGGACCGAGCAGCGCCAGGCGGATGTGAACATTCCCGCTTGTCCAAGCCGTTTTGACAAAGGCGTCTATACCGACTGGCATGACGGATACGTGAGCGTAATTGCGAATTACCGCAGCCTTGTCGACACGAGCTTTCGAATATCGCGCGACATACGGATCGACAGCAGGCGCGCTGGGTTTTGCAGTATCGCCATTGCCACCACCTGCGCCACCGCCCCTTCCGAGCAAACGCCCACGTTCAAATAACGGAGGTTTAGCTTGTTCACCTTTGTCAGCGCCCCAGTTGGCGTTGGATGCGCCTGAGTTAGGTAACTGCTCCACCTGAAAGTTGGCTTTAGCAGGAGAACCCTGTCCATCTACCTTCTGCGAACCGCTCTGGTCTGATGAAACAGATTGCCCTGTTTTGTCCGCGGATTGGCTGCAGCCGCATAATAAGCCGACAACGACCGCAATCGCAAGCGTTCGCTTTCGCTCTGTAGAAAGCCTCATTGCAAACATACCTACCGTGATAGTAACCAGTGAAGACGAGGGAATCCTTGCGTACAAGTTTAGTACGTTTCGCGGAAACATTCACTCCCGTGTGGAAACTTGTAGAGAGCAGCGGCTTATGCAGCGTCGGATTTCTCACCAGGCAGCACAAAATCCGAAGCATTAATCGACTCGATAAATGATGTGAAATCAGCTTTCTCTCGCTCATCAGCTTCTTCATCGAGCGATATAGTTCCCTCGGCAAAAACTTCAGGCGAGACGAAAATCGGCGCATGCGCACGAAGAGCCAGCGCCACAGCGTCAGACGGTCTAGCGTCGATCACCTGTCGAAACTGTTTGCTGTGTTTATAGGTCAGAGTGATCGACGCTAAAAAGGCACCGTCCACGCTGTCATTGATTTCTATTTTTTCTACTTCAAATCCAA
Source organism: Obscuribacteraceae bacterium (SeqCode) (assembly GCA_044225915.1). Lineage (GTDB taxonomy): Bacteria > Cyanobacteriota > Vampirovibrionia > Obscuribacterales > Obscuribacteraceae > JADYXR01. Next base: position 267,089 of record JBGAHZ010000002.1, read on the forward strand.
GACTGAGAATTACGTTCATCATCAGATCGTGAGTCATAGGGCGCTCGACTGTTTCTTCAGCCAGAGCCATGCCTATCGATGTCGCCTCTGCATATCCAATCCAAATAGGAAGTGCTCGTCGTCGATCGGCATCGTTTAACACTAGTATTGGTTGTTTATTTCTCGGGTCAAGGGTGATGCCCGATACATACATCTCACTCATAATTCACTTTCCATCTGCCGCATTTTTCGCTTTTAGCGCCCGAAGAATCGGCTTCCAGTCTATCGGTGCTAGCGTCTTCTTTATTTAACTTCCGTCTACGTAGCACTGAGACTCAGCTTCAATGCACATATCCAGGTGATAACAAAGGTCTGCGAAAAATTTGCTGATCTAAACAATTTCATTAGATCCGTAATTTAGGAGTATACTTGGGATACGGTCCACACGGGCTGCGCCGAGGACGGCTCATCTGACGATGACTTTAGGAGTGGCAACAAATGGTGTTCGTCAATCGCATTTTTTTTGCAAAACTCCTGTCAGTTTCGCTGCTTCCGATCGCTATGATTGTCACAACATGTGCCTCCGCACCAGCAGAGGAAGCGAAGGAGTCTGAAGATCCTGCGTTAAAAAATGCGGTTTCGCTTTACGGTAAAGCAAGCTACTCTGAAGCCGCCAGTGAGTTCACAAAGCTCACCAGCTCTAAGCAAAGTGGCGATATTGCACGATATTATCGCGCCCTCTGCTATCAGCAGCAGAAGCAATACAATGCGGCGAAAGACGAGTATTTGTATCTTTATTACCACGCCGCGGACAAGAACGTGAAATACAAGTCCTGGCAGGCTTTGAAAACACTGCCACAAGCGCAGGTGGCGAGCAAAGCCACAACAGGTAGAAAAATCGCCAAGGAAGCACCCGGAGCTGATGCGTGGGTCACTCCCACCGAGGGTTACGGCCGTTCTGGTCCTGAAGCGACGTCGTCCGTATCAGTCACGATAATCCCCACCAGGTGCGGTCGCCGCCATCGCTAAATATTCCTTGACAACAGCACTTTCTGTACATATATTGATCGTTGGGTGATCAAGACAATCCGCAGTATAATCGTCGCGTGAAACCACATAGACAGTCATGAACTTTCGAAAAACTTACTATCAAAATTTGCTAAAACGTTCCAGGGGTACTGCCATAACAGAAACCGCTCCGGCGCTGTTTTTGCTGTTTATCGTCATTCTGTTTCCTCTTATAGATTTGCTCTACATGGGCGTAGCGTTTGCGATCGTCTGGTATCTCAACCACCTCGAGGTCAGAGAACTGGCAGTCAGACTGCCATCCGAGACGGCCACAGTTTTGACCGACGTAGACACATTGTTCACTAGCACTGGTTTCGGTACTTTCATTGGACTGACGCTTCCGCGTATCAGCCACCCGCTCGGTGGTCAGGCTGTTTACGGAGGGTCACCAAAAACGGTGACATGCACCACTGTAGCAACGGTTGATCCGTTTTTAACAATCCCGTTCTTCACTCCGATTCCGGGTCTAAATCAAGCTTGTACGTTCCAAGTCAGTAGCTCACGATTACAGGAAGAAGAAGGTCTTAATGGACCATAGATCCTTAGTTAAACCTAGAAGAACAAGGCGTGGTGCCAGCTTGATCGAAGTGCTGGTCGGTTTGTTCGTCATCATTCCATTGTTTCTGATGATCATAGACCTCTCGGCAATCGTGCTTGGACAGATAACCAATGATGCCCTGGCAAAGCGTTGCGCTCGTGCTGCGGCACAACAGGCCACGAGTGGTGCTGCGTCGACAAAAGCCAATGCGGTGATTTCTTCCTACGTGAGCAATGGTATCGTCTCGGCACCAGCATTAGTCAATTTCTCGTTTGATGCCGGCGGCAGCGGTGTCGTGGTCTGCGAAACTCAAGTGACAATTACGATTCCTGCTGAAGTTCCATTTGTGCCGATGTTGTCGCGCAGCCGCCCAATGCGAGCGCGAGCCACAGAGCCAATAGTCATGTTGCCTGCAAATCCATGATCCAAAATTTTCATTTTCGTTTATCAATTTTTTCGATCCTAACATTCGTTCTTTTCTTCGGTTTAACTATCGAGGCTGATGCAGAAACGCCAGCAAAGACTGGCGTTAAAACCGGCTCTTCGAAGACAGCCTTGCCCGAGAATGTACAACGCGACGCCAGCGTTACAGTTAAAACGAACACGAGACCAGTGACGATCGAAGGTGAAGTCGTCGATACATGGTGCTACACGTCAGGTGTTATGGGTCCCGGGCGCGGCGAAGTTCACAAAAGCTGCGCGCGCAAATGTGTGGGTGGTGGCGTAACTGCCGGTATCGTCACCGACGACGGCACACTCTATATCGCGGCAAAACACAAAGCGTACAACGGTTGCGCCGGTCTACTGCTGCCTTTCGTTGCGTCGAGAGTAAAGGTAAGCGGCTGGTTGGCCGAGAAGGGCGGCGTCAAACTTTTGAAGATCAATACTGTAGAGAAGGTCAATTCGGCTGCGCCGGCGGCCACACCATCTTCCAAAACGAATACCAAGCGTCCTTGAGATGTGCGGCGACATCATTTTTTCGCAGCTTCATTCGGTGTTCCAAACGCGCATAGTTAGCAGCAATCTCAGGATCATTGGGAGCGACTGCCTGGGCGCGGCGATAGAGGTCGAGAGCCTCTCGATGATTTCGAAAGGCTGATTCATAGTCTCGTCCAAGACGGAAATAACCTCTGCCGAGAATGGCATCGTCAGTGAATTGCGCGGGACAATTGTGAATTGCGAGTTGATACTGCGACATAGCTAATACTGGTCGATTTAGTCGGTCGTAAACATCTCCGAGCGCAAGTCTGAAGTGTCGGCATCGTCGCAGTCTCTCGATCTTGGGTGCCACCGAGGCGACTACGGACTGACTTTCTTTATCACCAACTAGTTGAATCAGCTCAGTCACTGTTGATTTTGACTTTTCCATTGTCGCTGCATCTTTTTGAGGACACAAAAGATCGAACAGCGCCGCTGTCAAAGCGTCCTTGTAGCGTTTGCGCTCAATAAATTTTTGCGTGACAACCGCGGCAGTAGACTGATCGCATGGACCGCATTCAGCCGCATGTAAGTACCAGGACATCGCTTCTTCATCGCGGTTCATGCGAAGCAATATGTCTGCTTTAAACATGCTGGCGCGCGGATCATTGCTATTTACTTTGAGATCCCAGTCAACCGCCTCCAGCGCCTCATCAAATTTCATTTGATGCATTTTGATCTTGGCCAAAATCAACCCATGCCCCTGGTCCTGATGACCTGCGAGAGTGGATTGATGAAACAACCTTTTAGCATCACCGTGCCTACCGGCGTGCTCCAACGACTGTCCGATGCGAAACAACTTCTCTCCATCGTCAGCGAATAATTTCTCGCACAAGAGAACATCCGGCATTGCCTCCTCGATATCATTAATGCGAAGGAGAAGCAGGCACCGCCTGTAGTGCGATAGTTTAAAATTCGCATCGCTCTTAATCGAGGCGCCATAAGAATCGAGCGCTAGCTGTTCGAAACCCTTGTTCTCCAGATAATGACCAAGCAGGTAATGCAGGTTTGCATTGCCGGGCTGTTGACCGACAAGTTCAGTCAGTTTTGCCAGATCACGCTCGTCTGCAGTAGTCTCTTCAACCCGCTTTGAAATTTCGATAAGGTCAAAATCGTTGTCACCGGATTGCGCTCTTACTGGACTAAACGCCAGAAGAGTAAACAAGCCAATCAGCATGCAGAAAGCGATTTGCTCTCTTCTCATTTATGTCCGAGTTTGAAAGTAATTCTCAGGTCAGTCTTATAACCCTTCTGGCCCGCAGGTTTAACATTGACGGTCACGCCATTGTCGCCGTTGGTAGCCACCACTGCACCTTTTTCGTTTTTATTCTTGCTGATCTTCCAATGATAATTGGTCAACGCATCTTCGTACCAACTCATCACCACATCTGGTGCTTCCTTCGCACGATACGTCAGGCTGATGTGTGCACCGCCCGGTTTGTTCGGATACATCAATCCTTCGACAAACGTAGCTCCAGTCCCCGTGTATTGCGGAAGGTTGGGCAGATCCATCGGACGATGGATCAATTGCCAGGCGGCTTCCCCACTGCCACCAGATTCCGAACGCTGAGCAAGCATCCACTTCCTTCGCTTCGCTTCAAGCGCAGCTTTTTGTGCAGGAGTAAACTGCTTTTCCTGGGCAGCAGCGATATCTTTTGCTGATGGTTTTGCGGCAGCAGCCGTCTTCGGCACTTGAGCCAAACCAGGCAAAGAGGCACAAACAGACACCAGGCCCACCAGGGCAAACACGGATTGGATTTTCATTTTGAAACTGATCATGGGCGACAGAGAATCTCCTTTCACAAGGGAGTGGTCTCTACTTTAGCACGGGCAGCAAAACTGTCCGCCACCATTCGCTTTATTTCTCAGTTTAAGTACACCAAGAATATTTCTGAAACCAGATGATGGTGTCCAGACAGCCGAGTCAGCACCTGTCGCTTGAGAATCCAGCGGGCAATCCCAAGGGTGTGGGTAGCCGCACTCACCGCTGCAGTTGGTGATGCCATCGAGGTTGAAGTTGCCCGAGGTGTAGTTCTGGGGAGTTCCATCAGGAAGGTTGACACCAGGTGTTGAGAGGTTAGGTAGCGGCCATGGTGGCACGCTAGTCGACAACTGCAATGAGGACGTAGACGGATTTAGATAGATGTAGCTAACCTGATTGAACGCCACATCCGAGTTGAAGATCGCGTTGATCTCTCCATTCGATGCCAGCGGCTTCATCTGGTGCATGTACGTGATCATTTGAGGAATGATGGAAGAAGAATTGGTTTGGCTGAGTAATTCGGAAAGTTTGCCTATACGAATTTGAGTCAGACCGCAGTCTCCGCGAGTATAGTACTTGAGACCGGTGTTAGCCGCGCTGGCGTTGATGGTCGCGCACTCGCTGCCCGAGGCGCGCTCGGCACACATGTCGATGTGATACTTCTCGACTGCCATCAGGTTGTTGACCGGTGTTCCAGACCCACCAGGATTGCTCGGCTCGCCGTATGTCGAAACGAATTTTTGAAGATTGCAAGGCTGACGTCCCGAACCAGTCGTCGTGTTATCGCACGGCGTGACCGAGCTGGAATTGACGAAGTTGATGAAGCTGATATTCTGCGACAGTGACGTCGGATTCGATGGGAAGCTGCCGTAGCTGTCGATACCTGCCGCTGCAAGTTGTGATGCCAACTGGCTCTGCGCCGTGGCGTCGCCGCTCGTCAGAGCGCTGTAGTTGCTTGCGACGAAGGACTTGATGGTGCTGAGGTTAGGCGAGCCACCTGACTGGTCGGCGATCAAACCTGTATCGGCATTCGGTCCGAGTACTTCAACATAGTTTGGATTCATCAGCTTGTCTTGCCAGATGTCAAAACCACCACCGTATTGAACACCGCTCAGAGAGCCAGTGTTATCGACGATGATGACACCGCGAGGAATGTTGCCCGAGTATTGCGTAGCGAGCGAACCGACCAATGACATCGATAACGCTCTTGTGTCTTGAAGACTGGCAGTCTTATCACTGGCTCGGCCAGCGGATCTGTATGCGTTAGGCGGAACGAAATCAGGAATTGGTCCGCGTGATTGATCTTGATTGAAATTACGTTGCGAGACAAGGTGAGGTGGCTGTCCGGGTCTTAGAGGAACTCCCCACAAAGTTTCCGATCCATTGGCAGCCAGCTGTGTATATCCTTTGAGGAAACGACGATGGTCAGCCGGATTTGACGTGACCTTCACGCTGTTGCCGTTGTCGAGTGTCGGCGCGCCAGCAAGAATTTGATTCGAGTCCAGAAACACGTTGGTCGGCTCGCCTCTAACCATCAGCGATACGGCGTGCTCTGTGCCCATGTGCAGTACCGGGTTGGTGCCGGCTTCGAACATCCGCATGGCATGATTCTGAGCGACGTTGCCGAAGTGCGAATCGAAATTGCTTGAGTTGATCAGTTCGTTATTTAGACGATTGCTTACGCCTTCGAGGATGTTCATCATCTCGGCAGCGTGAGTCTGCGCTTGCGTTGTGCCTAGAGCCTGCGCGTTGTTGGCGACGAGGAATGTCTGTGCCACCAGCTTGTTGACGGTCAAAAGATTGACTTCACCAGTGTCCGGGTCATCGGAATCACCGAAGTGGTTGGCTTCATCCCCGGCTTGCAGCACTACTCCGGGATGCCGGAGCACCTGTTTTGCGACGTTGAGGTTACCGGCGTCAGTGGCATGCTGCAGTTCCTGCCCGCCACCGAGCTGCATAATAAGGAACAACAGTCCGAATCCTAAAACCACCAGGATCAATGCGCAAAAGACTACTAACCCTAGCAGTGCGCCCTTTTTTGAACGTCGAGACATGATTTGTCTAACCCCTCTATTGGTTACCCCGGAACGCCGGTTTCGTGGACAGCTAACATTACTTGGTAAATTGGGACATTTTCGTGACTTCAGCCGATGTCTTGTTACCTTCTTTCACAGGTTACGACTGAAACTTTGTGAAAGTGTGACCTCGGTGAAGTCGTCACTCACGAGCATCCTTAACAAAGTTTAATTTTAGACCCGTATTGCCAGGAGGTCAAGTGAAATCCGCATTTCTGGGCTCTCAGTCGCCGATTTGTAGTAAAACCCGCCAATACTGGCAATTTCACAGCGACCATTGTAAATGAAATGCCGACAGCGGGCGCGTTATCAGTGGGTTTTCTCCCATGATTTTTGATTTAATGGACCGGATTTTTCTGAGCAAGGCTTGCCCTGACCCTGGTGAGATTCTTCTGCGTTTGGCTCAACAATTGTGGTTCGACCTTTTTGCGGATCTCCAGAGCTTCCAGATATTTGGTTTCTGCGTCTTTAAACCTGCCTTTCTTCTCATCAACCTCTGCGAGAAGACACAGGCTGACAGCCACATGCGGATGGTTAGCGCCCAGTTTATTCCGGCGAATATCGAGTTGTTCTCTTAAATAAGGTTCGGTATCCGCGCAGCGATCTTGCGCGCAGGTAGCTGATATCACTCGATTGAGACTATCAAGAAGCTGTTCGCTTCCCGGCTCACAACAAGAGCGTTCTAATCGCAAAGCTTCCTTGGCTGCGGTAAGCGATTCCGGAAACTGTCGCTTGCGATAAAACTGGGATGCGCTTTCTTTGTATATAGGTATAAGTTGCTCGTTGTCTTTTCCGCCGGCTGAGAGTGCGGACTGAAGAGCCGCGTCAACAGCCGTTCTTGCCTCCGTGTCGTGGTTGAGTGCTAGCTGCGCACGTGAAAGTTCCAAATATATAGGTGCAAGTTGTAGTCCACTGGCTCCATCTGATTTGCCGCTTTCTATGCCATGTTGAAACAGCTTTGTAGCCTTCTCGTTATTGCCTTGCTGCGCCTCGAGCCGGGCTTGCTGAATTTCTTTCTGCCAGGCGATCGAATTGCCGCATGATGAGATAGAAACTGCAATTATTGAAAACACAATTATTCGAAACAGCATGGCATTCCATAAAGTAGGACGTTGATCGACACCATACACCTGGTGAGATATACTCGAAACGTACCATAAGTTATCCGTATAAAGAAGGGACACGAAGTTGAACCCGGAAAATGAAAAAAAGGACGATGCGGATTCCTCGGCTCCAGCTGAAAGCAAGTCTACGAGCAGTGACGACACTACTTCCGAGTCGGGCTCAGCAAGCAGCGAGACGGCTTCGAGCGCGACAACTAAATCTTCTGAAGCAAGCTCTTCATCCGAAGACAGCGGCGCAAAAATTGATACCACTCCGGCTGAAGTCGCCGGCACACCAAGTTCAGAAACTACTTCTGCTTCCACTGTAACCGATACGAAAAAAACGCTGCAGCTCGAAGCAGCCGCCGGACCGGGTGGACGCAGGGAAGATCGACGCAGCCTGATGCAGAACGTCAATATGACTCTCGACTATATTGGCACCATCAGTCGCGATAAGAAGTTGCATTTTCGCGCTTCTGATCAACTTACTTCAAGACTATTGATCGGTTCATTTATTCTGGCACTTGGATTTGCAACACTTCCATTTTTCGAGATGAACGCAATTGCAGCGTTCGCCTATCTTCTAGCTGATGTGATGTTGTTCGGAGCAATTTCTGTTTTCGTCATCAGTCGATTTGGTATCATCCGCGCGATGGAACCAAGACATGCTCTGGTTTGCTGGCACCTCATGGTCGGTACCGGATTGCTTGCACTCGTAATTGGTTTCAACGTGGTGGCAGCCGTAGTGCTCTTCATGATGAGAGAAAGGCTGATGGGACTGTTCCCAGGTGGCTAAAGCTATGCACCTCTGCCAGACACTGATGATAAGCGCATTGCTGTCGCTATGTATGTTTACCAATGTCCCTGTTGCAGCAGCGGAATCTAACGTCGAAACATCGACTAACTCGACAAAGAGCGCGTTCCCGTTCCAACGTTTAGATTTTCAAGTCAAAGCATCTTGCGTGACCTGCCTGCGCAAGGTGGCGAAAGCGCTGAAAGCCACTCGTGGAGTGGTTAGCGCCGATGTCTCGATTTACTATCCTCACTGGGCTGTCGTGATTATCGACACATCGATGACGGATGAAAAGAAAATTGTCGCGCGAGTCGCAAAAGAAAAAGCAGCTATAGACAAAATGATCAAACAGGATTTGAAGGACAAACCGATCCTGGTTGTTCCTCGATCGGACGCACCACCAAGGCTTTGATGATGGAGCTGCAAACGTTCGTCAATCGGCGCGAAGCCTTCAGCAGAAAAACGACTGGAATAAACTTCAATCGATTTCTGATGGTGGCAGCACTACTCTTAGTGGCGCCTTTCTGCCTGACAAGTTGTTCTAGAATCGCGAATCCGCTCGAGAAAAAACCTCAACTTGATTTTCAACCTTCGGTTGTCGAGCTCGGGTCCGTTGAAGAAGGCGCTGAAGTACCGACCTTCTTCATGTTGAAAAACGTCGGCAACGAAGTTCTCAAAATCCACGAGGCTCATTCTACCTGCGGCTGTACAGTTCCAAAATTAAAGCAGAACGAATTGCAACCGGGGGAGAGCACCAAACTCGATATCATGGTTGATACAACAATGAAACAAGGTGCGGTGACTAAAACAGTCGAGGTTTCGTCAAACGATCCCAATATGCCTGTGGTTTCTCTTCCAATAAAAATGGAAGTGAAAAACCGTCACGAAGGTCTTACAGATGATGGACGCATCAAAATATTTACCGATGAGAAGTGTACGAGCTGCCACGTCGACCGAGGTGTCGGTCTGGTCGGCAAAGATTTGTTTGAAGCGGATTGCGCGATGTGCCATGGTGAAGATGCCAAAGGCGCGGTAGGTGGTGGTCTGATATTTGGAGATTACGATGATCCGAAGTATGCCAAGCATATTAAGGATACGATTGAATTCGGGAGTAAGACTCATCGTTCAATGCCAGGCTTTCTCGACCGTGCAGGCGGACCTTTGTTGCAAGAACAAGTTGACTCCCTCATCGTCTATTTGAAAAAATTGTCGGAGGACGAAAGAACAAAATCGAAAAGCAGCGAGAAAGGATCCACGGTTAAAGCGGCGGAGCCAGCAGCGGACGCGGTAGTTGTCGATAAGAAAGACGCTGAAGCAAAATCGACCGCAGCAACAAAAGGAAATATCGACTCGCAAGAGTCAACGAAGGATACAAGGAAACAAAAGGAATCGCGCTAAATGGAACACATTCAAAAGTTGTCGAAGGTGATCGCTAATTGGAACGGGCAGCTCATGCCGCTTACCGAAGTAAAAGTTTCGGTTCTCGATCGTGGATTTCTATTTGGCGATGCAGTGTATGAAGTGATTCGTTTATACAACGGAAAATTGTTTCGCGTTGAAGATCACCTCAATCGCCTGTCCGACAGCCTGAAATCGTTGGACATTCGTCATGTCGATCTTGCAAAAATCAAGGTCATGATCAAAGCAACTGTTCGAGAAAGTGCTCTGGATGATGCCCTTGTTTACCTTCAAGTGACGCGCGGAGAGGCCGTCAGAACGCACGCTTATCCTGATTCATACATGCCCAACACCTTAATCTACGTCACGGCGTTCCAAAACCCTTACGAAAAGGAGCGAGAACAGGGCGTGTCGGCAGTATCGCATCCAGACATTCGCTGGGGCCGAAACGATATTAAAGCGACCAGCCTGGCAGCCAATTGCCTTGCCGCTCAATACGCAAAAGAACGAGGTGCAATGGAAGTTGTATTCGTCGATTCGGAAGGTTTCATGACGGAAGGCAGCCACACTTCATTGTTTGGAATCAAGGACGGAAAGCTAGTGGTGGCACCATCGTCGTCGAAAGTTTTACCCGGCATCACGAAACGTCAGATTCTCGAACTAGCAAAAGAAATCGCGATTCCACTGGATGAACGAAGGCTCAAAGAGAATGAAATTTACGAACTCGACGAGTTTTTCCTTGCCGGCACACCGGAAGAAGTGATCTCGATAGTAAAAGTAAACGACAAACAAATCGGGGACGGCAAGCCAGGTCCCATCGTGAAAAAACTGCACGACGCCTTCCGCGCCGGCATGCAAAAACACCTGACCAAGGCAACCTAATTCAAGGACAGTGAAGGTCCGATGTTGAACGAAGACTGGGTCGGTTCAAGAGCCACCCAGGGCTGGTTCTTACGCGCGGTTCAAACAAACGTGGTGCAGGTGACGACTACTTACCGCCGAGCCACTGGTCGTATGCGCCGGTGTCGAGTTCGGACTCCTTGCTACCGGTGAGTTGATTAGGGCGCGCAGCGGCGGGCTTCGTTGCGGACGGTGACGAGGTCTTCGCGGACGAAGCTCCAGTATCTTTGCTTGCGATTTTGCTGTTACGCTTTTTTGAAGACGGTGCGCTCGCCACCGCTGGCGGTGCAATGTCTTTTCCCTCGATAGTCAACCCACGAGCTTTCATGATCTTCTTCATTCCATCGATGTTGCTCTCGATGAATGTCTTCTCCGAGTCCGGCATGCCTGGGCATTTTAGAGCCTTGTTGAAACATCTGTAGCTTTCCGGAAACCGGTCCTGTGCCATCAGCAAGTTTGCCAAGTTGCTCCAGGTCGTCCAATCATCTGGTTTCAACTTAACCGCTTTTTTGGATGCATTTTCCGCTTCTGTGACGTTTCCCAGCTTTCGATATGCCACACTGAGATTGACATAGACGTCTGCATCGTACTCATAAATTCCGATCGCGTCCCAATACTTTTCTATTGCTTTCTCGTACCACTCTTTGGCTAAATATTTGTTGCCGAGATTGTAGTGCGGAAGGGCATCCGCGTAGAGTAGTCGATCGCCTATGCCCGGAAAGCCTTCAGCAAGTGCTACGGATGAATTGAACCCGGCAGCAACCACCACTGCAGCCGCAACTTGCAGGGATACGACCAACCAACGCTGGTGTCCAGACTTTCGCAGATTCACAAATCCGTTTTTCATGGATAAAAGGTTACCGTATTTAACCTGACACTGGCATTTTATGAGCAAATCACAATATTACTTGGAAACGTCACCGCTTCGTTCACACCGAGCTTCTGAAGTCTGGAATAATGAAGACAGGAGAGTATTGTGAGCGACGAGAACAACAACACCCAGGATGATGAAGAACCAATGTGGCTGTCCGTGGCAACCACAGCGCAGTCGGCGTTGCTTGCTGTTGCCTTTTTGCTCGTCATTCCGTGGCGGACATATTATTCAAATACACTGCTCTGGGACGACCCGCGCGGCATGGGCGTTTTCTGTGGCGCAATTGCTATTCTGCACGCATTTTCCCTGGTGGTGAGAACCAAGTTAGTCGAAGTGACTGGTGGAAATTGGAGCGACCTTCGCAACTATCACGTCGCCAGGTGTGGAGGTTATCTCGCTGACACCCTTTTCTGGGGCGGCGTGGCGTTGTGGTGCATTCACAAAGATTTGGGTGTTAGCCGAACGATTTGCTATTTGATTACTTCGACAGGCACATTTGGATGCACTGCGCTATTCAATTATCGATGGCATCTGACGCAGTCGAAAACGGACTTCTGGTTTATGACGGCGTACGGGATACTATCGGTTATTGTGACGCTGACGTTCTTTTCCGGGCACGAGTGGTTTTAACTGTGGCAATCGGAGAATAGGCGGCTGCAAGCCGCCCACTCGATTAGGGCTCCTGGATTAGAACTTCGTTTTTAACTGTGGCAGCAGGAAGATAGAACGCGGGCGGCTCTCGAGCCGCCCCTACGATTATTGATTCGGTTTGAAAGGTCTACTTGAACACGCGCGGTTTCATTCCGGGGGTTTGTTTCATGGCAAAGGTGATTGTTTCATGGCAAAGGTGACTGTTCCATGTCAAAGGTGACTGTTTCATGTCAGGGTGACTGTTCCATGTCAGAGGTGACTGTTCCATGTCAGAGGTGACTGTTTCATTTCAGAGGTGACGGGGCGTTTGGTTGGCGATCATGTAGGCGGCGATGCCGTAGGCGACGGCAACGTTCAACGACTCTTTCATTCCGCGCATTGGCAGGTGGCAGACAAGCTCGCAGGCCGACAGGACTTGCGGAGACAGTCCGCTGACTTCGTTACCAACGACCAGGCACATTGGGGTTCTCACGCCCTTAGCCTGAAGAACATCAGAAAGCAATACGCTAGTGCCGCTTTTTTCGAGACCGACGATTTGCACTCCGATCGCTTTTAAACGATTCAACACGATCATGGGGTTGCGCTCGTAGTCCCAGGATACAACCTGTTCTGCACCGAGGCTGACTTTTTCAATTTCTTTCCTCGGGGGCGATCCTGTGATGCCCGTAAGAAACACATGTTCGAAACCTGCACCGTCGGCGGTGCGAAAGATCGAGCCGACGTTCCACAAGCTGCGCACGTCTTCAACAAGCACGCTGCGCACGGCGACCCACTCAGGTGAGCGCTCCGGTCCGCCGTTTAACGCATCTTTTCTCTGGCGCTTTTCAAATTCTCTGTTGATAATTTCGTGAGCTTCAAGAGAGCGAAAGGCGGCTGCATTTCCACAGTGCTCGCATTTGCCAATGAAGTGACCGCGCTTATCCAGCTCCTCAGCAGGGAAATCGAATTCGAGCGAGCAGTCCGGATATGGACAAATCGTGCGCATAGGGATCAGACTTTCGCGATTGCTTCTACGACTTCGCTCTCTCTAAATCGTCGGCCCAGAGAATCGGCTGTCAAAATTGCATCGAATATGATTGCGGATGTAACTTCAAAAGGCTCATTATGAGCGGTTTCACCTTCACTAACAGTTCGCTCGGCCACGCGACGCAGGCGTTCGCGGTCGAGATCGTTGACACCAATATCGCTGAGTGTTATTGGCAGACCAACTTCTGAGGAATATTCCAGAATCGGAGAAATAACATCCAGTCCTTTGCCCTCGGCAACGAGCTGTACAAGCAGTCCGAATGCTACTTTTTCGCCGTGCAGGAAATCGTGAGTCTCGTGCAGTGTAGTCAAACCGTTGTGAACAGAATGCGCGATCGCCAATCCGCCAGACTCGAATCCGAGGCCCGACAGCAATGTGTTAGCTTCTACAATGCGCTCGAGAGCCGGGGTTACAGCGCGGTTATTGACCGCCTCGATAGCTTCGATACTGTCCGCAATTAAAATTTGGTAGCAGGCATCGGCGAGCACACGGGCACTAATGGTGGTGGCACCACCGAGCTGATTCTTTCGTCCCGCGGCAATTACTGTTTTAGCTTCAAACATCGTTGCTAGAGCATCGCCCAAGCCGGCAATCAGGTATCGCACCGGAGCTTTCGCAATCACCGATGTATCGACGAGAACGAGGTCCGGATTGCGCTTGTAGAACATATAGCTGTCGAATTCACCGTCCTCAGAATAGACCACTGAGAGTGCGCTGCAAGGAGCGTCGCTCGAAGCTACAGTTGGGCAGTTGACGACAGGCAGGTTCAACTCGCTGGCGACAGCTCTCGCGGTGTCGAGGACTTTGCCTCCACCGGCACCGATAATCAATTCTGCCTTGTAATCGGAGGCGATATCTTTGAGTCGATCGATCTCTTTGCGCGAGCATTCGCCGGAAAATTCCGATAGGGCGTAAGAGATATTCGTTTCAGTGAGCGATTCTTCCCAGGTCAACTCAAGATGCTTCAAAGCTTGTTTGCCGGCAATCAGGCAAGCGCGCTTGCCCAGTCCGAGCGCGTCAATTTCAGAGCCGAGATTGCGTGTCGCATCTCTTCCTTGAACATATCTTGATGGCGAGCAAAAAACCGATAACATCGCAAACTCCTCTCAGACGCCTGTCGTTAGCGCGTGCCTAGATTGTACAGTGTTGACTACCGGATTGATGCCAACATGACTTTTCCCAACAATCAGTTAAGGATACAGCGGTGGTCGAACCGCGAAGTCCGCAGACATGGCTAGTTTCGCGGACGACGGACTTTGCCGTCACCGACTAGCCTTTTACTATTCCGTTTACCGATTTATCGTTGAGATTGAAGTTGGGAAACACTTCTGCAAGATTCTTCGGTGCGAGTTTCAGATGCGCTTGCCCGACTGACGCGATAACAGTTCTAAAATCTGTGTTGACAGGTAAATCGCGGCGCTCATAAAGATTGTCTTCAGCTAACGAATCAACCTTGCCGTAAACTTTGCCTCCGGCGATGTTGCCGCCGAGCACCCACATGACATTTCCGTGTCCATGATCGGTGCCGCCGTTGCCGTTTTCTTTCACAGTCCGACCGAACTCAGACATCACCATGATGACCGTGTTTTTATAGTCGTCGCCCAGCGCGGTGATCAGGTCCGAGAGACCGGTGGCAAGCCCGCCCAGGTTGTTGGCGAGTTGACCTTTGCCAGCACCCTGATTGACGTGAGTATCGAAACCACCGAGTGCAACAAAGGCAACTTGCACCTGCGGATCATCTGCGAAAATTTTGCCGAGTTGATGACCAAACCCTTTGAACGATTTTGCGTTTGGAGCGCCCTTGTCGGCGGCAACCATCTCGGTTTTCAATTTTTCCGTAAGCATCTCGTTGGCTTTGATTCCTTCGTCGAAAGCCTTGGACAAACCATCGTTTCGATTGGCATACATTTTAGCGAAAGCGTCCGCGACGAGCGGCGCATCGGTGGCGGATTTCTTTCCAACAGTTTGTGGTGCATAACTGGCAATGTCGACTGAACCCTGCAAAATACGTGGAAGAGTGGCGCCGACATTGATGCCGCGAAGCGGAGATTTTGTGTCGGGCAGTTGCGTCAAAACGCGATTCAACCAACCAGAACTAACCACTTTTACGCCCGGTCTGCCTGATTCCATGTAATCCTGAGCATCAAAATGCGAGCGGGTCGCTTCCGGAGAACCGCATGCCTGCACGAATGCGAGAGACTTGTCCTGCCAGTACGGCATGAGAGGTGCAAGTGCCGGTGCCATTCCCCAGTAGGAATCGAGATCGAGCAAACCGTCCTTCTGACCTGGTTTTGCAATCGCAATAGTCGGTCTTGCCTGGTAATAATAACTGTCGCCGTAAGGTGCAACGACATTCAAACCATCTACGGCACCTCTGAGAAACACGACGATGAGCTTCTTTCCATCAAGTTGTTTCGTACCGCTATACGCCCAGCCAATTGTTTGCGTGCTCAGTAACGAGAGCGAAAACACAGCGCCTGCCTTTAAAAATTCTCGTCTTTTCATGAGTCCTCGCAGTTAGTATTTCATAAACTCAGGTGAGCCAAACACCAGCGCCAGTCTCAAGTTTCGCGGCGCCGATTCGACAACTTGTCCGGTCTGATCGGTTGGCTTGATTCCGGCGATTCGCATTATTTCCTCTGGGCTGACATCGGATATTCGAGCAGCGGGTAATCGACCGGCACCAAAAGCGGTGGCGAAGTTAATGCGCTGCAACAAGCCTGTGGAGCTGAGCCAGGCCTTCTGCGTGTTCTTATAACCATCCGGAGTCTGACACTGATACATCGGCATCCCCTGAAGTCTCAGAAAACCGAGTAGCGGCTTGGTATTGTTAATGGTGGCATTAGAAGCACGCAAACTAGACATCAGATACCGATAAGGCGACTTGAATTTCGCATTGGCATTGCGCGAATCCCAGAACTCATTGCTCTTCAAAAGCGTTCTCATCACTTCCTTAAGGTCGCCATCTGTTTTTTGAAAAGTACTCGATAGTTTTGTCACAAGACTTGGTGGTGGATCGTCGCAGGTGAAATATTGTGCCAATTTAAAACTGATAAACTTGGCTGTTGATGGATGTTTTGCCAGTATGTCCAGTGCTTCCTCGAGCTCTTCGATGCCTTTGCCCTTAATGGTTTTTCCTAATAAAACCTTGTCGGTGAAGTCGTGTCGATCCGGATCGAAGTTGTAGCCATACTTGCTGGTGAGCCCTGCCGGATTAGTTTTAATACTTTTTCGGTTAATCAAACCATGCCCCGTGAGTATGCGCGCCAGCTCAATCACATCCTTCTGCGTGTACCCACCATCAACGCCGAGCGTGTGCAGCTCCATAAGCTCACGGGCATAGTTTTCGTTCAATCCTCCGAGCTTTTTGTTTGGACCTTTTGCAGGGGTCAGGATCTTAGGATTGGTGTTCTGCCAGTTGTCGAGATAGAAAAGCATAGCCGCATGGTGCGCCGTGTCGCCTAGCAAATCGCGAAATTTTCCGAAGACATTCGGTCGAATCGCAGTTTCCTCATAGGAGCCGACCCAGAGGTGATCGAGTCCCTTGTCCATCGAAACGTTGAAGTGGTTGAACCAGAACTCCGTCAGCACCTCTTCGAGTTGCCTTGGAGAGTACATCGCTCGTGTTAAACGTGCGTCTGAGACCTGCCCATAGAGGTCCTGGTAGTTGTCTCTCACCAGTTGCTGGATTTCCTTTTTGACGGCTTCATTGGTGCCTTTCGCTCCGGGGTTAGCCTTCCGTGCCGCTTTTGCCATTTCCTCGAATGCATCGCGCCCGTAATCCTGGAAGAGCTGCGCAGGCGTAGCCGAGAGTGCCGGCTGCTTAGATAGACTCGCTACATTGAGAGGAAGCGAAATTTTAGAAGGATTGAGCTGTTCCTCGATGTACTGGTCGATTCCAATAGATTCAACCCGATCGAGTTCTTCGGCTCGCGGACCATACGTGATCCGATTGAGCAAATGTCGAACCTTGCTCTCATCGGCAGTTGTCAGTTTAGATACCGGGCTGGCAGCAGAGTCATCCACACCGGCAGCGCCAGCGCACTGAGTATTGAGAACACTCAGCATCGCGAGGCAGACAATACTCTTCCTTATCCCTGTCGGCATTCGACCGCCTCCTTCCCCCTATTAACTAATACGTCAAAGCAAGACAAAAAGTTCAAAATTCTGCCTTAAATTTTCTCCTACCGATTATTATTGCGATTCAGGATCCTGGGTTCAAAACGAAGAATCAAAAGTGAGCATTCACAGTTCGATGTTTGAAACCGCAATCCGATAGTTCAGCAGTGCATTGTGGGCGGTCATTCGCGCCGATAACGTCGCCAGGGGATTAGCAGCCCGGACTCTTACAAAGCGTCCCTACAAAGCGGCAAACAGAGCGAAAAAACGAAGCTGCAACGCCTCTGTTCCACGACGATGGGTAGTTTTAAGGAGACGGTCGAAAGATGTCGAAGCCAATAGAGCAGGTTTTATCAAGTTCGGCTTTGCAAGACCTTTTTGAGGGGCTGGACACATCCAGCCTCTGTGACAAGAACAAGCACTTGCGAGTCCTATCGCACGAGATTAAACCACTGCAACCCGGCATGAAAATTCTCGGGCGAGCACGAACGATGAGCGTTCTCGATGACTTTCTCACCGTCATCAAAGCGCTGCATGAATCTCAACCTGGAGAAGTTCTCGTCATCGACGGGCGAGGTGGACGCCATGCACTTTTGGGCGAGCTCTTTTCTGCCGAGGCAAAGCGAAAAGGATTGGCTGGGATAATAGTCGATGGTGCCTGTCGCGACTCGGAAAGCATTCGCGCAATGGGATTTCCAGTCTTTTCCAGACACGTCACTCCGATGGCGGGCACATGCAACAAATTGACAGAAACGCAAATCAGTATCAGATGTGGTGACGTTTCCGTTCAACCGGGTGATATCGTATTTGGTGACGCGGACGGCGTGATCATACTTTCCGACAAGGAAATCCATGACATCGTAGATGGTGCAAGAGATTTGCAAGCGACTGAGAGAAGAGTTCTCGAATCGCTTAAAAACGGCACACCACTTCTAGACATGACGAACGCCGAGGAGCACCTGGCGGCAATAGCTCAGGGTCGGGACAGCAAGTTAACTTTTCGTGTTGACAAAGAGACTGAATTTTCTTGATGCCAACTAAGACTCTTCGGTTTTGTGCTGCTTCATCTCGCCGATACCAAGATGTCCAAGTTCAATCAGCTTAGTGGTGCCTTCTTTGATTTCCTTTGCGACAGCTTGCACTTTTACGGCATCGAACGAACACTTGATCATCTCCACCCCGCTGACAATCTGTTCCAGACCAGTAGCCATCTTTGGAAAGTCTGTTGAATCGAGCGCGTCTTTAACAGCCACACCTGCACGTTGAACGATTGCAATAATCTGATCGACGTCTTTTTGTCCGTCTTTATCGAGGTCGAGTTGTTTCAACATCTCGAATTTTTCTTTCAGGTAGTCAGTAAATGAATCCACCGCAACTTCAGTCAACTTGCGTCTAAACATGATGCATCCTCCGGTTCAAATCTCCGCATTGTACTTTTAACACAATCGAGAGCACTCGAAGCCGAGCCAGTTGTCATTTCACTCGTGGATCGCTTCTGTCTTCAGCTCGATGCCCACGGAGTAGCTGTAAGCTCTTCCGTTGCAATCGTCCATCTGAAGGAACTAAAAATGCGCTCGCATTCAGCAGCGTAAATGTCAAAAATTTCCGCAGGCGCGATAAACCAAACTTCCTGAACATAGTTGCCACTATCAAAAGTGGTGTCCAAAATAATCGCGCGACTCTTGATGCGCTCCTGAACCCAGGTTCCTTGAATCTGCAAAACATTATGCGGCGGGAAAAAAGTCGTGCGTGCCCAGTCGCGTTTAAACTTCGAGGGCCAGCCGATCTGGTCCAGAAGCAACGCAATGGTCATCATCTCGTCATCGCTGAGATCGTGTCCTGGGCGGCGAAGAAGTTGGAGGAAATGATTGTGTTGAGGCTCCATGAAGTCGTAGGTCTTCTTCGCCGGTTCGCGCAACGTAATTGCAACACGCGGATCGCGAAAGTTGATGAGAAAACGCGATGCCATCAAATACGAGGGGCGATGCGGTTTCTTACCCTTTTCCCAACCATCAGGCAAATCCAACTCTGCGACGATTTGATTGTAGTTGTTCGGTATTTCTAGAAGATTCGGGTGGTCCATTAAGGCTCCATATTGCCGATTGTCACGTCGAGCAGACAGCTTGCGCAGCAGTAGCCTGCCGGAGATTTCCATCTCTTCACATCTAAAACGGTCGACTTCAGATGGCGACAATACTCAAGTCTACAGTATTCTAAATGCGAAGATTTAGTGATTATTCAATGACTTCCCAAGAGGTCTCACTATAATCGAGGCTGGAAAACGACAGTAAGGCTAATTGCCTTTTGTTTTGAACGTATTGGTCCGACCGCCGCCTGGAGGTGTCCCGTGAGTATTTTCTCGAAGCTCGGTAATCTGTTTGGAAGCCGCGCGGAAAAGGGTTCAGCAAAACCCGAAGATCTGGTTGGACTCGAAGGCGAAGTCGTATCAACGATTGGTAAAGGCGCAATCGGCGAAGTCATGCTGCCAGTCGGCAATGGTACTCAAAACTTCAGCGCACGGGCAAATGATTTGAATCTCGAGCTGGTTGAAGGTGAAAAAATTCACGTCGTACGTTCGGGCGCGTCAGTGCTTTACGTCGCCAAAGGTAGAAAGCCGATCAAAGTGCATGTCGAATCTCCGGCTCACAATCATGGGCACGGTGGAGGCGGCGGCGGCTGTTGCAATCACGAGCATTAAACAATTAATCCGCTTCGCCGGAATCCCCAATTTTCAACAAACAAAAAAATATGAAAGAACTATATTTGTTGCGTCACGCAAAATCGAGTTGGGATGATACCAGTCTCGACGATTTCGATCGCCCATTGAACGAACGCGGAAAAAAAGCCGCACCACTAATGGGTCGCGTGATGCGCGAGAAAAAACTGAAACCAGATTTGATACTCTGCTCGCCGTCGAAACGAACGAAACAAACTGCAAAGCACGTAATCGACAGTTCCAAAATAAAGTCGGAAATTACTTATGACGAGCGGATCTACGAAGCATCTACGGCGGATTTGTTTGAACTATTGAAAGCACAGGACGCGAAATTGGATTGCATCTTGCTGATCGGTCATAATCCTGGAATGGAGAGTTTGCTGACGCACTTAACCGGCGCAGAAGAGCCGTTTCCGACAGCCGCGCTTGCCAAAGTTTCACTTGATATCGAAAAGTGGAAAGGTATCAAAGATGGTGCCGGCAAAATGGATTGGATTTTGCGCCCCAAAGAGCTGGCTTAAAACTGCGACGTAGGCTCTACATGTTGCGTTTGAGCGGATGTGAGAGGATGAACTTGGCAGTTTCTTCACTCATCGACATGTTGCGGTCCGGCATACCGATTACGTACCAGCCGCCTTCATTTTGTCGGTCTTGCCACGCGTGATTGTTGCGCTTCACTACAAACTGTTTGATCTCACCAGCCTTGCACTGGTCTGCAGAATAAGAGGTAGTTTCGACGCCGTCTTTGTTCGTAACGGTCGGCTCCCCTTCGCAGGCATTAGCTTCCTTGAAGGCACCGATCTGTTGATGCGGACGCGATTCGCTTGTGCCGGGAATGAAAGATGAATAAGCCCAGGACATCGAGCCACGGCCCTTCTGTCCGAACCATCCGTCTTTGCCCTGATCGAATGGCAGCATGAAATCCCACGTGCCGTGCGTAATCATTGTCGGAAGTCCAGTACCGGCTTCAGGACGTCTCTCGCCCTCCATCCATGTGCCGTGCATAATGGAGAGTGCCGCGAATTTTCCAGGACGATCGAGAACATATTGCTCTGCAGCTCTGCCACCATCCGACATGCCCGCGACACCAATTCTGGTATCATCGACGTTGACGCGTGCGCCGACATCAGCGACCACTCGATCTAAATATTTGGCATCATCATACGAATTGTCCGTCGGCAAGAAATTCTTTCGACCTTGCATGTTCCAGGTCGCAGGATTTTTCTCCACGCCGAAGATTCCTTCGACTTTGTGCGGCTCGTTGAAGGCATAAACAACGGCGAAGCCGTACTGTTCAGCAGTGTTGTTCATCCCTGTTTCTTTTTCCATGATTCTTCCGTTAGCCATGTCGTGACCGTCGGAAGCACCATGCATCATCATCACCACAGGTAGTGGCTTCTGCGCGTTTTGTGGAACGTAAACATCATACATACGCCCGTCAGCCAACGTGACTCTGTTGGTTTCACCGGCTTTCAGCCCGGAACCATCTTTCAACAAATCGCTACCGTTGGCACGAAGAGCTTCCGGAATCTGATTTTTCTGATCGAGAACCGAAAGAGCCGTTTTCAGATCGGCACCGCCAAGCTCATCGGCAAACTCTTCGCGAAGTCCCCAGCGTTTGCCTTCTTCTGCGTACTTGACTCCATGTTTCGAGGCAAACTTATCATCTACTTCTTTTATTTGAGCAGGTGAGAGTCCGTTGAGAGCGTTGAGTATTCCAGCTTCATCTGTGCCTGCGCCAAACAGCGTACCGCCGTTGCATGCTTGTTCGATCGCATCAGCAACTTTCTCGGCATCGAACGGCTTCCTCAAGGATGGCAGTACTTCGATTTTCGCCTGTTCCGGTTTTGCCGCGCCCGCTTTTTTGTCATCTAGAATTTCAAAGCCGTCTTCGCCCTTTGCACCGCCGTCGGCAGTCTTGCCCGGGAGACCGGCGAGTGTCGACCCTTCGGTTGATCCATGTACCAGGTTGCGAAACGCGTCGAGCGCATCAGGCTTCGGCGCATCATGCGCATCGTCAGGCTTCGAGTCGTGCTTTTCGGTTACCGCGGTCGGAGACTTTGCTGCCTTGTGAGCATCGCCCGTTTGAAGTTCATCAACCATAGAATCATCCCCCAAGGTGTCGGCAGTGTCCTTAAGACCACAGCCTACGCCTCTCCCATCAGGAGTCGTTTTGTATATACCCGTTTTGAGTGAATTTAGTTCAGCGAATAGATAGCAGCAAAATCAATATCACTATTTTGCACAGCGATCGACGTGGTGTCACCCCGGAAAATACGAAGCGGATAGAAAAGGTCGACAAGTTCACAAAGCCCGTTTAGCGAGGAGCTACGGTGCAAAGCGGCGGTTTCGCCTTCAGCCAGGGGGTTTCGACTCCAATATCAGAACTACTTTTGCTCTGTCTTCTTAAAGATGAATCGACCGATTAGATAATCTGCCGAGATTTTCCCCGGACCAAAACAAAAAACCATGACAGCAGTCAGTAGATAGAAATATGGATCGGCTTTGAAAAACGAATCCAGATCTTTGAACTTAAGAAGATCGAAAACCTTCGTTCTATCATCCTCGACACTCATGTAGGCAACGATCATTGTGAAAGCGATCAGCGCGCCGATTGGTCTTGTTGCCAATCCTATTACCATCAGGGCACTGCCGAAACACTCTACGCTAGCAGCAACCCACGCGTTCAAGTCAGGCATCGGAATTCCAAGCGACGTAAAGAATTCGACGATATCACTGTGGTGATGCAGTTTTCCCCAGCCGTTCTTCATCAGTTGAACGCCGAAGAACAACCGAAAGAAGAGCAGAAAAAAATTCTGGCAAACATCACCAATTTTGCACAGTAACTCGTAGGCCTTTTTCGCTAGACCTACAACAGGATTCCCGCTAATTTTATCGTTCATGTTCACCCTACTGAGAACCGCCACGTAATTTTATCGTAGTTCGTTGACGAATGGTAAACGCAAAATGGTGAACGTATCGAAAACCACTATTCATGAGGTTTGTTTGTGCTTCCGCTCACAGGCGCCCGGACTGAAGTTCCGACAGTTGAATCACCGGACCGACATCAGCCGCTGCAAGCCGCCATCACAATTATTGTAGGTGGACGCGGCTTGCTGACTTCTGCCAAAATGGCTCAACCGGATAATCCAAACGGACTCCGAGACCTCTTATCAAGCAGTTTCAATGCCGTCGGACACCAACTTAAATATATGCATTGTGGTATCACTCCTTTGTTGGGGAGCCTGGGGCATATTCGACAAGCTCGCGCTGCGCTATGCGCCGTTCTCAATTGTCATGCTCGGATTGTTTACGCTCTCGATTCCGGCAACTGCAATCGCACTCGTGATGTTGAACATCTTCCAGCCCGGATGGACGATTTCGTCTGAGATTTACTTCTGGTCAATTCTCGGCTTTGCATCCTACGGCGTAGCAATGATCTGTTATCTACGGGCAATGAACTTGAGCGAAGCAAGCTATGTGCTCGGTGCGACCGCAAGCTATCCGGTGGTTCTCCAGTTTTTATCGAACTTCTTTTTAGCGGAGCCTCTCGTTCCAATCCGGCTAGCCGGCAGCCTTCTGGTAGCGGCTGGGGTCTTTGCGATTAGCTGTTCGGGCAGCAGTGAAGATTCGGAAAAATTGGAACCTCGCAAACAACGAAAATTGATCTTGCTGGTGATTACTGCAACCTTACTATGGGGCGTCTGGGGCATATTCGACAAAAAAGCAATAGACGCAGGCGGTCCGCTGATAGCCTTCTTCCTGCACTCAGTCTACGAAGTGGTCGCACTGATTCCCTTGGCATTTATCGTTTTGAAAAAACACAAACAGTATTTAAATCAAGGTTGGAAACTCTGGACGCCGGTTGCATGTTCCGGACTCTGCATTAACATCGGCAGCGCCAGCTATATGTTTGCCCTTTCGATGGCCACTGCATCTTACGTGATCGTAATCACTGGTTGTTATCCAATGATCATGTACTTGCTCGCGCTGCTTGTACTGAAAGAAAAGTGCAACTACGTTCGATTGCTCGGGATCGTTCTTGTCACTGTCGGTGGTATCATTACCCACACGACTGAAGGGCTCTAACCAGTTCGTCTATATATGGTTTAACCTTACAAGATCGTGGCACAATGGATCTGCCTTTATGGATGGTCGGATGCAAGAGTTGATCGCTTGTCCAAAATTCAAGAAGCTTTGCTCGCACTGCGGCCGCTATTTTCCTGCGGATTTGGCGGTCTGCGTGCACGATATGCACATGCTTGTCACGACAGAATGGGACCGGGGCGGAGACGAATTGGAGCTCTGGTTGTCCCATAGCCGTTTTTACGGGCAAAAACATTGCCTGCGCTGTCATCAACACTTCAAGAAAGGGACTACCGAGACGACTTGCCCCAACGACGGCAGCAAGTTGGAGCGCTGCATCCCGGTCGAGGTCGACGGTCCAATCTTGGAAGACCGTTTTCAACTTAAGTCCTTCATTGGCAATGGTCGAATGTCCCGGGTTTATTACGCGTTAGAGGTCGGGACCGGAGCGCCACGGGTCGTGAAGTTTCTGCGCCCCGATTTGACGTCGGACGAACGGACAGTTATCAGATATCTAAAAGTAGCGAAGGCTGCCAGCGAACTGCAACATCCGAATGTGGTGCGAACATATTCAGCCGAAGTCACTGACAATGGCGCACCATATGTGGTGACACAGTATTTGACGGGTTCTTCAATTCGCGATGAACTGCAGAAACGAAATCGCTTTGACCCCATTACAGCTTTGAACATATTCATTGACCTGGCGCGCGGATTGCAGTACGCGCACGCACACAAAGTGATTCACACCAATCTCACGCCATCAAACGTTTACGTGCTGCAAAAAGACGAGCGCGCTTCCGGAATGATCGTAGACTTCGGAGCTGCAGAGCGGCTCTTCCGCGGAATGGAATGGGCGACTGGTCCTGACAAATCGAAGGCAGAAACCACCAATGTATACGGCGATCCACTCGGAATTTGTCCGGAGTTCTGTACCGGAAGCCGCGCCAATACTCGTTCTGACATATATCAATTAGGATGCTGCCTGTACGAAGCACTCAATGGAAGACCGCCCTTTTTACGAGATAGAACACTGGCTACAATCATGGCGCACACTAAAGATAAACCGGATGAATTCGAACCCGATATCAACGACACTCTCAAGACCGTGATTCTGGAGTGCCTGCAAAAGAATCCGGATGAGCGCTTCCAATCGGCGACAGAACTCCGATTCGTTTTGGAAGAGTGTCGAAAAGAGCTGCTGAAGACGCCGGTTCAAAGCGCGCAGGAGTCGGTTTTGTGACACAAGCCTCCGCCAATTCTCGTTTGAAAACTTCGCTTTTTCGAATCGGGCTGCCTCTTATACTGCTGGCGCTCAACGCGCCACCGTCGTGTGGAAACGAACAGAATGTGCCGGCAAGAACCCAGGCCAATCTCTACCTCAAAATGAATAAAATCCCCCAGGCGCTGGATGAATTCGCGACAGCGGCCCGGGAGTTCAAAACCGAAAATGCAGAACTGTCGATTCACGCTTTTACTCTCTACCGAGATTACGAGCGAGCACTGAGACTGGCAGGCATGAAAGACGAAGCGGACGCGCTCGCAAAAGCGCTGGCAACCCATGACGCACTGAGTAAGTCATACTCGGCGGAGCTCAACAATGAAGCAGTCGCTATGCTTAACGCCTCGAATTTCACTGGAGCAATCAGCAAACTCAATCAAAGCTTGAAACTCGATCCTTCAAACAACGCGGCGAAAAGATACTTGGTGACGGCTTACAATAACGCTGGTTTGCAGTACGGCGTCAAACAACCTCTCGAAGCAATTTCGCTCTTTCGGCGAGGTTTAATAGTCGACCCTGACAGCAAGATAATGCGCAGTAATTTGAATAGCTTGCTGCAGGTCCTTGGAAAAAATCCAGCAGATTTCAATCAGCGAGTCACCATGGGTGATGGCTTGCTTAAAACCGGCGAAAGCGTCGGAGCATTCGTGGAATACGCAGAGGCACTGCGATTGAAAGAAGATCCGGCCGTGCGCGCGAAGATGGAAGCGGTTCCGAAAAATGAGGCAATCTTCTCATATCAACTCGGCAAGTCAATATCACCAGACCCGACAACGGTCACGAAGGGCGCCGCAAAAACAGCTCAGAAGCCGGCATCTAAGCCGACCGAACATAAAAGACAAAACGCTGTTCACATTACTCTGGACAATGGTATCGCCGCCCTGAGAGCATTCTTCGAGCAAAAAACCAAGCAGGAGAAGGTTGACGAGCTGTTAAAACAATCAACCAGCATCGAAACGATCTCAAAGGCAAACGACATCTTGCCAGGCTCAAAAGTGCAAGAATGCTTCAACGCCGCCGTTAAAGCGTTGGGCAAGAATCCAGCCTCGCAGGACGATTTATTTGAACTGGCACAAAAAGAGAAGAAGTCCGGAAATTATCAAGCCACGATTTTCGTTTTAAACCAAGCGCCAAATCAAGACAGCACAAGCGATTCGATTAAAACGTTGCGACGCTCGTCAACTGCGTTATTGCTTGCTCAACAGATCAGCAGCAATCAAAAAATTGGGAAACTGAATCCATCGCCCTACAAATTATTCGCACGAAAGAGCAGCCTTCGCAGCACGTTGCAAATGAGCTACTCGCTTAAAGACCGGCTCAAGCTCCTCGAAATTCCAGCGATGCCTGAATCCGTAGATCTGGCAAAATTTATGGATCCGGAGCCACCACCGGAAGTAGCTGACGAAAAACTCCTGGATGAAACAACCGAACAATCGAAACAAATTGGTGCGCTTGGCGGAATGGACGATGGCATTCCAGCTGGGGTCAATGCTGATGCCGAGCTGAACAACCTGTCCAATCTCATAAATAAAGATTCTGACAATGATGCCCTCCGCATCAAACAATCGGTTTTGCTGGTGCAGTACGGCAACTCAATTTTGAAATCCGGTGGCAATGCACAGACAGCCGCCAACAAATATCGAGAAGCACTGTACATCTTGCCAGCCAATACCGAAGCATCGAAGAAACTCAATGCCTGTTTGTCGAAGCAAGGTATCGATCCGAAAAAGCCGAGCGAACGTTTCAAACAATTCGTCGCACTCTACGATGACGGACTAAAAGAAGCATCATTAGCCGAGTTACGAGAGTTTTCCGAACTCTCGAAGGACGGACCATCTCAGGCACTTTTGGGTGCATGCGAGCTGGAAGACTCAACGGAGTCGAAGGAAGGTTATTTGACTTTGCTTTTCTCTTTGAATAAAAACTGGGAGACGGGCTCTGACAGCGCAAAATCAATGGTCCACGTCATGATCGCCGAGTTGCTTCAACGCGATGCAGAACGCGCGTTAACTGCCGTTGATAAAAATCGTCGATTGAAAGATCTTCAAAAAATCAGTCTTCATTTGAAACAAGCCGCATTGCTCGATCGCTCGAATTCGCAAGCGATCAACAAACTTCTGGAAGTGTCAAAAGAAGCGGCACGCATCAACAATAGCGCGGGCAACAATTTGTTTTTGGCTGGCGCATATTTCTTACAGGGCAACAAAGATGGCGCCCGCGGCAGCTTCGCCAGCGCTGTTTCACTGGCACCGCGAGATCCTGTGTTCGAGGAAGCTTACGAGAAGTTCAAAGGTTTAGACCTGAAATAAATTGATTAAGAGTTGAAGTAAACGCCGACTGCACCTGTAACTCGCTTGATCAATCGAATTGAATCGTGCACCAATTCTTCGCCAAAATCGAGATCTTCTTCGGCGCGCTTCTTCAATAAAACGACGGCAAACTGCTTATCTTCATCGCTCAAGGGCGCGCGCCCGTGGTGGTGATCTGCCAGTAGGCAAAGCAACTGCTGTAGATTCAAATTAGTATCAACGCTGGACATCAGGACTTATTTTAAAACAACAGTTGATGTTGACAAAGTGGTCTCATAACTCAGGAATTGATATCAGGACTATCTCTTACAAAAAATAGAATAATCGAAAACAAAAAACACGCACTACCCGTAATGGTCATTATTATTTGAATAAACCTGGTCAGAAGAATGTGAGCAGCGTCGTCAGTGACGAATATGCTTGAACCAATGAGACACAACCCCAGCGCGCCGATGCTGAGGCAAAGCCAAACCCTGTCTTTTGTCGATGGTTCCGGTTCCATAGCTGCTCTGTGCGCCCTCGCCTCGCTCTCTGTTACCACTATATATGTAGCTTTGCCCAAAAATTTGACGGGAATGGTCGAACTTTCGGCGACTCAGTTGGAAGGTCTCATGGATCGCCTTCCGAATCCGTTTCAAATCGTCCGAAACGCAGAGCTGTGCATTCGCACAGATTTAATTCGGCTTCGGGCAGAATTAATCTGATTTGAAGGCTTTTAGATTTGTCGCCCGGTTGCCAAGAAGCCCCATTTCACCTATATTTGAGGCTGAAATCGCCCGAGCGAAATGTCAGATGAGATCTGCGCGTTTACGCAGGTACATAACAGCCACACTTGATTACTATAATTTCAGTTCCGTTCGACTACCCTCAAACCTCTTCTATCCCTTACTACCAGGCAAAAACATATGGGAAATCCACCTCCAGAAGCACAAGTCGCAGAAGCGCCACACAAAGCCGAAGCTAAGGTTGAAGCACCAAAGCCAGCAGAGGTGCAAAGCAAAGGCGCACTTGGCGAGTGGCATAAAGAACTTGGCGAAGAACTGGACAAGATGAACAAGCCAGGCGCCAAAAGTAACGATGGCGTCAACGGTTTGGACGATCGCTCGGAGTCGGGGGCCAGTCAGCGCCCAGGCGGGGAGCTGTCACCAGAAG
Organism: Obscuribacteraceae bacterium (SeqCode); assembly: GCA_044225915.1. Classification (GTDB taxonomy): domain Bacteria; phylum Cyanobacteriota; class Vampirovibrionia; order Obscuribacterales; family Obscuribacteraceae; genus JADYXR01. The sequence goes on from JBGAHZ010000002.1 coordinate 295,896, forward strand.
CACTTGCGAAAAAATCTCCGTCAGAATTGGCTACGCTCGGTCTGAAACCGGACGGGCAAAAGATTGAAGCGATCACTCCAGGACCAAACGGGGTTGAGCAGGTCAATCTCGATAACAAGGTTCCTGGTCTCGACGCAAACGGTGATGGTAAGCCGGATGCTCTCGCAGCCCCTCTCACTGATGAAACTGAAGGCGCTGCCCACCATGACCACAAAGTTGAAGGTGCTAAAGGCGAGAAAGGCGAAGCCGGTGAAGAAGGCGAGTCTGGTGAAAACGTAGTCGCGGACGGCAAAGACAATCCGAACAAAAAAGACGGTAAGAATACAGTCGAAAACGAAAATCTCGAGAAGAAGTCCACACCGACCCAAGTCGAGTTGGACACAGACGGCAATCAGGTTCTGGCCGACGGCAGCAAAGCTAAGGTCGTCAAAAAGGCCGGCGAAATAGGAAATACGCAAGATGAGGCATCTGGCGGTGGCGCAGCGACGCCTGGACCAGGAGCTCCGACCGGTGGACTGAACGCAGGACGACCAGCGCCTGCTGCTGCCCTGGAGAAGCCGGCTGCACCGAAAGCAGCTCCGGAGACTGATGCACCATCAGTTCCTGCTGCCACGGACAATGCTGAAGCAGCGGCTCTGAAGAAAGGACCCGAAGTTCCAAAAACACCTGACCAGGTTCGAATAGAGGAAGCCTCCAAGGCTTTAGATACCGCGTTCAAAGGCGATCCGAATGATGCGCAGATGCGTGAAGATCGCGCGACATTCCTTGCCAGAACAGACATAACTGATAAGCAAAAGGCAGACACTCTCGAAAAATTTGCTTCGACCACCAAGGGCGAGCTGGATCCAAACAACAAATACCGCTCAGGTATGGATCAAAAAGATGTCCTCAAGGCAGTCGCAGGCGGTATGAACGACGTCGCGAAGCCCCGAGCCATCGACCAGGGTGATAACGGCACCTGTAATGCCACCACCATTCAAGAAGGCTTGGCCTTTGGCGATCCGGCGAAGTATGCCGATCACCTCAAAGAAGCGGCTCTTCACGGTACGTACACCGGTGACGACAACTTCCGAGCGATCATTCCGTCCAGCATGCTCAAACCGCATGAATCAGCCAGCGGCGCTCAGAATATAGATAACGTCCGCAACTTCTCCAGTCAACTTATGCAAGGCGGCATGCTCAACCACATGCACCAGCAAGGCAAAGGCGGCGAAGTTAAAAATCCGGACGGCTCCGTCAAATATCCAGCAGGCACGAAGCAGTACTACACTGACTCCGATGCCGGCGGCGAGCAACGTTACCTGTTTAACGCAGACGCGTTGAAGCCAGGCGGCACAGGCAATCCATTCCGCGATGACGCAGGCAGACCAACCGCTTTCGTCGAAAGTGGAGCTGGAGTCGGAGTCAACCAGGAAGGCTTCATGGGACGCAATGCCGGTATCAAAGGACAATTCCTGCTTGCGCAAAGGAATTTCCTCGACGCCAACGAACTTGCGAATCTCGACCCAAGCGTCAAGTTGGTAGGTTCCGCAGAAGAATTGACCGCAGCGAAAGCAGCTCGGGCTCGAGACTTTGGCGGCGAATCAGGCAAAGCGGGAACGTGGAGCGTTGCCGTCGTTAACGCCAACAATGGTTTGTTCCGCGGAGGCGAAGGCCAGGGCGGATCAGGTGGCGGTCACGTGGTCAGCACCTACTTCGATGCGGCAAACCCTGGTAAGGGCGACCTTTCCAACCAATGGGGCAAGCAGTTCGATCGTAAGGGCGTCTCCGATGTGGCATTGTTCAACGCCATGGATTACAACAACAAGTCCAGCGCAGGCGATCGAGGCACTCCAGCGGAAGGCAAATACGACGACAACACGTTGCCACAGCGCTTCAAACAGCACGAAGAGACTACTCCGAATGCCCACAGAGATGGCATTCATCGTGGCGACGATCCGGGTCCAGGCGATCGCCGACAAGAAGACAAAGACAAGGCCAAAGAGAAAGAAGAAGAGAAGAAGAAGCCAGAAGGCGAAGATAAGAATAAGAACGGCGATCCAACTGGTAAGAAGAGCGGCCTCCTGAACAGACAGGGGCAAATCAAGGCTCACTATGCGCAGTTGGAAGGTCAGATCAATTCGAAATTGACTCCAGCTTCTGTGCTAGCCGACTTCCAGGCCGCCAGAGCCGATTTGCTCAACATCAACACTGAAATTAAAAACGTAGTTTAAAAGAAGAGAAACATAAAGCATTTTTATAGCGTGCGTATACCCCGCACGGTCAGCATTGCATATCCAGGTGGGCAAATTTACCACTTGGCAATTCTTGCAAAGAGAAAACTGACCGGATAGAATTTTTGACTCACCTGGCACTTGGTCAATCTGCTTGAATGGCAGATTGTTGAGTCTTGTCGTACCTTAATAGGCGTCTAGGAACATGATCAATCACAAGCACGTGGTATCAGCCCTGGTGGCAACCACTATTGCCGTGGCAACCCCACTTGCCGCAGTCGCTAACGAGAAAGCAGCTTCTATTCAACAAACAGTTATCAACGCAAAGCCGGAAGTGGTTTACAACGCCATTCTCAAGTTGCGGGATGAGTCAAAAGACACAGTCAAAGAAGTATCGAGAGACGGGCAGCATTCCTGCGTTTTAGAAGAAACATTCGATGACCTCCCGGTAATCGGCAAGGCGAAATGCACGTACAAAGAAGTGTACATTCCGTACAAAAAAATCGAATACTCGATGATTAAGTCAGAAAAGTTTCGGGCGTTCGAAGGCACATGGTTATTGAGTCCAACCGAAGATGGACAGGGAACGAATCTCAGTCTCTCGTCATTCGTGGATGTAGATCTACCTGTTCCATTTTGCAAACAACTCTGCAAGATGCAAACCATGCGTGGTGTCAAAAGACGAATCAAAATGGTGCGATCGTCCTGTGAAAAGCAAGCGCTGTCTATGAAGTCGCAGGCATCAGATCAACGCCCCGTTCAATAGCCACTCGTAGCATCAATTAGTCTTCTATTTAAGGCCGGTCAGAGGTTTACAACAACCAGGTTTTGCTGCGTGTACGCTTAACGGGGAACGCGCTCAACGAGTCGGTTCTCGTTTCAACTGCAGTCTTTTAAGCCAGAGGTCGAGGTCCATTCCTTCCTCGCGCATTCGCATACTGTAATAGAAAAATCCTGACGCCATGTAGAACATCGGCATCAAATACATGAACACAATCGAGTTCCAAATACTGCTGACTATCTGCAAATACATCGGCAATTCAACTTCCGACGCCATTGCTTTGCCTGAGTAGATGCCATTCTTCGCGTATTCGAAACCATAGAGAATTTGAAGCGCAGACGTCAGCGCCAGGTCCAGAAGAAACCAGGTCACAATTAGAGTGACGGCAAAACCGAAAGTCTGAGGGAAACGGCCGAATGTCATTTTGTACGACCTTCCCAGAGCCTGAAAAACATTCTTGTCCTCACACGCGAGCACGACAAACAAAAGCGTGAGCGGTAAGAACATGATTATGAGCGACACCACGGCAAATCCTGCCATTACGAATAATACCGGCACCATTACAAGTACCAGCGAAGGATTAACCTTCATGACACCAACTACGATACCAATGATAATTCCCCAGACGAATATCCACATGATAAAACTCATGTAGAACACGATCGCGTAGAAGATTACAGCCCAAAACTTTCCGCGCACATCCCTGGCAGCTTGTTCGTAGTCCTGACTTTTGTTGACCGTCATTCGAACATATGCGAGCTGCCGCATCGTGAGCCAGACTTCTGCCGGAATGCAGATCAGAAAGCCGACGCAAAACGCGATGACAGCCGCAGGATAATCACCGGTTTGATTTTTGACAGCACTTAAAAAAGCGCGCATGCCCCAAACCAAAAAGATCTTTCCGAACAGTTCTACAATCGATGGGACGAGCAGTTTTCCCATGAGAAAGCGAAGATCGCGACGGCACTGTCTCACAGCCAGACTGACACAGTCGCCAATCGATAATATGTTCTCCACTATCGCTCCTCAATTTGCGGGCGCCTAATTTGTTATTCCCTTGTTTTTCTTCAAACTGGGCGGCATGGACTTGCGCACACTTTCAAGTTTGGCAAACAGGTCTTGAACATTGTCATATTCAGAATCCAGCGAGTTTGATTCGCGCTGGAGTTGATCAGCAGTGATCGGTGCTTGACCGGGTTGTGGCGCTGCAAGCGAAAGTGCCGGCGGTCGAATCGAAGCGAGTTCGGAAAGCGTCGATGTGGCACGTTGCATGTGACCCTGGCAGCGCTTGTAGATTTCAGCCTCCATGGCGTTACCGTTGGACAGATCTCGGTAAGCCTGGACATGTGCACCATAAGCCCCGTCACGATTAGCTTCAGCAATGAAATTATGGACGTTGTGGGAGTACCAAGCCGTCTTCTGAGTGCCCAGGGAATTGTATTGAGAAGCAAGTCTGCCGTTTTCCATTGCCAACTGATTAGCCGCAGTCCATGCGGTCGCAAACATCGAGACACTCTCTTTCTGCATCGAAGATGCCAGGTCATTGACCATTTGTTCCAGCCGGTTTTCGTTGGAAATGATCCGACCTTCTAACTGCTGTAGAGCCGCACACTTGTCCTGGGCCTTGAATTTCAGAACTCCCGGGGTGTTGGAAAGATCGTTTCCGTTTGCACTTGGATCTTGACTCGAAGAACCAACAATCGACTCGGGTTGTTGGGCTTGGTGATACTGCTGTGCGTGTGCGAAGTAGTCTTTTCGATGTTGCTTGTACTGGTTGAGCGCGTCTTCGTATTGTTTGAACAAACTCTCATAGAGTGCAAAAACATCGATCGATTGATTTCCAGCCAGTTGTCGGTTCGATGTCTGTTCGCGCAACTGATTGAACCGGTCCAGCAATATGCCAGTGCGCTGCTCGATCTGTGAACCATCGGCGATCAAGCGATCGGCTGAATCAATTCGTTGCTGCAATATAACCGCATGGTCCTGCCCCATTGAACATGCGGCGCTTACGCGATGATTATCGGCGAGTGACAAAACGAGAGCGGACAAAGCACTCGAAATCAAAATCAATTTGCGAGACAGGACTGACAAGATTACGGAAACCGGAATTCAGGAATTAGTAAACGAGCGCCAAATAGCCATTTTAAATCAATTCGAGCAGCCAAAATCGCTTTCTCCACATTAAGAGAAAGCCACGATTCTGCCATTTTGAAGGTTTCCAGTGACGCAAATCGTGGTTTGTAGATAGTAGAAACCTGCGCCCATGAGCCGTCCGATAACATTTCAAGACAACGGCATGAACAGCGACGAAGAAATTAAATCGAGGGGCTTCACGACCAGTGAAGAGATGGCTGCGCAAGAAGCGGCAGTGCAGGAACACGCCAGCGAGCAGGCGAAACCTTCGAGAAGGTCAACAGCTCAAGATGTCGTCAGGCCGCGCACGACTGAAATGGAGCACATCCCACGCACTCCGCTAAAAGACAAATACGAGTTTTTGTCCGTGCTTGGTGCCGGAGGCGCCGGAGTAATCTACAAAGCAAAACAACAACCGCTCGGACGTCTCGTGGCCGTGAAAATGATTCACTCCCACCTGGTGACACCAACTGCGGTGAAACGTTTTCAACAAGAAGCCACTACTATCGGCCGAATCTCCCATGCCAACATCATCTCGGTATACGACTTCGGAATCTCGGAAGAGAACCAGCCGTTCATGGTCATGGACTACGCCGAAGGTACGCCACTCTCTGATGTGCTCGAGCAAGAAGGACAATTGTCCGTAGATAAAACAAAATCAATCGCCAGACAACTTTGCGATGGATTGGCTCATGCCCATGCCAGAGGCATTCTCCACCGCGACTTGAAACCAAGCAACATTATGATGGTGAAATCGGAGCACGGAGCTGACGTGGCCAAGATTCTCGACTTTGGACTGGCAAAAATTCTATTCAGTGAAGAAGATCAGGACGAACAAGAACATCTCACTAAGACCGGAGAAACAGTCGGGACGCCAGCCTTCATGAGTCCCGAGCAAGTGATGGGAAAAGGTCTGGATCAGCGATCTGATATTTACGCTTTAGGTTGTGTGATGTATCACTGCCTTACAGGCGAGCCTCCATTCGTAGGCGAAACAAAAATGGAAACGATGCTCATGCATCTCAATTCCACGCCGGAGCCCATCAATCCGTCAGAAGGCGAACCGTTGATTTCGCCTTATCTCGAAATGGTTATCATGAAATCACTGGAAAAATTTCCAGAAGATCGTTTCGACTCTATGCTTGAGATGAAGGCTGCAATCGAAGCCACCGATAAAGGCCTGTTTCTCACACCCTCAACGAGCGATGTACCAAGTACCGCCCAGATTGCGCCTTCACGAAAAACTTTAAATGACCAACCGCTTCCGGTTGCACAAACCACTGACTCCACAGGTGGTGCATCAAAACCGATCATGACGACCAGAGCACTGCTAGTGGTGCTAATTATTATCGGGATTAGTGCTTGTACGTTTGTTATTGGTTACGTCTGGATCAACGCTTACCCTAATCCTGATACCGAAGATGCACCAAAGCCGGAAAAGAAAGCAAAGAAGAAAAAGACAACCGACAATTCGTATAACGAAGATACACTCTACGATGACGCGTTCAAAGGACGCATCGACCCACTGGATCACCATGTCAGCGCGCACCACGATCCGGAGATCTCAGACAAGGCTCTCAAGGCGCTATCCGGCAACACCACCGTACGCAGCCTGGATCTTTCAGATGCTCACGGAATCACTGAAAAAGGTATCGCCTACTTGAAAGGTGACTCCCTTCAGATTTTGAATCTCAAAAAAACCAAGGTGACTGACGGCGTAGGAAAGTATTTGACTACGATTGTCGGCGCCGACAGCATACCGTCTTTAGTGGATCTCAACTTGAGCGAGACGAGGGTAACCGACGGAATCATTCCGACGCTAAAGCAGCTTCCAAAGCTCGAAGTGGTTGACTTGAGTGTCAACGACATTAGCAACATCGGTGCTAAAGAGTTGGAGAAAGCACATTTCAAACGACTAAACCTGTCTAAAACAGCGGTCGGAGATTCAGCGATGGATTCAATCGCATCGATACCAAGTCTGGTCGTTCTAAATCTAAATGGAACTCAAGTGTCGGATGCAGGCGTGAAGAAACTATTTGGATTGAAACAGTTGCAAGAATTGCATCTTGCCGAAACAAGAGTGAGTGATGAAGCCATGAAAGGGCTGCCTAACCTCAAAAATCTATCTGTTTTAAACATTTCAAAAACCGACGTCTCAGACAAATCGCTGGCGATTATTCTAAAATGCCCACAGCTCGCTTATGTCAATATAAGCGGATGCCTGAAGATTACGCCCAAAGCCGCTAATGACTTCAGACATGAGATGGCAAAAGATGGACGAACAGCCGAAAAGAATGAGACAACAGGTAACGAGTAAACATGGCATCTAAAACAGGAACCGATAAACAGACTCTGATCACCGAGCACATCCAATCACTGAGCAAGTGTGTAAGATGTCCTAGCATGATCGGTCCGGTAGTAACTCATAGACCGGTTCTCACCAAAGTTCTACTGATCGGACAAGCTCCCGGTCCTCGAGAAGGCGCTTTCGGAAAGCCTTTCGCATGGACCGCAGGAAAAACGCTATTTCGCTGGCTGGAAACGATCGGCATCAACGAAGAGCAGTTTCGCAGCCACGCTTACATCAGCGCAGTCTGCCGTTGCTTTCCCGGAAAGACGACTCAGGGCGGAGATCGTGTACCGAGTCCAATTGAAATTGAAAATTGCTCGGAGTGGCTAGCAAATGAGTTTTCAATTCTGGATCCGGATTTAGTGATACCAGTCGGCAGACTCGCGATTGTACAACTAGTCACCATGAATCAAATGATTGATGTGGTAGGCAAAACGCACAAAGTAAAATTGCATGGTCGAGAACGCGATGTAGTGCCGCTTCCGCATCCATCTGGAGCATCGTCATGGTTCAAAAAAGAACCCGGAAAAGGTTTGCTTCAAGAAGCCTTGCAACAGATCGCTGCACATAAAGCCTGGCAAAATATGCTCAAGGAAATTTCTTGATTCGATAGTTCATTTCGTGCGGAAGTCGGAACCGAATCATTGAAGAATGACCGTCCGCGCCGAAGAACTGAACTGAACTGAACTGAACTGAAACTGAACGGAACCGAGCGGAACCGAACCGAACGGAACCGAAACGAACTAAACTCAATCAAACTGAAGAACCGAACTAACCGGAAGCGAAGGAATGATCTGAATGGAAAACTCAGGAGCAATCTTCGCAATCGGTGCGGCAATCATCATTCCAATCATACTTCTACTCACCAACAAAGTAGTAAAAGTTAGACATGAGCGAATCACAAGCGAACGTGAAAACGCAGCAAGAGAACTAGAGATCAAAATTCGCATGGCTTCAGGAATCGGAGTGGTTAACGACTTCAACGAATTAGCTCGCGTCTACTGTGAACTCGGTCGATTCGCTGACGCAGAAAAATGCATGCAAAAAGCCGTGTCGATCACCGAGAACGAGCTTGGTCAGATGGATCCGACTCTCGCTCCAATCCTGGACAACTACGCCAGCGTACTAGACAAAATGAACCGCACCGTCGAAGCCGACAAGTATCGCAAACGCGCCCGAGAGCTAGCCTCAAAACGCCAGTAATCGACACAACAACAATTGCTGTAAACACAATCGCTATAAAAACAATCGCTGCAACTGCAATCGCTGCCGTAACGGCGATCACTGTCGTAACGGCGGGTGTCTTCCACGTGTCGACCTCTTGGCCTAAAGAACCACTGTACGACCCCGGGCATAGATCCAAAAGTTTCGTTCTAAAAGGATTCAGATTTTACCGCGCCGTTTAAGAAAGGAGCACGGGCGCCTGCAAGGCGCCCCTACAATTATTGAACAAATCGCTGTCGTAACGGCGATCACTGTGGTAACGGCGATCGCTGTCGTAACGGCGATCGCTCTACACGACGTTTATTGTAGGGGCGCCTTGCAGGCGCCCAGGCTGCTAATTCCGACAACGACTCCAAACAAAAACCCACACGTGAGGTTCACGTGCGGGCAATTGTCTGCGATTTAACTTTCTTTGAACGAGGTCATAAAGCGCTTTTCAGAGAACCTAAACTCCGAATTGCTCGGTGATCCAGCAATCCAATTCGCCATCAAGCAACGCGAGCGACTCACTGTCGATCAGCCCACGACGAAGGACTTCGAAGATCAAACGTGTTCTCAAATTGTAGACATCCATCGAGGCTGATTCACGCAACCAGGAATGCTTGCCTCTCAACACTTTGGAGAATAGCGCAGCAAGCCGGTTTTGAACGCCACGAGCGGACAGATTGCGACGTTTTGCAATTGCCTTGTCGGTAAGTCCGAGCATCACATCGCATAGAGTTTCATATTCGCTGCGTGTAAGTTTACTTCCGTTACCAGGCTCGTCTTGCAGACTGCGACGAACTTCCGAATCAATAAAAGTATTTTCGTGGACGACGACGCTCTGAATTGCGTGCATCAGTCTTTCATCAGGACAACTTTTCAACACGATTCCAAACACGCCTTGAGGTGGAGCCATCAATTGAATTTGCTGATAGTAAGCTTCTTTGAAGCTGCTGCACCAGAACAAAATTTTTGCGTTTGGATATCTGCTCCAGACCTCTGAGGCAGTCGTCAGACCACGACGATCGGATGACGTCACGTCGATTACCACTAATGCAGGCGTTTTCCGAGTCGTCAAACCAGTGACGTCCTCAGCTGCACCTGTCTCAAAAATTTGAACGGGGCAGTTGAACGCTTTTTGCACCAGTTCCACAAAATGTTTGCGGAGCGTTTGAACCGGCTCCAGTACTACGATCAGTTTAAAATCATCTGGTTGCCCGACGATGTGAGATGGCTTGAGCTCACCTACAGGACCATAATAGTTTTGTTGTGCAATTGAATTCTGTGAATGCAGCATTTCGATATTCCCCAATCAATAAAAACTTTAGCCAACGCTTCTCCCGACATGCTGAAATTAACACGGCAAAGTTGACCAATTCTTGGCAACTGGTAAAATATCTCAAATTTCCCAGCCTGTTTGCGTTTACAAACCGGGACTTCCTGCCAGCTCATCAATATATAGGCATCACTGATATCAATCTGGACGATTCATCTGTTTAATCGGAACGGTTGAATGATCAGATCTGCTAGTCGCATCAAGCAAGCTTTCTCCCAACTCGCTCGAATATCACAGTATTTGAATGTTGTGAGAAAGTCGTGAGATCCAGACAAATCCCGAATAGCGGTTCTGCTATCTCAAGATTTCGGTAGGCGGAACCAGAAAGTGCTGCCTTCGCCTTCGACACTGCGCACGCCGATCGTGCCGTGGTGCTCTTCTATGATCATTTTGCAAATCGCTAAGCCGAGACCCGTACCCTTCTTCTCTGTAGCGTCGCTGGCCTCAACCTGTTTGAATCGCTCGAAGATAGCTTCCTGGTATTCTTCTTTAATGCCGCGTCCTTTGTCTTCAACTTGAACTTCGACAAAATCCGTTTCCTTCACTATACGCATGTTGACCTGTGAGCCCTTCGGAGAAAATTTGATTGCGTTGGACAGGAGATTAACCACTACCTGAATTATCCTGTCAGGGTCTGCATTAACACGCTCATCACCACCGGAAATCTCGAGAGTGACTTCGTTCTGATCCGCAACTTGTTCGACTGCATCATATGATTGCTCAAGAATGCTTCGAATGCTAACTTCTTGAATATTGATTTGAAACTTGCCTGCTTCCATTTTTTGCACATCGAGCAGATCGTTGATCAATTTAATCAATCGTTCCAACTGACCTTCGGCTGTTTTAACCATCGGACCAGCCTTGGCAGGTAGTTCTCCGGCGGCGCCGGCAGATAGCAACACCAGCATGCCGCGCACCGAAGATAGTGGCGTTTTCAAATCATGGCTAACCATAGCGACGAACTCGCGTTTCAAACGTTCAATCTCATGCCGCTCAGAAACATCCAGTATTGCCACCAGATGCAATGCTCGCTGTGAGACGAAAGTTTCACTAGACGAAAGTTCAACCGGAAATTCAACACCGTTCTGTTTCACGGCAACGAGTTCAAGCACATGCCCAGAGGCGCTAGAAATCAGCTCCTTCATCCATTCGCCCTGCCCGACGTTGTCGCTGCTCTTAAGCAAAGTGGACAGATTTCTTCCAAACAGCTCCGACGATTTCAATCCAAACATCTGCTGAGCTTTGTGATTAGCCAAATTAATTTTGCCGTTACTATCGATAACCAACAAACCGACAGGCAACCCTTCCATCATCTGGCGAGTGTGTTCTTCACTCTCCTTCAGTACTTTCTCGACCATCTTTCGTGCAGTAATGTCGTGAGCGACACAGTACAAAGTCTCCTCGGATTCGGACCAATAGACCGACCACAGGACATTTATGATCTTGCCATCCGGGCAGCGTACGCGGTTTTCCACAGGTACGGTCGACTCGACTTTTTTGATCGTATCAAGACACTGCAGCGTTTCCTCAATATCTTCTTCGACCAGTATGTCGGTTAAAGACTTCCCAACCAGTTCACTGTCTCGATACCCCCATACACGCTCCGAGGCTGGGCTGACCATAGTGAAGACGTCATTAGCATCGATCGAACAAATCACATCTACAGCGTTATCGACCAGCGCTTTCTGACGTTTCTTCGATTCTTCAATGGTGGCAGCCATCTGGTGAAAGACTTTGTCGAGTTCTGCAATTTCGTCGACGCCCTCAATCTTGGGCAAGAGTGGCTGCGCATCGGCAAGACGAGTAGCGTTGCTGGTCAAGATTTTCAATCGGTTTGTAATCGCCCGACTGAAATATAAAACGACGATGATGCTCAAAAGGATGTTGAATGCGACGCCCCAGAGCAAAAGCAGTTTTGCATTGTGACGCCATCTCAGAGCCGCTTCAGAACGGCTGCCACTCTCCCTCTGTACACCTTCGTTTAAAACTTTCAGTTGCGCCGTAGTCTGCTCTACCAGCGCCTCCATCTGTCCGCGAGTGTGCTTGATATTCATCATCGTCATGATGTCGACGTTGTCGTCTTGAAACGAATCGTACAATCCATCGCAAAGTTTCAACGCTCTCATTTCGAGAAGTTCCGTTTTCTCGAGTTGCGCGAGCTGGTCAGGATAAGGTTCTAACGTCTTTCTGAGGGTTTTGAATTCCTTCTGAATTTTCTGCCGCGACTCAATATATTTCTGTGCCATCGCGGGTGATTTCACATACGAATAGGCCGACAATGCGTTAATCGATGCAAATAGCTCTTTTCCCAACACGAAGATCGAGTGCAGAACATCGTTAGCATGTGACTCGTCGCGTGCCTCACCCTCGGATTGCAGCAGCAAACCATAGAGGAACAGCATGAATGCAGTTCCTAAAACAAGTGGAACCGCGACGATGAACAGTCCCTTATGGCGTATCTTCAGACTGAACGGCACGATCTTCGCTTTGTGTGTCTAAGCCACAAAATACCATAGGTTCATACCCTCGCAATATTGGAACAAAACTAATGAGCGACCGGAGTAACGCCAGGTTTGACGACAGAAAAACCAGTTGAAAGAAAGCTCAAGACCATTGCAATAATGGCGCTTTCCGTGCTGTCGCTGACGACGGCCATTCTGGCGACCAACTGGAATGAAGCCTCTGGCACCGGTTTTGGAACGGTCGACTGGCAGCGACACATTTTCGCCGCCCAGACAAACCGCGACCTTGGCCAGATTGCACTTGCAGACAGACTTTTGAATCAAGCCTTCCAGGACGCTAAGCGGCTGGGAAAGCAACATCCATTTTATTCAGTGACACTGCGTCACTTATCGGACGCCGCTTTCTATAAATACGACTTCAAAACAGCTCGAGACTACGCCATTCAAGAGTTGGAAATATTGAAGCCTCTTGGAGATGATTATCAGGACTTAGTCCCTGTATTCATGCGGTTGGGCGACATCGCATACATGGAAGGAAATTTGCAGGAAGCAAAAACTTGGGTCGACAAAGCAAAAGACTTGAAGGATAAAGCGCTCTTTAACCCCACTCTCAAGGCTGAAATCAAGCTGCGTTTAGCCATGATTGAGATTGCGAAAAACAGAAAAGTCGAATTTCGTTCGTACGTCGACGCCGCGGAAAAAGACTGGATTGAGATGTTGAAGGAACCGAAAGCCGGAAGCAACCTATCCGAGTACGCCTTCGAAGTTGGCAAAATGAGCATGCACGCCGACAAGAGAGTAGCGGAGCCGATGCGCGAAGCGGCTCGATTCATGGCAGTCCGTAGTGTGTTCCTGATCAAGAAATATCATGGCGTGGAGACGCTCGGCATCATCTGGGCTCTGAGCAAATTGGGCGAGATCTATAGAATCAGCAACCGCCCAATGGACGAAATTGAATGTTTTCGCAAAGGCACCGCATTTGCTATCGCCTCGACAAAACTGTCAGTCAAAGACAAAGCAATTGTTCTCTACCAATACGGGCAACCGCTTTGCGATCAGGGATACTTCGAAGAAGCGCTGCCGATGCTTCAACAATCCGAGGTCTATTCCCGCGCGGTGCCAATCGAAGGATTTTCGGCAGACATCCTGTTTTATCTTGGCTATTGCTACAATCGGCTCAACCGACTAGAGGAGGCTATTCTGTACAAACGCAAGCTCGCTGCTCTGTACGAAAAGCTGGGCAGGCATTCTGAGTCTAATCAACAATTGAGAGAAATTGACGCTCTCACCGCGCGCATCAAGTAAAATTTGAGTCGTCGGTTTTAATCGCGACAACGGTTACAACCTACAATTACCAAATCAGAGTCTTAATGCTGGTTTTGAACTAAAACACAATGGCCAAAATCCTACTAGCTGAAGACGACCTCGCCCTGGCGCAGACTATCAAAGACTGGCTGGAGTTTGAGAAAAACACGGTCGAAGCAGTTAAAGACGGCGCTGCCGCACTCGATAACTTGCTTGGGCTCGAGTATGACGTGGCGATTCTTGATTGGAATTTGCCTTTGCTCACCGGCGTCGAGGTGTGTCAGCAGTATCGCGCCAAAGGTGGCGCGATTCCTATTATTCTTCTGACTGGAAAAAACTCGGTTAAAGAGAAGGAAGAAGGTCTTGATTCCGGCGCTGACGACTACCTGACAAAACCGTTTCACCCTAAAGAACTGGCTGCCCGGCTGAGGGCGATGATCCGACGCTCGACAGGCTTTGTTCCGGACGTGATGAACGCGGGACCATTGACTCTCGATCGCGATAAGCGTGTTGTCCTTCTGAGTGGAAAACCAATCCATCTTCAGCCTATGGAATATACGCTGCTCGAATTTTTCATGAAGAATCCCAATCAGGTATTCAGCCCAGAGACGCTCCTGGCGAAGCTCTGGGACGCCAATTCAGAGGTTTCGCTCGACGCTATCTACACTTGCATTAGAAGGCTCAGGAAGAAGCTCGACACGCCGGAATCACAGGACTCTATTATCCGCACCGTCCATGGTGTGGGTTATGGAATCAATCCATTTATATAGATTGATCAGACATTAGTTAGAACAATTAGCCCGAGACCAATGTCGTTCGTGCCTCGGGCGAGTAAAACGACAACGCAAAACGTCAATGCGTGGGGCTGCAGCGAGCCCGCCCCGATCTATATGCGCAAGATGTTATTTTTCTCATTCGAGAACCCTTTGAAAGAACTGTGCGTCTACCTATTTGTCTGACAGATGCGGTAAAGGAATCGAAGGGCTGAGAGAGCTGTCAAGCTCAAGCCCAATAAGGAGAACCAAAATGCTGCTAATTGTATTTGCATCAATGATTGCTACAACGTCAATCGGTCTAGTCATCACGGTCTTGAGATAATCCGAATATCCGAGCGCAACCGTTCGGGTTTAATGTCCAGAAATGTTCAAACTCCTGTAGTTACAGATACGCGACTTTGTTGCGCCAAATTGGTGTAACACCTCCCTGAAGGATGTCGCTAATCGCCAACTGTTCTTCTCCCATATCAAAAACACAGCGCCTTCGAACCGTAAATTCGATAGGGTGCGAATGTTCCTATACAAGGGTGTAACTACGAGTGACATCCCTGGGTCCCCAGTGGGCCAAGCCTCACAGGAACGGATTTTTGAAGCCTTTTATCAAAACATCGATTTAAGGTACATATTGGTCACACTTGGCAAGTAATATCTCAACATCGGAATTGGTTATTGCATCACACGAACTTAAGCCCCGTCGCAAGGGGCAGGGGTTGTTTTACTATGAATGGCAAATTGGCAGAAAACGTAAGAGCAAAATTTTTCCAAGACTTCGCCGGTTGTGCTGAAGAAGAGTCCGCACAACAAAAATCTCATTCCCCAGCAGTCGAAGCGATGCTGTGCGGCTTCATCCTTGAAGGTGATGAGATGAGTTTCGCGCCGGAACAGGCGTCAAATGTAGATCAAGATTGGTTCTACAAACTATAAGTTTTTCGAGTGAGCAGCGAGTGGTTGGTAAGCGCCTGGTGACAGGCGTTTATCGCTTTAAGGGGATCTTTTTCAAGATTTGAGTCATCAGCCCGAAGCTACTGAAGACCACCGTAAAGCCGTTACGCTATAATCCAACATAGTTACGATCGTGTTTTTAAGCGTGCGGCCTGGGCATCGCGACGAAACAACGTTCAAACTTGGCAGCAAGGGCTTCGTCCCGTTGCCGACACAGTTGTGATCGAAAAATCACTCGCTCGATCATTCAGACAATGCATTCGGATTCTCTAACAGGTCAATCGCCGTGAGCCGCACCGAAAAAAAACGACACCAAGCCAAAGTATTTCGCGCCCTGGCAATTTCTGCTTTCTTATCAGGCTTCATCTTTTGCGGCGGCGGTCAGGCAGCCGATTTAGACGGTGCTGAAGTTAAGAGTCTGGATGGTCTAGAAACTAGATTTTTTGAACACACATATCAGAAAGAAGACACCGAGGCTCGGCTAGACCGGCTGGAGAAGCTGGTTTACGGCGAAGCCCGAAGTGGCGATCAAGCCCAAAGACTAGTGAACTTGGTGGCGGCTCTTCCAAAACAGACCGATTTCCCAGCCGACCCGACGTCAGGATCGAAAAATTCTTCCGATTCCAATCAATCGGCTGGATCGAACGACGACTCACAAGGCTCTTCCAACAACGATCCACAAACCGCGGACAATGCTGCCGGCGATGCGGAAGACTACCCGAGGGTCGATGCAATCGAGCAGACAATTCTCGGAAAATCTTTTCAGGGCCAGCCGATTGCAAAACGATTGGATCAGCTTGAATTGAAAGCATTCAATAAAACATCGCAGGACCCTGACCTGAGTGAACGCGTAAATAAGTTGAGCGAGTACGTGCAAAAACATATGCACAAAAATATCGATCAACTAGTCGATCCTCGCACGGCTTTGAACTATCAATCCAATGGAAACGCAGAAGATGCGGAGAATGGCGCACCTGCATATACGAGCGCACCTGGTGGCAATTACGGCGGCGGCAACTATGGTGGCACCGGCGGTTACAGTGGTGGAGGCGGTTCGGGCTCATACGGCATGAATCCTCCTCAACAAAATTCTTATTCGCAACCAAATGCTTATGGCTATGGCGGGCAGTCTATGGGACAGCCACCGATAACGGCTCCGGCTTCAGAGCAAGTGGCCTGGTTGGAATCAAAAGTATTTGGTCGCGCCGAAAATCCGAAGGTCCCGCTGATCGATCGGCTGCATCGGCTTGAAAAGTCAGTTTTTCCAACCGAAACGATGGACGCCAACACACCGATCAGTGCGCAGATCAAACTTCTCGTCAATGCTGTCGAGTTGATGCACAACTCCAATCCTGAGCAATCGGCGCCTGCGGCTCAAAGCCAGTACGGATATCAGCAGCAAGCTTCTACTCCAGGTCAGTATCCGTATCAACAAAATGTCACGCAAAATGCGATCGGTGCATCCGGTTCCAATTTTCCAAGTTGGCCTCCGCAAGGAGCAGGCGCAGCCAATCAGTATTCCCAGTATTCGGCCAACGCATCACAACCGGGAGCGTACCCGTATCAAAATGCGCCTGGCACCGACGGTAGTACCACACAATACGAGCAGCAGTTGAATCAAATGCAGCAGCCTGCGCAGCAACAACAGCAGCAAGAGCAACAGCAGCAGCAACATCAGGGGCATCCGCTACTGAAAGGCTTGGCTCACGCCCTCATGTCGGTAGGAACGATGGCAGCCAGTTCAGGCATGATGATGAACATGGGCGGCATGGGCGGCTATGGCGGATATGGCGGCTACGGTGGTTATGGCAACTACGGCAGCGGCATGATGCCAGGCTACGGTGGACTTGGAGGCTTCGGCAACGGCTTCGGCGGCATCCATTTTTAGGAAAGCTTCTAGCGGCCTGGGGCGCTTACAAAGCGCCCATACAAAGCGCCGTTACAAGAAACGCACCAGTACAGTGCAGTGCGTTCTTGGAGAAGTTAATCTTCCTTGACCAGCTCTGTGACGGTCCCTCGGAAGGAGTTGAACCACACGCGTGGAATGAGGTTGAACGCGTTGTGCCATGGGTTTGGAATGAATCGCTCGGCCCCATAGGCTTCGACGATCTCATAGGTTTGTTGAACGCAGTTATTTCCCAACACGGTCCAACCGCTCAACTCCGTAGCACGGGCTACTTTCTCGGCTCTAATCGGATTTGCGTTTGGAACGATCACGGACTTACATCGGTGATACCAGATGTGTTCGGACGAACGCGCCATGGATCGAAGCATGTCGTCTCTGGTTCCAATCCCGCACCACCAGTCAGTATGCTCGCCCGGTTGTACAGACATATAGTCTATCCACGAAAGCAAATCCATTTCGTGATGACGGTACAGATGATCGGTTGCTCCGTACATGTATCGATCGTCGTCAGACAAGCGGAAACCCCAACCGACATGCCCAAACCTGGCAGCCTGTTTGACGTTTATGAACAATACGAATTCGCCATTCATACTCGACAGACCACGTGAATGAATGGACTGGTATAGAACCAGTGCAGACGTGAGCGGGGATTGGTTGAGGGAATTTGCACTGCAAAATGGACTGACTTGGTTGTTTGCAAAACCGGCGACAGCTCCGGCTAAACACGATCGATCAGAAAGGCTAATAAGATCAACCTCCCCGTCCACATATAGCACACGGGGAGATTATCTGAGGATTCTAATACCGCGTACGGTACTACACTAAGTTTGCGAAGCCACTAAGCCGAAGACTTAGTCGAGATCACCGAGACTGAAGCAGTCTTTGCTGAATGGATGTTCGGAGGAATTTTTCCACGCATTTTTCGGTCCGAGAACCGCACCTTCAACGGTGCCTCTTACGAGACCGGCAGGAAGAGCGACTAATGTACCACCAGTCTTCTTGATCATTCCGCCATCGCCCCATTTGTCGGCATACTCTTTGGTATCTGCCATCGATTTTCTGCCCATTGCAATTGGAGTTCCAACTGCGGTGCCAGCGGCGAAGGAAGTTACTGTAACTGGAAACTTGAACAAAGCTTTCGCCATTTCACCGGCGTCAGCGTGCGAAGGGGCTTGAATCACGCCTGATAGTAATAATGCACCCATCGTCGATAGCAGTACTTTACGCATTTGAAGGATCCTCGGTTTCTCTCTGCCCGGAACTCATTCCGACCTTATATATTTACCACTTTCATCAAGCTTTGACAGCCCAGTCTTATATATAAAATCATTCACATCCAAAGAGGCGTAGAATTAAGGGTAGAAACGATTGCGAACAGCCCGGCGAAGCATATACGCCAAAGGTCAACATGACGGGACAACTGAATTCGATCTCTACCGGCGAAGATTATCTGCACGAATCTTCGATTGGCAAACACATCATCTTTTTCGATGGTGTCTGCGGATTTTGCAATCGGTTTATCCAATTCGTCTTGGAAAATGACAAAGGCGACTTGTTCAATTTCGCCTCACTGCAAAGCGAATTTGCCAATGCGACTCTTGCAAAGCGTGGCTTCAATACAGCGGATTTAAACACCGTCTACCTGATCTCAAACTATGGAACAGACACAGAAAAGGTACTGACCAAATCGGACGCGATAATATTTGTAGCAAGTCAATTACGCGGTTGGAAGAAACCGTTTGCCACTATATTTGGTTACTTTCCAAAACCACTGAGAGACTTCGGATATGACATTGTCGCGAAGATTCGCTACCGCTTGTTCGGAAAGCTGGAACAATGCATGCTCCCGAGCCCGGAATCTCGCGTGAAGTTTATCGAAGACTAGTCGATCGACTATCTCTGGAAATCATCCCACGAAGGTCTGCTCGAATAGGCCGACGATGAACCAGTTCCAGTTTCCCCTGCCGATTCGAATTTCTCCATATCTTTCTCGAGCGGTGTTTTGGCTCGTTTCAATCGCGCAAACCGAGACGGTTTCTTCGGCTTAGCCGGCGTGGCGGCACTGGCAGTCTCTACTGCGGCTTCCGGTTCTGACTCTTCCTCTTCTTTAGCGAGCTTAGTGTCCTCTTCTTCGTCTTCATTATCCGGCTTTTGATGCGGGTAGAGCATATGTCTGAGGGCTAACACTTTCTTGCCGAGTCTTTCCAATCCGGCTGGATCCGGAGTGACTTGAGTGTCTTTTCTAAGATTGTATGCCTGTTCGAGAAGACTGAGCGCTTCCACTGGACGTTTTTGCACCAGGAAGATCCGGGACAAGCGTTCGAGACTATCAACTAACTCAGTGCCACCACTATCAAGTTTCTTCGCGGCAACCAGACTGTCGCGATACTCCGCTTCGGATTCGAGGTAATTGCCCTGATCGAACAATTCATCGCCGCGCTTCACGTGACTGTGCCATTTCAATTGCCACGTAGCTTTGTCCTGACCGATTTTAGTTTTCGGTTCCGGATTCAACGCCTGAGTTTTGGCTTCGGCGCCAGAACCAGGTAGGCGTCCCCATGAATCGGTATCATCGGCTGCTGGTTTCGAAGATGGTGTCGCCGACGGTGCGGCAGCAACCTTGGTGGCAGCATTGCTTACATCTAAAACAATTTCTGGTGCTTCATTGCTTTTAGGCGGGACATTTTCACTGATTAGACCGGCTTTGTCGTTTACTACAAAGGTCTCGGCTTGTTTCTCTTCGAGAGCCGGACGCAGCGGAGGTATAGCGTTGTTAGCAGTTTCTTGAGCGGCAGCAGAATCGTTTTTCTTCTCAGCTTCAAGCAATGCGAGGACTTGTGAAATTTTCTCTTGAACTTCAGGAGTCTTCTTCAGTCTCATCGCTTCCATGTACTCTACGAAAGCGCCCTTGTAGTCGCCTTTCTCGCGCAACTCATCGCCGATACCCATACGGGCGGTATCAGACTCCGGATCCTTACCAATCGATTTGAGGACGACATTAAGATTTGCGCGTGTGGCATTTTGCTGAGGAGAAGAATAGAAAAGTGCTTTTCTAAACTGCGCGGCGGACAGCTCAACATCAGTATGAGCGAGCTTCAATCCTTGATTGTTGTATGCGGTGGTGAGATTCTCTTTTGCAAAAGTGTAGTTCGGTTTCTTCTTGGTGATGTCTTCTAAAATTGAAATCGCTGTTGCAAATTCACCGGTCTTAATTGCGCGAGCGGCTCGATTATTGAGTTTGGCAAGATCGGTATCGCTTATCTCGATTGAGCTACCTTGAACAGCGGTGGCAATCTGCGAGCCGATCTTCGCTGTCGTCGCCGGGTCGAGTTTTTTCGCGGTATCCATGAATTCTGCAGGAACATACTTCGAGACCTCAGTCTTCGAATTCGGATCGAGCAACATCACTTGATTGAAGTCGGCAATAGATCCTGCGTAATCGCCGGTCTTGAGTTTTAAGGATCCGCGATTGCGGTATGCGTTGATGTATTTGGGATCAAGTTCGATTGCTTTGTTGAAGTCATTCATAGCTTCGTCAAATTTGTTGAGTCGTTTGTGACACCATCCACGGTTCAAATAAACTTGCGGTTTAGTCGACTGGATGCTGATTGCACTGGTGTAATCAGCGACTGCTTTTTCGAAGTCTCCCATTTGCCGGAATGTCCATCCGCGGTTGACGAAAGCGTCATAGCTTTTCGGATCGACCTTAAGCGCTTCATTGAATGAACTGATGGCTTGATGAAAATCTTGCTCTTTCGCTTTGCCTATGCCTTTTTTGATTAACGCACTTACTTGCGGATTGGCAGATTTCTCCTGCTCGTTGGCATACGCGATCGCATTCGTCTCCGCGAGGAGAAGCGGGCTGATCGCCATAAGTAGAATCGCTAGTTTTTGAGTCTTTGAGTTGCGCATAAGGTTCTCATCTAAATTAGCCAGCATTCGTGAGGTTTCGAAGAAGTGTAGCGCACTCTGACCTCGTTACAAAGTGCTTCTCGATAGGCTTCAAAACGGCTTTACGAGTAAGTAACCCCGGCAAGGGGTTGTAGCAGAGCAAGAATCATATAGGAGCCATATCCCACGAAACTTGCGGACCGGCTAAAGGCTGACTGCGCCCGGGTTTAACGTCAGTCAGCTTAACTAACTTTTGATTAGATATATGTGCAATTTTTGTGCATAAACTCGGAGTTAGAATATGTTTATTTGTTGTAGATATGGACACACCAGATCACACCCAACTCTGATCAGATTGCTCATCGACATGAGTGCGCTTCGTCTAACTTGCCAATACGAAATTCTTCGTCAGTGCTAGAGTATTTTTTCAATACCTGGCGCGACAAGTCTTCGTGAACCAGCAAGCATGCGCGGATCGCAAGAACAACTGATGACGCAAAATGAAACTGCTTTCACAATGAATCAATCCCCCGAGCGAATCGGATTGGACGAACGCAACGTCAGCGAATTCGATTTTACGATTTCGACATTCATTGAAGAAAGCGCATCGCCTGCGGGTTTACTTGAAGATCAAGCGGATGACACCACTGCACTTTCGAAATCAGAAGTCTCGTTCGAATCCGCAGTAGCGCGAATAGTTGAACTCGAGAATCAAGTTCGCTCACTACAAGAGCGCAACAAAATTCTCGAAGAACGCGGAAAAAAACTGGCGCAGGAGCTGGACATCTTTCGGCATCGCAGGCTGGTTTACTGGTCCGATCGATTCCGAAATAAGTTCGATGCATGGCATCTGATGCATCCCGGATTCGAAGAAGCGAAAGATGACACTATGCTCTTTCAGGGAGACTTGAAAGGATTTCGATTATTGCCAAGTTTAAACCTGGTCAGGTTGAGCAGTTTGCGATACGAGCTGAATCTCGGAAGATCCGGGCTATGCGCGATTCTTCTGGCGCCGATTGTCGACCTTCCTTCTATGGTCGGAGAAATTTGCGTACGCATTACTGATTCAAAACAAATCGTTTTACGGGAAGTCTCCGTTCCCATTGCAAAAATCACAGAGGAAGAACCTTGCGAACTAAGGTTTCCCTCGCTCGGAGAAATCAGCTTAAACCGGCTCTATGTGCACATATTCGCACAGGGAGTTGACGTTCCTGTCCGCATATTTGAACTCCGAAAATATCCAAAATTCGGATTTGCAAAACTTAAGCGTAAGCTGTTTGCTGGTTACAGTTTCGAAGACTAATGACACTGCCGACGGTGAGCGGCTAAATCACATTTTTTCGTACCAAACTGGACCGTCCTCGCCCTTCTCTTCTTCTGCAGGCTTCGGGTCATCCAATGGCGTGTCATCTTTCATGTTGCTTAAAAAGCGAATGTAGTGCTTGCCCATTTGTGCGCACTCTTCGTCCGTCCAACCCTGCAAACGAAAATCATCCAGCACTGCGAAAACTTGCTTGCGCGTGCTGCAACGCGACACTCGGTCCATCCATGTAGTTAAGTCAGCATCTTCAGCCATATCTAAAACTCTCGTGCGCTCTAGAGGTAACGATTGAGCCGGACCTCCGTTGATGAAAGTCAGGCCGGCATTGCTTTCGCCTTACAGAATAGATAATAACAATTCGCGGCAGCCTTGCGGCCGCCGCGAACAAAGTTAGAACTCTTAGAACTAATTATTCTTCGAGGTTGCCGAGACTGTATGAATCTGGGTGGAATGGTGTTTCGAATCCACCTTTGACACCGTTCTTGGTGCCGTAATAAACACCCTTGGCTCCGCCGACTACAAGCGCAGCTGGAAGAGTTACGAGGCTAACGACGGCGCAAACCGGTCCGTTGTCCTTGCCACCCATCTTTTCGCCGACTTTGTCAGCAGCAGCTTGTGTATAGCTAACGTATGTCTTCGAGACTTGCTTGGTTACAGCAATCGGTGTGCCTATGACGAGCCCAGCGCCGATGCCGCCGACGCGAGTGACCATCAGAGCCCCTTGCGTTGCCATCTCGAGACCATCTTCTTCTGCCATCGCTGGAGCGGAAAATGAACCGACCATTGCGACTACTGCGAGTGCAGCCATATTAAACTTTTTCACGACCCTTCCTCCTGGAATTGGTTCCTAATGGATGTGTTCCACATTGTTTTTCGTTGATCTACTAAGTCTGTGGAAGCACGGACTATGGCGTAGTTTATGTTCTACACTCAGTCACAGCTTCAAATAGTACACAGTTTACGTCCGTACGACAACGGAAAACTTAAACTCTCTTGTTAATTGACAACCCTGTCAATCCGCCCCAAGAAGTCTTGCACAAAATTCCATGCATGAACTTTCAGCCCAAAAGCGATCATTGATTGCCACCATATTCGGTGCCTTTAATCTAATCGATCTATTCTTGTTTTCATCAGACCATTCACCAATCTTTCCAGATCGAGGTGCGAATCCGCGTGCGACAAAACCGGCATGTCCACCGTGCCTCGGGGCGAGCAAAGAAACATTGGGCAATTGCAATTTTTCCGATCGAAACGAACTGAACGGAACAAGTGGATCATCTTGCGCGGCAATTATTAAAACAGGAACTTTGATGGTTGGTATCATCGGCAGTGCACTGGCTCGAGCATAATAATCGTTAGCAGATTTATATCCACCGTCAGGCGCAGTGTAAGTATCGTCGAAATTTCTGACGGAATTAATCTTAGGCAAGCAAGAAATGTCATATCGACCCGGGTGCAATTTATTTTTCTGAACGATTTTTTCTTTCAGAGAACGCAAAAAATTCAATTCATAAATTCGGTTTTGCCAGAGTTCCAATGCATCGACACAAGTAGGCAGGTCCAGCGAAGGCGACACGGCACATACACCTTTCAGCCATGAAGCATCGGATTTAGAAAATTCGGCGGCACCTTTCAAAACGACATTTCCACCTAAGGAAAATCCAATCGTGAAAATTTGTTCAAAGCCGTCATTCAAAAAATGTTCTGCTATTGGGCCAATATCGGCGCTCAAACCCGCGTTGTAGAGCGTGTCTGTAAGATGCATCGTGTCACCGCAATTACGCATGTTGACTCGTACGGTACTGATACCGGCAGCCAAAAACTTTTCAGCAACTCCCATGACGTATTGGGATCGACTGGAACCTTCCAAACCGTGATAGATGATCGCAAGCCCGCGTCCATGCCCTTCGTCGGTCCTGGCAGTCGGCGCGAAATTGCATTCGACCAGGACTTTGGAATTTGGAGCGACATCAATTATTCGTTGCTCTTGAGTGGCTAAAACCGTTGGAAACTGCCTTTTCCAAACGTTGGCGAGAATAGTCATGACGTGACTATTTTCCATCCCTGTCATGGGAACGAATTCCGAATAATCAAAATTTTGCAGTTTCGCCTCGGACATTTTCTGCACCGATCCGCAGTCGGACTGTGAGTTTTACAAAAACAATAAACTCTCACCGCCGCTCATGTCTTCCAACGACTTGTGATCAATAAGTTTCATAGCGCATTCAAGAACAATCTTCAGCCGCCTCAATTCACTATAACCGTAATGACGCGAGCAGGTGCGCAGTTGTAACGCCGCCCCACTTGATCGCTGCAGATGCTTACTTGTGCATCGTTTCCGGGATTGACACTGCATGGGCACTGGCGCCATTACGCCAATTTATTAGTTTCGACCTGAGAAAAAATTTCCATAATTAGTCTCAACCCCCGGTATTCCACATACTCAACAACTTGATTTGTTCTATATAATCGCGATGGAAACACGCACATCAAGTCGATTACGGTATTGAGCCATGCTTGCGGACGGCGAACCTGCATTTTTCGGACTATTCATCGTGTTTGCGATTCTTGTGTTGTTGGGCATAGCCCAAAACTTAGGGTGGTTACCTCTAGTTTAAGAACGCCAAAAATCCGATGACGTCCCAACCGACAAATATCAATAAATCCGGTCCTGCTGGTCACCGGATGCCTCTTCTGTTGAGGGTGATTTTGATCACCCTGTCTATCTATTTTGTTTTCAAACTCGTGATGGGCTGCCACGGACCGATGGGTCCAGGCGATCCGGAACTAACGAAGAACGTGCACATCGAGCTCGTAGACTGGCATATCGTCGGACTATGGGTAATGAACTGCCCGTGCGGCTGGGTCCGAGTCGCCAACTACAATCATGAGCCGGTCAAGAACGTTCGCATTCGTTATAAAACGTTTGGCTACAAGGGTGAATTGCTGAATGAGGGAATCTACACCCTCTCCGGCGCAACGCCGGCCGATGCCGTTGTGAAAGCCGGCAGCGTGAAGAACTTCATCGAGCAATACATGGGTCTAGTCGACCTGGAAAGCGACATGCTCAGCATCGAGCTTGTCTCCGTCGACAAAAACTAATTGAGTTAAGCTCTTCAATAATCGTAGGTGCGCCTCGCGAGCCACCCGCGCTCCTCGTTCTCGGCCCCTCGTTCCACGCTACGCCTCCCCGCAACGTTCAATAATCGTAGGGGCGGCTCGAGAGCCGCCCGCGCTACTCGTTCTCGGACCTCTCATTCCAGGCTATGACCGCAAATTTGTTCAATAATCGTAGGGGCGGCTCGCGCGCCGCCCGGGCTGCTAGTTCTCGGCTGCTAGTTCTCGGCTGCTCGTTCTAGCCTGCTAGTTCTCGCCTGCTAGTTCTCGCCTGCTCGTTCTCGCCTACTTGTTCTCGCCTGCTTGTTCCACCCAAAACCGCCCAGCCCTACAAAACAAAAGGGCGACACTTCACGCCGCCCCCTTCAATAATCAATTACTACACTACAAATCAGTACGGTGAGCCCTGAGCCTTCTGGTCGGCTTGGTATGCGGATTTCCAAACGATATATCCGATGATTCCATACACCACCAGCAAGAGCACCATAATGGTGTCAGGCCACTTTTCAAGGACACGTGCGAAGGGTCTGGCGATGAAATCTATTATGAATAGTCCTACTGCAGTTCCTGGCATTTGTCGCGCGCCTCATTACAACTGCGGACAATTGTAAAGGGATACGCCGCCAAGAATAGCGATCTAAAGGATTCGTTAAGTTAATACTTGATAACTCTTATCAATCAAAAGGCTCATTCCAAGCCAGATTAGAGCGCTCTAACCAGCCGAAGTAATTTCAAGTGAAACCACATACGGTGCTTCAGAACTTTTCTATAAGAGGTTCAGGCTTCGACGAAACCCTGACCTTTTAGTAGTGCTTGAAGTGATTGTGAGGATTATTCCAGCGTCGCGCAAAGCGATCGGTGACCAAGTCTGGGTTGCAGACGATGAATAAACCAGCTACGAGGACGCAACAGAGTCCAAGAGAAAAAAGCCAAATCATGCGAACTATTCCACCACCTGTGAAATTGAACAGTGATTAAGTACGAATGTAATTTTGCGGGCGAGTCGATTAAGGCAAGGTTAACGTTTCAAACTTGCGAGGATTGATTATATCTAAGGCTCAGCGTCACGTAAAGAGTATTTCGAAATATTGCAACCGCCGTATCGCTGCTATGTTCAGACTCTTCAGCCCTCATAAGATGGGCATGTAACGACGATTTCAAGAGGAGATCCGGACAAGCGGTTTCCAACAGGTCGATTTAACCTTCGTTAAGTGTTCCTCCCTACATCCCGAGGATCAAAATCGTCTCTAAATCAAGCAAGAAAAAAGCGACGCGATTGGCTCAGCGTCGCCTTTTCAACAATCTTCGAATCGACTGTTCTTACTTCTGCGCTCTCACAACTAGATGTGATGCAAATCTACATCAACGTGGAGAACGTTGCCTGGAAGCTCAGAAACCACAGTGACTGTGCCTTCCGGGTCTGCTTTGCTGGCAGGTTTCTTGTTAGCACCACTATTGGATGATGCAACCTCGCTCTTCGCAGCAGGCGCTTTCTTGGTTTTTGAAGCTTTATGCTCCAACTTCACAGGCTCTTCCACTGTGGTTTTCGGATCGAACTTAGGAGTCTTCGGCAGACTGGACGCGATTCTCACCGGCTGCTCAGACGCTTTATTGGAGTCTGAATAGTGAACCAGAACTCTCGACGGGATCAAATCCTTAGCGCCGGTCAATGCCGAAGCAATAAGCGTTGGTGCTTCGACTGGTGTAGCCAGATATGCTTGCGCATCGATCGGTGTTCTGGACAAAACCAGGCTTACCTTTTCAGTTCCTGGATTGTCGTCGAATGTCAGAAATCCGGTGGCAGGGATAACGTAATCAGAACCGCGTTTGACCTTGTTGTCGTCCCCTGTGCTGGGGTCAGGAAACAGAACGGATTGTTCGCCCCGGCTGCCGCTCTTCAAGAGAATATAGGCGTAGCCATCGACGTTGGATTTGACGTGAAATTTGATTTTGTCACCGTTTTTAAAGCCATATTTGTTGGTGACCTTGGTGAGCTTGCCATCACGATGAAGTTCGATGTAGTACTGAACTCCGGTGTTCAAGGACTTATAGGGTGAATCGAGTTGCTCGAAGAATAATCCCTTAGCACCTTCTTCCGCACAGACAGAGGTGGCACCCAGACCGGCGACAGCCAGTGCTATTAATAACGAGGCAACCTTTTTGTTCTTTAAAGAGATCATCTTACTGCTCCTTGGCATTCGCTTTTGGGCGATGTTCAATTATCCATTTCTTGATGTATATGTTACCGGTTGAGTCAGCGGCTGGCGATCCGGATTCGGTCGCTAATGGACCCATGGCCTTTTTTCGTAACTCAGCGGCTGAAACTTCCACTCCATTTCCACTTTTACCACTAGTCTCGAGCGACTGGCTCTCATCAAACACAGTGTTAACCAATCCCTGGTCCTCGAGCATTGTCAGCTTGTTAGTGCTGGATAAAATCAACAGAGTTTCCTTTCCTGGGGAATCGTGAATCGTGAGCCCAGTGAAGTGGGCGCTCGTGTCATCGATTTTTTCGTGTACGTCACTGGGGATGGTGAAATTGTCCCCTTTCTTCAATTCCTTATTGTTCACGACGCTCACGGGATAAATTAGGGAGGCTTGTCCTTCTTTGTCGCTGCTGCCTTGATAAAGCAGGTAAACATATCCCGGCTTTTCGACTTTGAAGTCGAGGTAGATCATGTCGCCTTCCGTGTAGCTCTTGCCATCAGGCTGCGCCTGCCATCGCATCTCCAGAGGATCTGTTAATTCCGGAGGATGAACCTTTTGGTAAACAGTCAGACTGACCGCGGCCTCTTTGGCGACCGTCGGTCCGGTCTGCGTAGTAGTCGTTGTGGCGGCGGGTTTTGTCGCCTTGGACGGGTCTATATATTCGATTCCGTCTTCGTTGGTGATTGGCGGCGGCACGCTCATGACGAGCAAAGCGCCGATACCGACAGCCACACCCACCAAACCGAGACAGCACAGCAACGCCAACACTACTGGCAATTTGCTGGGCTTCTTATCAGCGGTATTGACGACACCCGTCTTTCGAATGGGCTTGGGATCGATATCTTTGAGCAAACGTTGTCCGCATGATTTGCAAAAGCGCGCCTCATCGAGACTTGAGCGTCCGCAGCGAGGGCAATCGATTCTTGCGACTTCGCGGCATCCGCCTGGAGTGGTCGGTTTGTCCTTCTTAGTGAAGTCCGGTGTCGGCGCATCGACCAAGGTAAGCTTTTGTACGAGCTGGTTTTCCCCACCACTCTTTAAACAATCAACAACGGCATCGACCCAGAGCATGGCTTGGAGAGAGCCGTCCTGATTCTGGGCGAATTCGTCCGGCGGCAATTTACCGCAGTGCATGCCGATTACCTGATCGTCCTTAAAAATCGGACTGCCCGCAGACTCCGGCACAAGGCGAATATTGTGGATTAAATGCCAGGGGTCATCTTGTCTGAGAGTGCCCAAGAGCGCACCGGTACGGACCATTGCTTCAGATGAGGTAGTATCTCGATGAACGTTGGTTATCGAATCCCATGGTGACAGCTTGGCTTGAACAGAAAGGTTAAGAGCGTTGAGACGTCCTTGACCATCAATTGATTGCTTATCATCAGGCTTTGGAGAGATCTGCCTGGTTTTGATAAGCTCACACAATGTTTGATAAATGGCGCAATCATCAAGGTTTGACAGTTGCCAGAGCGAACGCACCGGCGTGCCGCCATCAAGAAGTTCCCACAGGATGCGGGCGTAGTCCTTCACTTCCGGTGGCAAAACTTCGACATTAGGCTGTGGACCCAGCCGCAGGAAACAAACATTGGGATCACCAATCACGCCGGCCATTTTCTTAACTTCATCCGTGCGCCTGTGCGCCTCAATCAGAAGCATTTCGGCGGGGCGAGCGATCTCCTTCGAGACTTCCCAATTGGGATGGGGAGCCGACCAGAAGAAGAAATTGCCTTTAAGATCCTGCGAAACGATCTGGTAGATCGCGAATTCATTAATCAGGTTGCCGTATTGCGCAAACATCAATTTGCCGCCCTGACAGAAGATGCGCGCCACTGGGTGATTGCGTTCGTCACAAATAGTGAGAACACCTTCCTTCCGGGCATTAGTGATGGTTTGGACCACTACATATAAATCGATTTCTCCCAGGTTGCCACCCAAGCCCTGGTCTCTGGGCGGCAATGGCAGCGAAAGGCTTTTGTTCACCTTGAAAGTCATGTCATCGCTTAGCGGCTCCAGCACTGGCGTCAGGCGAACAACTGCAGCGTTATGCTGCTGCAACGGCAGATTAGGCATCGGTTCTGTAAGCGCAACCTGAGCCAGTTTGGCTGCCATCTTCATATCGAAGCGCGGATGAAAAATCGCGGACTCGACACCGAATTCACGCCCAGCGCCAGGGAAAACAACTTTCAATGCAGGCCAGAACGAACGATAACCAAAGATCAAATGCGCGCATGTGGCGGCTTTGGAGTCGTCGATTACCCAGCAATTTCCCAGCGCTCTGCCATCGACGCGATCGACAAGAATGCCAACCGAGCTGGCAATTGTCTTTGTATCGATTGGGGAAGCGCTAACCGTCATGTCAAGCTCCAGAGGGACCGAGCGATCAAGTGGAGGATATAAATTGCCCAGGGTTTTCATTAGTATAAAAGCTAAATCAATATATGACCGACAAAACTTGTATCCGTAAACATCGTCGGAACAACCTTCGAAGCCGCAATCCAGATCAGAGACACAAGAACACGGATTTTTTAGGAAGCTCGCAAGTTTGCTTGCACGGTCACCGGAATTTTTATCTGATGCTCAATTGTTGAATTCTCGTGTTTCTTTGCGAATGATCGAGCCGTCCCGGTTATATTTATTGCCAACAATATTCGAGCAACCACTTGTTGAAAACATCGGTCGGTTGCCGAAGAAACGTTCGAGAAGGTAACGACAAATTCTCGACGATTCGAATTTGGTATCCCGAGTCCCGTTCAATTCCAGGTTTCGATTACACGGAGAGAAGTTGGATGCTGGTTGGTGGAGTTGATTTCAGTGGCGCAAAGACTATTCCGAATGACACATGGTTGGTTACTGCCGAGATAACCGACGACGGCATGAGCGTGAAGAGCGTGAAGAATACTGGCTCTCACGGTCTTGCGAAGGAGCTCGAAGGACTTAAGGAACTGAGTTGCGTCGCAATGGATTTTCCATTTTCTGTGCCGCTTGCATTTCTCAAATTTCTGGCAAAGAAACTCGAGAAGGATGAATTCCAGGACTGGCAGGGCGTTGCCGAGTCTCTAGTGTTTATGGGCTTCGACCAATTCAAACAATATGTAGACGAATACGAAATCGAAGGGCTGAGATATACCGATTCAAAAACGCTGAGAGTGGCTAAGAGTCCGCTTCACACAGTCAATCCCTCGATGGTGCAGATGACGTTTTACGGAATGAGATTGCTTGCCACTCTCAATCCTGAAAAGTATGCCGTCTTGCCGTTTCAAGAAGATCGGCGCAGCAAGGGCTGCAACATCATCGAAATTTATCCGCGCGAACTACTTTACATTCTGAGCTTGCCGGATCAAGGCTATAAGGCAAAAGACAAAAAGAATCACGACAAGGCACATGCGCTTCGCAAGGAGATTATCGAAGGACTGATTTACCTCAAAGGCGATGCGCGCTACCAGGAATGTCCTCGACTGCACATCGACAACACGCTGAAAGGCGCCATCATCGCCAACGATCATGCGCTGGACGCGCTGGTTGCTTGCTTCGGCGCCTGCATGTTTCACGGTTATCCGAAATTTTTTGTCGATCCATGGGAAGTGGGCGATGAGAACATGCTTCTAGAAGGATGGATATACGGACCGCAGAAGCTCTTGCCTGCCAAGTAGCGACTTGCCATCTCTCCAAATCCGAACACGCAAGTCCCGCTCGCCGTCTGAGTTTGATGGAGTTGTTGCAGCCAAGTAACAGGCGTGCGACAGCCCGCCGCTCATAGGTATATAATGACCTCACGCACTCGTCCCGAGGGCGTCGCTTCCGGCCTGTTTTGCGCCTGTAGCTCAGTGGATAGAGCACCCGCCTTCTAAGCGGATTGTCGAAGGTTCAAATCCTTCCAGGCGCGCACTTTTCCTTTACAGCCGGTAGCGGACCAAAGAATCTCACGATAATATTGAGAAGTATTGGTCAATCGAACGCGCGGGTCATTAGCTCAACGGTAGAGCAGTTGCCTCTTAAGCAATTGGTTGATGGTTCGAATCCATCATGACCCAATCTTCTGAAACCGAAAACTATTTGCATCATTTTACTGATGCTACAGGCGGTGCCGGTTCTGAAACGTCGAACGAGTTAAAGCTGTCTCAGTCTGTATCCGACTCTGGCGATGTTTTCAATTATGGAACCAGTGCCGTCATCTTCGTCCACGACTTTTCGAATGCGGCTGATCGCCACTCGCAAGCCTTCCGCGGTGGCGTCGGAGTCGTAATGCCAGACGCGCGACAATAGCGCATCGACGCTGAAAACTTGATCCGGATTTCGCATAAGAAATTCCAGTAACGCAAAGTCGCGCGGCAAAAGGCGAAGTTCATTACCACCACGCGTGATGCGATACTTGACTGGATCGAGAACAATATTTTTGTAGGTCAAAACATCAGAATGCGGCAATCGCGGACGTCTTAGCAACGAGCGAATACGCGCAGCCAGCTCTCTCAGCTCAAACGGTTTAGTTATGTAGTCATCCGCGCCCGAGTCTAAGCCCTGTTCCTTCTCCTCGATTTCGCCTTTGCCTGTAAGCATGATTACGGGCGTGACTCCACCGGCGGTGCGATAGTTTTTCAAGATGTCGATGCCACTCATACCAGGCAAATCCCAGTCGAGAATAATGACGTCGTAGTCGGTCATCTTGAGGCTATTCATTGCATCTAAACCATCGTGAAAAAACTCGACGACATGACGTTCTGCGCTGAGTCCATCGTTAATGGTCTCGCACAAGTCGGTGTTATCTTCTACTAGTAAGATTTTTGCCAAGTTGCAAATGCCTTTTGGGATGAATTGCCCCGTCGCCTACACATAATATATGGTCTTGAAAGCCGTTTTATGCGGTTTTAACCCGGGGATAAGGTCGATATGCGACTTCATCTGTCACTAACCAATAAAATTCTGCTCTGCGTGATTGTGCCTCTCGTGCTTCAGTTGTGCATTCTGGCAGCTCTGGCGTCGATGGAACAGCAAGCAGAAGAGGCACTCAAGGTGGCGACTCGTAGCCGCCAGATTTCTGACGCAATTACCCAGATCTCGGAAGACATTTTCGCGCTCACCCAGCGTTATCGCGGTCTTGAAGCGCTCGAAAAACTTCCGTTCAATGACGAGGTCGGGACGATTTTGTTCAACAAAATCAAATCTGATTACGTCAGACTCAAAAAAGTAACCAGAGATCAGCCGGAGATATACAAAGCTGTAATTGACTCGGAAGAAGCGTCGAGAAGGTCGATTGAATTTTTCGGACGCATGCAGCGAAGATTGCGAGAAGGCCCAATTAGTTCGGCGGAACGACGTAATCTATGGAGTCCGATGCGTTCCAACGCCAACGAGATTATTTTCAGCAGACTGATCGCTATCGGAAGCGAACAAAAACGACTAGCCGATGTGGCACCAGATACGCAGACGAACTACAGACAACAGATGCAAACTATCATGCTCGGTGCGGCAATTTTCGATGTGGTTTTAGGAGCCATTCTCGCTCTGTTTCTTACCAGAGAAATCGCAACTAGAGTTCAACGACTCAATGATAATACCTATAAATTAGCCAGTGGTCTGCCTCTTCACCCAACGCTCGGAGGCACCGATGAAATCGCTCGACTAGATAATGTCTTCCACCAGATGGCGACCGAGTTGAAAGAGTCCTCTCGAAAACAGCTAGCCGTGGTCAATAACGCTCGCGATTTCATCTGCACAATCGACGCTCAGGGGCGTTTCATCTCTGCCAATCCAGCATCGATGAGCTTGCTGAACATCGACGCTGACGAGATTTTAGGGAAACATTTTATCGATTTGGTAGCCAGCAATGACGTTTCTAAAGCACTCAACTATTTGGAAGAATTGAAAACGTCGACAGTAGACACACCGCTCGAACTTCAGATGAGAAGCAATTCCGGCGCGATCGTCGAGACGATCTGGTCGGCGCATTGGTCGCCCGAAGAGAACTCGACATTCTGTGTTGTTCACGATATGACCGAGCGACGCAGGGCAGAAAAACTAAAACAAGAAGTCATGGCAATGATCACACACGATTTGCGCACGCCATTATCCGTCATCAACAACGTCTTGAGTTTTTTCGAAACCGGCATGTCAGGCAGCTTCGACGAGAAGGGACGAAAATATGTCTTGATGGCTAAACGGAATGCAGATCGAATGATGAGTTTGATCAACGATCTATTAGATATCGAAAAAATCAAATCAGGTCAGATTAGTCTCGAAATCGACAAGGTAAATTTGAGTCGTTGTTTCGAGAGCTGCGAGGGCTTATGTGCGGGTCTTGCCGAAGACTCCGAGGTACAACTTCAATTCGAGAAAACATCTATATATGTAGAAGCCGATGAAAAGCGACTCGATCGCGTTCTTTCAAATTTAGTATCCAATGCAATCAAATTTTCACCCAAGGGCAAAACCGTTTGCGTCTCCGCCGAGGCGAAAGAAACTGCTGTCTTAATCAGGGTCTTGGACGAAGGGCCAGGCATTCCCATTGAGATGCGCGAGTCTGTATTCGACCGCTTCCAGCAAGTCCCCGGAGTCAATGCCGGAGAGAAAGGCGGTTCTGGGCTGGGGTTGACCATATGCAAGGAAATAGTCGAGCTGCACGGCGGGAAAATCTGGGTAGAAGGAGAGCCGTCCAACAATTCGTTTGTGTTCTCTCTGCCTGTATCCTCAAACAATAGTTAGAAGCGGTTCTCTGCAGAAATTTCGTTTAGTTATAACTCGGTAACAACGCAATTACAGTTCCGTAATTGTAATCCTCTATCTTACTGACATGAACGAAACGCCCCTGCGGCTCACAAAAAACAGTTTCTATATTCGAGGTAGAGATAATGAACGACACTATTCACGCCAAATCTTTCGACAAAGGGTCCGACACTCAAAGTTTTACTAGCGAGCAGTACAAGCAAATTGCAGTAGATGCGTGGAAAGGAATCGAAAAATTACCACCTTCATCACAGTCGAAGTGCCCGGGTCTGGACGGTGATTTCCTGAAAATTCCACCGTTATTCGAAGACAAAGTTGCAGCATCGAAAGACGCTAACAATCAAGAAAATTCCGACCTCAAAAGAAAGCCACGCGACACAGATCCTGGACACAATCCTGACAAATGCTTCGGCAACGAGTTCGCACCGAAGCCTCCCGCGACCAATCAGGACTGGGCAGAGACAAAGAAGATGTTGAAAGCTATTGACGCGCTACCCGGTAGCGAAAACCTCGATCCAAAAGAACGAAAACTGATTCTCAGTATGCTTTTGGACAACAATCACGAACTGAAAAACGCAAACCCGGTCAAAGACTTGATCAAAGAACGGAAAGAAAAATAGATTTAGTTGCAGCGAACAGCGAAGATTGACCTTGTCGTTTTTCGACAAGGTCTTTTCTTTTGAACGCAAATTTTTGCACGCTATTTTGGCGCGACGTAATCGCGATATTCAACTCGGCGTCTGTTGCCTTTGGGATTC
Source organism: Obscuribacteraceae bacterium (SeqCode) (assembly GCA_044225915.1). Lineage (GTDB taxonomy): Bacteria > Cyanobacteriota > Vampirovibrionia > Obscuribacterales > Obscuribacteraceae > JADYXR01. The sequence goes on from JBGAHZ010000002.1 coordinate 331,318, forward strand.
GAGGAATTGTTGTTAACTCCAAACGATAGGCTATTGTTTACGCCTGTCTGTGTAGTGCCTGGTTCTTTACCTGGTATCGCAAATGGTTGCGGAGTGGCATGGATATCTGTCGACTTGATTTTCGGTTTTTTCTTGTCCGCATCCGAGACAGGCTTCGGTTTCTCTAAAACAATTTTCTCGCCGATTTCGAAATCCTGCATCTTCTTTCTGCCCGGCACTAGCTCGCTCAGCCCGCGGGAAGCGCTTCCAAATGTGGATTTGACGCTTTCGAAGTTAGTAATCAAAAAGAAAGTTGCGATTAAAAACACACCACCGCACACCACGATTGTACTGACTAGCCGCACCATACTGGCAATCGGAGAGCGCCTTGGTCCCTTGACTGCTACCGTGTCTGCGAATATGCGCCCGGCGGTTTCTTCTCCGTGTTGTTGCTTCTGCTTTAACGCGACAAGGTTATGAATAGTGGTAGTCTGAGCCGCCGATTCGGACTGCACGCCATCCTGCACCATATTCGGTGCTAAAGCCTCATCTGGCACACCCGGCGCATCAAAAGGTATCGCCTCTGGCGCGCCGCCCTCGCCGGTCTGGATCTGCTCCAACTCGACAAAGGGATACGTACCAGTCGATTCGGTTCTTACAGTCTCAATCCATTCAAGAACACCGGCTTTAAAGTTGGCGGCGCTTTCAATTCTCCACTGCGGGTCCGCTTCCAGTGCCTCTTGAACTACTTCGTTCAATTGATGAACTCGCTTCAAGTCAGGATTGAATTTCGCAAGCGGATCAGCAACCTTTTCGGAATCGCGCTCGGAATCGATTGTTCCATCAAATGGAAAATGTCCGGTGACCATCCTGTAAGCGATCACGCCAAGGCTGTATATGTCGGATTGCGGGGAGGATTCCTCACCTCGAAGCGCTTCAGGACTCAGGTAAATCTTAGATGACGGCTTTTTGTTTTTCGACGTCTTCGGCACATCGCTGACTTCGGCAATCTGGAAGTCCAGCACTTTTACCGTCAACTGTTCATCAGACTCGATAACTACAATATCGCGAGGGGTGAGAACACTATGGCAGATTTCCATTCCATGAGCGTATTCAAGCGCCGTTGCTATCTCACACAATACCAGCGCGAGCGTCTCTTCATCATCGATTCTATTAACCGTCTGCAAAATCTCCTCAAGCGTCACTCCGGCGAGGTGCTCCATCACGAAGAATGGTTGACCCTCGGGTGATTCTAGATATGCAATCGATTTGACAATGTTGGCATGCTTGAGTTTGCCGTGCTTAAGGGCGGCTTCGGCGAATCGCTGCTTAAACGCGGCATTGATCTGCATTTTCGGAGTTTTGATCGCAACCAAACGATCCGAATCCAGTTTCATTGCAGAATAAACTTTGCAGGTGCTGCCTTCACCGATTGCGTCGAGAATGGCATAGGCATCGAACAATACTTTTCCAACTAGCGAATACTTGTTAGCACCGCTCTCGTAGTTGTCGGAGGCTTGAGACGAAAGCTGTAAGTCAAACGAATCATCTCCACCCCACTCGCTATCATCGTCAATTGGCGAGTTGGACTTAGGAGCGTTTGCATTGCGAATAGCGTTGATTGGCGATGTGGTCGGTGGTGACGCCATCGCACCAGGCGACATATCCGGATTTAGTGACGGCACACTTGACTGGGATTCACTATTTGCCGAAGATTCGGGTTCTGAAATGATCAAACCGATTGCGTTGGTCCTTGGCACCGCTGGTGGTGAGCTGACGTTTTCCGGAGCGGATTGCGCAAACGGATTCGGTTGAGCAAGATTTGATTGCGGGGAGTCTTGGGTCTGCGAACCTGAAGGCACAGAGCCGTTGTCCGGAATATCTAGCTCCGATGCAATTTCTTCAGGTTGCGAATCATCCAGAAGTTCGAACTCTGACTCCGGAATTGCGTCGGGAAGTACGGTTGGAAGGGATGACGAAGACTGTGTTCCGACAAACGGCTCGACCGGCGGCATTGCACCGCCTGTAGTGGTCGTTCCGGCGACAAACGTAGGAACATCAGCGGTGCTTGTTCCAGGAGAAGCGTTCGGAACATGCTCGCCGGTGGTCGTTCCAAAAGCAGTGATCGGCACCTCGCCGCTGGCAGTAGTCGCGCTGGCGTTGAATGTCGGAGCTTCGCCGGTGTTTGTTCCCAAAGCAGTGATCGGCACCTCTCCACTGGCAGTAGTCGCGCTGGCGTTGAACGTCGGCGCTTCGCCGGTGTTCGTTCCCAAAGCAGTAATCGGAACCTCACC
>JBGAHZ010000059.1:0-44958 GCA_044225915.1 Obscuribacteraceae bacterium (SeqCode)
AGGGAACAGCTTGAAATGAGTATCAGGAAAAGAGAATCTGCAGGTCGGTTGGCTAAATCAGACCTCGAGCGACTCCGAAAGCTAACTAAAGAGGGAATCGTAGCCGAGAAGGATCTTCAGCAAGCAGTGGAGGATGTTCGCACCGCCACCGAAGATCTCGAGGACCTTAACGAGCAGCAAGTTCGGTTGGAAAACGAGTTTCAAACTCTTGCAACCATGTACGGTATCAAGTTCCTGGACCCCAAACAACAAACTGAACCCAGCAAAATGCCGCTCAGAGCTCCGATTAGTGGCGTGCTCATAACCAAGAATGTCAATCTCGGTGATCGGGTAAATCTGGATGAAGCAGCTTATGTGCTGGCTGGAATAATCGATGTGAATCTAAAAATTGTCTTGCCCATTGCTGAGCGACATCGTGGTGATATGGGGCAGCAAGTAAGCTTTTGGTGCAAGAATTTTCCCAAGAAAAACTTTGTCGGCAGCATTGATAGGATAACGATATCAAATGACCCCTCAAGCCAAGATTTCTCAATCAGTGTCACTATAAAAAATCCACAAGCAGTTCTTAGACCGGGCATGATCGGGCAAGCCAGAATATCTGTCAAATAACTAGCGACGAATATTCATGGTATGGTTGTGTCTGCATCTCACTGAAGACCCTCCGCGGAACCACAATGCTGAAGACTCATAAAGAGACGCACAAAATACATACCGTCGGCTGGCTTCGCGCTGCTGTTTTGGGTGCAAATGATGGAATTGTATCGACGGCAAGTCTCGTGCTTGGTGTGGCTGCTTCTGGTGCAGACCACGCCAATATCTTAGTCACCGGAATCGCTGGACTCGCAGCCGGCGCGATGTCGATGGCCACTGGAGAATACGTTTCGGTTTCCTCGCAGGAGGATACTGAGAAGGCAGCGTTGAACAAAGAACGCCAAGAATTAGAAGAGGATTATTCAAGTGAGCACGCCGAACTCGCAGCAATCTATGTTCGTCGTGGTTTGGATCTAAAACTTGCAAACGAGGTAGCCGAAAAGCTCATGACTCATGATGCGCTCGGCGCTCACACTTTGGATGAACTAGGAATTTCAGAGGTTACATCTGCGAAGCCGCTGCAAGCCGCAATCAGCTCGGCGTGCAGTTTCGCAATTGGCGCTTCTCTGCCGCTTTTCATTATCATTCTTGCACCAGCACAACATCTCATACCAATAGTTGCAGTTGGTGCGTTAGTATTGCTTGCATTTCTCGGTGGACTTGCTGCACAGGCTGGAGGCGCAAGGATTCTTCCAGCCGTTGTTCGAGTGACTTTCTGGAGTGCACTAGCTCTGGGAGTGACTTTTGCCGTCGGTGCGCTTTTCGGCGCAAAGTGACCAGCTACCGTTCGACGAAGTTTCTATTTCGATAGACGAATATGCGTCTGCTAGCAAAGTACGTTGGTGCAATCGGATTTATACTGGGGTAAATGTCCAGTGAGGACTAATGCTTATGTTTGACAAAACAAAATACGCGATCACAGAATTAGCTGGCAATCATCGCTTAGAAATGTACCACTGCCACCCTCGTATGTTCTTTGCGCTGCAAAGCATTTTGGCTTTGCCACCTAATGCTTTCCAATAGAGCCGATTGTTCAGGCAGTAAACGACTGCTGAAGAATTCGGCGCCAACGTGTAAACGGTTGCTCTCTTCCAGGGAATGAACCGAGGATGCTTCAAAACAAATGCGCGCCTCATTCTTTCGTATTTGCCGTCAAGTCCTTTTGGCTGCTGCACTGTCAAGGAGCCCACTGCACCTCGTGCATATTCGACGCTATGGGGCAGTCCGAATTGAATCGCCACGGCATGGGCACTTGGAACAATAGCAAATTGACTGAAGTCCGGATCGAAAGTCGACTGTTCATCTGACGGCAAATTTTCAAACTCTTTTTCCGCTTTTCTTATGATCTCTCGCGGCAAATTTTTCTTTGGTATTGCCACTCCGCGAGCATTCAGCAGATAGCTGCGCCACTCCGTATCATGCAGCGGGTGAGCACCTCCTGGAAATAAGTTACTTCTGTATTCAACGCTCAGATAGTTAGCAACCAATGAAAGAGGATTGATTATTGTTTGTGACTGCTTTTCATTTTGGCCTGGCATGTCAAACATCGGCTCTTTTCCTTTGCACTTAACGCGAAATGCTGCCAATTCGGCTTGAGCTTCGCGCAACTGAGACTGACCTAAAAGAACTCGCGATTTGCCACCATTCACGGGCTTTACCACTAACTGATCGACCTCGTATCCAAAGGTGAAGTCATGCCTTTTGCAATACAATTTATCCTCAATGGTTTTGATTTGGATGTTGGACAATCGTCCGGCAATATTGCCGACAAGCCCATTGAGTGTCTTGGTAGTTCGGCCATTTGAAGTGATTGTTGCCCACACGGTTCGCTCTTCATCGCCTAAAGACAACGTCAGAGGATCTTCAGGAGACTTCATAACGTGAATGAGGACACACCAGTTGCTAGATTTACCCGTCTGAGCACAGGCAGGCTTCGACGATGTGCTCACAGTAAGCAGCAAAGTCACCAAAACAAATTGCAGCATCGTCGACGTTATTTTGCAGAGTTTGATGCATGAGTGTTTTCGATTCGTTTGCATGTAGCTCTCGTGCAATTTTGATATGGTGAGTCAGAGCATGTCTCGCTCAATTTTCCGTTCGGTATTGCGCAACGGGGAGATTCTCGATCGACATCTATCAAATCACCATTGGAATAATCTGTGACTGTTGAATTCCACAGCAGCCGGTCAACGCCTGGTTGCAATCTGGCATCTGCTCAGATCCAGCCCCTCAATTGCCTTTTTTACACATGCCGATATCACGAGCACGCAGTCTTCAGTAATGCCGAAATCGTCTACGCCTGGCACACCCGATGGCTTTAGCCAGGAATATTCTTTTATTCGAGGCATAAGCTCTGGCCAGAGTTCGTCGAATTGATAGCGGTCGGTTTCGACGATCAAATTCTCGCGGGTGAATGTTACGCCGCTTGGACTCAGTGAATTGACAGCGTTTTGGAAGGCATCAGTAGCTAGAAAGATACCAACGTCCTGGATAATGTCGTCGAGGTAGCCGTAGAGAAAGATGTAATGCAGTTTCTCGACTCTTGGTGGGCGTGCCTGGAGATCGCCGGTGCATTCTCCTAACATTCCTGGAACTACCGGTTGAAGAGTGTAGAACATAGAATCACCAAAAGCTAAGGGTTAATACTAGTATGGATCGAACCAGTGTCCGTATTTGTGTTTGCATTCTGTCTTGTCTGTTCTTGGCCTAAGTTAATCGGTATCTGGATGCTTGCCGCTCTAATTGTTGCTACAGGCATATTCTGGATTCGGAGATGCTTTCAAAACAAAAAAATCGAAAGGACGTGACCCGGCATTCTTTTCTATTCATGGTGAAACAAGCGCTCTCCCGACACGTAGTAACATTTGCTTTCATGCCATTTTGCTTGCCTTGTTTGGTTCTATGGGTCTTGTTGCAAATAAAGTATTCGACACACAAATCAGATTTGGGCCGGCACCAACTTGAGTAGGACATTGCTTGGTGCAGGCGCACTAAAGAAATGGCGAAATCGAGCGGAAGTGGATACCCCAATGGTTTCACTATATGCGGTGGCGTTGGTTGTGGTAGCGGCGGAACATCCATGTCCCTAGAAAGGTTGATTATGTATCAGTTTCAGACGCCCAGGGGGTGGCTGCACCAATGAATCATAATTTCTACTATCATACGAACGCGCTTCGCGCAGTAAGTCGCGAAAGCGAATTATGCCGCTGTCCAGGTTCTTCGATGCGCACCCCACGTCGAGACGAACTCTATCAAGACTGCGTGCGCATCCAGCACCAGTCAGTGGCTTTAAAGCGCTCAAACATAATGTGCTATTCTAAAAGCAGCTAGTGTACTTCCGGATTACTTTTCGCTATGCAGGATAGATTTATGGCAATTGAGCCATCTGATGAAGGAAAGATTGGCACACTAAAGTGGGTTATCTACGAAGTCGCCAGAAAGAGCCTTCTATCCCGTGGAGAAAAAGTCGTGCACACAAGTGATGTAGAGATTAAGCCCGTGGGAATGGTTTGCACGAAGAAGATCGAGTTGGGCGATCATTTCAACTTCTTTCTAGCGGACAACGCCAGTAGGACAAAGACGGCTGACGCGAGATTGAGCGGGTTCGCTCTATCGGGCAGCCGCGATGACGAGAAAACATTTTCATGGGATTGGTTTGACGTTGATCGACCTGGGCATGCCAACAAATTGCAAGAATCTGGCGAGTTGTCCTTCGATACGCAGAAGACATTAAATGGAGTTGAGATCCACCGTATGGAATTCTTGACGGACGTTTGCATTCGGGTTGCGGGCAGAGACAACATTAACCCTCTAAATCCAACATGGCGAATCATGATTTTCGAGGGTTCAGTCATATCCTGGCCAGCCACTGATGCACTTGCTTGATTTTTGTAGACGCACTGATTGGTGAATGAATAGGAGATTATGCTGCGGCATTGGCGCTGTATTCGAAGGCCGTGAAGCAGAGCTCATCTAATTCCGAGTTGTACGGAGCTTTAGCTATATGCCAAATGTCACAGGCCGTCTTAAGCAGGACATCCAGCGATGACAAGCTAAAATCCGCTCGCAAGTATCTTGAACATGCACGACGGTTGGATAGTAAAAACTGGCGAATTCAAAATAATTTGGCTATATGTTGCTATTTAATTCCCGATGCAGTTGCAGCAACTACAGAACTAAACAAGTTGAATGTCTTTCGTGGAATTCCAACTGAACAGTGGGATAGCATCAATACCCTCATCCAAACTTGTCAAATTATGCGGAAAATAGACGACTAATAAACCGACAGTTGAGCAGGGACGAATCCGAAACAGAAAGAAAGTAAGCCGCGTTTGACTTAGTCCTCTGTAAACGATCAGGCTTGGATTGAAGTGATGCGTTTGAGACCAGAATGAAGATAACAATCAAGATCAACCGGATAATTCAGAAGTTGTGGCGATGGAAATGCACCACGGGTAATGCCACTGTTCTAGCTAGCCGCTCACACACCTCAGAGTTATCGATATCTTAGTGTAAGTACTGTCGTCTCTTTGTGGTGACCAGAGAACTGCCGGTTTGCGCAAACTGTGAAACGCGATCTTTGACTAACGACAGGTCCGCTCCATCCACATCGCTCAGTATGGATAACCGTGAGTACGATGGCGCGGATAACGCTGCTTCTGTGCTGTTCATAGTGCCAGGAGAAGTGCTCGTCGACCGGTGCACCGTTGTTTCAACCGAACCGGACTCTGGCGACGGAGGTGGATCTCCAGTAATTGTGACACCTCCACCAAGGACCATACTCTTCGGACTCAATGTGTTGCTGAAACGAACGATTGCGTTATCGGCTGTGATTGTGCTTACTGGCTGGCTGCCCTTTTTACCGGCAGTAAAAGGCTTGGTGCTCTGACCGACTTGAATGATACCCAGGTTAATCGGATTAAGTGCTACGTTGGCTGGTGCCTTTGTAAGCGTTGCAAACTTCGTCGCAAGTGCACCTAGCTGCAGGTTTATGGTGCCACCGGGTTTGGTGCCCGATGTGGCTAGGATTTGAACACTGTCGCCGATTATGAGTTTATCTGTTTTCTTGTTCCCGCCATTTGTTGCGTTGCCAATGAAGATATTGCCATTAGTAGTCGGGCTGTTAGCGCTGATTTTGACTCCGTCATCAATTAGCAGAGTACCGCTGGTTCCAGTGATTCGGATCTCACCATCGGTGGTGGTTATGTCACCGCTTACAGTGAGTGGACCACCGGTGCTGAAGTTCAACTGACCCACACTTGTCGATTTACCCAGCTTGATGGCCGTGGTGGCATTGCTCTGGACTACGGCGACTCCCGCGCTATTCAGTCTAACTTCTTGCGAAGAGCTTCCCAGTGACAATGGAGTACCCACGGCGCCAATGTTTTTTGCCGAATTGGTCGTCAGAATGAGAAGCGGAGTGCCGAGATTGGGGACAGGTGCGTTTACGTTGGTCATGTCCTGGCTGGCTGTTAATTTGATGGAACTCCGACCGTTTACGGCATTTGAATTCAGGTTGAAAATACCCGTTGCGGATATGCTCAAATCCATATTGTCTGCTTCCCAATTGCCCAGATTCGTGATGTTTCCTCCCGAAGCCTTTATCACTAGATCCGAGCCAGCTCCGGATAATTTCATCTGTCCAATTGATAGATCGCCATTACTGCTAACTTGGACTACGCTCAGGTCTCCGCTGCTATTCAGAGACCCAATATTTAAACCGTTTGAAAACTCTACGAGGACATTGCCGGTCGTACCAAGGAGATTTCCGGTGGTCAATGTGTTGGATACGGGCGCGAACTCAAGGTTGTTTGTACCAAAAGTCAGATCTGCACATGTGATATTGCCCAATGTCTCGAATCTGTATGAAGTAATATTTGAACCAGAGATGTCGGCGCTACCTATGTTCATTGTGGCAATTGTCCCTCCCGCGCCAATCGTGAGATTTTTGCAGAGAATTTGACTCAGTTGGGCTGACGAGAGTTGCAGCGTCCCGCTGCCGCCGAATACCCCAATGTTGAAACCGTCATTACTAGAGGCTATTCGAAGTGGTTGAGAGGTCGCATCTAAAGTGTCATTGTTGAGATTGAGTAAATTAGTTCTGAGAGTTAGTCCAAATAAAGCAGTCGGAGGAAGTGCCAAACCGATCTGATTATTGGCCGCGTCAATGGACAGGTTGCCGGCTCCAATGAACTCTCCGACTATGAAGATTCCGCCGCTTTGATTGGCAATCGACAGAGTGCTCGTTTGGTCTAATGAAACATTGCCAACATTGATCGAACCACCTTGAGAGTTTCCGTACAAAACTGTCGCATTGTTGGTACTTACAACCAGATCCGGACCTGCCAAGGATGCACCCTGTATTGTGATGTTCCCACCGGTCGTCCCGGAAGATTTTACGGTAGCTCCGGTAAGAATTAGTGTTCCTGCTAAATTTAGGTCGGCGTCGGCGACAATCGAGATCGCCCCGCCCGTGCCCACCGCATCCAGGTTGGAGTTAATATTCAAATTGCTGCCAACTAATCGAATCACAGAGCCGTTGGACGATATGGATATGCTTCCGCCGTTGGTGAAGAGATCTGCTCCCAGATTCATATTTCCGATCGACGACAGGGTTATGGTTCCCGTGCTGGAACTCAAATCTGATCCAACTTTAGTGTTGGTCACGTTGAACGTGCCTGGTCCAGCGTTGACGATGATGTCACCTTCAGCGGCTATCGAATCGACTAAAACGATCTGACCACCTGTTGCCGACAACGCGCCGTTGAATGTGAATCCACCTGCAGTCACGACACCCGTCGCATTGAAAGTTGTACCACCACCATCTCCAGGGTTAGTGGCTCTTATGGTCACGGCACCACCACCAGCACCTGTGTCGGCAATGATTTTTCCGACTCTGATTGCGTCACCAGCTCCCGTGAAGCCTCCGGCGATTTGAATGTTTCCATTACTGCCAGTTCCAAGCCCGCCACTGGTAATAATCGAATTGTCTGGAAGAATCACTTTTCCCCCAGTAGCTCCATTGGCTCTGGCAACGATCTGAATGTTGCCGCCATTCTGATTATTCACGGACGCTGATGCATCGATCAGAAGAAACAGAGTGCTGCCTGATAGATCTACATTCCCACCAGCTCCTGCGGCCGTCGCTGTCACAGTCTGAGCTGCTGTCAGTGAGGTTCCTGTGCCCGGGAATGGTCCGATGGTCGGGCTAGTGGTAGGACCTCCAGCAGGAGTGAGGGCGAAACCTGCCGCTAGAAAAATATTTTGTCCGGCACCACCAGCGGTGCGAGCTGTAATGCTCGTTAGTGCCGATGTGCTGGTTATGTTGCTCGTAGACAGGATAGCTAACGCTTCTCCAACGGTGATTGTTCCGTTAAGCACTATACTTCCGGTATTGAAGAATGTTGGGTCACCTGTCAAACAGATTTTTCCGATAACGAGGGTGTCAGTTTCTGCCTTCACATGGGCAGCGGAACCAACGCCCGTAACCTCTCCAGTTAACTTGCCGACGTTTACCTCGGTGAGACCCTGTCCCGTGTGCATGTTAAATTTTTGCGATAGCCAATCGCCACCAATTATGTTCGTGTTGTGGACGTCTTGGTATTCTACGGAGCGTAAATTGATGTCGCCGGTGAGCGCTTGCATCGTCCCGCCAGTGTTGTCTACATGAAGGGCTGTGGGGGCGTCTAGCGTGATGCCGCCGAAGGTCGACGAAATCATCCCGCCATTGTTTATTTGTGGTGCGCTTAACTTAATGTCGCTCGTTGCAATCAGTGACGATCCGCTGTGGTTTTCAATTTTCTCTCCTGCTGATAGCGATAGCGCTCCAGAACTTTCAATGACACCATGATTGGTGACTCCTGTGCTCGCGCTAACGTTCAAATTGACTATTGAATTGGGGCTTCCAAATTCAGGTGTAGTCTTCGAGGAAATGGTTGCGCCGCTGGCGTTTATTATATTTTCGGCGGAGATTTCTGCACTCTGAAGTTTGCCACCGTCCTTGTCTATAACAATAAGTGAGCCAAAATTGTTCAAATCTCCTTTCAATCTAAATGACGATTGCTTGTCTAAATCGCCGACAGCAATAACGTCTTTCGAAATTGTCAGACTGTCAGCAGTCATCGTTCTTTTCGTAGCTGCTAAAGAATTGAGATCTATGGTGCCACTCTGCCCTCGTCCGTCTGCATCGACAATCAATTGCTGATTGCCATCCGCGAGTGATTGTTTGACGGCCACGTACTCAGCTGCAGTAACTCTGTCTCCGGCTCGAACCGTCTTCGCGATGCCACCGACAGTTATAGTGACGCTGTCTTCATTCTTAAACAGTTTCTCTCCCAAGCTGATGTTGTGAGCATCTGACGTCAGGTCGATGTTGGCACCCCTGTCGAATCGCTGCGTCAAACCCAACTCATTTATCTGAGTGACGAAACGATTCTGTGAACGATTTCCAGCATCCCTTTCAGTGCCGCGAATATTTTGTGGTATCAATCGCTGCACCCGTTCTAAGACCTGTAGATCATGTCTTTGTTGCCGCGATTCACGCCTCTGCGCAATACGGATCTCGCGCGGAATATGATTGCCTCGCTCAATTCCTGGCTCGTGCGATGCCTGAGCGTTTCCAGCCGACGCAATCAATCCGGCAATTGAAGCCAGCATTAATCTCGCCAAATTGTCCGCTTTAGATTTGGAGTTGCGGTTCCGAATGTCTTTTTCGCTCATAGCAATACTAGCTCCCCATAACTGAACCCTGGAGTCATAGCAGCTGCGCATGAGAGCGCGAGTGCCTCGAAACATTAGCATATTATTTCAGGCTTGAGTGTTGTTAGTTGACTACAAGAGCGGCTCTTGACTGGTTGCCAAACGCGCCTGCTTGTGCTGGATCGGATATTTGTCCAGAAGATGAGTTTTTTTCTGCATGCTATGCAGGAGCCGCTGGTGGTGCCCCAAATATGTGGCTCTCCATGGCGAGTTGAAGGGGCCTATTTTTCCAGATCGAAGATGTGGCATCCGCATACGCTGATGATTGCGCTGATCGCGATAAGTCTTGGTCTGACCCCCTAATACTTACGCTTTTCTTAACGGCCGACAAAAATAACCGCCGATGACGATGATGAGATCAGCATCTAGGATGGAATGTATAATACCACTGCAATGGACGAATTGACGACCAATCCAGAAACTGCTCACGCCGTCAGCGCTGCGGGAGTTAGAGCCTTTCCGCGCGTAACTGTGTCGGGCAGTCTCTCTCTGCTGTTCGCAGCCGCTTTCGTTTGCTTAGTGTGGGTTTGGATTTCAATTTTTGGCCGACCTGATACGCATGCTTTTGGGTTGAGCTTAGCTAACACACGATTCAATTGCGCTATTTTAACTGTTTGCATTGTCTTCAGCTGGACGCTATCCATTCACTTCTTTAAAATTGCGTCTTTATGGATTCGCTGGAAGGCTGAAGTGACAAAAGCGCTTGAAACTCAACCGCATCAGTTTGAGGTTTTCATTGATGATAAACGCTCGAATCTGATCCTCCAGCTTCGAGATCCAAGTTGCCCCAACCGAAAGTTCAGCGCCGCAGAAGTGGTTTCTCAGGGTGATTTAGACGAAGTCTCGCGGGGGCAGTGGCTCAACGCAGAAGTCTTTAAGGGAGCGTGTTTCAATCAGCCTATCGCAGTAAGGCTGGAAACCTCGAAAATGCAAAAAGCTGTGATTCTGCTGAAACCGACTCGCGAACAATCTTATTTTGCTTTACGTTATGACTAGCAGCTAGCACAGTCTTTGGGCAAGGACACCACAACAGGTTCCGAAAAAAAATGCAACTGAAGGGGTTATTATAGGCGTGCCGACTCCTCTACATAACCGGGTGTCATTAATCATGCTGAAGCTCCGCAAAACTGCAGTGTTGCTTCTTTGCCTGTCACTTTTCCTTGGGCAGATTGAAGCTGCGATAGCCGGACCAGTCTACGGCGTCGATTTTCAAAAGCAAGCTTTTCAGCGCACATTACAACTAATGAGCACACCAGACCCTTACACCAGGATTCCAGCAGGACGAGCCGGTGGAACGATTGGTTTGGCCGTTCTTCCACGATTGACTGCGGATGCTGACGACGCTGAGAAAGCTCTCGGAGTTTTGGCAGGTCACATCCCTGCAATCAATATGGTTATCACACTCCCGAACAACGACATCATGTATCTGTTCAAGTTCTTGAAGCATCTGAAGGCAAGTGGAAAGAGGGTCGATGTTCTGCTAATCGGCGGTCATGCACTTGCCTCGGATCCTGATAATCCAGTCCCACTTGCGATTAATCTAAAAGCTTCCGGCGTTATTGATACGGTCAATATAAACGTTGGGCTATTGCAAAGACGAATTGAACAGTTGTCTGCGGAGGGTAAAAACCCGCAGAAAGTCAAAGAGATCTGCGAACAATTGAAATTGATTCGAGACGCGAGTTCTGCCCTCGTGCCTGGAGCACAGCTCCTTTTGCATAGTTGCTACATGGGAAGTAAGGGCGGCGAAAACCTGACAAAGATTATTGGCACCAGCGTTCTTGGCGTTAATGGTGGTGTTGTATACGGACCAGAGAAAGAAGTGGGTCATACCGTGCTCTCGTTGCAAGATGCTAAAGACGACCCGAAAACATTCACGGATAAAGTAAAAGCGTTGCTCCATCAAAGGTCGATCCAACTTTGTCAGTCATTGAAATCGAAAACTTGGATTTCTCCTGGCGAAGCGTTTATCAACAGTAACCAATTTTATGCAACAAAAGTTCCCAGTGGGCTTATACAGATACCATGTCAGTGCGATGGGGTCGAAAAGGCAGGCGGCATCGAAGATCTGAAGCGCAATCCTCCGCAAATCCAGGAAGAAAATCCCTCAGGTAATGTCAAATTTCAAGTGAGCGAGAATTCAATCACTGGCACGCAGACTGTTGCCGGCACCAGCTATAGTAGCACCGTTAATTTCACGCCACCCCCACCGGTAGTCACACAGCGCACGCCATTTGCTATTAGTGGTTCGTTAAGTGGCGATGTGAAGAACACGAATACCAGTTGCTCGGTGTTCAAAGGGCTTGGATTCGACATGCCCGATGGATTCTTCATTGACCAGGGTAAGGCTAGCGATCGCGTTGAGCTTGTTACGTGGACTAATCCGTCCGAACGTCAACGTCGCGAAATGTTTGTCGGTATCCGATTCACTTTTGGCGGCGCATGCCTCACCGAAACGTGGAACTATAGCTTGCCGGAAAAATCAGCTTCTCTGGCTTCCACCGATGCAACGCTGTCAAAAGGTGCGGTGCCCGCGACGACATATGCGCCAAAGTCACCTAATACACCAGTTGTCGGAATGATGTCAAAAGTTGGTACGCCTCAAACAAAAACTGGAAAGCAAGCAGTCAGTCGAGTCTTATCCGGTCCGGTTTTCAGAAGGACTGGACCATTCGTCACTCAAAAAAACTTAATTCCCAACACTAAAGTGCAGGTAAGCATTGGCGAAAATTCGATTACATACACCGGACCAGATATGTATCAGAAGGAAAACGTCAGTTGCACCTTGAAGTTTGACGCACCGCCTGAAGAGATTGCGGTCGGTGACAACTTCATGCTGACAGCTTCTTTGTCCGGTCACGAAGATGTGGCTCCGATTTGTAGTTTCCTTCCTGGTAGTTGGATTAAGTCTGCTACTAAGGAAAACACAATAGGGCTGGGAAGAGATTATTGCGTACCTTCAAACAGCTCATCGTATCAAGTTGTCGATAACATCGCAGAATTCGATAGGTTTGCCAAAGCCAATCCGGCTATGGCAGCGCAACATGCGGCCTCCCGCAATGCGTTGCCTTCGATGAAGTTGAGCTGCAGCGGGCAAGTGGTTGTGGGTTTGGAATGGAAGTACGTGCGCAAATAGACGTGCGTGAGAGATGGCAGCACGGCTGGGCTCGGAGACCGGCGCGACTTCTAGAGAGAAGACCGGTCGAATAATAGTTTTGGATTCCTGATCTGCGTGTGACCTTCATTGGTCGCCACTGTATATGGTGATTGCTGTATTACTTTTGTTTTGACATTCGAGTGTCGAAAGTCGATTTGGTGATGTTTCGGCAATCGAACCTCGAAACAATCTTTGAGCGTTTCCTTTTGAAACATACTTAGGGTCTATCTACACCCGTGATTGGCTAGTTTATTTAGAAAAATGCGGACTGCGAATGGGAAAAGCCGGTTGCAAGTAAATCTAGATGACTCTGACATGGCAAATGATCACGTGGTAAAGATGGCTCTCTCCATCTTCCTGTCTGGTCACGATCCGGTAACGGTCGTGTTGCATACATGTATATTGGTATAACCTACCTCTTCCGTGCCGGGAGCATTACCAAAGTGAAATTGCCGTTTGCTGCTCGAACAGAGAGCAGGACTGTTGATTTAGACAAAATCGAACTTGCCTTTCCATGCCCCATGAAATGGGAGGACATGGTCGGCGACGATCGCGAACGTTTCTGCCAGTCATGCGCATTGAATGTCTACAATCTCTCGTCGATGTCAAAGAAGGAAGCCGAAGAGTTTCTGATGCTGCGAAGTGAAAACAGAATATGTTTGAACTTCAAAAGAAGAAAGGATGGAACAGTCATAACGGATAACTGTCCAAAGGCATTGCGAGCGGTTCGCGACAGAACTCTCAAAGTCGTTGCTGTGTTCGCGAATGCGATCTTGTTTTGCATGAGCGCTTTGTACAACGCCGCTGGCGCGCAGCTTCCAGCAACGGAGTGGAGTAAGAAGGTATTTACTCCAACGGACAATGGTGGCTATTTTGGCGGCACTCCACAAAGTTCCAATTCTGTCAGTCATCCACCGAATAACCGAATCGATGTGATCAAACCGTCCAACCCGAGACGTTCTTCTAAGTTTGAGAAAACCTACCAGAAACGAATTGATTGGTTCGCCAAACACAATAAGACGAATACCGCCGACGGGGCGCGTAACTATCTCGACCTTGCGAATTGGTATCGCACGAAGAGTCGTTTGGTCGAGTCAAAAGATTCGTATGACAAAGCGATCGATATTTTGAAGCTGATTCCATCTGCCAGCAAAACTTACGACAACGCTGTTCTGAACAGGCAAGCGGTTATCGACTTGCTGAGCCAATCAGAGAAGCCACAGAAATAGTTTTGCGAGAACCTTGGCGGCAATGCCGCCAAGAGCAAAGGCACATTTGTCTCGGTAACAGAGTCGTTCGATACGACCTCGCCAGCAGGCAAAGCTATGGTGCATGCTCTCTGTTTTTTCGAACTTTGAACCAGATATGGTAGGTGAGCGAATCAAAGCGGGTATTCGCGCTTCTAAGAAAAAGCGTGGTCGACCGAGAACCGCTCTAAAGCACGCATCTAATCTATAAAAACTTTATGCCGCTGGGATGACCAAGTCTGAGATTGCTCGGAAACTCCGGGCGCTAGCATGCAAACTGCCCTTAGTCGGTAGCCTCTTGAGGGGTAGTCACAATTCAGACACGCATCGCCACCAGTTAGTCATTGCACGCCGATTATCATCTACTCATGATTAGCCCTTGCAGCATTTAAGACCAAAGCGCCGGTCTCGGGCGCATTTTTTACTACCCAAACTATCACCTTTTGCAGTCGGTGCATCATCCGATAAGGTTACCAATGTCACTAGAGAGTTTTTCTGACCAGTCTCATTCCGTCGCCAGACCGGAGCATAGCTTTAGCCAAACTTCTGCGTTCGGTGAAGTGCCGACACCGTCTCGCAATGCCGAAGCCGCTTTGAATCTAACGGGGCAGACTCATTCAGATGGGTTGAAGAATGCTGAAAAACAAATCGTCAATTCGCTTATACAAAATCCCAATGATATGCACGCTGTGTCTGAAACACTGCAGGCTCTAAGTTCTCATGAGTCTGCGGAACTCTTCAAGCAAGATCTGACCCAGATAAATGAGGACCTGCACAAACTTGGGTACCTGCCAAATTTAACTATCGTCAGCGACGACAATTCACCGGATCAGTTCGCGCTAAGACCCCGAGATGGCGCCGCCCAACTCACCCCGAATGTCACTCCAGCCGACACAGATTTCGACAGAGCTGTTCCCCATCGAGTTCCGGATCACCGCAATGCCGACCACCCTCCGCGACGCCGTGGCGAAGACCATCATGGCAGCGAGCGACACCACCGCCATGGGGGTGACGACGGGCGGCATCATCATGAACGCGGTGGTCACGGACATCATGGTGGGCATCATCAGAACCGGCACCACCGGCGGCATCATTCTCAAGGCGCTGGGCACGGCCGCCATGCATTCGCCGGTGGCGCATACGATAATCTTCAAAAGCCGGACGACCTGACCTTGGAAAATAGTGTCAAGGCAGTCTTGAAAGAAGCCAAAGACCAAAACTTGAGCGAAAACGCCACCAAGGCAGCAGTCGCTTCGATGCTTGTAGAAAGCCAGGGCAACCCGGAGGCTAGAGGGGATCGACGCAATAGCAAAGACGCGTCAACTGCCACAAGTTTCGGACTGTTTCAACTCCACCGCGGCGGTGAACTCACCGAAGCCCTCGGCGACGGCAGGCTGAAGAACGAGCAAGAAGCTTTCGATCCACAGAAAAACGCACATGTCGCTCTTTCTTATTTCAAACAACAAGACAACAAACATCATGACCCGGGAGCGCTGGCAGCAGCTGCACAAAGACCGAAAGATAGCAGTGAATACATCGCAAAGGTAAACAGTCACATACCGGAGGCTGAGCGATTAATTAAGAAGTACTCGGGCGCTAACGACGGCACATCCGGCAATAGCGACATCCCAGCTCGGAGCACCTCTCAGCAAGATGACGCTTCTTCGGACTTTCGCATTTTCATGGCTGATAGAGCATCGCAGGTGGCGTCCCGGTTGAGAGGGCAACAACATGGAAGGGTTGGCAATTGCGCGGCAGGTACTCGCGAAACGTTTGACCCCGCCTCCAATGTTTCAAGTCAACCGACTGATGACGGACTTTTCCATCTCCCCAGAGGCTTGACGGCTGTCGAGCAAGCCAAAATCTATGAGAACCACCCGGAGTTCTTTCGCGCTCTGGGACCAGACGAAGCGCCCGGTCTATCCGACATCGGCTACCGGCACTGGAGCGAACGTGCAATCAGGCAAGATCCGTACGCCCACGGAGGTGAGCACAAAGATCGTGGAGATATTTTTACAGTGATCGGTAAAGGACCGAACAATACTATATATGGTGCCAACGATCATCAATTTGTGGTGCCGCCGAACGGCACCCACTACTCTGGAGAGATCAAGTATTTCCGCCCCACAAAGGCATACGAGGAATATTTTAAGACGCACTTCGGCGGGCAATCTTAGTAGTTTTGTACTAGAACTACGACATCACCACTGCCACCGTATTCGGCACTAGTTTGTAGGCGGTTTGTAGATCCGGCGACCACCAGATTTGGTGAAGCCGGCAGAAATCCTCTTACACGTTCAAGCCAGGCGTGCACAGCGGATACAACAACATTCCGAAGTCAAGCTTTTATGCTATTCAAATGTATTCCGATTAATCGCATGGCGATGTTTTGGAAAGTCGAACCGAATCACCGAAGTATGATGCCAGAGCCCTGGGGCTGATTCCAGAAATTAAAGATGTGCCTTTCCTGTGTGGCGCTCGCAATTCGCCCCTAAAGAAGCTCTTTCAGATGTTCTTGAGAATTTTCAACACGCTGCTTCGGACCGTACAATTGGGCATCGACTTTTTTCAGTTTGTTGACTTTGTCCTTGCCGCGGAATTCGCATATTCTGAATGGTTCTCCATACTGCTTCTGAAACAGTGATAGATACCTTGCTGTCGTATGCTTCCAATTCTTTGAAGTGCCCCGCACGGTCTGCCAAATTCCATCGTCTGACTCCCACACCTTTGTGTATATGTCATGTTGCTGATGTTCTGTAAGGTCTTTGAAGAGAACCGGTTCCTTCCCGTCGTCCAGGTCTACGCGAGCTTCGCCGAATAGAACCATGCGAAGGGCGTCATTGATGGCTCTGGATTTGATTCCGAGATCAAGGTTGGCCAGGTACATATCAACATCCGGCTCAGCGTAAAACGAGATCTGTCGCTTTTTTGTGACCATTCGATATCTCCTTACAGAGCGAAAAGGGCAACAGACGGACCTGTTTCTATGGTAGTACTAGGTAGTACTACCTGTCAAGCTTCCCGGAATGACCACATTGACGGCTAATTTCGCCCGGAGCTAACGCCGCTTTCACAAACAATGCTCTAGACAAGTCGTTGAAGTTCTACTCGATAGAGAAAACGTCTTCGAGGAAAAGCGCAGTTTTCGTTCTTCGCTTTCGGCGCAATGACTTGTCGGTCGCACCACAAATGGTGGCGCCTTAGAATTACCTCGTTTCGATCCAAATTTGCTGGATTCTTTTCCATAGCGTTGGTTGTTGTATTGACCATTGAAACTTTTCACCTATCGCGTGGAAGAAATGAGTAGAATGCCTCAAGAAAATGAAAATTTGGTGGCGTCGTACGCCGAGTGCGAGAACGCCCATCATATCCTGGTTGATCGATGGAGAGCATCTGCCGTATGCAGCCATGAACCTCTCTTTTAAAAACTTTCTGTCTGCTGGCGGCTCTGCAACAGCGGCTTCGCTCCTCGAAGTATCTGCCTCATTCAGGCGAAAAATTATGTGCCCAGCTGCACTGATAAAAATGGTCTTAAGCAGGACTTTACTGTTCATCCTTTTGTATGAGGAGCTGGGTGACTTGTTCCACCTGTCTCAAACTAGCGCAATCCAAACCGAGAACTATCTCCTTGTCTGCTGTCACTGACAATTCGACAAGATTTTCTTTAATTGACGCTCTCTGAATAGCCGCCCAGGGAAGCTGTATCGTTTTTTTCAAGATATCGCCGTGTTGCGTCGGTCGGAGATAGAGATACCCACTGTCAAAGCCGATATCAACAGTATGGTAGCCCCTGATCGCTTCGAGTCGCAGTGGTTTATTGATCTGCCAGTTACCGCCGAATTTCTCCTTCTGCGGATAACGCTCCTCAAGCAGAGCCCAGCCAGACGACTCTCGTTGCCTGCGCGACCAGAGCATCATACCTATCATGAATGGAATGAGCAAACTACCCATGCAAACGAGAATCAGCTGTTGCATTTCCAGAGGCATCACGTTGTTCCTCAACTACCAATTCCAATGTACCCGTCACGCATCAATGAAAGCTACGTTTGGGAACAAGGGGACATAATCCGAGTTATGTGCCACGGCACAAAATGCTGAAGAACACTTTGTTGGTACGAATCTGCTCTGCATAATCTGGAACAACCGGACGACGTACTGTCGCCTCATTGAAATCGACCCCAGTTCTTCTGTGTGCGTAGGAACCAGGAAAGATTGCTGTCTGCTAATAGATTCCAGCAACTACTGAACCGTCGGGCTCTGGAACGATCGCAGAGGTGACCGATTCATTATCTTCAAGCCAAGGTGGATAATTTCCTAGAGCAATCTGCGCACCATCAAACTCGTGTAGAGATTCCACTAACTCCTCGTGAGTTTCGCCAGCTATAGTTGTACTAGAACTACGACATCACCATTGCCACCGTATTCGGCACTAGTTTGTAGGCGGTTCGTAGATCCGGTTATCACTGATCAACGACAATTAGAAATGCGCCCCGCGCAATTTAATTTGACGACAATCACTATGGACCTTTTCGTGCATCATCAGACTCGCCAATCAGTTGTTGCCGGACGAACTTCTGTGATTAGGAAGAAACACTTGAGTCGGAGGAAATAGAGATAGAAATGGTCTGCTGCTCCCCACCTATCTACTTCACTTTTGTTGACTCTCTTTCGTTGCAAGTATCATGGCGTCCGCCCCTACAGTCCATGATCCGGACATCACCCTGGTTCTAATTTGCGACATCTGGGCAAGATATTTACGGTCCTAATCGAAGGCCAGCAGCATGGTAAGCAGCGCTTTCAACGACAACGTCGCATTTCCGGAAACGGCAAAGGCTGTTCCCGAGGCAAAAGCCGACGCACCGTACCCTTGGATTATCAATCCGATCGTCGACTTTATCTTTGTCTACGGCGGCGTTTTCTGGCTTATGTGTATATTTCACGTTTATTTCTTTGGCTGGAACGCCGCGAATTTAGACAATTTACGAATTCACACTAATGACCTGTTCGACTGGGAGTTCTCGCAGTGGTGGGTATTGATGGGGCTGACGACCCCAATTTTGATCAACAATACGCACACCTGGGCTACGTACATGCGCATCTACGGGAGCAGCGAGGATAGGGAGCGCTTCAAGTTCTACGGGCGCTATCTAATTTGGCTACCGATAGTGCTCTTCGCAGCGTCGCTCGTTTATCCCCCGTTGCAGGGCTATATCATTTACGTTCACATGGGCTGGGTCCTCCAGCACTACACATCGCAAACTTATGGCGTCGGTCTGATTTATTGTTATAAAAGACAATATGACATGAGCGCTCGCGAGAAGCAGATTTACAAACTTATGCTCGCTTCCGTCTCGATCTTTGTCATAACAAAGTTGCTGTGTATCAGAGAAGAGATGCCGCACGAGATGTGGGGAGTTCCACTACCGTTTGCCAACTTCCCGAGAGAAATTCATTATGTCGCGATAGCATTCGAAGCGATTATGGCCGCACTTTTCATAGCTGTGGTAGTCCGCAAATGGCTCAGGGATCAGAAGATGATGCCGCTTCCCACGCTCATCATGGTTGCTGGGGTAGCGCTCTTGGGCACCGTAAATGGTTACGCCAGTATCATCGCCTGGTTATGGGCGCCACCATTTTTGCATGGTGCACAGTATTGTTTGATATCGCTTTCATATTATTTGAAAGAACGTGGTCTGCCCGACGGAATGGGTTCTGCTCAAATCGGCAAAGCACTACTGACGATGCCTGCAATCCAGTGGACAGCATGGGCACTTATGGGTGGCTGCTTCATTTATATCGTGATACCACATATAATGGCCGATTTGGGTTTTAGTTTCATGGCAATGGTCAGTGTCATTCAAGGTTGTGTAAATTTCCATCACTTCTTGACCGATGGTGCCATCTGGAAACTTCGAGATTCAAAAACACGGCGACTTTTAATATCGTGAGTGCATCATTCTACTGATCCAATGTTTGTCACTCGAACGACATAAGCGAATTCATCCCGTATAAACTGCTTAGGGGCTCGTATCGAGTCCATGCATGGTTCAAAGCCGTTTTGATAACAGTTCTCACGGACCGCTGAACACTGGTTGGTTCAATTGTTGATTAATGTTGTAGACCGACGGAGTCCGGCTTCGACTGCTGCTATGCTCGGTAAACGAGGTAAGCGAACATGGCATATCTAACCAATGTTGACGGGAACTCCAAGATTCGATCGTCGCTTAGCCCGACGGAGTTGGTTAGTCTGTTCAAGCAGAAAGTAGATTTTGCTCCACAGCCACGCAAACCGGTTGGAACGATGTCCATCGAGCCAATTCAGGAAGTCTGGAAGGTTGTGGGGACAATCAATTCATCTGAATCTGAGCTGCGGATTCGCTATGACAGCCAGCTTAGTTACGGTGTGGCGATACTGGTTGTGGCTATCAAGAAAGGTAGAAACGGCGGCTCCGATATTGATATGCACTTTGAGCAGGCTCGGTTTACCAAGCAGGACAAGATTATGGTCATCGGCGGCGCCGTTTTGTTCTGGGGAATGCTGTTGTTTATGATTGGATTGGTTCATCAGTTGGTGCCACCATCAGAAGTGCAAAAGATCTGGAGCTGTGGCTTGTTCGTTACTGTTTTTTGCGGCGGTGGCATGCATCTGGGAACTAAATTCCAGTTCAAGACCCAGCAAGCGAGGGTTCTTAATTTCGTCCGGGGGCTGGTTGCTAGCGCAGAGTCAGAGTATCGATCAGCAAAAAAGACTCCTCCAGTCGTTCAAGTTGAGTCTGGTGAGCCACCGCAAGTGGTGCCTGATCTTTGGGGCGATTTATCTCAATACTCCGACAGTGAACCCGTTAAGGGCTTTGAATTTAGCAGAGAGCAAAGGTAACTATTTGTCCCGCGAGCAGATATTCGTATTCATCGGCTAGTTCGTATTGTTATATGGTTCCGAAAGGGCATCTTTTCGGGCAACTATACGCGAGAATCTGCCTTTAGTCAGTTATAATCGTTTGCGAATAATGAACAATCGATAGATTACAAAAGGTCGATATGGCATTTTGAACGCGTGACAGGCAAAATTTTGATAATCGGCGAAAAATGGTAGACACTTTCGATTTGATTGTTATCGGCTCTGGTGCTGCCGGATTAGTGGCCTCTGGATTCGCGTCCTCCCTGGGTTTGCGGGTCGCTTTGATTAGCGATGGCAAGCCAGGAGGCGAGTGTCTCTGGAGCGGGTGTGTTCCTTCCAAGGCCCTGATTCACAAAGCTGCAGAATTGCATGTTGCACGAAAATATTCGAGTGACATAGATCTGGATGTCGCATTCCAGAAGGCAATGAGTCATATGAGGGAAACGCGGCGCAAGATAAGTGAACACGAAACGTCCGAACTTTTAGAGAAGAAGTACGGAATCTCAGTTATTCAAGGACGGGCACGGTTCCAAGATCGGCATACGATTACATGTGGGAGCGAGAGTCTGAAGGGACGCAAATTCATTATCGCCTGCGGAGCTAAGAATAGACTTCCTGACGTGCCTGGAATTAGCGAGGTTGACTACTTAACACACGAGAGCATTCTACAGTTGCCGTCTCGTTCCAAAAGTGTGATCGTGATGGGTGGCGGACCTGTTGGTGTCGAGTTTGCGCAGCTGTTGAGACGCTTTGGTGTCGATATTTATTTGGTCGAGAAGCATGAGCGTTTACTTCGTAAAGAGGAGATTGAAACATCTGCAATCGTTGAAGATAAGCTGCGTTCTGAAGGCGTGGAGTTGCTTCTGTCCTCAGAAGTGGTGGCATTATCCATGGACGATGAGCGCGTTTCGATGATGGTTCGATCAAACGGCAGCGAACGACGGCTCTGCTCGGAAAGTTTGTTCGTGGCTGTAGGAAAGGAGGGCGGTGCGCGGGAACTCTCTCCTGAAATTGCAGGCGTCGAACTTGATGAGCATGGTTTCGTGAAAGTAGACCGACATCAAAGAACGACGGCCCCTCATATATGGGCCTGCGGTGATGTCTGTGGTCCGCCGTTCTTCACTCACTATGCCGATCATGCCGCACGCGTCGCTGTGCTGAATGCTTGTTTGCGTATCCCGATGGCAAGGGAACAATTCGTCATTCCACGATGCACTTTCGTCGATCCTGAAGTAGCGAGCGTAGGGTTTAACGAGGAAGAAGCCCGCACCAAATACGGTGACATTAGAATCTTTCGCTTGGATATGTCAGAATTTGATCGAGCGATCGTAGATGAGACCGCTGGCATGTTGAAAATTGTCTGTAGGAAAGACGGTCGGATCCTTGGCGCCACCATCGTGTCGAGCAGGGCCGGAGAGCTTATTCACGAGCTCGCCATTGCTATTCGGAAGAACATGACGGTGCAGGAGCTCTCAGGAATGATCCATGCATATCCGACTATGAGTTCTGCGCTCTGGAATTTGTCTAGTTTGGCGTATGGCGAACTTTTGCAGCAGTCCTGGCAATCGAAGGCGATCAAGAAGTGGGCGCAGCTACTACGTTGATTTTATATTGAAAAAAGTTGCGAGTCCACCTGATAATAGTAACTCCGTAGCGTCGTGAATTGATGAGATCGGTTAGAAAAATTGCTAGTTTGAGTTTGCTTATCGGCGGTGCGGCCCTGGCTACCGTATTCTTTGTGCCACCTGTTCGGAACAAGTTTTTCACAACAAAGCTTTGGCCCTGGCCGCTGCCCTGGGATACCACGGCAGAGGAGTTGTCCTTGTTAAGGGAATTGAGCAGGCCAGGCGACGTAATTATAGAGTCTAATCTGCATAGTTGGCAGTGGATCGCCTTATGTCTAGCGACCACTCGAACATCTTGGGTTCATGCGGCTCTTGTCGATGAGAATAAGCGACTCATCACTGTTGATAAAGAGGTCGTGGAGGCTGACTTTGATATTTATCTGCGCTGGGGAAGCACTCGCCTCGGACTTATTCGACCGCCGTATGCCAATGCAGAACAGGCTAAAGAAGCGATTGCCTTTGCACGTAGCAAACTCGGCCGCTGCTACGATCCGTCATTTCAAGACCACTCCGGCAATTGCAATGGGCTCGTGGGGAGTTCTCTTGTGCATGCCGGTATTGCAGTACCGCAGAAGCAATTGTTTGGAAAGAGCATTTATGCTCCAGACTGTTTTTTTCAGATTGCCAACGCCAGCAGGGTTTGGATAAGCGATACGGCTCGCTGAGTGCCTTGCAATCAGGCTATTTCGTGAAGCTGACAGGTCCTGCAGTTACATAAACCGAGATATCATCAGGTTTGCTTGCTCAGTGAGCATGGTGCTTAATGACCTCGAAGAATTTTTCACGGTTGCCCGACCGAGCAACCCGAGTTCGCGTGTCAGGTTGGTGTCGGACCCAGATTGATACCTGCAGCAGTAAACACGGTAAGTACGAACATGGTAAGGCCGATTGCTATTGTGAGAAGTAGACCAACAAAAAGACTCTCTGCAGGGGCTGACGAGATTTTAGCTAATGCCAGTTTTGAAGTGCTTTGAGCTAGATTTGAATTCAGTTCATCCATTTCGCCTGTCTCCGGAAAACGGTAAATACTCAATAGCACTCGAGAGTTGTATTCCCGATGTAAGGCAGTTCTCCTCGAGTTTGGCAAAAGATAAACATCCGTTTGCATATTCGGCTAACTCTTATGGCTCTAATGTTCGACCCCACTGTTAGCCGATAACATATGCTCGGAATCCCCGGTGTCGAGCACCTACCACGTGCTACATTCCTTGCTGACCAAGCAGGGGTATAGGTTTCCCTTTGATTGGCGTCAAATTAAATTGCGCCGGGGCCGCATTGACTGGTCAAAAATCGAACCCTGAAGACTCATTGTCGCCTCCATCAAAATCACCTCGTCGCTTTCTGCTACGAGGAGGGTACGATCTTAATTCAGGCAACATCTCCGTCAAAGTACGAAATCTTGCTCAGGCAATACGGGGCGCAATTCTAATTGTCGTTGATCATGCGAAACCAATTCTACGCCACACCACCGATTGGGCCACTTCAAGCGAGTAACGAAAATAAAACTGCTCGACTACGTCGGCAAGGACAAGGAGATCCTGGTTCAAGGTATCATTCCGAAACGCTTCATAACCATTTTGGGAAGCGACAAGTAGATCACCGGTTTATTCGAAAGATTCGAAAGGAAAAGCGCGAATGAATGTGCCATCGCAAACAAACCAAGAATGGATAAAACCGTCGCGCGCCAATCTGTATCAAGGCGAGAAACTGATTGGCATCATAACGAACATTACCGTAGAAGACATGTTTAACTGGAGCGGCGACATCGAACTGACAAGTACCGCATCCGCTTATCAAGCGATGTTCGATTACTTCAACGACGAAGCGAATCAGCGAGAACCTGAAGAACCCGATGAGGAACCACTCCCATTTGATGAATCACTGCTCGATGACTGGTTGATTGA
This sequence comes from Obscuribacteraceae bacterium (SeqCode), assembly GCA_044225915.1. Lineage (GTDB taxonomy): Bacteria > Cyanobacteriota > Vampirovibrionia > Obscuribacterales > Obscuribacteraceae > JADYXR01. Next base: position 24,180 of record JBGAHZ010000059.1, read on the forward strand.
CGATGAGAATGGCAGGAGGGAAGTGTCATATCCTGTTGTTACTCCAGAGGGTGAAGTGTTTTGGAGAGATTAGGTCCCAAGACAATCAGAGACTCAAATAAATGATATTGACAGTGCAACAATTAGTCGACAAGTTGATCGAAGAGGGTCTTGCCACCCATGATTCGATTATTGGTTGCACGTCCGAGGAAGTCGAGCAGTTGGAGAAGAAGTATCAAGGCGGGCTGCCGCAGTCTTTCAAAGAATTTCTTTCACTTATGGGCAGGCGAAGAGGACGATTTTTTGCCGAATGTGATTTTGCCTATCCGTTTGAGTCTGGTCGCGAAGTAGCGCAGCATTTGTTCAATGAAAGCGGTAAAGAGTTGACTGATTCAGTAATGATTTTTTTGGAAAGGTACGGCTGCGCTGTTGTGTTTTTTGATACCAAAGACGGTATCGATCCTCCGGTGTACGTTTTGCAGGAGGGGCGGGAGCTCAAGTTTGCCCGACCGACATTTTTGGATTGGCTCAACCTGGCGGTTGAAGATGCCGTCCGCGATTATAAGGAGCTTCTGGAAGCCGATCGACTGGTCGAGTCCGAAAAGAGCAGTAGAGCGGGTAGTGTCCAAGACGTCTAGACAAGCGCGGGCAATTTATTCGCATTGCCGTTTCTGATGCTGCGAAGTAAAACCGAATATGTTTGAACTTCAAAAGAAGGCGCACCCGCAAGATGTATTCGTCAAATCCTACATCAAAGAACATGGCAAGGCTGATCCAAATATGCTCAAATTTATAGCAGAAGCTAAAAGCGTTTTTGAAGCGACATCCTAATTGAGCTCTATAAAGGACTGACCATGCCGTTCTACCCACCGCCACCAAACAGTGTAGAGGAGAAAACACCATTCGTTTTTTTCGTGCCTCACAAATCGTTTGACTCGATCCTGATTTCAAAAGGAGCATCATCAAAGATGTTCAACCTCAACACTCCAAAATCGACTGACAGTGCATCGAATACAAAACTCGAATGCACCCCCGAAACTCTAGTCGCTGACAATGTTCCGATACAGGCTTTTCAGATTCCACAGGGTTGGGAGCAGACTCGTCGGTCTGCCAAGTGGGGTTTTGGTGGAAACACTGGTTACAACTACGAATTCTCGCCGAAGTCAAAACGCGCTAAGGCTGGCTTGTCAATTGACTGGGACGGTCGAACTATTGACGAAACTCATCGAGCTGCTTGGCGGGATATCTTCGCGATAGCGCCTCACGAGCTCGATAAAGGTGAGCTTGCATTTTTGGACGAAGTAATAAAATTGAATTATGCCGATCCCACGCAATACAAATTGAACTCAGCACGAACAATCGACTGGAACGGCAGAATGGTTGTAGAAATTGATGGTCAGACGATCTCCGAAAACGAACCGGTATTCCATTGCTTTGCGATCACGTTCGATAACTATGGAGATCTGACATCGGCTGGTGTCATTCGTTTTTCTGCCACAAAAGAATTGTTCGAGAAGTACAAGAACGATGCGCTGAAATCCATGAAAGAAATTCGATGGAGAAAACAGAACAACTCCAGCGCGGATTGATTTCACGCTGTTAACCTTCGCAGAGTTATGAAATTGGAGACGGAAATATTCTCCAGAATTGAACTGCGCGGCGTTTAATGTGTTGACCGAGTGTTTCATCTCGATCACCGATTCGACACGCGGAAAAAGCATCGCCTAAATGTCTTGTTGATTCTTTTCGACATCCTGATTCAATGGTGGCTTAACCTTACGTTTCTGCCTGACGAAAAGAACGATAAGCACGATGAACGCAACAGCTCGAACGATCTCCTGAATGCCGCGAACAATGCGACTCACGGCGCTATTGTCAGACCCGTCAAATGTCGGATATTCCGCGGTGCCTAAACCTTTGATTGAGCCCACGAGAGCTTGAATGACGTCGCTCATCCAACCGTTTACGAACTCTGTTAGCCACTTACCGACTAGTTGTCCGATATTCGCGAAGAGTTGGGATACAATGTCATCGCCCCAGAATGTGTGAAGACCGACGTACGTTTCATTGTATCCGGGCACCACACGAATCGTTCCATGTTGGCAATTCGCGGCTGGCTCCACGGACGGTGCCGGTTTGGAATTACTCGTTTCCCTATTTGACAGTTTATCTACCGCGACGAATGACGTATACTCCGTCAAGATCCCATATTTCAAGCCAAGATTCGTGATCTCCGTTTTGTGAATAGCGGTTTGAGGATTGACCCAAAGTGCGAAGTAATCCTCAGAACAAAGATGCTCGATCTTTTTTCTTGCCCACATCGTTTTGACGGCAGTGTTCTCTTTCTCATTATCGGGAAGCGAAACATGAAATGTCTGCTCGTAGGGCTTGCCACCACAGACGCCACTAAGCTTAATGGCGCCAGACGAGCCCTTCGAATATCGAGCGACAAAATATTGTGGACGACTCGCCCAAACATCAGTCGGCACATTCGGATAAACATCCTTCACCTTCAGCCCTTTGAATGACAGTTTCACATCGGTCAAAACCGGAGAGGAAATTTTGTCGCAAAAACTTTTTGCAGTCTTCTCAGACGCATCATTCAGAAGCACATACTCAGCTTCGCCACCGCCTTCTCTAGCGATGCCATCGATCAGATATCTATTGACACTGTCTCCGGTGCCAAACGAAAACCATCTGGATGTTCCACGAAGTTCCTTCACTAATCCCAATATTTCCGAATCATTTCCAATGTATCCGTCGGTCATCAGGCTAACTATTCGCAGTCTATGTTCTGTTGTTGGAATCGAACACACATTCCTAATCGCAGGAGCCATAAAGGTTCCACCGAGCGCTTTTATACTTTGAACAAAACGTTTGGCAGTTTCGATCGTTGCGCGATTAGCGATGGTTGGTTTCGAAAATGCTGATAGAGTTTCGTTGCTAAATGCAATTATCTGGATCGTATCCCTGGGGTTGACTCGATCCAAAATGTACAACATCGTCTCTTTCGCTTTTTGGATCGGTCTACCCGCTTGCGAGCCCGAGCAATCAACCACAAAAATCAATTCTCTGGGTGCGATTTGTTTTGGAGGCACTTTATCTGGTGGCATTATCATAAATGTCGCATAACCATCACCTTTGGAGCAATGAGCCAAGTAGCTACTGGATAGCTTCTCACCACAAACGTTCCACGTAAGTACAAAATCTCTGTTCGGGATTGTTTTGAGATTCGCCAGTTTTATCATCGCTTTTTGATTTGTTTGGGCAACGATAACAGAATGAAGCTTCGAAACAATGTGATCGATCGGACCTCCAGCCTCGATTGTCACACTGAGCGATAGGTCATGCCCGGACCGAGTGCTTGCTACCGCGCGCGGTGCCTGTTGGATTGCCTCTTGCAGCATAAACGTTTGCATCGGTTCGCCGGGCGTCGCGGTTTTCGTTGGGACATCAGGATTAAAACGTGGACCAACCACAGTCGGGAAAACGAAACTCATCTTTCCGGATTCGAATGGGAGAATAGTCACATAAGTAATCGTCACATCAACTTTGCCACGCGGTTCGATATTCGCGATTGATTGAGTGAAGATATTCGGACGTTCCTGATCGAGAAGGGCAGCCGTCTCGCCTATAGCCAGCGCTTCTTCATAAATTAGCTTCGCGTCTTCGCGCCGTTTGATCGTGCCCGTTATCGTATGTTGTCCGTGCTTGATCGACATGCTGTCGACTGCCGCATTTGCATCGAGAGGAAATGTGTAGACCGCCTCGATTTTGTTTTTAAACGGATTGCAGAATTGTTGGTTAACTGTGACTCGAGCGATGTAACCCGATATCTGAGCAGAAACATCGGTGTGTTGCAGCGTGCACTTGCTAATAATTTTACAGTCAGAACTTAAAGCATATAACGCAAAGGCGTTCTCTCGCGGATTATATGTTTCCGCTGCTTCCGAGCAATGATTCAGAGAATTCGATATAACGATCAAAAGCAAAACTGCCGAAACCAAAATCAGATTTCTACGAACTAAAATGCTTCCGAACAAATGAGGATGGCTAAACGAGAACATAGTGATTCCTCCGACGGTGATAGAAACTGACACCACCGAATCGTCCGCAGCACAATCGTTTAGTCAATAAAAATCTGAACGTCAAATGTAGACGATCTGAAAAGCGAGTTTGTGGGGTGTACAAACGTCGCATAACAACGTCGTCTCGCGTTTGCACGCGAATCGACAGTAAGACTAGAGATCGCAGAGTGAGCTGTAGCAGTGGTGCACCAATGCAAATGGACTCACACATGAGGCTCCGAAGAGCCGCACTAGATGAGCCGATTTATATCGGTATTGCCATTATCAGGGCGCACAGAAAATTGGCAAGTAAAATGTTCTGTCTCCAGTACCGTGATTCCCACTCAGGGCGACACTGTTCGACGATTCACTACTGTCATTCCGCTGCGTCCGAAGAAGGAAGGACAAATCGCTTTCGACGAAGTTCTTGGAGTCGAGATGGAGAAGCATGTGGATTCGGATGGCGAAGGCCTTCGTAATCGTCCAGCGATGTAAAGGTGATAAAAATTTTCCACTCAACTCGCATTTCGAGGCGAAAGAAGGGCTCCTTGATTGCTTCAGCCACGTGCATGAAACTGTGCTACAAACACCAGCATTAGACAAGTCGGCTCAAAGCTCAGACTGGTTGCTCAGAGATCTTCAGAGGAAACTTCCAAAACTCGTCAAAACGGCCAAACCACAACAGTCAATACTGCAGGTGTGCATCAACGCGCGAAACCAATTCTTCGCCACACCACCGATTGGTTATCCCATTCACCGCGGCTGGTGATGGTGCTAACAAAAGGTCAGTAAAATCCCTGTGACGCAAATCCCAGAAATTGCCTAGAATGGTCGAACTTTTCAGGTGACCATCATGCGACTGCAACTACTTTTACTATCCACAATCCTGTCCTTATTTGCACTCCCTGCGTTCGCACAGTATTTGGCTGTCGACCTTCACGGCGTGCCGTGCATCAAGCTCCGCGTCGACGAAGTAATCGACAAAGGAAGTGTCAAAGACGCTAAACCAATTAAGCTAAAAATATCCATAGTTAAGCGGATGTACGCCGCCAACAATCTCCCCGATCATCTGGTACTCACAACGCCTAGCTATCACACTTCGGATGTGGTGGCACCGGATGGTGGCGAACTGAGAACACCAGTAGATTTTCCATCACCCGGGACCACTGCGATCGTTTTTCTCCATCCCGAAAATAAAGATGCCGCCACCACAGTTTACTGGCGTGCCGACAATGAAGAACAGCGTGATTACACGAGAATGGAGATTGAGTCACTGGAACGAAATGTTCCACTCGACACAATTTTTGAACGCGAGTATCAGAAAAAATTGGACAAACTCGATTTCGCAAAAATGTGCGCAGAATCAACAGATGTTATTGTCGGAACATATAAATTTACGCCGAAGATTTACAACTCTTCTGCGACTGGCATTACTGTTGATCGCTTCTTAAAGGACTCTGGTAACACCACTCTAAAGGCACTGCCAACAGCATCTCGAACGGTATTCGTTGCTCACGCAAATCTGTCTAATCATGAATTTCCAATGATTGTTTTCTTGAAAGCCGAGCGTTCATTCACCCAAATAACGCCCCAAGATCTGAAACGAAAATTCAGTTTCGATTCAGAGAAGAATACATACGATTCTTTGTTGTTTAGTTACAAACCGATCTCGACTCCTTATTACGCGATCAAGCATACAGCCGCACGTGAGGCGCAAATAGCAAAACTAATCAAAGAGCAAAAGTTTACGCGCACCACATTGCCACCAACCAACGCTGGCGAAATCGCACGCATTGTTGAACAAACCTATGACCAAAATTATCGAATAAAGAAAGAAGCCGGCATCAAAGGTTCGAGATACGTCAACACAAGCCTAGCGATTCAGAGATACAAGGAATTAGAAGCCAGCATCAAGAAAAACCTCGGTCCTCATGAAATGGGCGTCTCCGCCGAGTACGAGCTCGTCAGGCTTTACTCCGACATCGGAAAGAAAGCAGAATGTGTGGCAATGCAAAAGCGGCATGAACAATTAAATGACGTGGTCAAAAAGTCCTTCGTGGACGGTGGATTGTTTTTCGGCTATTACTATGCAAAGCCTCAAACAGGTATTCACAGTGAGCCACAAACAAAAAGATTCCGATTGTGAAAATACCAGTTCACTAGCCTTGTCTGTGGTGTCTATGAATCAATTTTACTCCTCGTATTCGACATCGTTTTCTTTACACCAATCGGCAGCCATTTCTCGAAGCGTGTTGTGTTTAAACCGGTACCAGTCCTCCAGTAAGCCGAGGCGCTTATTCGAGGTGTAGTGCCCAAGCAGTTTTTCCAAGTTGAGGATTTGCATCAATGAAGCTATTGCACAGAACAAAAACGATAGGATTGATCAAAAACATTGATCCCGATGGATCGGGTTTTGTTGCCAATATTGAGCTTCTACCGGATGCTGAGCCGTTTAAGCCGCTGTTTGATTTTCTCATTGACGAAGAACGAATTTCAGAAGAGCCACCATTTAGTGAAGATGTTTTGGAAGGATGGTCGATTGAAGACGAGAACGGGGTGGTGCATAGCATCTTCGCGCCTGCCATCGATAATGGCTACACAACAATTGAATGGCGGTGGTGACTAGATATCGTCATCTTTGATGATTTTCGCGATAGCGAAGAGAAAAACTACCACTGCATGGAATCCACCGGAAGATTCTACGAGGCCGTAGCTCACTATCTTGCCGATCGCGGTTACATGGAGTCGTGTCGTCGGGGAAGGGGCCTGATATCAATAGCGTGTCTGGACCAATTGAAGGGATGACGTTCGCCGACCAAGACTAACACCGGTCGCGATTCTCTGGTTCCCCTCACGGCGGTCTGGTCAACCGTCAGCAGGTTGTTACACCTTGCTTGAAGATGATAGCCTCAAGGGGCCAGATCGTACAATGGTCACATCAGTGAATGGATTAGTCGATTGAAAAAGCTCATGATCAAACTGCTCTATGGACCGGATGCCACTGAGCTGAAACCATTTGAAATAGCGGTGATTAATGCCGTCGTCGCGTTAGTCCCGCAACAGTATCGGGAGAGAATTGCGCAGCAGATCCCGCTCAATGACCACATCCAAAGGTTGGCGAACGGCAAGGACGTGTCGCTGTATCAAAGCAAGGGAATTTTTGGAGGCGGCAGTGCACCTCTTTCTGAAAATCTTGCCCTACCCGGTCCAGAAGTGTACCGACTAGGCAAGACGCGCATAAAATCGCGAGATGGGTCTGTAAATGGTAACGCCACGATCTCTGTGGTACACGGGAAAGTGTTCAGCATTATCTTTGACCGCGAACCCCAATTTGGCGACGACTTCGAGGTTTGCGACGCGCAGCTGATCTTTGACTTCGCACAAATGAAAACGCCCCTCGAGAATCTGGATTTGCCTGATTCCTATCGGGAACTCGTTGCAGGGGGACGCCAATTGCCGAACGGATGGAAGTTGTTGTTACCAGACGAAGTCGACGAAGTCGCCGAAGAACATGGAGAGAACTTGCTCGTAATCGCGCGCCAAGGTGTACCCGGAATGGATTCGCCGTTTTCCTCCTCTCTCGTCGCATACAACCGAGCTTCGCGGCAATTCATCCTTGTTGAATTGGAAGACGACGAAGCTGTGCCGATTACCACCGATCTGCGCACCTTTTTTGAAGCGCGCTCGCGTGAGTCGTAGACGCCACCATGTCGTGCTTCATTCAGACTGCGGGGCCAGCGGCTGCGTGCGACCCGGCAGAAGCGGCAGGCCTAGCACGCGCCGCCCGCGGTCAAGCCACCAAGGCAGTCAAGTTTTGACGGGCGGCACTATCTAGCAGGCGAAAGCCCTTCTCAAAACAACTGGGCAAGATTTGACTTCATTGTGATATCACTTTGGGTTCGTTTTGAAGTTGTTTTGAATTCTGATTGACTTCGTCTTGGGCGCGAAATCAGGATGAAGTCAGCCGAAAAGGGAATGTTGAAGTTGCAGTCGTCGGCGATATTCAGCACATGGCTTCAGACCAGAATTCTAATTCGCACAATCCAACGCGGCTTGAGGGGCGCGTTGAGGCCAGCCAGCGGCGTGACGATGCGCTAGAGAATGTGCCGGATGCTGATGCGGCAAGGCATGCGGATAAAGCGCAGATTGATTCGGCGCAAAAGACAAATGACAGTATCTGGCGCAGTGAAGGGCATTTTGCTATCACCGTGAACGGCGAAACTGCGGCCAGGCAGAAGACTGCCGAAGCGGATAACGTTGGTCTGCGGTCAATTATAATTCGGCGCTATTGTCGACATAGAGAAATCATCATTCCTTCTATCGTTTTTACTACCACGACAACTCATAGTCTCGTATTAAGATCTACCTGTTGTGCTGTTGAACATAAGGTCGTTGAGAATTGGGATGACCAAATTGATCCGACCTGATTGAGAATCGCCTCGGATGATGACAATGTGAGCCAGAACGGATAACTTAGAAAGATCGCCGTATTGTAAAGTCGCACTGCTTCCGCCAGTTTTCCTTGTTCATTCAGTTCCTTTAGAGCTTTCAACTGCGACCCTGCGGTGCCCGAGTGAAACGCGTCATGTAAGCCGCCGAACGATGGTTCCGGCATATTCAGTCCAGTAAAATTAGGTGAGAAAAATGCGCGAATCAACTCTATGCGATATTCAATCTGCGAATTGAATTCGGGTAGCATTTCGGCTGGAACCCAGAGTTCTTCATGAGTCGATGCTCCAACAATGCGCTTCTCAAATCGCGCTGCAAAATGATCTGGCACCGTGAATGTCAACACATATCCGGATTGCCCAACACTTTTTGTATTCCAATTTCTGGCAATCTGAACTGCATACTCTTGATTTGTAACCGGATAGAAAATTGGTTGATCTATGAGCCGTGCAGGAAATGCACGCATTCCTGATTCATAGATGAGTTTCAGTTCGTTTAGTCCCGTCGGTCGCCAGATAAGCACTAGTTAGCTCCAAAGAATGTCCTTTCATAGTAATACATTTATGTGTTTTCGGGAAGGGTTGACCAAGTGAGGGAAAGCACCAGATGTGGTGTCAAAGAGTCGAAAGTCTAGAAGCATTCAAAAATCTTTTCCACACAGCGTAGTTCCCTCAATTAAACGCTCTGTATGCGAGATTCGAAGATTCGTTCTTAATGAGCAAAAGGAGGTTTCAGGCTCCGAGAGGCAAGTCATTCCTCGAGGATATCGGCATTACGTGCAACACGTTCAGTCTCTTTTAGTTTGGAGCTTCGACGAGACTAGTCGCGAATTCGAGGAGTGCGTGCTCCCAGAGTTCGAGTTTACCATCGGCGCTGTATGCGAGGATTTCCTTCCCTGGGACGGCGTTCGTTCAAGCAAACACCAAGAGAATTTTGCTAGCTCTGCATCAATTGCGCCCGAAACGTTCAGTAAAATCTTTCCATTTATTTCAAGAACAAGGTCGCCACCAGCCTCAATGGTGACTTTGGCAATGTGAGTAGTCGTGACTTTCCTTAACCAATTTGCGGTTAAGTATCGGCAAGGCTGTTCCAACGCCCAGGTGCTGACATGTTCGCGTTATTGTGTTTGTTCTTCTGGTGATGATTTTCATCCTAACTCAGATTATTCTTTTTCGTCCGTAGTGGTGTTGAATACGGTGTCGACCTTTTGAATCGAAGACTGTCCTTTTTCTTCTTCTTCTTCTTCTTCTTCTCGACTCTACAAAATTTTCTACATTGAGACCGCAGCAACAATCTTCTCTACATAATCGACTTAGCGGTGCACGCCTGGCTTGAACCTGTAAGAGGATTTCTGCCGGCTTCACCAAATCTGGTGATCGCCTGATCTACAAACCGCCTACAAACTAGTGCCGAATACGGTGGCAGTGGTGATGTCGTAGTGCTAGTACGAACATGATAGACACAGCGATGGGAATTGTACGAATTGCCAGGAAAACGATATTTAATGTAAGATAAAGTATGTTATAGCAGCTGGTGATGCGAGAAATGAACATTTTTTGCGGTCGATTACGACAGAAAGACGCGGATGAATCAGTCGCCATTGTTTTTTCGGCAACCGCTGTTCTAGCAGCCCTGGTGTCAACAGGGCTCGCTATTACTGGCATGGTCCGACTCGCTAATCATGTTTCAGGAAATGGCGAACTCGGAATGACTGTCATTCTCACCGGATTATCCATTACTTTGTTTGGTTTGGTTTTTCTCTATCTTCAAAAACTCAGATATCGAAAACTACTGAAACGAGAACAATCAATACTGCTCTACGCGAGTGGGATTAAAGACCGACCAGTGACGCTCTCTGAAGTCTCGCTACACTGCTCACTTCTGGTCAAAGACTCAGCGCGTTTACTAAATCAGTTGAGCAAACTAGGAGTTTGCTGCCCCATTATTAAAGAAGATGGTGAATTAGTCTTTCTGTTTTCGAAGCCATTCCAGGCGGACCTGGCAATTGACGGTGAGAATTAGAGTTCGCCTCCTCCATGGGGTCAGCGTACAAAATTCCTCCACGAGTCTAGATTCGTAAGAATCTGCATTTATTCTTGTTTCGCGGCGACGGTAAAACCCATTGGGAATTGTTCCCATAAACATAACGTCTCTTCATCAGCCCCACCAGAAAGTCGCCGAGTGGCAGCCGATGCTCTCGATCGCACTTAGTTAGTTCCCGAGGAACAGTCCGAATTTTATTCTCGAAGTCTACAAAAATCCATTTCAATTGTCTGGTCTCATCGAAATCATGCTGCGTCGCATTTGTTCTGTTTGATATCATGAACGCCGCGTCAATTTACGAATTCACTCACGACCTGTTCGACTGGGAGTTCTCGCAATGATCAATCCGGACATCACCCGAGGATAGGGAGCGTTCTGGAGATTTCGGAAGACCGGGAAAGGAGCACATCGTGTTAAGTGAATGGGCGAAGTTACTTTGGTCTCGAAAAGCTTATCATTTAACGGACGGAGTTTTCGCGAATGAAACGGAGAAACGTTTTTCAATTATCTATATTCTTGGAATTTAGGAGAACCTTACGAGACCAGGTCGACATTCTCCGAGCGAGATGGAGCTTACGGCAGTTTTTCTATTCAGAAATTTATTTGACCAAAGAAAAAAGTGAAGCTTCAGCACGCTAACATTTGCAAAAAATTTGACACGTTCCGAGGTCATAACATCACAGCTGCATGCATTGGGAGGTACGAATTAAGGCGCGGTTCCAGAGTAACGGAAGAACAAGGAGAGGCTCTGAACGGATTACTGAAGGGGCATTTTTCCAGTTCAAATGGCATTATCACTCTGGTTTAGGATGGTGACCCTTCTTCGGTGCACAACGGTTCGCGGATCGATAGTTCGAAAGAAAGAAAGTGCTATGGTCATCCAGAGCTTTCGTGCGCTCATCTCCGCGAGTAGCAAAAGTGCCTCTGGAGGTTTGGATTAATCCTCCAGAACAACAAAACGACGGATACCAAATACAGTATCAGTATTATCAGCACTGTTTGATATCAATTAAAAACTGGTCGAAACTTCTGATCAGAGAATCTTGGTCTCGACAGTTTTTCTTTGAGTTCATGAAAATTTTGGAAGTTTCGGTTTGGCTCTCTGGAGTGGAAGTCTTAGCATTTTCTGTGGTCTGCTTGCGTTACTGCCATCTTGATGATGTAAAAGCAAAATCTATCCAAGTGGTGACATGAGTTCACATGAAAAAAAGGAAGTTTCACTGAGGCTTTGCGTCCCACTTAGCTAATCTGAGGTTGAAATCATCGACAAAACGACAACCACGATGGCTTTTACACTGTTACAACGTCAACACCGGGAAGCGCGTTTGAGAAGTTTTTCTGCGAGCTGGTCGTTTCGAACGAGCATTCGAACTCGCGTCTAGTTCAAAGGTGGCTGACGACTGCCCTTGATGATGTAAAATAAAGCAATTATTATCAAGAAATTAGCGGCTGTTTACTTAGTCTGTGGTCTGCTTGCGGCTCGAAACTACAATGCACTTCTTAAAACGAGCGAGCAATTTTTGTTGAAGTCTACCGAATCGGGATGGTCTCGCTTAATAAGTGATGATTATGCTGGCACAGCTTGTTTGTTTCTGCAGGATTACAAGAAGGCCGAATCCTTTTTCAACGACGAGTTGAAATTGGCTACGAACCAAAAACGCCAAACGAGATTTATTAGAAGCGCTAAAAAAGGGCTAGATTTAGCCTCGAAACGACAATCGCCATCTGGCAGAGCGAGTACACTAACGCAGAAGTTTTACGATATAGCGATAGGTTCAACCGGAGTCCCTATAGTTGAGATGAGGGCACCGGAACCGAAACAGCAAAAAAACAATCAATCGCTGCGAGCACTTAATGACTTTGCTGCGGCAACTAGTGCCGAGGACGCCGGAGACTATACTGAAGCACTCCGACACTACTCGAATGCTATTCAGTCGTGTCCGGATGACCCGAGATTATTATCTGGTCTTGCTTCGTGTAAAATTTCAATAGCATTGTTAGACCCAGAAGAAAATCATCAGGGTTTAGAATCTGCAAAGGATTTTCTCGAACGAGCCATCAAAATTGACAAGGGCAACTGGCGGCTCCAAAACAATCTTGCGGCCTATTATTTCGCGACAGAAGAATTTGACGATGCGCTAAGGGAATTGAAAAAATTAAAGTCGTACAAGGATGTTCCATTTGAACAATCCATTTATTTAGAAAAAGCAGTTGCCTTCATTAGTGCTTTGAATTTACTGAAGGAGAACTATCCACACTAACAACTGGTCAAATCGCATCCAACGAAAGGTTGGGTACTAGAACTACGACATCACCACTGCCACCGTATTCGGCACCACCGTGTAGGCGGTTTGTAGATCCGGTTATCACTGATCAACGACAATTAGAAATGCGCCCCTCAGTTTAACTTGACGTTTTTCATCCTATGAGTCTGTTACACGCTGTCAGCCGTTAAGAAATACGATTCGTCCCAGCATCTGACCCCACCGTGAAAGAACCTGTAGATCAGCCTAGCACAGCTCATACCTCCTTCACCGTCAATTTGATCAATCTGGACTCGTTTGAGTGAATCGACGCTGCCCTTGAAATGAGGGTGCAGAAGAAAGCTGTTTTCGGCATTGCCACCAATTAGGACGAATTCTACAAAGTCGAGCTCGTCTTCGTTCTCACGTTCATTGAACTGCACCAAAAGATGAATATTGAAATACGCGGTGCCACCTCTAGATATGTCTGTCGGGAAATAGGGTTCGTTCTTAAGACACCCGAAAAACTCCACTGTCTCTGCTCCATCTACTCCCCATAAAAACGACTCGTTGAGTCTATCGAGATCATCCTGGCTGTCTATAGAAATCCACGTTGAATAGGTCATCCTGATCCTCACTGAATATAAAGCCGGGTTGCGAATCTGACTAAGATAGCTCTATGCATCGCCCGCGGTATCGTGCGGACTGGGCTTAAATTATAATTCGGCGCTATTGTCGACATAGAGAAATTATCATTCCATCTATCGTTTTTACTACCACGACAACTCATAGTCTCGTATTAAGATCTACCTGTTGTGCTGTTGAACATAAGGTCGTTGAGAATTGGGATGACCAAATTGATCCGACCTGATTGAGAATCGCCTCGGATGATGACAATGCGGAACGTGTCAACAAAAATGAGACACCTTTTCAAAAAAATTCTGAATAGAAAAACTGCTGAGAGTCTCGGAACTGGTACCCCAAAAATACAGATAATTGATGAACGTTTCTCGAAAACTCCTAGTGATGAGCATGAGGTCAGAGCTCTCCGAAAATAAGCACTGGAGCGCAGATAACAGGCAAGCTTGCAACTGCCAAACCGGCAGCGTACCAGTATTTAACATCATTACTGACAGTCCTGTCTGGTTTTAGGCGAACATTGCACTTGAAGCACTAAAGGCTATTTCCCTGCCCAGGGCTGGCGGTTTAGCTGTCGACCCCCTTATAAGGGCTAAGGAACATCTTCGTCGTCAAGACTGCCTGACCAAATAAATGCGTAGATAATGATTAATAGTGCAATTAATCCCATTCCCATACAGAAAAGCGATAATGCGATGTCCGCCCAAAAGGGTAACTCATAGCGAGCGGCAATCATGTAGAGCACCAAAACGACTGCAGCCAGGCCTGCCAAACCACAAAACAAAATCGGAATTTGTGCCCAGGGGTATCGATGAAATAATGCGCCAATGGCTGATTTTGACTTCATCGGTTTTCTTCCATGACTCATTATCCAATTCTACACCCGTGCCAAAACGCTACCAGGACTTCATCGGAAATATCTGTGGCAACTTTTTGTCAACAAAGAGATCAAAATAGATTCTCCGACACTTAAATTTGTCGATGAATTGCCGACACAGATCAGTGTGTTTTATCTGGTGCGCTCCGAAATCATCGCAGGACGCTATCCACAATTTTCGAAGTACTTTCTCGATCCACAGCATCAACAGATCGACGTGACAGCTGGTCGCATACCGACATCTAGATTCGGTATCGCATTACGTGATTGTTCACCAAACGACAAGGCGATTGGAGGTATTGAATTTACGCGTGTCCGACGTGCGGGAGTAAGCAAGGTTGCAACGACCCCCAGTGACAAGCTAACATCTTCCATTGATGCCATATCAGTGAGTGATAGGTCTCAACGGGAGCCTGGAGGAATCATGAGCACCATTCGTCAATTGAGAATAGTCGGAATCGCGGAAGGAATATCCTTTATCGTGTTGGTCTTTATCGCGATGCCGCTTAAGTATGCGGCTGGCTATCCTCTGGCGGTGACCGTAGCGGGCAGTATTCACGGCTTTCTATTCATCATCTATTTGATTGCCATGGTGCGCGCGGTGGTCGAGCATAAGTGGGGCGGGAAGAAGATCCTCGAAGTATTCGTCGCCTCGCTCTATCCATGCGGTACGTTCATTCTCGATCGCAAACTCCGGCTTGAGGAAAACGATGGTGCTGCTCCTTAGACTTCACTCGAATCTCGGAAAACTTCCATGGACAAGGAAAAAATAGCAGAAGAAAGTCTGGTCCTCAAAACGTCTGGTGACGAGGGTTCAGGTTCGGCTCGCATCGCCGACCAGACTGGTGACGAGAGCGCAGGAGGGGCTCGTCTGGCGGACCAGACTGATGACCGTCCTGTGCTCGAAGCTCGATATGAAGTTCGCGAGTGCCTCGGTCAAGGCGGAATGGGCAGGGTCTACAAAGTTTATGACACTGAGCTGAAGAGTTTCCTCGCAGCGAAATTCATTCGAAAAGAATTGGCGGAAGACAAGCAAGCGGTCAAGCGATTCGAGCAGGAAATCAAAGCTGCATCAGAGCTCAACCACGAGAATCTTGTGTCCGTCTATGGACACGGACGCACTAAAGATAATGTTCCTTATCTCCTCATGGATTACGTCGAGGGGAAAAGTCTTGCTGATGAGCTGAATCAGAATGGTCCACTCTCGTTTGAGCGAGCGCTGAAGATATTTTCGCAAATATGCAGAGCCCTTGAGTACGCGCACGGATTGAATGTGATTCATCGCGACTTGAAGCCTAGCAACATCATGTTGAGATCGAGCGAGTCGGAAGTTGACGATGTGCGCATTCTCGATTTTGGTATCGCAAAAATTTTGCCGAGCGAAGGCGGCGACTTCAACCGCACCAACTTGACTCAAACCGGGGACGTCTTCGGAAGTCCGCTCTACATGTCGCCGGAGCAATGTCAGAACAACCCGCAAGATGCGCGGTCAGACATTTACGCTCTCGGCTGCGTTCTCTACGAGGCTTTAAGCGGGGTTCAACCTTTTCTAGATGCCAATCCTGTAAAGATTATTTTGAAACACATGAGCTACGAGCCTCCGCTCGTATCAACAAAAGCCAGCACTGACAAACGAATTCAAGCTTTCGATGGGATTGTGCAGAAGTGCCTCGAGAAATCACCAGACGATAGATATCAAACAATCAAAGAGCTTTTTGAGGCTTTGCAGACCGTAGAACTCGGCAGAGCCGTATCACCAAAAAAAGCGAAGAAAGTCGAGAAGAACAAACCGGTCTCTCGAGGTCGGAAGTACGCTCTGGCGACGGTGATTTCTTTGATTGCAGGAGTATCACTGGCTGTCGCAAGTGAAGGTTTAAAGTTTTACAACATTTTCTATGGTCCTGCAGATTCGTTTAGCGATGCCACCAGTCTCGATGCTAAATCGTACACATACTTTTTGCGCGGAGAGTACGAAAAAGCGGCTCCACTGCTGGAGTTTGGCATAGCAACCTATCGGGAGAACGTCGAACAAGATCGCAAGAACAACAACAACGATCAGGCTTTGAAAGACGAAACTTTACTGACCGAAAACATTCAGCACGTGGGCAAATGTTACTTGGAGATTGCTAAACGAGCGAAGAAGGAAGGCGACGTAGACAAAGCCAGGCAGTATTTCACCAAAGCACTGGAACGTTATCGCGAGGCGATGCGATTCTGGATGAGATACAGTCATTCCGCAATACTCTCAACAATGGCACCAGAGGCAATAGGTGAATACGAATTCGTTCTCAAAGAGCTTGGTCTAAATGATGAGCTCAAAAAATTGAATGACTGGAAGTCGCGATAGACTTCATTGATGCAGATATGGTTCTAGTTTTGTCACGTTACGTTGATCAAGGCACCAAAAATTCGTCCCGCGGAAACAGATCGGTATTCAGATCAGTTCTGAGAGCGCTTGCTGATCTTGCATCCGGTTGATACTGGTCTAGAATCTGCTTCAGCAGAGCTTCCTGGTCGGTTCCGGTTTTTTCAAGATAGCCGGCGATCCGATTTCGATTGAATGATTGCAGTATTTTATCCTTATCTACGATTATCGGTTCTTCGCTTCCTATCACTGTGCTGCCAAACACGACGGTGTAAGGAAATGAACACAAAAATGTGTTCAGTGATCGCGTGGTCGGCGCCCAGGCTACAACAATGCCACCGGGTTTGAGGTGTTTTCTCAGCATCTGGAAATATTCTGTTGAATTGAGATTTCCTGCACCGGAATCAAATGGTCTAAGGGGATCGCCTTGTATAACATCGTACAGTTTGCGTTCTCGTTGAATCGCTTTTCTTCCATCGCCAAAAACTATTCTAATTCTTCGATCTTTGAACATCCCTTCCACGGGGGGATAAGGTTTCTGTCTATGCCACTCTTGCAAGCAGTCCACGGCGGGTTTAACAATCTCAAAGCAGGTAAGATTTTTGGTGTTCTTATGTGCCCCTGCTGCATAGAGCGTGTCTCCGCTTCCAAAACCGATGATCGCGATGTCTACCGGATTAGGGTGCATAAAAATCGGTAGAGTTCCGATTTGGCTTTGAAACAAACCAAAGGGCAGTTCACTATGACCCTGTCCATTGATATAGACGTACATGTGCTCAAGCGCTTTATTGTCGACTGACTTGAGCGCGGAAACCCCAGTAACGTCCTCTTTTACGATGAATCCATCGTGACTGGAACACCCATGAAGTCTGGACCATAATTGTTCTGCACTGAGCATTGTGTTCCATAATATCCACGACGAGAGAAGCGGACATGCCAAAATCAGCGCAACTTTTAGCGGAGCACAATTCTGGTTTCTGATTCTTGCAATCAAATAGACTAATAAAAACAAGCAGCCATAGATCAAGAAGTAGCGAAGAGTTCCGGCGGTCCCGAAAGTTTGAAGAGAGAAAAAGCCGATAACTAAAGCACCACAGGTAGAACCAGTAATGTTGGCTGCTTGAAGGGCTCCGAGTCTTGTACCGAGTCGCGCGAGATCACAATGCACAATACGCTGTAACAAGCTGAAGCTAGTACCCATAAGAATTGTTGGCGGTAGAATCAGATAACCGGGCAACAGAACAAACAAACCAATAAGTTCTAAAGGCGCAACTTTTTCAGAGTCGAAATAAATGGGATTGTACCGACCCAGGAACGAATACAGTCCGGGAAAAGTTGACTCGGGACCTAAGTCCTTTAGCAATGCGGTTAGCGAGATGACCGCATAGAGTCCAATCACGCTCTGGCAAAGGAAAAATGCAGCGGCAGGTTTCTCGCAGCGCTCAGCCAGTCGCGCTCCAACTGCGGTACCAAGCGCTAGTCCAGTCAGGTAGATGAATAGCAGCCACCCGTACGTCATAGAATTTGCTTTCATCATGACGTGCAGTACTCGAAACCAGATCATCTCCAACCCGAGAGCGGTGAATCCAGACAAAAGACATATGGTCATCCATATCGTGAGATAGGCTCCACTGCTGAGTCTTGACTTGTCTTGAGGAGACTCGCCGTGGTCGAATTGCTCGCTGACATCGGAGGTCGATATCTTGGAGTATTCCTTGCTTGTCCGTGAAATATTAAACACTGCGAGTCCGCATGCGAGGCTGATCAGGGCGCCTAAAGATAATGCACCCTCGTATCCCAGATTTCTTATAGCGACCGTAGAAGTGAAAGCCGCACCCAATGCAGCGCCGAAAGTGTTGGCCGCGTAGATTGAAGATATTCGATCTTGCGCTTGTCCAATTTTTTCCACAAAAGCTTTGGATACGACAGGGAGGGTAAATCCCATGAAAAACGTCGGAAACAGAAGTACGCAAAAAAGGATCAAGAAGACAACAGCAGGTTCTCCTGTGCAAGACGGGAAGTGTTTATACATGACGTCATAAATCAGGAGTTTGCTCGAAATCGCAAATACCGCAATCGATAGCTCCGCAATTGCGAAAGCGATCAGCAAAGTCTGTTGTTTGATTTGCCGGTCAGCGACGGCTCCCCCAGCCAGATTTCCGAAACCCATTCCTAGCATGTATGCGGACGAGATCAAAATTACAGAAATCGTTTCTGTCCCGACGAAAAAGCCGAGCATACGCTGCCACGCGATCTGATAAGTCAAGGCGCTGAAGCCCGAAAGGAAATATAAGAGAAGGATGAACCGGAATGAAAGCACTCTGATTTTACAGACTCCGTGTGACTAGATGGGCACTGTCTGCGGTATCAAATGATCTGGGCTGGTTCTGAGCTGGTTCTCATTGCAGTTTCCTTATTTGCAAAGTTTTGAATACGTGCATATCTATATATCTATACTATCATATTCTGTCAGATTGCAAAGACCTGGATTTAGCCGCTGAGGAAACGGAAGTTCACGGCGGTGCTACTAATTTGAATCTGGCTACCTCCGCAGGCATTTTGCTTGCTGTGCATCGCCCCTTCTCTCGCTTGCCGCATGCAATCTCATCTAGTTCAGTTAAGGTAGAATGCTAATTCGAGGTACTTATGCTGAAAGTGTTCTTAATCACTGATAATTCATCGAGCAAGGCGCATTTTATTGAAGAGGTAATCAGAGCTAACTCCGCGCTCACCCTCGTTGGAAGCATGATCTATGAACACAGCGATCGACAGCACTGGGGCGACCTGCCGTTCGATCGAATCAAGGAGCTTTCCCCTGATATCCTCTGGACCGATCTAGATGGAATCTGCATGGGGTGCGGACTTTCGACTTTGCGAGTCTCCCGCCACGATAACATGAATCTGTGGTCGAGCTATTGCGGCAAGGACGCTGGAACGCTAAGGTTTTCTTTCGCAATGGGCGCGGAGTGTCTTGATTCCTCGAGTCCAGAGCGCTTGCAGGCAGATGTGGCAGGCGCTTTGAAGAGAATGGAGAAGAAGTAAATTTCCCGTTTGTATTCGAATCCTGCGTCAAATCCAGCACAGAATTCCGAAGTATTTCGCGAACTCATTGAGACGCAGAAAGCGAAAATTTTGGAGAACACACAAGACAGGCGTGAGTATTAATTCACTGAAATGCCTGACGGAAGCAATTTCTCCACTTGCGCCTTGCACTCCTGCGCCTGCGCTTGTAAATCGTCCAGCTCTTTGAACTGTTGGTACGCTTCCAAGTAAAACCGGCGCGCACGATCCTCGTCCTTTAAGGCGAGGATGGTATCAGCTAACGTTCGGCGCGTGATGGCAGCCTGAATGCCAAACTCTGGACGGTTGCGATCTGGCTTAGCTGCGATAGCATAATTAAATTTGCTCTCCTCTGTCTTCTTGAGTAACGCCTGAACCTTCGCTAGCAATGCAACGGGATAGGTCGTGTAATTGGTTTCCATCAAAGAGTTTTCTAAATTGAGCATCGATGGCTGACCCAAATACTTCTTAAGGCAACTCTCCGCTTCAATAAGCCTTTTCTGTTGAATAAACCAATCTGCTTGATCGCAACACGCTTGCAAGTAGAAGATCTTGTAGTCGCTACTCGGCTTCCAGTCGCGAACGATGTCCGCTAAAAGAGATGAGCCCTGCTTTGTGAAAAATTGAGACATCAAGTTTCTCGTGTAAAGCCACTGCGCTACAGAGTATTCATCTGCTGCTGTGGTACCGCTGGCGGTGAGTTCGTTTAGTAGCTTATTCGCTTGAGTGTAGTCCTTGCGCTGGCTCAATGCCCAAGCATGGTTCCGTTCGATTTGGATTTGTAAGACTGATTTCGGCTCCGACTTAAAAAGTGCGGCAGCCCTAAGATACTCATCGGCCTGCTCCGGCAAGCCTCGGCGCAGGCACGCAACGGCGACGCGGTTTAAGCTATCAGCCAACTTCATCGGATCTTTCTCCGTCGATTCCAAACAGACCTTGTACTCTTTTAGAGCGCTCAAAACTGCAGATTTCGGAAAGTAGCAAGAACTCAATGCTTTCGACTGAATTTCGTCTTTGTGGCGAAGTGTGGCTACGTCGGCGACTGTAGTCTGGAGAT
>JBGAHZ010000060.1:0-42353 GCA_044225915.1 Obscuribacteraceae bacterium (SeqCode)
TTATTCCAGCCAGCACATACGTTCAGATTCTAATGTCGGTTCGTCTTGAAACTTATTGGCATATGGCTGTCCGTCAGCTAGGCACCACCAGTAGTGCCAATGTGATCAATCAAGAACATTCAGGCAGCGAAAGATCTTTGTCTCTGTTTCGCATATTCAGCGCTTGCATTCATCATCAGTTTAACTGTGTTGTATACCCTCGCGTTCTTGAGACATCCCAAATTCCCCGGAAAGTCGTGTCGATCCTATATCGTTAAACTAAGCCGAGGAGTAGAGACTCTAAAGCAAGCAGTTCGTCACTGGGTCCAATTTTGAGCACTGCCAAATTAGAAATCCAGCTGATTAGTGCACCGATGAGATGAGATCAATGACTTGATCTTACTGCGGTCACTCAGCTTAAGGGGGCTGACCTGGCTGTTTGGACGCTTGTGTGTAGGTGGTGATTGCATCTACTGCTGCTTGGTAGCCACCAGCGCGTTGGATATCCTCCTGAGTGAACGTGCGCATTCGCTGCCCTCAAAAAAGTTTGTCGCTATTTTTCCGCTACCTTTGGACGAAGTTCAAACATCGCTGCGTGTCGAATTGTTTACCACCATAGACGGTGCTTACTCACAGTTACTGAAACTATTCCAGAAATACAACGATAGCCAAGATGTTCACCATGTTCAATAAAGTGAGGGTGATGTTTGTTCCACATGGCGGTTTGCTCTGGGGGTCTTTAACTGGTAGTGTCGACACGTGACTACATCAGATATGTAACGCTGAGTCAGACTTGAGCGAGCCTCGTCTGTCCATAACGATTGTGCCCAACGCTCGTTCTTTCGGCGCCGGCGATGTGCTGATATGGATGTCGTAGCCGAGCTTCTGCATGTATTCGGTGATTCGCTCGATCGAGAACTCATCGAACTTGCCGTTGACTATTTTTGAAATCTTTGGTTGATCACAACCGATGATCTCAGCTATTTCAGTCTGATTTTTTTTACTGGCTTTTATAGCTTCCTGCAACGAAATGAACAGGTAGGACTTCAACTTCAGCCCAGCTGCTTCTTCTTCGCTAAAACCAAAATCTTGAAACACGTTCTTACTCATTTTCTTTGCTCACTTCTTTTTCGGTGTTCGATAATTTCGCTCAATCGCTTTTTTGCCAGATCGATATCAAATTGAGAAGTCCTCTGCGTCTTCTTTTTCGTGATCACATGAAAGACATAAATGGCTTCTTCGAATTTTGCAATGTAGATTATTCGGTATTGACTCTTATCCTCGTCCTGTAACTTGATCTCTTTGACGCCCGCTCCTATTGACGGCATCGGGCGATAGTTGTTCGGCTCTAAACCTTGTTGAACGCGCCCAAGTTGGAAACCTCCAGCTTTTCGCATCTCAACCGGCCAATCTTCTTTTATCTCGTCTGCCAGTTTCGCTGGCCAAAAATATGACCTCCTTTTCGTCGGCAAGTTCTATTTTGAAGATTTCCGGCTCGGTCATTCTTTTATCCTATGCCAAAACTGGCATAACGTCAATACCAGGCCCAAGCTGGACTTCCGGATCTCATATAGGCTTGGTGAACATTGAAGTTACTTGGGAACATTCGAGTAATTTTCCAGCCGAGAAGGTCCATCCGCAAACGCCTACCCTGTAGGCTATTGCGGCTTTTTACTGACAATTCACCTACGAACCATGAGATCGAACGTTCGAGTCGTACCGGGCAGGTCCATTAAAAATCAGATTGACAGCTACTCTTGAAGGATGGCTATCATTTTTGTTTTTACCTTAGAACGTTTGCCGCTACTTTGCCGCTACCTTTGGACGAAGTTTGCAAAAACGATTTAACTCCATCATCTTTTCACCGTATATGGTGCCCTCCCAAACTTCATAAAGTCTATTCTAGAAGCCTTTCCTTTGTGCACGGTTTAAACGCATCGTGACGGTCAGGCAAATGCACTAGATGAACAGTTCGGATGGCTGCGCTTCAGTCCGGTCAACCAGCTCAGCGAGTTGTTTTCTTAGACTTCAAAGGTTTTTCGTTGCGCTCCGCCAAATCAGTTTTCCCAAGCGCTGCAAAAACCTTTGCTCTTGCAGCGATGTACTCCGGAGCTCGCTTTGTAGTAATCGCCGTATCTAGATTCTTTAGTGCATTCTGGTTATCGTGCAAAGCGCTTTGGCTGAGTGCCAAATAGTAATATGCATCCGCGCACTTCACGCCATCATCCATGAATAGTGCATGTGGCAGTTGCTCTGATGCTTGCTTAAAACGACCCAAACGGTACGAAATCGTACCGCGAATCAAAGGAACTTGATACCGCACATACGACCGTTGTCCGCTATCATGCTTCTCAAATTTCTCGACTTCAATCAGGGCACGCTCGAACTGTTCTTTTTTCAATAGACAGCGCGCTTTTACCAAATACACATTATCACAATCAGGATCAAGAGCGATGGACTTATCGCAGTCAGAGATCGCTTGATCCGTCTTCCCAGCGGCTTCATACGCGAGGGCGCGTTCTGCGTACACCTCTGCACTGTTTGGCGCCACCGCAATTGCTTTCCCGTAGAGCTTCAAATTCGCAGGATAAGGAGAGTGTTGGGCTTCCAGGATTAGCTGTTTGGCTGGATTCGTATCCGAGAGGGCGGATTGCTTGGCTGCAACGTTAGTAACCGTTACGAGCGAGAGCAGAATCAGTAAGTTAATGGCTACTTTCATTTTTCACGCCTTTCGTTTTTGGCAATAAGTAAGCAGGAAGTACCAGTATGTAACTCGTTCCAGGTAAGGCGAAATTCTCTTGGATTGTCCTCCACGGGATTCCTCAGAACGATTCCATCACGGTCACAAGACTTCATCACATAGGCATGATTGGGATGCTTCCTCAGAATTTCTGCCTTCGAATGAGACGGTGGTGGCGCTTCTTTCACGCCGACCAAAACCATTCGGTGCTCGCTGAAGGCTTTAAGCGCAGCTTTCTCCGCCTCAGCCTTGTTCCAGTTTTCTCTGGTGTGGATTTCTTCAACCTTAAAACCACTAATGAGTTCTATGGGATCGTGGTAAGAAGTACCGTTCAACCACCCAAGACTCGGGCTGTTCATTGCAAATGTGACCGCTTCACTCATAACGACTTTCTTCGCTATGTGTGAACTGTCGTTGCAGTACTGGCCCAAAGCTTTTTCAATTACGGCAAGGTAAATGTCGTTTGTTCCGCTTGAACACGCAAGCATTTTTTCGCTCTCCGTCAATCCATTCACAATGATACCGTGCATGGGATCGCCGGGAAAAACTACAGTGTAACTGTCATGCAATGCCCCTTCAGCTCTTGGATTCACTGTGACCATATCGTAGAGTTTTTTTCTTCCCTCGGTCGAGCTTGCCATGAACATCAGCGTCGAAATGGTTGTGCAATCGTCTGGATAGCCTTGAGAAATCTTCCAAGGATCAATACGGTCAGGGGAGTCCGGTTTGAGTTTAAAACACTCAGACTTCTCTATCATCTGAGTAGATCTCTCATTTGCAAATTTCTCAATCGACAGCGAATATCGATCGCGCATTCCGTATGCAAATTCAATTGCCGCATCGAGTGCCAATGTTTTTGGCAAGAACGAGTCATTAACCAGCCTTCCATAATCTTCGTGAGTCGGCTGATGATCAAGGTTGAGCTTCTTTCTAGCAAACTCGTTGAATTTCTCAATTTCAATTTTCCACTCATCTTCATTGGATGGAAAGTAATCTACAGTTTTTGAGGTGCTCGGTAGTTTCTCATTGATTTTGGTCTCTTCTGATTGTTGTTGAGCGATCAAAATTTGTTGTTCTGTGCGGCCGCTGTCTCTAGATGAGATCGTTTTTCCGTCGCCGAAATCAAGTTCAAAAGCTTTGATTTCGACTTGTTGTTGTGCCTGCCTTGCCTCGGTTAATGTCATTCCTGGCTTAAGAGCCGCTAGGTTTTGTCCTACGGAATCACCCGCCGGAATGTTATTCGGGTTACTGTCTTGGGCCCGGCATAATATCTTTTGTTGAGAACTGTCGTTAATTGCAAATTCCGAAGATTTTTGCAGCCCGGCTTCTGAAGCGACTTTCTTGTCTCCAGGCTTAGCGATTTCATTGTCGCCGGTCGTCATGCGTTTACCTCGTGTGCATACAATATACCCGCGGCTCTCTCCTCCTCGCAAGGTGGCGATCACCAATCAAGATTGACCCGTACTATATACGTGTTTATTTCTCACTCGCCATTCGCAAACGCCTAGCCTATCAGCGATTGCGGCTTTAGATTGCCACTTCACCTACGAACCATGAGGTCGTACGTTCGAGTCGTACCGGGCAGGTCCATTCAAAACCAGATTGACAGCTGATCTTGAAGAATGGCTGTCATTTTTGTTTTTGCTCTCAAAATGCTTGCCGCTACTTTGCCGCTACCTTTGGACGAAGTTGGAAATCGGTGACGGCTCTATCGATTTTTCACCATATATGGTGCTAATTTACTGTAAACTAGTTGTTCCAGCAATGACTCTATCTAGCGCGACTTCTCTCAGGTTGTCCAATCATTTCTGGTTCTTCGCGCTTGATGAATCTCTTGGTGCTTTCGCGGTCTTCCCTGTTTTGATAATGCTCGGATGAGTTCGGAGCGGGGCATCAACTGCCTTACGGCAATAGCTGGACGTACAGCAGTAAGATCGTGCTTCGGTAAGCAAGCAGAGCATGAGCACTAGTTGAATTGATTTACCTTCGTGGAACAATGTAGGCTGCGGGTTCCTTAAATTCGCTTGGCCTACCACGAGAGTTTCTATGAGCGCCGACGATAAGAACATCGTATCCGACAACAAAATTGAAAAGACAGCAGACGCTAACAAACGGTCGAGCGACAACCTCAATGCCGATCGTTCGGTCACCTCTGGCGAAGTAAAAGCTGCAGAAGGTACTAATCCAAACAGACCATCGGGATCTGCCTCGGAGAAACCCGACGTTGATGATGCGAGCCTTCAAATTGTCGACGCGATTTCTGGAGTGGTCATAGCAGAAAGACCTAAGGATAAAGGCAAGATGTCCTTTACACTAGACTCGAGATATCAAACACATGAACACTCTAAGAACGATTCGCCTGAAAACAGCCTGGTAAGGCGAATTGCGCAAGCAGAAAACAACCGAGATGGCGTCTCTGAGAATCTCGCCGGTGCCTCCCCAGGAGTTTTCGAGTCATTTACCGGTGGCACACATGCCGCACTTTCTAACCTAGAGATGCGAGCAAACGATAATGATCCTGCTTTGTTTCGATCATTTGTAGATGGCAGTCTCGATCAGCGAACGATTGACAGTTTGAGTGATACAAAACTGACCTCAAAAGAAATCGAGCAGGTCCGAAAAGAGATCAACAAGCACGGCATGGACCCGCAAGAAGCCATAGTAAATGCGATGAAACATAACGTCGTTTTGATCTTGGGAGAGACTCATACGACAATGCCAGACCATAACAGCATAAGATTGCTTGGTCCACAGGTGATACCGGATTTGGTGAAGCAAGGCGCTACACATTTGGCTCTGGAAATAGATATTCGTTTCCAAACACATCTGGACGAGTATCAAGAAACTGGTGTTATTACTGACCAATTCAAAGAAGAGCTCACAAAGAAAGCGCCATTGTTGGCCAGCGACGACTACTACGACATTCTAAAAGCCGCAAACAAAGCTGGCTTGAAATTACTGGCTGTAGACAAGCCACGCCCGGATCTCCCTCCGCGGCCACCACACCAACCCGGACAGCCGCCACAACCACTACCGGTTGAATACATTCTGGCCGGTCATGGTCGCGATGAGCACATGGCAAATCAAATAGAAAAGATTTTGAAAGACCCTGATGCCAAAGTCGTTTTCTGGGCGGGAAAAAAACACGGCGAAGACCCAGCCGGGAATTACAACATTGCCGTAGAGGTTCTGCGAAACCACGGTCATAATGTTGCAACGGTGCGACCAGAAGAGAGCCGTTTTCCACAAGATACGTTGACGAGGCTGCTGCCGGATCTGAAAAAGGCGGTAGCCATTCCAACCAGCAAGACTCCTGTTCTGGCGTCTTTGCCGACGGACAGTAGATCCTCTAGCTTCGTCGAGCATTATGGAGACTGGGATATAGTAATTGCCTTCCCTGATCCGTACAAGACCGGCTCACGGGCGACCGGTTTCTAAGTGCTTTTGATGATACAAATATGCTTGTTCAAAATTTCCGCACTTGAAGCTTATGTACGCAAGATGTCTTAGTCCCAGATCAAATAGTGGATCCTTTTTGACAAGTTCGGAAAAAATGTCTTCTGCTTTTGGGTAGTCGCCGAGCTTCTCGTGGCAAAGACCAATGTTGTATGAAGCCTCGGTCAACGCCGGCTTCATCTTTAACACCTTTTCGTAAGCTGAAATTGCTTCTCTGTATCTTTTCCGCTCCTGGAACTCAAGCCCGTGTTTGAACGACTTAGTCAATTCTTTGCTAAACCTCTCAGTTTTTCGGAGATCGATTCTAGTTTGTTCATCTGCGCGCAGGCTCACTTGTGCCTCCAGGCTTTTCTTGTCGATGTCCGCAGCATTCACGCATAACGCAACAAGTATGCTCCATAAACATGCAAATAGAATGTGATTGAATTTCAAATCAATGTCCTTTTCTTCAGATTCTCACCACTATCTACTGACCTAAAGTTTCGACACCAGTCTTTGATTCGGGAATCAGTTCTCGCAGGTGCTGTACGGATTCAACTAGACCTTGCTTCTCAAGATTCTGGAAGTATTCAGACCATGTGAGTGCGGGATTTTTCAACGAGTCTTTATGCCGTTTGACCGCGAGCAGCACAAGGTCAACAGAAAGATCTAATTGATCTAGCAAGAACTCGTCGGGATTAACTGCAATGATACCAACCATACCCCATATTGAGTTCTTGAGCTTGCGCTGCTAGATCATCCAACGCTTGAAGCCGACGTTCTTCAATCTGTTTTTTGTAGTTCATTATATCTTCAAGTCTTACGCGGCGATGTCGACCGACAGTGCGGAAACCGATCTCGCCTCTCTCGAGCAGACCGATCAGAAACGGACGCGATACGTTCAAGAAATCCGCAGCTTGTTGCGTCGTTAGTTCAGCGTGAATCGGCACCACCATAATTCCATTGCCCTTCGCCATCTCACTCAAAATTTTTACCAACAGGGAGAACGCGCCTTCAGACAATTCAAATTGAACGCCGCTTTTGCTGGTGGCCATCACAAAAGTTTCGCCACTGGCCTTTGCTGCATCTAGTTGCGTCAATGCTTGGCACGCAGCTTCAACGTCATGCTCTGAGGGCACCACCGCTTCATCAGCTAGTACGGGCATTCCACTTTCCTCATTTCGGGACTTACAATAAATCATAGCACGCAATCGAAATATTCGCAGCAATCAAAACAAGCGAAGCTATCGCAACATTTATCTGTCACGGAAGTGACATTTGAAAACACCGTGCCTGTCCTTAGTTGCGGCTTTTTTCTGCAAACTCACCTACGAACCATGAGGTCGTACGTTCGAGTCGTACCGGGCAGGTCCATTAAAAACCAGATTGACAGTGTGGGGAGAAAAGTTGGAAACGTCGGCATTCCGGTAGTTAGACCCGTCGGGAAGTACTTCTATGAAGACGATCAATTTTATGGTCAGTATTACCGCACCCACCAATATCGTATGAAGCATTACGATGATAAATGGTAATGTTGATTAGCGACTAACAACAGTTTGAGAAAGGAACATTGAGTACCGAGCCGTGATTGACTCGATGCCCGGTGAATCCACCTTCACCATATGCGGTGCCATGATCGGAAAAGATTAGCACCACAACTGGTGCGCGAGGTTCGATGATCATTGTAATCGTACATCCAAGAAACCAGCTGGGTCCATTGTCACTATCGCCATCCGATCTGCGAAGTTGAGACCAGCCGGATGCTCACTGAGTTGAAGCAGATAGACGTGTCCTGAGGGCAGCTCGTCATCAGTGTAGTAGGGAGTACCGCCGACCTTAGATTCCATCAACTTACATTCCTCGACGATATCGTCGATGCTATCGGGAATATCGTCAGGGTCGTCCCTCAAATCCCATTCGATTCTGAAGTGCCGAATATTAGAGTGAGCCCGTCCCCACTTCTCGCGATTTTCTCGGGCACCGAGGGGAAGTCGAATTGCAACGGGAAGCGGGTCACCATCTTCTTCCTGGTACAACTGAACACAAAGCGAATCAGGAATTGCTAGCCGCTCGGGCGTACAATAAATTTGGGCAATGAAGCTCAAGTTCTCGCTGGGAAAGATTTCAGGAAGATGGGTTGGAAGTCCTCCGATTTTGTCTAGGCAATCGTCCTCGCCTTCTGAAAAACGCATATACCATGCCGGCTTCAACAGTGCACCTCGCTTTGCCTTTCACACACATTCAACGAGAACGTTTGACTTATTATCAATTTTCGATTTCAGCGCGCTGCCAAATTTTATCAGTTGCGAATTGCAATTGTTGAAACTCATTCTGCGGTTAAACACCAACTCCGGCTTGCGGTCTTGATAATCAGCGAGAGGGTTCAAGCTTCCGCCTAAGCAATAACGCGAAGTCACGATGCGGTTACAGATGTTCGAATCTGATGGTTACTAATGCATCGACTCGGGGCTCAGTGTCGAAGATCTAAAACTCATCACCTTGACTCCGATCCGAACTATTGCGACGAAGCGGTCACAATGTTTCCGGATCGCAGGTAGATTATTCCGGCGCCCTGATTGTTGAAGTACACACTCTTCTTGGTTGCGTTCACCGAGGCCGGTGCAGGCACCACCAGGCCTCCGGGACCTAACCGGACTTTACCGCCTCCGGCCTCGTTGACGGTCAGAAAGAATGGCGGCGAAATATTTGTCTTTGGCTTCTTCAGCGCACCGATCGCGATGGATACGTCTCGCCCGAATGCTTGCACCTGCCCCAAAATTAGAATGTCACCGGTGACGGTATCAGTGTTGAGAATCGACACGCCACCGCTATTTGCGACAACCGGATCTTGAATACTTATGTCATTACCGCCAGCCGTTAGCGCTATCGAACCTTTGGTGGTAGTGACGCCGTTGGTGATACTCAATCCTTTTGCCGTCGTGAAGGTGAAACTTTTTCCTGCAGATGCCGTGCGAAGCTCAACATCACTGTTTCGCACATCAGTAACGTTGACCGATCCACCGACACTGGTTAAGTTGACAACGGCAGCATCAACATTGAAATTTCGTTTTCCTATGTTGGCCGACTCAGTCAACAAGGTCAGCGAATTCGCCGCCGTCAAAACGACACCCTTCGCGAGGTTGATCTTACTCTTGCCAGTTGTCTCGAGCTTAAGATCTGTCGTCGTAATCGAATTTGAAGCGCTTATAGTTATTGCACCAACGGTGTTTTTGATCTCAATGCGGTCTGCATTGAGAGATCCCATAACTCCATTTTTCGGAAGCTTGTCAGCTCCTATTTCGAAAGTGCTTTTACTCTGAGTCTCGATGATAATTTCGGAACCGGAGAGATCTCCTGTGATGATCAGTTCACCCGGAGTTTTACCGCTTGCTGTTGGGGAGAGATGGTACGTTCCCTCATCTCCGGCGAGAGCAGCATTAGCATCGACGCGCAGAAGACCGACTGCGTTGAGAGTGATCCCCCCGTCCGACAGTGGACCTGTGCCCGAAGCGTTTCTAACATCAACAGTTATATCACCGGTTTGACTCACCGTGAGATTGCCGGGGGCATTGAATACGAGCCCACCGGCTCGTGACGTGCCGTTCGCAAAGATATGCAACGGACTTCCATCAAACGTGGAAATCGACGGTGTTGAAATAATCAGAAAACCACCGTCGCCATTAAATGCGGTGGCAGCAAGGATGTTAGTTGTGCTGAAGTTAAGCGAACCTTTTGTGTCGATTGTGACGCCATGTCCGCTGACAGAGCCAGATATGTTAATAGGCGCCTGAAAGTTTTTCAGATTGACATTGAACGAATCAATGCTCACCAGATTGATAGGACTGCTGGTCGCATCACCGTTTATAAAATCGATGAATCCAGGACCTACCACTGCTCCATTCTTGTATGTCACCACACCAAAGGCGAGCGCATCGCTCGGTCGAATAAACACAGAGCCGGATTGCTGAGGTGAGGTTGCAGTAACTGCTCCCAGTGTAATCCCTTCCGGAGCTGCGATTGCCACAGTGCCACCAACACCGGTATCGGCGGAGGCATCGATACTTCCGAGCAAAGAAATAGTCCCAGCCGCAGCGATGCTGATGTTGCCTGCCGCACCATCAGCAGCTGTACTAGAGGTCGTGATCATTCCTGTGCCCGTGACGCTCCCAGTGCTCGTCAAACTGTGAGTGACATTGAATGGAGCAGCCGTTTGGATCTGACCCGAACCCACGCCACTCAAGCTGTATCCAGCCAGTATTGTTAAACTACCACCGTCGCCAATCGAACTGGAAAGGTCAATGTTGAATGCCCCGAGATTGACATTGTCCTTTGCAGCTATGACCAAATCTCGACCGTGAAATACAAGATTATTCAACAGAACAACGTCGCCATCAGGATTGATGATTCCTGTGCCTGCGAAAATGAGTTCATTTCCGACGATGTTGCCATTGCCCTCTTGAATCCAATTTTGAGCACTTAGAGTGACGTTATTCGCTCCTGTAAATAGTGACCCGTTTTTCGAAATCAGATTGCTGCCGGAATTTATCTCAACATCGCCGGATAAGTTCATAACTCCAGCCAGAGTCACGTCTCCACCCAAAAAAGAACCTAAAATAACTCCAGTAGGGATACTAGGAGCGCCTGGTGGTCCGGACGGTATGGTCGCGACAAGGCTGCTGCCACTGCCACCATCTACGGTGAGCGTGGCGCCGCCGTTTACAGGTAGGATCGAAATTCGTAATGCCGTAAGTGTCGTTCCACTTGTCGAGAACTTTTGAGTTTGAATGTTTACCACCCCAGAGGTGTTGATACCACCTAGGTATTGAACAGTTGCGTCGGCGGTCAAGTTTAGGTTCTGAGTCGGTCCGATTGCACCCAGTTTCAAATCGGTTGTACCGTTGTTAAAAGTGATAGTGCCAGCGCCCTGACCGATCAAAGTTCCGATCGAATTGGCACTTAACAATGAGGCGGTGCTTAAACTAGAACCGAGACTAATATTTAGCGTACCGCTAACCGGCGTCGAGATGGTGCCGGTTTGGGTTATGCTTCCACTGGTTTGACTTGTTAGATTGATTGTCGGTGACGAAAGGTTTCCACCGAGTGAAATCGAGCCGCCCGCGGTCACAGAAATGGAATTAGCAGTTATGCTTCCGGCATCGGCAACACTACTGCCGGCAAATAAAGTAGCCGTATCCACAGTGCTTGTGGTGCCGGATAGATTGATCGTCGCTCCCGACCTGATAACGAGTGGTGCACCGAGAGTGTGAACCGTAGCTCCCGCTCTTCCCGAAACATTGCCTGGTTCCAGGGTCGGCGAAGCCGGCAAAAAGTTGCCTGACGATACGCCACCATCATTCTTATCGATTACAACGTTGAAATTTGCTTGGGCAGTAACCAAATTGATCGAGCCAGAACCACTCAATCCGGAACTCGTGCTAGTCTGAGCGCCCAGAGTTATGACATTATCACTGTTGGGTTTACCAGCCATAATTAAGATGTCACCGTTCGTGTTTCCGGCCTGCGCTCCAGCAGTGTTAACTATCGCATTTTGTCCGAGATGAACTCTACCAGTGATGTAAGATGGCGTGCCGTATGCAATTAACGATATGGTGCCACCGCTACCGATACCGGCGGTGCTCGTGTTAATTCCAAGGAATTGGTCCGTGAGTATTATGTCTCCGCCATTTGTTTCGGCTCCGGTAATCGTGATGGTGCCGGCGGTCTGAGTGAACGTAGATCCAGCTACGAGGGTTACGTCACCACTTTGTCCGACCGCCGATGTATCTAATGAAGATGCCTGACTGGTAATGATCGTATCTCCTGCGACCGCCACAATTCCGCCACCCGAACCCGCAGTGGTCCAAGAACCATCGACCCATATCGATCCGAGCGTGCTTAGCGCGATGGAATCACCCTGCAAATCATTCAGATGAAGATCGGCTTTGGCACTGCTGGCCAGTCGAATGTCCCCGCTTCTCGCGGTAAGTGAGGTGTCAACATCAATCTTTCCGGCAGTGTTAACCACCACATCCGTCGCGCTGACAGGTGCATTGAAAGTAGCAGATGTCGTATCTACGACGAGTGCACCGCCAGCATCCACAGATCCACTCACAGTCAAACCACCACCTATGGTGCTTCCTGCTGTAAGACCGCCACTCAAAATCGCTCCAGTTGTATCGTCAATCATCAAGGTGCCTACGACCTGAGGCTGAGTGCCGCTAATCGAAATTGATCCGCCAGTCAAACCTGCTCCATGCGTATTGATCGCTCCAAGCGCGATGCCACCACTAGCAATGACACTAACATCACCATTGGAAGAGCCAAGCTTTCCTTGAGCTTCGATTGTAGAACCAGATAGATTTATCTGTCCGGTATTAGGATCAACGAAAAATGCTGCTAGAGTGATATTTCCAGCCTGACCGCCTGTGGAGTTCGCAGTGATAACAGGGGCGGTTCCTTGAAAATTTATATTGCCGCCTGTCGCCGACGCGCCGGAAATTACTATGTTGCCCGGGTTGACGCTGAACGCGGCTCCGGCAATCAAAGTAATATTTCCAGCAGCACCGCTACTGTTGTCTGTGCTCAATGTAGCGGAGTCAAGAACGATGTTCGCGCTGGATACCACAGTCAGTGGCGCTCCACTTGCCGTCTGCGAGCCCAAAACTATAGTGTTGGTATTGGAGATCAATGGATCTCCATTCGCACATAACTCTTGAATGTTGAGGACATCAGTATGAGCGTGGACTGCTGCTGAACCCGCATGCGCGTACACAGCACCGGTAAGCTTGCCTACATTGACATCGAGGCGACCTTCTCCCCCGTTGAGATTCATGTTAGCCGACTGCCAATCACCGCCGGTCACGGTCGTGTTGTATATTTCCGAGTAACCAGCAGAACGAAAATTGATATCGCCATTTAACGCACTTACTTTGCCACCTGAGTTATCAACGGAAATGTCTGATGGCAACGCCGTCGAGAAGTTTATGTTTCCGTGATCTGAAACTAAACTCCCCTGGTTGGTCAAAGTCGAAGCAGCGATACTTAGGTCGTTTGCGCTTCTCACTACGCCCGAATTTTGCAGGCTACTCCCGGCGCCGATGGAAAGGTTTCCGGAACTCTTTATCGAACCGGCATTTTGAAAATTTCGATCGGCTGTCAAATTTAAGTCTATGGGTCCAGAAACTACACTCGACAAAGTTTCAATCGAAGCGCCAGCAGCATTTGCAATATCGCGAGCCGAGATGTCTGCTCTATTCGCGCCTGCTATGCTGCTTGTCGCAATAACACTTCCGAAATTCGTCAAGTCTCCGTTGATTCTGAAGTCCGCGCGCCGTCCGAAGTCACCACTCGCTTGCACGCTCACAGGCACAACAAGCGACTTTGCGTGAATGTCCCGACTGCCATCGCTTATCGTGCTCAAACTGAATGAACCGTCAATCGCTTTGCCGGAAGCGTCCACCACTAGTGACTGAGAACCGCTATCGATGACCTGTTTCAACGCAACGAATTCGGAAGCCGAGACGAGGGATCCAGTGGACAATTCTTTGTGCGCGCCACCTACTTCGATTGTGTACAAGGACTTACTGGAAAAAAGGTCGTCACCTAGAGTGATACCACGCTTCGATGACGAGAGATCGAGTTCAACACCACGAGCGACTCCGCGAGTTTTGCCATTCTCAGCAACAAATATCGACTGACCGTCGAAGCGATTACTTAGAAGGTTTGGAGCAAGCAGAGTCGACCGGGAATTAAACTGCTGAGACTGCCGTTGAATGGTGGTGCTATCTACTGGATTCTGAAAACTTCTTATAGCTTCGTTTCTCTCGACGCGAACCAGTTGCCGAATTTCACGTCGGGACAAATCGGAATGGGCAGCTCGCAGGTCACGCATAGACTGCCCACGAGAGTCCTGATTGTGTGCGAAAGCTGAACCGGAGAGCATTAAGGTGCTCGCGACCGTAATGGCATTTACGGACAGGATAAGCGATAGGCGGCTTTTGTGGCTATTCATAATCCCTTTGTTCCGTTTAGAGAAGCGAAGAGATTACCAAGAAATACTCTAGATTGTCTATATACAAGGCTTTTCGACGCAAAAAGCCTTCAAACTGATGCTACGTTAAGGAGGACAAGAAAAGTTTTGGCGAAACCTTGAAGTGGTCAGCCAGTTTGAGTACGAGCGCCTTGCCAATCCGCGCTTGCCAGCTAAGGCGCAACGTCAAATTATCGCAAAACGCGAAATTTAATCTGTGAGAAACCCACTTCTGTAGTGTTCGAGAATCTCGTTCAACTTGAATCGGTGCTACATCACGAAATCCATGTAAGGAACATTGAGTACGGAGTCGTGATTAACTCGATGCCCGGTGAATCCACCTTCACCATATGCGGTGCCATGATCGGAAAAGATGAGCACCATGAGTGGTGCGCGACCTCTCAGATTCATCAAAAGATTGGCAATGTGAGCGTCAACGTATGCAAGCGCATCGCGCTGGGTCTCTTTGGAATCGTGGTCTGCGACTGGAGAGAATATGCAATTAGGTTGGTGCAGAGCTGAAACGTTTATGAACATAAATAGTCGCTGCGTCAACGGAAATTTGCTAGCGATGTTGATCGCAAGATTGAACTGATTCTCGGTAGAACTTCGACTTGTGACACCAAGCGTTTCATCCCAATGGCTTTCAGCAAACATAGACGGCAGAACATTGCCGAGAGGATTTTGCTTGTTGAAAAATCCGACTCCACCGATGCAAACGGTGTGATATTCGAGGTCGGCGAAACCGGTAACAATATCCGGAGCATCAAAAACAAGCGTGTCATCATCTGTGCTGACGCTACCGGCAAACTTTGCTGCGAATAGTCTTGAATGAGGTCCAGGCGACGGTGGTGTCGGCAAAAAACCAGCGAAAAATGCATGATGCGCGGAGTACGTAAAGTTGCCGGGGGTTTGACGGAGTTGCCATTCAGCGCCGCTTAAAAGCGCAGCGAAGTTGGGTGTTAATCCGGCTTTCAAAGCCTCTTGCGCTACGTCATAACGCAAGGCATCGAGCGTAATCATCAAGACGTCGTGAGAGCCAATCAATTGGCTCGGCTTCGCAAGCGCACTGATCGGGTTCTGCAAGAGGAATGACTCGAACTGCGTTTGAGCTTCGCTCCGAATTTTCGGCTCAGACATAAGCTGCACCCGAATACGACACGATGAAATCGCTCATTGCATCGAGTTCCGCCTCATATGTGCTTATGCCATCGCAAAGAATTCCTGGAAGAAGATCCCCGAATGCATTTACTTCCGCGATTGCATGACTTTGGAAGTCAGAACTGACAAGCACATCGACACCTACGTACAGACAATTTGGAAAAGTACGGGCGGCGCTCTCGCAGGACCTCAATACGGCAGCGTAGCGCTCCTCACCAAGCGCTTCTTTAACAATTGAAAGCTGACCGCGAGCATTTAACAAATGCAAGTTTGTGAATGGCGATTTACTTTCTCTCACTACAACATGCCTACTTCTTCCGCCGACAACGAGAACGCGAAGATCGAAAACTTTGTTGTTGATGCTCGCCTTCGGATACCATTTCTGGACAATCAAATTGTGCGCACAAAGAGCGTTCACAAGGGTTTCAATATCCTCTCGTGATGTATAAGTTCGAACCTTTCGAGAATTGTATAGATTGACTGCATTTTCTGTGACAACAACTTCGACAGTCGAGCGCGCGCGATGTTTGCCTTTGCTCGCCTGATAGGCAACGATTCCGGATGCACTGGAACCATGCGCAGGTTTTAAAAATACACGGTTACTGCGAGTAGACTCCATCAATAATTGCAATTCTTCAAAACTTGAGATTTGCCCAAGCAGGGCCGGCATGCGGATCCCGGCTCGCTCCAAAATCGATTGACACTCACTTTTGTCGAACAGCGCCGCGACTTCCTCCGGCGAATTCATCACAAAGTGTTTACGACTCGCAGCCAACTGGTCTGATATCAGCTTCAGAACGAAACACCATCCGCGATACCACTGAGACTGTGGCAAAATCAATCCTCGGTCGAAAACCAATGCACTAATTTCTTGCTGAGTAAGAGATCCGACTCTAATTGCGCTGTTAGTCTGGGAGCGAGCACTGAAAGAACTTCCAGAGGTCTCACAGCCAAGCGAAAGAAGTGCGCGCTCAACTTCAAAATCTTTTCCTGGTGACTCAATCCTTACGACATCTCCCGATTCAATTAGCTCGTTTAGCTTCTGAGAACCGGAAATCAATTCGAGGTAAGAGACCATCCGAGGTTCCGCGAAACCCCGCTTAGTCAAAGCTTCTTTGAAGAGCACTACACGACGGCTATCGCGCTCTCCAATAATCAGGTAGTTATTTTTCATCATCAAAATTTAGCTCGGCGATACCACTACCGGTATTATTCATCACCGGTACTATTCGCTTACCGAAATAAACCGCCAGACTTCGTCGTCGTCCAACTCCTCTTCCTGCTTATCGTCGAGGCAAACCTTAATGCCAAGCGCGTTAAAGCGTGCCACCATCGGATCAGTCATGTAATGGTGATGCAGATCCAAAAACTCGAGATTCTTAAGATCAGGGTTCGACAAAAGTGCCTCACCACCCTTATCAGAGAGGGTGCCCATCGACAAATCAAGCACTTTAATGCGATTCAAGATCGGCGACTCCGCTACGAGCGCCGCAATACCATCTTCAACTTCGCTGTTCTTCAGACCGAGGTAAATTAGTTTCGGAAACAGCGGTTCGAATACAAACGGTCGAAGATCGTCCAGCTCAAACTCCCCGCCATAATTCTCTTCGCCTAGCCACAATTCGAGATGCTCCAGGTTAGGAAGTTTTGCATTTCTGATCGAACCGATCACGCTAGCCGTCAATCCACCACACTGTATAACCAGCGAGCGAAGGTTGCTGTGCTCCATGCTAGCGAAGCTCAAACCGCCACAGCCTCTAATTGCAAGATGTGTGAGTTTCGGAAACGCAGACAACAACGGTGACATATCACCGTGGTCTATCCACGAGCACTCAGATTCCTCCATGACGATGTCGCCGAAGAAAATCTCTTGCAAGTTTTTCAACTTGTCTTTGTGCTTGACCAACAGTTCAACGATGAATTCAGAATCCTGAGAACCCACGTCCTCCCACGGTCCTATAACCATCGACTCCAGCTCCGCTACACGCGGGTCCGCCAGCACTTTGTCGAGTTTGTCTTCCCAATACAAATCGTCGTCGTTGAATTCGGCGTAGCTGAGACTGATTCGAACGGCTTGCCCTTTCGGATCTTTTATCCGGGACTTGTCATCATAATCTTTGACAACTCTGCCGCCAAAGGTTCTCAGGTGATCACTAATAGTCATGGTTTCCACTCCGATGACGCGCACTGGTTAGCGCAATAGTCTAGCCTATTTCGCAAGTTTTATGTGCCCGATTTCGCGTGTATCAAGCCTGACAAAGGGTATGATTCTATAAATGAGTTCGTCCGATTCCACTAAAAAAATATCCAGATTCGAATTGCTTGAACAACTTGGTGAGGGCGGAATCGGCGTTGTCTACAAAGCCTTGGATCCCTTGCTTCAGAAAGTCGTGGCAATTAAGGTTTTAAACGCAGGTCAATTAAGCGCAGAACAGCAAGTCAGATTTCAAAACGAAGCGCGCACGTTGGCGGAATTGAAGCATCGCAATATTCCAGAGGTTTTCAATTTTTCGATCTCGGAAGAGGGCGCACCGTATTTGGTGATGGAATTTGTCGAGGGAAAAAGTCTCAGCGCGCTGCTGGAACAAAAGACATTCCTTCCTGTGGATACGGCGATCGACATTGTACGACAGGTATGCAACGCGCTTGAGTGCGCGCATACAGCGCACATCCTGCATCGAGATATCAAGCCATCGAACCTAATCATTTCAGATGACGGTGACATCAAAATCGTAGACTTTGGTTTAGCAAAATTTGAAGGCGACGTCGGCGCTAACCAGTTTCAAACCAAGACCGGATTAGTGATAGGCAGTCCACTCTACATGAGTCCGGAACGATTTCGCACAGCTAAAACTGATGTGCGTTCCGACATTTATTCACTCGGATGTGTTCTGTTCGAGATGCTAACCGGCGAACCGCCATACTCGGGCGAAACGGCTATGGACACTGCGAACATGCACATCGATTCACCTCTTCCAGTGCTTCCCGATCGCGTTCAATGCACGAAAGTCGTTCGCGATAATCTTCAGTCGATACTCAATCGATGCCTCGCTAAGAAGCCGGAGGATCGATTCAAAACTATGCGCGAACTAGAATCAGCATTGGAATTAGTCACGCACAGTCAGGATGAAACCCTTGCGGCTAGCGAGTCTACAGGTCAGAGCAAACGCTCGCTTCTTTCGTGGGTAATAGCCTGCGTTGCCATAGTTTTGCTGGTTGGCGCTGGTCGGACCCTGCTGCTAGCGTTGTTGCCCGATCCTGAAAAGGACAAAACCTTACCCCAAGAACCGCAGACGACGTCCAGCCCGGACCTCCTGAATTTGATTTCGGGAGACGATCCATGGTTGGTGACAAACCACTCCGCGAAGGCAAAGGACATCTCCGATGAAGACTTCAAGAAATTGGCGAATCACCCAAGACATAAACAAGTGACAACGGTACTCGTCGATGAGTCTACCGTGGATGGAACTGGAATCAAGTATTTGAAGGACATGAGAGTCAAAACGATAAAGCTCAACTCTCCGAATTTTTGCGACAAAGCATTGGATTTTATGTCGCCAACAATGACCGATCTCCAGCTTGTACGGGCTGAAAAACTCACACTGAATGGATTCAGAAAAATCGCTCGAAGTCGGATCACCAGCCTCAAACTGGGAAACATGCGCCTTCCGGATGGCGCGCTGCTCGAACTTACAAAGTCGCCTAATCTCACCGCACTGTACCTGCGAAACGAGCTGCCTGAGAGGTATCACGTCGATCCAAAACCGTTGGCACTAATGCCTTATTTGTTTTATTTGGAAATCAACAACTATGATTTCACAAACAAGGACGTTCCAATTGTTTGCAGAATAAAATCGCTGCGAGCGCTCACATTAGTAAATCTAGATTTGAACGACTCAAATCTAAAGTTGCTTCAATCACTCCCACAACTTCGCGATCTACGACTGACAAAAACTCAAGTAACCAGCAGGGTATTTCCCATTGCCGAAGGAATCAAAACACTAAAACTGATCGATGTAACCGAGTGCGCTAAAATTTCTGCCGCTGAGAAATTAGCGTTCAAAATCAAACATAGACCAGGAACAGAGCACGAGATGGAAGTGATAATCGACGGTGATCCAAAGAAAAATATCACTGGTGAAGAACTAGCCAGACAATACTCACAAGAGTGATTAGCATCAATAATTGCTGCGCTCGGTAGAATTCAATTTCACGCTGGAAACAAATAATCGAATTTTCTTAGATCCAGAAATTCGAATTGGATGTTGGTCTATACCCGCCCCCCAGATCACGACCAGATCGGTGCCATTGCAAACTGCCGTAATCGTTCCTGGAGGAGCTTCCCATTCGTCCGGCGGGTCATCTTCCCACTCCTTCGCTTGCTCTGCAGTAAGGCTAGGATCAAAGGCTAAACGAATTCGCTTGTCTCCGAGGGCACCATATGTGGTGGTCGGTTCAATACTGTCTCCCTCAAAGCCACTGGACGCATTATTAACTACATTAGTTGGTCCGGAATAGTATTGGTAAATCGGAT
Organism: Obscuribacteraceae bacterium (SeqCode); assembly: GCA_044225915.1. GTDB lineage: Bacteria > Cyanobacteriota > Vampirovibrionia > Obscuribacterales > Obscuribacteraceae > JADYXR01. Next base: position 19,879 of record JBGAHZ010000060.1, read on the forward strand.
CAGTGCTGAAACCTTCCGCTTGTTGCAGTTTTCCTGGTCGATAAGGATTGTTTGGACAGAGTTCGTTTAACTGACGCACGGAATCGTTTTCTTGATCTCCGGGCTCGGGCCAGTGCCTGTTCCAAATACAATATTGAGTAATCCACGCTGCAATTCGCACCATTTGTTCGTAAAGTTCACCATCGGCCTGCGCGACGGCTAGCTTCTTTTCCATGCGACGTTCGACCTTCTCGATCTTCTGTTCCGCATCGCTGGCACCATCGTCATCTGCAATCACAGGTGATGCCTGAGTCGCGAAGCCACAACACGCGAGTAGAACCGCTAGCGGTGTCATCCGTTTCCAACAATCAGGAAAAAACATTATCACTCTATTCACGCAGAGAAAACCGGCTAACTGTTCTTGGCGAAATCTAGTTCTAGTTTAACCTGCTCCCGTTTAATTAGCTACATGACAGCCAGACGTTGACTCGACCGGCTCCCGGTTACTCGCAGTCAGATCACGATCCTATTCTGGGTACCATAGTAAGGGACGGATTAAGTATGTAAGACATTTATGACCTCCACAATCTGCGAGAACTGCTCAAAGGAAATACGCCCGGAAAAGCGTGGCTCGATGACTCAATGGGTCTTCGATGATTCCAGATGTTCCTGCAAGAAATCAGAACTGAAGGCTCCCGCGGAAAAAAACAGGACCAATTTATGTCCAAAATGTTTCAACTTCAAAGAAAGCAGACGCAGCGGCAGCATTACCCAGTGGATTTTCCGGCGCTACCAATGTAAATGCACTGACGACTCAACTTTTCAAACCGAAAAGGCTCGCTCCGAGCCAGTCTCCGATATCGCTGCATCAGCTGGAGAACCTTCGGCAGAGGAGGATTTCGGCGCCATCGAATTGCCGTTCAACAGCCAACGATACAAGCCGCTGAAGCTTATCGCCAGAAGCATGAACAGCGTCGTCTACAAATGTTTTGATCGCCAATTACGGCGGACTGTCGCTATTAAGACGTTAACATTCGTCGATTCGGCAGCACTGATCGGCTTTCAACAAGAAGCCCGAGCCACCGGTCATTTAAAGCATCCGAATATTGTGGAAGTGCTTGATTTTGGTATCGGTGATGGTGCGGCAGCATACATGATTTTGGAATATGTCGACGCAACGAATTTGGATGATTGGATAAACAACAATGGTCCATTTAACGAGACAGACGCAATCGAACTGATTGCCGGAGTCTGCAGTGCGCTGGACTTTGCTCACAGAAAGGGCGTCTTTCACAGAGATCTGAAACCGCAAAACATTTTGATTAGTCCAACTCGCGAGGTCAAGCTGATCGATTTCGGTCTGGCGTTAGTGGTTAATCCGGAGAAAAATATCAGTGATACTAAAGGGCTCAGCCTCGCGGGCACTCCTTCGTACATGAGTCCCGATCAGTTTCTCGGTCGCCCCTATGATGTCAGATCAGAGATCTATTCACTTGGTTGCGTTTTATTCTTTTGTCTTACCGGACGCCCTCCGTTCTTCGGTGAGACCGCTTTGGAAATCGCCAGAGCGCATGCCCATGAACCAATTCCAGCACTAGAGGAAGTCCGTCCCGATAAGCAGTATTCAAAAAGATTGCAGCATGCAATTAGCCGATGTCTCGAAAAGGAGCCAGATTTGAGATATTCGAGCATTTCTAATTTAGCCACCGATTTGAAAGTGGAGTTGAATCAGCAAGATCAAATTAATACTAAAATGAGCGGTTCCATTTTTATATCAAACGATGGACTGCAGCAGATCTCAGATCGCACACGAAAAACAATTTTTCAATTGATTAAAAGCGTTGTGGTTAAAAACGCGTTGCCGATTTTCTTTTCTGTTTTTGGAATAGCAGTTCTAACTGCTGGTGTCGCGATCTTGATGTTTTCTAGAGAACCAAAGACCGAACAATTTCCAGAGCTAGAGCCATCAGGGTTCAGTACACCGACTGACGCGGATCCGATCATCCGTCAAAACAACGCCCGAGGCATCTCGACACTCGAAAACAAATTGGACGTTCAACTCAACAACTACTTCGGAAAGAAGGACGATTCTTCATCACTCTTAGAGGAAGCTGATCAATCAATGTCCGGTGAAAATCCGACCACCGACAACCTCTATCTCGCGTTGGAAAATTACAATGAGGCGATCAGAAAGCTATCTGCAAAGGGACCAGTTAAACCACCTGATGCGATCATGACTCGAGCCTTGCTCGGCATTTATCTGGTCAATTTGAAACTGCGACAGTATGAAAAACTCGCTGACCTCGAAACAAAAATATTGAAGTATTGTCCAGATAGTGATTACCTCGCAGCTAGTGCGTACAGGGAATTTGAAAATGCAGCAGTCATTTGTTCTAAACGAAAAAAAATGGACGAATCGCTCAGGTGCATGCTTGCGTCACTAGAAGCATGGAAGAAGTTGCATGCCAAAGATGGTCTTCCGGAAACAGGTTTGGAAATAAATATAGGTAGCACGTATCTCAGCACCGAGGATTGGGGAAACGCAAAGAAATGGTTGGAGGTCGCTCTTGCACATATCGAAAGTTCTCCAACGCCGAATCAAGAATGGCATATAGCCTGCTTGATCCGTTTGGGATCTGCGTATCAGCGACTGGGGGACTACAAAACAGCGACCCTAAGATTGCGATCAGCAGAAAAATTGATTCAGAAAACGGACGACAAGATCAGGGATATGTATTTCGGTCAGCTTTGTTATCGATGGGCGATCGTATTGCAGTCGGAAGGGAAGTTTGATGAGGCTGAAGGTAAATTGATTAACGGGTTAAGCGCCGAACATGACAGCCGAAGCCGATTTGCGATGGAGCAATGTTTGGAGACGGTCAGGAAATCGAAAAAAGCTCGCGGCGCGGGGAAGAGTTAGGAGCAATGCTCGATGCTACTACGGGCGGTGTGCGGTAGGGGGAATGGGCGCCTGCAAGGCGCCCCTACAATTAGACGTCGTGAGCGAAGGTTCGTGATACTGATTGCGGTGCCGAGATTACTAGGACTAGCGGCATGGGCGGCTCTCGAGCCGCCCCTACAATTATTGAACAATAGAACCAGCGGCCGGGCGCCTGCAAGGCGCCCCTACGATTAGACGTCGTGAGCGAAGGTTCGTGATACTGATTGCGGTGCGGCGCCCCTACGATTAATTGAGCGGTAGAATAGCGAAGCGAAAGGGAGCCTTGCGGCTCCCTCTCAATGTTTTAGCTAATCGGTTTCGATTAGAAATCCATTCCGTGACCACCGCCACCGGCCATCGCGTGTGCTTTCTTCTCATCTGGAAGATCGACAACGAGTGCTTCAGTGGTGAGGAACATTCCTGCGATCGAAGCAGCGTTTTGAACGGCGAAGCGCTCAACTTTAGCTGGGTCGATGATGCCGCAAGCGGCCATATCGCAGTATTCGAACTTCATGGCGTTGAAGCCATAACCTTCTTTGTTCGCTTCTTTGATCTTCTCGACGACTACTTCACCGCTGAGGCCAGCGTTGTGAGCAATCTGACGAACTGGGTATTCGAAGGACTTAACGACGATTTCGAAACCAGTGCGCTCATCGCCCTGGAGTTCGCCTTTGCGTTTGTCCATTTTGGAAGCGATGTTGAGGAGCGTTGTACCGCCGCCTGGAACATAGCCTTCATCTACTGCTGCGCGAGTTGCGTTCAAAGCATCTTCGAAACGATACTTGCGATCTTTGAGTTCGGTTTCGGTAGCAGCGCCGACTTTGATTACGGCTACGCCGCCAGCGAGCTTAGCGAGACGCTCTTGGAGCTTCTCTTTGTCGAACTCGGAATCGGAATCTTCGATTTGTTTTTTGATGGTCGAGATTCTCTTTTCGACAGCGTCTTTGGTTTCTTTACCAGCAACAACAGTGGTTTTGTCTTTGCTGACGATGACTTGACGAGCGCGGCCGAGCATTTCGACGGAAACGTTTTCGAGTTTCGAACCTGTTTCTTCGGAAACAACTTGTCCACCGGTCAAGACAGCGATGTCTTTCATCATTTCTTTGCGGCGATCGCCGAAGCCAGGAGCTTTGACTGCGCAGCAAGGAAGGACTTTGCGGAGGTGGTTGACTACGAGGGTAGCGAGAGCTTCGCCTTCTACGTCTTCAGCGACGAGGAGGAAAGGCTTACCGGCGCGGGCAACTTTCTCGAGAACTGGAACCATGTCGGCAAGAAGATTTACTTTCTTGTCTACGATCAAGATGAAAGGCTCATCGAGGATGGCTTCCATTTTCTCAGGATCGGTAACGAAGTAGGCTGAGATGTAGCCTTTGTCGAACTGCATGCCTTCGACTACTTCGAGTTCAGTTGCGATACCTTTGGATTCTTCAACGGTGATTACGCCGTCTTTACCCACTTTAGCCATTGCTTCTGCAATGATTTCGCCGATTTCTTCGTCGTTGCCGGCGGAGATGGTGGCGACTTGGGTGATTTCCTTTTTGCCTTCGACAGGCTTAGCAGCTTTTTTGATCTCTTCAACAGCCATGATGGCTGCCTTTTGGATGCCGCGGCGGAGAACCATTGGGTTGGCTCCAGCAGCTACGTTCTTGAGACCTTCTTTGACCATTGCCTGGGCGAGAACTGCAGCGGTAGTCGTACCGTCTCCAGCGCCGTCATTTGTTCTCGAGCAGACTTCTCTTACGAGTTGTGCGCCTGCGTTTTCCAATTTATCTTCGAGCTCGATTTCTTTGGCGATGGTGACACCGTCATTGATGATTTGTGGAGCGCCGAATTTCTTTTCGAGAACTACGTTGCGACCGGCTGGTCCCAAGGTAATTTTTACGGTATTTGCGACTTGGTCTACACCGCGCTCAAGAGCGCGACGAGCCTGTTCGTCGTAAACAATTTGCTTTGCCATTCGAGTAAAACCTCTTTCCTAATGGATTAATTCAATTATTCAGAACACTTGGGTCAACTGACCCTAACCGGGCGAATCGGATTGAAACGCGCCTCTGAGAGACGCGAATCCGAAGCAATAAAATTAGCCGATGATTGCGAGAATATCGCGCTCAGCGAGAATCAGATATTCAACGCCATCGATTTTGACTTCAGTACCGGAGTACTTGGCGAAAAGAACCTTATCGCCTACTTTGACTTCCATTGCCTGTCTTGCGCTTTTATCGTCAAGTTTGCCAGGTCCAACAGCAAGGACTTCGCCTTGTTGTGGCTTTTCTTTGGCACTATCTGGAAGCACGATACCGCCGGAAGTTTTTTCCTCGGAATCGAGTTTCTTAACGACACAACGGTCAGCCAACGGTTTGATTTGGAGCTTTGTAGCGGTAGCCAATGCTTTATCCCTCATAAATAGCTGTATTACAAACCGAGCAACGCAGGCCAATGAAATTGGTAGCTGCGTAAGTTCTCTATCCAAAGTGTATAAAGGAAGCCCGATGTTTCCTGTGTTCTGCGGTTTTTCTTAATGATCGTGTCAAACACAACGCAGAAGCAGAATCCGTGCTGCATTGGGTTTCAAAGGATTATCAGGGCAATTTACGTTAAGAGTCTTTGCCTTGACCCTTCTTCTTACCGACCATTGACGGTCCAGCGGTGAGCCAGGAAGCGTATTCCGGAGCGACGGTCAATCTGCTTTGCAGGCGTTGTTGCCGCTCCGAGATGACGGCGAGCTTTGCTTGATTGGCAAGATCTCCCCAGGCCGCTTCGCCCGGCTTGAGATTCTGATTCAGTCTTACGATCTTGACGCGATCGCGACCTTCGAACTTGGCGATATCAAGTGCTTGCTCAGCGCCCAGCAAAAGGTCTTCCGCGCTCTCTGCGATACCAGGAAATGCGGACACACCGATCGAGACGGTCAGCGTGCCAATGCCAGGAGCAGTGTTGTCGCGTACTTTTTGTCGGACACGATCGGCGACTTCGTAAATATTGGATTGCGGCGTCTCCGGCAGAATGACTGCGATTTCTTCGCCACCATACCGGCAGGCAATATCGATATCACGCAGCGTACCTCTGACAATCGAGGCCACATGCCGAATTGCTTCGTCGCCTTTTTCCTGACCGAGATGCTCGTTGATTTGACCGAGGTGATCGATATCGATGAGCAGCAGCCCGAGTTCGTGCTTGTGTCGGGCAGAACGCTCGACTTCTTTTGGAAGCGCATCCTGAAAATACAATCGATTATATAGACCGGTGTGCACGTCGAGCGCCGACGAATTCGATGCTGACTGGTGAGTAAGTGCTACGTTGAGCGCGGTAGCCACCTGCGAAGACAGCGATTCGAGCAACTCTACTTGTTCTCGATGGAAAGCGCGAGGCTCGGTTGAGAAGACTAGCAATGCTCCAATTGCAGCGTCGCCATAAACGATCGGCAATGCCACCACACTCTGGAAAGCACTGCCGCCAGTGGCTCTGGGCATACCGTATGGTTCTCTGCTACCTTCACCAAGATACTCAGTTCGACCGTTTCGCAAAGCCGACCCGGCAACTGAATTGCTGAATGTCAGATCGAATTCGTTTAAGCTCGAACCTTCAAGACCCTTGAAGGCAGCCAGATTGAATCGATCGGACGTTTCGTTCAAAATCAAAAGTGCGCAGCATGGCGTGTTGCCTAAAATCACCGCTGTGTCCGATGCAATTTGCAGAACTTCATTGACTTGAAGCATACTGCCGGAAAGCGCACAGGATGTCTTGTACAAAGTGTTCAATCGTTCGCGTTCGTATTCCGATCTGCCGAACAAAATTGAATTAGCTACGGCAAGAGCGGTGACATCTGCAACTTCTTTATAGAAATCGATATAAGCAAGAATGTTGGCATTGCTAACTTCCATCAAAACGGCACCGACGAGGAGGTTGGCAGATATAAGTGGAAGAGCGATTTGTCCCTGACTGCCTTCGCGCTTCATAATCGAAGCGGAAAGATCGGGTGCGGACGCCGGGTCGCTTGAACTGACGGGACTGCGCTGTTGCACAACATATTTGAGCAGACCGTCCAGGTTAAATGGAACGATGCGCAACTGCTCCAGTGACTTTTCGGAATACCCTTTGGCGGCCATCAGCTTGAACGACATACTCTCATTGTCAGAGAGAAAAAACGCGACCTTCGCTCCACCAGCCAATTCCGAAAACTGAATCACCGCAGCATCGAGAACGTCCTTCAGTCTCAATGAAGACAGAAGTGCTTTCTGAAGTGCGATGTATCTTTGCAGGAGGTTGCCGTCATTTGCCATTGCTACAATGCTCCGTCCGTTGAAAAGCGCTTACACCAACTACTGTCAAGCTGGTATGTTTCTGCAAGCTATCCTGATAGTCTGTTCCACTTGTTCGTCGACTGACATCGTCGTCGTTTCGATCGCCTGGTTCCACGACTTCCACATAGGGTAGTCTGTGCAACTAATAAGCATAACTTGAATCTAGAAAGAAACTACCCCATCTTTCCAGAATTGACACAGGAGAGTTGATATATATGTCGCCAAGTGGAACGTCCGATCCGAATTGCTTGTTCTGTAAGCTCGTCAAAAAAGAGATACCCAGCACCATCGTCCATGAGGACGCGGATTTCGTTGCGTTTCGAGATATCAATCCTCAGGCCCCGACTCATGTTCTTGTCATTCCAAAAGCGCACGTCAAAAATCTAGGCGAGGCAGCGGAAGCAGAAGACCTCGGTAAGTTGTTTCAAAAAGCCTGTGAAATAGCCAGACTTGAAAAACTCGATGGTGGTTACCGAGTGGTTGTAAACACAGGTGACGATGGCGGACAAACTGTGCACCATCTCCATGTCCACGTCCTGGGCGGCAGACGGTTGAGCTGGCCGCCAGGCTGAGTTTTATAACCACCAATTTGCACTCCGTATATACGATCGCAGTCCTGCGAAAAGCGGCATCGCTACCAGGATGGGCGCTCTTTGGTTTTGTAGTGTATCGACATAAAAATCGGTTTGCGAAATATCAAAACTGGGTATGACAACTGTGTGCGAGCTTCAGGCAGTTTGCCGAAGCGACAACAAACAGAAACTCGAAACCCGGTAAGACGGAAGGGCGTCGCACAAGACCGCTTGTCTAGAGGTTAAGGACAATGGCCAGAAAGGACAACACCGAACAAATTCTCTGGATGGCGGACTGCTACAGCCTTGCCAAGCGTTTTCCCAATCCCAGCACATGGCTTTCTCTTCTCGAACCAGTTGAGCAAGCCTCCGATGTGAATCCTTTTCACTATTGGCTGTGGATGGAGATTTGGAAAGCGGCACAAACTGAAGAGCCTTCAGTTGCGCCAGCTGGCAAAGCAAGGTAGAGTCCGATGAACAGCCACTCTTCGAGGTGGTTGAACAGCGAACTGCATAGATGCATTTCCAATTACATCCAACAGCCGCGCTTCAAGAGAAGCCTGGCAACGTCCGTCGCGATTGCACATAATTGACCGAAAAATTGGGGGACACCGGCAGGCTTTTGCACTGAAGCACAAAAACCGTTTCAGTCTGGAATTTGCAAAAGCTAATTGGCTGGCTTGGCGCACAACAGTTGAGGTGATGACTGATCCATAGTCGTCACCTCAAAGTGCTTTGAGTCTGCTGCAATCACTGAAGAATCGCCGACGATACTATTTTCGAGTTGAGCACCACGCTGAATCCGGCTATTAGACCAGATTAGAACGTTGTTCAAAACAACGCCTTCTTCAATCACGCAGTTATCGCCAATCACCACACTACCGCTCAAGCGCGCACCACTTTTTACTTCAGTGTTCGCTCCCAGTAAAACGTTTCCGTCGACCACCGCATCTTTGTCGAGAACAGCTCTGTCACCTACATACACGGTGTGTCCATTGACCGTCTTTTTCTCGCCGGCAATATCAACGTCGACTAATCCATTGAGTGCATCAAAATTCGATTGACGATATTGCGAAATTGTACCGACATCAGACCAATATGTTTCAAATTCAATACCCAGTACTGGTGCGCCTTTCTCTACGAGTTGCGGAAATAATTGGCGACCGAATCCGAAGACACCATCTTTCGGCATGTACTTAAAAATTTCCGGTTCGAGAACATAAATTCCGGTCGAAGCTAGATTGGAAAGCGCTTCTTCTTTTTTCGGCTTTTCTTGAAACCCTGTGATGAAGCCATTTTCATCAGTTACGACAACACCAAAGTGTTCCACGTCAGGAACCTTTTTCACTGCGATGCTGGCAAGCGCGCCTTTCTTTTTGTGCTCGGCAACGACGCGAGTCAAATCGCAATCAGTTAGCAAATCGCCCATGAGAACTAGAAAAGTACCATCATTTAGAAAATCAGCGCATGCTCTGACACCACCGGCGTCACCAGTCAATTCACCTTCTTCTCTAAAAGTGATGTTGACTCCGAGCCGCTTGCCATCTTTTATTCGTTCTCTCATTTGCTCCGGCAAGTAATGCAAATTAGCAATCAAATCGGTGTAATTATGTTTTTTGAGGAGCTTGATGATGTGCTCTATAACCGGCACATTGCAGATCGGGACGAGCGGTTTGGGTACCCTGGAAGTGAGGGGATCAAGCCGGGAACCTACGCCTGCAGCTAGAACCATTGCCTTCATGAATGCCGTCCTCCTAGAATTCCTTTGTGCTGCGCCATCTTGTCATTATGTGCGTTCTCGAGCCAGTTCGTTGACTCAGACCCACTTGGCTCTTGTAGCCCGTTTCAACCGCACAGATGCAGACTGGATGAATCGATTTCTCGGCCCAACTCACTACCCAAGCGTTATAGCAAGCCGCATAGTCAAGTGGGCAAACTGCGCAGAAACCACAAAAGCTTACTCAGTAGTGGAAGGAACTTCAACTGTCAGGGATTTTACTTTGCTCAAAAGCGCCGCCAGTTGCTCCTGATCTTGATTCAACTGCTGGCGCCCGAAATCGATCGCCTGGCTGACCAACTCATAGCGCGGTCCGGACAAACCGAGGGATTCGTCTTTGCTGACATACTTATATATGTCGCGGTCGAATGCCGGTGAAAATTGGCTCCACTCGCCGGGTGCAAGATCGCTCATGGTTCGTTTTCTCTTGCGACAATACTCTACCAGCGGCTCAACTAGCGCCACGGCTTTGTCGGGCATAAAACCCTTCTCGATCAAATAATCAATCGCGTTGGCTCTGTTGGCCATATCCGTTTCTGAAACCTCGGACATTTTTTTGGTATCAAAAACCAAAGCGGGCAAAATTGTTTTAGTCAGTTCCAAAACAAAATCACAGTTGTAGATCAACTGATTAAGTGTGGTGAGCACTTCGTTGCTCTCATGGCTGGAAAACGATGGAATGCCTTTAAGCTGATTCAAAATCTCGGTGAGTCGGTAACCTAGAGATGCACTGCGGCTGCGCAGAAGCTCCAAAATCTCGGAACTTTTTCGATCGGGAAAAGCCTCGTTTTCCAGCGAAAAGTTGCGAGGCAAACGCACATAGCCAAACTCTTGCGTGGACCACAAAAGCATTTCACCGGCAAACTGCGACAGGTGGGTGCCAAGAATAGCCGCACAGGATGCGAATTCAATCACGAAATCAATTTCAGAAACCGAGTCGAAACTGTTTTGTTGTATGCCGTCGAATCCGAGCAATCGAGCCAGCAAGCCGCGATCGAGAGGGTGCTCTAAAAGCACTTGATTGTCCAAACCGGCAGGAATCAAATTGACCCGGCGGAAAAGGTCGCGAAAACGCTCGCCGTCCTGCCGCAAACGGCTCTCACACGACAAGAAATAGAAACAGAGCATCTCCTTCCGCTTCGGTTGCATATGCGCGTAGGCGGGCAGGAGAACGTCCTCATGCGTGGCAGCCAGCTGTAACAGCATGGTGCGCAAATTGGCCAAGTCCGAAAGGACGTGCAGAATGGTGTCACGAACCCAGACGCGAACATCGACGGCAAGCCAGTCTTCATCGCTACGTCCCTGGTTTAATCTCTCGGCTAGAGTGCCTGAGATCTCACTTAGCCGCCGGAGCAAAGCCGTGTATAAATCAATATCGTCGTCTTTCAGGAAATGCGTTCCAGCAGCAAATTCCTTACCGATCTGATCGAGTCCCTCGATGATCCGGTCAGCCATCTCACCATTGATTATTCCGCTACCCACGAGCACTTTGGCGTGCGCTTTAGCGGATGCCAGCTGGTAACGCGGCAAAACATTTTCTACATTCGGCGGGAGCGGAAAGCGCCTCATCCGCGAAATGCGAGCAGGAACGGGTGGACCGTTGTTCGATAGTTCGTCAGACTCCATGCCTAAGTTTTAGCACAGCGTCGATCAGACAAACAGTCTTGAATTCAAGGTACTAAGCTGCTTTTCGATCCTTCTGGATCTTCTGGGTCTTTTGAATCTGTTTCAGGTAGCGATTGAAATCCTGTTTGTATCGCTTTTGAACCTGCTTGGGAACTGGCATCTTATCTTCTTTAGAAATTGCCATACTGTTTCGTACTCCGACAAAAAAACTTTTTAGTGACTGGGCTACCCGGTAAGTCTTCGCAAGTAGACCTTGACCAAAATTCATAATAGCACAAGTTAATAAAAGTGAATACGCGATAGATGTCGCGATCAGGCAACGATCGATATGCGAGTTAAACCCGCATCAGGCCTCAGGTACAGCAAAACTCAATCCGACAACGATCAGCATGCAGGTAGCACCCACAATATATGGACTTGACGACCCGAGGTTTTGAAACAGATAGCATCCCAGCGCTGGTCCGGCGATTCTGCCAAGCGTAGAGAGCGACTGTCCTACACCCATGGTGCCGCCCATCCTGTCTGATGGTGCCAGCTTGGAGAGCAGGCTTTGGTTGGCTGGAGTGGCAAGACCGGAACCGGCAGCCAGGAATGCTAGCGCAACGTACAGCACCCAGACTGCGGGGCTGAAGGGCGTGAGCAGCAAACCGACGACGTTTAATCCGGCACCGATAGTTATCAGTTTCTTCTCACCATACTTTTTGGAAAGCCCGTGAATAAGCCGACCTTGAACGATTACCATGAGAACACCGATGTAGGTAAACATCATCGAATTTTCAAATGTGCCAAAGTGGAAGTTCTTGATTGTCAACAGAATCAGCGTTGCTTCCATGTTTGCAAAGGCGAAGGTAGCCAGGAAAAAAATGATGAGCGAAACGCGCAACTTCGGATCGCGAAGCGTGTTCAAGTAAAACGACATACCCATCGGATAGCGCTCCGCTCCAGCAGTCGATCTAGTTTTCGGCTCAGGCAGCAACGCTGCTGTGAAAATCAAATCGAGCGCACTGAATGCTAGAGCGACAAAACCGAGGTAAGCAAGAGACAGTCCCATAGCAGTGCATGCGCCGCCGAGCGCAGGACCAAGCACAAAACCCAGTCCGAATGCGGCTCCCACAAGCCCCATCCCTTTTGCTCTTGTTTCTCTAGTGGTGACGTCAGCGATGTAAGCCTGTGCCACCGCCAAGTTGGCGTTGCCAAAACCAGCCACCGCTCTGGCGATGAAAAGCATGACCAGACTGTTTGAAAAACCCCAGGTGGCATATCCGATGCATGAGAAACACAGACTGATCAACAACACAGGCTTCCTGCCAATTTTGTCCGATAGCCGGCCCCAAAAAGGCATGAAGAGAAACTGCATTAAGGAATACACGGCGATTAGAAGTCCGATGGTGAAATCGTCCGCGTGAAACTGCTGAGCGTATGTCGGCATTGCCGGGATAATCAATCCGAATCCGATCAAATCAATGAAGACTGTCAGACCGATCAGCAAAAGCGACTTCTTGCTTGGTTTATCTGTCGCTGAGCTTTCTTCGGTCGAGGCGCTTTGTGAAGTATTCATATGTCTCCAAGATGCCGATAACTCCAGCGACGATTCGCTTGGAACTGCCTTTTTAAGTCTTTTGACCCATCAACCGGCCTGCTTCCGATCCGTTCGAAACGCTGCGAAGTGCCCATGGCGCAGAGGAGTTTGATATCGATCCTGATATTAAGACTATTCGTTTTCAAAGGTTTGGTCTTGGTTATAAGTGGTAATTAAAAGTAATATAAAAGAGGCGCACATTCGCAGAAACGCATTTACTACATTCGCTCGTTAAATAAGATTGTCCCACCCATATGAAGCTTTGCCTGGTCTGCAACTTCCAAACTGCCGAAGAGAACGACATTTGTCCACGTGACGGATCGTCGATGGTTACTGTCGGCGACGATCCCTTGTTGGGGATGGTTGTTGAAGGACGCTATAAAATCCAATCTGTAATCGGTCAGGGTTCTGCCGGTACTGTCTATAAAGCAGTACAGGAATTGATTGGTCGTGAAGTGGCTATTAAGGTCCTGCACGACTATCTGGTCTCCGACGATGAGTTCATCAAACGATTCAGACAAGAGGCAAAAGCGAGCAGTCGACTCTCGCATCCAAACATCATTACGATCTACGACTTCGGTCTGATTCCCGAAGGTCAACGTCCTTACATTGCGATGGACCTGTTAATCGGAACTCCGATGTCCGATTTGCTCTCGCAGATAGAACGCCTGCCGCTCGAAGAAGCGATTCCGGTGTTTTCACAAGTTTGCTCCGCGCTCGGAGAAGCGCATCGTCAGGGCGTCGTGCACAGAGACGTCAAACCAGAAAATATTGTTTTGGTCGAAAGAAGCGGTCAGAAGTTCTTCCCGATCGTTGTGGACTTCGGTATCGCGCGACTGATGGAAGAATCGGACGCCGCGAAGATTACACGCACAGGCACCGTATGTGGTAGCCCGACATACATGAGTCCTGAGCAGTGCACATCCTCCAAAGTCGACCACCGCAGTGATATCTACTCACTGGGCGTCGTTATCTATGAATGTCTTACCGGTGAAGTTCCATTCCACTCCGACGAATTAGTCCGAGTGATGGCGATGCACTTGTCTGACCCGCCGACACCGTTAAACCAGGTCAAGCCTGGATTGGTGTTCCCCGAGATGCTCGAGGAAGTGGTTTATAAATCGCTCGCGAAGAATCCGGATCAGCGCTATCAGTCCATGGAAGATTTCGCGAATGCACTGGAAGAGTCGCTCAAGCAAAAGCCGCCAGAGCCTACAAGCTCTAAGGCCAGCTCGGCGCGCGCCAAGTCGATCGAACCAGGTCCACTGGCACAAGACGACAGTTTTCATCGCAGTCAGAGCCAGGAGATGCAGGCACCGAGCCGCGGTCCATCATCACGCGATTTAGCCAGCCGCGCCCTGGAAGAACTTCAATCGCGCGGACCAAACGAACCACCGTCAACCGCCGTTCAAGATCAGATTACTGCTATGCGTCAGCAGATGCGGCACGAACAAAGCGAGTCGCGCCAAAATCATGCCCTTAAAGCAGGCGATTTCTCAAAAGGTCGTAGCGGCGGATCAAGCGTGATGCAAAACGCGCTGGTCGGCGTAGTCGCTATAGTCGCATTGGTTGTGCTTTACGTCACACTTTCCAGTTCTGGCATGGTGCCGGGCTTGCCGTCGATGAGCGCTAAGGGACCGACTCTCGAAGAGGCCAAAGCAGAGCTCGATAAGGGCAACACCACCGAAGCAAACGCCAAACTCGACGATTTGATGAACGACACCAACAAAGAAGAAGTCAGCGGTCTCAGAATAAAAGTAGGCAAACGACTGGCTGACAAACACGAATTCCCGCAGGCGATCGAAACAGTCAAGAAAGTCCCTGCCGATTCCAAACAATTCAAACTAGCTCAAACTCTCGTCAGCCAGTGGGAGAAAGCCTCCACCGTAGCCGACGAACCAGACAAGCCGGACAAACCAACCAAGAAGCCACCACGCCGCCGCAGAACCCGATAGGTCCACGCGACGTGCCTGCTCGACTACGTTCGAAGATGCGGAGCAGCCCGGGCGCCTCGCGAGGCGCCCCTACGGTCGTCGCGAAGGAGCGTTCCAGTCAGTCGAGAACTACGAACACTGCGAGAACGCCGAAATCCGATCCTGGGAGCGCAGGCTTCGGTTCTCGTGAGGCGCCCTGCGTCGTCGCGAAGGAGCGTTCCAGTGTCGAGCGAATGCGAGAACGCCGTCCGATCTGGGAGCGCAGGCTTCCAGCCTGCCCATGCGGCCGCGCCCCTCGCGAATCGTTCGCCGCGCCCCCAAATCGCGAATGACGTTCCAGTCAGTCGAGAACTACGAACACAGCGCGAAATCCGCCGCAGGCTTCCAGCCTGCATCCTGGTTCGCAGCGCGCGAATGAGCGTTCGCCGCGCCCCTACGGTAGTTGTCGCGAATGAGCGTTCCAGTCTCAACTTGCAAAATCCGCTCCTGGGAGCGCAGGCTTCCACTCTTTTTAAACGCGCCGATCGCCCGGAATTTACGCTGCCGATCCTGCCGAACATCATCGCCGGAAAGCTTCTTCAATTCTCGGATTTGAGCGACAATCTCCGCTTTGGCATTCGCCGCCGTTGCATCAGGATTTTGGTGCGCGCCACCAAGCGGTTCATCAATGACACCATCGATGACACCAAGCTCGAGAATCTCTCTTGCCGTAATACGCATTGCCTGAGCGGCTTCCATCGCTCGATCTTTGGTCTTCCAAAGAATCGAAGCGCAACCCTCAGGAGAGATGACGGAGTAAACAGAGTGTTCCAACATCAAAATTCTATTAGCCACACCAATTGCCAGGGCGCCACCAGAGCCACCCTCGCCGGTCACTACTGAAACGACTGGAACTCTCAAACCGGATAATTCCAACAAGTTAACAGCGATCGCTTCGGCTTGATTATGCTCTTCAGCTGTCAATCCCGGATAAGCACCCGGCGTATCGATCAACGTTACAACAGGAAGATCAAACTTATCAGCGTGTTTAAACACTCGCAATGCCTTGCGATAGCCCTCAGGCTGAGGCATTCCGAAGTTGCATTGTTGTTTGTCGCGCAGCGATCGACCTTTTTGTGTTCCGACAGCAATCACTTTCATGTCATTGTCCAGACGCAACAATCCACAAACCATCGCGTCATCATCGGCACCCTGACGGTCGCCGTGCAATTCAACCCAGTCCGGATCCCAGCGGTCGAAGTAATCGCGCGTATAAGGTCTGTGTGGATGCCGCGCGATAGCCAGGTGATCCAATGGCTTTAAATTGGAATAGAGAGACTTCTGGAGCCTTGTGTACTGGTCTTCAAGACGTTCTACGTCATCACCCAACTCAGGCTGATTGGAGAGCTGTTCTTTCAGCCTCTCGATTTGTTGTCGAAGAAGTTCAAGAGGTTTCTCAAATTCCAGAGGTATCGGTCGCTTATCCTTGTCTGCCATTTGTCCTCTAAGCTCCAGTCCTTAAGGGTTTCGCCCTAACGAATCCGTTCAATTTGTCCGGTCAAAACTCTGTTGCCAAACTAAGATTTGGAACCGACTTTATCCTGCTGTTTTTTTTTCGACGCCGAAGATTCGCTCTGTGTCGGCGGCTGGTGAAATTCCATCAAGTTGGAAATCGTTTCTTTCAATTTGAGACGATCGACAACCATGTCAACTTGACCGTGTTTCAGCAGATACTCCGCTGTTTGGAAATCAGCCGGGAGCTTCTGTCTGATGGTTTCTTCAATAACTCGTCTGCCGGCGAATCCGATCCGGGCGCCGGGCTCTGCAATGATGATATCGCCGAGCATTGCAAAACTGGCTGTGACACCACCGAAAGTTGGTTCGCACAGAATCGAGATGTAGAGCAGCTTTGCATCAGATAAAGATTTCAAAGCAGAACTGGTTTTTGCCAACTGCATAAGACTGATTAAGCCTTCTTGCATGCGAGCGCCGCCCGAACTGGAGATCAAAACCACTGGATATCTGCATTCGATTGCTTTTTCGATCAGCCTGGTCACTTTCTCACCGACGACCGATCCCATCGAACCGCCAAAATAAGCGAAGTCCATGATTCCAAGCGCGAGAGGCTTGCCGTTGACCTGGCAAATGCCTGTAACGATGGCGTCTTTCAAACCGGTCTTGCGTTCTGCATCTTTCTGCTTGTTGGCATAGGTGTCGACATCGACGAAGCCAAGCGGATCCGACGACGACATATTGGCGTCGATTTCTTTCCACGTGTTCTCGTCGGCAAGCTGGTCGATGCGCTCATCGGCACCGATTCTGAAGTGATACTTACACTTCGGACAAACCGACATGTTGCCGCGCAAGTCGCGCACATACAGCAATTCTCGGCACTGAAAACATTGCTTCCAGAGCGCACAGACGTCGTCAGACGCCGGCAACGGCTTGGGAGCCGAGTTCTCATCTTCGCGGCGCTTCTGCCGGTTGGCAAACCAATCCTTGAGATCCATTCAGCTTCTGGGCGACTACGCCCGACTCCTTTGGGTATAGTAGAGCGGCTACTAACGCTGTCGTGAGAGCTTTTGAAGGATTCGCCGGGCAAGTTCCTTCACAGCTTCAAGCGCAGTCTCAAGCTCTGAGCAGTCGAAGATTATATCATTGTCATTTCATAGAATAGAGGCGTGTACTCTAAGGTAAACATGACTATTCACCGATTCTTGATAGAAAACGCGAAGATCGACCTGGATGGCGGGACCATCGAGATTGTCGACGCCAGGCAAGTAAAGCAGATTAGCAAGGTTCTCCGGCTCCGACCGGAAGATTGTATAGATGTAGTGGATGCCTCGGGCATGATCTACCAGCTCGAACTCCTGAATGTCTCGCCTGGAGCGGTAACAGGGCGTATTCTTTCGACAACGCGACCGAAAGACAGCAAGCCTTTCAAGCTGACGGTTGTTCTCGCCTTACTTAAAGGAGGCAACTTCGAATCCGCGCTGACTAAACTCACGGAGATTGGTGTCGATGTAATCGTGCCCGTAGTCACTGACCGCACGGTAGTAAAGCTGGAAACGGATGAGAACTCGACGTCCTCGGCAAGCAAAAGATCAATCGGATCCAGCGTGAAGGCTGACGGCAAGATGCGCCGATGGATGTCAATTGTGAAAGAAGCAGTCGAACAATGCGAACGCGTTCGGTCACCACAGGTGGTTCCGGTTCAGTCGCTGAAGAAAGCTTTGAATGATTTAACCAAAGCTGATAATCCGCCAAACATATTTATATGTGCCGAACGAAGTCAAGCACCGCATTTGGTTACTATCGTTTACAGCAGGTACCTTGAGTCGGCATCACCGGCAGTACCAATGTCCGATATATGCATAGTTATCGGACCGGAAGGTGGGTTTACCGAACAAGAAATAGATCATGCGATATCGCTTGGATGCACTCCATGCAGACTGGGAGGCAACATTTTGAGGTCAGAGACGGCCGCCACAGTAGCAGCCGCTCTGGTAGCGAGTTTTGGAGAATTTTTATGCGAGAATCAAAAATAGCCACAAGACGTGTGAAACCATATACAGTGACAGGTAATCCGTGATCTTCATCAGTCCAAAAGGCACCTAATGTGGTTGCATCGAAAACGAAAACGCATATGGAATATATTCAAGAAATTCAATCTGTAGACTTGACAAAGGTAGGCTTCACGAGGCTTAATAGTAGCCGATGCGGGCGGTATTTCCGGGTCTGCATTTTCTCAACTCGAAAGGCATGAGCGTGGCTGCAAATCTAGCTCTCATAAGAGATTACCTAGGCGAGCAGCCAGTGAAACTTATCGCTGTCTCCAAGGCCGCAAGCCTCTCTCAAGTTGAAGAAGCAATCGAATGTGGTGTCACCGATTTTGGTGAAAACCGAGTGCAGGATGCGCTGAAAAAAATCCAGACTCTCTCACCGCATATGGTGCAGAATACAAACTGGCATTTCATCGGTCACCTGCAGACCAACAAAGTGAAGCAAGTTGTGGGAAACTTCGCCTTGATTCACTCAGTGGATTCGCTGAGACTCGCAAAAGAGATTTCCGCGACCGCGCTGAAGAAGAACCTGGTCCAACCGATCCTTTTGCAGGTAATGGTTCTTCCCGATCCGGAAAAAAGCGGTTTCACCGTAGATGAACTAAAATCATCGATGGATGAATTACTCGCACTCGAGGGAGTCAAAATTGAAGGGCTAATGACCATTACTCCTTTAACTGACGACCGAGCCGTTTGGACTGAATGCTTCAACCGATTGCGCAACTTGAGAAACGAACTCTCGCAAGCGCACGGAATCGAGCTCAAAGAGCTCTCCATGGGAATGACTAACGACTGGCGAGATGCCGTCACCTGTGGTGCCACGATGGTGAGAATCGGAAGGGCTATCTTTCAGGAAAGTAACTAAGTTTTATTTGTGTTCGCGAAGAATAGAAGAATTGAGAAGGTAATCGAAGGTTTTTAATAGGCGATGGTGAGCCGGTAAGGAGGAAAGTGGTGAGCAGCATAGTACAAAAATTCAAAAGCTTTTGGTTCGGTCCAACCGACCAGTACGATCAAGAAGATTTCGAGGACTTGTTCGAAACTACAGATGACGTTTACGCAACCAATGGACAACTCGCTCTAGACAGAGCACCAATGGAAGCACCCCCACCGCCATCGCTTCAGATGGGCGGCAATACACGTGGAAAGGTTTTAGAGCATCCAAGCGCTGCTCCAGCCAGTGAAGTTTTGGTAATTGAGCCCAGACAGTTCGAAGAATCAATCGAGATCGTCGACCATCTGCGCAACCGCAAATCGGTTTTACTAAACCTCCACATGCTCGATAACGAAGGTTCCCAACGTGTCGTTGATTTCCTGTCAGGCGCCACCTGGGCAATTGACGGTCACCAACAACGCATCGGCGATGGTGTCTTCTTGTTTGCACCAGCCTCGGTGCAAATCAGCACCGAGTCGAATTCGTCGAAAGCTCTCAAAGAAGCTTTCTGGAACCAAGCTCAAACACTCTAAACCAGCGCTTCGGCTGGCTTACAACTCCTTGAATGGTGACGCCTCAAAAGCGTCACCGTTTTTTTTTGCGAGGAAAACAAATGGAAACGGACCGCCCCCGCAGTCCGTTTCAGAGCGACACCCCTGTCGCGGCTATTAGAGTTCTTGGCGTCAGTTCCACTCGCCACAATGCTATTAAATCGCTTAGATCTGACCAATTTCTGGCGGAGGTCTGAGACATTCAAAACGGACAGGATTTTGTCAGAACTTGCCTTTAGACTGCCCCTGCAACGACAGACAAGTGGAAGGGATGAGCGAACGGTGTGATGTTTGCAAATGCACGCAATCAATCAACGCTAATGAACTCTAGTTAGAGGCAATCCTATCTAAAAGAACGTGACTCTAGAATTTGATCTCCGAGCTCTAGTTTGGTTCTAGACCGTAGCCGACGCCATGCACAGTCCGGATGATAGAAGGCCCCTTCTTCGTATCCAGCTTCTGCCTCAATCGTCGAATGCATGTGTAAATCGCGTCGATAGAACCCTCTTCGACATCGCCCCAAACTCTATGCAAAAGAGTATCGGCAGAAAAAAGCTGACGAGGGTTCTTCATGAAAAACTCAAGGAGGGAAAATTCGATAGGTGTGAGGTGAACCTGCTCACCACTCTTGGTGACAACGCGGTTGGTAATGTCGACTTTGATTTGACCAGCTTCTAGAACGGTAGCTTGCATTGTCCTCGGGCGGCGCATCAAAGCGCGTAGTCGAGCCACAAGTTCTCTAGGATGGAATGGCTTGGTTAAGTAATCGTCTGCGCCGCCTTCCAATCCCTCCTCTTTATCCGAGATCGAACCTTTGCCTGTCAGCATCAAAACTGGAGCCTGTCCTCCAATTGCACGATAAGCCCTGCAGATATCGAGACCTTCCATATCAGGCAGCATTCGATCGAGAATCACGCAATCGTATTCGTTAGCCTTCAGCATTTGCATCGCATCTTTGCCGAGATGCACAGCGTCCACGGAAAAGTTCTCGTGCCGCAACCACTGCATCAGAGAATCCACGAGCTTCTCGTCATCGTCAACAAAAATGATGTTTGCCATACTCGCCTGACCAGTCGAATCGTCTAAAGAGAACTCACTCTAATTCTACCCACGCCTCACCCTCGTTTAGTTTAATCCTCGAGATCTACGACAACACCTTGAAAAGGTCGAACACTTTATCACTACACCTGGATGCCAACTATGAAACAAGCTGTAAGATCAATAAGTCAAAATTTAATCCGTCCGGTCAGTCCCGCGCCCCCGTCTGTTTTTGAAATCAGCATGCAGTTTCGCCTCAATCGATTAGGAAAAATTGTCTCTGCCGGTGATACCGAAGGCAGTGAAAAACTCGCGCTCTTCATCGGCTTCAACTTCATGACGGTCGTAGACAAAAGCAGTCGCGATGATGCTTCGCGTTTTATCAAACAAATTGCAGAAACGTCGGATGTGCAGTCGTCCTTACTCCGACTCGATCTCGGTAGCGGTCACAGAGATTACGTGTGCTTTGGTTTCGCAACTGACGGAAGCGATATCCATCTAAAGATGCGGGATGCCGGTCCGTTAAACGACGCCCTCGATCGATTGACCATGATTAAGTCGCGAATGCGCATGCTGTTTAACCAGATGCCAACAGCGCTTCTGCTAGTCGATCAAGATGGAGGAATCGATGCCGTCAATCCAGCGCTGGAAAGATTATTCGGTTTCAGTGGCGAAGAACTCGTGCAAAAAAGTATTGGGTCTCTTTTATCTACATCTGCAGTTAGCACCACAATCGGTGGCACAGCGCCTGAGCTTTCGAGCCTGATCGATGGTCGATTTCATCGCATGTCCGGAATCGTTAAATCAGGCGAAATTATACCAGTAGAACTTTGTTTGAGAGAACTCGATGATAACGGCGAACAATTCGTGCTCTGCATATTCGACGTGTCCGAACGGGTAGCGCTCGAGAAGATGAAACAAGAATTCGTCGGTATGGTCAGCCACGACTTGCGCTCGCCATTGAGCTTCATAATATCTAGCCTGGCTCTGCTCAATGAAGGCATCGTCGAGTCCAGCAGCGAGAAAGGAAAAAAGACTCTTCAGCAAGTCGAGGAAGAAGCCTTTCGGCTGTCGCAATTGGTAACTGATCTGCTGGATTTAACGCGTGTCGAATCTGGTCGTTTTGAAATTCATAAAGCTACGGTGCCGCTGGATTCGTTAGTCGAACTTGGTTTGATATCGTTGACCAATCTGATTACCGAACACGAAATTTCGATTGTAAAACCAGAAAACAATATTGATTTATCGATAGATCTGGAGAGAATGGCACAGGTAATCACCAACCTAGTAAACAATGCAATCAAAGCCTGCGAGGTTGGTGGCAAAATTGAAATCACCTGCACCGAACATCCCCAGTTTGTTGAACTCGTGATCAGCGACAACGGAGTCGGACTCAGTCGCGATGAGCAACTAAGAATTTTCGAGAGCTTCGTCACGTTGCCCCACGGCAAGACAACTTCTAAGAGTCAATCGGGAACCGGCCTCGGACTATCGATCTGCAAGAGCATCGTCGAGCTGCACGGTGGAACTATCGGCGTCGACAGTGCTCCTGGTCAAGGCACCCAATTCACAATCAAAATACCCTCGGCAGTCAATCTTTAGCGTCTCTATAAAGGCGCTCAATAAAGACGCTCTGTATCGACCTCTATCGCGACGCTCTGTAGGGGCGCTTTGCAAGCGCCCGGGCTGCTAATACCGTTT
>JBGAHZ010000061.1:0-42220 GCA_044225915.1 Obscuribacteraceae bacterium (SeqCode)
GGCGACATCTGGTTGCCGCGTGAGCGTCCGTGCGGATCTGAATGGCGGCATTATCCAATTCCCGCCATATCGGAACAGTACTGGCGGCTGTTTTTAGCCGGACTGGAGGGAAAGGTTGTTGTCGACCTCATACCGTTCCGTCAAGAAATCCTTTCACAGGGGGCCCGCAGGGAGAGTGCTTTGACCAAGCGACAGACCAGACTCACGTCTTTGATTGCCGCACACATGTGGAATGGAACAGAGGATTGCAAGCGGGTGTCCTTCGGACGAAACGTAATCTTTATCGTTGATAAACTCGACGGCAAAGCTGTTTACATTGTCGATAACCCGGGCACTGGAGCCATCTATCTGTTCGAGGAATATGAAACAGCTATGTCTCTAGCCAACGGCTCTTTGAGGAGATCTCGTGCCATCAAGGATGGTGTCACTCGCCTGACCCACCAAACCGGCTGGGAGCAAAAGCTCGCAGCACTACTCAAGTAGATGACCGAAGTGCACGCGGAATACGCCAACGACATCACCGAAGGCAAGGGCGCTAACGCCACTGCTCACGAGTGGGCCGACCTGACGCGCTACTATGATTCGTTCAAGCCCCGCCCTCAGGCTGCTGAACCCAGTGTCAGCATCCACGGCAGCGGCAACGACGACAACTGATGCGCATTTGAATCGATTGGTTAGGTTTGCATGACTTAGGTGTGATGTGAGCCTGCTAACGTGACTGGAACCAGAAGGCGCATGCCTTCTGGTTCTCAGTTCTTTGTGATTGCTAAACTAAGCGTTGTAGTAAGCACTGCATGTAGTGTCATCCTGATGGTTGAGGTCACCAGTCGAGATTTCGAACTTGGCGGGATTATTGGCTCAAACACAGAGCTCCGAATTAGCACTCAATGGCAGAAACAATCCCGTTTCTTGATCTAGAAAAGAGACCCAATCGATCTCTGATTCGAACAGCCAACCATGAAAGGTCAGTTTCTTTTTGGCAAGGTTTGGGTTGCGTTTGCACATGTTTCTCAGGGCGCTTATTTCGGAAGTCAGTTCGCGTTGCACGTTCAAAAGTTGAGATTCATCAGCCTGATGCTTGCTGGCTGCTCGCTGGCGGTCCTCAAACAACGGCACCACTGACGCATTGCGAAACGTACATTCGGTGTGGAAACACACCACGATGTGCTCGACGTTCCGAGCGCTCATCAGCACAGCTTCAAGGAAGCAGAGTGTGTCCAGCGAACATTCCGGATCCGGACCATTAATCAAACGACCGCCCGGCAGCGTGAGGTAGGCATGCGGTTGCAGTCGGTCCAGGTCGACGGCAGGAAGTTTTCCTTCGATTTCCGAGCAAGTCACTATGATCGTATGGACGTCATAGACCTGATGCCCAGGTATCGAAAGTGAATACGAACATGACAATTTACGGTCAATCGCTTGATCTACGCACATATTAAATTCCTTCTGATTAGAAACCAACGTGGGTTGAAACCACGAAAACTAACAAACAAGCCCGTCTGCGCTTCGCGCTCTGCGGCTAAATGATTTGCTGCTTTGGTTTCAGATCAGAAGTACACCGAGGCGCAGCCAGATCGGCTGTGCCTTTATTGATTCCAGAAAGATTTTTTCCTTGTCGCGCCAAGAAATTACCTGTACTTCTTGCAGGCAGGGTAGTGGTCGACTTAGCGCACAGTGAGCCTGCGAAGCGGAAGTGTCCAGGTTGCTCGATGAATTGAGTGAAACGGAGTTCGCAATTGCGACTGGAACTCTGCGTTTTCTTTCGGCTTTGTCCGAATCATCGAATTCTTCAATCGGTTCAAATACTACACTGTCACGGTCGATCGTTTGCTCGATCACCGGCGCGGAGGTTGCTTTGAATTCTCCGTGTAGGGTGTATCCGGCGCTAGCATGGGCGAAATCAAGATTGCTGCATGCGAGCATAAACAAAATCAATGACAGCAGGACTTTACTAATTGTAGTGCTGTGGCGTGATTTCATACGGCTACTCGAGAAACGGCACTAGTTTTATATAGCACAATTTGATCATTTGATTCCAAGTAGCTGGCGGGTGCAATTAGCACAGGACGCCAACTACGCTACGAATACTTGTTGCGACAAAATATGTTCTTTTTTGTCTGGTCTGATGATTTGCACCGAGCATGGTGCGTTTCGCAATACTCTATTGCTGACTCCGGGAAACAGCCAGTGCCTCTTGCGTTGCGGATCTTGGACAAACAGAATCATTGAAGCGTTAATAATTTCTGCTTCTTCGACGATCGCATCAGGGATTGAGCTGTAAAGTCCGGCGTTGAACGAAACCCGGACGGATGGCAGATCTTGTGCCAGAACTTCAGCAAGCCGTTGCAGTTTGACCAACGCATTCTCGACCGCAGTTTTTTGTTCGTCTGACGTCTGAATGATATCCATAGCGTGGACGAATCCGCCGCCGTTCAATTTGTCTTCAATGCATTGAAACAGACGAATGCTCTTAATTTGATCGTTTCTGTTGCTGCGTAAAAGGTTTATTGCCAGCCGGCCTTGCTCATAGTCCTGGATTGGAACAAGCAGATGAATCTCGTTTGGTCGTCTGGAAAATTGCCCTGCTACAGGACTGCATTTTTTCTTTCGAGGATTAGTAAAAAACATAGAATCTCCTTCACAGAGCCGTTATCGGAATGTTTCGAGTACGGTCTGTTGTGTTGACATATTGCAATGTTGTAATATGTCAATATGAATACTTTATCAGATTTGGTCGGATGGTGTCAAGATGACTGGCTTTCGGTAAGCTTTCGTAAATGCGCGACCGCTGCGCTGGTGAGCGTTTTGAGTGTGGGTTCGGTAGATAAAATCTCGGGCTGAAGGTTCAGTTTTTGACGGATGAAAGCCGCGCCAATGAACCCTTGAATGTTTCTTTCTTCAAACTAACTGCGGGTTCGTTTTGCGTTTTTCCCAGAGCTCTGAGTCCATGTCGATTTTGCCGAGTCCAGAGCCGTGATTATTCGCTTCGACTCGGTTTTATCCGGAGCGACGAAAGGTATGCATTGCACGACGATGTTAGCCAGTTCGGGTTGGCGCAGATGGTAGAAAACATGCCGGCCTTCGCGACGTTCAAGCACGATTCGATTTGCCCGCAAGATTCCCAGATGCTGCGATACTGAAGCTTGAGGCACCTTTAGCGCATCTTTCAAATCGGTGACAGTCAGCTCACCGTTGCGTAATTCTTCGACGATGAGAACGCGCAATGGATGCGCAAGCACTCCAAAAAAGCGCGATAGTTCTTCGGAAACAACTTTTCGATCCATCGCCAACGTGCCGGTTGCCAGATGAGAAATTACCGTCTCATCGTAACACGCAATCTGCAATCCGATTGCTGAATTAGTTAATGTCAAGGTAGGTTGAGCTTTCGAACCGTCAGTTGATGCTGCTTTCCGATAACGCGTAGAACTCTTTGGCTTGTTGTACCGCAATGCGTTGTCTCCTTATGTCTTCGAATCTGCGAAATTGAATCGAGGCCCAATCGATGGTCATTCGACCCTGATGCTGCCGTTCCCATTCGACGAGGTGTGTGAGGCAGGCGTGATCTATGTGACGAAGTTCGTCCAATCGAACATGCAATTCGGCTTCTTCCGGTATGCGTTCGAGTGTTTCGATCAGTTGTGGGAGTTGCAGAAAAGTTGCCGCTCCGCGCATGTGCAAAATTATCTGGGATGTACCGCGTTTGCGCTCGATGCGTAAATCAAGGTGTGATAAGGCTTTCAATTGCTTAAACGCGGCAGCGATGAAGCCGATGGTCACTCCGGCGAAAAGATTCGTACAAACGATCGCACCGACTGTGATGGCGAAGATTATGAGTTCTCCACGCTGATATGTTCTGACGTTCTGAACGATTTTTCGCACCATTCGCACGCCGATTAATACAAGGGTGGCGGCAAGAACGCATGTTGGAATAGACTGCAGCAGTTTAGGCAAAAAGATGATGGCTGCGATCATCGATATGCCGTGCATGATGTTGGGAAACCTCGTGGTAGCACCATTTTGCACATTGGCTACGCTTCGAAGCAGTACCCCGACAATGGGAAGCACTCCCAGAATTCCGCAAATCGAGTTGCCCAGACCCTGGGCGATTAGCTCCTTGTCATAGGCTGTTCTGCTGCGGACGGCCGTGTTGTCGATGGCGCTCAAGGTAATTAGTGATTGCGCGCTGCACACGAATGCAATCATTGCCGCTGATGTGAGTAACTGAGTGTTTTGAAGACTTTCAATCACTGACTGAACCGAAAGAAATTTGATATTTGCACCCAGCGAGGCCGGCAGTGAAACGAAGTTGACGGGCAGCGAGAATAACAGTGCCGCTGCCGATACGGTGACGATGGCAACAAGTGCGTTGGGAATTTGTTGCAACGCCTTAGGTGCGAATCGCACCCAGAGACAGGCGACAATTATCGTGGCTAGACCCAGTAGCGCTGCCTCCTGGTGTGTGGTTCCGGCAGCTGGGCTTATGCCTTTGAGCAATGCCTCGGGCATGAGCAGCATGTTCATCAACCCGCTTTCTTTAGGCACGTCGTCCAGCATTATGTGGAACTGCGTAAAAATGATAATCAAGCCCATGCCCGCGAGCATGCCGTTAACCACTGCGGGTGACACTGCTTTAAACCAGCGGGCCGAGCGTGAAAGACCGACAACAAGCTGCATTAGACCAGCCAGGAAAACGGTGACGCCCAGATTTTGGATGCCGTGTTTTTGGATCAATTCGAATACAAGAACGCCGATACCCGCATCAGGACCGGATATCAACACGGGGCTGGAGGAAAGTAAACCGGTTATGAGAGCAGATATTGTGCCTGAGATGATGCCGAATTCGGCTGGCACGCCTGATGCAATTGCTACGCCGACGTTGAGAGGCAGGGCAATACATAGCAAGAAAATGGCGGACCAAAACTCGACGCTGAAGTTTTTCTTTGGTGTTGAGTCGTTCGAACCTTGTTGTTGAACATCAGGCTCGTGTGGTAAGTGAGTTGTCTCTGTCATAGTTTACCTCGTGACCGAGCGCTCTCGTCTCGGCTAAACATTCATACATTCAGATATCGTAATATAACGATAGCATAGCATGACGACGGCCGTGTCAAAAAGTGCCCGCAAGCTGAAACGTCAGTCGCTGCTTCGGTTTCCCTCAGGTAAGCTTGAAACGACACTATCTCAGAGCGACAAAAATTAAGAATCAGACGTTGGGGCACGGTAGTTCTTTCTGCCACGAACCATGATCGCCTACCAGCCAGCCGATGCTCTCTTTGTAGCAAGCCCCAATACGATGAATGTATCCAATCGCAAACAAAAGAGAATCCGAATTTTTTGATCGGATAGACGGATTGAGTGTATTTCTAACTGCGCGAAAAGCAAACTGCGACGGGGTTTAGATAATGACTTTCTTTTGCCTTTCGAAATCCGTGTAGGAAAGTGGACATCCGGCGGTGTCGCTAGCATTTTGAAAATGGGACAATCGATAATGTCGGCGTAAAAATTACGTCTTACCGTTTGGCGGCGGAAGAAATGGGCTATCGGATACTTTTCCTGTATGACAGTAAAGAACATGTTCAGGCATTAGAAGATGCGTGCAAACTTGGTGGGCACGAACTTGTTGTGATGCGCACTGTAGGCGAATCTTTGGAGTGGCTGAACAGAAAAGATCACATTGACGTGATCGTTTCTGCGACTCATCTGGAGACGGAAAGTGTATTTGATTTCTTGAATGCCGTTAAGAAAGACCCGCGTCACAGCTGGGTTCAGTTCGTCATGTTGTCTTCGAATCAATCAGACCTTGCCGATTATCTCCACGACACGGTCAAACATACAGCAAGAATTTTAGGTGCCGACAAATATGTCGTGATGAACGTGTTCTGCCCTTTGCGACTTTTAAAAGAGATTGAGGCCGCGTTTCCGAGCAGTGCTCCGCAAAAGGATCTGGATCCTGTCGGGGATGCAATAGGAATTCCGCGCCGCGCTGAAGACGTACCCTCGAGCGTGGATGATGCTCAGCACTCGCAGCCACTACATGATCACTCTGACGCGGACGCGAAATAGAAGTTACGATTAGCCGGTTCGCTGTGCCAAAACCATCATAGTTGAGAAGGCAATTTGTTCGAAGAACACTGGGTTTCGACACGTCCACTTTTATCCTGCCATTACCCATTAGAAAAACGACATCGAATAGTAGAAAAATGAAAAAAACAGATGGAGAGAAACAGCTCTTGCGAGCCGCTCTCCATCCGTCCGCCAGGCGGAGGGTCGCACCACTTTTGGTGGCACACACACCCTCCGCCTGACTCAGACACAGTAGCTTGCGCTTGTCGCGAACGGCTTAATTGCCGCCCTTGACGATGCGCCAGCCGCCCTGTCCGTCGAGCTCGAGCACCTTGCTGTGGTAGGCGCGCAGGCTCTCGCGGTGACCGACCGAGAGGAAGGTCGTGCCGCTCTTCGCCAGGATGGTGTACAGCAGCTCCTCGTTCTTCGGGTCGAGCGCGCTCGATGCCTCGTCGAGGATTGCGTACTTCGGCTTGTTCAGCAGCAGGCGAGCGAACGCCAGACGCTGACGCTCACCGGGCGACAGAACGTCGACCCAGTGCTTGACCGCATCCAGTCCACCTTCGGAGGCGAACTTCTCGACCAGGCTCTCGAGGTTTACGGTCTTCAGCACGTCCTGCAGCTCGGCGTCGGTCGCCGTGCTGTTCTGGTTCGGGTAGATCAACTGCCAGCGCAGGGAGCCGAGCGGCAGGTACGGGATCTGCGGCAGGAAGAACATGTCCGCCGGGGTCGGCGTGGACACGGAACCGGTGCCGGCATCCCAGAGACCACCGATCACACGCAGAAGCGAACTCTTGCCGGCGCCCGAAGGTCCGACGAAGAGCAGGCTCTCGCCAGGCTGAACGTCGACGTTGACGTCCTTGACCAGCGTGCGAGCGAAGTTGGGGGTCATCATCGTGACGCCCTTCAGCGTGATGCTGTTGCTGCGGCTGAACTGGATGCGCGGATGCTCGGCAGTGCTGACCTCGTCCTTGGCGTCGAGCACTTCCATGAAGTCGCCCAGACGATTGACGTTGGCGGCGAACAGCGAGAGCGACGCGAAGCTGGCGACGAACAGGCTGAGGGCAGAGAGAATCTGGCTGAACGCCGAGTTCGCCTGCATGATGTCACCGAACGACACACCCGAGCCTTCCGTGAAGTACAGAGGAGCGAGCACGAGGATGGGCAACACCACAACCAGGTAGTCATAGCCCTGCGTGAAGAACGCAAGGTTCCGCTGCCAGCGGACCAGGAAGTTGTAGTTCTTGATGGCGCCTGCGAACTGGGTCAGCAGGCTCTGCTTCTCCATGGATTCGCCCTGGTAGAAGGCGATCGCTTCGGCGTTGTTGCGTACGTGCACTGCCTGGTAGCGGAAGTTCGCTTCCAGTTCTTCCTGCTTGTAGTTGATGCCGATCAGGCGACGCCCGAACAGCACGGTGACGATCGTTCCGACCACCGCGTAGGCGATGACCGTGAAGGACAGCAGGTGCGAGATGCTCCAGAGCACCGCCGCGAAGGAGAGGACCGTGATCACCGAGTCGAGGATGATGAGCAGGAACGACAGCGCGCCCTGGGTGAACAGCTTCACGTCTTCCGACACGCGCTGGTCAGGGTTCTCGACGGTGCCCATCTGGGAGATCTTGTAGAACTTGCGATTCGCGAAGTACCGCGACATGATCTCGCCGGTGAGCCACTCTCTCCAGGCATTGCCCAAGAGGTCGCGCACGTAGCGATAGCAGACCACGATCGGGATACCGATGATGAACACCGAGGCCAGGATGGTAATCGCCTGCCAGAAGGCGGGGATTTCCTTGGCCTGCAGAGCGTTCATCATGTCGCGATTGCAGTAGGAGAGGACGACGTTGAGGCAGTTGACGGCGATGAGAAGCGCCATCAAGAGCCCGAGCAGTCGCCAGCCCCGGTCCATCACCTTGCGGGTGAACCAGAGGTATGCCGACGGCATGGCGAGCGAGAGGATTGTCGCCCAGATTCCGAAACCGATCTTGTTGTCCGCCAGCGAAGCCGGCAGATGTTCGATGATGAAGCCGGGCCAGAGCGTGTTGAGCGCCGAGCCAGTCGCCACTTCGAACGCCATATACAGGCCCCACACGCATGCGAGCAGGGTCACGAGGAATCCGCCCAGGAACCACTTCTGGTTCGGACCGGACGAAATCCAATAGGGCTTGGTCATCGCGAACACGCGCTTGGCCAGAGCCCAATCGAACTTGTTTGTGTTTTTCATTCGAAAACTCCAGGTTTACCAAGCCGGAATTGGCTTGGATGTGTTCAGGAAGTTACGGAAGTCAGAACCGACGCCAGGGGACTTGGAAAACGTCCCGTGTCCGGTTGGGCTGGCTGAAGGAAAGGCGCTTGCAGTCAGGCTTTAGCTCTGCTTTTTGCTCCGTTTTAGTCAATACGTCATTGCTTAATCACTCCGGAGAGCGACTAAACGATAACGAAGACGATAAGAAGGCTTTCCGCTTTGTTTGAATTTGCCTTTCAGAAAGTGAGCGGAGTAGATACATATCTGGCTTACCAGGATCACTCGTAGTTACCAAGAGGGAAAGCTGAGAACTTCTTGAGGTACTGTCAGTCCAGCAGGACCGCGGTTGCGCGCCAGGCTTGCCTGGATGTCAGGCGACACTGTTTCCGGGTTCTCAAGATGTGATTGGTTTTAGATATTACGTTACTACGCTAGCTCTCGATAGCGGTGTTCCAGATCTCCGCGGCGCGATTAAGCGGAGTTTATCTCGGATTAACCGGGACTCATCTCCGCTCGTGATATTGACGGTAGCGGCGCCCGGTTGCGGAAAGGTTCCGTTCCCCAGAAACGCTCGAGCGATTTCAACGAAATTACGGGAGTGTGCCTATCCAGCACAAAATTTGGGCGATTTTTGTGCTGGACAGGCCACATTTCTCCGTTTTTTTCTGAAATTGTGCCGTTTTAAGAAAGTCGCCGCAGGCGGCGCTCAAGTCACGCAGCCGATAGCGCTTCGGGCAAGCCGCCGCGGTCTCCGAACAGGTAGTCGCTGATGAAGACACGCTTCCAGGGCGACTTCTTGTTGGCGCGACGATACAGCATAACGTAGCCGTTCGGGATCGCGATGGTCTCGTACTGGTGAACGACGTCCAAGTCAGGCATGCCATCGAGATGGCGTTGCATCGCGAGGAGGACTGCGGAGTGACCGACCACGAGCTGGTTGCCGTCGGCTCCATTCATGTCGGAGAACATAAAGTCATCGACGCGCTCGAACAGGTCGTAAAAATTCTCACCCTGAGGAGGGCGATATTTGAGCGGACCGAGCGCGTTGAAGATGTCGTGTTCGTGCCGATGCAGAACGTGAACACCTTTATACGTCAGGTTCCAGAATGTGCCGTAGCTGCGCTTGTTGAGCCGTTTGTCGACGACCGGTCGCAGCGGATAGCCGAGGCAAGTCTCGATGATCGATGACGACTGGTCGATGCGGCGAAATTCGCTGTGCCAGGTGTGAGCAATCGGGAAGTGGCTTGGGAAGAGCCGAGCCAGAATGCGACCGGCACGTTCCGAATCCCATTCGCCTTCCGGTGTGATTCCGACGTCGCGATCGGAACCGGAGATGGCGTAATACAAACCGCCTGGTGTCTTTTCGATCTCGACATTGGCGAAGCTTTTGCCATGGCGGACCAGGGCGAGGTACTGAGGTTCGTCCATAACGAATCTCCCGAGGTGGTACCACATGCGATACTGCGCCGGCGAAAATCGCTCGACGCTCGTCGCACGTGATGATGGATACCGGTAATGAAATTTGTTTTGAAGTCTTGCGAAGACTCAGACAAGAAGGGTGTTTTGTTGAAAGCACCAGAACCTAAAGTACTCGTATAAAGTAAATCAATACGCGCTCACTAAAGTTCACGATTCACGGCCGATGAGGTTGGCGGAGGTCACACGACGTCTAGCTTCGCTATCTATAAACCAGTCAGTGACCGCTTCTTGGCATCACTTGTAGTCAAGTGATGTGTGATGAATCTGCTGGTAGTGTCGAACCCACTCGACAAGCGGTAGTTCTCAAGATGTTGATGCTAAGCTGTCTGTTTAGTCTTTAAACTAATAAAGCTTTGAGAGCATCGAGAGATTGAAGTACCGATAAGCCTCTTTGTAACTTTGTAGAGCACTTAACTTTCATCTCTTCCTCCGGAAAAATTCTCTGTAGCAAACGCTTTTCTCTCTTTCCACGAAACTCAAGACAGGAGCCACGACAGCTTTCGCTGTTTCTTGGAAGCTGTCCATTTAAAACAAGGAGATGGCAATGGCCAGGAAAATCCTCGGCGATTACGCCACTGTTTTATCGCGAGTTCGTCAGGCCCTGTCTTCGAGTGTAACAGTGCATCAGCCCTTCGAGAACGAAAGGGATTTTGCCAAGTTCAAGAAGACAGTGCAGGACGGACTGCGACTGCTTCCATCCAGGTATCATCAGACCTACGTCGATGTGCTGGATGAAGCGATTCGTCAAGCAGAAAAGTCCGCCAAGCGTAGCGGTGCTGCTGGACGCGCTCGTGTACTGGCTCAGCTCGAGTCAGTGTTCAACACCTTGGCTCAGCCGATCGTTCAGCTCGCTCAAAGCGACGCTTCGTCCGAGCGGCTGCAAGCGTTCCAGGCGTTGACGAGCAACCTGTACCGGCGCTTCATGGATGACGCCAAGGTCCGCTCAGAGGCTCGTAAGACGCTGCGTTGGCCTGAAATCGATCCACTGGCTTTCTTCGCCATGGGGCATTCCGAACCCTTCACGCTGCCGGCCAGCACCGAGCTGCCCGTTGCGCTGATTGCAAAACCGTCCAATCACGCGTCGTTTGTGCCGCTTTGGCTGGTGGACGCACACGAAGTGGGCGGTCACGTCATCCATTCCGCGGTCAATGGTTTCGAACCCGAAGTGGAAGCCAATGTTCGTGATGCCATCACCGATGGTTTCAAAACCGGGGTGATTCAAACTTCACTTGCGACAGTGAAGATGCGGACCGGTTCGTTCTTCTCCGTCGGTCGCGGACGCGCTGTGCCCATGGACGCGTTTATGATTCAGCTCTTCGAGAAGTGGCTGCCTGAGCTGCTCTCGGATGCGGCTGGTGTGCTCAATATGGGTCCGATGTTCGCCAATGGCGGCATGCTGATCCTGGCTGCGCACAATCCGGAACACCGCTCCGCCAACATCGCTGATTTCGAGAGCGGAAAGGGAGCCGACAGCCATCCGGCCGACATCATTCGCGCGCTCTTCGCGGTAGAAGTTGTGGAACGGCTAGCCCTCGCTGAAGCGAAGGCTTATGGGGCTGCTCTGCGGGAACGTGCTGCCATTGCTTGTGGTGGCACCCTACACGAGAAAGTCGTGTTCCGCAGCTCGACCGGAACAGTTTTCGCCGAGGTCCAGCTCAGTGATTTGTGTGCGGTATTGCCAATCGTGGCGGATGCGGTTTTAAACAAACCGCTCAAGTCGCTGGGCGATCGCACGCTCTCGAAGTTCATGACCTGGGGCAACAAGGACGAGGCGACAACCGCTAAGATCGCCAAGCTGCTTCCCACCGGTCACGAATTCGAAGATGCTCTGGAAGCGCGGCACGTGGTATCGGCGGCGGTGCTCGCTGTCGAACAAGCTTCCACGGCTTCCGACTTCAGCTCTGTCTGCCAGCGCATTCATGGCAACTCAATCTTACTTTTGAAGTCGCTGTACGAAGAGCAGTGCCTCTTGTGCGCTGTTCCGGATTACGGTGAAACGCGTAGAAACGACATCCGCCTGGCCGATCTGGCGCGGCTGGTGAAGGGTCTTCGCGCACGGTGACGGCTCCGTCATCGCTAACCTGATACGAAGGAATTTTCCAATGGAACGTAAAAAGAGAGGCTGCCCGGCTGTTCGGGTGGTCATGTTTCCCAAGGACACCAATCCCGCCCACAATATCTTCGGTGGCGTGATTCTGAGCAACATCGACGTTGCTGGTGTCGTCGAAGCGAAGAAGATTTGTACCCACCGTTTTGTCACCGTCAACTTCAAAGAAATCGAGTTCAAGAAACCGGTCCATGTCGGCGACGTTCTCACCTGCTGGGTCGAGATCACGCGCATCGGCAAGACCTCGGTGACGACTCACATCTGGGTTGATGTGGAGCGAGGTGGTGAGTACATTCCGGTCACCGAAGGCACCGTTGTGTACGTCGCCGTCGACAGCGACAACAAGCCGCTCACCATCGAGAGCGGCATCACGAGCTACGGCAAGCGCCTGCGCAGCAAGCTCGCGAAAGCCGAAGCTGCCGCCAAGGCCACTGAAGCCGCTGAGCCCAAGCCGACTTGCGCTGCCCCTGCGGCCGCCGTTGATGCATCCGGCAAATCCGCCGTCGCACCAGCCGACGCAGTCAAACCCGCGAAGAAGGCTCGCTCCGGTCGCGGCGGCTGTGGCGGTGGTTGTCGCAAGTGATGAGTTTGGAACGTTTGAGAAGCATTTGAACGCAGCGATTGCGTCGGCTGAATCTTGAACTTCCGATTTTCCTCAGCACACTCCAGTATCTCTCGAGGCGCATGCCTCCTGGGAATTCTGGAGTGTGTTTTTGTAATCGTGAAATACGAAAGCATATAGTAAATAATTCCAAAAAAATTGAAGAGAGAAAAACCGCTCTGGCGTTCTCTCTTCAAGTAGGCGCATGGCAGACCACCAGCGGTGCGATGAGGCACCGCTGGTGGTATCGGTCGACGGTCCCTTAGCCGAGGGTGGCCAGGTGCGTCTCGTAGGCGACGATCAGACGACCGAGGTCGTTGACGTACCAGTCGCGCATCGAGGTGGCGTTCTTCATCTTGCCCGCGATCGCGACCGCTTCCTCCATCGCCGCCTTGTAGTCGCTCTGCGACGACATGGAGAACAGCAGGTCGAGGTCGGCGTCGTCGTCCGCCTTCTTGTTGGCCGCGAGCGCCTCCTTGAGCGAAGCACGCTTCGCTTCGATGGCCGCCTTCATCTCGTCCGCCTGCGACTGCAGCTCGGTCGGGACGTTGGCACCAGCCCGCTTGATCTTGCCGCAGAGACCGGCGTAGCGAGCCGATTCCTGCCGGAGCAGAGCGGTCTGCGCGTCCAGTTCGGCCTTCTCGGCGCGGACGTCGTGCAGCGTGGTCGCCCTGGTGAGGACATCCGCGCTGAGGCTGGACTTGAGCTGCGCCGCCTCGGTTTCGTAGTCGCCGATCTGGTTGAGGTGAGCCTCGAGCGAGATGAGGTACCCCATGGCCATGGCGTTGTCGCCCGCGCGATTGATCTTGAGCGCGCGACCGAGGTCGGCCAGACCGCACGAGCGTGCCGGCTGACGGGCCTCGAGCAGCAGCTCCTTCGCGCGGGCGACCGGGTCGGCCGGCGGCAGGATGACGGTGGTCATCTGCACCGGCTCGCAGACCGGAACGGCGGAGACCGTGCCGGTCTGCGAGGGCATGGAACCGGCGGCGCGATTGTGAGCCACGCTGCTGACGCTGTCACCGCCCGGCACCGTCTCGACGTCGGTGGCGACCGACCGCGGCGTCTTCTTGATCGCCTTGTTGCTGTCCGGCTGCGTGGTGCGCGCCGACAGCCGCACGCGGGAGAAGCGCTTGCCCTCCTTCGGCGGCTTGATCGAGATGACGGTCAGACCGGGAGCCGGCATGCCGACCTCCGCGACCTGAAGCATCTTGGCGCGCATCGCCGGATCGTTGCTCGGGAACCTCTCGATCGGCAGAACGCCCGTGCAGTGCTTGCCGTCGACCTTGAAACCGACGACCATGCCGAATTCGAGCTTGTGGGTGAACACGCCGTTGATGATCGTGCCGACCTTGAGGTTGGCGTTGTTATCGACGGGAGCCTGGGTGCGGTTCTTGCTGCTCATGATGAGATCCTTCGTGTTCGTTGATGAAAGAAAACGTGCTCGGTGCACCGCGGGCGGTTAGCCGAGTGTTCGGTCTGTTGCGAAACGAAACCGCGATGGCGCTTAGCCTCTGGACGAGGATAAGAACCATCGCGGGCCGGGTTTAGTCCTCGTCGTCATCACCACCGATGTTGATGATGGTGACGCCGCGGTCTGAGGTGGCAGGCTTGCGCTGCTGTTCCTCGATGTACCGCCTGTATCCTTCCTCGTGGATGTCGTGAATCGAGGGTTGGATGCGGTTTTCCGGCTGCGGCTGTTCGCGGCGGCGCTGGCGTTCGATTGCGGCAGGGTCCGGCAGCGGAATGCCGTCGATGGTGGGGCGTCTGGACATTTTGACCTCCGTTGAGGTAAAGCAGGTCGGCGCGGGATGCGCTCTCCTAGTGGGCGAAGCAACGCCAGCAACAGGGTTGCTTCAGAAGAGATGGCTTAAGACAAGGCTATTGCTGTGTGTGGAAAGAACCTTGGTTGAGTTAAGAAACAGAGATAAATAATCAATATCAAAACTTAAATACGCGAACAAAGTGCTCCTATCAGAGTTCTACGTAATAACCGATCAAAGAATTGCGCTTCGTGCCTCGTGCAGTTTGCACTAACCACATGATGCTCTTCGCGGCGATTGGCGATCTGAAGCGTATCGACGGCGTGCCAACATTCGACTATCGCTATTGAGCGTGACTATGAACCGCCTGATCACAGAACGTCTTATAAGTTTGCACTTTCCCAAAGCAGTCCATTACAGGCGACAATGGTTTGCCAAAAGAAGTTTTGACTATCTCGAAATTGGCATAAAATATTCCAGGAAGCCTATTCGTCCGTTTATTCACACAGGGTGGGAGCGATGGTGAAATCGCCTGAAAAACAAGAGCTTTTAACGGGCGCGTTCGAACTTTTCCAGGAAAAGTCTGACGCCATGGCACGTAAGGACGCTGTTGAAGCCTTGAAAGAACGGGTGCCCGGGTTTACCGAACGTCAGTATGCATCCGCATGGAACCGCGTCCGTGCGTTATTTGATAACGCTTGCCGTCTGGTTTTTCGCTGGGCGACGGATAACCCGGCCGGCACCACCTTCGAGTTACCTGATACCAACCGCATTTTCCTCGACGAGCTCACAGAAATCTGCAAAGGATTTACCGAAGAACAGTATCACAAAGCGCTCGAATACGGCTTCCAGAAAGGGATTTTCTAGCCTTCGGCAGGCATGTTTCGATCGGTGTCGCTTAAATCATCATCGGCAACCGGAATGTCGAGACCGACCTCAACAATCTCCGGGGCGTCCGTCATTGAGTTGATTCCGGTGCCTAGGAATTGTTCCAACACTTCGATTGCTGCCAGCAATTCTTCGTACAAGTAGGAGTCGGTAGCTTCGGCAATCGGCAAATAAATCGTTTTGGTTTCGTCCAGATATTGTCTTTGTTTTTCGGTGTCAAGCCAGTCAGGAGCCTCTCTGACCGAATCCAGACGGTCGCAGAGTTTGACCAGTTTTGAAACAACGCTGGCTTGTTCGATTCGTCGGTAGTAGGTGTTAAGCCTTTGGACGCGCTCTTCCGGAGAAGCGTTCTTCTCTACCGGAGGTTTGGTCAAGATGGAAACCAGCATGGCTATTGGTCTGCCGAATAGTCTTTCAATATCGGCGATACTGACTTTGTCACGTTTCCACTCGACGATTTCGTGCAAAAGCGCAGCCGCGATTGCGCCTGTGTCTTTGATTTCGAT
This sequence comes from Obscuribacteraceae bacterium (SeqCode), assembly GCA_044225915.1. Taxonomy (GTDB): domain Bacteria; phylum Cyanobacteriota; class Vampirovibrionia; order Obscuribacterales; family Obscuribacteraceae; genus JADYXR01. Next base: position 15,644 of record JBGAHZ010000061.1, read on the forward strand.
TTCGTTGATTACTATCAATGCCACCCGCATCGGGTGAGCGATCAGGTGAATGCCGCGGTCCGGAAAGGAGCGGGTTTTCTTTCGGTACTTGTCGTAATGCCCTTCGATGAAAGTCAATGCTTTCAGAATGACCGCGCGATCCTGCATCCGAAAATTGTCGACAGCCGTCACGAGCCGGTGTCTGATCGATGCTGTCAATTCGCGAGCTGACTTTGGTGTGGAGCTCATCTTGGCTTCCTGGGTCTCACCTGAACAGTCCGATTATACACACCCGCCGTTTTTCTGACCCGGAGTATGACGAATTTGGGGATGCTGAAAAATAGATCCCAAGTCAATGCTTGGTACCACGCGCAGTGCGCAGGTGTAACTTAAATCGAGCGGCGACAGGCAGGCTGAGGACGTTCCACGCCAGGCTTCAGTTTGAAGTAGTCAACCACACCTTTGGCAATTCGTTTCGCTTCCAGGTCGTGGAATCTAGGATCGTTCATCAATGCTTTATCAGTTGGATTAGTGACATTGGCGCCTTCAACGAGAACGCCAATGGAATTCACACCACGCAACCCGACCAACTTTCCATTGTTGGTAACCTTGTCGCTGTTGATGCATGCTGGTGCTGTAGAGCGCTCGCGGATCCGCCAGGCGTTGCCCTGTATAGATTTGGCCAGTGGCAATGATTCGTTGTATTTCGGATCGGCTATGTATACGCATTGACCGCTTTTGCCGCTTGAGTCATTGTCGTGATGGACGCTCACATAAATCGAGTCGTCGCAATTCAAAGCCACGTCTTTGTTTACCTTATCATTTCGGCGCTGCAAATCTTCTGCCTTTGATACCACTGGTGGTGGTCGGTTTGGGTCCCAGGTCGGCACTACTCGTATGCCTTCTTTCTGCAGCTCCGCCATCAACTTCTTTCCGACAGCGGTGTTAACCTGGCATTCCGTGTAATTTTCAGATTTGAAACCGTAGTCATGCTTTCCGCCAGGTTCTTTTTCTCCGCTCGTGCAATGTCCGATATCGACATACGCGGTCCGATTGGTGGTGCTGGAACCTGTTTGTGCTGCAAGTTCAACTCTTGCCGGCGGAGAAAACTCTTTCATGTCAGCCAATTGGAAACCGGTGGATGGTGACGGACTGGCTTCGGTAGCGCGTTGTAGGGGAATTTCAGAGCCCATAGAAACCTCTCTTGGAGTAAACATATGGTAGATGTCGCGCGTGACCTGATCGTGACGTTGCATTGTCTATAAAGCGAGCAACGTCATCTCTTTCGCTGTTGGGGTTCGGGTGATAAAAATCTGGTATCGCCTTTGGTGTAAATACTAAAAGAAATAGTATAAATAAGCCGAAGAAAAATGGCACGGAAAACGGCAGGTATTGCCGCTTGGTGCCAAAAATGGAGCCGCGTTACGGACTACTTCAAGGATTTTCGCACCTTTTCGTACATCCGCAGTCTGAACTGTCGGAAGTGATACCCTGCGGAAAGCAGGCAGTAGAAAGCGAATCCGATGATCGGTCCGGCAAGTCCACAAAGGATCAAGCCGAGCAGCACTTCCCAGAAGCCCCATCCCGCAACGGATAGAGTGAAGAAGAACGCGAAGATGAATCCGACAATTGCGAATATGCAGCTGACGTCGATGCAGGTGTTTTCGCTCTCCTTCAAGGCGGACATGATGCGCCAACCGGAGAAGGCGCCGATGAATAGAGCGATGAAGAATCCGAACGGGAAAAGCAGAAGTTGAACAATCATGATGGTGCAGCCCCTGGTGAGGGCGGAGTACGGCGTAAAGCCTGGTTTAACAAACCCTGTGCCGGGAGAGGCTGAGCCCCTCCCTCCGCACAGGTACTTGCGGCACGGCTGTTCGAGCCGTGTTGCATCAGCATCAAGCCGACGGTGTGCTCGCCGGCTTGCTGATGATGAAGGCGAAGCCTAGCCCGCTGATGAAGCTGAGCAGAGCCACGCCGATGTATTTCGCCAACGAGATGTCCAGCCCCAGGGATGCGAGCCGGTCGATCGACCAGGTCGTGATGAATCCGCCGGAGTTGAACGCGATCAGGACGCCGAGCCCGATGAGCGCGACATACCGAACCGTCTTGCTGGTGTGAGCCGTTGCCAGTTTCTTGCCGAGCAGAATGCCCAGAATCAGGGCTATGGCTGCGACCAGGAGTGGCAGTTGTTCCAGAACAGGCGACATCGTGAATCCTCGCGTGTTTCGGTTTGTGGCAGCCGGCTAGCTGCGGAAACCGGGTTGACGTGTGTATTCGACCCAGACCATGATGGTTCCGTCCTCGCTGGCACAAGGATTGATGTCCATCTTGATGCCCTGCGCCGCGAGCCTCTCGTTGGCTTCGTGGAGCGCCGAAGGTGTCGGGTAGTGGTTGATGTAGCGGTACGTGCCCTTCGCGATCGTGCCGCTGCAGGTGCGACGAGCCAGATCGACGGCGAGAGTGTCGACCCAGTCGTTGGTCGATTGAGCGGTTTCGGGCTGCCAGCCGAACGCCTCGTTGATGTAGAGGTGAAACGAGCTGCGATCCAATCGACGCGGCGTCCGCTCGATGCGGTTGGGATTGACCACGACGCGCAAGTGAGCGACGCTGGTCGGCATTCCGATGGTAGCGACGAACATGGCACTGTCCTTTCTTTGCTGAAAAATGTGCCGTTAAGCTAACCCACCTTCACAAGCCAATCTTCACCACAAGCAGAAGCAGACGACAGGGCTGACCGGTTCCGACTCACACGACGAAAGTCGCAGGAAAAATGAACTCGGTAATCAGTCTTGTATGTTCTGGTTCTTTTGGCTGGAAAAATGCTGTGTGTTAGTGGAAGTAATTCGTGATATCAGAAACTTCGGATTCAACTCAGCTCAATGATTGTAAACCGGTACTCTTTACATCCCTTCAAATATGCCGAGATTCCAGGCTTTTCAGGCTTTCGGGTTAGCGCAGCTAGCTGGGTTGCTTCAAGGCTGGGTTGACTACGTATCGAAGTAGTAGAAAATTTCTAAGGAAAACACCTCGGAAAGGCGCACTTGGTGCGCTCTTCCCGAGGTGCTCGCGGCGATCTAGCACTTAGCGCAGGCTGTTGAGGTCGGCGCCGTCCTGGCAGTCCCAGCCCTCGCCGTCGTCGTCGTCCTGCTCGGCCGGGGCGGTCGGCTTGACGGTGGTGCCGGCGAACAGCACTTCGTCGCCGCCGGTGACGAGCCAGGCGTACGGGCGATTGGCGGTGATGTCGAACTGCTTGGGCGGCACGTGCACACCGATGCTGGTGCACTCGATCATGCCGACAGCGGTCACGGCTGCACCTTCAAACCCCTTGTGGGAGAACTTGGTCTTCGTCTTGTGCGCCACGGTGCCGATCTTGAGCGGCTTGTCGGCCATGTCGCTGAAGTCAGCGTGGTCGGAGAAGGCGAGACCCATACCGGCCAGCGCCAGCTCGGGGATGACGTCCTTGCCCCACTCCTGTTCGTTCTGGGCGATGCGCAGCATGCCGTAGCCCGGGCCGAGGTTGGCCTTCCAGTCGGACCAGTTGCCGGTCAGCCCCTTGATCGCCGAGGTCAGGTCGCGATCGAGGTCCGGCAGGATGAGGTAGAAGTTGAAGTAGCCATACTGCCCGAACGGGAACTCCAGCAACTGCACGCCGTCGGTGGCGAGGTAGTCGAAGGAGCCGCGCTGGCGCATGTAGGTCGCGTCCGCGCCCTCCGCCACGAGCTTGCCGTCGGCGCCGAGGCCGAAGAACTTGCCGACCTTGTCGTTGACGTGGTAGAAGCGCTCCTTCGCCGGCGTCTTCATGTAGAGCGCGTCGGTGAGGAAGGCGTGCGCGTCGGCCGGGATGTCGTCGATGATCTTGGTGATCTTGCCCTTGGTGTTGTCCGAACACCACTGGTTGATGCGCGCCAGCGCCGCGCCGTCGAACGGCAGCCGGTTGCACTGGGCGTTGAAGAACTTGGCGTTGTCCGCGATGAAGGCCGGGTTGAAGGTCGCGTCGTTCTTGTCGCCGTTCTCACGCAGCCAGAGCGCGTTGGCGAGCAGGAGCGTGGTCGGCGCGTCTCCGCGCGCTTCGCAGGTGGCGAGGGCGTTGGCGACCGCCAGGTTGTCGGCGTTGACGACCGCGAGGTCCGTGTCCTTCGGGTAGCACATGGCGTCGAGGATGGCCTGGCGCGTGGCGCCCCGAGAGCCGATCGCGGCCATGGTCAGGGCGCGGCGGATGCTGAAGGGCGAGATCTGCACGACCTGCTTCTTCTCCGGGTCCGAGGACAGGAGCGAGGCATCGTAGGCGTGACCGAGCAGCGAGAGAGCGAAACGGAGATTGCTTTTGGCGAATGCGCTGTTCATAGTGTTGGGTACCTTCGGTTTTCAGTTTCGGACTTAATCGCACTCTGAATTGAGTCGCGATCGGACTTGTCCCTGGAAAACACCGCTAGCCGACCTCACCCACTTCGCTTGCGAAATGAGTCGTGTGCTGGTTCTCGGAGAGGTTGGTCTGGTTTCGGTGTTTTCGCAGGAGCAATTGAAAAGGCTCCTTACCTTCGCGTGTTCAGATAACCGTTCTCGACTCCTGTTAAGCGATTCGATCAGAAAAATATTGTTAATTTCGGAAGATGCTTATGGCTGAGTGCTCGGAATCAGGGCGTTTGAAGTTAGCGCGAGGTTGGCGCTATTAACAATTCTCAATTTCGGAGTGTGAAACTTTCATGCCGACCTTCCGAAGAACGGCTTTCTAAGGACCTTTCCATGAAGGTGGTCGAGCGCGCCGTTTAGATTGTCGTCAATATTGCTAGCGTCAGCACTGCCAGCCGCGTTTCTGTGGCAACCAACAGAAGGGATCGCAGACAACAGTGATAAATGAATATGTGTTCGCTGAAAGGCGCACCCTGTCGCCTCCTTCGTGTAACGAAAGCAAACGGAAATTCGTTGAAAGCCGGTGGTTCGCGCTCGTAGAATTCAAACCATTCTTCGCCCACTGACAGACTAAGAGAACAACAGCAAACCGAATCCAGACCTGCTCGAAACTAGCTGCTCAAGGCACTTTGCGTAGTGCATGGAATGCGTCGCTAAACCAATCCTGTTGAACCTACACGAGTTATCGCAATGTTAGATGAAACCAACGCGTCCGGAACCTTTAACGTGGTTTGCTATGTGGTCCCGCTGTTCGTGATGGTCGCGCTGTGGTTCTACGGTGATTCTTTCGGGGCGTACTTCACGTCGTTCCCCGAATACAAAATCACCATCTGGACCGTCCTGTGCTTCAGTGCCTTCTTTCTGTCGTCGATGGTGGCGCCCGCGTTTATCGGCAAGTCGCTGTATGCGCTAGCCGCAGCGGGACTTTATGCTTTCTCCGCCGGCGCTTGCCTCGGAGTCGCCGTACATCAGGTCGAGCGCTATAAGCCACAACGAAAAATTCCGTTTGCTGCCAATATGCTTTTCGTTTTTACTCTTCTCATCGCTGGAGTCCAACTCGGGCTGCTGTTGTCTGCCGTCGTGCAACTGTCAGACCTTGGCCAAGCGACGACCATTCGGCAGCGTTTGCCGCTAATGATCTGCACCATGCAGCTTCTCATCTTGTTCGGGCATTCGCTGCTCGTGCTTGGTTTGTGGTTGGAAGTCCATCGTCCGGAGGCTCAGGCGATGCCTAAAAGCTAGTAGGAACGGCAAGTAGTAGTTTTGTATGGCGAACGGCACCATATTCGGTGCCGTTCGCTTTGTGGTTTTAAGTACTATCCCGTGTAGCAATAATTAAACAAATAAAAATGAGAAAAAAACGATGCGGACTCTGCCACTGCCTGCCCCGTTTCGCACAGGTCGAGAGTCGGAGACTCAGGACCTTTGTGTGCGAAACGGGGCAGTCATGGTTTTTCTTGCGATTCACCAGAATCAGATTCAGACTTCGAAGGGTTCAAAGGTCTTGAGGTTGAACGTGCATCCCTCGTTTAAAAACGAAACCAAAACATTGCCGATGGACAGCCGATTCGGCTTGCCGTCAGGTTGCTTGTGTTTGGCTTTAAAAACATTCTGAGGAACGAAGAAGTTGGCTGCGCCGGCACCGTATACGGTGGCGATGTGGGAGTCCACGAGAATTCCCGTGTCTTCATCCAGTCCAACGCCGACGACTCCTGATTTTCCTAGAAACTGTGCGACCATCAAACGGTTGTAGCGGTTGCGCTGCATGAAGTGTGTGTCCATAACGACGTCCTTCATGAGACCCAGACCCTTGCCAGTGACGAGCGAACCCTCGACGAGCTGGCTGTCGACCATACCGTCTGCGATCATGAGCCGCGACTGACCTGCAGCACCTGCGGAAGAACCAGCGATGAAGCCGCCTCTGCGATGGTATCGCTGCAACGCACGCTTGCCGCGTTCACCAAGTAACTTGACGAGAACAGTCTGGTCACCGCCCATCATGTAGATGCCGGTCGTACCGCGTGGAATGGAGAACGGCTCCGTCGGAACAGCGACGTCCACTCGGGAGGCGCCCATTCCGCGAAGCTCGCCAGCAAGGGCGTCGCCGTTTTCTTTCCAGTTTTCGCTGGCGTGAGGGATGAGCAGGATTTTGGAAGTGTTGCCACCAGCCAATTCGAAGAATTTGGTAAAGCAGGTTTTCGCGGCGCCCCCAATCAGGAAAAGCTTGCCACGCGAGCGAGTTGAAGTGTTCATGGTTAGTCCGGAGAGTGAGGGGATGTGACAGAAACCCGTGGCGGCACCGGGGATGGTGCCACCACGGGACCGAGATGCGCCCTGTATGGCGTCACTTGTGGGCAGACGCTGAACGTCGCCCCGCGTGATCCCATCAAGGCGACGCGCGAGCTCTATTTCTCGTTCTCGCTGAGCGCGAAGGAGCGCCGACCGAGGGTGAGGTAGAGCAGCGCCGAGACGAACACAAAACCGGCGCTGACGTAGAGCGTGTTGCTCACGCCGATGAGCTCCGCCAGCCATCCAGCCAGCATCGCCGCGAAGGGCGAGAAGCCGAGCATGAATGTCGAGTAGAGACCCATCACGCGTCCGCGAAGTGCGGGATTGACCGAAGACTGCACCAGCGAGTTTCCGCCCGAGAGCTGAAAGCTGACTGCAGCGCCTGCACACCCGACTGCGAGAAGCGAGACGAGAAGCAGGTTTGAGTAGCCGATGACTGCGATTGCAGCTGCGAGAATCAGGCAGGCGAATCCGAGACCGCGCCGGACCCACTTGCTATTGCTGCGATTCGCGAGAACCAGGCTTCCGAACAGCGCACCCAGTCCGGATGCAGCCGAGAGGAAACCCAGAGTGGAAGCCGCTCCGCCAAGAACTTTGTCGGAGACCACAGGAAGCAGCACACCGTACTGGAAGCCGAAGATGCTGGTGGCGGCGGACAGGAACAGAAGATACTTGATCTTCGGGTCCATGAGAACCGACCAGACGCTCCGACTGGCTTCCTTTTCGTTAGCGGCCTGCTCGGCAGCTGTAGGCTTCTCCTTGACCTTCACGGTGAGCATCGTGAGAGAGAGCAATGCGGCGATGTAACTCACGGCGTTGAGCCCGAAGCAAAGCGTCTCGCCGAAGACACCGATCAGCACGCCCGCGATTGCAGGACCGATCGTGCGCGACGTGTTCCAGATCGCGGAGTTGATGCCGATGGCGTTGGTGAGCTGTTCTTTGTTGACCAGCTCAGGAAAGAACGACTGCCGGGCAGGCAGTTCGAAGGCTGTGATAGTGCCGCGAATCAACGCGAGAACAACCAGCCATGTCACCGAGATCATCCCGGTAAACGTCAGCGCAGTCAGAACCGTCGCTTCGGTCATCGACAGAATCTGGGCTGTGACCAGAATCCGTTTGCGATCGTAGCGGTCGGCCATGATGCCGCCGAAGTAGGTAAACAAAAGAAGAGGAAGGCTGCTGGCGAATGAGACCATGCCTAGAGCTGCAGCGGAGCCGGTCAGCTTGTAGACAAGCCAACTCAAAGCAATCGTCTGCATCCAGGTTCCGCATAGCGAGATCACCTGGCCCCAGGAGTAGACTCTGAAATCGCGATTGTTGAGTGACGCGAACGTCGCTTTCAACTCTCGTGCGATCTTCGCCGGCAGCATACGCAGGGGCTCACGCCCATCCGGTTGTTTCATATGCATTACCTCCGGCCGAAAACCCGCGCCTTGAAAGCACGCAGGTTTGGGGTTATTCGAGAAAGTTGATGTGCAACCCACGCTCGCCGGAGTCGGGCGATCAGTGTGTTGAATTAGGAGCAAAGCGCAGAGTTAGTTGGGCAGATACTGGTTCAAAGATAGGAAATGAGATGTGCTCTTAGATTAGGTAACGCGGTGAGATCAAAGCGAGAAAGTTTGGTTATTAAACATTCAGAAGTGATTATCAAGAGGAGCTTATCAATAGCGGAGCTAAGGAGGCGTGCTGGAGGGTTGGTTGTCAAAGGTTTGATATTCTGAACTGAGCTTGAGTGTGCCGTGTTTCAAAGCGGAAAGAGTGTTGTCATGGTGGCGCAGCTGGTGCGAATTCCTAAGTCCGCTGGTCCTCAGAACGCAGGCTGTGTTTAAGCTTGTAAAGAATCCTGTTTAACAAATCTTGGGCTGACAACTATAGCTAGTTTTTGTTAGCACATAGCGCTTCATCAATTTCCACTTTCACAAGCAATCGCTGACATCAAAACCTCATCCCACACCATTCTGCCATCGACGACGCGATGCTTACGAGCGCACGATTTGGCGCGGCGATTTGGTTCCGGCGATTTCGAATCCAGCATTCCAGTGAAGTGTGGTTGTTTCAAAGTCATTTCGAATCGAAAACGGTCTCCTCCACTATGTCGAGCTACGTTTTCAATTCTCCTCACTCAACAATTTCTAAAGGTCTGAATATGAAACGTTATGTGTTCGTGGTAGCACTGGCGGTGCTTTGCGCGGTGTTGATTTCGAATTGTTTTGCCGATGTCGTCCAGCGCGATGTCCCGTCCAGCGCCGTCGGTTCCGCCCAAAACGGAGCCATCATCGTTGCTCGAAGCGGCAGTGTCGTGTATGCACGCAAAGGCAGCAACGTGCAGCATTGGCCCGGTTCCAAGCTGGTTCCTGCGGCAAACGCTGCGTCTCTGCCCGATTGCTCAGCCGTTTCGGTGCGCGCCAACGGCAACGGTGAAGAGCTCAACGTCGGCGATGCTGCTCAAGCATGCACCGTTGGTGATACCGCAGTGATCGCGTTCGAGGGCTCGACCGTAATCTACGACGACGGCGTCCCGCTCATCCGCCGCCCGGTGGGACGGCGCTAGTAGCCAATCGGGCTCTTCGATAACTCCAAAATTTACCGAGGAAGTTGCAATTAACTTCTTCTTTCGCCGAGGACTTTCGCGGCGTTTTTTTGTTTGTTTACTATTTAGCTATATAGTACGAACGATCGTCAGTCGCTGAACTGCTGAACTGTCAGTGGTGGACTGGTCTCGTTTTCGGAACGCTTCGGGGCGCTTTGTAAGCGCCCAGCCCTGCTAGTTTTGTCGTTTCGAATCAGAACGGCATGGGCGATTGCATAGTGCCCCTACAGTTAACCCACATGTATTGCGGGTCTCTGGCATCAGTTAATCTACTGCTTTTGGTTTCTGTATAACCGGTTTGTAAGCACTCATGCCCTTTTAGGTCGAAGGGTAAGGGAACCGGTCCTTGCGGGACCGGTTTGTGAGGCTTTGTGTGCGGATTCTGTCGATTGTGAACGGTCAAGGCTGGCTGTCGTCTTTTTTCTTGCCGAAGATTTTTGCGATAAGCGCTCCGATACCGGCAATCGCGACAATGGCAAATTTCTTGAACACCAGCACGAGACCGAGCAGCCACTTACCCATTGCTCCGAAAACGCCGAACTTGGCTGCAGCAGCCATTGCACCACCGCCGAGAATTAAGCCGGCAAGTCCGTATTCTGCTTTCTTGTCGCGACCTGGCACGTAGTCTGCATACGTTTGTGTTTTCATGAAAGTGGTGGCATCTAGAAGTTTCGCGACTTTCTTTTTGTTCGCTTCCAAATCGTGAGGCGAGGTGACAAGGTTGAGCGAGAGAACACCGCGTCTTCCAAGGATTCTGGTGTTGTAGTTGATGTCCATGACGGGGGCGCCTTCGCGTTCTTCGTCCTTGAGTTCGATCGCCCAGATCACCTGGTGTGAGTCTTTTTTGTAGTGCGGAGCTTCAGCCCAGCCGCCTACGTAAAACGGCGGGAGGTCAAGGTTTTTCCGCTCTTCGTTCTGTTCTTTCGCGCCGTCTTTGTAGGAGTTGAGAATATCGTTGGCGTTGATTTTATTGGCGTCATCATCGTTGACGTAGCCGACATCTTCAAATCTGCAAATCACGAAGAAATTGCCGTCCTTCTCATCGGCAGGAACGATCATTCCAAGAATGCCTTCTGGTGCGCTTCCTTGCTCTTTCAAAAACTTTTCTGTTACGTCCTTGTTGACGAACGCGTAGTTCTCAGGAAGCTCCAAGTTGGCCAGCATGTCGCCCAGTTTGACGTTGGCTGGACCTTTTACGACGTTGCTGTCCGCTTTTGGTGTTTCGGCGAAAGTGGCGGGCACTGTCGCGATTGACATGAACGCAAGGCATGCAGCCATGGTCGCAAGCTTCTTGCCTATACGTAGACGCCCGTTGAGTAGTTTGGTGGAGATGCCTGAACCGAATTGAGTGTTAGTTGGCATTTAGATGACCTCAGATCTGAGCGCCTGACCAGTGCAATTTGCCCGCCCTGGCGCTTGTCTAATCCGGCAGACTGACCGCTGGATCGTGTTGTATGAGACAGTGCTTAACTGCTTGCGCGAGTTAGCTCAGGTTTAATTCGGTATGGTGAAACAGTTGGCATGACATGGGTTTCGGGGGATTTAATCCGTGAGGTTCTGGGTCATTTCTTTGTTAATCGTCAGAAGGCAGGTTGCATGCTGAGTTCCAAGCATCAGGTTTAAACTTATCGATTTTGAAAGTGTTCATGTGGCTGATACGGTAAGTATAAGAACTCAATTTTTTTGCAACGGAAAAACACTCCTCAGAAGAGCCCAACGGAAAGCCATAAAAGACTCCCTGACAGAGCGGTGCTCTTGATCGAAGTCGGCTTGCTGCGAGAGTTTCTCTACGCCAAGAAATCTTTTCAAAACAGATACGATAACCGCAAACCGCACGAAATCAAATCCAACTATGAATCGAATCCACCTCGGCAATCGGGTCTTTACCGAAAAGCATGGGAAAGTGAAAATCGCGCACGGTCCGTACTCCGGGCACCTGCGTCCGTTTGTGACGTACATGCGCAACTTCGACGGCACGCGTTCCATCCGTCTGGTGCATGTCCCGCACGAACTCGCCGACTTCGATCACGACATGTGGATGCAGCGCCGCACGCGCGTGGCCAATCGTCAGCACGCTCGTGATGTCCGCGATGCGCTCGCTGAGCCCGTTGTCGTGCGCGAGGTGTCGTGCATCAGCGAAGTCTCGGCGTCCACCATCTCGCTGGGCACCGAATGCGGTGTCGAACTCCACTACAACGAAAACGGGCAACTGTCTTGCGCGAGCTACGGCGGTGCCTAGCTGCATCGTCGCGCCGGGCGACTCCCAAACGTCGCGTTCGCCTGCTTGCGAAGCCAAGGCATATCCCATGTCAGGTACGCCGAAGCGGGAACCAGTGGCTTGCGCTGCTGGTTCTCAGCTTTTGGATCTTCAAATATGATAAGAGATAGTAAAATAATGACTTTCTGCAAGGTCGAGTATCCATAGGCGTTTCAGCAAGGTGTGGAAGAATTTAAAGGTGGAGAGGTGGCTATTTCGCCGGAACGCTCCATTTATCGAGTATCAGATAATGCGCTAGATTACTCAGATGCTCAGCGGTTTATGCATAATAAAGAGAGCCATGAAGAAAAGATAGAATGCGCATTCTACACAAAGGTCTGCTACTGGTATCCACCATGCTGGTTTTCGAGCTGGTGTTTATTGGCACGCTCCTCTGGTACTTTCATCGGCTGGAAACCACTATTGAAGAACAGGCGCAGTATGCGCGAATCACCCAGATTGTGCGGGGAATCGATAACAAGACCAGGTCGATCGGATTCAACGTTGTTACGGCTGCGCTGAATAAAGACCCCTCGCAGGCTGATGAAACAATGCGAGGATTTCACGAAATCGGTAGTCAAATTCAGCGCTCGCACAAGATTCTCGCTAATGATCCGAAGCACAAACAAGTCAGGAAAGAACTCGATCAGATCTGGAATGACTTGCAATCGATGCTCAATAGTTTCAGCAAAGCGTTCAAGAAAAATCCGAACATTGCGCCGATGGATCAAGCGGTGCTCTTTGGAGAACTCCAGGAGAAGGTCTCGACAAGCAGCGATCGCCTGGATGAGCTTCTGAATGAGTACGCCAGAAAAGCCGATGAGTCGCTTGCGGAGACGCAGAATTCGCGAAACCAACTGCGGCTGATTATGGCTCTGGGTGTCATTCTCAACCTTGTATTCGCTGGCGGCACAGTTGTACTCTTTAATCGAGACATCAGTCGACGTATCGAAAAAATTATCAACAACAGTATGCGATTGACCGCTGGCGAGCAGCTCACGCTGCCTGATCCGGGTGATGATGAAATTGCCGAGCTCGATCAGGTGTTTCACAACGTGTGGATTGTCTTAAGGCAAAGCGCGGAGCGTGAGAGAGCCGTCTTCGAAAACGCGGTGGACATCATATGTTCCATCGATGGCGCTGGTCAGATTACCAGAGTCAACAAGGCGTTTGAAAATCGATTTGGTTATGAACGTTCGACGGTTGTTAACACAAACATGGTTGACTATTTGGTCGAGGAAGACCGCGAAGGATTCATTCGATTCCTGGGTGTAGCGATGAACGAGGAGATGCTTTCGCACCACACCGAAAAACGGATGCGCACCATAGATGGTGACATCCAGCATATGGAATGGTCGACAAAGTGGGACGGAAAAGAGCAATCGTTTATCTGCATCATTCATGATATAACCGCGCGAAAGCAGCTGGAACAGGCTAAGCAGGAATTCGTCGCGATGGTCAGTCATGATTTGCGTTCTCCTCTCACATCGATTCGTGTTTCTCTCGGAATGTTTCTTAGTGGAGTTTTCGGAGAAATGCCCGAGAAGGGAATAACAAGGCTGCGAGCCATGGATACTAGCGTCGATCGACTGATTCGACTGATCAACGATTTGTTGGATTCGGAGAAGTTGGATGCTGGAAAACTTGATTTGTCGGTCAAGAAGACGAGTACGGCTCAGTTAGTGAAAGCCTCTGTGGAGGCTGTTCAAGGTATGGCCGAGGCGGGTGGCGTACAACTAAAAGTAGCAGGCAAGGATATGAGTGTTTCGGCCGATGGGGATCGAATAATTCAGGTGCTGACTAACCTCGTTTCTAATGCGATCAAGTTCTCTCCATCAGGCTCTACTGTTGAAGTACGCACAATCGAGCGCGATGGTTTTGCGGAGTTTCGTGTGATTGACAGAGGTAAAGGAATTCCGAGGGCGAAGCAAACCGAGCTGTTCAAGCGCTTCAAACAAGTGGATTCGCAAGGCGCAATTGAGAAACAAGGTACCGGTCTTGGGCTGGCGATTAGTAAAGCGATCGTTGATGCACATGGCGGCACGATTGGGCTGGACAGTGAAGAAGGCAAGGGCAGCCAGTTTTGGTTTCGTCTGCGGCTTGATTGACTTGGAACCCTCTGCTTTGGTCTCAGTTTTTGTTGTGGTTTATGCGACGATATGCGATAGTAAGCACCACGGATGGTGTAAAGGATAAGAGCAAGAAAGCAGTAACGCGCTAATGGAGTCTTGAGGAGTGACAGCCTGTGCTGTTTCCCCGGTGTTCTCCATTAGCGCGTTGCGATTTCCGCGAGCACAGCGATTCGTACTGCTTTGACGAATCGTTTAAAAACTCGGGTGGTCCTCGGCGTGACGCCAGGTCCCGGAAACGTCACTCCCTTGACGAACATCGCATCGATCAGGTCGCTCGGCAGTTCCAACTGCACGCCCTTGTTCGGAACGAGATTCACGATGTTGCGTGGATTCTCGCCTCGGTACTTCGGTGTGTCAGTGATAACTGAGAAGCCTGCCTCTCGCAACGAAGTCACCACGCGCTCTTTCATCGAAGCATTGAGACCGCCGGCCCAGATGTTCCATCTGTCGACGTCGCCCATGCCGTGAATTGAGATTGCATGTGTAGACTGCGAGAGTAGCTGCTCAAGCGCCGGATGGCGGAACTTCGTTGAAGTCACATGGAGTTCCCACGGTCTTTCGACCTGGAGTCCCTGGAAATCAAAGAAGTTGAAAGTCCGCCCAGCGACTGCCTCTGCGATTGCAGATGTGCCTGGTTCGATGTAGCCGCCGTGGGGTGACATCACAGTCAACTTGCTACCGCGGTCGCGAGAGCGAGTGACGTAGTCTTTGTTTTCCGAGAGTTTAGCCATCAACGCCGGAAGACTCGTGAAGAGGTCTTTCCGAGCTGACATTTGTGGGTTCCACTTCGTTGTTAGAGGGCGTTGAATGAACATCGAAAGCGAGTTCGACGTTGGTGTTCAACCTGGATGGAAACTTGCAAACAAGAGTTCAACATCTCGCAAGGCGACGCGATATTGTTGAAAATCAGCATTCTCGAAGTCCGTTCAAACCATCACGCTTGCTGGCGAGGTGTTGAGGTTTTGAATGCAGGAGTATTAGCTACTGTTGGGCTGGCTTGGGTTTCCGTTGGATAAAAGCATTAGTGGATTAGTAAATTCAGCTTACTTATTAATTGCAGGGTGATGCGCTCTTGACTAGTGGCGCTATTGCATCGGTCGCAGCGTAAACAGAAGCGCTTTTTACCGTCGTTGAAAACGTTTGAGGCGCGCTCGATTACTGCTTTCTTACCTGATTAGAGACCTGAAGGCTTAGCGCGGTTAGCGCCGGTTGTAGTCGTGCTGTTCAACAGAATCTTGACGGCACCTAACTTGCTGACAGAATCCAATCCCTGATCTGCGAAAATCTGCCTTATCAGCTCCACTCTTGTATCACTAAAATCCATGCCGAACATTTTGTCGTCATTGACCACGCCTAGCATTTTTGCCCAGCCTCGGGTCTCCGGATCGAATAGCGCAGTCTTCACGTTGCCTTGAAATTTGTCATTGACCAGATTAACGAAACCGTCAGCTAGTGGTGACCGAGCGGCTCCGGTAGCGCCTTTGGCGGCGGCGTCGTTTAAATTAGGTGCGAGTGCAACCGGGTTTTTTGATGCCACCTGTGGTGCGATCGGCGGAGTTCCATCAGCACCAGGAAGCGCATGACCAGCAGAGTTATAACCTGCCTGTGGAATAGTGAACTGACCCTGGTGTGCCAGGTATGCATTTGAAATTCCGGCGGCATTGGTTGCTGGAAATGCTGGTGTGCCCAGGGTTGCTGGATTGCCTGTGCCGGCGTTTTGCCCGGAGAGAGGAACCAATGCATAGCCTGGTGGTGGCACCGGTGGTGCCTGTCCGTTCAGTCTTGCGTCTTCGGTACCGTCGGCCCACTGGGCGTTAGTTGTCTCATCGACGCCAAACTCTTGACCCGCCCGTTTTTGTTTTACACGATTTCGGGGGCTGTTTAGTGGTTCGGGGCTGGAGTAGTTCTGCATCATTTGCGGTCCGTACATGTACGGATAACCAGTCAATCTGCCGGTCGACAGCATTCGATAGGCTGAGTAGGAAGTGAAGGAACTGTATGGTCCGGTTAGACCCATCAGAGGATAAGCTGCGTATCTAAGTGGGTAAAGTAAGTTCGTGAATCCGCGACCGTAGAAGGGATAGTAATAGCCTGCCTCTGCGGGTTGCGATGATGCTATCAATCCAAACAACGATGCCGATAATATCGATAATTGCGCGACTGTTCTGCGCACCGATTTTGAATTTTTCCGAGTGTTTTGCATGACCTGGACCTCGAAGTCCGTGGTGATCTCAAGATGATTGTAATACTGATCTGTCCAAGCGTACAGCAAAAAGGCGAAAACCCGTGGTTTCCGTCTTCATCCTGTCACAAGTTCATCACTTTGGGGGCGTTTGCGGTTTGAGGATGGGACTGTTTGGAATTAGAATTAGCAGCCCGGGCGCCTCGCGAGGCGCCCCTACACTTAGGCGTCGCATAGTGATGTCGTTTGCACATCACGACGTTTTGCGGAACGACGGTGTTTCTCACAGAATTAGCAGCCCGGGCGCCTCGCGAGGCGCCCCTACACTTAGGCGTCGCATAGTGACGGGTTTTGTTTTGAAATCGACGACGTTTAAATTTCGCCGCGGAGCATCGACGATGTTATAAACTTCGCCGCGGAACATGGCGACTACATTTAAGCTGCGCCGCGGAATATGGCGACCACGTTTTAAGTTGCGCTGCGGTCGGTTATTTTGTGGCGGCGCCTGTTTTTACCGGGGTGTTTGCGGTTTGACCGATTACTTCTTTTAGCGCGTAGAGAGCCATTCCGATGTCGCGCTCGAAGACGTAACCCATGTGGCCCATGCGGAAGATCTTGCCTTTAAGCTCTTCCTGACCGTCGGCGACGGTAATGCGGAAGCGCTCTTTGAGCGCTTTTCGAATGGCGGGAACGTCAGTGGAATCAGGAGGATAAATTGAAGTGATTGACGGAGAAGCGTAAGCGTCATCAACGCATGGTTTTAAACCGAGCTCGCGGACGCCCTTGCGGAGCGTTTCTCGAAGTCCGATGTGGCGTTTGAAAATTTCCTCTTTGCCTTCTTCTTTCATCATTTTGATCGATTCGCATAGTCCTGCGACGAATGAAACGTTAGGCGTGAACGGCGTTGTGCGCTCGCGCTGCGACTTCAGATATTTTCGAAAGTCCAGGTAGAAGCGAGGGTTAGTGCAGGACTCTGAAGCTTTCCATGCCTTCTCGCTTACGAACGCGAATCCCAGACCGGGAGGAAGCATCAGCGCTTTCTGGCTTCCCGTGACGACGACGTCGAGATTCCATTCGTCGATTGGAACAGGCGTCGCGCCGAAACTCGTGACAGCATCCACCAACATCAAGGCACCATGCGCTTTGACGATACCTGCAATGGTTTTCAAATCGTTTATCACGCCGGTCGAAGTTTCGTTGTGTGTAATGGTGACGGCTTTGATTTCTTTCTTGGTGTCCTTGTCGAGCGCGTCTTTGACGTCTTGCGGATCAACGGGTTTGCCAAACTCCGATTTAATTCTTGTGACGTCGGCGCCGTAGGCTTCTGCGATCTTGGCGAAACGCTCGCCGAATACGCCGCTTACGAGACTCAAAACTTTTTCGCCGCGATTGACGGTGTTTGCAATCGCGCCGTCCATGCCGCCCGTCCCGGAAGATGCCAGAATCAATGGCTCATTATCCGTGCCGCCGAACCACTTCAATCCCTCGATAGATTCCATTAGGAGATCGGAAAAATCGGGACTGCGGTGTCCAATCGGATGCTTAGCGATGGCTGCAAGCACTCGGTCTGGAACTGGGGTAGGTCCAGGAATCATGAGGAATTCGCGCTGGATGTTCGGCATGCTTCTCTCCACAAACACGGTATCGAAGCGCTGATTATAAACATTGATCAACCGTCGGTTTGCTTTTTCTCATGTTCGACAAAGCAAAACTTGACGTTTGCGAATCGAACCGTAATTTAAGCTGTTGTCGATTGAAACAATATCGCTCTGTCACCTCATTGCTCTGTCATTGCAAGCCTTCCGTTGATGAGCGTGCGAATTTGTGGAATCGCCCTCTCTGCGGCTTCTTCTCCGGCGGCAATTGCTCTGTCCGCATCTCTAACGCTCCGCGAATAAACCGGCATTGAAACGATCTCAGGCCGAATTTCGAGATCGGCGAGTGAAGCGTGTTGTGCGTCAACTTCGTCCAGCATGATGCTCGCGGCGCGATTGGTCAATTGCGCTATCGAATTGAATCGTTGATTGCCAACGGGCTGGAGGTTCTCATTTACATTTACAGAAATAACAATGTCCGCGCCGCTGTGCCGGGCTTGGCCGGTTGGAACGTTGGCACGCAGAGCGCCATCAACCAATAGCATGTTGTTGTACGCAATCGGTTTGACATAAAGTGGAATGGCAGAACTGGCTTGAACAGCTCTTCCCAAGCTGCCCTTTTCGAACGCGTATGCCTTGCCGTCGATTAAATTTGTGGCGACGGCAGTAAACGGGATTTCTGTTTCTTCGACGTTTTGTCGCTCGGAAGGCAGATGTTTACTGACAAATGTCATCAAGTTGTTTTTCGAGTATAGTCCGGGTACGCCGTTTTTTATTTGAACGGCGCGTTTTGCCGTTCCGATAATTGCGCGGATCGGAAGCTCAGAGAGTTTGATGGATACTGGAACAGGAGTGAATGCTTTGAACAGTGAGCGGTCTTGAAACATCCGCTCCAGTTCGTCGAGCGGCACACCGGCTGCGTACATTCCGCCGACTACGGCACCCATGCTACTGCCTGCAATGTAGTCGATCGGAATGCCTTCACGTTTTAGTACGCGAAGAACGCCGATGTGAGCCGCTCCCCGAACACCTCCGCCGCCCAGCGCAAGTGCGATGGTAGGACGATGTCGAACCCGAACGACTGTTCGGGCCGGGCTGGCATCGAAGTCTTCGCAAATCGGGCTAATTCCTGTTGCCGCCAGCGCTGTGTGTGAATAGGCGATGTTAGTTTTCGATGCTGAGTCAATTTCGTGTGCAGCAGCGGCAGAGCCGGCGATTGCGATTGAACTGATCCATAAGAAACTGGCTGTAAAAGCTCCAGCTAATTTTGCTTTCTTTGACATGACAGTGGTCCTCGTTTATCTCACGTAAACGCGAACAAATTGAAGAACAGTCAAATCTCGTGCACCATATGCGGTGTCGTCTGGTTTGGCGATTCGCGAACATGGGCGCAACTAACTTGCATGTTCTTTTGCGCCCATGCGTCGCGCGAATCCCTCAGTTGTTGCGGCGTTTAGAGTGAGGTCAGAATATCTTTTACACCTTGCTTGTATTCATCGCAGCCTTTCTTGGCTTCGATCAGATGAGACCATTTGCGATGATTTGTTTCGGCGACTAACTTGGCCAGTGAGTCAAGCTTTGCACCGGATGTTTTCTCGATTTCTTTTTTGATTTTTTCTTTTAGTACTTCGCGCCATGCTTCATCGGCCAGGCAGAGAAGTTTTTCCGGAATGTTGCAGCAATCACCGTGGTCGGCATGTTTCGAATCGCCGGAACAGGCTTCAGTGCTGGTATCACATGCATTACTCATTAGTTTCACTCTCCCAAAATCTAGTATGTAGGTAGGACCGGTCTGTACTAATTATTGAAACATACCGGTCGGTCCTAATGCAAGTCGAAAAAAGAAGAATTAAGCCGTCGGAAAGGCCTAAATTCGTTCTATTTCGCCACCAGCATTGACATGAGGGCGCGAATATTTTCTTTCATAACCTGTGGTTTCTTATGGACTTTGGTTAACACCATCGTTCCGTTCATGCAAGCGAGCATAATCTGGGAAGCCAGATGGGGAGAGATGTCCGAGCGAAATTCACCGAGTTCGACGCCTTCTTCAAAGCAATCAGAAAGGGTCTGCTGATAACGTTCGAAAAACTGCGAAATTCGCTCTCGAAATGCAGGGACGTAATCGCTGGTTTCGCTCGCTAGATTCGTAAACGGGCAGCCTTTTACACAGCACTCCGATTCCATCATGTCGGCCGTGTTTTTCAAATATTTTTCCAGCCGTTTCTTAGGCGACAGCGACTTATTGGTAAGTACCGGATCGACGATCTCTCTGAAAAAATATTCGGACATCGCGTCGAGTGCCGCGAGGCACAGTTCCTCTTTGGATTTGAAGTGGTAGTAGAAGTTGCTCTTGCTCACTCCAGCCGCATCCAGAATGGACTGAATGCCCATAGGTTCAAAGCCGCGCACTGACATCAACTCAATCGTTGCTTCGATGAGTTTGTCGCGGCTTTTAGCGGTATCGGTGGCCGGGGGCATTCGTTTGCTCTTTAGAACCGTTCTGTCCTAATGATACATAAGATCTGCAATTTCGGCAAACGGTTAGTAGCTCGCATTTGGAAACCGCTCGCATTAAGGAGCGTGTGCGTTCAAGAATTGGAAAGAAATCGGAGGCAACGCGTTTATACTTTCCGACTAATCGATGCGGAATTGATGAGCGAGTCTGAGAATAGAGAAGATGTCGGAGCCACGAAAAGTTATACATCCCGGCTGATAGTTGTGGAACTAGAGATGTGCGAGTTCCGCGGGTTCCAGAATTGGAAACTCTTTGATTGGCTCTGGCCCGGTGTAGGGCTCGACGCTTTTGATGATGTTGTCGACGACCGTGATGACTGCGAGTTGAACGTCCGGATAACAGTCCTGCCAACTTGGGCACTTCATGTTGTCGCAATTGTAGTAACCCAGCGTTTTGATTTCTTTGCTGGCAGGCTTGGTTGAAGGACGGCATGAATCGCCGTCCCAAGACAACGAGTCTCCGACTTTATATCGGAGACTCGCTACTTTACCTAGTCTGAACCCAACGCCGGAGATTATTTCAGCATTGCACTTAGGGCAGGCGAGACAATCTTCGAGGGTGTTGAAGCTCATGTTTAGTTGGCCGCTGTTGCGCAACTGAGTTTTGTGAGGTACTCACTGCGCAATTCGTTCTTTCCCACGCGGCGAGCCTCTTTGCGTGCTTCGTCTAGACGTTGCTCGGCGAGGCAATCGGCGGCTTCGTGCGGAGGAATGTCTTCGCGACGGCTGCGATCGAGCACTTCGGCGATCGTGTCATGCACTTTGGAGACCTTGTCCATGACTTTCTTGTAGTTGTAGCCATCAAGTTCGGCTGCAACGTTGATCAAGCCACCAGAGTTGATGGCATAGTCAGGAGCGTAAACGATACCGCGATTGAAGAGATCGAAACCGTCTTTTTCGGTTTCCAACTGATTGTTGGCGGAACCGGCGACGACTTTGCACTTCAATTGTGGAATTGTGCGTTGGTTGAGAATGGCTCCCATTGCGCACGGTGCGAAGATGTCGCAAGCGGTGGAGTAGATTTGATCCGGGGAAACGACGTCAGCGCCGAATTCCTGAACAACTTTCTCAACTTGGTCCGGATAGATGTCGGTGATGATGAGCTCAGCGCCGGCAGCGGAGAGGTAGGAGGCGAGGTGGTAGCCGACGTTGCCGACACCTTGAATCGCGACCTTCAAACCTTCAAGGCTTTCGCCCATTCCGGCTGCTTTGAGTGATGCTTTCATGCCTTGGAACACGCCGAACGCGGTCATTACTGATGGGTCGCCGCTTCCGCCTTCGTTGCTTCCGCCGACTGCGTGGCTGGTTACTGTTCTAATCGTGTCGATGTCTTTGACGGTCATGCCGACATCTTCAGCGGTGATATAGCGTCCGCCGAGTGAATCGACTGCGCGTCCGAATACTTTGAGCATGTCATCAGTTTTGTCCTGACGCGAATCACCGATGATGACTGCTTTTCCGCCGCCAAGGTTTAAACCTGCAAGCGCAGCTTTGTAAGTCATGCCACGGGAGAGTCTGAGCACGTCACGAAGAGCTTCTTGCTCATCGTTATAGCGCCACATTCTACAACCGCCAAGAGATGGTCCGAGGACTGTGCTGTGAATGCCGATGATGGCTTTCAATCCTGTTTCTCTATCGTGAAAAAATGAGACTTGCTCGTGACCATAACTGTTCAGGTCGTAGAAGATTCCCGTCATTTCGGTGCTCCTTGGTTTAAAAGGCTGGGTAATGTACCCGATGTATATCCGACTAGTAATTTGTACTATGGATATCTAAATCCTCTTGAGAATCATTAGGTTATCGCAATTATTCCAACTCTGAACCTCGGAACAGTTACAGGTTCAGATTTTTTGAATACGGTTCGGAGAGATTGAACCGGAGGTTGACCTGAAATGTGGTTAAGGTTAGTGCCGTTGTAGGATGAGCCTTCGGGGGATGCTGTGCTGGAAGGCTGATGAACACTCGCTTTCGTTGTATCACGTGTGGTTGGTGATTGAGGTTGAAAGCAATTTTTGATATTGAACGTTTTGAACTTCGTAACTTCCATATCAATGTAGATGTTCAAAATGCCGCGCGCGACCACAATGCGGTGGTGGTATCGAATGTGGTGCCGTTGGTTGCGTTCGCCTGTTTCAATATGGTGGTGACCGGTTTCGATTCTTCCTGTCCAGGCAATAGGCTTCGAAACGCAATATAATTCTCGAATTGCGGAGTTCTCTTTGAGTTTTATTTCGTACTTTTAAGAATGCTCGCGCGAAGGATGCAAGGTCTTGCTGCCCTTGATCGTTTCGTTTATGCGACCAAAAGTTTTCAAAAAATTGATACTAAGGAAACGTCTAAATATGGGTGTGGATGTCTCTCGTCTAGTTCCCTGTACTTGGTCCAGAGTTTTGCATTTGGATTCTGCCCGGACAACAGAGCAGTTGCTCGGCATGTTTCAAAATCCTAGGCTTGAGCTACCTATTCTTTTCTGTTTGAAGGAAACGCATCTCCGCCTCAATTGACTATCGGAACTCGACCTATAAAACGACGCATTGCCCGTTGCATGAGATTCCGATGGGTTATGGCAGAGAGACAACACGCAACTGTAGAAACTAAATTCAAAAATTTATGGTACCTAAACCTCATTATCATAGTCTTGATGCCGGTAGCACCGTGATCGTCTTCGGCTCCGGACTGCACGCCAAAGTCGTCATCAGCGAATGGTATCGCGATGCTTTTCAGGATGTCCCGGAACCTCCGACGGAGATGGAATGCGCCTACATTGAACGTGCGAGCCGTGGCGTGGAGCCACTGTCCGCGATCCTGGTGGTGTCGGACCAGCTTCGTGTTGACCCCTCACTACTGTTGGTGCACGACCTGGGTGGTGCGCCGCTCCTTGTCCACGTTGACGAGGTGCTCGATCTCGAAGCTCGGATGTTTGACGCCGTGTGCGAGCAGTTCCGCGTGACGCTCGACACCGTCACTGCCGTTTCGATCAAGCTCAACGATATTGGACGTGATCTGTCCGCGGAGTTGCGACTCGTGCCTAATCTCGCCGGAGTGCTGATTGCGCTCACGGAGAAATCCGGTCGACTTGTCGCTCTCATGAACGAGAACTCCGACTTCACGGATGCGCAGCAATTGGCTCGGCGCGCGTCTTTCGGTAAGAAGATTGCAACGGAGTTTGCGCAAGAATTCGCCGGCTTCCGCTTCCAGCTCACTCAGCAGCGAGCGCTCCATGAGAAGACGTTGGTTCGCGAACTCGGTGTTCCCGCGCCGACGGCTTATCATCTCCAGTTTGGTCTCACTCCTGAACAGCAGTCCACGAGCGACGTTCTCGCCGTGGTGAAGCGCTTGTTGAAACTCACCGCGGACTTGCGCGTTCCGGTTCTCGATGTGGCTGAAGAGTTCGAGAACGCCGACACCGCCGTATTGATGCATGCAACGCTGACTCGACTGGGTGCTGGTCCAGTGTCGAGTACTTAAGGGTCCACGGGTGATGTTGCGAATATGGCGGCTGTGTTCGAGGGCGAATAGAACGACTTGAGAGAGTCTGCAATATCGATGTGTGTAATCCCGCAAACATCAGGCTTTCCATCTCACTGATGTAATCACGTACACGTAATCGCTAAGGGAATTGTCGCGATGATTTGACGTTCTCTGCAAATTCAATACCTGTGCGGAAGCGCACCGGTACTGTGTATATCCACAGTCCATTGATCAAACACATCAGCGCTGGCTACGTTTAAGCACACCTTCGCATCAACTCACACAGAGAAAACCACACAACGCAAACCAGCCTGTCGCCTCGAACAAACATTTTCATCACGCATCACGCGTGGTGGCGTTGTTCGCATGTGTGGTTGCTCGTACCTCGGTGAAACGTTCTGCGATGGCGAGGCTGTTCTCGTCATCGAACCCGCGTAGCTTCTCCAGTGCGGAAGGATCGAGTTCTGATGAAGACGTCGAATGGTTCGCGCAACGCGTTTCTGAAAGTCGCGCTGGTCACTTTCGAGGTGGTCGTCGCCGGCTTGCTGACTTGGTTCGCATATCGCTGTGGCGCGGACAACACGTCGGTGCTGCTCACCGTCGGTAGTGGCATCGCCCTGGGCTGGTTCTCGGCCGGCAACAGCGACGTCAACAGCGGCTGCAACCTTTTCGTTTTCTGGTTCATCGCGTTGCTGGCCGGCTCGGCCATGGCTTTCGGCAGCGGCGGTATCGCGCCCGCGGTCGCGCTTTTCGTCGGCGGTGTGGTCGCGTTGTTCGCCACCTGCTCCATCGTTAACTCCTGAGCATCCGCTCGGTTGGTAGCCCCGGCGGGTCAAGGTCATCCGAAAGGAGCGCCTTGACCCGCTTTCGGCTGCGGTTTTCGATTCTCATTTTATTCCCTATTTTTATATGATAAGAGGTAGTAGTAATGACCGAAAAACGTAAGAGAGGTTGCGCGGTGGCGCGACCCCTCTTCGTTCCGGCTGCTGTTCAACCGCTTACAGACTGAGCAAGAAGCTCATGCTGGGCGAGAAGAAATATTCGCCGCCCTTCATGGTGACGAATTTTGCCAGCTCCGCTTTCACCGTTGTCGGCTCCTGATCCCAGCCCTGCGGCCAGTTTTCGGGAGCACGAGCGGCGCCTTTCGCGGTCGGATGTGCCTGTCCGATGACGGGATCGAGACCGGTCTTATCGTAGCCGTTGTCCTTGTCTTTCTGCGGTTGCAGGAAGTAAGGATTGTTGCACCAGCGCCGCTGGATAAACTCGAACTGCTCCCAGATGTCGCCCTGAAAGCAGAAGAAGAGCAGTCCAACGCCACCTTCCGGCTGGGCGTCCGGAGTCGCAGACGTCATCAGTTCGCCGCCGTAGGGAATGCCGCGCCGAACGATGCGGTGCGAGCGTTCTTCTTCGACTGTGTCGTCGCCTTCTCCGACCGCTTCGCCGCGAGGGTTGGCCTTGCGGATGTGCGCTTGGAACGGGCAACGCCGACCGTTGGGATCGGAGCTGAAGTCGAAGTCGTTGTGCACATCCGTGCG
Source organism: Obscuribacteraceae bacterium (SeqCode) (assembly GCA_044225915.1). Lineage (GTDB taxonomy): Bacteria > Cyanobacteriota > Vampirovibrionia > Obscuribacterales > Obscuribacteraceae > JADYXR01. The sequence goes on from JBGAHZ010000061.1 coordinate 40,601, forward strand.
TCCGGAGGTGCCCTGTCCGACGACCGGTGTGCCGTCTTTGAAACGACCCATGGCCATCGCGCCGGCGAGATCCGGCTTGACGCCGAGTTCAGTCGCCAGTTGGTTGACGGCGCGATTCCAGCCGCGAACGTTCTGTTCCAGTTTGCGGAAGACCAGAAAGCTGCCGCAGCTCGAGGCGCTCTTGCCGAGTGGGTCTCGAACGAGAGCAAGCGACAGCGGCGCCGTCGGATCCCAGGTCGAAATGCCACCATTTTTCCGCTCGCCTTCAACCTGCTCTTGCAAGAAGAGTGGCTGGCTGCGACCGTCCATGTAGCCGAAGTGCTCGACGTGGACGACGGTGGCCGGATCGTTGGGGTCGAGTTGACGTGTCAGACCGAGTCCGTTTTCGCGTGCCACCACTTTGCCGATGGCACCGCCTGCAGTGTCGCTCAAAGACGCAATCACTTCGGCAGCGGCCTTGTCGACATTGGTCTGGTTGTCTGCGGCCAGGATGATGAGCACGTCGACGTCACCGTGGAAACCTTCGTCCCACTGCGCGACGGGCGGGTCAAGCAGGTACTGTTGACGCGCCTTCATGCCCTCGCCGAACACGTTGCTGTACACGCCATCGGTGCGGCGACCTCGCGGATTGGACGGTTTGGCGAGCTGCTCGGGTTTGAATCCGAGAGCTTTGAACCCGGATGCCGACACTGAGATGTGTCCGAAAATGCCGCCATCCACAGCCATTGCGCGAAACGCTCTCGCTTTGGTGGCTTGCGAAGCGGCAGAGACGACGTACGTCTTCGCCACGTTGCCGAGCCAGGCACGAGCCGCCGCGGAGTCGCCCGTGAATTTCACGAACAAGTGTGCGGCGAAATCGCGACCGTGACCGCTCAGGATGTTGCCCTGGAGATCGGCTAGCAGTGCGGCTCTCATCGGGTCATCGGAGGCGAGAGGAACGCTGCCCTGGATGACCTGATTGGGATTCTGATTGAAACCGGGTTTCAGACCGACGGTTTCGTCGGATGACACCACAGGCTTCTTTCGTCCGAGCGGGATTGGGCACACGCCTCGCTTCGCACACCGGATGATGTGAAACGCGAACAACGCGAGCAAAATTCCCGCCGCCCAAAAGAGCGTCTGGGTGGAAAACAAAACAAAAAGCAGGTTCGGAGCGACCGAACCGAGAGTGAGATGGGCCATAAGTGTTGCCCTCCTTTCGTCGCGTCGTGCGCGGGTTGGGAGTGAATGAACTTCCGCACTGTGAGCCAGAACCGAGCAGCCCTCAGTCGCGTCGTCCGATTAGCGAAACTCGGAAAGACGGACAGCGGGTTTGAAGGGTTCTAAGTTTTCTTGGCTGAAGTGAAGAATTTAGTTTAAGAACGAGATGACTTAGACTAAGTCTAGAAAAGCCCTAATCACAAGAACTTCGGGAGCCATTAGCTAGTATTTATGTCTTTCGATATCCCAGGTGGAGGGTTCTATCCCTCACGGGCTGGCGTTTGAACCTAGCGCTAACTTTGTCGTAGGCGAACCAACTGACACGACGGAACTGGCACGAACGGAACTCACAGGAACTGACACGACCTATTCGCACTGATGGATTCGGGTCGATTTTGGCACCATTCCGTTCCGGGTCAA
>JBGAHZ010000062.1:0-41716 GCA_044225915.1 Obscuribacteraceae bacterium (SeqCode)
GGTTCAAGCACAAAGCACCAAGAGGCGGTTCAGGTTGCCCTGAATCCAACCACCGAGGTGCTGTTGTGGGTCAGTCGATTACATCACGGTTTTACGCGCGACGTTCCCGACTGTGAGGTTACTTGCTCATCGCCTTACGAGAGAGACCGATGCGACCTTTTTCAATGTCGATGGTCACCACTTCGACTTCGATCTCAGCGCCGGCGGTCAGCTTCTCGCGACGACCTCCGATGGTTGCCAGATCGACGTTGTGCAGCAAGCCGTCGATGCAGTCGTTGAGGCACACGAATGCGCCGTACTGTTCGAAGCGAGCCACCACGCCGGTGATTACCTGACCTTGGCTGAGGCTGCGCAGGAACGACTCCGAGCGCGCGCCGCGAATGCTGAGCGAGATCTTGCCGGCCTCAACGTTGCGCGAGAGAACCTTGACGGTCACTTCGTCGCCACGCTGAAAGCGGTTGGCAGTGTCACCTCTGCGGTCGCCGCCGATTTCGCTCTTCGGCACCAGACCGGTGAGTTCGCCACCGACATCGACCAGGAAGCCGCTATCGATGATGGCAACAATCTTGCCGCTGAGGATGTCGCCGGTGTTCAGCTCTTCGATACGACCCTTGCGGAGCGAATCGAGAGCACTGTTGTAGGACAGCACCACCGCGCCCCCACGCCCTTCGGCTGGATTCGCGCTGAGCACCGTCACCGGAATGTCGCGACCGACAAGCGAGTCGATGCGGCAGCGTTGCGGGATTTCGCGACGGGGAATGAAGCTGCGAACGCCATCTACGTACGCAATCAAACCGCCGACCTTGTCGGAAGCGCTGCGGCTGACGGCTTTACGCGGGTCGCGATGAACCTGGGCGATCACCACTTCTTGCGATTCGACCAGACCAGTCAGTCGCGACCAGGTTTTGGCGCGCTTGAAGGAAAGTTCGGGTTCTCCTTCGGAGCCGTCTTCAGGGTCGCAGACATAGAACTGGTAGCTCTGTCCGATCACGAGTTCGCCGGGGTCGGCGTCGCGCACGATGCTGTCGGCTTTGAGACCGAGGCTAATAAGGAAAGCTCCGCCGCGAACCGCTGCGACTACTTCTCCTGTCACTACTGAGCCGCGTTTGGGCGCGGTGGGCATTTCGTAGGCGGCCATCAAGTCAGCCATGCTGAAGCCGTTACTACCGTTGGAACTGTCGGCAACAAGTGCCGTGTTGAAATTTGTTGACTGTTTCATAATGCAATTTCTCCTTTTTGTTTTTTTGTTCGGTTAGAAAAACTGCACCTGAACACCTCAGCAGAGCGTCGACAAAAAGCGAAACGACCCCAGCCGTCGTTAGACAGTTAGAGTCGTTGGAAAAATCTTCGGTCGATTAACTAAAGATGTGCGTTTTGCTCAATGCAGCGGAGTTGTAAAGGTGTAACTCGAACCTACGTTACGGTCCATATCGAAAGCAACGTTGTGTTAAGCGATCGACGCAAGCTAAACGCAATCAGGCTTGCGAGACTATTTGGCGTTTGAAGGCAGTTCGTCAATATCGCTAACTGCGCTAACTGGGAAAAGTGCCGAAAATCGGCTCTCTAGCCCCTTTATCCGAGGTTTTAAACAAAAACAGATGGTCGAAAGCTGTGCGCGACTTGCGCTAGCCACTAAAACGAAGTTGGGCGCCCTTCGTTTTGAATCCGCGTCAAACTTCAACCGTTAGCGGTTGAAAATATTCAGCTTCAAACTTCAACCGTTACCGGTTGAAAATATCGGTGTCGAAACTTCAACCGTTAACGGTTGAAAATATCCGGCGGTCGAACCAAGCTTCTATAATTCGGAATGAAGTAACGCGGATCGTCGCGTCCTTCCGCAAGGGAGGATGAGGAAAGTCCGGGCACCACAGGGCTGGTTGCTGGGTAACGCCCAGTGCGCGTGAGCGTGAGGATAGTGCCACAGAAATGAAGACCGCCAGGCTCGTCCTGGTAAGGGTGCAACGGTGCGGTAAGAGCGTCACCAGCAGAGTCGAGAGGCTCTGGCTAGGTAAACCCCGCTAAAGGTGCAAGGCTAAGGTATAGCTCGAGAGAACGGTGGCCCGCCGCCTTGAGTTGCCGATGCTGCTAGAGGGTTCAGGAAACTGGACTCCCAGAGAGATGACGATCGTAATACAGAACCCGGCTTACGCTTTACTTCACCTTTTTTCTGTTTGTTCTGACTTTATCGTTTCGAGGAAGCGTTGATCCGCTTTGTCGAGTTCTGCGTGTTCGAGTAAATCCGGGCGGCGTTCAAACGTGCGGCGTAGAGCTTCTTGGCGGCGCCAGGCGGCGATGAGTTTGTGGTTGCCGGAGCGGACTACTTCGGGAACGGTCATGCCGCGGAACTCTACAGGCTTGGTGTACTGCGGACCTTCGAGTAGTCCGTCGGCGAATGATTCGGTTTGAACGGAAAGGTGTTTTCCGACGACGCCGGGGACCAGCCTGCCGATGGCATCTATCATAATTAGCGAGGCCAATTCGCCGCCGGTGAGCACATAGTCGCCGACGGAAAATTCGTGCGTTGCGAGCGTTCTAATCCGCTCGTCGAAACCCTCATAGTGACCGCAGAGTATCGTGATGTGCGATTCGGTTTCGGCTAGCTTCGCTGCGCTATTGTGTGCGAATCGTTCGCCTTGTGGTGACATAAGTAGCACCGGCGAATCTGCTGGACGTTCGATGGATTCAAAGGCTGCGAAGAATGGTTCTGGTTTCAAAACCATACCGGCGCCGCCACCATATGGAGTGTCATCGACTTTCCTGTAGCTGTCGGTCGCAAAATCGCGAGGGTTATAGGTTCTGACGGACAGTCGTTCGGCTTTGATTCCACGACCAATGATGCTGGTTTCGACGTAAGTGGAAATCAGCTCAGGGAAAAGAGTGACGACATGAAAATGGAGCATAGCTGCCTGTTTTAGACTTGAATTGCGACTAAACGATTTTACTGTCACTCGGTTGCTGCCGTCTGTATCGAGTGGTCTAAAGACTTAATATGAAATACTTTCAGACGATGATTAAACTGATTTAAACAAGGGAATTTTTCAATGTAGAGTGTTGTCGTTTACCATGCTCACGTAGCTGCTTCAGGAGATCCAGCGTGGATTCAAGCTGGGAAAAACTAAAATTCGAAGCCGATCAGGCTGTCAGCTTAGGCAATTTCGCCAAGGCCGCGAGCATCTGGCAACAGGCGCTCGACCAGTTGGATTATGTCGAGGACAAAGATCCGCGTGTGGCTCTGACTTTGGACCAACTTGCGGAGTCGTTGTGCCAACTCGGCAAACGCGCTCATGCAATTCCGGTGAGGCAGGAACTCGTTCAAATCCGAGAAACAGTGCTTGGCACCGACCACATTGAAGTGGCCAATTCGCTCAACAGTTTGGCTGAGTTGTATTATTCTATGGGCAAATTCCCGGAAGCACAGCCGCTTTCCGAGCGAATCATGGACATCTACGAAAAAATCTTCGGAAGCGAACACCTGGGGCTAGCGATGATTTCGACGTTCCTGGCTTTGATCTATCACGGACAAGAACAATACGACAAAGCCGAAGACTTCTACAAACGCGCCATCTCCATCAAGCAGAAGGTGCTTGGTTACAACCACGCCGAAGTGGCCAATTTGATGGAAAACTATTCCGGATTGCTTCATGCTGTCGGACGAAGTGAAGAAGCCGATCAGATGTATTCGAATGTAGGCACAGCCAGTGGCTTGTGGCGCCTTGTCGCGGCTCAAGCCACAGAACAGGCTTCGCGCGGCAAGACCGGATTAAAAACCAGTTTTACGAAGAAGCAGCCGTAGGTTCGAACACATGATTTCCGCATTCTTTGCGGTTTCCATTTTCGACGAAAGTGGGCTGCTTCAAAACACCACAACTTATACGAAGCGATATAGTAGTAGCGCGGCTAAAAAATTAAAGCGTGAAAGCGAATTCCTGTCCAAATAGGAGTCCGGAGCGGACAGCACTTCATCCGCTCCGAAAACACATGGCTCATTGAATGACGCAGATGCCGGAGCGATGTTCCGCCGAATATTTTCAACCGTTGACGGTTGAAGTTTTCGCGCGGGAACCGGGTTGGCGGTTGAGGCGTTTTAATATTTTCAACCGTTAACGGTTGAAAATAAACCCGCCGAAGCAGGGAGAGTGCGATTGTTCGCACCCTCCCTGTTCGGAAGACTGATTTCAGCGAAACGTTCAGGTCGGCTTATCGACCGACAAGTAGGGTTTTGCCAAAATCATCTATCTACATCACTCGCCGCCGCCCAGGTCCTTCTCGATGGACTGGAGGGTGGTCGAGCTGACCTTGTAGTTGTTGGCGGCCATCGCCTGCTCGGCGGCTGCGAAGCGGTCCTTGAGCTGAGCGTGTGAGGTCTCGACCAACGCCTGCGCGTGACGGGCGAGAACGCGAGCCTTCGCCCAGTCGCACAGGAAGCCGATCTTCGAGAGCGAATGGCGAGCGTTGGAGACGGTGGTGGCAGCGAGCTTCGTGCGATCCGAAGCGCTGATGCCTTCCGGTTCGTCGCCGCCCGTGGTCATCGCGATCGCCTTGATCAGCGCGTTGATCGTGTTCAGGAAACCGTCGAGCGTGGCGGCATCCGTCTGGACGTACTGGCTGGTCAGGTGCGGTGCGACAGCAGCGGAGAGCTGCTTGCCGTAGCCGCCGATGACGAGCGCGAATGCCTGACCGAGTCCGCGGTCTGCGCCGGCAGCCATGTCCTTCAGCAGCGTCGCGCCGCGCACGATCACCTGGATCTTGGGATCGAGCTGCGAGAAGATGGCGGCGCCACGAAGGGATGCGGTGCGGGTGTCGACAGCAGCCTTCATGAGAATCAGAGAAATCGTCGAGTTGACCTGAGTGCGAAGTTCGACATCGTCACTCGTGGAGGTCGCCTGAACCGCCTGACCTGCCCAATCCAGGGCGATGTCGAGACGGTCGGCCTTGACGGCGGAAAGAGCCGAAGAAATCATCGTGGACAAGCTGTCCTTGAGGGTCGGAGTCGGCTTATTGCTCATAGTCAAATTCTCCATGTTGGTTCTCGTTCGCGCTGGGAGCACGAACGTGGTGGTTGAGAAAGAGTGGAGGATGAATGGGAAAAGCGGGAGCAGCGGTTGGTTTTGCAGGAAGGGTGATAACGTTCAAGACGCTATCAAACCGTAGATCTCGATTCCAACTCTTTAGAGTCTCACTAAGTACATGTAATCTCTGCCAGGATATGTACATGTGCTGTTTCGATCTCTCGAAACGCAGGCGAGGTCAACCTCCGCAGCCGTGAGGTCGATCTCGGATTTTCTGCCTCGTATAGCTGAGCTATCTCAGACCAAACCGGAAGTCTTTCTTCACATTGATGTGAGTTATCCCTTCACACAGACGATTTGACGCAACTCATGAACCACATCGACGAGATCTTTTTGCGCTTCCATGACCTTGTCGATCGGCTTATAAGCTGCCGGTGTTTCGTCGATGACGTCAGCGTCTTTGCGACATTCGATTCCGGCAGTGGCCCGCTCGTGATCGGCGATAGTGAACAGCCGTTTCGCTTCTGCTCTCGACATAGCTCGGCCGGCGCCATGCGAACAGCTGTGGAAACTGTTCTTGTTTCCCTTGCCTTTGACGATGTACGAGCGAGCTCCCATTGAACCGGGAATGATGCCGAAGTCGCCCTCACGCGCCCGGACGGCGCCTTTGCGTGTCACGAAAACATTTTCGCCGAAGTGGTTTTCAACCGCAACGTAATTGTGGTGGCAATTGATCACTTCAAGCCCGACTTCGAACGGCGGCAATCCGCAGCTTCTTGCCGCCTGGATCACAGCTTCCAGCATGAGCTTCCTGTTGGTCATCGCGAAGTCCTGCGCCCAGTGGACTGCATCAACGTAGTCATCGAAATGCTCGCTGCCTTCAGGGATGTACGCCAGATCTTCGTCGGGAAGATTGATAAACCAGCGCTTCATATCTGCTTTTGCCAGCTCGATAAAGTAAGTCCCGATGCGGTTTCCCACACCGCGCGATCCGGAGTGCAGCATAAACCAAACACGATCTTCCGTGTCCAGGCAAACCTCGATAAAGTGGTTGCCTGTGCCGAGTGTAGACAGATGGTTGACGTGATTGCCGCGGTCGAGTTTCGGATGACGGTCCACGATGTTGTCGTAACCCTCTTTCAGCTTTGCCCATTCATTGCCGACTGCGTTGGGCGGATCCGACCAGGCGCCCCGATCTCCGGGACCGCCGTTGTTGGTTCGTCCGTGTGGAACGGCCTTTTCGATCTTTGAACGCAGATCGCTCAAACTGTCCGGCAACTGATCGGCTCTCAAGCTGGTGCGAACCGCTACCATCCCGCATCCGATGTCCACTCCCACGGCTGCGGGAATGATTGCTTTCTTGGTGGCGATGACACTACCGACAGTGGCGCCCATGCCCCAGTGCACGTCAGGCATGGCCGCGATCCATTTGTAGACGAACGGCATGGTAGCGAGGTTTGCGAGTTGCTGCGCGGCCGGATCTTCCAATGCGACGCCACGCGTCCACATTTTGACCGGAACGCCGCCATTCGTGTTGAGGATGTTGAAACCTTCGCCCTTAACCTCGTTTACAGTAAACTTCGCCATAACTAAACCTCGCATTCATTTGGCCCGCCGCAGACCGTAATCCGCAGCGGAAGCAAAAGCTCCCGCTGACATATATGCCCAGGTTTAACCCGGCAGTCCGTCGGCTGGATATCCATTGAAACACAGACTGCCTAAATCTGCTCGGCTGAATTAGGTATGACCCAACAACGCCACGGCGCGGGAGAGTTGGGGATCGGCGTTGCCGTGATTGGCGGAGTCGATCGGTTCGTCAGGAACGATTCCTTCGTCGGGTTTCGACCCTCCCTTCCCCGTGCCGATAAACCGTCCGCTAGGGGTGTAATATCGCACGCATGTCAGGTTCAAAGTCGTGCCATTGGCCATGGGCATCCCGGCTTGAGCGATGCCCTTTCCGTAAGACTGAGTGCCGACCACAAGAGCGCGATGGTTATCTTGCAATGCGGCAGTGAGCATCTCCGCCGCACTGGCGGTGCCACCATTGATCAAAACCGCCATCGGACGCAGCGATGCTATTGATCGAAGGCGTGGTTGCTTCCTCACGTTAACGACTTTGCCGTTGTCGTCGGTGACGGCGACCTCGATGCACTCCGGTTTCAATGTATAAATCTCACGATGATGTCCAGCCGCACCGCTTCTAACGTTGAGCGTAACCAACGGACCATCTTTGAGAAAAGCGCTGGCTAGTTTTAAACACTCATCTACGCTTCCGCCCGGATTGTCGCGCATGTCGAGCACGATTCCCCGTCTGTGAGCGGTTTTCTCAAGCACCTTCATGACTTTGTCGGCGGTGTTTTTCTTGAGAAAATCTCGTACGACGATGTGCGCGTACTGCGTATCGTCGGATAGCAGCTCGACATTGGTTCTGCTCAAAACCTCCGGGACGAGCTGGAGTCGCACTTTTCTCTTACCGCGTTGGACCACGAAATCGGTAGGTTGATTGACGCGTTTTGCAGCTATCTCTTTCAGTTCAGGAACGGTCAATCCGGCGGACTCTTTGCCGTTGATGCAGATGATCGTGTCACCAGGTTTGATACCAGCTTTCACTGCCGGACTTTTGGGCATGACCGAAACCACCGCAAGATACTTGCGGTCCGGAGTCAGAGAAACCGTTTTTAGAACCACGCCCAGTCCGACGAATTGTTCCGATTGCGATTCTGCAAAGAGTTTCATCTCAGTGGGACTGTGCAGAGCTGTAAACGGGTCTCCCAGCGCCGACAACATTTTGTTCGCGTACTTGATCGCATCCTCGTTAGTTTTGATGTCTGCGTCATAGCAGTGTTCGAACTTGTTGAGTTTCTCAACTGCCGCCTTGTCGAAATAGTTATCCTTCGTTGTTTGCCAGACTTTGTGGTAGAGCTGAACTGGCGTCGCGTAGAGATAGTCGAGCCAGAAGTAACCGACATACGCTGCAGCCACCAATGTTGATGCTAAAACGAATCGAGCAAGAAAGCGATGTCGCGGGTGTACAGACTTGGTTGGTTTAGAACGACTAACCGACATTGAACTCATTGCCATACTCCTGGAGCCATTCCTCTTGTTTTAGCTCTATCAGGTAACTAAGAAATAGTGACTTAAGTCATATTGACTCAAACCATGGTCATTGCTTTTTTGAATGCCTCGAGCTACATACGCGAAAACCCGGTTGGCAGTTGGGTCGGTTTAATATTCTCAACCGTTAACGGTTGAAGTGCCGAGCCCGAAACCCGCTGGACGCCGAGTTTGAGTGTATTTTCAACCGTTAACGGTTGAAAGTCCTTGCACGAAACCCCGCTTGTCAGAGGAGTCGGTTTAATGTTTTCAACCGTTAACGGTTGAAAATTTAGGTCGGGTCATTGAGACGAATCAGCCATTGTTCGACGTTTTTTAGATGGCGTGATTTTGTCAAAACATTTTCCTGGCTGCAGGGATAGAGCAAGTCGAAACCCTGGAGGCGTTCGCTGAGCGCTTGTTCTGCGGATGTGACAGCGTGGAAATTCGGATCGCCGGGATCTTTGGGATTCCAGAAAACATCGGGTTTGTAGCCATAAGCGAGGGTTCTGATGTCTATGCGTAATGGTTTCGCGGAGAACTTATCGGTGGCTCGTTCGTAGTAATCGATCAGCGATTCTAGTTTTGCTCCGACCAGCATAGGAACGCAATCCGGGTCCAGCAAGGCTGTGGCTTCATGCCCCTCTCCGCTGTATCCTTTGGCGGTGAGAAAATTGATCAACTCGGTCGCTTCGGGACGAACAGTCTTCCCGCCGGAGATGCCCTTTTCGAGCTCGTAGACAGCTTTGGGCGAGAGCTGTGCGAATCCGAGAGGTTCCAAACTGCTGTTTGGAATGTGGCGTTTTGAAGCGGCTTCGTCGCGTTTTAAATTCTTGCCTCTGTACTGCTGGAGTTCATTTAAAACAAGCGCTTTCATCAGCACCACCGCGTCTTTGTATGCGAGAGTGGATTTTAACTTCGGATAGGCGTGATAGGCATTCTTCCAGGCTTTCGACGAAGCGCTCGAACATTTGGACAGTTGAGTAAATTCTTTGCCTTGAAATGGAAACTGCTCGCGATCGGGTTTTAAAGCGCCTGGAATCGAAGAGAATGAGCTATCGCCATCCAGTCCGTGCTCAGAAATTCGTTGCAGTGTTTCAGGATCAATGGCATCCTCAGCTTGTTGCTGCTGCCACTCTCGAAACTTTCGCTCCATGTATTCGCGCGAGTGGTCTAGCTGTAAGCCATCCTGCATATCTTCCGGCAGTGACTCGATCGCCTGCAGTCCTTCGATGTATGACGGTCGAATCGGATGATTCGTGACTTTGCGACTGGACGCGAGAAGTTCCTGACCGTCCGTGATTTGGAATGGAGCGATCAGATCGGAATTCGGGTTCCGAATATCAACCATTGAGTGAGAGTCAGAGCTGGTGCGTCTTTTCTTCTTTGGTTTATCCTGGTCGGAAGCTCCGCTTTTGATTTTAGATGTGGAAACGTCCCTCGATGGCGTCGAGGAGGGCTGATGGGTTGGTTGTTTGTCTGGATCGTTTTCGCTATCGGGCATAAACTTTTCAGAACTAGACTTTGATGCAATATGCCCTGTCTGAGCCGCAATCGTGCGGACTGTTTTAATCAACTAAATGAAGTCGTAGAGATTTTAGTAAGCAAAATCAAGAATCGGCGCGGTGCCGCTATCGCCGCTCAAGCGCGCGAGGAGCCGATCTCCTCGCGCTTTCGTTGCTATCTAGCCGGCACGCCGTTTACTTCTTCGGCTGCGTCAGCGACTTCTCGATGGGATTGCTGACTTTGCTCCGAGCCAGGTCGGACACGGCGAACGCGGCGACGATGCCGACGCACAGGAGGAAGGCCGCGGCGACGAGTCGGGTCAGTTGCTTCTGCGTCATGTTCCTGTTCTCTCAGAGGGTTGGGTTGGTGGTCTGTAAGCAAGTGAGGCGAGGTTGACCGGCGTGGCTTGCTGGTCCGGAACGGAATGGACGGACTGGGACAGGGCACGACGTTGAGCGCGGCGTATTGTGGATGTCCTGGTGCAGGTCCAGTCGAGACGGGCTTGCGCTCAGCGTGCGAAGCTTACCACTGCTCGGAAGAGATCTAGCTTGATTGCTTCGAGGCGTCGCGCCAGGTCTACGGGGACGTCGAGGAGGAGTCGATAAGTGGCGTACACCTCGATGTCTGCGTTTGCTGCCTTCTGGTCGGCGGTGTACAGGACGATCAGCCCTCGGGCGATTTTGTCGGCCACGAGGATTGTTTCGAACACTTCTTTGAGGTTGTGTTGGTGAGCGGCGAGCAGCCGGTCCGCCATGCTGGCGAGGCTGGCCGGCATGCGACTTCGGTACGACTTATACGAATCTTCAGCGATTGCGGCGGTCAACATCTTGCGCTGGCAGCGTTCCGCGCAGGACCGCAGACGGCTTCGGACATCGGCGAGGACGTCGAGCGGACCGACTGTATCTCTCCAGTCGCGCTTCAACTTGTACGCGAGCAACTCCAAGAAAGCTTTCATGTAGCACTCCGGGCGATGTTTGCGAACGGGTGATTAGAGCAGGACGTTGCCGCTGAAATCGGCTCCAGGCCAGGGCGCACCCCAGGTCGGACCGTCAGCTTCACAAGACCAGTTGACGTTCAATTCGCTCGGGTCGCTATCGCCCTGCGCAGCCAGCCGACGTTGCAGTTCGGCGAGCGTGATGTTCTGCGGCACTTCAATAGTGGTGCCGTTGTTCGTTCGAATGCGTACAGTCATGGACCTCCCAGCTGGGCGACGACTCGGAATATGCGCCGATTGTCCACAAAATTTGGTGATTTCGTGCAGATTCGGCACAGTTACGTTTCTTGCGGAAAAGACGAGAAACAACTGCGGGACGCCTGACGAGTTCGGACGAAGCGGAGACCCGCGGGTCTCCGCTCACTGGGACTGCTTTAGCGCACGCAGAGCTCGTGCTCGTTGAGTACCGACAGAATCAGGTCGACCCGATCCTGCACCGGCATGAACGGGACACGCACGACGCGAGCGCCGGCGTTGCGGTAGACCTCCTCGAGAATGGGGTTGATGGTGTAGGTGAAGTCGAGGTCCTCGTAGCGGACGCCGTCGGCGTCCCACGTCGGCACCGGGTCGAGCACGAAGGCGAGCGGGTAGAGCCCGTCTTCGAGTTCGCTCAGGAAGCCCGGCTCCGCGCAGCCGGTCGCGTGACAGTAAGCTCGCCCATCGTACGCACCCCGGTCGAGCACGACCGTGCGCGGATCCGAAGCTACAGCGATCTCTGCGGCCTTTTGCCGCGCCAGCGTCTCACGGCGGAAGCCCACCGGGTTGGACGCGGGCAGGAAGCGACCCTCGCGGATTACTTCCGTCGCCTTCTCCTCGATCACGGGAAAGCGTAGCTTCTGCAACGCCCGCAGCAAGGTAGTCTTGCCTGCGTTCGGCCCTGCGGTAAGGACAACTTTCTCCATAATTAACAAACTCCTGAACATCGGGAATGGAAACTAAACGCAGACAACCGTCTGCCCCTTTGCTATCACAAACCTCACGACATCATGCCTGTGTTTTGGGCGCACGGCGGTTGTGGGCGATCTCCGCGCTGGTTCTGCGCGTGAGAATTTCCAATTGAGCCGCTGGACTGTTGTTGTTTTGTCGGTAGTTCCTTGTGCTTGAGTTTGTTTTTGTTTAAAACGATACTTCGAGCATAGTGATAAACACTCGCGATCCACAAGAAATTCGCACTGTGCAAGACCGTGATCTACCAAAAATACTTAGAATTTTTAGATCGATGCCCTGCCGATGTCGGCGGCATTTTTTGCGATTTTCAGCCAATATCTCCACACCGTGGAATCACCACTGATGACACCACATATGATGCGACGGTCGGTTGGTGCAGTCGGGCCTATTGATATTGAATCGTGCTATTTTGATCGAACCAAAGGGGAGCCGAATTCGCATGCAAGGTTTTTACTCAATAGCGCTTTTAACTCTTTCGAACGTCTTCATGACCTTTGCCTGGTACGGTCATCTGAAGTTTCGCAGCGCGCCGTTGTTTACAGTAATTCTCATTAGCTGGTTAATTGCTTTTGCAGAATATTGTTTGCAAGTTCCGGCTAACCGAATCGGCAGCTATGTGTTTTCGGCCATGCAGCTCAAAATTGTCCAGGAAGTAATAACGCTGGTTGTGTTTTGCATATTCTCGGTGCTTTTTCTCAAACAAAAGTTGCAGTGGAACCATCTGGTCGCTTGTGCCTTCATTGTCGGCGCCGTGTTTTTTGTATTTCAAGGCGGTTCTTCGGAATCGACCGAAATCGAGCAAGTCAATCTCGAGAAGAAATAGTCAAGGGTCTGGTTTCTTACGTCGAAACCCTCTTGTCGCGGATGCTGGTTTAATATTTTCAACCGTCAACGGTTGAAAATCAGCGGCCGAAACGCTCGCCGCTGCGTTGCGGTTCAATATTTTCAACCGTTAACGGTTGAACTTCCTTGGACCGAAACCCACTTGTCGCAGGGAGCGGTTTAATATTTCAACCGCTAACGGTTGAAGTTCAAAATCACCGGAGCCGTTATCAAGAAGTCTGGTCCGAAACCAAGCTGTTCTGGGCTCCAATATCGAAATATTCGCGATCCACAACATTCGCCGGCGACATTGCGATAAACTCTTGTGCTGTGCGATTGAGGGCGCTCGCCAAGCGGCGGGATTTCTCGGTTTGACAAACCATATCGGTCGAGCTGCCGTGAGGTTTAGCGCGACAGGTTGAAAACTTTTTTCCACGTGAGGAACCACCCCATGCTGAAATCCGAAGCCGAAAGAGTAATTAGAAAAGCGATCGAAGAAAGCGAAGCCGAGTTTACAGAAGAGCAGATCAAGGCGCTCTCGTTGATTATGATTCGTATCACCAACACCACTATCGAAGAAGCCTTTGCCAACTGGAAGGGCAGCGGTGGCGGTGGTGGCAGACCGATGGGTCGCTAATCGGTTTAACAGCAAAAGAGGTTTGAGGAAGATGTGCCCTATGTCGACAGCAACACCGGTAATCGAGAGTGCGCGCCAGTTGCAGGATGAGATCGTCAAAATGCGACGACATCTGCACGAATATCCGGAGTTGAGTTTTTTAGAAAACGAAACAGCAAAACTGGCTGCTGGTCAGCTTAAGGACCTGGGCTACAAGGTGAGAGAAAAGGTCGGTAAAACGGGTGTGACCGCTGATTTCGGCAAGGGTACGATGGTCGCAATTCGTGCGGATATGGATGCCTTACCGATTGATGAAGGCAATGCTGTTGGTTATAAGTCGAAAAATCAGGGTGTGATGCATGCCTGCGGTCATGATGCGCACGTCAGTTGTGCACTGGCTGCAGCCAAGATTTTGACTGGCGAAAAGGCTAACGGTGCTATTCGCATGGTAATGCAGCCGGCCGAAGAATATGGCGATGACGAAGGAAAGTCCGGAGCTGTGCGGATGATAGAAGACGGAGCGCTGGAGGGTGTCAGTGCGATCATTGGTCAGCATATCGACGCCAGTTTGCCGGCGGGCAAAGTCGCTATTTTGCACGGACCAGTGATGGCGGCAGTCGATGGATTTTCGCTGACCATCAAAGGAAAGGGCGGTCATGGAGCCTATCCGGAGACCACAATCGATGCCATCGTAATTGGTGCCCAGGTTGTCCAGGCGATTCAGCAGATCGTGTCACGCCGCATCTCCGCCTTAGAACCGGCGGTCGTTACGATCGGCGCCTTCCGCAGCTCCAGCACGCGCGGCAACGTGATTGCTGAAGAAGTTCGCATGGAAGGAACGATAAGAAGTTTCAATGAAGATGTTCGGAAATTGTTGAAGGATGAGCTGGAACGGGCTTGCAGTGTGGCTCGAGCACTGGGCGGCGATTACGTTCTCAAATACGAACTCGGTTATCCTGCCACGGTCAACAACTCTGAAGTTATTGATATCATGCGTGCAGCCGCGATTGATTTAATCGGCGAGCAAAATGTCGTTGATATCAAACCGAAGACCTGGAGCGAGGACTTCTCGTTCTTCGCGGAACAAATTCCCGGCGCGTTTATGTTCCTCGGTGCTGAAATCGCAGGTGACAGACGTAGCCACCACAGCCCGCTGTTCGATATCGATGAGTCGGGACTGTATGTCGGAACGGCGATTCTGGCGGAGACCGCCCGTCGTCTGGTCGACCACTTCGACGCCAAGTAGATCGGAAATGATGAATAAAAATCTGGATCGTTGTCAGCCTTATCCTTTTGAGAAGCTTGCCGACTTGCTTGCCAATAGCCGGCCTGATGAAACGAAACGGCCGATTAAGTGGTCGATCGGAGAGCCGGCTCATCCTGCTCCTGAGTTTGTAAAACAGGTGTTGATCGAGAATCTCGAAGGATTGAGCAAGTATCCCGTCACTATCGGTTCAATAGAACTGCGGGAGGCTATCGCCCAGTGGTTGACCACGAGATTCGCTCTACCTGCCGGTTCCATTGACCCCGATAAAAACGTTTTGCCGGTGGCAGGGACGCGTGAGGCGTTATTCTCGTTTGCTCAGAGTGTGGTGAATGGCGCTGACGAAGCGCTTATCGTCATGCCCAATCCCTTCTATCAGATCTATGAAGGCGCGGCTTTCATGGCCGATTGTGACCCTTATTTCTATAATTTGAACGCGGAGAACGGCTTCCAACCCGACTTCAAGGCGATTCCGCCGTCTGTATGGATGCGCTGTCAGTTGGTTTATGTCTGCTCTCCATCCAATCCGACCGGTGCCTGTTTAAGCATGGAAAAGTGGCATGAGCTGCTGACTATCGCCAGTAAGAACGACTTTATTATTGCCTCTGACGAATGTTATTCAGAGATTTACTTCAATGAAGGCGAGGCGCCGATAGGCTTGCTGGAAGCAGCTCACGAGTTCGGATTGTCTGATTTCAAAAACTGTGTGGTCTTTCATAGTCTGTCGAAACGTTCTAATCTTCCGGGCTTGCGGTCCGGGTTCGTTGCCGGCGATGCCCGCATTCTCGAAAAATACAGGTTGTATAGAACTTATCATGGCTGCGCGTTGCCGCCGCCGACACAAAAAGCAAGTGCCGCGGCCTGGCAGGATGAAGAGCACGTCAAGGAAAACCGGGCGATTTACAAGAAGAAGTTCGATGCGGTCCTGGATATTTTGACACCGTGCATGGATATCTACCGTCCTCAAGGAGGATTTTATTTGTGGCCGTCCGTGCCGATTGACGACACCAGCTTTACTCGTCGTCTTTATGAGGAAGAGAACCTTCTGGTTTTGCCTGGTTCCTTTATCTCGCGCACCACGGATAGTGTCAATCCCGGTTTGCGAAGATTGCGCATGGCTCTAGTCGCACCGTACGACGAATGCGTAGAAGGGGCTCACCGACTGGCCAGTTTCATGAAGCGATTATCTGTGTAGAGGCGCTCGTAAGGCGCCCGGGCTGCTAGTTTCAAATCCGGAATAGAACATCAGAGGAGTAGACAATACATGGCCGACACGCAAGCGATCATTGAAGAAGCCTTCGAAAACAGGGCAGAGATCAAACCGGGCAGCGCCGATCGGAAGGTCGAAGAAGCGGTGGCGGAAGTGCTCGATTTGCTGGACAGCGGCAAAGCTCGAGTGGCCGAGAAGGTCGACGGGAAATGGCGTGTCAATGAGTGGCTGAAAAAGGCGGTTTTGCTCTCTTTCCGCATCGAGGACAACGCGGTGATGCCGGGCGGTTACACAAGCTATTGGGACAAGGTGCCAAGCAAGTTCGCCGGGTATACGGAACGTGATTTTCGCTCCGGTGGTTTTCGCATCGTGCCTCCGGCAGCAGTTCGACGCGGGTGTTTCATCGCGTCCGATGTCGTGGTGATGCCGTCGTTTATAAACATCGGCGCCTACGTAGACAGCGGCACGATGGTCGATACCTGGGCGACGGTCGGTTCGTGCGCACAGATTGGAAAGAACGTTCACTTGTCCGGTGGTGCAGGAATCGGCGGAGTGTTGGAACCGTTGCAAGCCAGCCCGACGATCATCGAAGATAATTGCTTCATAGGAGCCCGCTCAGAGGTCGTTGAAGGCGTTGTAGTGGAGGAAGGCTCGGTAATCTCCATGGGCGTTTTTCTGGGGCAAAGCACGCGCATTTTGAATCGTGAGACGGGCGAGATCTCTTATGGCAGAATTCCTGCGGGTTCGGTCGTCGTTTCCGGCAGTTTACCGGCTCAAGACGGATCGCACAGCCTCTATTGCGCTGTAATAGTGAAACAAGTCGATGCTAAAACAAGAGCCAAAGTCAGTTTGAATGAGCTTCTTCGTACGCCTTAAACGGCTAAGGGGCTAAACGCGATAGGAGAAACTTCGGTGTCTGAAACATTGGACCTGACCATTGAATTGGTTAAAAGACCCTCGATCAGTCCGCACGATGAGGGCTGCCAGGACATTATCGTCGCCCGCTTGGAGAAGCTGGGATTCAAAATCGAGCGGTTAAACTTTGGACAAACGTCCAATTTGTGGGCGACCCATGGCAGTGGTAAACCTCTTCTTGCGTTCGTCGGTCACACGGACGTGGTTCCGACCGGTCCTCTGGAAGAATGGACATCACCGCCGTTCGAGCCTGAAATCAGGGACGGGAAACTTTATGGGCGGGGAACCGCCGATATGAAGTGCGGCATTGCGGCGTTCGTGACTGCAATAGAGCGGTTTCTCAAAAAGAGCGAGAAGCACGAGGGAACCGTCGCACTCTTAATTACGAGCGATGAGGAGGCTGATTCCAGCGACGGCACGATCAAGGTTGTCGAGCATTTGACGCGCCAGGGTATTGTTATCGACCATTGTCTGGTGGGCGAGCCCAGTTCTACCGACACCATTGGCGATACTATAAAAAATGGTCGTCGTGGTTCTTTGCATTGCCTTTTGAAGTTCATCGGTCAGCAAGGGCATGTGGCATATCCCGAAAAGGCTCTGAATCCGGTACATTCGGCAATGGCAGCATTGAATGAACTGGTGTCGACCCGATGGGATGAAGGCAACAAATTCTTTCCGCCCACGTCATTTCAAATTTCGAACATACACGCGGGAACTGGCGCGGATAACGTGATTCCGGGAATATTGAATGTCGTTTCTAACTTCCGCTACTCGACAGAACAGACGGCGGAGAAGCTTCAAGCGGCTGTTGAAGGCATTCTACAAAAACATGGAGTGAAGTACGAAGCGAAGTTCAAATTATCCGGTTTACCGTTCTTGACAGATGAAGGGAAGCTTCTTGATGCGGTGACATCAACTATTAAGAAAGTTGTGCATATAGATACGATATTGTCGACGGCTGGAGGCACATCTGATGGGCGTCTAATCGCCCCCACCGGCGCCGAAGTAGTTGAATTGGGTGTGATTAACGCGCCAATTCATAAAATCGATGAACACGCAGACATACATCATATGGACGTCTTGAGTGAGATGTTTGAATTAATTGTTGAGAAAATGTTGCGGTGACGTGAACTAAAAAAGCTAGCGCGAACCCGAAAAGGCAAGCTGGAAACGCCTGTCGGGCGCAGGGATATAACGAATTTTCTTACTGCTTTTCGCCAAAAATATATTCGTCACAGATCAATATCAGTGAAAAGCCGCTCCGAGTGACCATCGCTAACGTCAAGTCTTTGTTAGATCCACGGTCAGATAATGTTTGATCCCGATTAAACACAAATCGTCGAGGCTGAAAACCCTGTCCAGGAAAGGGATTGCGGTGTTAACAAATGCAACATCGCGGTGCGCTAACTTCGCGCAAACTCTTTCGTGTCCGCGTAACAAAAGGAAAGAAGCCTTGGTGACGGGGCGGGCACTGTTCCATAGTAACGGCGTTTCACCCCCATTCCTTTTCATTCGTTGGTAACCCCCAAACTTCCCAGGAATCCCAGCAAACAAACAAAACGCACAGAGGAGCAGCGCTCTTTAAATGCACACGGCCCGCGTTTTGAAGCCAGTTTGTGTGCATTCGGCGAATCTTAGATTTAAGGGACTCTAAGTCCTTCGTCTGAACCTGTTTCTCATCCACGAGCCAATCGAGCCCGCAAGGCCATCGTTGGTATCTGGATACTCTCAACTAACGATCCCCACTTAGGAGGTCTCAATACCATGGCTAAAAAAGCTGAAACCAAGATTATCCGCGAGTATCCGTTGCCCTGCGGTCCGGAAACTGTCGCTCTCGAACTGACCGGCAACTGGCAGATTCTGCGTGTCGAGGCGCGGTTCGCGAAACCCAACCTCTACGTGCTCGAGGACGTTGCCGGTAAGAAGACGCGCGCGGAATTCTACGTCGTGACGACCAACACTCCGATCGACGCCGACAAGGTCAGCGGCGGCAACGTGCTGATCGGTTCCTACCTGGTCCACGTGCCCACCAACATGCTGCACGTCTTCGGACCGATGGAGAACGCCAAGGTCGCCGAAACGGCGGCTTCGGCAGAATAGACGGCTATTCCGGGCATTGGGCCGGGTGTAGTCGGTGTTTTATTTTCAACCGTTAACGGTTGAAAATATTTCCCCGAGCGCACCACAGGCTCAGTGGTTCGTGAATGGTTTGTCCTGCTGACAACACTAGGACCGGCCTTTTGGTCGGTCCTTTGTGTCTACTGTCGCGTCATATTAAATGAAATAGTAGAACTAAAGCTTCGAAAAATGCTGCCAGGCTTAGCAAACGCACCCTCCCCAGCCAGCGGGCATGATTTTTCATCATGCCCGCTGGGCGTCTTACAGTTCACAAATCAAACGGCCGAAGCGTTTACTGCTTCTTGAACTCGTCCAGTTCCGCTTCGATCGCGGTGCGCTCTTCGTCGGACAGTCCGTCCCAGAGCACCTTTTCCAGTTCGTCCAGGCTCTCGACTTCGAGCACCTGCTTCATGGCGAGCGGGATGACCTTGCACATCATGTACAGGGTGGGGGCGTTTTCGTACCCGGATTCCGTGATGGTTTCCTTCTGCTTGGTGGTAAGAGGCAGCTTGTCGAGGTATTCGTACGTTTTCATGGCTTGGATTTCCGGTCTGAAGTGAATTGCTGGAGACCGCACAACCTGTCGATCTCCGGCTGACGGCAGCGTCAGCGAAACACGGCGAATACGACTTCGCCGCGTGAAACATTTTGACTGGGCACCGGGGGTGGTGCTATTCCGCTAACGAGGAGGCGCATGGGCTGCGCCTCCTCATATTGCGGAATCAGGCATTGACGGGCTTGTCGCCGGGACGCTTGAGCGCGGCTTCGGCTTGTGCAGACAGCTCGACGATGCGGGCGAAGATCACGTCCATGGCTTCCGAGTACTTCTCGGGGAGTTCCTCCATCGGAATCGGCTTGCCGTAAACGATGCAGGTGCCGTAGACGGTTTCGCCGTAGAACTCGCGGAACTTCTTCCAGCCGATCGCGTTGAAGAAGCGATGGACCAGTGTGGCGTGGGCGGGGTTGCGATCGTAGGCGATCGCGGCGGGCACGGCTGCTACTTTGCGCTTGCTCTTCTCGGCGACCTTTTTGCCAATCATCATGGCGCCGTCGAAGTACTCCTTGCGAACGTGAACGTTATCGCGGTGGAGTGCGCCTTGCGGGAAGACAACGCCGTCGCTGTCTTCGTCTTGCTGCAAGACTTTGATCATGCCGCGCAGGGCAGCAGCCGGGTTTCGGTCGTGGTGCACGGCGATGATGCCGAGCCACGATGCGAGTGGAACGCGGATACCGAAGATCTGCGTTACCGCCATGAGAGCCCGTACCACGCGCAACTTGAAGGTCGGCGGGATGACGATGGCGTCTCGTTCGGTCTGGTGGTTGTAGAGGAGAATCAGGCGGCGATTGTCCTTCGCGAATTCACCGCCGATTACCTTGGTGGGTCCGCAGTAGCGCCGGCGGACGATGCTGAGCAGCGACCAGCGCGCGATACGCGCGAAGATCGGTGCCCGGGGCGTGATGTGTCCGGGTTCGTTGACCAGCTTCCGACCTTCCTTCCACCAGAAGCGCACGCGGTAGGCGAGACCGGCGGCGGCGAGGAGGATGAAGATGCCGAGGACGATCCACGGACTCACCGAAAGCAGGTTCACGGCCAGGCTGTGTTGATCCAGGCCCTGAGTCAATCGAATGAAGTTTGTTTCCATGATTGTGTAGTTAGACCCTTTCTAGGAGTTTCGAGAGTTAGACCTTGCCCTGGAGTTAGACCTTGGCGTCGAGTTCGACCGCCATCTTCTTGATGGCTTTCAAGTCGAGCTTGCCGGAGGCCGTCTGGGGGAACTGGGTGTCGATCTTGTGGAAGTCGCTGGCCTTCGGAATCCACAGTGCGTGCATTCCGGTGGCGACCAGCGCCTTGGTCAGTTCACCCGGGTTGATGGTGTCGGCGGTGTAGAGAACCACCACCTTCTCGCCCTTGGTCGGGTCGGGGATCGCGCAGACCGCGATGGACAGCTCGTCGACACCCGCCAGTTCACGCAGGGCCGCTTCCACGCGGATGAGCGGAACCATTTCGGGACCGACCTTGGCGAAACGGCTCTCGCGGTCGGTCAGGTAGACGAAGCCGTCTTCGTCGACGCAGCCGATGTCGCCGGTGAAGTACCAGCCGTTCTGCAGGACGTTGGCCGTGATCTCGGGCTTCTTGTAATAGCCCTTCATGATCTGCGGACCGTTGACGAAGATGCGGCCTTCGTTCTTCTTGCCGCGAGGCAGGATCTGGTTGGTGACCGGGTCGACGACGGCGCAGGCGGAGCCTGGCACCATCTGACCGACCGAGCCTTCACGCGTGCCGCGGACCGTGCCACCGGCGGGGCTTTCGACGTCGAAGTCCATGCAGCACGAGAGCAGCGGCGAGGTCTCCGTGCAGCCGTAGCCTTCCAGCGGTTCCTTGCCGAGCTGGTCGCGGACGTCGCGAGCCAGTTCGGGCTTGAGCTTCTCCGAGCCCATCATCAGCAACTTCAGCGAAGCGAACTGCTCCTTCGTGCCGCGCTTCAGGTAGTTGCGCATGAAGGTCGGCGTGGTCGCCATCGCCGTGATGCCGTTTTCGGCGATGAACTGCACGATGCCGCGCGCGTCGAGCGGGTTGGCGTGCGGGTAGAGCTCCCATCCGAGCACCAGACCAGCCCAGAGGGTGACGCCGAATCCGTAGGAGTGGAAGTAGGGCAGGCAGCCCAGGACCCTCTCCTCGCCGAGCTTGGCGTGCGCGTTCATCTGGGCGATGTTGTACAGCAGGTTGCTGTTGGTCAGCTCGACGCCCTTGGGTTCGCCCGTGGAGCCGGACGTGAACATGATGCTGGCCGTGTCGTCGAGACCGCGCGTCAGACCCGGCAGTTCCTTCGACCAGTCGACCAGCGGCGTCTGGAGGATGGCGGCCGCCCTGGCGATGTTCTCGGGCGCGATGGCGAGCTCGTCGAGCATGACGACCGTGGCGCCGGCGATGTCGAAGCCGCCCTTGCCCATGACCTTCTGGGACGAGTAGATGGTCGCCAGACCGGTCTGCGAGACAGCCGAGTTGATCGGACCGGAGCCCGAGCTGTAGTTGAGGTTGACCGGCACCTTGCCGAGGAATGTGACGGCGATGTTGGCGATCATGCTGCCCTTGGCGGGCGGCACGAGCAGACCGACGTAGGTGTCGTCCTTGTGGGCGTCCTTGATCGTGAGCGCCAGCGCGATCGCGCCGACGAGCACTTCCTTGTTGGTCGCGGATTGCCCGGCGCTGTCCTTGACGCAGAGCTTGTTGGGCGCAAGCAGCGCGCGATGGACGAAGGCATGCAGCGGAGTCTTCCAGTGTTCCGGGAGGACCGGGCAGGGACGGTCGGGAAGAACCGCATCGCGAGCCGGGAAAACGAGGCCGTTGTCGTGTGAGTTACTCATAAGATCCTTTCGGGTTAGCAGGGAAGCCGATTCTGGGCTTCATTGCGTTTCGGTTGATTCGAACTCTTTGGTGTGAGAGTCGAAGTAAAACGATCAGCGAATAGCCTGTGCTGACGAGCACCGCTATGCAGGCGCACATTCGTGTTCGCTCGCAGACCGTGAGGCTCGAAGAAAAGCACTTGCTGGCGATGTGTTGGCCTGGGTGTTGAAAAGTCTGCGCAGCGAAAAATGGGGACACCGGACACTAAGGTTCCGGGCGCCGCGCGGGCAACCTAAGTAACCAAGCTCTTCCTTAGATTTATTCTCTTTTGGTGATCAAAGCCGATCACAATTATGGCTTTCAGTATGTTTACGGCTTTTATTCCTGGTTGCCATGAGTGCGGTTTTAGCAAAACCCTGCGCTAGGGCGGCTCGCGTCAGTGATATTGCGCGAACCTCTGCGAGCGCCATTCACAAAACGCCAAAGAGGCCTGAGACCTAGATAACGGCTGGCTTTTGAGAACCCTGTACGAGCTTACGCGAGTGCCCGGTTCCAATAGAACACCGTTTCACAAACCGAAACCGCTGTGCGAAGCCACATTGCATGCGACAGAGCGGCAGTCAAAAAGTGAGCGCCGGCGAAGGCTGGCGCTTAGAGAGCGAATCTGCGCGCGAATGGTTATTTCGCCTTCTCGAAAACGCAGATGTCCTGGAAGAACACGCCAGGTTGTTCCTTCCAATTGCCGGGATAGCGGTGGATTTCTTTGAGGCTGGTGCCTTTCAAAAGATTCGTCATTCCGATTTCGTTTATGCCGATCGCATTTTCCGGCACGTGCACCCATTTGGGGCACATGAATGTTTCTGAGTCATAGGCTTTGGTGTCGAAAATAAATTCGTCCTGTTTGCACATGTTGTACCGAGCCACTTCCCCTGGGGTTCTTCGAGAGAGGCTCTTCTCATAATCCTCGTCCAGCGTGAAGAAGGTAATCACTGCTTTGCCGCCGGGTTTGAGCACCCGGTCGACTTCTTTGAAGTAAAAATCACCGTCGCGTTCGCTGAAGTGCGTCCATACAGACAACGCCGTAATCAGATCGAACTCTCCATCAGGCAAATCCCACTTTTGCGGAATCGGTTTTTGATCGGGCGCGTACATCGGGTTGCTGACGTCGATGTGCTTAAACGTATAGAGTGGGCTTGGATACTGGCTCTTGCAGAATTCGATATCCTTTTCCATTACATCGATTCCGAGATAGCTGCCCTTCTCGCCGAGCAATGGTGTCGCGGCAATGGCGAGTAGACCGGTTCCGCAGCCGACATCAAGAATGCGATTATCGGCTTTCTTGTCGGCGTGCATATAAAACACCGTTTGAAAGATGCCGATCACATGCGCCCATTCAGCATATGAATACTTGCCGCCGCGGCGTTGATCTTCTGTCGGGATCATGCGGATGTTTTTCGTTCTTTTGACATGGTCTTGATCGAGAGGAACATAGAGCTTATCGAGCACCTGATAAGGTTGCTCGCACATCTTGATTCCCATGTTGATAAACGAAGTTGAAATTGTCATTTTGGGCGCCCGACTCGGTGATTCAAACCGCGACATTATTGCATTGATTATCTGGAGCTAAAAAGAAGAACTAAGTAATTTTTGCTGCGTTCGGTTCGCAAACCTCGTGTTTCAATACTAGCGATATTGCAGGCTGTGACTGGTGTTTGCCCCACGGGCTCCCAGAAAAAAGATTGAAAAACTTGTCTGTAAATTTGATCGGCGGTATATAAACAAACAAGCCAAAGTTCCCGAGTAACACAGTTATACGGGGCACCCTATCCCATGGACACACAAGTAGACCAACTCGCTCGACAAATGGAGAGTTCAGTTAAACCCGGGGGCGATGTGAATCGCGCTTCGGCTGATGTCTCCAGCGCCATCTCACAGGGGCGCGATCCACAATCGGCCAACAAAATGTTGACCGAAGTGACCAACGAATTGTTCAATCGCGGACAAATGCCGGCTCTGGTCGGGCGTTTCGCTGCATCCAACTTCAGCGCTCTCGATCTCGACGGTGACGGTTCCATCTCGCAACAGGAACTTCAAAAAGTCGATGAAGAGAGGTTCTTCAATCGTTCACTAAGCGCAATGGATCAGCAAATGATCAAATACATGCGCACCAATTTTAAGGAGATCGCCAAATCTCATAATGATTGGGGGCTGGATACAAAGATTACACGTGCTGATCTGACTGCTCACGAATCGGCTGCGAGTGAGCAAATGAGAAAGTCGGGCACTGCCAGATCGATTGACGAAGTCTTCGGCAAGCCGGAGATCTTCGACAAAATCGATAAGAACAAAGACGGCTATCTTTCCGACAGCGAAATGAAGACCGCGCTGGCAAACCGTTCTATAACAGGAAGAGAACGTGAACTGCTGCAGTATATGAAAGATAATCGTTCTGAAATTTGCAAAATCAGCAATGATGAGAAACTGTGGGAGAGCAAAATCAGCCACAAAGACATCAGTGGTTTTGCCGCCAAGAATGGTGTCAACGGCCTGCAGTGGAAGCCTGCTCCTGCTGCTAACTATTATTCTTTGAATCCCGGAGAGAAGCTCGACGGCAACAAGTTTGCATCGGACATGATCGCCGATTTCGGCAAGAAAAATTTGAAAGCAATCGATCTCGATAACAATGGCTACGTTACAAGACCAGAATTGATGCGGATTTTGAATACTCCTCGCTGGTCCAACGGTTTGGACGTGAATGAACGCAAGGCAATTGATGAAATCAATAAATCTCTCGAACCGATCCAGCGATCCCACAAAGACGAGCTCTGGTACAAGGATACGAAAGGCGTTACGCAAAAAGATCTCGATGCTTTCGCCCGCGATCAACAATTGAACCGCGCTGACTTACCTACAACACCAGGCGATCATAATCTTTCACTCACCATTGGTGGTGTCAAACGCGATTTTCAAGTTCACATCCCGCCAGGCTACGACGGCAGTAAATCGGTGCCGGCCTTGTACTTCTATCATTATTTTACAGGCAGTCCAAGTGAACTTGCCGGCTATACGGGAATGAATGCGATTGCCGACCGGGAAAATTTCATTGTTGTCTACCCGCAAGCCGAAGGCTGGGTAGGCAATAAGGTTCGCCAGTGGAATTTGAACAACAACGCTAACTACCGCGTTGATGAAGTGGCATTTTCGCAAACGCTTATGAACACAGTGGAAAGCAAACTGAATATCGATAAGAATAGAACGTACATAGCCGGCTATTCAAACGGTGGCATGCTCGCGCATGAGCTCGGAGCCCGCTTCTCCGACCGAATAGCCGCGATGGCGTCGGTCTCCGGCTGTCAGAATCCGGGACAACCAAAAGCCGTCGAGGGAGTGAACGCGCTTCTTATTCACGGGACCCAGGACTACTTAGTGCCTGTTCAAGGTCGAGCATTCACGCCACTCTTCCCGCGCATGAAATCGTTCGATTCGGCTCGCGAATTTTGGTGCACCACCAACGGTACCGATCGATATTCGTCCACGGCGTTGACCAAAGATATAAAAAGCGAGACATATACGAACAGTAAAACCGGTAAGGAAGTGTGTGTCCTCACCCTGAAAGGCAGTGGCCACGGCTGGCCCGGCAGCGGACACAGTATCGACGGAAACCCGAGCACCGGAATTAACGCGTCGGAAGAAATTTGGAAATTCCTATCTAAACATTCGCGTGGAGAAAAGCCAGTCGAGAAAAAGGAGAATCTCGTTCAAAGATAGTGTCCATGGGCGTTTGAAGGGTTGTATTTTCAACCGTTAACGGTTGAAAATATAAAACCAGTCTCGCTGACAAGCCGGGTTCGCCGAAAAGATACATCGGTGGAACGGTTGTCGCGTCAAGTGCGTTTTCGCGGTACCAATTAGTCTAAGGCTGTTTCGCCGCCGGGTTGTTGTCTGCTGTATGGAATTGGTTTTGG
Organism: Obscuribacteraceae bacterium (SeqCode); assembly: GCA_044225915.1. GTDB lineage: Bacteria > Cyanobacteriota > Vampirovibrionia > Obscuribacterales > Obscuribacteraceae > JADYXR01. The sequence continues at coordinate 25,807 of JBGAHZ010000062.1, forward strand.
TCCGCCGCGTTTTGCTTGGATCTGGCGGATCATGTTGTCTTGTTGGTGGCGGAAGCTGGACACGCTGCCCTTCCAGCAGAAGAAGACGAAGTAGAGGTCTTCTTTCTGGCAGCGGAACATTCCGACCAGGGCGCTGGTACCGCCGTCGGTGCCGGGAAGTGTCCCGGTCTTGGCGACGACGCTGCCGCGTTCGCTGGCGTCGGTGAAGCGTTTGTCGAGGGTGCCGGGGTCGATGCCGGCGACTGGAAAGATGTCTTGATAGTCGAGTCCGCTGGCTTGCAGTTTTGTGCGCAGTGATTTCAGGATGGACATCATGTCTCGAGGCTTAACTCGGCTCTGTCCCAAACCACTGGCGCTAGCCAGCTTAAGTGCTCCGGGAGTCAGTCCGGCTTCGTTGGTTACGATCTCTTCCAGCCTTCTGACACCACCTACAGTGCGGCCGATCTGTTCTGCGACACCGTTCTGCGAATAGCTCATCATGCGCTTTAGGGTTTCGCGAAGTGTTTCTGATTCTACTTGTCCTGCGCTTTCGGCGGTGTCGGGAATCGATCCGACGGCGGCGCCGTTGCGAACTGCGACTCGATTATTTCCGCCTTTCCAAATTTTGAGCAGGCTCTTTGCGGATGAAAGAGGATTCGGGCATGAGCGGTAGGAGAACGTTGGTTCGACAATTAGTTTGCCGTCGATCTGTTTGATACCTGCGTTAGCAAGTTCGCTTGCAAGTTCGGCGGCGTCTCTGTGGTCGAATTCGGGGTCGTTTCCTTTGACATAGAGGTCACCCTGGAAGACACCCGTCCCGGGGTCCATGGCTCCGTTGAGATACAGACTTGTTGTGAAACGATAGTCCGGACCGAAGTTTGAAAGCGCACCATAGCTGGTGATGATCTTGACTGCCGAGGCCGGATTCATTTCCATCGCCGACATTTGATCCATGACCGTTTCGCCTGATTCGCTGAGCACCAATGCTCCGATCTCTTGTCTTGGACGAACTCTTGCCACCCTGGTGACACGCTCGTGTTTGCGGCGTGATCGTTTTGAAACTTTCGCTACCAATCGACCGTGCTTGCCGTGAGAGACTTGTCGAGATGATGAATGACTTGCCTTGGCATGGTGTTTAGTTGTCGCGTGGCTCGACCTGTGGCGCGCCTCTGCATCCGGAACCGCCATCAATGAGAATGCCAAAAGAGAAGCCAGAACGCCGCCAACTTTGAAACGTAAACCCATGCTCTCAGCCTCCCTCAGCCATCTGACTCGGTCTTCCCTGCCGATACTTCTATGTACCCACGTCTGTGCCCGCCCTCTCACTGCTGGAGAAGATCGTCACAAAGGTCATGAATAGTAGTAAAACGAAAGATTCGGCACCCCACTGACTATAGATATTAGTACCTTGAGAGAAAAAGTCAAGATGGAATGAGCTATTTCAGCCGCTTTTGAGGCGGTACAATATACCGATTGTTTACTGTATATATGCGAGGATGCCATGCAGCTTGTTGAGTGCGTGCCGAATTTCAGTGAAGGTCGCGATCAAAAAGTGATCAATGCGATTGCCGATGCGATGAGAGCAGTTCAAGGAGTAAGCCTTCTGGACATCGATCCGGGAGTGAGCACTAATCGAACCGTCATGACTCTCGTCGGTCCACCGGAAGCTGTGCTCGAAGCGGCTTATCAGGGAATCGCGTCGGCAGCCGGTTTAATTGACATGCGCAAGCAGACGGGTGAGCACCCCCGCATGGGGGCAACTGATGTTTGTCCATTCATTCCTGTCAGCGGTGTGACGATGGCCGATTGCGTCAAGCTTGCAGAAAGGCTCGGGGAACGGGTTGGCAAGGAATTAGGCATACCGGTATATCTTTATTCAGAAGCGGCGAGATCCGAAAGTCGTCGAAATCTTGCCGACATTCGTAAAGGCGAATACGAGGCGCTGCCTGAGAAAATGAAGGATGAGTCTTTTAAGCCGGACTTCGGTCCGACTAAGTTTAATGCTCAATCGGGTGCCACCGTAATTGGTGCTCGTCAATTTCTGATCGCATATAACGTCAATCTCAACACGAAATCGAAGAAACTTGCCAACGAGATCGCTTTGACGATACGCGAAGCAGGGCGTTCCAAGCGCACCGCCGAAGGTGCCATCGAGCGTGATGCAAGCGGCAACCCGGTGATGGTGGCGGGCACGCTCAAAGCCTGTCGAGCTGTTGGTTGGCACGTGGAAGAGTATCGCCGCGCGCAGGTTTCAATTAACTTGATCGATCCTACCGTGACATCGCTTCACCATGCATTCGACGAAGTTTGTCGTGTAGCCGAGGACCTCGGAATCCGAGTGACGGGAAGCGAAATCGTAGGATTGGTGCCACTTGCGCCAATGCTTGAAGCCGGGCGTCATTATCTGAAAAAGCAGGGGCGTTGCACCGGCGTGTCGGAGGAGGAACTTCTCGAAGCAGCCGTTCAATCGCTAGGACTGGCGGAACTCTCACCGTTCGAGCCGCTCAAGAAAATCATTGAGTACACCGTTGCACCAAAAGCGGTGGCGTTGAAAGACATGAAAGTCAGCGCCTTTATCGACGAGCTTGCTTCCGAATCGCCCGCTCCAGGCGGCGGCAGCGTGGCCGCGCTGGCTGGTTCTACAGCCGCGGCTCTGACTGCCATGGTGGCATGTTTGACTTTCGACAAAAAAGGATTCGAGAAAGAACGACCAGCGATGAACGATCTGGCTGAACAGGCGCAGAAATTAAAAGCCGAATTGTTGCGCGCCGTCGACGAAGACAAGAATGCCTTCAACAGCATTATCGATGCGCGCCGGCTCCCTAAGGGAACTCCAGACGATGCGGCGAAACGGGACCTCGCGATTTTTGAGGCGAATAAACATGCAACCCTGGTTCCATTGCAAGTGATGAAGCGGGCGGCGGCTTGTTTCCCATTGATCGAGCTTGCCGTCGAAAAGGGTAATCCGAACTCGTTGAGTGACGCAGGTGTGGCCGGACTGATGGCTCTGGCTGCAGTAGAGGGCGCATACTACAACGTTTTGATCAACCTGGACGGTTTCGACAAGAACGACAAAACCGCTAGCGAATTCGCGAAATCGACAGAAAAAGAGGCAACCGCTCTCATGGAGCAAAGTCGTCACGAATCGGAGAGAATCAGAAAGAACGTGACTCAGAGGCTGATGCCACAAGTTTCACTGGCCTAGGGCTTTTGTGGCGTCACCATTATGGCGTCTATTTCATGCCGGAAAGTTTGCAAGTTTGTCTTACTTGGTTATGTAGTAAGGTGGGCTGAAAAAAGGAAGCAAAACTGGCAGCGCCAGTCCTGCTTCCGAGGTGGTGGTCGTCACTTGACGCCGCAGAAATTGTGGTCGACGACCAGCTCATGACGCAGCACGCGGCTGAAGAGTTCGTCTTTGCTGATACCGCCGCGGGCTCCGGCTTGGACCATGAGCTCGTTGAGCTGACGGAGTCCGCTGATGCCGACGACCGGAATTCCTGCTTTGACCAGTTGCGTTGTCACATCCGGTCCGTCGAGCGCGCTGCCTTTGAGGCGGAAGTCCACGAGCGCGAGCGCGTAGCCGTCTGCCGGAAGGACGCTTTCGACTCCGTCGGCGTCCATGAAGGTGAGCGCTCCATCCTGCAGACGTGCTCTGACGAACCAGGTCACGGAGTGACCGGTTTTGTCGAACACGCTGAGGAGGAGTTCGCCCAGGGTGAGGTCGTCTTCGACCAGCAGCAGTTTTTGATTTGCCATTAACTCTCCTGACTTACCAGGTCTGGTTGGCAAGGCGAATTTCCGGCGAGGATATTTTCAACCGTTACCGGTTGAAAATATTTCTCACCGCTTCTGCTCGTGAATTTCCACGGGCAGGAAATCGGGCCCTACCGATTTCGAAGCAACGGGCACGTTGAAGATCAGGCGGAACTTGTAACCGAGGTACTCGGCCGCTTTGACGCAGGCACGGAACCGATCGGTGTAGAGCGTGTAGATCAAGTAGGGGTCGCACACGCGAGTGTCGACCGTGAGAGCGAGCTTGATGTCGTCCTTGCCGAGAGCCAGCTCGGATTTCTTGATCGCGAAGTTCGCGCGATCGTGGACGCCGCCTTTTCGCAGCGGAATCCAGGTGGCGCGAATCAGCGTCAGGAGACCCAGAACGGCAGCCCGAATCGGGCGAACGCGCTCTTCGTCACCGACGCATTTGTCGGCGAGAACGACGACTGCCCAGGCCGGATCGTTGAACGCGCTGTTGAGCACGATCGACGAGCGGTGGCAGGCGACGATGCGGGCGATGCGGTTGATGACCGGCACCGGCAGGGTTTCCGTGTCGTTGGGCAGACGCAGGCGGCTCAAGTACTTCTTGGTCCACTTGGCGCCGGCGCCGGCGTGATCTTCGACACTGATGGCACGACCGATGTCGTGCAGATAGGCGGCGAGTGGAATGACCACTTCTTCCGTCCAGGAATCGAGATAGTTCGGACGGCTCGCCGAGATTTCGGTGGAAATCTTGCGCGCCAGATCGCGAACCTGACAGGCATGATCGATGTCATGCTTGGTCTGATGACGGCTCAACTTGTCCCCGGCTTCGTAGAGTCGCTCGATTTCGGGGTCGGTATAGCAAGCCGCAACAAGCAGTAGTGCTTTTTGGAGTTCCATATAACACCTTCTGGGCCTTGGGCCCGATTGTTCTTGGTTGATGAGAGAGGCGACACCGCGACGAGTTGGGACACCGTCGAAGTCGTCAGTTTGCAATCCGGACCGGCTATAACTTGATGTGACAAGCCTTTTCAGGGACTAAACAAGCAGCGCGGTTGGTTTTGCGGGGATTTCCTTGAGATGCTTTAAAAGCAATAAACACCTAGTGTTTAACAGGATCAGAGAAATCATGACCAGTTACTTGTTGTAAAAGAGATCGCTTTACATCGTGTCATTAGCCTGGCTTAACAGTGGTGAGTTCACTAGCGCGGCTATCGACGGTTGTCAGTCAGGTTGAAATTGGCAGCGGATAAGGTTTTTCGTGATAAGGCTGGAGAACGCGGGCATAGGTTAGAAGGCAACAAACTTGATCTCGTGTCACTGCGATCAATTACCAATTGGTAATATAGTCGTTCCACCCCACCCCAGGCTTTTTTGCAAAACGATGACGAAGAAAACAACAAAAACCGCAAGTCGCAACAAGCCCGTTTCGCGTGCAACCAGTTCGGCTAAAACGAAATCGAAAACCGCGACAAAAGCGACCTCGAGGACTGCAACCAAGTCCAAGCCGTCGACCAAAAACGCTAAACCGGCAGCTAAAGCGAGACAAAACGGTAAAGCCTCAACGGTGACGGCGAAAGTCGCAGTTCGCGCGGCTGCAAAAGCGGCTCCGGCAACGGCGCCGGAAAAATTGCCTAATTTTCTTGGTCTGTCAGCCAAGTATGCGTCATCTGCCAGTGCACGGGTTCACATCATTCCCTGTCCATACGAGCATACGACCAGTTACGGCAAAGGCACAGCTAATGGACCGAAAGCCATTCTAGATGCCAGTCAGGAAGTAGAACTTTTCGACGACGAGCTTTGGACCGAACCATTCAAGATTGGGGTCCACACTGCCGAAGCTGTTTCCATTCCCAAAATGGAAGCCGGCGAGGCAGCACCATTTCAATCGCTTTACGAAGTGGTGAAGCCGCTTGTCGACAACGACAAATTTCCGCTGATTCTTGGTGGCGAACATTCTTTGACACTTGGCGCGGTTCGCGCTTGTGCCGAACGGTACAAAGATCTGTCGATTCTGCAAGTCGATGCCCACTGCGACTTGCGTCCATCTTATGACGGCAATCCGTTTTCACACGCTTCGATTTCATACCGACTGTACGAACACCTGCCTAAACCGCTCATCACTCAGGTCGGCATCCGCAACGTCAGTTGGCAGGAAGCTCGCTGGATGGAAACCGAATCACCGAAGATCAACATCTTCTGGGCACGTATGCAGGACAAATGGAATTTCAACGAGATCGTCAACACACTTTCCGACAACGTCTATTTGACCATCGACGTCGACGGACTTGATTCAAGCATCATGCCTTCGACCGGTACTCCCGAGCCGGGCGGAATGAACTGGTATCAGCTCATGGAATTGATTAAACACGTGTGTGTTCGTAAAAACGTGGTTGGCGCCGACATTGTTGAACTCGCACCAATACCCGGTCTTCACGCGCCTGATTTTCTGACGGCCAAGCTCGCTTACAAGCTGATTGGCTATCGTTTTGCTCTCGAGCTGGGCGTCACCAAGAAATACGTTTAGCGACAAAAAAATGAGAGACCTTTCGGTCTCTCGAGTAATTGATTGCTAGCCGCTATTTGTATGCTGACAAAATTCAAATGACCCGTATTCGGGATTGCACCTCCAATTTTCTCATCGCTTGCATTCGTTTTTTATAGAAACAACTCGTACACCCCTGTTCGAGTTAGTTAGTTCACCGTACTTCGAGCCTACTAAGTCTTTTTTGGAATCACCCTCATAATTCCTCAAAGTCTCAAAATGATATCTTCAACAACACCCCTGCGTTTCTGACATCACTCGTCGTTCGGTGTTTGAATCTACACGCGAACAAAAATTTCTGGACACATTTTTGGAAATTAAATGCAGTTAATTTATGGCGATTGAAAACCAGCAATTTCAGGACTTGATGAAAGAGGCGTTAAACGAGGCCCGGCGGACCTTAGCCGCCGCTCCTGGGCAGTCCGTAATCGATGTTCCAGTCGGCTGCCTGGTTTTAAAAAAAGGTCAGATCATCGGTCGAGGTCATAATCAGCGCGAAGAAAATCAGGACCCAACCGCGCATGCCGAGCTGATTGCTATCCGGCAGGCGGCTGAGCACCTGAAATCGTGGCGATTGAGCGACTGTCTGTTGGTGGTTACGCTCGAGCCCTGTGCGATGTGCGCGGAGGCGATCATTCAATCGCGAGTAAACACGCTAGTGTTTGGCGCCTACGATCAACGCGCCGGCGCGTGCGGGTCTGCTTTCAATTTATTCGTTTCCGGGCGCAGTTATCCGTTGCCGGAGATAATCGGAGGTATAGAGGAAGCAGAGTGTGAACGTTTGCTTGCCGACTTTTTCAAGTCTGTGAGAAATAAACCAAAGGATCGAGCGAAGGCTGATGAATAAACGAAACACTGCAATTGCTATCGGCGCGTTTTTCGCGTTGACGACTGCAAACGTAGGTTTTGCCGAGGAGAAGCCGGCTGCGAGTCGATATACGCTCATTCCGACCGACAAACAACTGAAGAAAATATACGATGATTTCGTGGCGTTTCGAGCGGATTCAGCGCTCAGAAGGCTGGCTCCGATTGTCACTGCCAGAGCAAAGAAGGGTTTCAAAACTCCTGAAGATCGGCTGCGAATGGCGCGTTTGATGGAGCTGGTCGCGCTCAGTTACCAGATCGACGACAACTACACAGCCTCTCTTAATGCGCTCATCATCGCTAACAAGATTTGCCCGCAGGACGCTCATGTCCAATGCATGCTCGCCAACATGTATCGCGATTTTCCGGATTTTGTCGCTGAAGACCGACTGATTGCCGAGCTTGATAAACTACCCGAGTCCGAACGCTTTCCATATTATTACAACACCATGGCTCGACACGCGCGACGAGACGGCGATCTGGCAATGGCTATGAAGCTTTTGGAGAAGTGCGATCGGCTGGATGTGGAAAAGAAACAAGTGGCGAGCCAGGTCTACTACGGGCGAACGCTCTTGCTGACCGGCTTGAATAAAGCTGCCGTAGATAGTTTCAAAGCCGCGGCTGCGCATACCGAAAATAAGTATTTGCGCGAAATACTGCTCGGCAATGCCGCCCAGATTGAATTCGACGACGCCGCTCAGGAAGAGCATCTCAGTGCTGCCGGTAGAATCTATCCGGACGATCCGATCTGGCGTTTAAAACTTGCGGAATTTTATTTGCAACGTGGAAAAGATAAACAAGCGTTGCCGCTTCTGGAGGAAGCTGTGCACTGCAAGCGCTTTATGTGCAGCGCATACTATAAGCTCGCGCGCTATTACATGTCTAAGGGTAAACACGATAAGGCACTAAATGCGGTGCAATATTTGGAACGGATTACGCGAACGACTCCCGATACGCTCGCTCTCAAGGGTGAGATTGAGGCGGGGCGCAATAACAAAACGCTTGCGGAAAAATACTACAAGCAAGCATTGAGCCTCAATCGGAAAAACTGGGGATTGTATGAATTGATTGTGGAGTTCTACAAGTCTATCCCGAACCGAGCACAAGATGCGGTGAGTGTTTCCAACGACTTCGTGAAATTCTTGCCGGGGTTTTGGCCGGCCTATTATTGTAGCGCGCAGGCCAACCTGACCGCTAAACAATTGGCGCCTGCTGAAAAGGCTGCAGCCAAAGCGCTTGAGCAGCTATCCGTTTATCCACAAAAAGATTTGAACTTGTATGCCCTTCACCGCGCCGGTGTCGCCCACGCGATTATCGGAACCAAGTTATTTGTCGAAGATAAAGATGCAGAGCGGGCTTTCGAGGAGGCAAAAGCGTTTAACGAAATGAAGTTTAAACCTGATTTGCCGATCTATTTGAAAATGGTTTCGTTGCGACCGGAGAAACTGAAGTTTAACGCCGCGCTGGGAATCAAAGATCCGATGCGACACGTTGCGCTTGCCGACATGCTTTTGGAGTGCAACTATGTCACCCAAAGTGTGGCGGAATACAAAAAGGCGCAGGCGCTGGCACCTTCCGATCAAACCGTGCGTTCCTATCTGATTCATGCCCTGTCGCAAAAGGGCGATTGGGGCGGCGCCGCGTGTGAAAACTTTGCATTTTCGCAAACTCTGGTCAATCAAATTCCGGCAGCGATTGATGAATTTCGTGGTGGCAAGAAGAAAAAGAAAGAGTCCAAGACTGAGAAGAGTAGCGGCGTAAAACCGGACGAAGTGCAGGAAGTGGCGCCGGAGCGAAAAGATAGTTCGGAAATTAAATCGGAACAGTTGGAATCAGACGGCTCTGAAACAAAGCCCGAGAGTGTGGTGGGTAAAAATCGGACGGATTCTAATAAGTAGAGATGGTCCGCACTGAAACCACGAGTGAAAACATCACCACCGGTAGTGGCGAAATTAGTCTTCCCCGAGTAGAACTTGGTTCCAGCCGCCGGTGAGTTGTTCGTTTTGATTGACGGTAACGACCTTCCAGGAACCGGTAATCATGCCGTCTGCGCAGTCGTCGAGGTGGCGCGCTTGTTCTTCGCGGTGCGTGCTCTTAAGCAGATTTGCGTAGCTCTTCAGGATGGACAAAGTTTCGGGGTGGTTTGGTCCGAACAACTTTTGCTTCATCGTCATAGCGCGCTGGTAGTAGCTTTCAGCCTGGTCGTATTTTCTTTGAACGTGATACAGCGTTGCCAGGTTGTGGAGCGCGCAAGCCAGATCTGTGGTTTCCTTTTGCTCGCTTGTCTCGAAAACTTTGACGGCTTGACTGGAGAGATTTTCGGCCTTGGCATAGTCGCACATTGCGTAATACAGCTTGGCGAGGTTGCTGGCAGCGTGTCCGACGGCCGGGTGGTTTTTGCCCAGCACTCTTTGCTTTATATCAAACGATTTTTGGAAACAGCGCTCTGCATCTTTGTATTGTTCGTTTCTGAGCGATAATTCGGCGATGCTTTCCAGCGCGTAACAATGGTCCGGATTGTCTTCGTTGGTACCGCGAGCGGCGGTCAAGCTCATAATCCAGATGCGTAAAGCTTCCAGGTGGTCGCCTTTTTGCATGGCGCGCTCGGCCTGTGATTTGTATTCCGGAAAACTGAGGTTAATGCTAAGAGAGGCATCGTCACTGGCCTGAGGCGGTCTTGGAGTTGACGGACTTTCCAGCTTTTCTTCGGAAACCGGTCGTACAGCTTTCTTGTAGCTGCCGGTTTTGCGCCATTGCTTTTTCGTTGGCATGCTGGCGCTGGTCATCAACTGCGAAGCTTCCTCGGAGCGACCGACCGTCTGCAGCAAGTCAGCGTAGCTGCTGCGTAACTGTTGCACGTCCGGGTGCAGCTGTCCAAGCGAACTCGCTTTGATCTCGAGTGCGTGTTTGTAGAGTTTTTCGGCTTCCGGGAAATTGTTCTGCAAGTGATAAATGCGGGCGACGTTACCCGCGATTGCACCGACATCGTGATGGTTGGCGCCGAGCACGCTTGTATAGACCTTCAGCGCGCGGGTGCCGTACATCAAGGCTTCATCCAGCCGATTTAGAAACCACTGGCATTCAGAAAGTTTTTCCAGCGTAAAAGCCAGGCGTCGGTCGTCCTCGCCAAAATCCTCAGCTTCTTGAAGAGCGAGTAACCAGGTTGCTTCGGCAAACTCATACTTGCCTTCCAGCGTCGCCTTATCGGCGCTGGCGACGTGTTTGTTCCAATCTGCTGATTTTTTGTTTGACGCGATCGACATAGAAACGTGGCGAATGGGTGGGTGAGCAGCTGGTGAATCTGCAAAGTTGGGCTGCTAGATCAATCTTACCCTGTTGACCACCTTTCACACCAGAGGGTTGCGGACGATAAAGTTCCGGCTAGAACTGCTTTTCGTTGATTTCGTTGCGGTTGGTTGGCAAGAAGGTTAACGTTAAAAACTCTCGGTGCGTGTTGACTGTGACAAGAAGTAGTAGGTGAAATGCAAAAGCAAAGCGGATCTGGACAGCCAATGCTGTCACTGGATCGATCCGTCTTTGCTGTATGCAATTCAATACAGAACAAGGTTAATCAAATTGCGCTGATTAGAGCGTTCGTGTTTTTAAACGACGGCGTCAAATCTGCAATCTGATTAGTGAACGAAAACCGTGATGTTGGCGAAGCCTTGGGCGCCAGGCGCTGGCGGTTGCCGAATCTGAATCACGCCAGTGCCGGCACGCATTGCCCGCAGTGTCGCGACCGTGCCAATTGGACCGCCGGGCATCTTCATGAACAGCTCGCCACGCCCGTCCGTGCTAAAAGTGGTGACTTGCACTTGATTAGTGACACGCCCCTGTTTGGTCAAAGTGATTGTGCCTCCGGAGAGGACATTGACTGAAACCGGCGGGTGGTCGACGTCGATAACGACGTTGAACATTCCGGCCCGAGCGGTAGCTTGCGTGTTAGTGGTATCAGTATTGGTGCGCGAGGCGAGAACGACGCCGCAGATTGCTAGCGCCGCTAAGAAGCCGATGGTTAGTACTCGTTTCATGTGGGGACTCCTGAAAACGCACTGCGTTATTTTTATGTTTTACCGACGCGAACATCGCGCTCGGTGCAGTGCTGAAAACTGTTTGGACGAAGTTTGTCGGGACGGCAGGCAGTGCTACGAGCACTGCCGCCGCAAATGTCGAGGTCAGGAAACCGGCTTATCGTCTGCTGTTGCTTCAATCGGCGCAGCTGGCGCCGCCGGTTCGAGAGCCGCAGCCTTCTGATCGAGTTCGTCGAGGTACCACTGTGCATTGAGCGCGGCCATGCACCCGGCACCGGCTGCTGTAATGGCCTGGCGGTACTTTGGGTCCTGCACGTCGCCGGCAGCGAACACGCCTGGGATGCTGGTGGCGGTCTCGCTGGTCTTGATGTAGCCGTGCCCATCCAGTTCCAGTTTGTCACGGAAGAGGCTGGTGGTCGGCTCGTGTCCGATGGCGACGAACACTCCTGTGACCTGCAAGTCGCTGACCGCATCGGTCTTGACGTTTTTCACCCGGATGCTCGTGACACTGCCTGTGCCACCATCCAGAATGTCGTCCACAACCGAGTCGAGGACGAACTTGATCTTGGCGTTCTCCTGAGCGCGTTTCACCATGATCGGCGATGCGCGAAACTTGTCGCGGCGGTGAATCACCGTGACGCTCTTGGCGAAGCGAGTCAGAAAAATTGCTTCTTCCATCGCCGCATCGCCACCGCCGACGACCGCTATGTCCTTGCCTCGGAAAAAGAATCCATCGCAGGTCGCGCACACAGAGACGCCGCGACCCATCAGTGTCTTCTCGGCCGGGATGCCGATCTTGCGAGCAGCCGCACCGGTCGTGATGATCAGCGAATCACATTCGATTTCTTGCTCTTCGGTCACGATGACGAAAGGATGAGAGTCGAGACGCACGCTGACGGCGTTTTCCGAAACGAAAACCGTTCCGAAGCGCAGTGCCTGTTTCCTCATGTCCTCCATAAGTTTCGGACCCTGAACGCCTTCGGCGAAACCAGGATAATTTTCGACTTCGGAGGTGGCCATCAACTGACCGCCGGATTGAACACCTTCGATAACAACAGGGTTGAGCTGGCCTCGAGCTGCATAAATCGCAGCAGTCAGTCCGGCCGGTCCACCCCCAAGAATTGCAAGTCTGGTCTTGAGTGACATATTCTTCAGTTCCTTACGGGCACATCAAAGCATCGAAGACGGATTAACACATACAGACGAGGTCCGTGTGTGTTGAAGGGCTGCGATGGAGTTGAGAAGTGGCTCTAGTGAGGTTTTAATGCAGAAAGTGCAAAACGAATGATGATTTCAGCTTACGTTCTGAAATGTCTATGAACCAACAAGGTTGACAACCGGCGCCGCTTTTATTTAGCTCATAAACTAGAGTCGAGCTTGTCGAAGAACTTAGTTAGATCTAAATAGTTGCGTTAGATGCAGATGATGCAAGGGTCCTGGAAAAATAAAGGGACCATAAATCCCTGTGCTAGCTGGGCAATGTTGAGGGTTAAAACTTCAACCGTTAGCGGTTGAAAATATAAAACCGGCGCCGCAGGCAAGAGAGTTTTGGCGAAAGGGATTTCAACCGTTAACGGTTGAAAATATTTGGAGGTTTGCCCTGCTGATTGGCGACGATTTGCGATTGGGTTTTTCAACGAGAGCTTTCGGCGCGCAGAGTCCAGTAAGCCGACTTGCAGGAGTCCACCGAGAAGCATGCCACGCGTTCAACCGAAATTGTTTTAGTTCAATCCAAATGAACTACTCAAGTTTTCCCAGCACCAGTGCCCGGAGACGGTGAATTCCGTTGAGTGGGTCTTGTTTTTTCTGGTCGAATTGATACTTGAGTAGTCTTTTGAGGTTTTGCAAAAATCAGTATTGTCCATTTTCAGATCCTGAGCCGGAGCAGCATTGCCCGCAACAAGCAATGTATTCTGACAATCGAAGAGAGAAAGAGTTCACTCGGAAAGTGAACCGAGATATTGTCCCTGTGCCGGTCTCGACGGCACAGGAGCCGTTTAAACTTTGTAGCCGGCAACACATTCATTAGCTTTGCAGACGTCGCGGCACAATCGACCAGCGCATGCCAGGCTAAACCAACCAACCTCAAGCAAGGAAATCAGTAATGAGCGCCAGTCCAACACCACGACCAACTCCAACAGGAACAACTCACAGAGACTATCTACCAATCGCTCAGCAAATGCTGCAACAGGCAGTCAGAGCGGCTCGCGAAGAAGCAGAACGAGAGAGAGCCGCGCACAGTCAATGGCAATGGGATAACAGACATCTATGTACTTGTCCTGACGGTTTTGCCTGCGAGTACTGCCTGAAACCTCTCAGAAGCGAATTCTGAGCTCTTATCTCCACGTTCAATCTCCGGACTTGTTTTTTGTTTTTAGATTTCGTGTGACCATTTCACAATCCAATGTTGGTTTAGAAAATCAGGAACGCACCATGCAAAGTTCACCCACACTACCGATGGCAATTGTCGATTCTTCTGCGCAGACCGGAAGCGACATCGAAGCTGCTGCCGCACGCTTGGTTAATGAGTGTATGACTAAAATTTACATGTATTTGATTAGTATGGACGTGGCTGAGGTTAAGATTCCCGAGTATCTTGCCAGCAGTGCCTTCGGCTCTAAAGTTGTCGCGAAGGCGATGCAAGCTTTCGAAGATAGTAAGTACTTGTGTTATTGGTCTCAGGGAAAGCTCGTATTCCTTTGGAAACGAAATTGGGATTCGACTTGTTAATCCACGTTCTCCAGCCTGGCAGATTCAAGAGTTCGACTGTTCGTCATGACAGGCTGCCGTGATCTAGGACGCTTAATCGCTGCGATACGGCTTCAACAGGCGGCACCAAATCTGGTGTCGTCTGTCGCGAACGATTTTTGTGAATGTTCGATAAGGACTTCCGAAATTCGCAATTCATGAGGTTATTTGTGGGGGCGCCTTGTAAGCGTTGGGCTGATCCTGCCGTTTCGAACCGGAACGGCACGGGCGCTTACAAGGTGCCTCACAGAAAGCGCAGAACCTAAGAACCGAAGAACCGAAGGACCGAGGAACCTAAGAATCTAAGAACAGTTTGCTCAGCTCATCACCACCCATCATTTTTTTTCGTGCCTGCTTAAAATACTAGAAGGTTTAGTAAAATCGAAAGAGCGAGGAAAGGAGCCATAGGGCTCCTTTCCCGGCGGTTAGCCTCCAGACTGGAGGCTTATCTTAGCGACCGCCTCAGTCGAAGCAGAAGAGCTTCTTCATGGTGACCTCCTTTCCTGTTAGAGGCTAGGGGCTGGTTTACGTCAGGTCCGGCGGGGTCAGGGGTTCCAGTGGCGGGGGCAGCACGACGGCGGCGCGGCGCGTGTTGAGCGCGGTCGCCCTGGCGTAGTCCTCGAGCGCGCCCTTCCACTGACCGACGAGAGTGCGGACGGCTTTCAGGCGGGCGGTGCTCTCGTCGAGTTCGGCGATGATCTGGGCTACCGCCGGTGGTGCGGCCTGGCTGACCGTCCAGCACGCGCACGCGTTCATCTGCTCCGCCAGGACGGGAAGCGCCTGCTCGAGCGCTTCGACGGCTTCGGTCAGTTCGGCCTGGGCGATTGGTGCCAGCTTCTCCTTGCCCGCGATGGGAGAAGTCAGCGACGCCTGATAGCGTCCGTGGGCGAGTCGGGAGGCGGATTGCACACCGTAGTTCACCAGCATCTCGACCTGTCCAACGGCTGCTAAGAATGCGTCGCGCTTTTGACGCACCGGCTCCGGCTGATTGCCGATGCAGGCGATTCTTGCAGCGAGTGACGTACTCGCGCTGTTTACCATATATCACGTACTCCGGGTGTTTGGGAAAGGGTTAATCCGCACCGTCAATGGTGCGGACACGAAGCTGCAGAAACACGAGCGCTCGTGCAAGCGCTCGTTTCGAAGACGGTTCACTCGGGCTGCGCGGGCAGCATCTGCAGGTTGAGCCGGCGGTGCTCCGGCAGGACGAGGGTTAGGATGACGCCGAGCTCGTCACCCTTCAGTTCGCGCCGCTCGAGGCTGACCAGGTCGATCGCGAACAGCTCGTCGTGCGGCGTCTCGCCGATCAGGTAGCGGTGGACGCTGACCGCGACGTGCTGGTGCACCCAGCCGTGCCCGTAGTCGCGGCTGAGCAAGTAGATGCCCGGCTCGCGGGGCAGCGCGTACTGCGCCTGGGACAGCGACCGGTCGCTGGGCACGGTCGCGAGCGCGATCGGACCGAGGAACTTGGTGCCGGTCGGTCCGTCGTCCCCCGGCAGGCGGTCGATGCTCTCACGCACGAGCTGTTCCAGCGGCCCGCGGACGTACCCGGGGGAGACGTCCGTCAGGTTAACGCGGCGGCTGCCGTCCATGAAGCTCTCGACGCTCACGGCGAGGAGCTGGACCTTGCCGAACCCGTCCGTGCGGATGTAGAGACCGGCACGGCACGGGGCCTTGGCTTGCCACGTCAGGTATTGGTTGTTCAACGCAGATCCTCGATGGGGTTTTAGAAGTCGCCCTCGTGGTTGAGGGGGTACTTCTTCCTTGCCTGATGTTTTTGAACGTTGGACGAAGTGGATGCTCAATCGGCTGTTGAGCACCGGGATTTGCTGAGAAGGGTTCGAATCCGGCGGTTTACGGTTGAGCGACGACGCTCAGGCGATCTGTTGTTTGTTCTCCGCGTAGCGCTGGCAGCCGCCTGCGATCAGGAAGGGCACGCCCAGTACGCAGAAGCCGACCGGGCAGTAGTACCCCTCGACGCTGGTGC
>JBGAHZ010000063.1:0-41333 GCA_044225915.1 Obscuribacteraceae bacterium (SeqCode)
CCGCTCCCTGGATCTGGTGCGGTGCCAGAATAATTAGGCACGCGGTGAAGCGGCTATCGCTCGTCGCAGCTGCTCAACTTTCTGTTGACTCTTTCCTTTTTGAATTTCAACTTCTTGTTTCATCAAGATTTTGAACAACGCGCAAGCTCGTCTAAACTTTCTCCACGGCCAAGACAGTCGTTGGAAGCCACCACGCTCGGACTTTTTCTTTAAGTGAGCATGCTTCCATTCCTTCAGTTTCAATCCGATCATCGACATGTATTTGCTCCCGTACCGCAGTCGAAACCAGACCAGCAGCGGAAGCCATACAACTGACAGCAGACCGGCAAAGAATATAAGGAATAATCGGTTTAAAAACATAAACCCATCATGCCATATTCGAGTGGAAAGAACTTATTCGCTGAATTACGCAATCGATGACATCGGTGTCAAAGCATTGCTCATCATGGTTACGCTCATGCCGTCGGAGAACAATTGCGACAGCGGCATGCCGGTTGTTTTTACTTCTTCGAGTAATTCAACGCTGCGTCGTGCTGATAGTTTCTTCTCGCAGACCATGTAGGCAAGTCCGCGAGCGGCTTGCAGTACGACCGGATCGACAAGCATGAAATCGGCGAGGACAGCGCCAAGTGAGCGGCTATCTTCGAGTGCCACTTCAAGACAGAAAACAACATCTTCGAGTGCCACCAGACCGGAGCACATGATCAAATTACCGAGCGCTCTGTCTGCAGTCGAGATTGGAACCTGCGCGACGAGTCGTGCTTCGTGCGTCATCTGAGCGTCGCCGACACCATATATAGTATCGGTATCACGCATGATGCTGATCACGGTGAGTACAAGATCGTGATATTCGAGTTTACCACTGGTGACAGCAGCCAAACATTCGAGTAATACTTTCAACAACTGACCGGACATTCTGCCGCTCTTCATCAACGCGTAGCCCAGTGTGACACCGCGAGAAAGACATTCTCTTCGAACTGCCAGACTGTCTGCATGCGGCATGAGACCACAGTCGTCGATTAGTTGGAACAGTTTAAAGCCACTGAAGGGATCAGTCGGATGGAGGCCGAGGCTCCAGAGAGCATCATCGAATTCGACGAAATTGGCACATGCGAAATTCAAAGCATGGGCAGCAAAATCACGGTAGATGATTCCGCTCTCTACGAGCGTTGTCGCTCGTTCAAGAGCACGCAAATCGGAGTGCGAAACTCGACCAGACAGCATGAGCAAATCGCATAGGCTTTGACCGCCGGTGCGCGACAACTCGAGTGCGTCTCTGATGACTACATCGGAGACGATATCGGTTGCCCTCAACAGCCAAGACATCAAAGGTTCATCAGCTGTGATTTTTGGAAATCTGGTAAGTTCAATATCAAATAGATTGTTCGCGCAGGAATTTTTCGGTTTGGCATCACAGGCTCTAGTGCCTTGTGCGCCGTCTGCCGTCTCATTTGAACACGGTCTGAATATCGTATTCAGATCGTAACCTGGCGGTTGTTTTGTGGTAGTAGTCGGAAGTGTTGAAAACATTGTGGGGCCGTACTTTTCTCGGTTGGCTCGGAGAACACGGCTAGGGTGTGGACTTGGGGTGTTCGGGGCGGATCATTTGCCTTGCGGAAACTCGGCGCTGCACGATGCCCAGTGCACCACACTCGGTGGCACTGAAAAGCGCGCAATGATACCAGATCAGCCGTGCTGTCTTGCACGATTGACAGATTATTCGTTTTTGGTAATCGTCGAATCGGTTAGGACTTTGGGCAGAACCAAGCAATTAACAAACCTTAGCATCCCTAATATCCTTCTTTGCGAGATCGATGTCAATGCCAGTCATGGGGAAACTACGTAGTGCTTGACAAGGTATTTTTCGGACCCCATTCAGCCTACCCCAAAAACAACCTGGGCGATTCCACAATATCCCGCGGTGCAATATATAAAGCGAACATTAGGTAGGTGAAAACAAAGTTGGTGTTCTAGAGGCGGATCACGTGTTTGCACAGTCGCCAAATGAGAACATGGAGGGTGAGGTTTTTTGATTCCTTATAGACGATGGTGGAAACTCGGGGATGGCTCGAGAAGCGGCTCGGAGCAGGCTGGAAGCCTGCGCTCCCAGCATTTGACGCGCACCGGTCCAATTTAACGGACCATTCCAGTTCCACGAACCTCCAGTTCCACGAACTACAGTTCCACGAACTACAGTTCCACGAACTCCAGTTCCGCGAACTCCAGTTCCGCGGACTCCAGTTCCGCGAACTCCAGTTCCGCGAACTCCAGTTCCGCGAACTCCAGTACCGCGGACTCAAGTTCCACGAACTACAGTACAGCGGACTCCGGATTCACGAACTCCAGTTCCCGACGTGGGTTACTCGAGTTCGACTACGTGGGCGACGCGGCGGGTGTTGTGGTCGAGGATCACGAGTCGGTGTTTCAGCTTCGGGTATTCCATCGCGAAATGCAGTCTGAGCTTCTCGATGCTGTACGGTGGGATGTCGACGTTCATTTCTGAGTTTTCGTCATCCTGTGAGGCTGACACGGGGGCTCTATTGCCGTTCGTGTCCTCGAGATAGAAGTCGATTGTTTTCAGCGTCGACTTGGTGTTGTTGTCGATCTGCATATCGATTCGTTTGAGACGCCCTCCCAGACCATCGGACGAATCCTTGGTTTTGAGGATTGCAACTTCCAGTCCGGCAAGCTGCTTTGGCGCCTTCTTCGGCGTTGGTCTGGTCGAAACAGGCATGAGCAAATCAGCATCGATGTTCATATTGAGGTCGTCGCCCGGCTCGAGAACAGCGGCTTTGCCCTTCTTCATCATCGCGTAAGTGGTGGCGGCGATAGCGCCAACGGCAGCACCAGCAGCGATGTTATAACCGTGCATCGAAATTGTTTGGCTCAGTCCGGAAACCTGATAAGCAATGATGGCGCCCATAGCTGCACCACCGCCAGTGTACGAAAGTACGCGACCGAGACCCTTAGCCTTACTCTTCATCGTGGACGGTTTGTAGTTGTCCGCTCTGATACCGAATTCGAAAGTACGACCATCCGGCAATTTCAGTTTTTCAAACTTGATTTCAAGATGCCCTGGGCGAGCCAATCTTCGAGGCGCGTGCAACTTGGAGACATAACCGTAAAACGTAGTCCCAAGCGGAATAACTTTGTTCGAATCGATATAGATGTCTTCAGTCGTTTTCGCTGTAATCGGCTGCCCGAGCTGAGCTGGACGCAGATTGCCCTCGAGATCGCGATCCATGAGCCGTAGCCCGGAAGTAGGAACGGTAGCGAGCTTCAGTTTGATCGGCGTACCGGCAGGAACGCAATAGTCGACCTCGCCTTTAAGCACCAGTCCGCCGTCTTCGCGGGTTTCTGTTTTGACCTTGGTCTTCGGATAGTAGGATTTATCATAGATTTCGCCGTCTTGCATTTGACTCATCGGTCGTTCAAGCGCACAAACAGCCAGTGGATTGAAAAGACTCAACAGCACAGCGAGCGTACTCACGCCGGCAGTCAGCCGTTTAGAGTTATTGTCTGATGCAAAACCGCTGGTTCTGTGGGTGGAATCAAAACGGTTTGATAAATTCATAGACAAACGAAACCTCTTTCTGTTCTGCAAACAGCGGTTCGAGTATAAATGAGATTAAGGACAGGCGAAAGGCAAAGAAAATCATCTTTACATCAACGCCCGTCAGTTCTTGATTTGCAGCCACGAAATTACCAATTATGGGACGCTTGCGGCGTCAAATGTAAATCTTGAGCGAAGTGTGGCATAACAACCATGGCAGGTAGGCTCGACTGGACCCTGACGGAACGGAGCGAGCAGAGAAATTCGAGAGTCGTCCCAATGACATCCGACAGCAAAACCGGAATCCCTGTACAGGATGGATTCATAACTCAAAAAATTGCCGCCGACGCAGCGGCGGACAACATCGTCGTTCTGAAATACGGCAGCGACTTGATGGAAGAACTGACGGCGCTCGCCAGCGCCAATCATCTCTACGAAGCCATAATCATCGACGCCACGCTTTGCGGTTACCTCTTTCCGGCCGAGATGGTGATCAATGCCGCCACCATAGTCAATAACCTGGTCGAAGTGCGAGGCGCGCTCATCTTTCTGCGAGCTGACAGCGCCACAGCCATCGTCCGCGAGTCGTTGACTTCGGCACCGACAATCCGAGTGTTCGAGAGCTTTGCCGATATCTTCGACTTCTCGCAGACAGTTACTAAATACATCAAAACCACACTGGGCAAAGCTGCCGGCTTCGAAGAAGGTGGCGCAGATTTGTCACAACAAATTTTGATGGCGACTGTGCCCGCATTCACTGAAGCCGGGCTTCAACGCAAGACTCACATCGAGGCTCCAGGCAAAGAAAATCACCTGATGGCGTTGATCGACAACTACACTCCGGTCGCCGCGCTCACTCAGCGCGCAAAGGAAAGATTGACCGAGAGTGAGGTCTTAGAAGCGCTGAAAGGTTTGGAAACTAAGAAAACGATTTTTCCTATCTTCGCGAAAGTCTCTTTCCTGGCTAATTGTTTCAAAGCCAGACGGTCTTTCACGTTGGAAGAATATTTAATTGGTTGCAAGATCCTCAATCAAAGTCAGCTTGACGAGCTGGTTCTCGAGCTGCAGGGCACCAACGTTAAAGAGCGCATGAACCTTGGAGCTCTTGCTGTTAAACGCGGAAAAATATCATCGCGCATGCTCGAAATCGCGCTCTCAGACATGGCTTTCTACGGTCAGTCCGATGGCACGAAAACAAAATCGAAGATGGCGTCGGCCGCGACAAGCGACGAAGCGCGCGTGCAATCTCTGGTCGGGCACCTTGGTTCGACGGACCCCATGAGCCTTTTGCAGAACATGGCAACCAACAGAGAAACTGGTGTTTTGTCTGTCGAAAACAGAGACATGCAATTCAAAGCTCATTTTGAAAACGGCAAACCTGCACACGCAAGAATCGGAAAGCTGCATGGCAACCAAGCGGTGACCGAATTTGCCAGTGCGTGGAACCAGGGCATTTTCGTTTTTATCAAACGCCCACCAACGGAAGATTTGACTCAAGAATCCTGCAAAATCACAAAACCGCTGGATAAACTGTTGCTGGATGCGGCGTTGTCGCAGGATAACACTGCTGTGGTCTGGAAGAAACTGCCGCGTGGTCCTGAGTCCGTCCTCGAAAAAGACGAAGACAAAAAAGGTCTGCTCTCCGGAGAACCGCTCAAGGACCCGAAAGAGAAGACGCCCCTGAGCAAGAATCAGATGGCGCTTTTGCGCAGAGTCTACGATTCGCTGGATGGTCTGACCAACTTGACGCGCACGCTGCGTCTGCTTGGCGATGTCACGACTTCCGATTTCAGCTATGTGATTGGCGTCTTGCTCGATTACAAGTTAGCGAGTGTGCCGGACGGCGACATAAGCGGTCCGATGACGAAATTCCAAAAGCTGGTGCTTGGCATCCGCGAGATCATCGGCACCGATCGCAACAACGCCTTCCTGCGTTTAAGTTTCAGGGACTCACTCGGGTATTCCGGACGTGCAAGAGTGTTTATCCTAAGCCATAAAGGCGAAGTCGACGTGGATATGGCAGCGGCTCGCTCCGCCGGAACGTCGCTGTCGACAGTAAAAGCCGATCTTGAAAACTGGCAAGTAAAGTATATCGAGTACGTGTCTCAAGACCTCGACCGTGGCGTTCTTCTTAATATTATTCGCTCTGTTCACGAGAGCGATTAACACCAGTCACGATGATGAAGTCCAAGTAATCGAGCTAAACAGAGTCGTCTTCAAATTATTGCTAAAATCTGAGGGTTTGGAGTCGACTCTCAAATTTGGCAGGTTTATGAACGAGAAAAAAACCAGGGCAATTGCTACCTCACTGGCTTACTTTTGCCTGATACCATCTGTAGTGGCAGTCTGTTGCGCGCAGCCGGCGTTCTCGAAAGACAGCGACAGCAAAAAGAATGATGCCGCCAGCAAATCGGACAAATCCGACAAAAAAGATAAGCCTTCCAAAAAAGAGAAAGCCAAAGCCGACGCTGAAAAACTCGACAAAATGCCTCCGGACTCAAAGCCGGAGGAGGCCAAAGCGAAAGCCGCACCGCCAGCCCCGTTTAAGGCACAAGTAGAACAGCAACGCCGCAGAATCTCAACACCATCTCCGGCATATCCAATTAAGTTGGCAGTCGCGTCCAATCCCAAAACACCTCCTGAATTGCTCGCAAAACTGGGTCAGGACTCGAGCGATCTGGTCAGACGGCAGGTAGCGTCAAACCCGAATTGTCCGCTTGAGACTCGAAGAGCTCTCTCGAATGATTCCGATCAACTCGTAGTCGAAGCCCTGCTGAGAAACCCGACACCGCTCGATGCGCATGTTCTCTATAATCTCGCCTCCTCAGGTCTGCCCAAGGTTTGCGAAACGATTGCCGCCAATCCGACCACACCGCCTGCGGTGCTGACAAAACTAGCCCACGGTCATACTCAAACTGAGTATCTTTTGCTCTCTCTGGCAAGAAACAAATCAACGACCCAAGAGGTCGTCGACCGACTAGTGAAAGTAGGCGATCGCCTGGTCAGAACATTCCTCGCGCGCCAGCCTCAGCTCAGCGTCGAATCTTATAGTGCACTGGCTGAAGATGGCGATCTAGGTGTTCGTTCGATGGTGGCAGGCAATCAGTCTGCACCACCGGCAGTTCTAGCAAAGTTGGCCAACGATCTTCATATGGTGGTAAGAATCGGAGTAGCCGGCAACCCATCAACCCCGAAAGAATCGCTTCAAAGCCTGGCTTCCGACAAGGACTGGGAAGTCCGAATGGAAGTGGTGCTCAATCCTGCTACGCCGTTGGCGACGGTAGAGGCGATGGCAAATGACGAAGAAGAAAAGGTTCGCTGGTCTGTGGCCGCCAACCCCACCACGACTGACGCCACTCTGCTGAAGCTGACCAAGGATGGCTCGATCCGCGTAAAGACAGCAGTAGCAGCCAACCCGCAAGCCAGCAAATCAACCATCAAGACACTCTGGGACAATCCTCCCGTTGCGCTCGCTCAAGTTCTGGCAGCTAGATTAGATAACACCGATGAAGACATGAACTCTCTCGCCAAGAGCGATTCTGGACTCGTTCGTTATGTGCTGGCCAACAATCGGTCGTTAAACATAGCAGCAGCGAAAGAATTGTCGAAGGACAAAGACTACGCAGTGAGAGCCGCTCTTGCAGCCAACACTTTCCCTAAGGTCGCCGATCAAGCGGCAGCCAAAGAGATCCTGAAGTCGCTGGCGTCAGACTCCAACGAAATTGTTCGTCAGGCTCTATCGACGAATACAGCGGCGCCACCGGAAGCGTTAGCGGTGCTCGGTAAGGATTCGTGCTCAACGGTTTTGAAAGGACTTGCCGGCAATCCATCGACAAGTGAAGAAATTTTGGTTTCGCTTGCTGATGACAGAGATCTGGGAGTGAAACAACAATTGCTCTTCCGTCGCGGGATCTCTACCAACACACTGCGCCACATGTACGAGAATGCCGACACTGTTTTGAAGATCAGCATGGCATCCTCATCCGGAACACACAAGTTTTTGCTGGAATTACTCGCAGCAGATTCGGATCCATCGGTGCGAGCGGTGGCAGCCTCACACCCCGCCATGCCGCCTGAGTCGCTGGACAAACTCGCAAAAGATACAAGCTCGGTAGTCAGAGGTGCAGTAGCCGCTAATCCTGCGATTTCACGCGATGCTTTAGCGCAACTTTCCGCAGATCCTGAAGATCGGGTCCGCATAGCGGCAGCGTCGAACACGACTTCCAATGCCGATTTGCTCCGCAAATTAGGAAGCGACTCGCGCCCCGAGGTTCGCCGTGCCGTCGCGATGAACCAACAAACACCGGCAGATGTTTTGCAATCGCTGGCAACCGACCAGGTCAGTTGGCTCGCCACACCTGAGGCTCAGTAAGGTTTTCACCGTTGCGCGGATGTAATTCCGCGAGAGCGGGTCTATTCGGTTTTATCAACATGGAGTTCCTGGAATCATGAAAGAAGTAGTTATCGTCGACGCATGCCGAACCCCAATCGGTCGTTACGGCGGTAGTTTAAAAGACGTCAGACCCGATGATCTTGCCGCGCTGGTTATCAAAGCCATTGTTGAAAGAAACAAATTGGACGCGTCTTCAATCGAAGACGTGCTGATGGGATGCGCTAACCAGGCAGGAGAAGACAATCGCAACGTAGCAAGAATGGCCGCTCTGCTCGCCGGACTTCCAGTGACCGTACCAGGCGGTACAGTGAATCGCCTCTGCGGCTCGGGACTGATGGCGGTCAACGATGCCGCCCGCGCCATCAAGCTTGGCGAAGGTGACATTTACGTCGCCGGTGGAGTCGAATCAATGACACGCTCCCCTTTCGTAATGGGCAAACCAGAATCTGCGTTTCCTCGCGGCGATATGAAACTAATCGATACGACGCTGGGATGGCGGTTTGTCAACAAAAAACTGAGCGACATGCACAATCCATTCTCAATGGGCGAGACGGCAGAAAACGTTGCCGAAAAATACAAAGTTTCGCGCGAAGATCAAGATCAGTTTGCACTTTCGAGTCAACACAAATACAAAGAAGCTCATGAAAAGGGCTTATTCAAAGACGAAATTGTGGGTGTTCCGCTTCCGCCGAAAAAAGGTTCGAAAGAACCAGAGATAGTTTTTCAAGACGAACATCCAAGACCGGAGACGACGATTGCCGATCTGACGAAACTAAAACCGGCTTTTCGTGAGGGTGGCAGCGTAACCGCCGGCAATTCTTCTGGTATCAATGACGGTGCCTCAGCAGTTCTACTTATGTCCGCAGAAAAAGCTGCGGAGTTGAAGTTGAAACCTATGGCAAGGATAGTTTCAACAGCAGTAGCTGGAGTAGATCCAGCAATCATGGGCATTGGACCGATCGAAGCGACGAAGAAAGCACTGCAGCGAGCCGGAATTGCAGTCAAAGATCTCGACTTGATCGAGCTAAACGAAGCCTTTGCCGCTCAAGTATTAGCTTGTGCAAGAGAGCTGCAACTGCCGATGGACAAAGTCAATGTCAACGGCGGATCCATCGCCCTCGGTCATCCACTTGGAGCTTCGGGCGCTCGCATCCTCACCACACTGGTTCACGAACTCAAACGGCGCAACGGACGTTATGGACTTGCGACCATGTGCATTGGAGTCGGACAGGGAATCGCATCGATAATCGAGCGCGTTTAACGCCTTCCTGAAGTTTTTTACGTGCAGCGACCTGGACGCGAGAGGAGCCATGAGGTCAACGAATAGGAACAACGAACAAGGCACGTGAAAAGCGAAAGCGCGTCCGATAAATACGCAGAATCTGAGTTCGTAACTGATAAATCAGTCGGGAAGGAAGCAGCAGGATCTCAAACGTTTAAATCCATATCCCAGTCAGGTATAAAAGCTCTAGATCATATTAGTGTATGCCTGCCCGAGTCAGCCGCATTGCGAAGGGACCATGCCCTCAGAAAACTCTACTTTCAAGTTTATCCAGCTCTCTGATGTTCACCTCGATTCGCCCCAGAATCGCGGTGTGTTGTCTTTTTCAAGCGCGCAAAGAGCGGCTCGCTATACCGATCTCATGGAATCACTGGTCGGCGCCTGCCGCGTTGCCGGCGATCAAAACGTCGATGCCGTGCTGATTCCCGGAGGAATCTGGGACCATCGCAGCATCCGCGGAGACACAGCCGGAACAGTGCTCGAAGCGATAGCCGAACTCAGAGACATTCCGGTCTTCATTTCTCCGGGCGAAGGCGATCCATACACCATCGATTCCTACTATCATCCGGCATTTCTCTCAGCCAGAGGCATGCGCGCCTGGCCGGACAACGCCTTCATTTTCAATACTCAAGAGTTCTCTACGATTAAGCATCCGAAACGCAGCGATGTTGCTGTCACCGGCCATGCTCACATCAGCCAGAACAGGATAACCGAACGCCTTCTCAGCAGCTACGTTCCACGCGATGAAGCAGCCGATTTCAACCTTTTGGTTTTTCACGGTTCACTCGACAGCTATCCAGGCATGGATGGAATGCACGATCGACTCACGGCACAGTTCTCCGTAGAAGAGCTTGCGGCCCAGCGTTTCACCTACACGGCGCTTGGACATTTCCACGAGTACACAGAACTCTGCGATGAAAACGATTTGATCATCGGCGCTTATTCCGGATGTTTGTGCGGAAGAAACTTCGATGAGCTCGGTCCTCGAGTGGCAATTTTAGGAACAATCGAGCGCGATGAAAACGGCAAAACGACTACAACTCTCGAGCCAATCGAAGTAGCCAGCAACCGACTGACCTACGTCCCGGTTGATGTGTCCGGACTGGACGCGGCGAGCCTCAAGGAAGAAATTGCTTACGCAGTACAAGAACAAGAAATTCGCCCGGACGTAGATATAGTGTGCGTCAGCCTCGAAGGCACGCACGCCCCTGAATTCGATCCGTTCGAAGCAGCTCAAGAATTGCGTCCGGATTTCTACCATTTACTGATCGTCGATCGAACTCGTCCGGATTATCTTGCCGAAGAGTACGACCCACGTACGACTGAACACAAGTTTTTGGAAAGCATGCTTGAACGACAATCTCAGGCTGAGAAGAAACGAGAAGCGGATCCTCGCGCGGACACGCTAAACAATGTACCGGGATTCTTCCTTTCCGGAAAAACAATCGAAGATGCTCTCTATTACGGACTTGATGCTTTGAAGCGTCAGAAGGTTACGCATCGCCATGTGGATTGAAAAGATCACACTTTACGGATTTGGTGGCATCACGAACGAACAGATCGAGTTCGGAGCGGACGACGTCAACCTTATCGTCGAGCCCAATGAGTACGGCAAGTCGACTCTGGCCGAAGGAATCTGGGCGACGCTGTTCGACTTTCCGGAGCACGGCACCAGGGCGGCTCTGGCTGAGCGTGAGACTTTCAAACCATGGGACCGAAAGGCGCCGTACAAAGCTGAAATCGATTTGTCTATAGATGGCAAACAGTTGAAGGTGATTAGAAATTTCGGGAAGAAAGAAGTTCAAGTCATAGATCGCTCAACCAATGCGGATGTAACTGCAGAGTGGGTCGGCAAAGACAAGGCCAACGGCAAAGCCGACTCAGGCGATCAGGTCGGCTTCTTGCTCACTGGAATGAGTCGTGATCTATTTAGAAACACATGCCTTTTAGGACAGCGACATCTTGATGCGCACCACGTGGGCGGTACGGCAGACATTGCACCTGTATTTCAAGCAATGGCTGATACGGCGACACCGGTTAGCACCGCAGGTGGTGCTGTAGATGCCTTAAACGAGGCCATGTTCAACTACACCCCCTTCGGTGCGGTTAACAAGCGAATCTCTGTCGAAGACGCAATCAACGAGCTGGAATCGACAAGAGCGGACATGCTGCAAAAACTTGCGCAGATGGAAGTCGAGCACAAAAAGACAGCAGAATTAATTGCAGAACTCGACGCGCTCAACCAACAGAGTAGTGCCGAGGTCCCAGTGGCAGATGCCAATCTAGCTGCGGAATTCGACGCAGTTCGATTAGAACTGAAAGAAGTCGATCTCAAACTCGAGTTTCTCAGACAACGCTACGAGCATAAGTTGCAACTGGAAAGCGATCTGAAAAACCTGGACATGAACGCCTCGGTGACAAGACCGGTTTCATCTACGTTAAACGATCTGTGGACTCGAAAAAACTCTCGGCAGGTGGACGCAGACAGACTAGCCGACGAAATTCAACCACAACAAGAAGAATACGAGCGTCTGGAACGAGAGCTGACCGAACGCTATCAATCTATCGAGGCGCTGACGCTAGACGAGGCCAACAGCATCTCGGCTCTGGCGATCAACCTGTACAAATTGCAGCAAGAACTGAATGAGATGCATAAAGATCATCAGGAGCAGACTGGTCGCCATCTGCAAAAACTGATGATGTCAACGAAGCAGCATGCGACAGCATTGGATGTTCTCAAAGGACTGTCGCGCAGCGAAATTGAAGAAGCGAAGAATTACTCATCACTTCTAATTATGTTCTACGACCAGGTTCAAGAAGAACAGAAAAAAATTCAGGAGACCAAATTCAGTATCGATGATATTGAAGAGAGACGAAAGACAAATCGTACGCACAACATGGGCAAAATGTTCGGGTTGTTCGTTTTGGCGATTGCCGCACTGCTAGTTCTGATCTTCACGCACGATATCAAAGACATCTCGCAATTGATCGTAGTCGGAGCGGTGATAGTGATGTTGCTGTCATTGTTCTCCGGGCTGTTTTTGCTTGGCATGGTAATCAACTACAAGTACTACCTGAAGAAGGATTCCGAAGCCGCAGCAGAGGAAGAGCAAAAACACCGCAAAGCGTTGGCTGCGGTAAAAACCAAAATTCAAAATCTGGAAGCGAAGCTCACCGGAATTGCGGTGAAGACGGGAAGCGGCAGTAAAGATGACTTGATAAAGTTCATCAACGAAGCATCCACCCACGACGAAGTACTCTCGGAGCAGGAATCGAGAGATAGCAGCCTGGGTAACCAGGAAGCCCGCATGAGCAAATTGCAAAAAGACCTGGCCTACTTTTTCGACAAGGCAGGACGCGACAGCTCGAACATCAACTCTCAGCTCGCCATGGACCTTTCACAGGACATCACTCAGTATCATAAAGATAAAGATGCTCTGGAAGAACAATTCCAACATATTCGCACTTTGCGCAAACAGCTCGACTTTCTTCTCACCGAGATCGAGGACAGCGGACGCGAGGTCGAAGCGGTGCTCACGCGCTCCGGTGTCACAGTAGATCCTGAAAATATCGAAGATCAAGTTCATGAACTGCTGAAGGTAAACACTGACCGTCAGTCAATACTCAACGACATTGCCAGAGTTGAGTTCGATCTCTCCGACTATCCGGAGCCACGCGAGGCTCTCACCAATCTCGAATTTGATCGCGACCTTTTGAAAGAGAAGATCAACGAATTAATTCGTCAAGACTCGGCCCTTGCCACTCGCCCGGAGCCCACTTCCAACAGCGTCAAAGCCGTTCTGCCATGGGGCTCTCCAGCCGCAAGCGAATCAGGGACCGATGCCAGTGCAGAAACAAAAGCGAGAAAAGATGAATTAACAGCCACGATTCGAGCGGCTCTCAACTATCGCGACGAACACTATTTGGAAACGATGGAAGAGCTCGCCAACGTCGAACACGAACTCAATTGCGCACGTCGTTCGAAGCACGCTCTCAGCCTGGCTCGTGACGTCATAAAGAAACTTTCAACGGAAACATACGAAGACTGGTCAGAGCAGCTCAACTCTGAAGCGGAACGCTTGATTTCACAACTCAATCTGGACATTGAAAAACTTTCTTTCGATCACTCATTGAAGTTAAATGTGAAACTCAAAGGTTACGATCGCGAGTTCTCTTCCCAAGACATCGTCACCCGCTTGTCCACAGGGACGAGAGAGCAAGTTCACTGGTTGGCGCGAATCATTTTGACCACCTTCTTGTCCAAACGCCAGCCACTGCCGATAGTGCTGGACGAACCATTCAGCGAAGCTGATGATGTGCGCTTTGTCGCAATGATGAAGTTTCTAATCTCGTCGATTGCACCTCACAATCAAATCATCATTTTGAGCTGCCACCATCAACGCCACCAGTGGCTGGCTTCTCAGTTAACTCCGGAAGAGAAAGAGAAACTGGCTTTCCGCACCAGAAAACAGCTCGGAGCACCAGGAGCTGTTCGTTAAGAAGTTCTTCAGCGCTTAGACCAGAGGCCTTCATGCAAGTATGAAACTGGGGCACAAAGCCAATCTCCTGATTTCGATACTGCTGGGCTTCGAACTACTTTTATTCGGATGGCTTTTTCTTCTCCTTCAAGAAGCAGAAACCGACGCGGCGCGAATGAAAGAGTCGCGTGCCATCGGCTTCAACATCAACCGTTTGATGCGAACCGTGGTTTCACTCTCATTGAGAATCAGATCGCTTGATCTGGCCGGCGATTTAGAAACAACATCCTTGATTCGCAAGCTGTACCTTGAAATGTCCGACCTCGAAAAGAGTTGCGGCAACAATCCTGAAGCCAAACGCGCGGTTCTAAAAGTGCGCAAATCAGTCGATGACGGTATGCAAGAATTCTTCCGCGCACAAAACAAGGTGCGCTCCGGAGAATGGGATCAAGCCAAGGATGAAATCCAAAAGATCAAACCATTGCTGTTGGACATGGCTGACAGATTCGAAGATATTCGGCGAGACCAGGAGAACATCGAGACCTCCACGGTCGGGCAGCAGTTCAAGCAGCGCCGTCAGATTAAGAACGTTTTGATCTCAGGTGTGGCGATTAACGTCTTTATAGTATTCCTGATGGTGTCATTGTTTAACAGAGGCATCACTCGCCGTTTGCATCATCTCAATCGCAATACTCAGAAATTGGCTAGCGGAGAGCCGCTTGATCCACCGATTCCAGGTAACGATGAGATTGCTCAGCTCGATAAGTCGTTCATCGAAGTCGCGACGGCTTTAACCACTGCCATGACCAAGCAAACCGCAATCTTGCAACATGCGTTGGAAGTAATTTGCATGTTGAACGAAGAGAATCGCTTCGTCGAGGTAAGCACGTCGGCGTTGAAAGTTTTCGGATACCGCCCCGACGAACTCGTAGGCATGCGACTACTGGATATCCTGGTAGCCGACCAGGTTGAGGGCGCAAAGCAGGTCTTGCTGGACGTTCGGCAAAGCAATGACGCGGTCGAATTTGAGATGAAGGTTCGCAAAAAAGATGGACCGATCATTACAGTTCAGTTTTCTGCACAATGGTCTCCGGACGAAAAGTTACTCTTCCTGGTGGCACAAGACATCACGGAGAGGAGCTACAGGCAAGAGGTTCTCCAGGATGCTGAGACAAGGCTTCGACATATTATTGAAACGCTTCCAGTCGGTCTAATCATGACCAATCTACGAGGAATCATCAAACTATCCAATCCGGTTAGCGAATCGTTGATGGCTGCAACTCGAGAAGAGATGCTCGATAAGCCACTGAGCAACTTCATCCACATTCCAGGTCAAAGCGACATTTTGGTCTACCTCGAGAAGCATCTGGACAGAGCGGTTGAAACACCACTGGTGCTACCACATCGGTCAAAAGAATACAGAGATTTTCTCAAAGCGCGCGAGGCAAAACGCCAAGCCAAGCTCGAGCGAATAGCAAACCTGACTGCAAGCCAGCGATTGAAAATAGTCGAAAACCCAGAGTCTCTTGATGGCGAGGAGCTCTATGACGATGATGACGATGATGATGCAGCCTTGGGCTACAGCGAAGAAGTCAGCGTCGAGGTTGAATTTGATTACAAACAGTACATTGGCGGCAACCTTACAGACGCCGATACGGACAGCGATGCCACCGACGAACACGCCGCGGTTACTTCCTCCGTGGGTGTACACGGAGATACGATCACCGCCGAAGTCTCAGCCCGAATGCTCGACACAACTGACGGCCAGCGGCTTTTGATTTTGATAGTCGACGTTTCAGAAAGAGCGGAAGTGGAGCGAATGAAACAACAATTCGTTGCCATGGTTTCTCACGAATTGAAGACGCCACTAATGGCGGTGCAAGTCTATCTCGAACTTCTGGAAACCGGCGCATATGGAACACTGAATGAGACCGGTTCTCAGAAGTTGAAAGCAGTGGACGACAATGTCACACGCCTGACAAAACTGATCAAAGATCTTTTGGACATCGAACGACTTGAATCCGGAACATTGTCATCGCGCAAGCGCCCAGTCAATTTGAGAGAAATCCTTGATGCCACCAGAGACACCGTTTTACCAGCAGCAGAAAAGAGCGGTATCAATGTCACATTTCAGAAAGTCGATATTCGGTTTAACGCAGACCCTGATCGTCTCGTTCAAGTCCTCGTCAATCTCATCGCTAACGCACTCAAATTCTCACCAGAAGGGTCCACTGTCAGAGTCGAGGCGACCGACGAGGGCAAGGACGTCGTAGTATCAGTTACAGACGAAGGCCGCGGTATTCCAAAGAAATTCCGCAAGAAAATATTCGAACGCTTCCAACAAGTCTCAGTTGACGACGCCACACGCAAAGGCGGAGCCGGACTAGGTCTAGCCATATGCCGCTCAATCGTCGAGCAACACGGTGGCGAAATAGCAGTAGAAAGCGAAGAAGGCAAAGGCTCCAAATTCTGGATGCGCCTCCCCAAAGACGACGCGTAACGATTGTAGGGGTCTAACTGTAGAGTTTAATCGTAGAGTTTAATCGTAGGGGTCTAATTGTAGAGTTTAATCGTAGGGGCGCCTTGCAGGCGCCCATGCCGCTACTTCAGCCACTACCTGCCCCACTAATCTAAGGTGTCACGCCACCCGGCGGCTTCGATGTAATCGCCTGCGGAAGCGAAATTCGAATGATCGAATTATCTTCTTGCTGGCTCACAAAAATCGTTCCACCTGGTCCAAGAGTCAGGTAATAAGGACTCTTGAAGTCGGTCGCAATGACAGTCGAGATTCCTGCAGGCGTAATCCGCGCGACTGTACCACCGGAATAATTGGCCACGTAAAGGTTTCCAGCATCATCGCAAACCAATCCGATTGGTCCCTTTAGATTTCCGCCGCTGGCGAACACTGTTCGAGTGCCGTCACGACTAATTCTATCGACGGTGTTGCTATTGAAGTTAGCGACGTACAAATTACCTTGCTTGTCGAAGGTCATGCCCGAAGGTGCATGAAAGCCCGTCGCAATCACCCTGATAGCCACGTTAGCCAACACCGCTGTAGGTTTTGAACCCGCTTGAGTTTGAGGGCGTGTGGGCGGCGTGACCGGTGGGTTAACAGGATTGCTCGGTTGCGTTGTCGAACCGTAACTCTGCAACGGCGCAGCTGGTTGTTGGCTTTGGTAGACCGGTTCCTGCTGCACCTGCGGTTGCGTCTGCGTAGCTTGCGGAGTCTGGGTGCGTACACCGCCATCAGCAGCCGGATTCGCTTGCGGTGGAATGACTGACGGAGTAGTCACTCCGTTAGCAATTTTCTGATCGCATTCGGCAGCACGCTTCTGAGCATCCTGGAAGTGAACGTTTGCTGGAGGAATCAAATTCAGATATTTTTTGGCTTCCTGGTACTCACCAAGCGTCATATTGACGATGCCTAGCTGGTATTGAGCGTCAGAATCGTTTGGCTTGACTCTCAGCACTTCTTGAAACCGGGATACCGACTCCTTGCCGCGACGCTGGCTTTGATAGAGAACGCCAAGATTGTACTGAGCGTCAGCCAGATTCGGGTCAATATCAGTCGCTCGCTTGAAGAAAATAATTGCCGATTCCGGGCTGCCTTGTTTGTAAGCGTTCAAACCCAGGTTGTACATGCTGATTGCGCGCGGGTCCGTGCTCTGTGCTGACGCATTTTGCGGAGCACAAACGAGCGAACTCAGAACAAAAGAGCATGCAATCAGGGGAAGGGCAACGCGTCGCATTTGCATCATCAGCTAACAACTCCCAAAACGTAAACAGGTCCTGCGATTCCGGCGCCAGGCTCGGAGGTTATTCTTGTTACGATCGACCAAGTTGGGGCAGTGGTCAGTGATTTGTGAGCCAAAACTGGGAAGATCGATTAGCATAGAGATAATGAAACTCTGCTAATTAAACAAGATAACGAGTAATCAGAATTACTAAGTAATTTTAGAAGGGTTCTCAGCAAATAGCATGAGAGGAAGCCAGGAAATATGAGAACTGTAGGACATATTATTACCTCGGCCGGAGTTGCCGGGGCGAGCTATTATCACTACAGGTCTAAGCCAGCGGCACTTGCAACCTTTCTTGCAGGTTGGCTGATCGACCTCGATCATTTAGTCGATTACGTCAAAGCGCACGGCTGGCGCCCTAACTGGGAGAAGTTTTCCGAGGCTTGTCACGAAGAATACAGCGGAAAGCTCTACCTTCCGTTACATTCATACGAGCTGCTAGCGCTATTCTTCTTCTTTTTCAAAGGCGGAAAGAAACAGCCATATCGCATTGGTATCACTCTTTCCATCCTGACACACCTCCTTTTAGACCAGCGCTGCAACCCAGGAAGGAAGTCTTCTACATATTTCCTTGCGCATCGCATTCGAAAACGCTTCAACGCACATGAAATTTTGCACCCAGAACATCGTCACATGAACGTGCCGTTGCCACGGGCAAAACGAGCTCGCATCCAGTAGCATCCAATAGCTACTTTTTTGGTTTTTCAGATTTTTCCTGGCTATCGAAGGTACGAGCCCACTTGTAAATTTCGTCAGACCGCTTCGTTTGTTTAGTCCCTGATAAAAACGCACCATATGTTTCCAACGCGTATCGGAAAGTTTCAGGTGATACATTCGGCGATTTTCGACAAATTGAGACAGCTCTCTCAAACTTCAGTTGTGCGGCCTTCACATCTCCTTCGGACGCCTCAATCCTTGCTAGGTCTGTTAGCACGCCGACCTTTGAAGAGTCGATGGCTGGAAGATTTTTCTCCTTAATTTCAAGAGAAGATAGATACATTTTTTTCGCCGTCGCCTGATCACCCTTCTTTTCCAGATTTGAACCAGTTTCGTAAAGCTCTTCGGATAGACTCAAGCACTCCAAAGCCTGCCTTCGTCGATCACAACTGTCCAGCGCCGATTGCAACGTCCTCATTTCTTTTGTGAGCGCGAAGTTTGTCTCCGGGCTTGGGCTCATAGATCGACTGACCGCAAGTAGAAGAGACTTGCAGACTTCCAAGCCTTTGGAATCATCCTCGTCGCATCGGTGCTGTATATTTTTTATCAGCGCATCGTACACCAGTGCGGCCTCATTCCATCGGTTTCTACGCTGATAAAACTCAGCGAGATCGAACTCATAGTGGTTTGAATTCGGGTTGTCTTCATTCAATTTGATATAAACTCGCTCAGCCTCTGCAACCCATCCGTTATCCTCCAATGCGCGCGCATCACGTACGGTGGCAGGCAGTTTCGCCATCATAGCTAATATTTTTGGCTTCTCTTGCTCAGAAGCACATGCAATGAGGACCGAAAACGAATCGGACAACGCGTCGTAATCGTTTTCAGTGGTTAGCTTTTCAGCTAGGGAGAAAACATCTGCGCTTCGATGGCTCGAACGATAAGCGCAAAAAATTTTTGCAAATTCTTGCCTATCTAAATAGCGAGTGCCGGGATTTCGATTTTTCAAAATCTCATTAGTCACCATCTCAATCTTCGCCCAGTCCTTATGAGCAATAACGTAATCAACTAGTACAGTGACTGGTTTTGCACCCGCGGTTGCACCGAAATACACCTGAAATAAATTCAGCATTAGTGCTTGAATGCCTTTCTCGCCCGGGTCCACGAGAAGTGCAGCACTTGTCTGTTTCGACGAACCCGTTGACAGAGAAATTTTTGATCGTTCTGTTTGTTGCTCCGCTTCATATGCGGCAAATGCCAGATCGAATGCCTGGTCGAACTCATCAGACAACTCGCTAAAGCACGCTAACTGTAGTCGCAGATATTCTTTGATTCCGGCATCTGAAGATTTCTGAAAGCTATCAAACGCCCCTCGGTACAGACTTCTCGCTAGCTGCCAGTGTGATATCAACTTTTGTTTGTCGCCAACGCAGAAATTCGCGTCGTGATAGCTTTCGGCTACAGTCCTGAAAGTGAAACTCCCTGACTTTGCAAGCTCTTCTTTCAAGGGCGATTTAAGTTCTCGACCGCCGAGCAGCACATGCAGTCGAGCACGGTAAAGATTGCATACAACGGTCTTCTCATTCGCTTCTCCGAATTCTTTGGCGCAATAGTGGTAGATTTTGTCCCAGACCAGCAGGCAGAGATCGAGGTGGTTAGACTGAAACAATCTTTGTGAAGCAAAAAATGCACGATAAAGATCCTGTTCATTTTTTATGTCAATGCCGTCGACCAGAGGTTCGGCATCGGAATCTGACAGCGTGTAAGTCAGCCGACGAACTGAATCCTGTAGCGGATAACCTGCCGGTAGCGCGTCAATACTTGGAAGAGCTTTCAGCCTCTCCTTACCCTCAATTAGTGCCTGATCCATCTCCGGATAGTCGGGGCACACATGCTCTTCAGCCAGACATGAAGATGCCGACAGCCCAACGCAGAAGAGCCCCATTAATAGTTTGATTGTTTTCCGAACATCAAAATTCAGCATCCATTCATCATAGTTGAATTTTTTAAAGTGAACGTGTGGTCAATTCTGCTCAAAAAAGCCGACTGTGTAAAACCACACAAAGTTCACAGATTGCCGCTAGTCTTAGGTCTTGCAGCCCCCTTACTAAGAATTCTTGATGACAGAACGAGTCGAGAGTCAAAACAGAAAACCTGACTCAGTCGAAACAAGGTCCCTGGACCTTAGTACGACCCGACCAACAGGCGAGCAGTTCAAGAGTGATTTGAGTTCGCTGCGCGCGATGGATGATGCAAACCGCCAGGGCAGTGGCTCGGCGCTTGCTAAATTCGGTGACGTCTCGATTGACATGGGTGAGGAAACTTCACCGCAGTCAAAATCTAGTGAAAATAAACTCAATGAAGGAGCAACAAAAACTGGTGCATCCGGAAAAACGGAAAGTTCAGAAAAAACGGCTAATGCCGAAATCTCCGAAGGCGAGGACTTCGACATTCTGTTTGAGAAGATTTTGCCATTCTGAAACACGGATTGGCTAAGCCAAAAAATAATTTCGTCGACGCAACAACGAAAGATACTAAACCGGCGGACAAAGGAGATTCCAATCGAGATCCGAAGGTTCTCGATTTCAGAGACAGTCCTGAAAAATTCGCAGCGGTCCTAAACGACAACAAGCAGACACCCGATATCGGAGCGTTTGCCACAAAGGAAAAGCCAGTTGTGTTTTTGGGTGAAGAGCACACTGATGCAACATCCCAAAACTTTATCGCAGGTCAAGCCGAAAAAATGAAAGCAGCCGGCATCACGCACTTCGGAGTGGAGATGCCGTCTCAGTGGCAACCGATGCTAGATAAGTGGGCGGCAGGAGACAATGACGCTCGCGCAGAGTTTAAAGACGCGCTTACTAAAGGAACTGATGAACAGCGATATCCGGGGCTGCCGGAGAGATACGTCAACATGATCGATTCTATGATCAAGGCAGGAATAAAGCCTGTGGCGCTCGATGTTCCGCATAAGTCTCCACTTTCTCCAGAAGGATATACGGATAGGAACAAGCACACAACCGATATCATCGGCGGTATCATCAAAGACAACCCCGATGCAAGAATCGTAGCGTTAGGAGGCAGTAATCACTCGGGAAGATCTGCGATTGGAGAGTCCCTGGACACCCAACTGAAAAATAATCACGGAATTGAATCAACAGTGATCCACACATCTGGTGGAGATCAAACTCAGCGCTATTCTAGATTGTCATTCAATGAAGCTAATGAGAAGAACGACGGTTCGAGACCGCACGAGACTGTTGCTCGGTTCGCAAAGCACATGAATATCAATGAACCGTTTACGATCAAAGCTGATAAGAATTTACCGGCTGGCGGAGCAGATGCGTTTCTCTACATACCGAAAAAGCGCGATTAGATAGGGGTCAGGCTCACGGTCTGTCAAAGTTCAAGTTTCCGTCGTAGCGTCTTCATCCACGATCATCTCGGACCCGGAAATCGAAAACGGTGTCGGCACCAAAAGCTTTGTGTTCTTTCGAGCGGATAGCGCGACGATTGCTTGTTGGCGTCGAAGTTCGAAAGCGCCCGGTTCTGAGAAAATCACATCGGCGGCCTCAACCAGTTTCTGTGCAGCTTGAGCCTCGCCTTCAGCACTCGTAACGCGCGCTCGGCGCAGACGCTCTGCTTCAGCTTCGCGAGCCAATGCACGCCTCATAGTGACGGGAACAGAAATGTCTTTTATTTCCATGGACAAAATTCTGATGCCCCAGGCTTCAGTTTGATCGCTTACTAAACTTCTCAATCGATTGTTGACCATGTCACGGTCGCTCAAAAGCGTGTCGAGGTCCAGTTGACCGATCACCAGACGAAGCGACGCTTGAGCGAGTTGACCGGTCGCATCGATTGGATCTTGAATATTGGTGACAGCTTTCGCCGGTTCATCAACTTGAAAGAAACAGACCGCCGACACCTTAATGGCGACGTTATCGCGAGTGATCGCTTCCTGATCTGGCACCGGCATTGTCACTGCGCGGGTGTCAACTCGTTGAGAGCGCTCCATAAAAGGAAGAACCAGTCGCAAACCCGGTCCGCGCGTATCTGCGATTCGACCGAATCGCATGATCACAAGTCGCTCGTACTCCTTCACGACGCGAACACCGGTAAGGAGAGTTATTAATGTTAAAAGGACCAGTCCGCCGACAACTTCCACGTTAGTTGACCTTATGAGGCATAAATCTCATTCCCGCTAATCGACCGATTCCAATCCAAACTCAGGGAAAACTCCATTATAAGGACATGCGGATTTCGTTAGCATGGGAATAACCATAGAGTTCTGGAGTGGAGAAGTGTCATGGCAGAACCCGGCTCGAAAGACGACGATTTGGAACAATTCAGCCTCTGGCAATTGTTAAACACTCCGGTTGGCGATCTAAACAACCAATCGCCCTCGATGTCGGGGCAACAAGGGGTTTCAAACCCCCGCAAGACGCCAGACCAAGACACTTACTATGACTTGGATGATGAAATTGGAGAAGAACCTGAATCGCAGCTCGGAAGATTTGCGAAAAAGGCGAAGACGGAACGCCGCAAGCGAGGTTTTGCAAAACGCCATTCCGCCAGCCAAAGTTCCAACCCGACGAGGTTTTGCAAAACGCCATTCCGCCAGCCAAAGTTCCAACCCGAATCGGAAGCAACATAACTTTCGCGACACAACAAAAAAGATCGGCTTCCATTCCGACGTCGAGTCATCACCGATAAGTCAATCCGACACTCGACGGAAAAACGATGGAAAGTCGCTCTACAAGCCGGGCTTCTTTACTCTAGTTATTGGAGTAATACTGCCACTAGCCGCGATGATATTCGAGAACACGACGCATTATATGGCTCAAACCGCATTTGATCCATTCCCAACGCCAAATCATCTTTTGCTGTTTGCTTTGATTCCAATTTCGAATTTCCTGAACTGGCTCGCAGTGCGGTACAACCTTGCACCATTCTATTCGATCATTTCACTCAGTACCGGGATGGCACTAGGAATAGCCATCCTCTACACGGTGATGCTTCTGCCTTTGACACCGCAGTTCATGTTCCAAACATTGATGGGCGGTGGAATCCTTGGCTTGGCGCCACTTTTGTCAATACCGGTCACTATGCTGTGTGGCAACACAATCTGCCAACTTGCCGATCGGCACAAAACATTTTTCGATGCGCACCAGTTGAAACATCTTGGACACCTGATTATTCTCGTAATGGTTATATGCGTTGAGTTGCCTTCGACACTCATCCGCATGCATCTGAGCGCAGCAGACCGAGGCGATCGAGCGGCGATTCAGTGGCTTCGTCAGTGGGGTAATAAGGAAGTGTTGCTGCGCGCTTGTTATGAGCGATCGGGCGAAGCAACTGACATTCTCGGCACGCTCGCCGAACAGCAGCATCCGGTAAGCGTCGCCAGAGCGAGAGAACTTTTCTACAGCGTGACCGGAGTGTCTTTCAACTCCGTGCCGCTTCCTGCGTCATTCAGAGGGACGATCAAACATGCTGGTCTCATAGACGATCCTGCTGGTTTAAACGACGGGGTGAAGGACGAATTCGATCTGGATCCGGATATCGCGGGAGAACTTGTCAGTGGTGTCGCCCGTGGTTTATCCGTTTCCAACTCCGACATCAGTGGTTCACTCGATCCCTCTAGCGGTGTAGCCAGTCTCGATTGGAATTTCACTTTTGAAAACGTATCGACAATTCCCCGCGAAGCGCGCGCAAAAATCCTCCTGCCACCAAATGCAGTGGTGACTAAAGCGACCCTATGGCTTGACGAATTGCAACGCGAGACAGTTATTCAAGAAAGAGACCTCGCTCGAAACACCTATGTCCAGTCCGTTACGAGCCACAAACGAGATCCACTACTGGTTAGCATGGCGGGGAAAGACTCGGTTCTGGTTCAATGCTATCCAGTGGTAAAAGGAACAAAAACAAAAATTCGATTGCACATCGTTGCTCCACTGGTGGTCGCGAGCAAAACAGAAGAGTCGCTAATCATGCCGACTTTCGAAGAGCGTAATTTTGCTATCACTATCCCTCACAAAATCGACCTGAGCAGTAAGTCAAAAATTTCGCTGAATGGAACAGAATCTCAAGCGAATGGTCAGATTACTCAACTGAAAAGAGAACTAGACAACTCAGTCATGTCCCGCTTCGAAGCCGTCGCGAAAGTCGCGATGGTCAATGACGACTCATCTCAGCCGCTTGCAATTCGTCCGCCGCAATCCGTGGCGGAAATTCACAAAGAATATTTCTCGCTGCTTCCGCAAACGGCTATCAGCCCAACCGTCAGCGCAATGACTCTGAGCAACAATTTGAATATTCACCGCGGTCTGACAGTCGTGATCGATAAGTCGATAACGATGTCTCCGTATATGGCAGATATCGCCAAAGGTCTTCAATCAGTACCAAAATCACTGCCCATCACGCTCGTGGAAGTCAAAGATGGATGGAACGTATTTTACAAAAGCATTCACTCCGATCAATCCGACTACGAAAGAGCGTTAAAATCACTTGTAGAATCAAAATGCGAAGGCGGACAGACTGACGGCAACGCGCTCCTGAGCGTGCTCGCCGAAGCTAACTCTTCGTCCGCTCCTGCGGTCAACAGGACGGATGTTCTCTGGATTCATGCAGCCCAGCCACTCAGTTTTTACAATGTAGAACAACTGCGAAACATTCTTCTATCACCGCACCCAGGTGCCGCATCTCTCTACGATTTGCAAGTCGCTTCCGGTCCCAATGAAATTCTTCCTACCTCGTATGACTATCCGAAGCTTCAGAGAATTGTCAGAACAGGTTTGCTCTCCGATGATATAAGCACATTTATTGAAAACTACTCGAAAAATCAGGTTCGCAGACCCGCCACCATTTTTGGTGTGAAGGCGACTGGTACCACCAACGGTGCCAATACCGACCTCGCACAAGTGCAGGCTTACAAACTTGCCATGGGTCGTTATCAATCCGGTGACAAATGGGGCGCCTATGACCTGGCCGCTCGATATCACCTCGTGACGCCAGTTTCCAGCGCCGTAGTCACGGAAGAAGTTCCAATCGTCGCTGACAAAATACAGGAGTTGGCAGAGAAGAAGGCTGTCGATCAGTTAACGAAGGACACAGAACAACCGCTCGAAGAAGCCCAATCCATGCCGGTTTCGGCAACGGCACACGGTATGCATGGACGTTTTGATTCAGCGCGATTCAATTTTGAGCCACATAGATGGAAGTCCTCTTCGCGAAAGGCTGAATTCAACGCTAGTAAACTCGATAAATCGCGATTCTACAATGCTCCCCGACAGATGCAAATTGTCGATGAACGACCAGTTATCACCGATTTCAGACAACGCGGGAAGTTCAACGCAGCATCAGATTCGCTTAACAGCAAAAGAGAGTCAAGCATTCAGAAGGAAATCCAAACCTATCCCATGGAGATGGCGAAAGGTTCTGCCTTTCATCGTTTAAATCCGAATCAGTCGTCTTTGAAGAACAAGGCGGCTGACCTCAACATGTTCTCGGGTGGCTCGGGCGGAAGCTACGGCGACGCGTTCTCGAGCAGCTCCGAGGATGGACCAGTTAACAACACTTGGGCGAACACAACAAATCAGGTCAGTCCTTATCAACCTGGCTTAGTCGCAGCGGCACCACCAATGGAAGTGACTACAGCAACTGGACCAGTCAGCATTATAGCCCCCAAAAGTCCGGTTCCATCTCGCGCTGACACCACCAGTACATTGATGGGAGCGACGAACGGAACCATCGGCCCACAGAGTGGTGACGAGAGTATCACCATGAGAAACGAAAGCGTCGGTCGTGACTTTGGCGGGTTCAAAAAGCAAATACGTCGCAGTGGCCTCCCGAATACGCAGACATATGGCGTCAATACCGCCGGAACAGTAGGAGGCTTTTCACCATTCGGCGATGTAGTGACTAAACTCAACAGCCTTTCAGCAGCTGCCGGCTCATCCACACCAGGCTACAGCGGTGCGGGCAGTGAAGGTGACAGCAATCCGTACGGCATCACTCCCGCTTCCCCCTACGAACAGCAAAAACCCAGTTACCAGGACACCGTGAGGAATGGGCATTTGGATGCAACATGGGTAGCACTTTTACTCGTCGGATTTGCGTTTAGCGGAATGCTCGTTCTGTTTCTCAGACTACTTGCAAAAATGAAGGACGGAAACACTCC
Source organism: Obscuribacteraceae bacterium (SeqCode) (assembly GCA_044225915.1). Classification (GTDB taxonomy): domain Bacteria; phylum Cyanobacteriota; class Vampirovibrionia; order Obscuribacterales; family Obscuribacteraceae; genus JADYXR01. Next base: position 26,343 of record JBGAHZ010000063.1, read on the forward strand.
GAAGGGTCCAATTCAGTAGCGAAAGAGTCCAACTCAGGTAGGCGAAAGATTGGTGTAGCTGTTGTATTTTTGACGTCACAACGACGAAAAGACGGGCTAGCGCCCGCCTGTCGAGTCGAAGTTATAAAGCGATTTAGTCGATTACCGTTCTGTATGAACCGGGCTCATACTCACGCTGTTGAATGACTTTGTAAAAACCTGGCTCGAGATCGATCGCGCTGTGCTCTTCGTGAACCAAACGTGCGCCTGGTTTCGCTTCAATGAGCCGATCGCCCTTCCATTGATAGAGCGAGGCAAAATTCGCATCAATAGCGTGCGCATGACCGGTGACTTCACCGTATGCGAGTACGATACGTCCATCGGCATCCTGTTGAACCGAGCCATCAGGGATTTTATCCATTTCTACTTTTACTAAAAGGACGTCACCCTGGCGGTATTGAATACCCATTCGTTTTTCCTCCAGCTTCTGTGGAAGCATTGATGTCTATCTCCATAATATACGTGTCACGGATTTTGTGGCGAGAGATTGCCAGGTTAATTCGTCCGATTCTGTAATTTTTGCAACAGAAAACGCCCGGATGGACATGTTATGGCGCAAAATGTCAATATAGAAATAGAGACAGCCATAGCGGCAGAGTTGCACTGGTACCAGAAGTAATATCAATCGGAACCACGATGACCCACCTGGTAGATGACACACTAAATCATTTGAGTGAGGAGCACAAAGAACTTCTGGAGCAATTCCACCAGGGTTGGACGCGCCACCAGAAGCAACCTAATCAAGTTCAGCGCCACGCCATAGCGCTAGACGTGAAGGAGCTCTATACACGGGCAGGATTAAACAGACCTGCTGTCATCGTTTGCGACAGTATTTTTCAGCTCACTGTATATCCAGTAATTATTTCTTTGATGCTCGATCAAAAAAACAGCGAAGAAGTTATGTCGCTGTTACGGGCGAATTTGCAGACACCACCGTGGACACGCCTTTGGGAGAATCTCGACGCGCAGCTCAAACCTGAGCAGTTGCAGAATCTGCGTACTCAAAGCGAAAAACTAACTCAACAAAATTCCCAGAAAGAACTGAGTCGGTTGATCCACCGGATTTATGAAACTGTAGGTGGCACTGTAAACACGCATGACGCGCCACGTTTGACACCCATCGGTTTGCAAATCAATTCCAACTTTCACGCGTCAGTCAAATCGCTTCTTGCCTCGCTCGAAAAAGATATCGGCAGTTGGGTATCCGAGACTGCGATGGAAAGAGCGAAACAGCGACTAGAGTTGATTACGGACATGTATGCTCGCATGGAAAGTCAACTCGATTTGCAATTGCTGCCGCAGATTTTGGCAAGAACGGTCAACACATTCAAATCAGTTTTGAGTTCTCAAAAGATTGATGCGAGCGAGCAACGAAACGAAATCCTCTCACTCATTCATCAAGCGCAGGGTAATGTCGAAGAGAATGAAGCAGGCCGACCACTCGGAGCGGTGGCATGGACAGGTCCTCGGATGGGCGCATATCGCGACCCGGCGATCCGCTTGATCTCTAGCGATCTTCAACTTGAGTTGTTTAAACGATCGCAGTTGATGCAGAACTTTCCACTTCACTTTTTCCTGCGTGATATCGCCAATGATACCTACAGTGCTCCCAACTTAGAGTCTCTGAACATTTGGAGCCGGCTTCTGGAGCGTGCCTACGCACTATTGTTTTACGAAGGCATCGCATTCGTTTGCGAATATCCGGTTCACTCACGCTTAGATGCAGAGCACCGCTTCCATGATGAAAACGGACCGGCATTAAAATTCGCCGACGAATTTGCAGCCCACTTCTGGCATGGCCGCCGCGTTACGCGCGAGACGATTGAATCACCTCAATCGATCACAGTTGAACAGATCGAGAAAGAAAAAAACGTAGAGACGCGTTCCATACTCGTTGAGAGGTATGGATTGGAGCGCTTCATTATCGATTCCGGCGCTCGAAAAATTCACGAAGACGAATGCGGAGTCCTCTACCACAAAGTTTTCACCTCGCACGATTCTCTTACCGACGAGCCACTGGTCGTCGTCATGGTCGACAACTCAACTCCTGAGCCCGATGGCACACGTCAACGTTTCTTCCTGCGCGTGCCACCAACAATCAAATCAGCCCGCGAAGCCGTCGCCTGGACTTTTGGTCTGGATGAAGACGACTATAATCCGACCATCGAGTCGTAATAGGAAACCAGGAAACCCGCAATCGACGCGTCTTTCACTCACTGGTAAAAAAATACAAATGGTGCTCAAAAAATCCAGCAACCTTCCAATCGTTGGCATAGCTGTAGCGATTCTTATGTTCGGTCTAGCAATGTGTGTCGGCTTCGGCGACGAACTCATTCGCTTCGCGGAAGAGCATCAAGGTTTCGGAATCTTGATCCCCATTGGGATCGGGTGCGTATTCGTCGGCTCGCTATTAATGGTTCTGAGACAGTCCCTAAAGTATAAGCCCCGGACTTTGATTGCCATCGGAGTGCTTGCTGTTGTTGCGATAGTCGGCGTGGCAAACGTCTGCATCCAGAGCACACGCCCTATTTCGATGTCCGGCGAGGACCGATACCGCGAGTCCGCGCTCAGGATTATGGAAGACGAGAAACGACTTCAGCAGATAACTGATGAGATGCAGGGGCAGAAAGAAAGAGATGCTCCGAAAACTTCAAAGTGAGAGACTGAAACTTTGAAACGAAAAGGCGGCGCTTTGTTAGCGCCGCCTCAATGTTTTTATCGAACGAACAGTCGTGATTACGACGGGACGTTGAAGCTGCCTTCGCCGATTGGAGGATAGATGTCTTGTTCTTCTTCCTCTTCTTCGGTCGGCTGTTGGTGACCTTGGAAGCCGGTTCCGGCTGGGATCAAACGTCCGATGATGACGTTTTCCTTCAAGCCGCGGAGCCAATCTTTCTTACCTTCGACAGCGGCTTCAGTCAAGATTCTTGTGGTTTCTTGGAATGATGCGGCTGAGATGAAGGACTCGGTATTCAACGATGCTTTAGTGATACCAAGCAACACATCGGTGTATGTTGCAGGCACCAAGCCATTTTGCATGGCTCGCTCGTTTTCCATTTCGATCGAATAACGCTCCATCAATTCGCCCGGCAGAAGGATGGTGTCCTTCGGATCGTCAACGCGCACTTTGCGAGTCATCTGTCTAACGATAACTTCGATGTGTTTGTCGGCGATTTCTACACCTTGCGAACGGTACACGGACTGTACTTCGTCAACGAGGAATTTCTGCGAGGCTTCGATTCCGAGCAGTCTTACGATGTCGTGCGGGTTAGGAGGACCGTCGGTGATTGCTCGACCGATTGTGATTCTCTCTCCGTCTTCCGGCAGAATGTTCATTCCGGCAGGAATTGGAATTTCTTCTTCAGAACCATCGCTGTAGACCATGTAGAAGCGCGTCATATCGTCTTCAGTAACGAGTTTGGCACGACCTTCTTTCTCGGAGAGAATCGCAGCTTCTTTCGGCTTTCTAGCTTCGAGAAGTTCTTCAACTCTCGGAAGACCCTGAACGATGTCCCCGGTTTTCTGACGTTCGTAAATCAGTGTAGCGAGCAAGTCGCCCCGTTGTACAAGCGCTCCGTCTTCGCACTGCAGTTGTGTGTTACCTGAAATCAGGTAAGGTCGACCGCGGCGAACAACGACTTCGTCTTTGTCTGCTGATACCACTTGTCCGTGTTGTGTGCAGGCAGTGGACTTGGAGAGCATATCGTCGACGCGCACCAGATCGCCTTCTTTGACGTTGGGAGCGCCCTTCGATTTCTGGTGAACTTGTTGTTCTTCAGTGATGAGAAGCAAACGGCGTTCATCCGTCTTAGAGAGTTGAACTTTAGCATCGCTTCGTGTCAACACTTGCGTGGTGGCAACTGGCGTCTTCGGATCAACGATCTGACCATTCTCGACTTCGAGCAAAGTGACGTTGAAGTCTTGCTCGCGTCTGAGCATGATGTTCTCTTGAACAACGATGTGGAAGTCTTCGTCGATTTCGACGATACCCTTGAGGTCTTGCAGGTAGCCGCCCATTTGCAGAACCAATGAAGTTCTGGTCAACTGAGCACCAGCAATTTGTCTGACTTTCTCACGATCTCTGAACAGCAACTGAGTTACCGATCTCAAGCCAATCTTCTCATCTGTTTGAGAGTGTTTGAACTTGGTTGTCGGAGGCTCGATCCAATATTCTTCGATTGGTCTGACGATACAGAGAACTGTCGCATCATCTTTCTCGAAGAGGCTGACGACTTTGCGTTCTTTGTGTGAGAAACCATCGACGATTTCGGTTCCTGGTTCCAAGATCTGACCTTCTGGAACTTTGAGTTCAGATGGATCAGCGATTGGAAGCAGTTCGCCAGGTCTGATGATGACTTCGTGGATGATGTCGTTGTCGGCAACGATTTGAACGATACCGTCGAGGTGAGCAAAGACGTCTTTGACGACTTCCTGACCGGCAGTTACGAGGTCACCGGTTTCAGCCATCTTCAAGCTGATGTCCTTGGAGATGAAGTGGATTTCTTCAGGAATGAAGAGCACTCGACCGGCCTTGGTGACAACGCGGCGATCGTCGATTTCAACACCGTCGTAAACGATCTCACCACCGGTGGTGACGGAGTTGCTTCCGTCTTCGATCAATTCAGCGATGATCTTGCCGTTTTCAACGATTTCGTCTTTGACGACTTTGATTGCCCAGGTTTCTTTGGTTTTTGGAACCTTCCAGTAAGCACCTTTCTGACCGGCATCCAACTTGGCGTTGGCAGAACCGACCGAGGCGATTACGATGTTGATTTCCTTACCTTTAGTCAAACGAGTGACAGTCTTTCTGCCGCGCTTGGTGACTTCGGTTTCAATTTCAGGACCGAAGCGAACTTCTCCGCCGTGCTCGGTGAGAATCTGAATCTCAGCAAGAACGTCGAGGGCTTTAACTTCTTGTCCGTCCTTGACGACGACTTCAGAACCGGATGGCAGGTTGTACACGTCGCCTTCCAGAATCCAGATGATACCGGCACGGTTGGCGGTGCGGCTGATGTTGCCCTGACGGTCGCGTTTTTCGTCGGCCTGGAAGCCTGCGAATTGGATACGACCTGAGATGTCTGCCGTGATGTCCTTCGAGGCTCTTTCGGTCAGTGCCTTTTTGGAACCCGGTGGATCGTACTCAGCGAGCAGTTGTCCGGCTTCAACTTCCTGACCGTTGATTACTTCGAGAAGCGAACCGGTAAGAACGTTGACTGATTTTTCTTTCTTGCCGTCCGAGATCTTCATGACACCATCTCTGGTGGTTTGTTCTTTCACGTCACCGTAGGCGGTGCGGATAGAACGGCTCTGGATCTTGAACGTTACAGTACCTTTGGCTGGAGCCTTGAGCTGCGCACGAGATTTACCACCGGCGACGGCGCCGCCTGTGTGGAATGTTCTCATTGTGAGCTGTGTTCCAGGTTCACCGATTGACTGCGCTGCGATGATACCGATTGCTTCACCAGCGTCAACCACGCGGTTGTTGGTGAGCGACCAGCCGTAGCACTTCTGGCATACGCCGTACTGAGCTTCGCAAGTCAGTGGTGAACGCACTTTGACGTTTTTCGGTTTCTTCATTCTGGCATCGATGTCGAGCGAAACTTCGCGATTGACGATCATACCGGCGCGCCACATCACTTCTCCAGTTTCCGGATCGACGATGTCTTCGGCGAGCGTGCGTCCGAAGGTGCGCTCGGAGATCTTGACCAGATCCTTGTCACCTTCAGAGATCGGCTGCATTATGATGCCGCGCGTCGTTTTGCAATCAGGCTCTCTGACGATAACGTCTTGAGCAACGTCTACGAGACGGCGAGTCAGGTATCCGGAGTCGGCTGTTTTCAGCGCCGTATCTACCAGACCTTTTCTTGCACCATAAGAGGAGATGATGTACTCGGTAACGTTCAAGCCTTCGCGGAAGTTTGCCTTAATCGGCAAGTCGATGATCTGACCTTGAGAGTCTGCCATCAAGCCCCGCATTCCGACGAGCTGACGAACCTGAGAGATGTTACCTCTAGCTCCGGAGAATGCCATCATGTATACAGGATTCAATCTGTCGAAGTTGTCGACGACTTCCTTGGTGAGCGCGTCTGTCGTCGCTGACCAGGTATCGATTACCTTGTTGTAGCGTTCGACTTCGGTGATGTCGCCACGCTCGTAACGGCGTTGCGCTTCTTCGATTTCCCGTTCGGCAGCGGAGATCAATCCACGTTTCGTTTCAGGAACATCGAGGTCATCGATCGAAATCGTCACACCAGCTCTGGTGGCAAACTTAAATCCGAGATCCTTGAGGGCGTTGGCGAGAGCCGCGGTGCGTGCGGTGCCGTACTTCTCATAGACTGCCGAAAGCAGGTTGCCCAATTTTTTCTTGTCTACTGTGTCATTAATGAATTCGTAGACTTCTTCCTTCCTTGTTGTGACCATAGGTCCCTCGTCGTTTTGTTCTTCTCAAATCTGAATAACATAGGAGCGGACGCCGGGAGCCATGCGGCTCCCGACTAAATTCATTTACTTGACTGCAATTGCTTCTCTTACAGTTTCATTGAAGATAATGCGTCCAGGCGTTGTTTCGATGTTCTTACCATCGGCATCGCGGACTCTTATCTTGGCGTGCAGGTCGACGATTTCACAGTCGAAAGCGGAGCGTGCATCAGCCAGGCTGACGAAGCGCATTCCTGCGCCTTTGCATACTTTCGGATCGTCCCAACCCGGCTTTTGAATGGTGAGGTAATAAATACCAAGCACCATGTCCTGGGTAGGAGTGATTGTCGGTCTGCCGGTAGCCGGCAACAAAACGTTGTTCGAAGCGAGCATCAGCATATGAGCTTCGGCTTGAGCTTCAACGGAAAGCGGCACGTGGACAGCCATTTGGTCACCGTCGAAGTCGGCGTTGAATGCAGCGCAAACGAGCGGGTGCAGTTGAATAGCGCGACCTTCTACGAGAACCGGCTCGAATGCCTGGATTCCAAGTCTGTGCAGCGTAGGTGCACGGTTGAGTAGAACTGGGTGACCTTGAATTACTTCTTCAAGAATTTCCCAGACGATCGCCGAGCCTTTCTCAATCTGCTTCTTAGCTGACTTGATGTTTTGCACGATCTGCCGTTCGATCAGTTTATTGATTACGAATGGTTTAAACAGTTCGATTGCCATTTCACGAGGCAAGCCGCATTGATGCAATTTCAAAGTCGGTCCAACTACGATAACGGAACGACCGGAGTAGTCGACGCGCTTACCGAGAAGGTTCTGACGGAATCGTCCTTGCTTACCTTCGATGATGTTCGAGAGAGACTTCAGTGGTCGGTTGTTAGGACCGACTACGACTCTGCCGCGACGACCGTTGTCGATCAAGGCGTCAACAGCTTCTTGAAGCATCCGCTTTTCGTTTCTCACGATAATTTCGGGAGCGCCCATCTCGAGCAAACGAGCAAGACGATTGTTCCGGTTGATTACCCGACGATAGAGATCGTTCAAGTCGGAGGTGGCGAAACGTCCACCGTCCAGCTGAACCATCGGTCTCAGGTCAGGAGGAGTAACCGGGAGGTTATCGAGCACTACCCAGGTCGGGTCAGTGTGCGAGTTGAGCAGAGCTTCGACGAGACGAAGACGTTTGATGATCTTCGCGCGTTTTTGTTGAGACCCTGTAGCGAGGTTGAGTTCGTCTCTCAATTGAATGGAGAGATCTCTCAAACCAGGAAGTTCCAACAGACGTCCGCGATCTTCCATGTTGTCCGGACGCTCGTACATTGGCTTGGCGAGTTCGTGAAGCAGATGCTTGATCGCTTCTGCGCCGATGCCGACGTCGAACTGTGAATTAGGATCGTCGAGGAGTTTTTCGTATTCTTCTTCAGTGAGAAGCTGATACTTGTTTACATCCGTGACGTTGCCGGCGTTGGTGACGATGTAAGCGTTGAAGTAAACAACTTGCTCCAGATCACGCAAAGGCAGGTCGAGAAGCAAACCGATGTAGCTCGGGATGCCCTTGAGAAACCAGATGTGTGTGACAGGCGAAGCCAGGTTGATGTGACCCATACGGTGTCTTCTGACCTTGGAATCGGTCACTTCTACGCCGCAGCGTTCGCATGTGATACCACGGTGTCTGACACGTTTGTACTTACCGCAGTAGCATTCCCAATCCTTTGATGGTCCAAAAATACGTTCGCAGAACAAACCGTCTTTTTCTGGTTTCAATGTTCTGTAGTTAATGGTTTCCGGTTTCGTTACTTCACCATGCGACCAGCTAAGGATCCGTTCTGGAGAGGCGATACCGATTTTGATATAGTCAAAACGATCGATGGTAGTGGTCATTGTAGTCGTGAGACCTCCTTGAGGCATGGCGTTACGCCATTATTTTTCGAATACTGTCTTTGATGAAAAGCTTGGCTGTGATGGAATCGAGACGGATCAAAAAACCATCCGTCTCGATTCGATTTTCACTGATCTATTCTTCTACTTCGCCGTCGTCCCAGTCGGCATCGTCTTCGGCTTCCGCCTCGACCGGTGCTACGACCTCTTCGTCAGCGTCAGCGCTTACCCATTCTTCGTCTTCTTCATCTTCTTCAGCTGCTACTGTATCGGTCTCAGCATCATCTGTTCTGAAAGAGGTACGTTTCTTGGAGACGGTTTCGACTTCTTCTTCCTCGTCGTCATCGTCGTCGGCGTAGACGTTGGCTTCATCAGCTTCGATGCCGTATGAAACCCGCTTGGAGCGCTTCGGCTCAGTGTAATCGGCAACACCGCTGCTGAAACCGATCAGATCGGAGTCGTCATCCGGACCACCGGTTTGCACCAGTCCTGATACCGCGCTCTCTGCACCGGATATGACACCACTGCCGCCCAGCTTGTGCGAAGGCATTGGAGGAATCATGCCGGATCCGCCACCAGGCAAGCCTGCTGAAGCGAGTCCTTCGGTGACATTAGCGAGCGATGGATCGCGTCCGCCGATTGCTCCGAGTCCGGGCATTCCTTCGAGCGCCATGGCGGCCGATGGAACAACGGATTCAGCGCCGATTTCGCCCATGCCCAGCTCGATTGGAGACAGGCGTCTCAATCCTCTAGGACGTGCGTCTTCGACTTCGGTCATCAAGTCGACTTCGATTTCGTGGCCGTCGCGTGTGCGTTTGGCAACGGAAACGTCGAGACCGATCGATTGAAGTTCGCGGACCAACACCTTGAAGGATTCAGGGATACCTGGGCGCTTGAGGTTTTCACCTTTAACAATCGATTCGTAAGCTTTAGAACGACCGTTTACGTCATCTGACTTGATGGTCAACATTTCCTGCAGGGAGTAGGCAGCGCCGAACGCTTCCAGTGCCCAGCATTCCATTTCTCCAAGTCTCTGTCCGCCGAACTGAGCTTTACCACCGAGCGGTTGCTGGGTGACCAAACTGTAAGGTCCGGTAGAACGAGCGTGGATCTTGTCGTCGACAAGGTGGACCAGCTTCATCATGTAGATTTTGCCGACAGCTACGAGACTGTCGAAGGCGTTTCCGGTTCTGCCATCATAAAGAGTGACCTTACCGGTATCGTCTACCCATGGGGCGCTCGCGACCACTTTACCTTTCTGAAGTTCTTCGTGAACCATCACGGATGATGCTTCCGGTTTGAACATTTCGTCGAATGGTGGCACTTCGTAGCGGTTGCCCGTCAACATTCCTGCAAAACCGAGGAGTGTTTCGAACGTCTGTCCGACGTTCATCCGGGAAGGTACGCCCAGTGGGTTGAGAACAATGTCGACCGGTGTGCCGTCTGGCAGGTAAGGCATATCTTCGACTGCGAGAATTTTCGCAACGATACCTTTGTTGCCGTGACGTCCTGCGACTTTGTCTCCGACCGAGATCTTACGTTTTTGAGCGATATAAACACGCACCACTTTGTTTGCAACAGGTGGCAGTTCATCACCCTTTTCACGATCGAATACTTTGACGTCTACAACGCGTCCGCCTTCACCGTGTGGAACGCGAAGCGAGTTATCACGCACGTCGCGAGCCTTTTCACCGAAGATTGCGCGCAGCAATTTTTCTTCCGGTGGGTGTTCGGATTCTCCCTTCGGAGTGATCTTACCGACCAGAATGTCATCGGGATAAACACGTGATCCGACCCGTACGATGCCGCTTTCGTCGAGGTGACGCAACGATTCTTCCGAAACGTTAGGCACTTCGCGAGTGATTTCTTCCGGACCGAGTTTGGTCGATCGGGCGTCAATCTCTAGCTTTTCGATGTGGATCGAAGTCATTACTTCGTCGTACACGAGACGTTGGCTGATCAAGATCGCGTCTTCAAAGTTGTAGCCTTCCCATGGCATGAAGGCCACGAGCAGGTTTCGACCTACTGCCAATTCACCTTGTTTGGTGGCGGCACCATCGGCGATGATCTCACCCGGATTGACTTGTTGTCCGGTTTCGACAATCGGCTTCTGGTTGAGGCAGGTGTCTTGGTTTGAACGTTGGAACTTGTTCAGTCTGTACTTAACTAGACGTTTGTCAGCCGTTCTGATGTGGATGGCGTTAGCGGTAACGTATTCAACTTTGCCTTCGACGTCAGAGACGATAACCATCCCCGAGTCTTTTGCAGCTTGTTTTTCGATACCGGTCGTCACCATGGCGCGCTCGGTTTGCACCAGAGGCACCGACTGACGTTGCATGTTCGATCCCATCAGGGCTCGGTTAGCGTCGTCGTGCTCGAGGAATGGAATCAGCGCCGTTCCTACGGATACGATCTGAATCGGCGAAACGCCGACGTAGTCTACTTCCTCAGGACCGGTCTGAATGAATTCCGCTTTGTAGCGTACTGGAATCAGATCGTTTCCGAAGATACCGTCCTCGTTGACGTTGACGTCGCCTGGGGCAACGCGGAAGTTGTCTTCCTCGTCGGCAGTCAGGTAATCCTTCTTAGTTGTAACGATGCCGTTTTCCACTCTCCAATAAGGAGTTTCGATGAAACCGTATGCGTTGACTCGGGCATGGGTAGCCAGAGATCCGATAAGACCTGCGTTAGGACCTTCAGGCGTTTCTACCGGGCAGATACGTCCATAGTGGCTGGGGTGGATGTCGCGAACCGCGAATCCGGCACGTTCTCTAGACAGACCACCAGGTCCAAGTGCTGACAGTCTGCGTTTGTGCGTCAGTTCAGCAAGCGGGTTGGTTTGGTCCATGAACTGCGACAACTGGGATGAACCAAAGAATTCGCGGATCGCAGCGACCAGCGGCTTCGTGTTCAACAGGTTGGCAGGCGTCAGTGTGTCTGCGTCTTGCAAGGTCATACGTTCGCGAACGATACGTTCCAAACGAGTCAGACCGATGCGGAACTGGTTCTGAAGCAGTTCTCCGACCGAGCGGATACGACGGTTGCCGAGGTGGTCGATATCGTCAGCTTGTCCTTCGTCGAAGTTCAGAGCGATCAGATAGTCGACGGCGGCGACGATGTCTTCCGGGGTCAGGGTGCGGTTGGCTTCAGGAACGTTCAAGCCGAGCTTCTTATTCAACTTATAGCGACCGACACGACCAAGGTCGTAGCGCTTGTCGTCGAAGAATCGGCTGTCAAGAATACTTTGACCACCAGCGACCGATGGCGGATCGCCTGGACGAAGTTTTCTGTATACCTCTATAAGGGATTCTTCCCGGGTCTTGTTGTTGTCCTTTTCAAGAGTCTTCTTGAGGAAATCGTGATGGCGGAAGATGGTTTCCATCTCCGAATCCGAGTATCCAAGCGCTCTGAGAAGAGTCGTCGCAGGAAGCTTCCGGTTTTTATCAATCTTGACGTAGATGATATCGTTGGAATCTGTCTCGAACTTGAGCCAGGCGCCACGGTTTGGAATCAATGTCGCGGAGAACGTACGCTTACCGTTCGTGTCTACATCACGCTTGTAGTAGATTCCAGGGCTTCTGACGATCTGCGATACGATGACGCGCTCGGCACCATTAATAATGAATGTACCGCGGTCGGTCATCATCGGGATATCGCCGACGTAGATCTCCTGCTCTTTTATTTCACCAATCTCACGATTGACAAGGCGCATTTGGATGCGAAGCTTCTTGGTGAAGCTGGCATCCAATGCCCGAGCTTCCTCGGGGGTCTTGGGTTTGTTCGGCTCAGTGTGATCCTCGAACGAATAATTCGTCAAGAAATGGAGCTCAAGTCTTCCTGTGTAGTCCTTGATCGGACTGAAAGCCTTTAGCTCTTCTGCTAAACCTTCTTCAATGAACCAACGAAACGAAGCCTTCTGGATTTCGGCTAGGTCGGGCAAATCGGATATGCGCGAACCACCGACTCCGAAGGTTCGGACGCGCTCAGACAACTCTAAAGCCATCGGTTACCTCTGGTATTCTGGCTGGACAAAATCGACAAAAGCAATTGCAGATGCCTATTATGGGCACGGAGCAGCTACTATAAGTAGAGAGTTTTTTATTGTCAATAAAACTGTTGTGAAACATAAAGCTGGTCGACGCATCGAGCGATTTCGGAAAAAATTGCTAAAGTGCGAAAACTGCGGCCCAATCCACATATTGAAAATTTATAACTCGCTCTCATTATTGTCACAAACCGACCGATAAAGGCACGGTTCGTTAAAGTTTCTTAAGCGCAGAGCCGTTTTTGGCAGAGTCGTCATTGCATATTCGGCAGCTCAGACTGGCATAATTGATGTGATGAACGCAGAAGCTGTAGAAACTGACAACTCTGCAAACACGCTTCCTGCGTGGGTTCTGCCGATCTGGGGATGGAGCGCTGCTGGTGTGGCGTGCGGTCTTCAAAACCGTTGTGGGGTAGAGAAACGCTATCCCGGGTGGGTTCGATTCCCATGCGTCCCCGTTTTATTACAAAACTAAATCAAAAAAATGGCTCTGCTGCTTCGTGTTACTTAACGAATTGTCGGATGCTAACCCTTAGCAAGTTACCGCGGCCAATTTTACTCAGTCGTTTTGTTGGATGCCTAACCCTTAGCAAGTCACCGCGTCCAATTTGTCACCGCGTCCAATCTTACTCAGGTCGTTTTGTCGGATCCTGACCCTTAGCAAGCCATCGCGACCAATTTTTGCTTACGTCGTCTTGTCGGATGCTAACTCCTAGCAAGTCACCGCGAACAATTTTTGCTTGGGTCGTTTTGTCGGATGTTAACTCTCAGCAAGTCACCGCACGACTAATCTTTGCTTAGGTCGTTTGTCGGATGCTAACCCTTAGCAAGTCACCGCGCGACCAATCTTTGCTTAGGTCGTTTGTCGGATGCGAACCCTTAGCAAGTCACCGCGACAATTTTTGCTTTGGTCGTTTTGTCGGATGCTAACCTCCGCAAGTCACCACGCGACCAATTTTTTGCTTAGATCGTTTCGCCGATTTGTTGAAAGAGAAACTCGATCTTCGAAGTCAGCGGTTGAGGTCAAGAACTAGACTACTCAACAATTTACGGTCGCAGAACAGAAAGATCGATGTTGTCCGAGTTTTCAACAGATTGTTTAAACGATAGAGGCGAGACAAAAGAGCGATAGGATCGACCTTAGTCGCATCGACTGTAGTCGCATCGGCTTTAGTCGCATCGGCTTTGGCCGAGTTCGGCTTCCGGAGCGGTGTTGCTCGAATCTTGCGGTCAGCTCTATCTGGCATCACTCCGCTTGGAGGGGTATCGACCAACGCGAACATCCGCTTGGAATCCGATTCTCATGGTTTTCAACACACTTTCGAGAAAAATATCAGTCATAGAGAACAAATTTCGACCATCGTCGTCGCTCTTTTGGAACGGATTTTCGCGATTTTCCTCTTAACAACCAGGCGATTTCACCGAAAATACAAAAATTTTTGCATAATGCATAAGTAGAAAGTTAGATCTTGACGAGATCTCAAGTTCGGCACCCTGACTGCCTTTTGTCAAAGTCACTGCCGGCGATATCACGTCATATTCGACCTTGACATCTCGAAATCAAGTGCCTGGGGGGCTTTACAATCTTTGGTAACTTCTCATAATAATGAGTGTGGAATGCAAGATTCTCAATTACTAGAAAGTCGGTCAAACGTGAACGGGCAACAAGGGGCAACCTGGTTAGATCAGTTTGCAGGTTATTTAGAAGTAGAACGGAATTATTCGTCTCATACGATCCGTGCCTACCTCAACGACCTCAGGCAGCTAATCGACAGTACGAGTAGTCCAGTCGAATCTGGACCCCAACCGGGGCCAGCAGCTCTTGAGGCAACAAACCATGTAACTTTTCGTCCAGGTGATGCTTTTGCAACGCCCGGCCATCAGTCGCTGCCTCATTTCTCCGCGCCGAGTAACCAATCTGAGTTAGCCGCTCAGCCTGGACAAAGCGCCTCCTGGCTTGAAGCCGAAGGGTTAAAAACCTATATTCGGCAAATTCAGGAACAGTACAGCCGTCCAACAGTTGCAAGAAAAATTTCTGCAATTCGAAGTTTCTACAAGTATCTTCGACGCGAGCAACTGATTGACGAGGATCCATCGAAACTCGTCAGAGGACCAAAACTCACACGCAAGCTCCCCTCCTGTCTCGACAGAGACGAAGTGGTGCGTTTGCTGCTCGCACCTGACATGACAGTTCTGGGCGTTCGCGACCGGGCTCTCATGGAAGTTTTGTACGCAACAGGTATGCGAGTCAGTGAACTCTGCAGTTTGAAAGTCCATGACTACAATCAAGAAGCCATGGAGATGCGCGTTACCGGCAAAGGTAGCAAAGAGCGCGTCGTACTTTTGAACCAGAGTGCAAATGCCTGGTTGAGAAAATATTTGAACGAATACTGGCCAAAACTGGCTGGTGGTCGGACTCCTCAACCGGAAAGCCCATTGTTCGTAAGCCGTCAGGCCACTCGCCTTTCATCGCGTTCAGTGCACAGAGTTGTGCTCAAATACGCGAAGAAAGCGAAGATCGAGAAGCAAATCACGCCTCATACTCTGAGACATACGTTTGCTACTCACCTTCTCGAGGGCGGAGCGGACCTGAGAGTGGTTCAAGATCT
>JBGAHZ010000113.1:0-4640 GCA_044225915.1 Obscuribacteraceae bacterium (SeqCode)
TCTTCGACAGACTGATATCGGTCTTCTCTACCAGGTCTCAGGCATCGGTTGACGATTGTTTCGAGGGCAGGGGGAATTCGATAATTTGCGTATTCGGCTAGCATCAACTCTTCGCCGTCCAATTTGCGAGCCATGAGTTCGAAGATACTATCGGCGGTGAACGGTGGTGAGTCCGTAACGACCTCATACATCAGACAACCGAATGAATAGATGTCGCCTCTTGCATCGACTTCACCACCCTCCGCTTGCTCGGGCGACATGTAGAGTGGAGTGCCCAGACCAACTCCGGCCTTGGTGAGTTCTTGTTGATCCAAGTCAGATTTTGCTAAACCGAAGTCGACAATCTTCACACGCTCGGCTGGCGTTGTGGGCTGGTCTACCAGCATGATGTTTGTAGGTTTTATATCTCGATGGATTACGTTATGGCGGTGAGCATTGTTGAGACCACGAGCAATTTGGATGAATATTTCTAGCGCTTCGGAAAGGTCAATCACATTTGATTGTTTCATTCTATCGGCGAGGGTTTGACCCTGAACATAACCGAGCACCAGATATGGTTCATGCTTGTCCGTCAATCCGAAGTCGACGACGTTGAGAATGTTCGGATGGGCTAACGAGCCTGCTAGTTTTGCTTCGCGCTGAAAACGCACGGCCTCAGTAGGGGTTGCTGACCTGTGGAGTTTTTTAATCGCAACGATTTTGCCCAGGGTTTTATCTTCAGCCTTGTAAACCGTGCCAACTGCACCAACACCGAGAACTTCCAGAACGCTGTAACGACTGGATTGAATTTCAGGGAATTCGTCGGCTTCGATTTCTTGCATGTCTCTCGTGTCTTTGAGTCAGATCTGGTATCACTCGCCGAAAGGAAATTCGGTGTAGTCGAATTTCTTGGTTGGTATTATTGGTTCGCGATCAGGAATAACTTTCGGATTGTATCGACGAAAGAGCAAAATATATTCCGTCGGATAAGATGTGCCCTTAATATTAAGCCGAGTCAAACGCTTCATTTTTCCAAGTTCTTCGAAACTTTTCTCTGTGAGCCTATCGCAGCATTTCAATCCGAGATATTTAAGATTGAACGAAGAGACGACGTGAATTTCTTTGTCAGTCACTGCAGTGTTATCCAAAATCAGTGAGCGTAAATTTGGAAGTTTTTTCAGTAGCATAAGATTGCTCGCAGTAACGCCTTTGCAATCACTGAGGTCTAATTCCTCGAGGCGAGTGAATTTACTAAAGTTTTCGAAGTCGTGAGGAGTTAGAGCCTGGTTTTGAATTCCAAGTTGGCGGAGTTCTGGGCAGCCGTTCAGCACGCTGAGATCGTCGCTGTTGAATTTATTTTCCATTCCGCCAATCAGGAGTTTTCTCAAGTGTTTGAGTTCCGCGAATGCTTCGAGATGCGCGCGGTCAAGCTTGTTGCTGATGCAGGTTATCTGCGTAGCTTCGGAGGTTTCGGCGTCGCGAAACCCTTGCGGCGTAAATATACTGTTAGACAAATCTAGTCGTTTGAAGTGCAGTCCTTTTAGATTTTCTTTCAACTGCTGATCGTTTTCCGCATAGAGCGAACTGATTCCAGTTTTTGACAAATAGACCCCGGACACCGGCAACTTCGTAAAGCCGTCCAGCATTCGGTCATCATCCTTTCGATTTTTGATCGGTATGTCCGTCATGGCTCGGTCGAAACCGGCACGTCCCAGCATCCAAAGACCCACAGAAATTGCACAAACGGTTGCGAGCGTGATCGATACGCGCAAATTTTTGTCGGTGCGGCTTTGACTCTTGCTCAAGCTCGGCGGTTCTGGCTGTTCTTCGCCGAAGAGTTCGACGCCATGGGAGCGAGCTAACTCTTTCTGGTATTCGGTTACTAAATCCAAACGCAACTGTTCAGCGGACTGGTAGCGGTCGCTGGGCGATTTCTGCAGGCATTTTGCGATGATTTTCTCCATTGCCTCAGAGAACTCTTGCTGGTCATTACCTGCATCTTTCACTGAACCGGATTTTTTCTTGCGTACGGTATCAGCGAGTGATGGTGGCACGACATGCAAATGTTGTTCTGACAATTGCATAAAGTTGTCGGCTTCAAAAGGTGCCGATCCGGTCAGTGTTTGAAACATCAAACAGCCAAAAGAGTAGATGTCGCTGCGATAGTCAACGTCGCCGCTGCGAAATTGCTCCGGTGACATATACCGCGGTGTCCCCACGCCGATACCAGGGGCGGTGAGTGATTGAGAGTTGTCTTGTTGTTTAGCCAAGCCGAAGTCGACGATCAGCGCGCGTATGTCCAGTTGGTTGTCGCCTTCGCTTACGATAATTATGTTGCCAGGTTTTATATCTCGGTGAATCACATTGTTGGAGTGGGCGTGAAACAAACCGGCTGCGATCTGTGTGAATGTTTTTAGTGCCACCGGAAGCGGTATCGGCTGACCACTCTCCAATTGTTGAGCGAGATTTTGACCTTCGACATATTCGAGCACTAGATAAGGTTCCTGGCGCTGAGTAAATCCAAAGTCGTAAACTTGCATGACGTTAGGATGTTTCAACGCAGCAGCTAATTTTGCCTCACGCTGAAATCTCACGGCATCGTTGGAATTTTTGCTATGTAGTGTTTTGATCGCGACCGTTTTGTTGAGGGTGGTATCAAGAGCTTTGTAGACCTTCCCTGCGCCGCCTGTGCCTATCAATTCAATGATTTGAAAACGACCGGATTGAATGTCGGGGAAGTCATTGATAGAGGTGTCTGCAATCACGATGGATACCGGGTTTGATTCAGTCAGTGCTGGAAAGTCCTAATAGTCGTCTATATGCCAAGGTCAATTTTTTTCTTGTTTGGATCTGTTTCACCATTATAAATCTGTACACCAGGTCGTTTTTCGTGGAAGGCGTACAACCGATCTGGTCTGATATTCTTGTCATTTGTCACATCTAAAATAGATAGCAGTTTCATTTGGCGAGCATCTTCAAGGCATCTGTTCGTCAACGCTTGGCAATTGCAGAGCCAGAGCGTTTTAATGCTAAAGCCTCTGATAGCTTTGATACCGTCATCGGTGACATCAGAATATGGCATTTTTAAATGAAGCAGATGTTTCAAGCCGGCGAGTTTCGAAAGTCCTCGTGGAGTTATTCCAGTGCAGTGGCTTAGATCGAGGAACTCAAGCGTTTTGATAGAAGCGAACTGGTCGAATGCTTCCTCGGTTAGTGCGATGTCCGAGAGTTCGAGTTGAGTAAGCCTTGGCATTGAGCGGAGATATGACAACGCTTTGTAATCAACTTGGTCTGTTGTACCTAATCGCACATCCGTTAGCGACTTTACCCTCGCGATGTTTTGCATGCTGCCTGCATTTATCGGATTTGATCGATATGCCAGCGTATCGATTGTCCGCCTCTTCGCCATCAGATCAAAAGTGCTATTCGCCAAATTTGTTTCCGTTACATCAAGGAACCTTATGTAGGAATCGCTCTCAAGGATCTTTCGCACCTCTTTGTCGGATGCATCGAGAAAAATCCAACTGCCATCGTTGACTACTGTCTTGCTGTCTAGGTTGACCTCGGCACTACCTGGCAAAACCTTTCCGTCGCTGGACAACGCATTGCTAAGATCAGTGCTGTGCCTAAATTTCCGAGCTGGTTCAACATCTGCGCGACAGAGGAGGAGCCAGAGTAAACCGCCAATAAAAACTGCGGCGAGCAAAGAACAAAGTACCAGCATTAGCGTGGTTTTGCGGTCTTTGGAGTGAGAATCGATCGATGTTTCTACGGCTGAAGCAACCAGGCTTTTGGGTTCAGAGTTTTTCAGTTGAATGGAATCAAGCTCATGCTGAAGACTGTTCAGCAGGAGTTCGAATGACTGAAAGCGATCCTTCGGATTTTTGTTCAGACACTTAGAGATGATACTTTCAAGTTCTGCAGAACATTCGACGTCTCGACTTTCAAGACTAGGAGCCTGTTCATGGAGGTGCATTTGGGCTAGTTCGATTTGCGCTTCGCTTAAAAATGGAGGTTCACCACTGAGCGCCTCAAACATCAAAACTCCGAAGGAATAAATGTCGCTGCGGCGATCGACTTGATGTCCGCGTGTTTGTTCGGGCGACATGTATATTGGAGTGCCTAGAGGAACATTCGTCTTTGTTAAGAACTGGCTCTCTTCAACATCTTTGGCAAGACCGAAGTCAACAATTTTTGCGGTGGTTTCCACAACTGAATTTTGCGAATCGGCTTCCTGAACAAGCATCACGTTGCTTGGTTTTATGTCACGATGAATTACGCCATTCTTGTGGGCGTGAGCCAAGCCACAGCACAACTGAACAAAGATTGGCAGGCACTGCTCGATAGGTAATGGACCGTCGCGCCGAATCAGCTGTGAAAGGCTTTCGCCATGGACATAATCGAGGACCAGGTAAGGTTCGTTTGTCGGAGTTAAACCGAAATCCAGAGCGCTCAACACGTTTTCATGATTAAGAGCGGCGATCATCCGGGCTTCGCGCTGGAAACGCATAGCCACGTCATCAGTTGCAGATGCGTGGAGTTTTTTAATGGCTACTGGTTTGTTTAGGACCGTGTCGTGGGCTTTGAAAACAGTGCCGCCACCGCCCGATCCGATTACCTCTACAAACTCGTAGCGATTTCCCTGGATGATAGGGAAATTC
>JBGAHZ010000064.1:0-39930 GCA_044225915.1 Obscuribacteraceae bacterium (SeqCode)
GCTACTGGACTTCCAGATGAGTGCACCTGATGATAGCGAATGGAGAGCATTTTTAAAACTACGTTGCTCAGATGAAAATGAAGCAAGAGCAATCCTACAGCGACTGCCTTTGGCGAGTTACTTAGCTTTCGAAATAACTCGAATTATCCCGATTCATCAAACAGTTCCAGCACTCCAATCACGCTAGAACTAAATCGCAAGAAACCAGTTTTCACATTGCATGAGGTTAATGTCAACTTCGTTGTACTTGAGGAGAATGCCTCAAGCTCTACATTTCGAAGTAAATTGTTCTCGATTGAGTGATTCACCGAGGCGATATGATACTCGTCCCGCTCTTGCAGTTTTGAAATTTGTTGCGAGTGGTGAAAACCGGGAACGTAGTAACTGCACCTACCCAATGTAAGTATCGCAATGAAAGTCAAAATGATTCTGTCCGCGCTGACTGAAGCGAAAAGCCCGTTTTTCAGGCCGATAAAATATTCGCTTTTCCCTCCACTCGGACTGAGCACGCTTGCAGCATATTTATCGCCTGACGACGAGATCACACTGGTCGACGAGCACGTCGAGGAACTGACTCTCGAAGATCAACCTGACTTAGTCGTCATTCAGGCGTACATAACATCCGCGTATCGTTCGTATCAAATCGCGGATCACTACAGGAAGAAAGGATGCTACGTCGTCATGGGCGGATTGCATGTTACGTCTTTACCGGACGAGGCTGCCGAGCACTCCGACACCATTATTCTCGGTCCCGCAGGCGATGCGTGGACACGCTTTCTAACCGACTTTCGCGCAAATCGTCCGGAGAAACGCTATGTAGCAACCACACGAACACTTGAAGGAAAGCCACCAATCAGGCGTGATCTGATCAAACGCGAACGATATCTTTGCCCCAACTCTATAGTGGTATCACGCGGTTGTCCACACACTTGCGATTTTTGCTACAAAGAAGCGTTCTATAGTGGTGGCAAATCTTTTTATACGCAACTCGTAGATGAAGCATTGGCCGAAATCGAAAGGCTGCCCGGCAAGCATGTATACTTTCTCGACGATCATCTTTTGGGCAATGAAAGATTTGCAAATGCATTGTTCGACGGCATGGTTGGAATGGGAAAAGTTTTCCAAGGTGCTTCTACCGTGCAAGCAATTCTTCGCCCAAATCTATTTGAGAAGGCTGCGAAGGCCGGCATGAGAAGTGTCTTTGTCGGCTTTGAAACTCTTGATTCCAACAATCTCGTCGAACACGACAAGTATCAAAATCTCAATCGCGATTATGCAACTGCGATCAAACGCGTTCACGATTGTGGTGTCATGGTTAATGGCAGCTTCGTATTCGGCATGGATAACGATGACGAAACTGTTTTTAGCAGAACCGTAGACTGGGCGGTTCAACACAGTGTTGAAACAGCGACCTTTCACATCATGACGCCATATCCAAGCACTGAATTGTACAAACGAATGTCCGCGGAGGGAAGAATGTTGCATAGCAACTGGGATCTCTATGACACTCGTCATGTCGTCTACAAACCAGCGAAGCTGTCCGCGGAGGAGTTGGAGCGCGGCTACTGGCGAGCATACAGAGAGTTCTACTCATGGTCTTCGATGTTCAAGAGCGCGAGCGCACAAACCGATCTGCATGCGCAACTTCGTCACCTCTCTTACGCAGCTGGTTGGAAAAAGTTTGAGCCAGTTTGGGATTTTCTTATTCGAACTCGACAGGTCACTCGCATGTTGCCGATGCTAGAAGCGGTTCTCGCGGCTTATGGCAGATACGAGTCGGCATTAGAAATACGATCCGCGAAGCAAGAATCTCAAGCAATTTTGCGAGCCGATCAAGCAGCCTGATCGTTGAAGACATTTAAAACTCTTTTCCACGCTCTAGTTGGCACCGAGATTCAGCGAGTCCCCGGTTTCGCGGGCGTCTTTTCGATCGGCGATGATCCATAATCACGAAGGAGTCCTGTAGGACCGTCATAGATCTTGATCGCCCCAGCATTCGTGAGCCATTCTTCAGGAAAACCGCCTGACAAAAATCCTATCGTTGGCAAGCCAATCTTTGCGGCTGCTTCGGCGTCGTAAGGCGAGTCGCCGACCACAATTGTGTCATCGAAAGACGAGTTTAATCGCTTCAATGCAACTTCAAATATATCTGGATGTGGCTTGGCTTTTTGTGCATCATCAGCGCTTGTGGTGACATCAAAAAGCTTTTTCGCGTCAAGTATTTTGAGGTAGTAATCCAGTTCATCCTGGTTCGCAGATGAGCCGGCTGCAATGAGTTTGCCGCTTTGCTTCACTCGTTTAAGCAAAGCATTCGAATCATGAAAAGGTCTGATCGATTGCATGTATGTTTTTTTGAAGTGTTCGCCGCGCCACTCTTTCAAGTCGTCTCCAAACTTACCTATTTGTTCTTTCGATAAGAATGTCGGCATTAACTCATCGCCACCTTTTCCAATCTGATTGCGAACCTCGAGAAAGGTGACTGTTACATCAAAATGAGCGAAGGCGTCCTGCCAGGCTTTCGCGTGTAAATCAACAGAATCGATGAGTGTCCCGTCAATATCGAAAATTACAGCCTTCATAACTAAACCCCGAAGTGTGTTCTCACACATAGCACGATCGATAGGGTTCGGAACCATGCATCATTAAATGCATGCTTCTATTTGTCTGATTCATCACTTTCTGAAGAGAAAGCATGTTGGTACCAAAAGCGATACCAGGCCGCAGGTGCGGTCCACTGATGTAAGCGTTATTAACAGTAGTGCACCATTACTACACAGCGATTGTGCTCGCTACTTCAATTGTTGATAAACGATGATGTCATTATCGATTAAACCGCGTCCGGGCACGAACTTTAGCGAGTGACGTTCTTCTCCGTCTATGTTGACGACGTAAATTTGAGCGTCTTCGTCGAAGAGTTTCCAATTGCCGGATGCACCAGATGTGGTGACAACTTTTCCATCTGCGGAGAATTTGCAATCGCCGAGTGGTTTAGTATAGCCAGCAAGTTGTTTAAAAATGCCTACAATTGATGGAGTTGCCGAATTGCTTGCAGTGAATGAAACCGCTCCAGTTGCCTCGATCTCGTAGTTGCCACCGACGCGCAATAAAGCATTTGTGGGCGGCACCACGCTCACGATAATCTTTGTTGGCGATTTGAGCGAACCTTCAAATGTCGTGTCGACAGGTGTGCCTTGAGAGGTGACGACCTTGCTTGTGTGCCATGTGTTGCCGGGGTCAGACATCGTGAAAGTGACTGATGTTCGAGGAGCGGTTCCATAAATTCCCATCGCAGAAAATGTCACATGAACTTTGCTTGTTCCCGGCTGCGCCATGAAGGTCCAGTATTGAGGACCGACAAGTGCGTCCACGAGTCCGCGATTCACGCCGGAGTGGAGAGGCGTTGGAGCATTCACATTCAGCGACTGCGCTTTGGAACTGCCGCAATACACTACCGGCAGGATCGTTCCAAGAAGAATTACTATCGCCTTGCTAACGGTATTTCTCCGAGAGAATGATCCGAGATGTTTTCTGGACTTTGACATTATTGACCTTCCCAAGTTCTTGTTCTTTCTGTTGACGATCAGCCCAGCCAGCCGACATTTACAACCATAGAACTCATGTGTCCCAGGATTGTCCTGCAAATGTCCCCAAAATGTCTCCATCTCTACGCACGCTGAAAGTTCGTCAACAGCACGCTGACTTGGATAGCGCATAGCTTACCTCATGCCCAGGCGCTTTAATACACGGATATTTCACGTTGGCCAGAACCTAAGCGGTCGCACCTCCGTGCCTTCGACTGCTTGGATTAGGGTTTGATGCCACAGTAGAAACTAACGCACGAAATCTTCCGCGTCCTTCGGAGAAAGCAGTGATTTGAACCGCACGCGGCAACGAAAATGCAGTCTACGCGAAGACGGTCTTGCGAGCCTCTAGCTTATACTCCGCATTTTTCCATGCGGTAGTCCCGCCAATTACATTGATGAGCGAATGAAACCCTGCGCGTTCCAAAATGCTACAAGCAATTAAACTGCGGTATCCGCTGGCGCAGATGATTGCCACCGTGCGATTACGCTCTACCTCGTTAACTCTTTCAGAAAGCTCTGCCAGAGGTATGTTCAGCGCACCGGGCACATGTCCCTCGGCAAACTCGGTTCGACGTCTGACGTCCAGAACCAAGAGACTATCGTCATCTTCCAAACGGTGCTTCAAATCCTTGACCGAGGTCATAGCAGTTTGCACGACTGCTGATCCTGACTTTTGCCAACCGAGCAGTCCTTCTGCGAGATATCCGGAAACGCTTTCTATACCTACCCGAGCGAGGCGCGTAACCGCTTCATCGAGATGCTTCTCATCGTCACAGACAATGATGATCGGTTTGCCAATTTCAATCAGAGTGCCTGCCCATGAGGCGAACTGCCCTCCCAAACCGATGTTGAGAGATCCATTGATGTGCGCACTGGAGTAGGAGTCACCATATCTGATATCAAGGAGAATTGCACCTTTCGCAACGGACGAACTCACTTCGCGAGCAGTCATCGCCTTCGGACGCTGAAGTTTTGAAAGAGTAACAGGTCCGACTCTGTTCATCTCCACGTCTTTGGGAAAGTAAGCCGGCACCTCAGGCTGGTCAACTGTTACCATCGCCACGAAATCATCTTCAGTTTTTGCCTGGAGCGCGTAGTTAAACTGGCGTTCCTTACCGATGGTTGATTGTCTCTCGCTAGAAAGATTTTTCCCACACAGAGAACCGGCTCCGTGAGCGGGATAGACTACAACATCGTCACCCAGTTTTAGCAGCTTCTTATAGATGCTGTCATACAACATGCGCGACATTTCGTCAGCACTGTATCCTCTCGATGCGACTAAATCAGGCCGTCCCACGTCCCCGATAAACAATGTGTCTCCACTGAATAACATTTTGGGCGCGGACTGATTTTCTAAATCGGCAAGCAAAATGCAGATGCTCTCAGGAGTGTGCCCCGGCGTCTCGAGTACGGTCAATGGCAATTTTCCAACAGAGAAAATGTCACCATCGGCGGCGGCAATATATGAAAATTCAGCACCGGCTCGTCGACCAAAAACTATTTGGGCACCTGTCCGTTCGGCAAGCTCCCGGTGACCGCTCACGAAATCCGCGTGGAGATGGGTCTCCATGACATACTTTATTTTAAGCCCTGCCTGCTTTGCCTCTTCCAGATAGTGATCGACATCTCGTTGAGGGTCGATCACGACCGCCTCTCCCTCGGACCCAATCAGATAAGACGCATGCGATAAGCAGCCCAAATAAAATTGCTTGAAAAACATTCGCGTCTCCTCGTTGTTTCACTCATTAAGCGCATTTGAAAGATTTTGCCAGGACGATTGCTCGTCCTGACTGAAATACCGATCGACTTCAACATAGGCATTGGCAGCGCCTGTCGGACACTCGGCAATGCATTTTCCGCACTCGTTGCAGGCATCTTCATCGATACAATATCTTCCGGCGATTGCTTTTATAGCTTTCGTCGGGCAAGCCATTTCACATGCCGAGCATTGAATGCAGAACTCAGGGTTGGTGACGTGTTGGAGCATTTTGATACCTAAATTTGGGAGCTAAACTCCGACCGCATCTCTTGCATATCCAAATCTCATGTCGTAATCCGGCGACACGTCGCTTGGCATACTGAGCCCAAGTTCCTTCAATCGAGTCGAGACGATCTCAAGATACTCTTCTTGTAATTGTTGAGAGGTTTTGATTTTCAAACCATACTCGAAGTATCTGGCGAAGTGAGTACTGTCATCCGCTGGTCGTCCAGAAAAACCCAGACCCATGGCTAGAAACTTAGGAACTGCGCTCTGAAGCTTAGCCTTTCCCTCATCTCCGTCAAATTCCATAACTCGCTTGGATGCCCAGACTCCGAAGGCCAGGTGTCCTTTCTCCTCTTGCCAGATTCTTTCGCTAATTCGCTTCCAGGGCAGATAGGAAGACTCTCTGTACTGTCCGAGAAACGCTACGGCAGCGGGAGTCACGACCGTCGAAAACATTGCGACATCAGCCCAGCATTCGAAAAATCTGGACCAATTCTCTTTTCGAAAACCATTTATTACGCGCACCACTTTTGGATCCGGATTGTCCGGATTCTGCACTAGATGCTGAACTCTTTTGTTTACGTCAACACCAAGAGGTTCCAAAATCTCCCAGCAATACCAGCCATGTCCCATCTCTTCCATAACCTTTTTTGCCAGGCGAAACGCCTCCTCTGGTCGTGGAGCAAATCGCATATTTTCAGCGACACGCTGGCCGCCAGCGAATTCCGAGTCTGCCTGGAAGGACAGCAGGTCAATCAGTGCTTCTTTGTAGCCCGCAGGCATACTGTCGTTAAGATCGTAGGTTTTCATAATCAATCTCCGTGTTCGAGTCAATTTTCGTCTTAAGCGGCGCGATCCTATATCCACCAAAAGGAGTGTCGACAGAACTTTCGGACTAATCCTTTCGGATGATTTTTATTCAATTCGTTTAGTTTCTGCGACTGTTGTCCTGTCGCAAGGTGAGGGTCACAACGAGCATGCCACCGCAGACGCTACCGTTCCGGAAACTTTTTTCCTGCGCGTCGATCGAGCCGTACGACACCATCGGTTCCTGCTTGGATGCGTTTAGTGTGTTGTTGCGCTGCCCTGCATCTTGTGGGACGTCATTGTTCGACCTTTAGAGTTGATCGTGCTGAGATAAGTCGCAAGCTTCTTCAACTCATCGTCGTTACCCACGAACGGAGGCATGATGCCGATGTAAGGGTTTGTCAGCTTTTCACGACTCTTCAGCGTTTTCAGGAAGCCCTCGATAGCGTCCTGGTCGCGGTCTCCAAGGAGTTTATTCATACCTCTATAGCCGCTTTCAGTGTGACAACTCATGCATTGATACTTGAAAATATTTTCGCCCACCAGCACGTCATTAGTCTTCTTCGACGCTACAGGAGTTAGAGTCGCCCACTTGCTTTCGTGCAGGAATCCACCTTTGTTGATCGAGTCTACCGATTCCTTTCGAATGCCGTTGCAATACATATAGTCATAAATTACGAAGGGCTTGCGGAGCAGTTCGCGCATCCATTCGGTAATCCCGGTAACCGTCAGACCGCACATGAGAAATAGCATTGCAACACGAACGGTTAGTCCCTTAGGGTTGAGATAAGGACCGACATATGCAAAGACGACAACGGTACCCGAAAGAATCAAGCTCAGATAGAGAGCTCTCGCCAGAATGGAAAAGTTGCCGACGCCGGAAGCATGAATGCCTGTAAATATCGTTTCGATCGCCAATTGAGGAACGTTTTTGAGATACCAAAATGCAATAATCGGCCCCAGGAAAAAGATAGGCAGCAACCATTTTGCGCAAAACTTGACGACATAAGTTCTAGTCTTCTCGTCTCGGATTTGAGTAGAAGTCACCATCGCATACATCCCGGCCAGGGCAAACATAATAAGCAAGCGCATGATGAGCGACGGCCAGTAAGTAGCGTTGAAGAATCCCTCAAGCCAGTAATGCGATTGAATCCAGTGACCAGGTGTGATCATAAACGTGAGAATGCCGTTGATCACCACGAGCGTGAACACAGAGAAAATAAAATACAAGCGAGCAAGGTGTAAATGCTGTTCGCGAGAGATGCGATCCCAACTGTAATAGTAAGCAAAGACCGTCGCGAGTTCCGCTACGAAGAAAACGTATTCGGTTGCCCAGCCGAGCGTAAAATTCTGAATCAGAACGGCGGTACCATCCGGATTGACCAAACTGATCGCCCACCATATGCCCACCCCGGTCACGGCTCCAGCGACACTGGTCATGAGCATGAAAAACCGCGAGTGATTTTTCAAATACACGTAGAGCTGCTCGTCTTTGCGTCGATAGGCAAGTTCTTCCGTAACCGCAAGGAATGCGCCTCCACCCACCGCGAAATGCGAGAGAAAGACGTGAACGATGGCGATGATGCCGATGATCCAACCGCCGCCGAGATACGGAACAACCCAAATTGGATAGTTCATTACAGAGCACCCCATATAGTGAAAACTATCATGCCGATCAAAACGATAACGCCATATGCTGAAGCCGCTTTCGAGCGAGCGTCGGACTTACCGTCGTCCCAAAACGGAACAAGCGCAAGAGCTAACGCAATCAGACCCATGAAGAGAACTCCGATTAGCTCACCTTCAATTGGCCCCACCATTGGTGGCATGAATTTCAAGAACTGAAACATCGAAAGGAAATACCACTCAGGTTTAATTCCAGTAGGCGCCGGAGCGAAGGCATCCGCCTCCGGTCCAATTCCCCACGGAAATATAGACACGAGAACAGCCAGCACATTGAAAGAGAGGATCCAAACCAAAAGATCTCTGAGCAAGAAGTTCGGAAAAAACTTTTCGGTTTTGCACGGTTTCTCCGGAGTATCGACTCCAGGCGGTTTACTCATTCCGTGCATCTGAACAAGGACAAGGTGTCCGAACATCAAGCCCATCAGCACCAGGGGTAGTACCGCAACATGAATTACAAAAAATCGAGAAAGAGTTGCCTGTCCTATGCTATTACCGCCGCGCAAAATGTTGGCGATTTCAGGACCGATGACCGGAGTTTTCGAAGCAATATCCAGACCAATTTTTGTCGCGAAAAACGAGACGTCGTCCCAAGGCAGAAGATATCCTGTGAATCCAAAAGCCATTGTAACTACAAGCAAAACAATGCCTATCAGCCAGGTCATCTCTCGGGGACGGCGATACGCTTTCATGAAATACGAACTGAACAGATGGAGAAATACAACCGCAATCATAAGATTAGCGCCCCAACTGTGGAGCGAGCGGATGAACCAACCGAATTGAATCTGCGAATTGATTTTTAAAATGCTCGCATGTGCTGATTGCAGTTCTGGAACGTAATAGACCATCAGCAGGATTCCGGTTGCAAACTGCACCGCCATCAAAAGAATCGCCACGCCACCCATGTAGTACCAGACCGAGTGGCGGTGAACAGGCACTTCCTTTTTCTCAGCGAGGTGCTTAATCTCACTGAGCTTTAGTCGATCTTCCAGCCATCCGGTCAGTCCAGAGACCAATTTATCGTCCGGTAATTTGCTTGTAGTCATCTGCTTTCCTAAACCTTCGAAACGACGATTTTGCCATCCAGAACATCAACCTTCAGTGCCTTCAAAGGCTTAGGCGGTGGTCCCGCAATATTCTTGCCGCTGGCAGCGTCGTAACAGCCGCCATGACATGCGCACCAGATCTCTTGTTTGTCATCTCGAAATTGCACGGTGCAACCGAGGTGTGTGCAGATTGCGCTAAATGCGTGATATTCACCATCTTTGGTGCAGGTGATTATTCCGGGTATACTGCCGAATTTAAACAGCTTACCGGTACCCGGCGGAACGGCAGATTTGTCGCCGATTTCAACGCTGGTTACGTGACTGCCTTCGGTTTCTTGACCAGAATCTTTCAAATATTGATAAACGGGGCAGAGAGTCATGGTACCCCAGGCGGTGGCAAACAAACAGACCGCTCCCCTCAGGAATTGCGAACGCGATACGCTCTCTTCGCCGTTATTGTCGGGACTTTCACTGGTCTCGGCGGAATTATTGGCCATTGTCATACAGCTGTCTCCCCTGTTGGTTGCATCTTAATGTCCTTTGAGTTGAACGCACGCCAAAGCATTCGCCAAAGCCAGACTAGATAAACGATCAGACCAGCTGCGCAGATGAGAAACGCTATAAGAATATCCCACTGAATCGACACCGGAAGAGTATCCGGCATGAAGTGAGGATGCAGATAATATGTGCGAAGCATGTGGCGCGTCACAATCATGGAAAGAATGGTTGCAATAGTTGATATCAAACTTGCCGTGAAGAGCTTCGCACTGCCGTTGACTGCAGACATCGAACTAGTCATTAGTATTACTAGGGTTAAAACGAGACTGATACCAAGCGAGATCGTTCCAATCATTTCATGACCCATGAAGTTCTGAACGATGTCTTTTGGCAAACAAAAAAGAAACGCTACGCCGACCGGAATTTGGATTGCAGTGATAGCGGCCGTAATGAGAGACCCCTTTTTGATGAGCCACTTTCCGTACTCAGGTTCGCGTTTATTGAAGTAAAGTCCGACGATTCCAACAGTCAAGCCTCCTACTGCAAGCGCAGCTAGCATGAAGTGCAAATATCTCGGCCACAGCTGTTTTTCGCCCAAGTTGAGATTCAATCCAGCCGCGCTGGCTCTATACATCTCGACCCACTTTTCCGGCGTAAGCATCAGCGTCAAGTTGTTCGAAAACAGAAATCCTATCGCAGCAAAACCGATTGCCACCAGCATCATAATCAGTCCAGCTCTAGCGCCATTACCCGTGGTGCCGTTCTGTTTGTTCAAAAGTCGATAAGTAATTAGGTACGTGCCGTAATAGCAAATCAATAAAAGACCCAGTAATGATATCCACGGAACGGCCATTACAATCGAGGAAGCGTAATAAGCTGGTCCGTATAACAACTGCAGAAACAGTAACGGCACGATTCCCTGTGTTATGGCAAATGAGACAAAGAGTGGCAGCGCCGAAGCCAGTCCTTTCCCGACCCGGTACTCGAACGAGGAGTGATTGCCCCTCCCCTTAAGCAAAAATATGCTGGAGAGAACAGAACTTCCAAGCATCATATTCATGGGAATGACATGAAGAAAGAATCCGACTATTAGCAACGCCTGCAACAACCACAGTGGCGCGGGCAGTGGCAATGGTTGGTAATTCGGAATTATTACAGATGCTTCCATGTACCTCCTCAAGCAGATTCCGCCGAGCAAGTTCAGGAACTGTCGCTCTGCGTTAATGCGATTCAAATCAAAATTTTTATTCAGAACTCAGCGAGTTTCTGATTGTCGTTGACGCTTGTTCTTAAAGCGCTAAATGCTGATGTATCTGACAGTTGCTATTACACCAAGGAAGACCAGCACGGGTACAACGATAACTGCGATTAAAGTCCAAGTTTCCATAATGTGATTCCTTTTTTTTACTACCTTCAGCTTTGCAATAAATGATCATTGCTTCAATGCGCAATTATGGTATCACCTACATGAAGATCTGCTTCCTATGCCGGTCGCCGAATTTACAAATCTGAGAATTTCTCCATCTTGCGTAGCATTTCCATTTTGAGCATTTCGCTCTCATCTCCATCGAAAGCCGCAGCCCTAGCGAGAAATCACAGATTTCGCCACCATTTTCCGAAAAACGATCAACGCAATTTTCGGTCCTCGAAATCCAGTCGAGATGCTGGAGAGCAGCGAAACTTCCGGGTACATCAGCCGATGGCATGAATGACACTCATCCTTTCGAATGATTGCTAGTGTCACACTAAAATTTCGGACACCAGAATTCGGCAATAAACAGGTCCGGTAAATCAGACTTCGCGGCATAGACCGCTGAAAAAAACGCTCTACTTAGCGAGTTTAGTAATAACGTCCATGGATTTTCTAATAGCGATGGCTACGATGATAGCTGCAACAATTAAGGCAATAGACATAGTCGCAATCGCTATGGAAAAAATTATCACCACAGACTTGAGTTGCGACAGCTCATTGCGCAACTCGAAGATTTGAGTCTGTAGATTGTCCATCGGTTTGAGCAGCGAACCGATATTTGAAGACAAGCTCTTCAGCGAGGACTTAACCTCAGGCAGTTGCTGCTGGCAAGATCTAATTTCCAGTTTGATATCGCCTATCTCATCGCTCAATCGTTGTCCGCTGGAATTTAGTCCAACAAGAGGTTGCTTCATCTCGTGAAGTCCTGTGTTGAGACCGGCAAGTGGCGTACGCAAGTCGCGAAGGTCAGAGTTTAAAGTGTTGAGTGGTGCTCGAAGATACTGCAGTCCGCTATTCACACCGGTAACTGTTGTTTGCATGCCCTGAATGCCGGTATTGAGACCCCTCAGTCGCGGATGCAAGTCCTGAAGGTTAGTGCTCAGCCCCCTATTGAGTTCAGTGACACCTTTGTTCAACCCTTCCATCGGTTTCTTCAATTCTCCAATTTCTTGTTGAAGAAGTGTCATTGGTTTCGCGATCTCGGTGATTTGTTCGCGCAATCTTCTAATCCGCACCGGAATGTCTTCCATCGGTTCGGTCAAATCCTGCATCTGAAGTTCTACATCTTCCAGAGTTTTAATAGTCGACTGGAACGGATGGAAGCCATGCCCTTTGCGCCTGGGGGCATTTTTATCGAAGTGATGATAGTGATGCAACTCTACCGCGGTGCCAGTGCTATTTACAGCATTTGTGTTCTCTTTTGAGGTAGTTGAATTGATTGATGTCTTCGCACCGGAAGAGTCTTGTACATCACTGGCATTTGCCGGGTTGCTGCAAATGATTAGCAATGGAACCGCAGCAATCCAGCATCGAGCGCGCACATTCGCGGAGTTAGAATGACCATTCACAAACAAACAATAAATTTTGGAACGAACTGATATCAATGAAGAGTGTCCGGGTGTTTTATAAGAACCAGATATACTACCAGAGCTTTGTACCCTAAAGGCAACAATCTTAATTCAACCTTTAAAACACGCTCGTCCAAGACGGGCTTGTGAAACCGATTCACACGGAAATAATTGATAGCAACAACCGCACAACAGTTTATCTGTGCGGTTGATTATGACTATGGATTAGTATCACCGGCGGAGCATGAAATTCTAACGCTGCGATCGAGACGAAGGTCATCCTTTAGACTGATGCGACGCGCCAGTCCCCCGAATTCGCCAGCTCATTCATAACTGTTCACTTGATGTTCACATCGACGGTGCAATCTAGATAGTAAACGTCTAGGAGTTTCGACATGAATAAAGCCAGGAACAGCTCGAAAGTAATACCTCTATTTCCGCTACCGCTAGTCCTGTTTCCATCAGAACATCTGCCTCTTCATATTTTCGAAAAAAGATACCTCGCGATGATCAATGACATATCTGAAGCTGACGGCACGTTCGGAGTGATAAGAGTCGAAGAGGGGGCTAATGCACTCGCATCAACAGGCTGCATGGTGCGACTGGTCTCTGTTTCCCGACTGCACGATGGTCGAATGAACATACTCGCGTATGGATATCAGAAATTCTCCGTTCTCGAGATGCTCGATGGAAGACCCTATCGGCAGGCACGAGTCAGAGAAATCGAAGAGTCAGCGCCCGGCCGTGATAGTGAAGCGGTAGCTAGACAAATTCAAACGGCTCTAGACGACATTGCGCGTTTGTCTGCGAAGCTCCAAGGTCACCCCACAGATGTACTGGACGACCGTCCGTGGGATCCTACAGAGCTGTCATATTGGGTCCCTGCGCGACTCTATGGGTCACCCAGTGAGCAGCAACGCATGTTGGACATGAACACCGTTTATGAGCGGCTGGATGCAGAATACAAACTACTCGATGAAACGCGTAAGCAGCTGGCGGCCAAAACCGCGCTGAAAGACGCCTTCAGCTGAGCCGTTTAGAGTTGCAACGTAATTGCAGCCTTGATCTGTGACTATAGGTGCAATCAATCTCCGACAAGGTACTGCACTCTATGGAAAAAACAGATGCAATCGCGTCCGACGTGGGTTCGGGCAATAGTCTAGAACAGTCCGCACATCAAGCGCTCCTGGACGATGCACTGACGCTGGGAACTGTGCTGGCGTCAACGTCACCAGTAGACGCCGGTTTGAAAATACTATTATCCGAACTAGCAAACAAAGCGACGCCACCTACGCTGACGGAGATCATCGAGGCCAGAAGTCTGGGTGAATCACTGCCGAAGGGACGAAACTCGTTCTCCAATTTGTTTCAGAGACCTCCGAAAAACGAGTCAGCAAAGGCTATGGCAATGCTCGGTGGTGTGATAAAACCATCCGACATTGGTTCACCCAAAACCTATGCTGATTTCATTAGAGAACGGGAAATCGCTCAAGCGGAATTCAGGAGAACGCTCAGAAGGGAGGAGTTGCTCGGTCGAAATGCCAATCAAGACACCAGTTATTCAAAAACAAAAGATGCGAATTCTACGGACGAGTAAGCCTCGTCCGATAGCCACTCAGAGCCTTCCGCTGAACGCGCGCAGTCGCCAGATAACTAGGAGCAAGATTACGCTCTTTGCATAGCGAAATCGCCTTTTCATTGTTTCGCAGTGCTGACTCCATATTTCCCTCTCTCAAATCCAGGTCGGCAAGACCAGTGTAGGAAACGGATAAAGTGTTTTTCTGAAAGTCAGTTTGAGGTGGTGATTTGGAGAACATAATAATTGCCGCGTTGTAGTCTTTTCGAGCCTGAGCCAGTTGACCCGATCGACGCTCACACTCCGCGCGGAGAATCAAGAGCAGTGCTGTTTGTGGATCGTCCCTGGTACTGTTTTTCTTTCTGATCGATAGCGCTTCCTGGTAATACTTGAATGCTGTTGAAAGTCCGCCTTTTTTTACATAGAGATAATTTCCCAGCTCGGTCGCACGTTTATCGACATCTTCAAATCTCTCGGCTGTGGCTAGTTTGTAGGCTTGCGACTTGTATTTTTCAAATTGCTCAAAGTCTTTTTTCGATTGGGCAATAGAAGCCAATAAATCGAGGCTAGCGACTTTAAGGTTAAAGTCGCGATTCAGCTCAGCAAGCGCTGAGGCTTCACCCGCGTCTCTTTCGGACTTCTGCCAATCTCCACTTTCAAAAGAATTCCAGGCGGATTTGAGGTAATAGGGAGTCAATCGCTCCGACTTATCTCCGTAGGTATTACGAAGAATACTTTTGACCTTCTCCAGCGACATCACAGCGGATCTAAAATCCTTTGCTTTTCTGTCGTGATCGGCCTTGCTAACCAAATCGAAGATCATTGCTCTATCGGGGGTAAACGCGATGTCAGGAAACTGATTTTTGAGTGAGGATAGGAAGGCTGGATTCACTCCCTTGCAATGACGGATATCCAGCTGACCCAGGCGCGGAAAGGCATGAACAATTTGTCGAATTAGGTCAATGTTCAAATCTTGATCTACCGCAATCTGGAGAATTCGTAAGTTGACCAGCGGTTTTAAACTTTTCACAATTCCATTCAAGGAGATTCTAGTATTAGAAATGTTGAGTTCAGTTAGCTGGGTCAAGCGCGCGATCGAAGGTAGGCTTAAATCGGATATTCCTGTATGACTGACCCGTAAAGTGTGCAGATGTCGAAGAGACTTGAGATTTTCAATAGCACCATCGCGTAAGGGGGCGCGATCGAGATTGAGCACTTCCAGATTTTTGAAAGTTCCTATATTCGTCAATGTCTTCACCTGCGTTCTTGAAAGATCCAGGTTCTTCAGTTGCTCCGGTTTCTCAAGCTTAAGTAAATCAGCGTCGGTGCACGATGTGTTATGAAAACTGTAAACAGCTTGTCCGTTATAAGCCTGAAGGTCAGGCTTTTTATACGAATCAGGAAAGGAACTCTCAACTTCGTCCTCTGATGCAAACGGTACAGATACAATATCGTTCAGTTTCAGCCTTGTACGGTGGGGCTCGTTTTGCTTTCCCCTTAAAAGAACAGACACAGCTAAAAGCGCGACGGTGACGATGATAGCCGTGGAAATGACGACAGTCCTCGTGCGACGACTCTCCGGATGACGGTCCGAAACGCTGGTATCGCCAATGGTGCGTTGTTCTAAAATGTCATTTTCTGACGCTTGTTCCAAATTCAACAATTCTTTGTGCAAACTACTGAGAATAGGTAAAACCTCTGTTGCCAATGGAGGTCGTTCTTCAGGCTGCTTTGAGAGCATTCGTTCAATCAGTTCGCACAACTCTTCAGGCGGACTTTCGTCAAAAAAATCGGCAAGTCGCGGGGCTGTTAAATTCTGATGGGCTAAGATTGTCTCGATTGCAGTGTCTCCACGAAATGGAGATTGCCCGGTCAAGCAACGATACATCATGCAACCTAGCGAATAGACATCAGACTTCAGGTCTACCGTCTTACCCTGACCTTGCTCAGGACTCATGTAGAGTGGACTTCCGACGATGTTCCCAGTTGGAGTGAGTCGTCCTTGCTCGTCCTGCGATCGGTCACTCAGAGTCGCGACTCCAAAATCGAGTATTTTTGCTTTCAGCTCTCCATCAGGAGTCTGGCGAACGACTATATTGGCTGGCTTTAAGTCCCTGTGAATCACACCATTATTGTGAGCGTGATTCAAACCCTCCGTAATCTGCATGAACACCTGTGTAAATTCCGACAAAGTGAGGGTTGCATGCTCACAAAGAATAGCTTCAAGAGAATCACCCTCTACGAATTCCATGGACAGATAGGGCGTCCCGTCAGCAAGTCCGAAATCGTATATAGTGGCGATACTCGAATGCTTTAAACGCGAGGCCGTTCGCGCCTCACGCTGGAAGCGAACCAGCGCCTTATCATCTCGTGTCTCCGCCAGGACCTTAAGAGCGACCTCGGAGTTTCTGAGTACGTCCCTCGCCTTGAAAACGCGCCCGAAACCCCCAGCCGCGACAAATGACAAGATTTCAAACTTTTCGAATACAACAGAGCCAATAGTGAATTCGTTTGCTGTCAATGGTTTCGAGGAATCACCATTTTGTTTCATCCGAGGACATTCGGTCTCTACGTAGTAATAAAAACGATCTGCCCAGTGTTCGAGACAAGCAATCGTTGAGCGTAGTTGAACTCTATGTGTATGACAAATTGACAATGGACGTTGCCACGGAACGAAACAGTCCGGATTGCTTAAACACTTGTACTCGTCAGCATCTCAAACCATCCGGAGTAATTGCGCTCATTCGGAGTTCGAAGTCCGAAAACAGCGAGCCTTCTAAATTCGGACGTGTTTCAATTTTACCCGACTGAATTTTGAATTCGTGAGGTAAAAGTATGCCTGATTCAGCAACGTTGGATCTTGCAGTGAACGCTGCGAAAAACTGGCTAGGTGAAATCAACGCAAGACATGTCGCCGCCACCGACAATGTTGAAACATTGCGTGCCAAATTGACTTCCAATCTAAGTGACCGAGGCACGTCGCCTGAGGAAGTAATCAACGATTTAGTAGAGGCGACGAAGGGAGGACTGCTCGGAAGTGCAGGCGGTAGGTTTTTCGGTTGGGTTATCGGAGGCTCCTTGCCTTCGGCTCTAGCCGCAGATTGGCTTACTTCAACTTGGGACCAGAATGCAGCTCTCTATGCCTGCGGTCCGGCGGCAAGCGTCGTCGAAGAAATCGCAGGCGAGTGGATCAAAGAACTCTTGCATTTGCCCAGACAATCATCATTTGCTTTTACGACCGGATGCCAACTCGCCCATTTCACCTGCCTCGCGGCGGCAAGAGCGTCAGTGCTGAAGAATATCGGTTGGATGATCAATGAAGATGGATTGTTTGGTGCACCGCTAATTCGTGTGCTCACTAGTGAACATCGACACGCATCAATTGACCGCGCTGTTAGATACTTGGGTCTAGGAAACAAGTCTCTCGTTCCTATTGCAACTGATAGCAATGGAAGAATTCAACCCGAAAGTCTAAAAAACGCTCTGAAGGATTCAAACGCACCAGCGATCCTGGTTCTCAATGCGGCAGATCTAAACATTGCTGCATATGATCCCTTTGAGGAACTGATTCCACTTGCAAAAGAATCGGGCGCATGGGTCCACATCGATGGCGCATTCGGACTGTTCGCAAGAGCAAGCAAACAAAAATTCCATTTAACCGCAGGTTTGGAACTCGCGGATAGCTGGGCGACCGACGGTCATAAATGGCTCAACGTGCCGTTCGATTGCGGCATCGCCATTGTAAAAGATCCAGACGCGCATCGCGACGCGATGACAATAAGTGCCTCATATATTGCCCCGGAAAATCAGGCGCGCGATCAGATCGATTGGAATCCTGAGTGGTCACGTCGAGCTCGTGGAATCCCTGTCTATGCAGCTCTTCGAGAGCTAGGCAAGAATGGAGTTGCCGATCTGGTGGATCGTACGTCGCGACACTGTCATACAATAGTCAGCGAGATTGACAAAATCCCAGGCGCAAAAATGATGTGGGAACCTCAACTCAATCAAGGGTTAGTTCGTTTTCTTGACCGGCGTCCGGGCGCTACAGAAGCGGATCATGACGTCAGAACAGATGCAGTAATCGCGGAAGTAAATTCAAGCGGCGAAGCATTTTTCTCGGGCACAACCTGGAATGGATTGAAAGCAATGAGAGTAAGTGTTGTAAACTGGCGCACAAACGACGAAGACGTTAACCGCACAATTCAAGCTGTGGAACAGGTTGTTCGCAAGCTACAAAAATCCGATCGCTGAGTTCAAACCACCTATTGAGCATGACTGTTGAGATGATCGATTTAGAACGATCATGAGGTTCTCGCACCAGATATAGTGCCGCCACAGTTCGCGGGACACATCCGAATATCTCTATCAGCCGGGGGCGAGCGCTCCACCCACCGGCTGAAATTCCGAATTGTTATGTTGGAATTAACTCCGCATGGTCAAATGGAAAGCGCAGGTATATTAAGAGAATTGCTTCCTTTAGACATCACCACAAGAACGTGAAAATTCTAAGCAGATTGTTGTTTTTCTTTCTGCAGAATGTAGACAATGCATTCGCGATTGTCATCAACATCATGTTAATGGCACCAGCAGTAGTCATCTTGGGGCTCGTCTTATCATGGACAAGAACAGATCCCTGGTTCTTGAACAACTATCATATCGCCTTAAAGTGCGGAGACCTCACTCCTCTGATTCAGTATCCTTTTCTATACTTGCGCGCAATGGGAGAAATCATCCTCGGCATAAGCGCCTTGATTTGGTTAGGTCTTTTGTTCATCGTTTTCGAATCACTAAAGCACTTAGTCACAGAGGCTAGGTGGAAACTCTGCGGCACCAGGCTCTTTTTCTCGACATCTGCTATGACGCACATCAATGCAGATAGCTTCGGAGATTTATATGAACTCAGTAGTAAGAAACACAGGTTGGTTATCGTAAAAGTTAAAAACAGTACTCCCGAAGCCGACGGCAGTGTGCAGAAATTTTATTTACGCGTACCGCCCCACGTGGAGACGGCAAAAGAAGCCGTAGCCTGGACCTTTCAGTCAACAGCGGATAATTATGCGCCCGCCTTCGAGAGTTGAATTGAATTCGAGCACGAGCATACGCCAGTGTTCGTTTATTCTTCCTGAATTTTTTCAATTCATGTGCACACCCGTCTACAGAGCGACTCGCCATAGAAAAGTATGACCGGCATTTGGTCACGTTCTAGTCACGAGCAAATCGTAATCTTGGGAAGCTCACTGCTAAAGACCGCTCACTTACTAACACAAAGAATCATTGAAACTCGTGCATGTTGCATTCGTGCTGCCGCATTAAGGCGATCGACTGCTATGTTCACGGTGAGGAGTATTCTCATGGGAAACGAACGCCCGACAGAGGCTGCTGAAGCCACCGTAGTTGCAGGTAAGCCATCATCTGTTCTCAGCTTAGACTCAATGAACTCGATGCAAAATTTCGGCTCGATAAAAGATCAGATGACTGGAAAAGATACAAGCAACCTACACAGTCTGGAGATCGAAGGACTGAACAGTCCGTCTGTAGACACGCCTCAACAAAAACAAGTGAACGACAAACCTACAGATTCCTCGACTACTGATTCACCGAAGCAACAAGCTCCGAACGACAAATCTACGGGCTCCTCGCCTGGCGCAGATGCACCTACTCAACAAGGTCCAAACGACAAACCTACAGACTCCTCGACTACTGATTCACCGAAGCAACAAGCTCCGAACGACAAATCTACGAGCCCCTCGCCTGGCGCAGATGCACCTACTCAACAAGGTCCAAACGACAAACCTACAGACTCCTCGACTACTGATTCACCGAAGCAACCAGCTCCGAACGACAAATCTACGAGCCTCTCGCCTGGAGCAGATGCACCTACTCAACAAGGTCCAAACGACAAACCTACAGACTCCTCGACTACTGATTCACCGAAGCAACTAGCTCCGAATGACAAACCTACGGATTCCTCAACTACAGATTCGCCGAAGCAACTAGCTCCGAATGACAAACCTACCGATTCCTCAACTACAGATTCGCCGAAGCAACTAGCTCCGAATGACAAACCTACCGATTCCTCAGCTACAGATTCACCGAAGCAACAAGCTCCGAATGACAAACCTACGGATTCCTCAACTACAGATTCACCGAAGCAACAAGCTCCGAATGACAAACCTACGGATTCCTCAACTACAGATTCACCGAAGCAACTAGCTCCGAACGACAAGCCTACGGGCCCCTCGCCTGGCGCAGATGCACCTACTCAACAAGGTCCAAACGACAAACCTACAGCCTCCTCAACTACAGATTCACCGAAGCAACAAGCTCCGAACGACAGACCTAGCACATCGCCTAGCTCAGATGCACCGAAGCAACAAGCCCCGTTTGTCTGAGTTCAAGCGCAGCAATGCAAGTAGAGGTGCGCGCAGAACGCACCTCTACCGCGCGCTACTTCCTCTCGACCACGGTTGTCGACAAAGTGCGCACAGTTTATAAGCTAAACAATTAAGCCCGACCAAATCGCAAAAATCTCGCAAAAAATCCCGCCGATTCAGCAGCGGGCTGAAAGCTATTGATAGTGATCGCCCGACCGAGGATTATTGCTCCGTCGAGCTGCTTAATCGCATTCTGGGATTCAAGGACAGTACTCATTTCCACGAAGGCGAAGCCCTTTCTCTTGCCTGTTTGTGGCTCGATCACGAGCTCAATGGATTGAACCCGGCCAACTTGCGAGAAGAGTTCCTCTAAGTCGGTTTCGGTCGTATCCAAGGAGAGATTCCCAATTAGAAGTCGGATACCCATAGAACACCTGAGAAAGTCAATTATCGATGTACTCTATAACAGTTAGCAATTACGTAATTGCGTATATCCTTAGTATAGACATCCAGCGAAGAGCATGTCAACAGACACACTCCTCACAGCATTGAATAACCTCTGGTATTTAGGTCTAGAGGACTTCCAGCATGTCCTTAATGTTTACCAAATGATTATTGAAGATCTTTTTTGCAGCGTCGAGAAATTCAAAAATGGCTGGATCTCGGCATGAATAGTAAATATTGCTTCCCTGCTTTCTTCCGACAATAATATTCTTGGAACGCAATATAGCGAGTTGCTGGGATAGATTCGTTGGCTCAACAAGCAGTCTTTGCCTAAGCTCGGTAACTGTCAATTCCCCATTGCGAAGCTCATCAAGTATTCGAATCCGAAGTGGGCTTGCCAAAGCCTTAAAGAACTCGGCTTTGAATTTTACGAGTTGGTCCTGTTGATCCGTCATGAATGGTGGTGTCTGTGGGGAAACTCTAACAGCTGTGTCTATTTAACTATAGTTACCTACAATTACGCAATTACGGAAATTGGCAAGTGCGCATTTATTGCCCTTCAGACACTCTTCCCGCGACGTCAGCAGCTTGTTCAAAGGCATCAACAAGTGAAGGGTGGCGGCTCTTCACTCGTTGATGCTTTGGGAGATAAAACAGAGGTACAAAGGACTTACGCAATTGCGAATTATGCGTAAGTATATCATTCAGTTCAAATCTCAGAGGTTAATTAATTACAGCAATTACGCATATCTGCAATTGCTGATTCCCTTTGCTTAAAAACGGTCAGTTGCTGAAGTACGTACGCAGACGGCTCAGAGCCGAATGCTATACCAACGACAAAAAATCGAAAAGACAGGTGCTGAAACCGCAGAGACCTAAAAGAATTCTGCCTGGGCGCACACGACGTTCAGGATTGCGAATGAATTTCTAAACGTGCGTCACGAGCATTTGAGGCATCCCGAGAATGAATGCGTTACTCACCAAATGGTTGAGGCAATTTGAGCAGTAAGCTCGCGCTTACATAATCCCCAATGCATGAGGTCTCAATTCGTTGTAGCTCTCGGAAGGACGATTGCGGTACTCCGAATTCTTTTTCTTTGTTTTTTTCTTTCGTACAGCACCGTTTTGGTGGCACACGATCAACGCAGCGCATGAACAATTGCGAGCAATGTAACCGGGCACACTGTTTGAAATAATCCGCTTCATGCCTGGCTTCGAGTGCGATCCCACTGCAATAATATCGGCACACCACTCGGCTTCGACGTCGAGAATTTCTTGCTTTGGTTCTCCTGGTCGCACATCAATCTCGATGTTTTCTCGACCAACCACACTCGCCAATCTAGCTGCGTGATTCTCAAGCATAGAGACAGTTCTCTCTTTGACTTTGAGCCACTGCTGATGCAATGTTGCAAGATCTTCGGGCACTTCATGTTGCCTCAGTAAATCTTTAAATTCAGAGATCACATGTAAGAGTTTTATCTTGGTGCCGGCTTTCCAAGCCTGATTAGACAACCACTCGATGGTATCAAACGAATTGATTGAGTTATCTATAGGCACAAGAACTCGATATCCCAGATTTCCCATCCGTCCCTGAGCGACTTCCGCCGTGGGCTTTACGATCAGAACAGGTCTATCGGAATTGTTTAAAACCGAGCTCGACACACTGCTCAAAAATATTCGTTTAATAACACTCTTGTCGTGTGCAGCAATAACGATCAAGTCACAAGACAAGTCGTTGGCTACTTTTAGAATTTCTTCCGTCACATTGCCGAAACTAATTTTGAAATCTATTCTGCAATGCGGCTGCCAAAACGACATTTCCTGAACTATGTCTGCCAGATGCTTCGATCTCTGAGCAATAATTTCTTGATACTTCGTCGAGTCAGAATTTGAATCGACCAAGGATAAAAGTGACCCGTTCGGATTCACGACCTGCAGGATTGTTATTTCACTACCTGGCACAAGTGCCATAGTCGCAACAACTTGCAACATGGATAGACCATCCCTCGAACCATCAAATGGCACAAGAATCTTCATACAAATTTCCTTTCTTTCTAGACGAGGTCGCGGCAGACGTCCTTGGGACCGTCATTTGCACTGACCTGCAACTCACGTCGTTTTTCTAGTTACCAAATGGTATCAGAGTGGTGGCATGATCGATCACTTGGTGAAGATCCCGAGTAAGAAATTCTCCAAAGCCCGAGCCTGTGGCGCTGGACAGCTTCGCAAATCAATCTATAAGTTCTCAATTTTCATCATTTATTCGCTTTTGAATCAGAAAACAAAAATTATTACGCTGAGATCTCAATTTTCCAACTTGTATCCGACATTCCTTACGGTCTTTATTGATTCACAGTGGTGCAAAAGTTTTTTGCGCAAAAGCATTACCCGCTGGCGAATTGAATGATCAGTGGCAGCCGGCTCAGACTTCGATACCCTTTCCAGAATTTGTCCCGGAGTGAACACGCGACCGGGATTGCCGACCAACAACTTCAATATTTCAAATTCGTGTGCCGTCAAGTTTATAGTGATACCGCCTACGGTGACGAGACCCTGGCGCGTGTCGACAACAAGATCCTGGAACTTCAAAAACTGATCAAGTTCGACGGGCGGGCGACGTAAAAGCGCACTGACTCTCGAATTCAGCTCGTCAAATGAAAACGGCTTACACAAGTAATCATCGGCACCAGAATCCAGGGCCTGAACTTTTTTATCTATTTTCGTCAATGCGGTCAAGAAAAGAACCGGTATCTTACCACCGCTCCCTCTGTACCTGGTGCAAATTTCGATGCCCTGCTGACCTGGAAGTTCCCAGTCGATAACGGCAAGATCATAGTGGTGGTTGAGCAGCATATCAGCACCATCATCGCCGTTATCGGCGCACTCGACTATATGATGATTGCGCCTCAGCCCTTCACTGACCATGACACTTACCATTGGATCGTCTTCAATCAGGAGAATATGCGCCATTTACTCCTCCTGCAGCAATGGCACGAAAAAACTGAATGTGGAGCCCTTTCCGACTTCACTCTGCACCGATATCGCTCCGCCGTGACCTTCGACCAGCGATTTGCAAATCGCCAGACCAAGACCAAATCCCATTCTCTTCCGATGCTTCGGTTGATCCAGTTGTTTAAACCGTTCGAAGATGATTGACTGCCGCTCGATTGGTATGCCTGCACCCTGGTCGACGACCTGAAACTTCACACGCACACCTTCTATACCCCCCAGCACCTTAACCACGGAACCTTCGGGAGCGTACTTCAAAGCGTTAGATATTAAATTCACGAGAACCTGAACAAGTCTATCCTCATCACCATAGAAGGAGTCATTGGTGTATTCAGATTCCACTCGAATGCTTGATTCAACTGATGCACCGCATGCGGTAGCAACGGCTCTCTCAATTGTCTTTCCGACACTGGTCTCACTCATGGAAAACTCGATAACGCCTCTCTCCGCATTATCCGATTCGAGTAAGTTTGCAACCAGGGAGATTAAGTAACTGACGGCTTGCTGCGAAGTATCAAGAACTCTCTTACCGTTCGAGTCTAGTTCTCCGTAAAAGCCTTTTCCAATCATGTCCAGTCCCATTTGAACAGCTGTAAGCGGACCGCGGATATCGTGGCTCACCATGGCCATAAGATCGGACTTAAGCTGTTCGAGCCTCTGGCGCTCAGTGACATCTTGGAGGCTAACGAACACTTGTTCGCTACCATCGAACTCAAAAATGTTGACGAAC
This sequence comes from Obscuribacteraceae bacterium (SeqCode), assembly GCA_044225915.1. GTDB lineage: Bacteria > Cyanobacteriota > Vampirovibrionia > Obscuribacterales > Obscuribacteraceae > JADYXR01. Next base: position 24,556 of record JBGAHZ010000064.1, read on the forward strand.
ACCTCGGCTTGGAATTCCTCACCACTCTTACGCCTAGCCTGAAAGACGTCAGTACAAGTCTGCTCATTGAAAACTGCGCCGGGAAACAGCAAGTCTATCGGCTGCTGGGCAAGCTCCTTTGCCGAATAGCCAAATGTTTCCACCGCACGTTCGTTGACGGCCTGAATCACCATTTGTCGGCTTGCAATGATCAAGGATAACGGGAAGCCCGTAATCAGCTTACGAAGCCGCAACGTCATGCTCTCATAACTTTGCTTTAGAGCAGCGGTCTCGCGAAGCGTGTCTTCGTTTGGTGGCATTCGGCTCGACGTCAAACTATCTATTCACTGTAATTCTAGTATGATTCACACTCCACACTAGAATACTGCGATTCAAACGCTTTGTCAGAAAAAAAACGCACTGTCACGTGCGAGTGAAAATTCTCCTTTAGCATTCAATTAAGCGCAACGAACCAAGCTCCAGCAACTGAGGATGACTATCTTCGGCTGATATTCGCTGGGGTTCGGTCGCAGCCATAGCCATAGGGCGTTTCTAGAGGAGTTTTATCAGATGGACAATTTTAATACCTTCAAAAACAATGAACAGGTTGAGAACTCTACCAGCGGGCTTTCTCCCGAGACAAGATCCAGCCTGTTCGATGACTTCAGCTCCCTAGATTTCAGTCAGAATTCGAGTTCGTCGCTGGATTTCCTGCCAGGTCTTGACCTGGTTGATTCCGATGGTAGCCAAATTGGAAGCCGCCCCGCAACGCAGGAGAGCGTTCCACAAAAACCAGAGAAAAGCGACAATGATACTACCCATACCGATCCTACCAATACGAATCCCTCCACCACTGAGAATCCTGCGGTGACATCACCACTGGACAGAAGCACTCCCGAAACTGACTTTTTCAGCTCCTGATTTAGTCGTCCGCGAAGCAGAACAGATTGAAGCCAAATTAGGCAGTCTTGGTATCGCGTTTTCGAATTCCGTTGATGCTAGTATTCAATTCTGAAAATCTAAAAGGTGCAATGAGCGACAGCCCTATATGCCCAATATGCAAGCGCTCCGAGAGAGATCCTTCTCTCGGAACGATCACGAGCTGGATGCTGTCTTGCACTTGCTCCAACCCACCCCAGACCGAGTCAATGGAAGTGGCAATCGAGTTTTGCAGAAGCTGCGGCAAGAGGGTTGGAAAAGGCAGAGACGGAACGATAACGCAGTTCGTGTTCTGGCACGATTCTTGTCAGTGCGAACATCCTGTGCCGTTCAAAAAAAACATAGAGGTGAACCGATACGAAGTCGTTAAACACTACTATGAATTCGATGTCGAAGACGAGGAGATTGAACTGACGCTCGAGCGCGACCGATTTCCGGTGGAGCGCTTCAAGGCCGTCGCTGAGCTGGGTCGAGGAGCATCAGGTACAGTCTGGTTAGCTCGAGACCGGCTTTTAAAAAAGCGCGTTGCGGTAAAGGTGCTTCATGCAACAGACGAAAAAAGTTTGATTATGCTGCAAGAAGAGGCCCGCACAATCAGTGTTTTAAAGCATCCAAACATTGTTGAGATATTCGATTTTGGATTAGTTAACAAGACGACACCATATATGGTGCTTGACTATGTTCCCGGTGTGTCGCTTCGTGCAATTCTTGAACGAGACAAGCGATTAGACGCTGGAAAGGCATTGTCGATTACTATTCAAATCTGCGAAGCGTTGAGTTCTGCTCATCGTGCCGGTATATTTCATCGTGATATCCAGCCCGGTAATGTGCTTGTTGTTGAAGAGCCAGACAAACTCCCAACTGTAAAAGTTATCGATTTCGGCATTGCGCGAGTATTCGATCGCACAAAAGTCTCGAGCAATTCACACGAACAGACACTCGCAGGTTCTCCGCTCTATATGAGCCCGGACGTGGGTCTGGGTAAATCCTACGAAGCTAGTTCCGAGATTTATTCAGTCGGCTGCGTCCTATTTGAAATGCTCATGGGAAGGCCACCTTATCTGGCTGACAATCCGCTTCAAGTCCTTTCCATGCATGCTAACGCCGAGATCCCATCTGCCGTGGTAGATAACACAGAAACCTCGACACATCTGAACTTAATCGTTCGGAAAGCACTCGCCAAAGAGCAGGGCGAGCGATTCCAATCTGCCGATGAAATGCTAAACGAACTCAAAGAGATTACAGATGAACAGGAAGCGACTCCTGAAAATGCGTTTCCGAACGTTGCGTTGGCTTCTTCCGACAATTCGAGAGGCAAGCTCAAGACTACGATCGCCTTGCTGGGATTGTTTGTGGTTTTGCTGCTGTCGGTCAACGCGCTACTGAATGGAACGCCGAAAGATTCGAATCACAAACGCGAAGCAATTCTGCAAAACGAAGTAGCGAATCAGTCTATTGCTTCCAGGGTTGAACCATTTATGCCAGTCGAAATCGAACGCAATCTCGACGAGAAGTGGCGTTTTGACGGCAACAATTTGATTGCGATTAGTGTTGAAGACGAAGACTTTAAAGAACTTGCCTCGTCAAGGAAACTTGAACGCATTGATCGATTGGAAGTAATGAGTACCAGCGCCACCGTCACGGGAACTGGCCTGAAGCATTTGCGAGGTCACAAATTTTCCAGAATTCATATTAACTCCTCTTCTTTCGACGATGAGGGAGCCACCATCCTTTCAAAGTTTCGGGAAGTACAGTTCATCGGCATCTCCGGAAGCAAACGACTACCAGAAAAGGGGTTGGCTGCGATAGTAAAGATGCCCAATCTATCGACAATTCAATTGCGTTCAATGAACTTGCCTCCCAACACATGCAAGCTGATCGCCTCTTCCGAATCGATCCAGTCCGTCAACCTGGGACACACTGGAAATCTCATCCCTGATGACCTTCGAGACCTTGCAAGAAATACTGGCATCAAAGTATTGCGCATAGCTGCCACCAATAGTGGTGACAGAGTTATTGATATAATTGCGAACTTAAAGTTGACTGAATTGGACATCAATGAGAATCCCATTACAGACGTGGGACTTTTGAAGTTGGGGAAGGTAAGTTCTCTACGACGCTTGCGCTTGACCGTTGGTGAAGGAATCACTCAAGACGGAATCAGACGATTGAAACAATTATTACCTCGGTGCGAGATATCCGCGCTCTGATGGATGTAATTGGACCGGTTTGTTTGCAATTGTGCGGCTTGCATTTATGTTCCGAATTGACTCAACGTCCCCTTCCGGTTACGCCTCCCAAAACTTAACTTCGCATTAACTTAGCGACAAATGTCAAGCGCGGCTATTACAGTAATATCGTGCGATTTCGCCGTTACTAAAATACAGCTTTCGTTCACCTGGCGAGTAAACTCCATCCGGACGAAAGATGAGGTTGTGAAAAATGAATATCGAATCTAGACCTTCAGCTGTTGCGACAGCGACGCCAGTCTATAGACTCGAAGGCAAAGCGCGTAAACAATGGTGGCAAATTGGGAATGGTTGGGGTTTGCGTCGAGAGAAGATTCACAACAATCAAAATCATTCATTACGAATGACCCTGCACCCGCTTCTAGTGTTTCCATTCTTTTTGATGTTCCACTCGAGCAGTTGGCAAGGTATTCCGTTCAACGATCAAATCCTATTTTGGGCATCGGCTGTCACATTCGCTCTTGCACTGAAGGCCGTCTTCCTCTCTTGTTTTCGACGCCATCAGCATCATATTCTGGAAGTCCGAGTGAATGATGCTTACCTCGAATTGAAATCGCCTGGACTGAATCGACAAATTCGATGGCATGACATCGAACACTTTTTTCTCAACGGAAACACAGACGTCGGATGGGTTGAGTACGCACTGATTTGCAGAAATGGCGAAGTGTATTATCTCTCCAAAGATTTGACAAACAGCGAACAATTGATTGCATACATTGAGAAAAGGCTGCCATCGTCAGCGGTATCACATGAGCAGAACTATGGAGTGCACGATGGCTTTTTCGATATGCCGGTATGTGCAGCACTGGCAATTGTCATGGCGATCTGCTCTATGATAACCGGCACATTTGCCAGTTCAACTACCATATTCGAAGCGGCTCCCGGCTTCGCTTTCTGGTTGTTACTCCTTTGCCTACCTCTGGGTTTCTGTTGGTTCTACGTTGCTAAAGTTCCACAACTAATTCGGAGCGATGAGTCCGGTCTCTTAGTACTTACGCGCTCGGACCGGCAATTCATTCCATGGGATCAAATAAGTGGAATCAAAAGTTTCGGTCGCTGGATAACACTAAAATCTCCTTCGCGTTGGTTTCTTGTTCCAATTATGGCGAAGACAGACCCGATCACTCTTGAGTTGATTAAACGCGGGAAACAGCTCCCAAAGCTGCACAGTAACTAAAGTTGCCTTCTACTCTCACTATGAAATTTTGGAGCGTGCGGTGCAATGAACAATTTCAAAGAAACAATCGATATCGAGCTGCGCAGAAAAAACGATCCAACGAACAGTCAAATTGATTCGCTGAACAGTGAGACTCAATCCGACGATCGAAACGTAGTTGCGGCTCCAACTGAAAAACAAACCATTGAGCGCAAGAGTTTGATGGACCAAATGTTAGCTTCAAAAGCTCAGCCTGAGCGCTCTAGTACAACACCGAGGAGTTTAATGGAGCAAGTGTTAGCTTCAAAATCTCAGCCTGAGCGCTCGACTACAATGTCGAGGAGCAGTTCAATCGGCTTCGAAGGGAGGGGTGGCGCACTGGTATTGCTCGCAATACTGTTGCTTGCAGTTGGCGTTTTGAGTCAGTTCTTAAGTGCATCTCGGGAAAATAGTTTTGCAAAGTCTAGTGTTATCGAACTCAAAGATCTGAAAACAGTCGCAGGCAAGAATACTCTGGTCCATATCCAGGGCGATGCAAGCAATTCCAACTCCGTCGATAAGGTGGTCTTTCAAAAACTTCGTCTGCGAGAACCGGGACGATATGGACGTGTCTATGATTCAGTATCACCGCGATATTTCGCAGTAAGCGATGGACAACACTCCATATTAATCGATGGATCAGCGCTCGCCGATTTTGCTTCCAAACCAGAGAAGCACCCTCAATCGTCGATTGTGAAAGCACTTCGCGATAAACCAGAAAACGCAAAGACAATGGAAAATCGCCTGGTGCAAATCCAAACATGGAGCATCAACAGCGGGGACCAAGTAACTGCATCAGGACAAGTCGTCTGGGACAAGCAGCAGCAACATTACGTCCTACAAGCGCCATCAATAACAATCGCTCCATTAGCAGCCGGGATGATTCAACTGAAAACTACAAACGGTTTGGAAACTTATTAGGACCAGATTCATGAAGTCCGCGTGTGCTCGATACAACTTTGCATCGATTAACCGACTTATCATTTACCGGCGTTTGGCTTGTGCTGACTATTTTTTGTCATCGACTCAATATAGGTTTTGATCTGATCGAACAAATTCGGTCCGGATTTACCACCGGCAGTTTTTCTCTTAATCTCTTCGATTTGTTTGTGAAACGAATCGAAATCGGCTTTCTGTCCGTAGCCAAGCTCTTGAGCGTATTTGATTTGCATATCTGCGGTGGATACGAGTTCAGACAGTTCTTTGTTCTCTTTGTCCGTACGATTTTTCTTTTTGGCAAGTTCTTCCGCATTTTCCAGATTGATTCGAGCACCAACGACCGGCAGCGGAACTACCACGTCAGTCACGACCAAAGTATCGAGTGCGGTCTGAAGAACTCCTTTGGCTTCACTGATTTTGTTTTCGTCAATAAGTTTGGCGGCTTTTTTTAGAGCACTCGGATAAGTCGCAAGCGGAATATTCGAAGTACTGATAACAGTTTCGCTAGCCAGACCAGACAAGATGTTTCTGGCATCTTGAACTCTTCCTTGATTTAAAGCAGTATGAGCACTTAGCTTGGCCTTCTTTATTTCATCGAGCGTTCCATACACATCATTTGTTACTACTCTGACGTCAATTGGAACTAACGACACCTTCGGATCTCGAGCAAGAACTATTTCGAGTTTTCCAGTCGCCCTCTCAACAGCGTTCAGAGCGTCCTTGTTCTTCCCTTCGTCTAACAGCTTCAACGCATCCTGTGTTTCGCGTAACGTTGAAACAGCTTCCGAAACTATCTCCTTTCTTTTATCAAGAGTTTTTTGCGCGGACCGCTTGGTAGTTTCAACCTTAGTGGCCTTCTCACTTGCCTTCTGCTGAGTGGGAGAAGCCGCGACAGCAATTTCTTGATGACTGAAAAATACTGTCGACGCAACCAAGATCGATAAAGAAGTTCTGCAGACATTAGAACTGGAGTTTGCTGTATACATCGTCTTTCCTCCTCTTACGAGTCAAGCAGCAATTCGTTCCCATCTATTTGAAAAGATAATTACCTTGAGGCACTTTGCACGACAAATTTATGAACAGTTAAGAACTAGATTTTACGTTAATGACGTTGCGAACTCAGGATGCAAACGTGTTCCGAATGTCACGGAAAGCGCCTCGGCAAACCGAGGCTGCTGGGCTCATTTTCGGGCTTCGACAGCAGGCACCAGCGGTTAGCGAAATTTCGAACTATTCGGTTTTTACGGTTCTCTCAAGATGAACTCAATATGCGAATGTCTGTTCAACGTTAGATTCGCAAACTAAAGTTATCGCGGAAGTGCGATAGTATTTACGCTAACAAGTTCAACTATGTGGAGAACACAGAACGCAACAACGGTGGCGTCGATAGGAAGAGTCCAGAACGTCAAGCCGCAATGGTGAAACAGGCTGAGTCAATGAAAACAAAAATCGACTCGAAAAAATTTTAGAGGATATCAGAATGTTAGCGTGTGCAAATCGATTCTTCCGGCGTCCGATTTTTTTCAGTAGTTTAATTCTCGTATCGTGCGGACTCTGGCAACCGTCAATGGCAGAGGATGAACTCAAGTTCGCCTGGCCTCTACCCTCACGAGTGACGGTGACAGAAAACGTTCTGAAGAAAGGGAAAACAGCGAAGACTCGTTACGACATTGTCATGAAAGCGCAGGATAAAGGCAACAATCGCGAGCTGCATTTTGAGAACTATCAGTTCATCGAAATCGAAGGCCTTGATCTGACAGTGCCTGAAAACCGCGAAAAGCTTGGTCCGGTACTGAATCAGCTCACGGCAATGGGAGGCATATTGCCTACTCTGGTTATCAATCCGGATGGCAAGGTCGAAGACGTTGTCGGAATAGAAAAATGCGTGGACGCAGCTCTAGCGCTCATACCTGGGGCAGATCCGAAGATGGAAGAGATGATGCGATCGCCCGAGATGATCGCGCAAATGAAGCAGAAAAGCGTAGATTTTTGGCGCGTCTGGGTCGAGACTTGGCTAGCTTGCAAATCATCCGCTGGTTCTGAAACTTCGATCGAAACGGAAATCCCTATCCTCGGTGGCGAAAAAATGAGCGCACCACTGAAGGTGCGAAACGAAGGACCAGATGGTGGCACAGGTGGTGACATTCGCCTAACGGCGTCAACCGTGATGGACGGAGAACCTGCGAAGAAGGCAATGCAACAAATGATGATGGCGATGGTTGCAAAAATTCCGGTTAAGGAGGGGGTCAAACCTTTTTCTCCCGACATGGTCAAAAGCGTGAAACGTACAACAAACTTTTTGGTGATTACGAATCCGAAAACGCTACAGCCTCGGCGAGCCGAGTCTGAAGCTCTCGTTGAGCTGGCGATTGAAAATCAACAGAAATCTGAAATAGAAAAGCATGAATACCTTTTCGATTGGGCAACGAGTGCAAAGTAGTTGCTGCGATGTCTGGTCTTGATTGAAAACTGACAACTATGACTCGTCCGGTTCTAGTGGGCAAAGTCCTGACGTCGCCGTAGTCCAAAGGACCTAAAAGATTTCACTCTTGCCGCGCTGACTTTGAAAACGCTTGTTGCAACAACGTCTGTAGCAACAATCGCCCTCAAAATCGCCGCTTGGCTACGACTTTTTCAGGAACTTTTTTCCGCTACCTGGTAACCTTTTCACCAAACTGTTTGAAGTCCATTTGCGCGTGATTCGCAAATTGAGTTGTCAAGCCGTTCAAAGGAATCTCGTCATTACAGTCGAATCCGGTGATCACTCGCCGTATTCGACGAAGTTTATTTCGAGCGAAGCATATGAAAACACAGCGAAATCAGGCACTTTGTTCGTCCAGACTAAGTGCCTCCCTCAGCGCATTCTTAATGTGCACCGGCGCGACAGCAGCTGAAGCCAACAGTGGGGCAGATCACCACGTGATGGTCAGAACGGCCGCCGACGTGAGGGCGCATCGGCAGGAGTTGCGAGAACAACGTCGTGAGCTGATGCTGGAAAATCGAGCCTCTAGAGTGAGTCGCTCCGATGCACCAGCAGTCCCCACATCGCTGACCACTGGACTGGGCGCTCAAGATTTGAAAAATGCTTTGCACAACATCAGGAACAACACCGCAGTGCTATTTCCTGGTCAAGTTTCAACATTTAGAACTTCCAGACCTAATAAAAATGATGGAAGTACTTACATAAACGATGTTGGAAGAACCAGAGCGGTGGCACACGGAGTGTCGCTTGATCTGACATCTACGGCAGCCAATATTACGGTTGGACAAAACTTGCTAACCGGTTCGACCACGATTGAAGTTGGCGGACACACTCGTGTAATTTCAGCCGGCAGCAGAGTGACAGCGGCTGAATACGCAGCCCTCAGTCAGAAACTGGCGACTGGCAGTCAATCGCTGACATTGACCAGCAACGGTGCTGCGGAAGGCGGCAGTCTGAATCTCAACCTCGTCAGTGACGACGGGATAACCATCCGTGCATCAGAGTTGGTAATTCCGAAAAATGTTACCGTGAGCGGTGATTTTGCTCGCACCGCTGATGGTGTGCGAATTACTCGAGACGTAGTTAACTATGGCTCGTTGCTTGCGACATCGACTAATACCAATAGAAACATCGCAGTAATTGCGGCCAGGGATATTAACAACGAACAAGGCGGTATCATCGCGTCGCAAGCTACCATTTCCAATCCGCAATTAGACCTCGCGTTGAGAGCTGACCGCGACTTGAGTAATCTTGGAACGATTAGCAGCGCAGGCTCTCTGGAACTGTCCGCCGGACGTTCGATCAATAACAGCTCATCAAATTCAGTAGCTCAGGCGCAGGGCGCTGTTCTAGTCAATGCCTCGCAAATCAACAATAATGGGGTGATAAGTTCGGCTAACAGTTCCATTACCCTGACAGCGGCCGCTGACGCTAACCTCACCGTCAATAATTATGGCGGAGTCTTGAGCGCGCAAAACGGTGCGATAAACATTCGCAACGCGGATTACACCGGTGCCTCCGACAGCATCGTCTATGGTGGCAACCTTCTTTCGAAGGAAGTCAACATTAATGCCGGTCAGGCTACGGGTGACATCGTCGCCAACGAAATCACCGGCATGATAAACACTTCGGGTGCGGCCGCGCACGTAAGCGCTAACACTTCCGATCTCGTGCTCGGAGCCCAGTGTCTTACCGGCGACCCGACATTCTATAATACCGGCAACATAATACTGGGCGGTGATATTAACGTCGGAGAGGAACTCGCCATCATATCCGGTGGCGACATAAAGTCCACACTTTCATCTCTAACAATCAATACGCATGCCGGCGGAGCTCAGGGATTCAACATCCACATTATCGCCGGGGCCAACATCACTGCCGGTTCCGGCGAGATTGGTGGGACTGGTACTCTGCCGGCAGAGAATATCGGCAACATAACGAAAAATGCTACGGCACCTGTCACTATATCTGGTGCATCCGCTGCAGGTGGCGATGTTGACTTGACCGGTATCACATCCAGTCTGACGATCACTGCAAGTTCCACTTCCGGAAATTTGAACTCCGGCAACGTCACCATCGCGGCTTTCGCCAGCGCTGGTGGCGCCAAGGGACATGTGCTGACAAATACCGGCAATAATCACCAAATCTTCGCCAACGGTATCGGCACGGGGAAAAACGGTAATGTCACCGTTATCGCTGGGGCCAAAAGTGGTACAGCTATTCAGATTGGAAAAATAATCAATAACATCGGTACAGGTGCAGGGGGCGGAGACATAACTCTAGTCAATGCCCAGCCCATCTCATCTGACGGCAAGCCGATAACATTTAGCACTACAGGCAGTATCACCTCGGGTAACAGCCTCATCGGCTCTAGCACTACTGGCGGTGGCGCGGTGAATGTCGGCGTGATGGTGACCACAAAGAACGTGACGATCATTTCAGGTGGTACCACCGTGATGGGAGATATTGCCGGCACTGGTGGACAGCTGGTGAAGGTCAATTCAGTTGGCGACTTGACTGTCAATGACATTAACCAAAGCATGCAAAAATCGCTTCTGCTTTCTCAGGGTGACATCACCATAAAAAGTAGGATTCGAACGGACGGGGGCATAATGCTCGTCGCCGGTGGAGATATCATCAGTGCCGACGGTGGCTCCGGCTTTCCTGAACTGCTCTCAACTCCGACAGGCAATGCCGGTAACATAAGTGTTGTTGCCGGTGCGGCCTTCCAGGTGAACGCCAATGATGTGACGATCACCGGCGCGTCCGGAACGGGCGGCTCGATCATCTTCGACCAGGGAGCTAACAACGACCAGATTCAGAATTTGCGCGCCTCTAGTACTGGCGGCAACGGCAATGGTGGTGATGTCAATCTCATTGCTTTCGGTGGAGCTGGAACTGGAAAGATCCATTTGCCAACGGTCTTTGCACTTGACGTCGGCTCCAACGGTAATGGCACAGGTGCTAATGGCGACATCAATATTATAGCGGGCGCCAATTCCGCGGACGCCATCACAATGGGCGGTGCCGACGCGAGAGGTGGTAACACCGACAACACCGGAAGTATCTATATAAGTTCTGCAGCCCCGCTCGGTTCTGTTGCTTTATCAACTAATGCAAACTTCGCAGGTATATCAGCAGGAACCTTCCAGGGTGGGACGATCTCGCCTCTTGGTGGAGTCACGATCGGACGTACTTTACAGTCCTCAGCGTCGACAGTCACCATCAACAGTGGCGCAGGCGGTGCCACATTCGGCGATATTTCGCTCTTCAAAGACTTCCAGGTAAATTCGCTGGGAGACATCCTTTGTACAGCTGGAGCCATTTCATCGGGTAATACGGCTGTCGTGTCCGGCGCTGGTGGTGGGCAAAACACTTTGCTTTGGACCGCTCTTGGAGATATAAGCTTTTGCACCCGGATTATCATGCAGGCCACTGGTGGTGGTACCACCTATGTTGGAGGTGGTGGCGGAATCACGATGGTAGCTGGAGGAAACATCCAAACCATTAACAATCCACTTGGTGGTTTTGAAAATGCTTCACTGGAAACGAGTTCGTTTGAGGACGGTGGTAACATCACGGTCATTGCCGGAGCCAAGTTCACAAGAACAGGCAACAGTCTCAATATCACCGGTGATGCCGGAACCGGTGGATCGATTTTGTTTGACGGAACTGCCGTCGGCTTTACAGGCAAAAAGATCACTCACGTAGACGCCCATAGTCTTGGCGGTAGCAACCAGTTGTATCTCGACGGCGGCAGTATCACGCTGATCTCTTACAATGATGTGAGAGTTGAACCGTCAAACACAAACTTTTTCTCTGCTGGCGGCGGCAGCTTCAATGTTCCGCCTCCAGTGTTTGGAGTCAATGGTGTCGTCACTGTCGTTGGTGAAGGAGCAATTGTACTTCCCAAAATTGATATGACTAACAACCAGGGCGGTAGCATCACGATTCGAGCGGCGACGCCGAGTCTCGCATCCATAGATGTCACTCCCAATACGCTGCAGTCGTTTGGCGTAGTAAATTCCGGTTCTTTCACTACCGGGTCACTTTCCACGACTCCTCTGGCTTTCTCCACCGTATTCAATGGCGCTGCCGGAAGTGTCGGTTATAGCGTAGCCTCGGTTGGTGATATCACCCTTGGTGCAATTGATGTTAGTTCGAGTAGGGCCAATGTTTCGGGCGGCACGGTCAGCATTCAATCCGGTGGCAAGGTCTCTCTCGGAGCGATAAGCGCCAACAATACTGCGGCTTCCGGCAATGGAGGCTCAATCACAGTTATCTCCAACAGCGCAACCATACTCGACATCGGTGGCGGTGGCACAAATGGAACCGGCAACCTTTCTGCAAATGCATCCGCGACGATCGGCGACGGAGGGGAAATCCATATCGCAAACTTGGGCTCTGGTGGCGTCAAAATCACGACTCTTCCGTCAGCTACAGTAACTAATGGCAATGGTGCTACATTAGAATTGAACGCAGGCACCGGCGCATTGGACATTACTCCGATCGGCGCAACTATAAACCGAAGCGGTGTCGGAACAAATAAAAAAGGCGGAGAAATTGATCTAACTTATGGAACGCTTATCGGCGCCGCAGGTGTGATCACTCTGACTGCCAATGGCACAGGTACTGGTGGCGGTGGTACGGTATCCGTGCAGACGACTGCAGCTGGCGCAGCCGGTAACATAACCATTGGAAATGCCGCAGGGCAATTTGTTGCATCGACCACCGGTGGCGGAGGCTCTATAAGCTTCAATGCTGGAGGTGCGTTAACACTTGCGGCAACTGGAGACCTAAACTCGGCTGACAACGTCAACCTCAGGGCCGCCGGAGCCGTACTGCTCAGTAAAGCGATTACTTCAAAGGATGTGCGAGTCAGCGCAGGCGGCACACTCACAGTCAATGGCGCAATCACTGCGGATCCAATAACGCTCTTGTCCGTAGGCGATATGGCGATTAATGCAGATCAGGTTGCTGACGGCGGAATTCTAATTGTTTCCGGTGGAAATATAACCACGACGACGACGCTGGATATCGATGGACACAGCACTACCGGCAACGGTGGCAACGTCGTAATCATAGCGGGCGCGAATTTTACCGAGACGGCAAACGACGTAAAAATCAACGGCGCTTCCGCCACAGGTGGGTCGATCGACTTCACTACAGGCGGCTCACTGAGTCAAATTACGTCTAACACCACGAACGCCGGATCATCCGGTGGTGACATCACACTGCTTGCCTTCCAAGGCTCAGCGGCAGGGGCGATTAAACTCTCTCCGGCGGCTCCAATCAATGCCGGAGGTGGTGCCGGTGGTAGCAATGGTGATGTGACAATACTGGCGATGCAAAACACCGGTACCGGCATCAGTGCCGGTAACATTGATAGTAAATCTGGTGCGGTGGGAACTGGCTCAATTTCGATCGCGGCAACAACACCTGCTGTGGCTACAGCAAGCGCGATTCTGAAGTCAAATGCGAGCTACACCGGTACCTTTTATGACGGTAATAGTCAACGCGGCGGCAGCGTATCGGTTGGCAACCTGGGCACCGCCTATGGAGATGTTTCAGTCACCGGCGGTGGGAATATCACCGTCGGCACTATCTCGGGCGTGAATGGTGCAGGAACGGCCGCAGGGGCCGACGTAAAAGTCACTTCCGGAAGCACAGGCGCGCTGACAGTCGGAGCGATTACGGCAAGTGGCATTGGCACCGGCAACGGTGGCGCCGTCAACATATTCGCGGGCAGCGGCGCACTTTCGCTTTCGACAATCACATCCAATGGAGGCAGTACTGGTGCTGGTGGCGCCGGTGGTGTCGTGACAGTCTCGGCTAGCACAGCCAGCTCTCTCAACCTGAGTGCTATTCAGGCTAAGGGTAATGGAACGTCGGGAGATGGTGGCACAATCGATGTAACTAATCGAGGCACAGGAGGCATTACCATCACCAATGCCAACTATGACGTGGGCGCTGCAGGCGACGGCGGTCATCTGGATTTCGACGCTGGAAGCGGTGCGCTAATAACAGCCGCTGGTCCGCTCGTGCTTAATGCTAATGCCGGCGGTGCAAGCTTCAACAATGGAACAATCGACATCACTGCAAACAATGTAGCCACTTCAGGCGACATCACGTTGCAGGCAAAAAACGGTCTTGCAGGAACAGGAGCAATAAACTTATTTCTTAACGCCGGAATCTTCACTGGCGGTGGCAATTTTGTTGCTGATTCCGGTGGCGGTATCGCCCTCAACCTATCTGGCAACAACCTCAGTACAGCAGGTGCAGCGAAAGGTGGCGATGTGACACTGCTCGCCGGACTCAACATCAGCGGTGGTGCCAAAATCATTACCACCCCATCCGGAGCCAACCTGGCTGGCGGCGCTGTGAATGTCCAAGCCGGCGCTCTAGGTTCGGTCACCCTCAACACTGTCACTACAAGTGGCAATGGCACGGGTAATGGCGGCGCGATCTCGATTAAGGCCGGCACGGGTGGACTGACCACCAATGCACTGACTACAACCGGCACCCTTTCCGGTGCAATTTCCTTGCAAAGCACCGATAGTAATATCACGGTCAGCGGTATCGTTAAAAGTTCAGGCACGACAGGAGACTTGACCGTCAACTTGTTGGGGGCAACTCCTGGGAATGCCACATTCGTCGCAGGCAACACTGTTGCTGGGCTGAATGCCTCAGGTGGTGGAAAAATTACGTTTGATAACGGAAATACTGCCCTGAAGCTAAATTCACTTGGAGGCGCACAGAGCCTTGTCGCCTCTACTACTGATTCTGCGGTTGGCGTCTCAATCACCAACAATCTCACAACCACCGGAACGATTGTTTTCAACACACCGAAGTTCACTAATACAAAGGTGATAAGTGCAGCAAGTGTGACGGTCCAAAACCTGAGCGGAAGCCTCACGGTTGACGGTGGCGCCGGCGGTACCATCACGGCGACGACGCCGGCGGCTGGACCTGCTGGATCTCCAAGTAATCCAGCAGCGATAATATTCTCCACGTCGGCCAACCTGAATCTGAACGGACTTATGACATTCAACGGTGACGTTCTACTGAGTGCACCGGGAGGCACAACGACTTCTGCCAATGGTTCGCTCTATCAAGGCAACAACAATGTCACGCTGGCGACGAATACGTGGACTCAGCTTGGGACTGGCAATATTACTGGCAAGAATTTTATTCTTGCCGGTCTGACTTTAATCAATGCAACTGGCGATTTTGTTCTTGGTTCGGATGCCATCTACCTAGGTCGAGACCTCGCTATCATCGCCCAAAAGAGCATCATTCTAGGTAGCAACAAAATTGATATCTCGAATGCCGCAGGCAACGGTGGCAATCTGACGATGCTGGCCGGGTATAACTTCACCGGCTCTGGAGTTTACACTCTTGTTGGATCATCAGGATTCGCCGGTAGTATTACTGGTACTGGCTTGATTACGACTGGCAGTACTTCAGCCGGAGGCAATGCCGGAGATATCGTAATTGTCGCAAATGGCGGCTCTGTTTCTCTCGGAGCTATAACGTCGACGTCGACTTCAGGAGCAGGCGGAGATATAAACATCATCGCTTCTAACGGAATC
>JBGAHZ010000065.1:0-39582 GCA_044225915.1 Obscuribacteraceae bacterium (SeqCode)
ATTACCATCTTGTCGTTGTCGATTGTGTATTGATAGTTTTTGTAGAATGACTGCCCAACTAGCGGATGTGTCATGTTGTCGGAATCGATAATGCGCACAGGTACATCGTAATTGTCGATAGGTCCTATTTTTACTCGCCGGGCAACGGTATTCTTGCCGTTTGGAGTGATACCGTATTTGATGCAATCTTTCGAGTTCATGCAAAACGAATCTGCGCCAGTGTCAAAACACATCTTGCAAGGACTACCGTTAATTTCGCCGGTTAGGAACATATAGCTTCCGGTTTCCCGTGTGAACGGGATAGAGCTGTGCACTTGCGCGCTCAACGGTGCAGCGGCGCGTGGCTTCTTAGGTTTAAAGTGAATTTGTTTGGCACCATAATCGATGGTGTACTCGAATGCACTGAGAAATGTTTGACCGATCAGTGCTGGACCTTTCCGATCTTCTTGAACTAAGAATTCGAAATTTGGACGATCGAATGAATTGATCCGCAGGTTGTAACGCCCGGTCCAATACCTGTATTCGTCGTTTTCGCCCAATTGAGATTGCATCATCTTGAACGGTCCTGTCGGCGGTGCAATTGAAAGCTCTTTCAAGTGGTTGGTTCCAATCCAGGAATCCGGAGCACCAGTATCGAGGCACATAGTTATTTTTCGGTTGTTGATCTGACAATCAATCATGATGTCGTGGTGGTCGAGAGTAAACGGAACGCGAATATCGCCAGGATCGTTGTAAGCGCTCTGAGCCTCTGCCGTGCTCGAAGTGGTGGCCGCCGTAGTGGGTTTAGACGAGGTTGCCGCTTTGGCAGAAGTTGGAGCGACGAAGGCTCTGTTTTGCATCGCGGTCATTGCTAAATTGCCAACTGGAGTACCTGGCGCTCGAGAAATTGTTTCTGAAAAATACATACTAGCTTTTTGCACATTGCCCAACGCATAGTGGCAGAGACCAAGATAATAGAGTGTGTTTGCCGTACGCGGAGTTGCCTGTTCAAACTCGGCCGCGGCGGCTTTGTAGTTTTTGTTCTGGTAAAACGTCAGTCCCTTCGTCGCATGCGCATCTGCGAATGCGGGGGATGCCGCGAGGCAAAGGCACAGGCATATACCGAACACCTTTTTATAACTCATCTTGCTCCTCTTCGACTTTCGAGTGTTTCTCAAACGTTTTGCTCTCACTTTAGCTTTCGAAGAATATTCTGTCTCAAAGTTGTTCGGCACTGGATTAACGCCAGAAGTAGTTCCACTTGTAATTTAGGCTGGTTGGCGTTGCTGGAGGCAAAGTTACATTCCATGTGGCTTTGCCCATCCCGTTGACGGTCTTCCACCAGCCGGGCCATTGATACCAATTCCACCAATAGTATGAAGAGTTTTGTTCCGTTGCGCTATCGATGTCTTCAAAGATGTTGATCATCTCGATCTTTCCACTATGGTCGGCGCTGGAGATTTTGCCGAGCACGAATCGTTTTACCTCAACCTCTAATGGTTTTTGGGAGAAATTAGTCAGCTCGATGTCGCCCTCGAGGTCGACTCGGCTATAAGAGTTATCGTCGATGCGAACGGCATCATTAGTGCGTTTTATCTCGCGATCGGATTTTTTGACTTTGATGTCTACCGCGGCAGTTAGCGTGACGTCGCATGTGCTGTTAGGCGCGGTGTAAGTAGACATGCCTTGTGCGATTAGTTTGTCATCCTTCAGAATGAGTACCGGGGCGGTAGTTAGCGGTTGATTAGATTTGTTGGACAGGCGAATGTTGTGCATCACCTTTGGTGCGCTAAATGCTTTTGCCAATTCCTGCTTGGAAGGAGAGTGATACATGTGCACTTCCTGTGGTGGTGAGAACGGCAGATTAAGCGTGTATACGTCCTTGTATTTCATCTGATATTCGCCAAGCGGAACTATCATCCGCTGACCTTTTTTCAGCGTGATGTGACTGGCGGTGAAAATGAAAAGATCTTCGCTCTTGGCGGTGCTGGAAACTTCCGGCTGCTCGGAGCCTGAAGGGAACGAATCACCATAGCTTGGTCCGATGGTGCCATTGGTCGCCCCTTGGAGAATTGGCGCTTGGGACATTATTGCGTTACTGAACGCGTGTTGGGTTTGGCTGCCAGGTCTGAAGTATGGTGATAGTTGCGCTGCGACCTGTTGAATCGCAATGGGGTCTGTGTTATCAGCGAATGCGAATGTTGGTACACCGATCACTAGATTTGCATTTACATCATTCAAGTCTACAAGCTCGTTTATCAGCGTAGCTTGCATTCTTACATCGGCTGTTCCGTCGGCGTGCATGTTGACTTTGTAACTGGGAATCCAGCGCAGTCCTTTTTGAAGATAGACCATACCGACTTCAGCAGTTTCTTTCGGAGGACCGTCCCATTTCAGTTTTAAGTTCAAAAGGTTTCTAAACTCTTCATTCGAAAGCTTTGACTGGAAGCCGTTTTTGAATGAGACTGATTGAATTCGATCGAGACTGACCACAGAGGTTCCAGCGGCGGTTTTGAGCAAAACTAGATTCGATTTTTGCGGTAACTGCTCATCTGAGTTAGGTGGATTTGTTTCGTCTAGTTCCTGCGATGATCTGGTCGGCACACCAATTATGGTGGCATCGTACGAGAGAGTTTTTTGATTAATACCGGTTCCGCTTACCTCTTCGACGTGAATTTCGGCGCCGGGATTGCCCTCTATGAGTTCGTTCATCGTGAGTGATGTTTTCGGAATCGATACTCGTCTCACTCCACTCACGACACTAGTCAGTCGAGCGCCCTTCTGGGTGCTGTAGGGAAAGAACGTTCCGAGTACTGGTGCCGGCAAATAGTCCATCACCACGGCTCCGTTGTTGGTAGGCATCGTTCCCTCGTGGAGAACGAATGCGTGTCCGTCCTTAAAAACGGTCACTTCTTTCACCGGCATGCGCGCCAGAGCGCTCAACTGCGGCGCTGGTTCTGCAGCGTTGGTTTTACCGATAGTCGTAAACAGGCAGAGCGTAACCGCCAGTAGGAGGCGAGTGGAAAGCATGAAATTTCCTCGGACTCTAGTAATTGATTTAGTTTATCAATCTCGTGGCGAACAGCACTGGAGAAATCCCTAGATTTTTTGACAGATGCAGGGAACGCAGGTGTCCAATGATTCTTGGCGTGCGGATTCTTGGAGTGTTGAATATTGGCGGCTTTCAGGTGCAGGCTGGAAGCCTGCGCTCCCAGGTCTCGAAAAGTGCTCGCTGGTTTGGAAAAGTGCTCGCTTTGGAAAAGTGCTCGCTGGTTTGGAAATGGGCTCGCCGGTTTGGAAATGGGCTCGGCGGTTTGGAAAAGTGCTCGCTGGTTTGGAAAACGGCTCGCAAGATTGGAAAACGTCTCATCAGGAGCCAAAAAGGAATCGGGCAGTCAAACTGCCCGATTCTTGTGACGCTTGCGAGTGGATGCGTCGTGACTTATGTGGCGATTGCCACTATTTTTGTTTGGCTTTCCAGATTGGATCTTGGAATTTGTCGCTGGATGGTTGAATCCAACGTGTCATGGTCATCTTTTGTTGGGTGTAGAACTGGATGCCTTCGCGACCTTGGATGTGGAGGTCTCCGAAGAACGAGTTGTTCCATCCTGTGAATGGGAACCACGCCATTGGCGCTGGGACGCCGACGTTGATGCCGATCATTCCTGCGTTGAAGTAGCGTTTAAATTGGCGTGCTGCGTTTCCATCGTTAGTGAAAATCACGGCTCCGTTTCCGAACTCACAGTCGTTACCAACGGCAATGGCATCTTCGATGCTGTTGCAGCGCACCACGGACAGTACCGGTCCAAAGATTTCGTCTTTGACGACAGACATTTGTGGCTTAGCTTTGTCGATGACGGTTGGTCCGATGAAGTAGCCGTTTGGCGCGTCTCCGACGCTGACTTTTCTGCCGTCGAGCGCGATGTCGGCGCCTTCGGCTTCGCCTTTGTCGATCATCGTGCGAACATGTTTCAAGTGCTGGGCTGTGATTACTGGTCCCATATCGTTGCCGTCGCCGACGTCGGTTCTGCCGACTTTCATTTTGGCTGCTGACTCAACTAGTTTTGGAACGAGTTTCTCTGCTGCGTCGCCGACTGGGAGAGCCAGGCTGCCTGCCATGCAGCGTTCGCCTGCGCATCCGAATGCGGAGGCTTGCAAGGCTTGAACGGTCATGTCGATGTCGGCGTCCGGCATAATGATGATGTGGTTTTTGGCGCCACCAGCAGATTGTACGCGTTTGCCGTTTTTGGTTCCGACTTCATAGATGTATTTTGCAATCGGAGTTGAGCCGACGAATGAGACTGCTTTTACGAGTTTGTGTTCTAGCAAAGCATCAACGGCTTCTTTTCCGCCGTGCACGATGTTGAACACGCCCTTCGGCAGACCAGCCTTGATGAGCATCTCGGCGATCAGCATGCTGGCCAGTGGAACTTTTTCGGATGGTTTGAGAACGAATGCGTTACCGCATGTGATTGCAACTGGATACATCCAGAGCGGAACCATAGCAGGGAAGTTGAATGGCGTGATGCCGACGCAGACGCCGAGCGGATGTCTGATGGTTTCGCAATCGACGTTGCGTGCGATGTTTTCCATCGACTCGCCCATGATCAAACTTGGGATGCCGCAAGCGAATTCGACAACTTCGATTCCGCGTTGAACGGATGCGCGCGCTTCGGCAATTGTCTTGCCGTGTTCGCGAGTCACGCATCGGGCGATCTCTTCGTAGTTTTCTTCAAGCAATGCTTTGAATTTGAACATCACGCGAGCGCGCTCGACGATTGGCACTTCTCTCCATTCGAGGAATGCTTTGTGCGCCGCCTGGACAGCCCTGTCTACGTCATCCGCTTTACCCATCGGCACCTTGGCGATCACTTCGCCGGTTGACGGATTGAAGACTTCCGAAAATTCCGTGGCGCTGGAATCTACCCAATCACCGCCTACCAAGAGTTTGCACGTTGTCACGGCATTGCTCTGTGTGACTGCCATCTGCCAATTCCTCCTAAAAGAGTTTACGCACGCTGAAACCCGCTTCCCCGGTCAGTTTTATCCCCGGGTGCGATTTTGTCATTGCGACATATAAAGGATATATTGCAATTGGTCTACTGACAACTATGTGTGGTGCGCTTGGCCTTCAATCTGCCACCACATATAATTACTTGTGAAAAACTGATCCTCTCCAGAAGGGCACAGATAGCTCGTTTCCATTGCAAGGTTTATTTGGAAATCGAAATGCTATAAGTTTCTAATCTGAGCGAATCTGTGATTCGTCTCATGTCTCTGTCATCCTGTTTTTTAACCAGCCCATCAATTACCCGGATCTATTGGAATCTTCTGCGATATCACTATATGTTGGAGCGACTGAAACAACTTTTCCCGATCAAAAACCGATACGCCTACTTCATGAGTTCGGCGAGCGGGCCTCTCCCGCGGACCACGTACGAAGCGGCTGATTCGTTTAACAAACTGCTGATGGAAGAGAGTTCCAACAAGTTCGAAGATTGGATTACAGTTGTCGAAAAGGCGAGAGCAAGCGCTGCTAGGCTGCTCGACTGCGAGTCTAAGAATATCGCGTTTGTGAAAAATACCGGAGCCGGTCTCTGGCTGGCATCAAGGATGATCCCCTGGGAGCCGGATGACGAAATCATTCTTCCTGAGCATGAGTTTCCATCAAACATCTTCCCATGGCTTTCTCTTGAACCGTTAGGTGTAAAGATCAAGTGGCTACCTCCTGAGCGCGAGGATCTGCCCCGCCCTCTTGTGACACCGAATTCGGTGGCTGCCATGATCACTGATAAGACGAAACTTCTGGCGGTCAGCTTTGTCCAATACGATGATGGTTGTCGACGTGATATGAATGCGCTTGGTGAACTGTGCAAAGAGCGTGGAATCACGTTTGTCATCGACGCCATCCAGGGACTGGGCGCACTGCCGTTTTCCGCGCGTGAGTGCCATGCTGATTTTGTTGCTGCAGGGTCACAAAAATGGTTGCTGGGACAACCGGGTACGGGATTGTTGTACGTGAAACAAGACTGGCTGGACGAGCCCTGGGTGCCGAATATGGGGTGGCTCAGTGTTCAGGATCCGTTTAAATCCGAGTTCAGTTCCTTTGCTGAGACGGAAGAACGATTGTATGATTCGGCCAAACGATTCGAAGAAGGTACGCCAAACTTCGCTGGAATAGCCGCACTTGGAGCTAGCCTCGATTTGATTTTGGAAGAAGGCGTGGAAAACATTTCTAAGCGAATTCATTCGTTGACTAATAGATTGACTGGTGCGTTACAAACCCTGGGCTGCAAGGTCGTAAGCCCACGATGGGACAACTATTGGTCGGGCATAGTGTCATTCCATCATCCGCGCTTGGATTGCAATTTCGTTTATCAAACTCTATACGACAACGCTGTGCTGACCACCGTCCGACATGGCTGGGTCCGAGTGGCGGTGCACTTCTTCAACGACGAAAGCGAAATCGATAAGTTGATCGCAATCGTCAAAAACCTCGATCTTCTCGAAACCGGTAAGGTCCGCTAAGACGAGTGGGACTGCGCATTGCAGGGATAACCAATTGGTCAGATCCCGGGAGCACAAGCTTTCCCGCCTGTCCGCGCAAGCCTCCAGCCTTGCTAGAAACACCGCAGAGAACATGGTCAACTCCGCATTGCAGGGATAACCAATTGGTCAGATCCCGGGAGCGCAGGCTTCCAGCCTGCACCGAACACCGCAACGATAGCGCCTCTCCATCGAAGACAAGGCACTCTAAAATTCACTGATCCGCTGCCGGCGTTTCCATCTGTAGTTCCACAGCCGGTTTCGCAGAATTCGTATCCTTCGTTGATGCCGTTTTTGCACCCTTCTTGCCCTTGGATTTCTTTCCTTTGCCAGCCTTCGTCTTGCTGTTCTGCTGGGCTGCGTTTTCAACCTGTGATTCGGATTGATCCGGAGCGCTCGTAGCCGACGCACTTTCGCCAGGTGTATCGGTTTTCGATCCCGGAACTGCGGCGACATCAAATCCAACCGGACCATCGATATCACGCTTCAAATCTACTTCGAAAGTAACCGAAGGTGCGTCGGCACCTTTTGGAAAATTCGGTATCTCAAACTGACTTACGAGATTAACCGCATTGAGTGCGGCTACTTTGAATGACGTTTCTGCTTCGACATTCCGTTCGACATCGACAGCCGGGGTGAAGTCGACTACTTTGCCTGCGACCATGTGGTCCTTTGTCACCGTGACGCTGACCGTCGCGTGTCCAGGTCCGACATCCTCCGTCTGCCATCGGCTGTAAACCGCTCGGGCAACACGCTTGTACCATTCCTCCCAGCTGATGTCCGTGTTAGCAACTGGGTGTGTTCCGGGAAGTCCCAGTGGCGTGGCGCTCAACGAATTCATCGGTGGTCCGACAAGCGCTTGAGCGAACACCGGTTTATTCGGGAGGCTCTGAGCCGTGGCTCTCTGCCCCTCTTCGGGACGAACACCGTTTTCGTACCACATGCCACCAAGAGTGTTTTTGATCAAACCAGGATGCACCACGGTTGATTCATATGCGGAGTCCCAGGAAACAACACCATTTCTGGGAGTCTTAATGCTGATTTGATATCCGGGATTGCGATGGGTGACACTACTGAGAGTGGCAGGTGAAAAGAAACTTTGCCCGGGACTATTTGAAGTAAGCGCGGCTCTGATTGACGGAACCGGAACGGATGCGTAACCAGGTGCGTAAGCGGTGATTCCATCCCGGCTGGGAGGTGCGGGAACCGCCCGCATCGAGCCATGCAATGTCAGGTTGATTGGAGGCGCCGGACGATTGACAATGCCACCATGATAAGGATCGTAGGTTGTGATGCCACCATGGCTGGTGACTTGCTGAACCTGCTGATGTCCCGGTTGGTAGGATGAAACCGACGGATGCTGCGTAACTTTCGTGATCTCATAGCCAGGCACGTACGACGATACTCCAGACTGCGAAGAGAACGCTCTCACACCGCTGTTGTTATAATGCGTGACCCCGATACCAGGGGTGAGTGTGTAGCTCGAAATCGGAGCTATTGGGTGACCGATCCTGCCACTTCCGCGGTATTGTTCAACATTGCTTGGAAGAAACGGAGTTCCCCCGCCCAACACTCCCGGTGTGCCGACTTGCCGATTGCCATGAAATTGAGTGAGATTTGCACCTGTTGGATAAAAATACTGAGGCGTTTCCGCTCGGAGGGGAGCGAATTTTCGCGTTTGTCCTGGTATCACTTTCAGTGAAGGATTTAGAGTCGCATCGTTCTTAATGCCGCCCTGTATGACGTCATTTGTCGAATTACCCTGGAGCTTTGTGGTGTCGACTTTGCCCTTCAACTCTTCGCCCAGCGCAGAGCCGCTCTGGATCGCCCATAGCAGAACACCGAACATCAGCGGGAAGAAAGTTCTTTTCAATCGATTCTAGTTTACCTACAGCCGAGTTGTGCCTATTGTGCGCTACCAACCGCTGGCGGCGTCTTGTGCGTAGTCCGCGGCTGATTGAGCGCGGTTTGATTCGCCTCGTGCGGAGCTTGCCATGCCTGCTGCGTCGGGGCATTCCCAGACGCGTCCCTCCGCCCTCTCAGCAGCCTTGCGTGCTTCGCTGGCGTAATATCTGGACTCGGAAGCCGCAGAACGTTTTGTGTCCTTATTGCTGCTGCCGCGCGCTTGATCCGAATATGCGACGGCTTGTGATGCCATCGATCTTGCGACGCCAAGTTCATACTCAATTGCGTCCCTTGCCGACTGTCTTTGCGACGAATTAGCATTCTGACTGCCGGAACCCGCGTTCATTTGCTGGAGCTTTTGGAAGATACCGCCGATGCCACCATTACCGACAAGTTTTTGACCCATCAAGTTTGACATATTGAACTTATTGCCTATTCCTGGATTCATCTGAACACCGCTACCCATGCCGGCTTCAAGAGGTGACCCCTGGTTCATCATCTGCATAGGAAACTGTTGCATTTGTTGCATGGGCATCGGTTGCATTTGTTGCATCGGCATTTGTTGCATCTGCTGCATCGGCATCTGCTGCATTTGTTGCATTGGGTACTGCTGCTGCATAGCATATCCTTGCTGCTGCATAGGATACTGTTGTTGCATCGGCATTTGTTGTTGCATACCAAAGCCTTGCTGAGGCGCATACTGTTGCTGGTGCATCGGATACTGCTGTTGCATTTGCATGCCGTTGTTGCCCTGCGGACGCTGCCACGAATTCATCTGATTGAGCATGTCTTGCATCTCGGCTTCCGACATCGCAGCTTGTGCGCATGCAGCCTGGGCTCCAACAGAAGCGAGCAGTAAGAAGAGGAAACTGCAGACAATCAAATTTTGGTTTGTCACAGAACTACGATTCGGCAAAGCAAATCGAACCGGCAGCCGTGTGAGGCTGATGCTCAGCGCGAAGTTGGATGGGCGTTCGGGTTTCATTCTCCGTATCCGGGTTGGGTGTTTGTGTCAGACACGCGCCTGTCTTAGTTTCCTCAAGTGATCATCGTCTGTCAAATCAGGAACCGCCCCGCCGGAAAGTTTTACTTCCACATTTTGTTTCATCAAGCCAAGCTTTTGCATAACCCAGCCATCTATGCGCTTCTGGGCCAATTTATCTTTCAAGTGTCTGATGCTGGTGAGGAAGCGCCCGTCTTCGAACGTTCTATGCGTTTCGCCGCCGCCCAATCTTCGTCCGTGGGTGCAATGAAGCACATCGACGATATTCGTACATGTGATCGGACCTAGAACAGCCGCTTCAAAGGTGGGCAGGGCTGTATCTTCACCAGTTTTAAACTTGAGAAAGTCGACCTGAAGCCAGGTTCGACTATTGAACTTGATTTTGAGCACCACCGGCTCGCAAATCAGAGAATTGAATGAGTGTGGTCCGATATCGCGCATGCACGCAGCACGAGCGTAGGTGTAGGCTTCGATGGCATTTGTGGACAGGAAACTGTAATGATTGCGACCCGGTTCTAGCGAGCCGGTTCTGGCTATCTCCCATCGGCGATAGCAGTTGGTGCCGTGGTAAAGGTAAATCTCGTTGGCTTCCGCATCATAGTCGAGCCCGGGCCAATCCTTTGCGAATACAGCCAGGCCTGGAGGTGCTTGATGATCGGGGTAAACGTTCAGATTCAGATCCTTTATATCGAACTTCCTGAGCTATCTGTTTCCTGATTGGCAAAATACCTCCAATTTCCCTATGCCCTTTAGGGTTGACATCCTAAACGGCTATTGAGATTAACTCCTGGCCCCGATCGCAAGCCAAAACAGGCTCCTGTTTGGAGGCTTAATATTGACGATTTGAATCCATGGGAGTCGGCAGCTCGTCAGCTTTAGATATTGCCGACAAATCGTCGGCAAAAATTTTCCGAGCGTTATTCCATATGTTTTTCTTTCGCAGTCTCGATTGCCTGGAAAGCGTCCTGCAGTGCCTGTTTCACCTGCATGATGCTTTCGTCCGCTGAGACGCGAACCTGTGCTGTCCAGTCCTGACGTTGTTTTGCCAGATCTTCCTGCATGGTCTCGCTGAGTTGCTCCAGTTCGAGGCAACTCGAGCTGATGTGCGTCTCCAGAGCATTATCTGCTTTGGTTCTGCACTCGTTCAAAGCGGCAATGGCCGCTTGTTTTTCCCTGCTGAAGGCTGGTTCGTCCTCCACTCTCGAGGATTCCGAGGTCTTCATGCAGGCTTCATCGTTGTCGATTATTTGTTGTTTGGCAGTCTTCAAGCGGCTTTCGACCGTTGCTATGATTTCTTCCAAACGGGTGTTGGTGCTCTTGAACAAGTCTTCGAGCCCGAATTGTTGTCCTTTGCCAACAGACTCGATCGTGCTGAGGCATTCTTTGGTGAGGGTGTTGAGCTGTGCTTTGGCATCGTCGATGCTGGTCGCAAGACCGCTCAACTGTTTCTTTCTGATCTTCTCGGATTGCTCTTCGAAATTGCGTTTCATGTCGAGAAGCATAGAACGGTAGATGTCTTTGTTCTCTAACAAACGTGGCAAGACCTGCTTGGCATACAGGTCCAGGTGCACCTGTTTGATATCGGCTCGGCAGCTATGCACCAGATAGTTAACGCTGTTTCCAAACTCAGCCTGGCTGGCAGTGAGCTTTTCCGATGCGCGATCCCATGAGCCGTCGATTTCTACAGTCATCGATCCAACGTTGCGATCGAGTGAGCTTACGATGGCATCAACTTCTTCGTTCAATCGCGCTTCAAACTTTCCGTAACGAGCCAGCAGAACATTGACGTGGTGCGTGTAGACACCGTCGAGGGCTGCCGTGATCTCTTCCAGTTTTTTGTTGAAATCGGTGAGGCGATTCTGCGCATGGTCGTTTAAATTTGCGCGGGTGCTTTCGGACATCGCGTTGGTCTCTGCCTGAAACTTCGCTTCAGTCGTCTCCAATTCTTTCAACATGTCTTTGTGCATCTGCTCAACGTTCTCTTCTGCGAGCTTGATGAGCTGCTGAATGTCGTCGCGTGCGTCGCTTGAGGTCTTCGAAACTTTTGCTTTTACTTCTTCTGAAACTGTCTCCAGATGCTGAACCAATTGCTCGGTCAGAGTTCCCGTGGACAGTTCATTCTGTCGTTCGATCTTGCGTGCATCATCGACCAGAGCTTCGAGTTCTCTGTTTAGGCGATCGCGTGACTGATCGCAACGACTAGACAATTTCTTGTCAGCTTCGGAGAGCCTTTGATTGAGCCGGGCCATAAATCGGGTGGATTCGGAAATGACCAGCTTGGGCTCTACCGATGGTTGTGCACGCTGCAGACCGGACGCCGAGAGTGGCTTCAAATCTAGTCCATAAGGTGCAGGCTTGTCTTCGTCCTTTTCAGCGAGAAACACTCCCGAGTCTTCGAAGCTGACTGGTTGTGGTTCTGTCTGTGGTGGCTTGATGACAGGACTGCTATCTTGTGAAATCGAAGATGGAGATGCAGCTGGCACGTCGTCGAATGACGTTGGAGTTGTCGGCTCTGAGCTGGCTGCGGTTGCAGCCGCAGGCAGTCTCGTGCTCGAGACACTAGGCGATGGCGATACTGCAGGGAGCCTGGTATCCGAGGCCGAGGGTGACGGCGTAGCTGCGGGCAGTCTGGTGTCCGAGACCGTCGGTGATGGTGTCGCCGCGGGGAGACTGGTGCTCGACACCGCCGGAGCTGGTGTCACAGGGGCTTCATCTACTGCCGGAGATGCCGGCTCAGAGAAGAACGCCTCCGAGGCTGTCTCTGCAGGAGCGGGAGTAGGTTCGGGAACCGTCGTCTCGACTGGCGGCGGAGTGACCTCACCGAACAAATCGGTGGTCGGCTCTGCTTTCGCCTCTTCTACGATAGGCTCGTCGACCGGTCGACTGATGCCGCTGAACAAATCACCTGCAGGCTCGAGAGTCGGCATGATCGAGCTAACCGGTTCGGGCAGCGGCAATGTGCTAAGAGGCTCCGGCGCGGTGACATCGACTGACGGAGCACTGATGTCCGCTGCTGGCGCTGCAGATGTCGGTTCTGCGGCGGCCGGTTCCGGGGCCTCCTCCGGTGTCACGCGTGGTGGCACTCCACGGCGGTAGCGTGAGCGCCCTGGACGGATCGGTGTCAGATCCGAACTCGGCATCTCACCTGAGCCCGGCGCGGCAACTGATGTATCTGGTTCTGATGATGTGGTCAAATTCGTTGTCTCGTCGAGCGACGAAGAACTACTGTCGGCCGCTGGAGTCGATGCAGGCTCTGCGAACGGTTCGGTGATCGACTGAGCGTGTGCTGCCATCGCTGGTGATACCAGGCTCGGTGTCTCGATCGATGGAATCACTTCCGGTGGCGCGGGCTCCGGCGGTATCATATCTGGTGACTCTGGATGTGAGGTCAGTCGGGTCGGACCGGACGCCATCTTTTGTAGCAATGCGGTATCGAGGTCCATTGTCTGATCGCGATTATCCTGGTAGAAATCATGTTCCGGTTCGGGCTGCGGAGTGACCGCAGGCTCAGGTGATTCTGCCAGATCCATGACTTTATCGATCACATCTCCAAACAGATCCGGTTCGCTTGCCGCTGCCGTTGTTGATGTTGTTGCTTCGCTCGAATCCATGAGACCGTTGAGCGCTGTCGCCAGTTCATTATTGTAGTCCGGTGATGCTGATGACTGGACCGGCTCTGGCGGCTGCTCGGGAGCGGCTTCGGCTGCCGGAGCGTGATGAGGGAGATTCATCCATGGTGCGGGCGCACTGTCATCGGCTGCACCGCCTGCGGTGGCGTTGTTGAAGGACTGCGGCTCCGCTGCAGGGGGTGGTGCGAATGGTGAAGTGTCTGCGCCCATGTTGAAGCCGGACGGTGGCTCAGATGTCGGACGATCGGCTGGTGGAGGCGTACTCTCCGCTGCAGGTAGATCCGGAAATTTGCCACTACCGGAGGTGCTAAACACGGCGCTGTCAGCGGTCAGCATATCCTTGAGGTTTGTCGGGATGCCGCTTCGCCCACCGTCTGCCCACGATGGCGTAGACGCTTCCTCTGTCGCTTGAGCACCAGGAGCGAGACGCTCGAAAAGATTGGTATCTTTGGGCGGTTCTGCGGGGGCTTGTGGCATCGCAAGGCTTCCTGGAGATACAAATCCAGTGCCGGGAGCTGAAGATTGATCGTTGACAGGCTGCCAGTCTTTGCCAGCACCAACCTTTGGTTCGGCCGGACCGGGTGTTTGAGCATTGGCTTGGATAGTTCCGATACTGCCGCTATTTTCAAATATCTTGTCTACGAAATCTTTTTCAGGAGCGACAGTTTCCAGGGCACCAGCAGGCCAGACCCCTGATGAATCAGCCATCCCGGGTGTGATCTTCGACGATGTCGGCGGTAGTCCAGCTTCTCCAGTAGCCATGTCAACGGAGAATTGTTCGGAAAAGGTCTGAGGCGGTGCTGCCGGTGGCGGAGTAAATTCCTGTGCCGGCGGCGCTTCTTGACCCTGGCGAAAACGAGCATCCACCACAGGTAGTGCGTCGTATGATAGTTCAGACTCTAGACGTTCAAGTCCTTCAGGCATCTGTGCTGCTTCTGCCGCGCGTCGCAAGGCCACTTGATTCATTTCATTGACGTCATGGGTCGTCAGATACCATGCCGGCATCGATGGAACCTTTGATGAGTCTCCTTGCCCGTTTGTAGGTTTTGCTCCGAGCTTTTGATCGATCGAAATTACCGGATGGTCACCGGTTAGAATCAATGGAATGTCAGGCGACAGGCTCAGCGACGGTTGTGCACCACTGGCTCCCGGAGGTGACGGAAATCCACCCATGTCGAATGACGGCGGCGGAGTCAGAGGCTTGAAGTCATCTGCCGAACTACCTTGAGGCGCGGCGGCCGGATTGGAAGTCCATACACCGCTGGACTGGCTCGCGTCAGCTGCTTCGCCTGCCGTCGGTGCGTACTTCATATAGTCTTCTGCTTCCTGTGCCTCATTGGCCAGGTAAGCCTGAGTAAGCAAGCTCACTTCCTCGTTGATCAAGTCGCGATTCTCAACTACTTTTGCCGTTGATGGCGGTGGTGGCTGAGTTTGTCCCTTCAGTTTGTCTGTTGAGAGAATCGGTGAGAAGCAGGCTTTTACCGCACTTTGAGTCTTGTTTTCTTGCTCGCTTTCTGGAGCGAAGATCAGGTTGCAGATCAAACCGAGTTCCATAACTTGCTTGGACGCGTTAGGACCGAGGTCTGCGCCGAGAAATCCGAGCATGGCTTTAGCCGGCTCTTCCGGAGCGGAATCATCTTGAGCCATGGTTCTGCGACTACCGGACTTGCTATATAAAGTACTCAGTTGACGCAGTTCTTTGAGCTTTTCCGGAGAGAGCGCTGGACGAGGTTGTGCGGAAAGGTAGTTGAAATCAATACCTTCAAGAAATGACTTCTGAGCTTTTTCTCTGAACAGAGTATCGATGAAACGCAATTCGAATGCGCTTGGTGAGATGGCGAGCACCCAACATTTTCCATCGATTTTGTCGACGACTACACACATGTCTTTGACGCGGAAAGCGTCTTGGGACGAAACTTCCTGAGCGCCGCCTTGCTGCCCGCGCGCGAATGATGTCATGCCAGGCGGTTTCTTCGCCGGTTCCAGAAGAAATATCAGGGTGCCTGGTTCGAACAGACTACCTTCTTCTTTCGCCCACTCTCCTAAATCGAGAGGATTGTTGCGGGTGAAGGCGCGGATGTAAGGCTTTACGTCCTGCGCTCTGACCTGGTTTTGACGAAGCATTGAATGCATAATTTTGTCCCGTATCTTGCCTTAAGTTGATGTTTTCTGGGTCTCGAACATTGAGTGGGGAGAACTACATTGCGATCATCCGCCTGCGGCCTGGGCTATTTCTTCCAGCGCAGTTTTCTTGTGCTCGGCAATCATTGCGAGCACTCGTTTTGTTTCCTTGTCTATCGAGTCTCGGGCTGATTGTCCGTCATCTGCCAGTTTGTTGACGCAACGGCTATGTGCTGTGCGGATTTCTTTTTCGACTTCCTGTGCGACCGATTGAACACTGTCTCCCGCTTCGCGCGTCAGCTTGTCGAGATTGTCCTCGAAACTCTTTCGCATCGCGGCGAGTTCGTCGCAAATTTCAGTGATCGTTTCCAGTTTTGTCGATTCGAGTTGTTCGCGAGTTGCCTTGGTTGCTGCCACTCGATCGTCCATTCTCGTTAGAAAATCGTTGTGCAAATCTTCTGCTTTTTCGACCGTCTCATGACACGACTCTTTCAACGATTCCAGCGCGGTTGTCGCTGCTGTCAAAAGACTGGAGCTGTAGTCTTGCGTTTTTGTTTTCAAATCCGCAGTGGCTTCAGAATGCGAGTTCGTTATTTCTTTGCTGACCTTCTCGAGTTCGCTTTCCAATTCGGCCTCGTGTTCTGATACCAGTTTTGTGAAAAACTGATTGATATCGCGATCGCCTTCAGCACTGGACGTGTCCACATCAGCTAGTGCTTTTTCGATCTCCGAGTTTATGTCCGCTTTTGATTTGCTTGCGCCTTCTTCTACTTTTTTGTATTGAACCTGAAACTCGGCCGAAAGTTTTTGCATGATCTGCGAAAAGTGAGTCTCAATCGCGCTCGCCTTCTGCATGTAGTTCTTGTACAGTTGAGCAACGATTTGTTTTTCACTGCCTTTCGATTCCCAAACGCTCTGATCCAACTTTTGTTGCAAGCTGTTGGTCAGTACGGTTGAGTGTGCTCTGATTTCTTTTCCAACTTCAAAATTGCTGCCCATCAAACTGGCAACATTTTGCTCGTAGGTTTTATCGAACTCGCTGGAAAGCTCATGGTCAACGTCGTTGAGACGATCGTTGAGACCGGCTTTGATGGACTCTACCGATTCACGCACCAGTTCGCCGATTCGCCGAAGCTCCTCGGTGAGCGCGTCGGTATGCTCTTTGCACTTTTCGATTTCGTGTTCTTTGATCTTCTCGAGTTTCTTGACCGACTTGTCCATTATCTCGTGCAGGTCGCCATCAATCTCTTGCGACTTCTCTTCGACAATCGACGAATGACTGGCAGCCGTCGAACGTTGGTTGGCTGCGTGTTTGTTTGCCGAGCCAGTCAGCTTCGCAATCGAGTCCGTCTCGATGTTCGAGAGCGATTCGGTACCGCTGTCGTAAATGATTTGGAGTTTCTTGCCTGCCAGGGTCATCGGGGTCTCTCCTTACTGAGAATTTCTGATCTTGATATAACTGTGGTTCATCTCGACTGCGTTAATTGTAGGGGCGCTTTGTAAGCGCCCAGGCTGCTACTCCCTCAGTCCGAGTCGAGAGTCAACATCGACGTCATATACGCTGACACCGACATCGCTGCCACTCGACCTCTCTCTTCAATCTCGGGAAGCTCGATGGACAGCTGCGACAGCTCCACCTTGAACGATTTCTCGACTCGATCCAATTCACTTCGAATAATGCGAACCTGCTTTTCGAGCGACTCTACGGCTTGCAATCGAATGCTGTCGATGCGCTCATATGAAGTTGCGCTTGCTCGGGCGAAATCGTTTTCCATCTGATCGACTTGTCGCCTGTAGGTTTTCACTAGTTCGCCACCGCGCACTTTCAGTTGCGAGCGCAGCTTTTGTTTTATTTCTTCCGTAGATTGTCCGCTGCCGCCGCTGGCTGTGTCTCGTTCTTCAGAGATTACAGATTCAAGCTGGCTGAACAATCGCGATACCTGATCTTCGTACTTGCGTTCCAAGCGTTTCAAAGAACCGTAGTACATGCGGTGATTGCCAGTGATGCGAGCGAGCGCGTCGTTGGCGACCTGATCGATTGAGGACTTGGCCTCATTTACAGAATAAGTCAGTCTGCGGCTGTGAGCGGATAGCGTCTCTTCCCTGTTAGTCTCTAACTGCTCCTGGAAGTTGTGTTTGAGCAGTTCCATGTTGTTTTTCCACTCCTCAATCTGGTGGATGAGAAACTCGGAATTCTCGACCTGACAGGCTTCCAGCTCAGAGGCTCCTTCTGTTGTCGCCTCGTCAGTAGCTGTGGTTGTCGCTTCCAGCAACTCGTCCAGTTGTTTTAAAACCTGCGCAATTTTGACATCGAAGCCATCTTCGTAACCGGCAAGCTTTTCCTCGATCGATTGCTTCGAGAGCGAAACCGCTTCATCTGCTTTGGAATCGAGTTCTTTCGATTTCGTGGTCAACTGAGCTTCAAGCGCCGTCTTCTGGCTGGTGAGCCTTTCGCGTGCGTTTTCGGCATATTCCATCATCGCTTCACGATTTTTCTGAGTGAAGTTGACGAATCGACTCTGCGGATTTTCGGCAAGCGCATTCAGCTTCTTGAGCGATTCCGTCAGTTTGGACATCAATTCTTGTTTGGTTTTGTCTACCAGTTTGTAGATGCGTTCGCGTGATTCTTGCGCGGTTTTCAGCATCTCATCGGCTTCCGTTCTTTCATATTCGGCCAGTCGCTCTGTCAGTTCATCGCGCTTGGCGCCCAATTCTTCGACATTGTTTTCAACCATCGTCATAGTCTGGTTGGCAATCTTCTTGAGCTGCAAATCGAGCGATTTCTCTAGCTCTTCGCTGTAGCGGGTGAGCTGGTCGATTGAGTTAGCGACGATTTTTTCCAGATCGGCGGCTGCCTTCTCAACGCCTTCTTGCCACAAATTCAAAGCCGAGTTTAAATTTTGGTCTTTCTCTTCTTCCGGCATGACATTTCCCCGTGACTTCCGCCCAACTTACAGACCTGATCTGGTCTATTTTCCTATCTTGTAACTTACCCGTGCGCGTATCTGACACATGGGCCGACTGATAATCAGTTTAATTCTGTTAGTCGTTGTCATTGTGATCAAGCGCGCGGTGGAGGCAGCTCCTCCTTGCATCTGAAGAAAGCGGCCTTTATTACAATGCCCAGCCGAGAACGATTTTCCACGTGCAATCGCGGCGTCGTACACACCACGATACAGGAGGGTTAAACCGCGCTGGTCGCCTCTCGCGCTTTGCGTTCCAGCCGACTGACCGCAGAAATTGCAGCTTCGTTGATGGTTTCTGAGAGCGTCGGATGGGCGTGGATTGAGGCGACAAGGTCTTCTAGAACGGCTCCCATCTCGATTGCCAGAACCGCTTCAGCGATTAGGTCGCCTGCATGTGGGCCGACGATTCCGACTCCGAGTACCTGAGTGGTTTCGGGATCGAAGATGATTTTGGTTTGTCCGACTGGTTCGTTGAGCGTCAATGCTCGGCCGGAAGCCGACCACGGGAATTTTGCCGAGGACACTTTCAGACCTTGTTCTTTCGCTTCTGTGTCGGTGAGCCCGCACCATGCTACTTCAGGCTCAGTGAAAACGACGGCCGGAACTGCGCGATTATCATAAGAAGAGGGTTTTCCAGCGATTACTTCGGCTGCCACATATCCCTGGCGAATGGCGCGGTGGGCGAGCATTGGTTGTCCTGAGACGTCGCCGATTGCGAAAATTCGTTTGTCATTGCTTCTCAACTGGTCGTCGACTTTGATGAAACCATGTTGATCGATTTCGACTTCAGTATTCTCTAATCCGAGTTCATCGGTGTTGGGGCGCCTGCCGACTGCGATCAGCGCTTTGTCGAATTCCATGGTTTCAGGCACGTCAGTGCCTTTCAATGTGGCGATCACGTGATTGTCTTTGACTTCCAGAGCTTGGACTCCGGTGTTCAGATAGATGTTTTTGAATTCTTCTTGCAGACGAGTGGCGAGGGGGCGCACCAGGTCGCGGTCTGCGCCGGGCAACAAACCATCGAGCATCTCGACGACTGTGACTTCACAGCCGAGAGCGGCATAGACAGTGCCCATTTCGAGTCCGATGTATCCTCCGCCCACGACGAGCAATCGCTTGGGAACGTCAGCCAGCGCCAGAGCGCTTGTGGAATCGAGGATCAGCGGACTGTCCACGTCGGCAGGGTTTTTGAAGAGCTTCGGCAATTTGGTCGGACGCGAACCAGTCGCCAGAATCGCGTGTTTAAACTTAACACGCACAGCGTTTTCGCCCTGGCGATCGACTCGTACACTTTTGGAATCTTGAAACGAGGCATTGCCAATGAGACGCTCTACTTTTGCGGACTTCAGCATGCCGGAGATGCCGGAAGCCAGCTTGTCTATTACGCCGTTTTTCCAGCCGCGAAGCTCGTCTACGTCAATTTCCGGTGCGGCAAATTTCAGTCCGATCTCTTTGGCGCGGCGCGAAACGTTGATCACTTCTGCGGCATGGAGCAATGCTTTTGATGGAATGCATCCCATATGAAGGCAAACACCGCCGGGCTTGGGCTGAGCGTCAATCAAAATTGTCTTGATGCCAAGTTCTGCGGCTCGCAATGCTGCGGTGTAGCCACCAGGTCCGCCACCCACGACAGCCAAGTCGACTTGTTCCACCATTTCGCCAACGACCATGTCCAAGCCCTCCAGGGAGAAGTCCGTTCGAAGCTCACATTTTATCAGGATTCAAAACGTTGTAGGGGCGACAACATGCGTCGCCCACTCGCTCGGAGACCATTTGAAATAATCGACTGGTTTGAACTAAACGACTGGTTTGAGCTAATCGACCAGCAGGCTGAATGGTTCTTGCAAGAGATTGATGATGTGGCGGACGAAGTAGGCGGCTTCGGCGCCGTCGGCCAGACGGTGGTCGAATGACAGTGCTAGTGGCAGAATCGTTCCGATTTTGATCTGACCATTTTCCACGATTGGTTTCTCAGCGGCTCTTGCCATGCCGAGAATTCCGCATTCGGGATAGTTGACCATCGGCACCATACTGGTACCACCGATGGCGCCAATGTTGGTGATGGTGAAAGTACCGCCTTGCAATTTATCGATTTCGATTTTGCCGGTTCTTGTCTTTTCGGCGATGTCGAAAAGTTCGTTAGCGATCTCGGTCATCGACTTTTGATCGGCATTATGAATGACAGGAACGATTAAACCGCGTTCTGTAGCCACGGCGACGCCGATGTTGAAGAAGTGTTTGAAAACAATTTCGCCTTTGGCTTCGTCGAGGCTGGAGTTAAACTGCGGGTACTTCTGCAAGGCGCTGGCAACCGCTTTGATGGCGAATGCCGTCATTGTAAGGCGTGGACCCTGGCGATCTTTGTTGGCATCACGTTTGGCGAGCAGGCGCGAGAGATCTGTGACGTTGGCTTCGTCAAAATGAGTGACGTGTGGAATATGTGTCCACGAAAGCGTCATGTTCTGGGCGATTTTTCGGCGAATACTACGCAGAGGCACGCGTTCTGTCTTACCGAAGCGATCGAAGTCAGGGAGGTCGACAGGTTGTGCCACCATCGGTGAGGCATCAAATGCGGTGCCGGAACCGGAGCCGCCGTATTTATCTTGTAGTGAAATGGCGGGCATCTCTGGCTTGGCCGGAGTTTGTTTGTCGAGAGCGGATGATGACGCCATGCGGCTGAGTGTTCCTTGAGCAGAAGCGCGCACATCTTCTTTCATCACTCGTCCTGCAGCGCCGCTGCCAGGGACAGTGTAGAGGTCGACACCGAGTTCGCGCGCCAGACGACGCACTGCCGGTGCGGCAGGTACAGGTCTGCTAGGGTCATGAGCCGGTCTGCCGGTATGTCCGTTGCCACTGGTGCGAGCACTGTCGGCGGTGGCAGGTTTTGCTCCGACTGCTGCCGGTTGTTTAACCGGTTCCGCTGCTTTAGCTGGAGCTGCGTTCTCAGCAGGTTTTTGTTTCGCGGTTTCCTTAAACGCCGCTCCGCCGCCCACTTCGAAACTAATCATGACACTGCCGACGGTGACGACTTTGCCTTCTTGTACGTGGATTTTGGTTACGGTGCCGCTGTAAGGAGACGGAATTTCGACAACTGCTTTATCGGTTTCGACTTCGAAAAGTGGTTGGTCTTCCTTTACCGCATCGCCTTCTTTCACCTTGATGCTGATGATTTCAGCCTCGTGAATGCCTTCGCCAAGGTCGGGTAATTTGAAGTCGCTCATTGTTTTCCTCGTTCGGTGTTTACCAAAATAACTTGTTTCGAATTCCGATTTAGAAGTTGAGAGTTTCTTTGCAGGCTACGACTACGCGCTCTGCATCAGGAAGGTAATAACGCTCTTTCGAAAAATATGGAATTGGAATATCGAATCCGGTGACGCGTTTGATTGGTGCTTCCAGATACAGGAAGGCGTGCTCGTTGATGCGGGCGACAACTTCCGAGCCGATTCCGCAGTTGCGTTGACCTTCATGGACGATGACGCAACGTCCGGTTTTCATTACGGACTTAACGACGGTCAAATGGTCCATCGGTGAGACTGTCAACAGATCGACGATTTCGCAAGAGATGCTATCTTCTTCCAATTCTTCAGCCGCTTCGATAGCAGCTCGCAAACTGGCTCCGTACGACACGATCGTGATGTCTTCACCTTCGCGGATTACTTGCGCCTGGCCGATTGGCAAGGTTTCCATCTTGTCCGGCACATCTTCTCTGAAGAGGCGATAGCAAGCTTTTGGTTCCAGATAGATGACCGGGTCAGGATCTTGAATGGCGCTGTGCAGGAGAGCACGAGCGTTTCGCGGACCTGACGGAATGACGACCTTCAGTCCTGGAGTGTGTGCGTAATATGCTTCGCGACTTTCGGAGTGGTGTTCGAGTGCTCTGATACCACCGCCGTAAGGCATGCGCATCACCATCGGCAAATTGATTCGTCCTCTGGTTCTGTTGCGGAAGCGCGAGCAGTGCCCTTCGACCTGGTGGAACGCCTGGTAGTCGAAACCTGTGAATTGAATTTCGCAGATCGGTCTAAGTCCGTACATCGACATACCGATCGCGGTGCCGACAATCGCTGCTTCGGCAAGCGGTGTGTCAATTACTCGTTCGTCGCCGAACTTGGCAAACAGGCCTTCGGTGATTCGGAAGACGCCTTCGTCTTGACCGACGTCCTCGCCCATCACGACTACGCGTTGATCGCGGTCCATCGCTTCGTGGAGAGCAAGATTGATTGCCTTCGCCATGTTGATTTCAGCCATCATTAACTCCTGTTAGGACTATATTTAGTCGCTCAGTTCCCATTCACTCACTGATGAAAGCCGCTTCATACGCGCCATTCATCGGATCAAAACTACGAGATCGCTCCGGTTTCACTCTTCTTTGCGTTTTTTTTCGCCTTGCGATCGTTTTCTCTCTTGATGTACTCGCCCAGCTCGTCACGCTGTTCTTGCAAGAATTGCGGAACGTCGGCAAACACATGGTCGATGATGTTGTATGGGTTCATGAGCTCTTCGCTCTTGGCCATCTCTTCTGCTTTTTCTACAGCAACCCGCACCAATTCGCCGACTTCGGTTTCCATGTCTTCCAGATCTTTGGCTGACATGACACCTTTGTTTTGCAAGTATTTTGCAAAGCGGATCAATGGTTCTTTCTTCATCCACTCATCCGTTGTTGCATCACTTCTATATTTCTTTGGATCATCAGCGGTGGTGTGTGGAGTCAATCGATAGGTCAATCCTTCGACAAGAGTTGGACCAAGACCTGCTCTTGCTCGCTCTACCGCTTCTTTGGTAGCGACGTAGACTGCCAGCACGTCATTGCCGTCCACTCGAATACCGGGGATGTTGTATGCAATGGCTTTCTGTGCGACGGTTTCGCTGTTCATTTGACGTGAGAGCGGAACTGAAATTGCATATTGATTGTTTAAACAAACAAAAACTACTGGTGCCTTGAAGACCGATGCGAAGTTGAGCGCCTCGTGTGCGTCTCCTTCGGAGGTCGCGCCATCGCCGAAATACGTCATCACGACGTTTTTGTCTTTTTTGATATTCATCGCCATGCCGATACCGGCGGCGTGAGGCAATTGAGACGCGATTGGAACGCAGACCGGCAGATCATTGACGCCTTCAGGTGGACGGGTGCCTTCTTCGAACCCATTCCAGAAGAGAATGATGTTTTCAATAGGCCAACCTCTATAGAGCATTCCGGCGAGTTCGCGATAGGCAGGAACGTGCCAGTCATCCTTCTGGATATTGATCACGCTACCCATTGAAATCGCTTCGTGCCCTGAGGACTGAGGAAATGTGCCGAGCCTGCCCTGGCGTTGCATCTTGAGCATGCGCTCGTCAGTACGACGTCCAAGCAACATGTACTTGTACATCGTCTTCAATTGCTCAGCCGAAATATCCGGCTCGAGGCTCTTGTCGAGATTGGCATTTTCGTCGAGGATCGAGAGATACTCAATCTTCTGCGCGATCTCAATCACTTTTCTCGGCATGTTTAGTCACCTGTGTAAAAAACTTCGATATCCAAAGTACAAGCGTCGTTGCCCTGATATCTGAATCGCCGTACACGTGTTAACTTCACCCGCGCTTGACGATCAGCATCAGACCATGAAAGTATGTCATACGACTGCGCCATGATCTATTAATATGGCATGAAGAATTGGCTGAAACACTCGGTTTTCGGTCGAGAATCTGAATGAATCATAAAAAATCAGCGCAGCTAAACAGCAACTAATGCGACGAAGGTTCCAACCGTGAATGTTGAAGAGAAATTAGTAAATCGCCCGCGCAAACCGGAGTGGCTCAAAGTTCAATTGCCGACCGGCACTGGCTACAAGAAAATCAAAGGGCTGATTGAAGAGCACGAATTGCATACTGTGTGCGAGTCGGCTGCCTGTCCCAACCGCGGTGAATGCTGGTCGAGCGGCACAGCGACGTTTATGATTCTGGGCAATATATGCACTCGTAGCTGTGGTTTTTGCAACGTAATTACAGGCAAGCCTACCGAGCTGGATCTGGATGAGCCGCGCCGCGTAGCCGACGCCGTGCGCTTGATGAATTTGAAGTATGCTGTCATCACTTCCGTCAACCGGGATGAGTTGAAGGATGGCGGTGCGTCGGTCTGGGCTGAAACGATTCGACTGGTGCGCGAGCAAAATCCCGATACTAAAATTGAGGTGCTGATTCCCGATTTTTGTTCTAACTGGGATGCGCTCCAAACGGTAATTGACGCCAGACCCGATGTCCTCAACCACAACACGGAAACTGTTCCCCGCCTATATTTGCAAGTTCGCCCCCAGGGCAAATTCGCTCGCAGCATGGAACTTCTTGCCCGAGCTAAAGCGCAAGGCATGGTCACCAAATCCGGTATCATGGTCGGGCTGGGCGAAACCAACGAAGAAGTCATAGAAGTAATGAGAGAGTGGCGCAAAGTCAACGTAGACCTGCTCACGCTCGGACAGTACATGCAACCAACACCGAATCATTTGCCGGTGGCGCGCTGGGTGACACCGGATGAATTCCAATACTTCTATGATGAGGGCATCAAGATGGGATTTGAAAATGTTTTCTCCGGTCCGCTGGTGCGCAGCAGTTATCATGCCGGCGAGCAATCAACTAAGGTGATGGCGACGAAGGAATGTTCGTCGTGAACATACTTGAGGAATTGAATGCCGGGCTAGCCAAGACCTACATGCAAAAAGCCTTTCAACTTGATGCAATCGGAGTCGGCATCCACTAAATGTGGAACGCAGCCAAAGCCAGTCTTGAACAGTTTCGGATACAGTCCTTATTGAGACGACCACTAGATAATTGAGACCGGAGGTGAAAGGTGTCCAGCAGCGACTACGAGCTTATCGAAGATACTTTTGTTTTTGAGACAGGCGGGCGTAAACTTCCAGTTTTTCAAGTCGGACCTAAAGATGTTGCCTGTCCGGGACTAATTTTGGTGCATGAAATATTCGGCTTGAACGACCATATCCGTGATGTTGCTCGACGCTATGCTGAAGCCAGCGGCATAAGAGTTTTTGCTCCGGACTTATTCGAAGATCGAGAGGGTCTTCCCGCTGATAAAAACGATCTTGACGCAATGCGTGCGCTCTGGTCGAAGATTCCGGATGCCGAATTGATCGGCGATTTGCAGAAGCTTTTCACCGTCGTCTCGGAGCGAGATGATGTGTTAAACGATAGCATCGGCACGATGGGCTTCTGCATGGGCGGAGCGATCGCACTGATGTTCGCATGCGTGACACCGTACATCATCTTCGCAATCGATTTTTATGGTCGAGTTCAATATCCTGAACTCACGGATACGAAGCCGAAA
Organism: Obscuribacteraceae bacterium (SeqCode); assembly: GCA_044225915.1. Classification (GTDB taxonomy): domain Bacteria; phylum Cyanobacteriota; class Vampirovibrionia; order Obscuribacterales; family Obscuribacteraceae; genus JADYXR01. Next base: position 25,465 of record JBGAHZ010000065.1, read on the forward strand.
AGTCCGATCAGCTATGCCGGCGGAAACGTATGCCCAGTGCTTGGACTGTTCTCCGGAATCGATCCTTTAATACCGGTAGAGGACGTTGAACTTTTTAAAACGACTCTCAAGAAATTCTCCCCGGATGTTCAAATCAAAATCTATCCGGATGCACCTCACGCATTCTTCAACGACCGTCGTGAAAACTATCGAGCCGATGCCGCTAAAGACGCATGGGAGCTTTCTCTTCAATTTATAGATCGACAGATCTCAGTGAAAAATTCTTAGGTCTGCCGGACAGCTTTGGTTAATTTCGATGTTTAGAATCTCAAACCATCTAGTGGCGTATTCGGTATCAGAATCGAAACCCGTGCCGAATCGCTTCGAAAACATCGACACCACATGCGATATCAGTCGCGCCTCCTTCTTTGTGCGTCTATCGGTTCTATTTGCGGTATCACTTCTATTCTTTTTTGCAGGCGACCCTACCTTCGCTGCGAAAAGCGATCCCGATTGGGTAGAAGATCCGCATGTCGAGACTCTTGCCCCGGGCGGTTCTTCCATCAAAACTAACTCCCCCGGCACGAGCGCCTTGGAACACAAAGTTGAAACCAAAGATGGTCGAACCGTTTTAAAACTTGGTGTCGAACACTCCAAGTCGCTGTCCCCACTGGAAGGCGGTCTTCAAGCCGGTTCCATTTTTGACGACAAGTTTTTAAACGAAGAGCAAGACCAACTGATCTGGTATCCAATTCCGAAATGGCTTGCCGGAAAATGGCGTCGAATGCAAGAGACTACGGTCTTCAGTCATGACTACGCCTCAGGTTACAGCGATTACGAGCAGCGCCCATTTATGTCGGAGCAGCTGGCCGACTTCGGAGTTCAAACCGATAACAAAGGAACCGTTTGGAATTGCAATCTAGGATCACGAGGCGTTTCCGATCGAGGTAGCTACCGTTCAATCGCCCTGGTCATGGGCAAAGCGCCGGTTCAAACAACAGACGATACAATCATTTTCCGAGAAGTATTCACGGTCGCAAACGTCAACAAAACCACGAATGTGATCTTAGATTCGTATCTGGCTGAATCGATAACCAGGCACCGCCGCATGCCTGATGGCAGTTTGGAAACCAGTATGTCCGTCAAAATCTACAATGCCTCCGGGATTCCCCGACAAGTGCAAGAGAACGTCGCCAACGATCGTTTAGTGAGCCGATTTGAAGTGGTGGACAGCTACAAGGGCAAGGACATCAAAGCGGATTTCGCCAAGTTCTTACGCAAAAAAGGTCTTGCCCAGCTAATCCCGAACTAAGCAGTGATCGCCCAATCCCGTCTGAATGCGCATCAGATGCGGCTGGACAGCATGGGAAATTTTGACAAGTAGTCAAAATGGGAACTTCCCCATGTATAACAGCATGGCTACTTTGTTTTGAACTGATTTTTCACGTCGCGGATTGGCCGGTCTGAATCTCGAAACCATTGAGCCGCAAGCATCTCAATGTTGCGCTAACTTCTGATAGTCCGCAACACTCGGCTTAGTTGAATTTTTTCTCCATCGACTAGGTAGTACTTATAGCTCACAATGCTCTTGACAAGCTGCGAGAAAGTTGAAAGGTGCTGGTTTTGGCACCTTGCGGGGAAAGGGGTTTTCGGTGTCGACCAAAACTAACAATATACGAAGGCACAACTTCGGTCACGGCGTTATTCGAGCTGTGAGCAACGAACTTGAGAAGGCGAAGAAGCACGGCTCTTCCTTGCATGAGTTGCAGGGCTTGCCGAATTTGAAACTACCGGATGTTGGCACATTCACCGCCACCGGTATCGAAACCCAACTATATTCTGATCTGACTGACGACGTCGACACCGTGAGTCGACCGATTATTGACTCCCTGAATTTTGAGCCAGGATCAGACGCAAAAATCGACTCTATGTTTGACAGTCTTTTCCAGAGCGGAGCGCTGGAAGCCGAAATCGGTATACCTAAAGAATGGCTCTATTACCTGACTTCGAATGCTACGGTTCAAGAACGAGAATTCGCGGCGAAGGAAACGGCTTGTCCTCGAAAGCTCTTAGCGGTACTGGCGAAAGATCAAACCAATCTCGTCAGGCGTGCGGTAGCTCGCAATCAGTCTACTCCAGTCGATGCGCTCGACATTTTGAGTCGTGACTCCGACGAACTTGTGCGTCAAGCAGTGTCCGGAAATCAGTCTGCATCGGCGTCGGCTCTGGCCCGTTTAGCATTTGAAGAAAACGCAATTACTCGCCAGTCGGTGGCGGGAAATCGCAACACGCCTCTTGCTACCCTGCAAACTTTGGCTGGTGACGAGGTCGTTTCCGTCAGAAAAGCGGTAGCAGTAAATCCGTTTTCTCCGACCATTACTTTGTCCATTCTCTGCGAAGATCGCGAGCTCAGCATACGCCAGGCAGTCGCGTCCAACCCGCGCTCATCGGCCGAAATACTGCACAAGCTTTGCCGCGATCAGGATCTTTATGTTCGTCGCGAAATCGCTGCGCACAGAAATGTGACTGGAAAGTCTTTGTTGGTTCTGTCTTCCGATCCTGACTTGTTTGTTCGCTACCTTGCTGTCATGAATGACAGTCGGCCTGCGGATATTCTGGAACGTTTCGCGTACGATCCGTCACCTGAAGTCAGAGTTGTGCTGGCTCGCTCTTCCGATTGCAGCGTTCATATCATGTGGAAATTGTCTCGGGATGAGGATGTTCGAGTGCGTCACTGGCTGGCTCGAAATAAAAATGCCACTTCAGACATTTTGCTTGCGCTCTCCAAGGACGAAAGCGAGATGGTCCGTCACGCTGTAGCCGGCAATCCGAACAGTCCACCCGCAGCAATCAGGCAACTATCCGCGGACAAAGAGACATATGTGCATAGTATCAGACCTGGTACCAGTTTAAACCTCGCCAGAGTTTCCATTCAAACGTTGCGAAAAATCATCAGGGATAACAATCACTACAGCAAAATGGTGATTGCCGGTCAGGTCGACACACCCAAGGATATTCTTCAGCGTCTTGCTGTTGACGAAAGTGCCTTAATTCGGATGCGTGTTGCGGCCAACACCAATGCCAATCCTTCGACTCTTCTTCAGCTTGCAGAAGATCCTGATGTTCGTGTTCGAGAATGGGTGGCGCGAAATCCGTTTGCTCCGTTTATGGCGCTGTCGGTTTTGGCGGCAGATCGGGATCCGCATGTTCGAATTCTTGCAGCCAATTTGAAATATTTGCCGCAACCTATTCGGCGCGTGATGATTCACGACCACGATTGGTGGGTGCGCAAAGCGGCAGGTCAGGTGGCATGGGACGCGCAGTCCGGCGCGAATTCGGACAAAACTGTCCAAAACTCCGGCGCATTTCCCCCGACCATGATCTTCGCCTCAGTTTGAAGGGTAGTTAACAGTCTCGTCACACCGTGATCGCAGACCAGAAACAAACAACTGTGGGGAGCGTCAGTAGGCACGTGAGCTAAAAAAACGCATTTTTGAAGGCAAACGATCACAATTGTTAATGGTATCCCGACTAAAGCCCGCATGAATTGGGCATAAAATGAGAGTAGCTAAGGAGTACCGAATGAAGAACTATCTCAATTCCCTGCTGATGGAAATTCGAATTTTCCTTAGAAGCCTGAACGGTGACAAGCAAATCATTTGTCTAAGACCCGTTAAGTGCGATAGACTCTATCCTCCTGGACGGCGTCGTCACTTCTGAATTTGTACTCGCGCATGCTCATCCCTCTAGAATTTTGCTCGAACGAACGCGCAAAAAAACGCCATAAGGAAACTTCGAACTCGAGCCCCAGCTCAAGTCGAATTGTCGCGCGCGCCGCTTCCGCGTCTTTTCGGAACTTCGGCGGTAAGGTTTCTCTGCTCAATTCCAGTCTGGTAGCCGCATGTCTTTCGCTGGCTGCCGGTCTGACCAGCATTGCTCCAGGTTTTGCTCTGCCAATTTCCACGCAAGATGCCGTCGATCATGCCGCAGCTCTGAAATCGGCTCCCACGTACCGAGAGTTTCCCAAAGAACTCGACTCACAGATTGTCGGCAGGAAGGGGAATGCTAAACCCTACAAAGGCAACTTGCTTGAGTGGAACAGCTCAAGTCCTAAAAATGCTTTCTTGATTTGCATTCACGCCTGGGGATTGTCCGCGCGTGAATTCGACGGATTCGGCAGAGAGATGTCCGCTCGCGGATTTGACTCGGCGGCGCTTGATGTTCGTGGTTTTGGACCTAACCGAGACCAGGAAGGCATGAGAAAGATCAATTTGGCTCGTTCGATCGAAGACATCGGACAGGTTCTTGCCAGCAAACGAAAAAGCGATCCGGAGAAGAAGTTGATTGTTGTCGGCGAATCGATGGGCGGTGCGCTGGCGCTCAAGGTCGCAGCGACATACCCCGATCTGGTTGATGGCGTGATTTGCTCGGCTCCTGCTTGGCGCATTTTTTCCTTGAAGCAGATCACTGTCAAAGGTCTTGTCGATCAGGTTTTTGGTGAACCAGGACTGGCTGTGAAGTCGATCACGACAATGGCATCAAGCGACCCCAAGCTGCAGAAGCAGTGGGTTTCAGATAGTGTTTATCGAATGAATTATTCAGCTCCTGAGGCATTCAATTACTATCGCCTGATGCAGTCGACGCCGAAAAACGCGATGGACATCAGAGGAATTCCAATCATGGTCGTGCAAGGCATCAACGACCATTTGTCAAAGCCTGATGCATCAGTGAAACTGTTCAAGAAGCTGAAGACCAAGAGAAAACAACTGGCAATTGTGCTTGGCGGCGAACATCTCGTCCTTGAAGAAGGGCAGCTGAAGCCACTACTCGCGAGCTTTATTGAAGACTGGATCGTCAAGCAACTGCCGGGGCAGCGGACCTTCGATCTGACACCACAGATGGTGGTAGTCGGTGATCCTACGAGTCTTGCACAAGGTGACATTCAGAATCTGGAACGTTTGAAAGTTCTTGCCGGAGTGCGCCCCGACGCAGCGAACGGCGCCGCTACAGCGGCGTTAAAACGCGACGCAGTAACTCCGTAGCCGGGCGTCTCTCGAAATACACGCGCGCCTTTTAGCTGCGCTTGAGCGTTCCTGTCATTAAGCCGTACGGTGCGTCGGTGGCGAGGAAGACTTCGCCTGATTTCAGCAGGCTAGCTTTTGAGTATCTACTTGTCATGCGGAATCGGTCTAAAGGTATGAAATTACCCTTATCTCTTTATATGGAAACTCCTGATCAATGCATATGCGACAATAATCGGATTCGACTTGAACTGTCGGTCGTCATACGCGGCGGTTTCTTCTGTCGATTTGGAATTCTTCGATGAAACGAAATAGCGTGGGCTGAATCAACGGAACGGACGAAAATGTTTGGTATAAAGAGTACGCGTGTTGTAACACCTTTTGGTATCAAGAATGCTTGTTTAGTAATTGATGCCGGAAAGATTTCCAACATTATCGAAAACGCTCAAGCTCCAGAAGACATCGATGTTTTCGATGCCGGAGAACTTGTGGTCATGCCGGGTTTGGTAGACAGTCACGTGCACTTGAACGAACCTGGTCGTACCGAATGGGAAGGTTTCGAAACCGGCTCGAAGGCAGCAGCAGCAGGTGGCACCACCACGATGTGCGACATGCCTTTGAACTCGATTCCGGTGACTACAACACTTAAAGCGTTGGAAGAGAAACTGGAAGCTGCCGAGAAAAAAATCGAAGTCGATTGCGCCTTCTGGGGTGGTGTGGTACCGGGCAACGCCGACTCATTGGAACCACTGATCGAAGCTGGCGTGAAGGGATTCAAGTGTTTCCTGATTCACTCGGGCATCGACGATTTTCCTAACGTAACCGAAGAAGATTTGCGTTTGGCGATGCCGATTTTGGCACGTCACAGAATCCCATTACTTGTGCATGCGGAGTTAGAGTGTGCCGATTCACACGAAGGAGACTGGACGGGCAGCGCTTCGTCATACAGAGCGTTTTTGAATTCGAGACCGCGTAAATGGGAAAACGATGCCATCGATCTGATGATCAAGTTGTGTCGCGAGTTCAACTGTCCCGTTCACATTGTCCACCTTTCGTCTTCCGAAGCCATCCCTGCAATTCGCGCCCGCTAAAGACGAAGGTCTGCCGCTCACAGTTGAAACTTGCCCTCACTATTTGACTTTTGCCGCCGAGGAAATCACTGATGGTGACCCGCGTTTCAAATGCGCTCCTCCTATCAGAGAACGGGAAAATCGTGAAAAACTTTGGGAAGCCGTTATGAATGGAACGATTGATTTCATCGTTTCTGACCACTCGCCATGCACGCCATCACTCAAGTTTTTAAACGAAGGCAATTTGCAAAAAGCCTGGGGCGGAATTTCCTCAATGCAATTTGTTTTGCCCTCCATCTGGACCCAAGCCGTTAAGCGAGGTGCCACCATTCAGCAAGTCACCAATTGGTTGTGCGCGCATCCGGCCGAGCTGCTCGGATTGCAAGACCGTAAAGGTGCTATCGAACTCGGTTACGATGCCGACTTCGTGGTGTGGAATCCGGAAGCGGAGATGCGCATCGAGCCCTCGATGATTCAGCATCGGCACAAGGTTACGCCATACGACGGCATGCAGCTCATGGGCAAAGTCGAAAGAACCTACGTCAGAGGACAGATCGTTTTTCAAGACGGCCAACTATCGAATAACACAGTTGGTCGCATGTTGTTGCAACAGCGCGTGGAGATTAAATCATAATGCTAGAAAGAAATTCCAACCTCGAAGCTGAGGTATTTAGCGGTTTTATCGATTTGGCTGCTGAAAAATTCGGCGGCAAAGTTCTCTGCTGCAGCGATGATTTCTTCGCAGAGAAAGAGAACTTGATCAAGCCTGGTCGCGGAGTGTTTATCGCCGATAAGTATACGGAGCAAGGCAAGTGGATGGATGGCTGGGAAACGCGCCGGAAGCGTGTTCCTGGGCATGATTGGTGTATTTTGAAACTGGGCGTTCCCGGTATCATATATGGTGTCGACATCGACACGAATCATTTCCTCGGCAATCATCCGCCATACGCATCCATTGATGCGCTTTACCTCGAAGGAGATGTATCTGAGGAAAAACTGAAGGAAGCCGACTGGACCGAAATCCTTCCAAAATCTGCTTTGAAACAAGGTTCTCAAAACATCTATGCAGTTCCGAGCCACCAGCCCTGGACGCATTTGCGACTGAATATCTATCCGGATGGCGGCGTCGCGCGTTTGAAGGTCTTCGGGCTCGTTCATCGTAATTGGATTGAGACACCCAAAGACGAACTCATCGATCTGGCCGCCGCAGAGAATGGCGGTTTGGTTGTCGCATGCAATGATATGTTCTTCGGAAATAAGAACAACATGATTATGCCTGGTCGTGGCGTCAACATGGGCGATGGTTGGGAAACCAGACGCCGTCGCGATCTTCCAGGACACGATTGGTCTGTAGTTCGCCTTGCACAACCAGGTTTGGTGCGTAAGATCGAAGTAGACACGAACCACTACAAAGGCAACTATCCTGATTCCTGCTCTATCGACGGATGTTTCGCGCCCGGCTATGAGATAGACAGTTTGAATGCGAATACTTTTGATTGGCACAACATTTTGCCTGATACCAAGCTAAAAGCGGACAATCGGCACTATTTTGAAAAGGAATTGCACAACGAAGGTCCGTGGACTCATATCCGTTTGAATATCGTCCCGGACGGCGGCATCAGCCGATTCCGCGTTCATTGTAATGTTGTGGTTCCTGATGACGCGCTTATACTCGATGGTGGGAAAAAGCCTGAACTCAAGTCTCACCAGCGAGCTTAAGTACGAGCTGAATTGCACCGTTAATAACGGACCAGTGCCCGGTTGCTGATGGAAACGAAGTGAACTTAAGTCTCATCAATGAGCTCAAATTTGAAGACGCCCGCGAGGCGTTTCTCAAATGTTGCGGATGCGAGCGCTGGGCTGAAGCACTTGCTTCAGGTCGGCCATACGCGACCGATGATGATTTATTGAACAAGGCCGATCAAACGTTTGCTTCGCTGAATCGCGACGAATGGCTTGAAGCATTCGCCGCACATCCAAAAATCGGAGACGTAGAAAGCCTTCGACAAAAGTATGGCAACACAAAGGACTGGGCGCAGAATGAACAAGCCGGCGTCAACGGCGTTTCGACAGAGGTGATCGAACAGCTGGCGTCGGGTAACAAGGCGTACGAAGATCGATTCGGCTACATCTTTATCGTCTGCGCCACCGGAAAGAGCGCGCAAGAAATGCTCGATATTTTAAACAGCCGCGTCGACAATGAGCCTGCATTGGAGCTAAGCATCGCAGCAGAAGAGCAAAAGAAAATCACACACATTCGTTTAGCCAAACTCTAGTTTGAAAATGGGCAGGTAAAAATGGGAATCACAACACACGTACTCGACACCAGTAAGGGAAAACCGGGAGCCGGAATTTCCATCACGTTGGAGTTTATGACTGGTGGCAACTGGAAAGAGATCGGCGGTGGCAGCACCAATAGTGATGGCAGATTGCCGACGCTACTGCCTGAAGGTCACAAGCTCGAAGCGGGAACGTACAGGATTCAGTTCGAAACTAAGAAATACTTCGACGCTCAAAACTTGAAGTGTTTCTATCCAATCGTGCCAGTGATATTCGAAATTGAAGATACGACCCAGCACTATCACGTACCGCTTCTAATCAGCCCTTTTGGTTTTTCCACCTATCGCGGAAGTTAGCGTCTTAACCGCATGAGCACTGGGGAAAGGAATCCTTCGTCTTCGGTTCCCAAGGTTCCCGTTGTTTCGCGGGTTCCTGTCGTTCGGGTGGTTCCCGTGGTTCCGTTGTTCCTGTGGTGTCCGTTGTTCGCGCGGTTTCTGTAGGCGCACTTTGTAAGCGCCCAGGCCGCTAGTAAGGTAAACGAACTTACGTGTTGGGTGCGCTGAAATCTTCTTTGTCGTTCAGTTGGCTTGGCAGATGGAGCACGTGGAAATCATATAGTTCGTAAATGCTGACGATGGTGCGTTGGCGCGCATCGACTGGATCGAGTTCCGGCTCCAGGGTGAATGCCAGTGGTGGCACGATCGAAACGGCGTCGTCGCCGTTGACTAATGAAACCTCTTCTCTCCAGTTTTTCCAGCGCATTGAGCCGTAGTATTTCTCCAAGTCTCCACTCAGGCAGAAATCGATAAAGTCGGTATAGCCTTGGTCCGTGTCTTCCCACTCAAGCGTGTCGGGCGCGAAGTAAAAAACACTTTCTGCGTTTCCGAGCGCACCTGAGTCAAGCGCATAAAAACCACCAACGACGTCGTCAGCAATCAAATAGTACGGATAATCATCCTGGTCGCCCCAGACAGCTTTGTTCCACTCCGTCACCGACCGCGGCAATTTAGGGCTGCCAGATCCGAGAATCCGGAGCCAGCCGTAATCGACCAAGATTCCGCCGGTTTCATAAGCGATTGAGCCCAACGTCGATTGCGTCGAAATTTGCAAGTCGAGCAGCGTGTCGGACCTGTTCGGCTCGGATGGCGGCAAAACCATCACAGGGTTGGTTGCTTGTGCAACCCATCCTTGCACTAGAGGCCATGCCGGATCTTCGTTGTCGATTAATTGGTCGAGATCTAAAGTCATTCGTTTTCCAGGTACTCGTATGCTTTGACTGTCAGGAAGTCGACAAATTCGTCGCTTTCTACAAGGTAGTTTAATACCTCTGCTGCTTCTTTGTATCTACCTGCACCGCCAGTGGTGAGACCCGCGAGTTCACTGTCTCTAATTTCGCGATACAGTTCTTTCGTAATCAGCCGACCGTCATCCAGTTTTGCGCCGACCTTTATCCACTGCCAGAGCTGTGCTCTGGAAATTTCTGCCGTTGCCGCATCTTCCATCAAATTGTGAATGGCCGCGGCGCCCAGTCCGCGAAGCCACGATTCGATATATTGCAGGGCGACATTGACGTTATTTCTCATGCCTGCTTCAGTGACTTTACCGCCTTCGATCTTTACGTCGAGAAGCTCTTTTGCGGTGACTGTGACATCGAGTTGTTTGTCTTTCTGATTTGGTTTCGAACCAAATGCTTTATTGAAAACCGGTATCGCGACCGGCACCAGATCGGGGTGTGCAACCCAGGTTCCGTCAAATCCGGTTTCTACTTCCAACTCCTTATCTTCAGTAACTTTAGTCAGTGCGACCTCATTGATCTTCGGATCTTTCCGACTTGGAATGAATGCGGCCATTCCACCCATCGCATGCGCGCCACGTTTATGACAAGTTTTCACGAGCAGTTTGCAGTATGCGCGCATGAAGGGAACCCGCATGGTTACTTGGGCTCTGTCGGGGAAAATGAAATCTTTGTCGCTGGAGAATTTCTTGATCGTGCTGAAGATATAATCCCAACGACCGGCATTCAAACCGGACATATGATCCTTGAGTTCATAAAGAATCTCTTCCATTTCGAAAGAAGCAAGAATCGTTTCGATGAGAACGGTGGCACGTATGGTGCCTCGTGGAATGGATAAAGCGTCTTGTGCGTAGTTAAAAACATCGTTCCATAGCCGCGCTTCAAGGTGACTTTCCATCTTTGGAAGATAGAAGTATGGACCGGATCCACGTTTTTTCAATTCTTCTGCGTTGTGGAAAAAGTAAAGACCGAAGTCGAAAAGACTTGCGGATATCGGAGCACCACCGACGATGACATTGTTTTCCAGCAGGTGCCAGCCGCGTGGACGAACCAAGAGCGTGGCAAGTTTTTCATTCAGCTTATACGACTTGCCATCGGGGTTTTGAAAGGTAAGAGTTTTTCGGACAGCCTTCTTCAAATTGATTTGACCGTCGATGACATTTCTCCAGGTCGGAGACAGCGAATCTTCGATGTCAGCCATGAAGACATACGCACCGGAATTGAGCGCGTTGATCATCATTTTTGCTTCGACCGGTCCAGTGATTTCAACTCGACGATCGAGAAGGTCAGGCGGGGCTGGAGCAACTTGCCATTCGCTGTTGCGAATTGATTCGGTTTCCTTCAAAAAATCGGGATATTTTCCTTCGTTGATTTCCTTCTGCCGCTCGGCACGTTTTGCCAGGAGGGCTTCACGCGTCGGATTGAAGCGCGTGTGTAGGTCGGCGACGAAAGCGAGCGCCTCCGGACTGAGGATCTCTTTGAAGCCCTCATGAAGCTTGCCATGAACCTCAACTTGTCCAACTGCTTGTGTCATGAGAAATCTCCCGCAGCGTCTATCGCTACTAATGAAAACCTGCTCGCGTGACTTCCGTTCGGAGCGCACGCGGGTAATTGAAAGGATATTTATACACCTATGGAGATAATTTCTTCAACAAAAGAATGTCGCTTTTAGACCGACAGCGGAGGTAGTAATGGTTGTAATGGTATATACAAAATCGCCATTTCGGTCGAATCGACAGCGATTGATGAAACCAGGTATATATTTCTATTCAGAGAAAACTTGTGAATTTGTTTCTTGAGACTATAAACTTACAAGTACGATTTTGGAGGATTGATCAAATGGCCAAGAAGGTAGACGCGGACGCGCCACAAAGCTTGATTGTTGAGTTTAAGACCAAGGATGGCGAAGTCTGGGGCAGTCTGATTGCTGACCACAGAGAATTCAAAACCGGCTCAACCGGCTTCTATTGCAACGGTAAGGTGAAGAATCCTAAGAACGGCAGCGCATATCAAGTGGGTTCAAACATCATTTTGATCGGCAGCAAAGAGTAACCGCCGGGATAAGTCTAGTGAGTCGCGGGAAGCGAGCGAATGGAACGGACTACATAAAGAGTGTCCACTAGAAGCAAGTTTCTGATCGAGCCCATCAGTCGGCAAGCCTATGCGCCTTACGGCGATTTGATAGCTGCCGATGAATCTTTGCCGTTTAACTTCGCCAATATGAAGACGGCAAAGCGCTTCAACTTTCTCGCGGACGTGGTCAATCTGCGCCCCGAACGCGCCCGGCTGAATCTATGTGTCTTTCGATGTTCGCCGCTTGAGAAGTTGCCGTTTGAAATCAAACTTCTCGAGCGGCATGAATTTTCGACGCAAGTATTCATGCCGATGAGCAATGGAGCGCGTTTTCTGGTCATTGTCTGTTTGGGTGGAGTTAAACCGGATCTTTCCACCCTCAAAGCCTTCGAGGTCACTAATCCGCAAGGTATAAGTTATAAACCAGGCGTGTGGCACTATCCGATGACTGCACTCGACAATCAGGTCGATTTTTCTTGCCTGGTTCACGAAGACGGAAGCCGTGATGACTGCGAAGTAATTCAGTTCGAACCTGTTGAAATTGCTCCGGGAGGATAAGTGAGATGGTTTCTGTATGTCCGGTTTGTCGAGACAATACTCTAAGTAAGAATGAACTGGAACCAAATCTGACCGCCAGCCAATGCACTAAATGTGGTGGCACCTATATTGGTGCTCAAGATTACGATCACTGGTTAAACTCGAGTGAATCAAACCTGCCGGAAAAGCCAGCCGACGAGGATTCCGTCAACCTGGCATCCGGCGAATCGACCGGTCCTCGCTTTTGTCCGGAATGCAAATTCGTTCTGACAAAATACAACGTCGGACGCGGTACCAATTTCGCCGCCAACAAATGCGGACACTGTGGCGGAATGTGGTTAGACAAAAATGAATGGGAGATTTTGAAGTCTCGAAATCTGCATGATGACTTGCATCTGGTCTTTTCTGACAGTTGGCAATCTGGTATCAGAGCAGAAGAACAGAACAAGGCGATGGCGGAAATCTTCCGCGAACATCTGGGGGAAGATCTCGAAGAAATTTCCAGAATCAAAACCTGGTTGAAGGGCCATCCGAAATCGGACGCGCTATTCGCCTACCTGATGTATAACCCGTAGGTAGCCTGAGTTGGCGAACTGAAAAAAGCTGTTAAGACGTTCGTAAGTCGGTGATTATCTTTCTGTTGAAACAAAGATCACCCCCTTTTCGAACTCTTTCATAACGCCATACTTGAGTTTGGTTGTCGGGATCGGACTCGGGGGTTTTGTGATGAAAACTTTTGTCGTTGCGCTCATAGGTTTCTTAGCGTTTTTGAACTCGAGTGCGCACGCCGCGGAGTGGCAGCCGGCGGCAGGGTTTAAGCAGGAATCGATATGGCCGGGTAAACCTCCTGACGCATTGCCTTCCGGTCCGGAAGATGTGCAGACCACTAGTAAGAACGAGCTGGTTGCGGGTAAGCAATGGGTGTACACCGGACCTGTCACGCGACCGACAATTACTGTTTATTCTCCAAAGGGCAAGAACACTGGGGCCGCAATGATAGTGTTTCCCGGCGGTGGTTATCAGATTCTCGCGATGGATCTCGAAGGAACGGAAATTTGTGATTGGTTGACATCACGTGGTATCACTGCTGTCTTGTTGAAGTACCGAGTGCCAGGCGTTGATAAATTTCCGAAGTCTGGTCATTATCCTAAGTCAAAAATGGCTCTAGAAGACGCTCAACGCGCGTTGAGTCTGGTGCGCTATCGCGCTGCTGAATTGAAAATCGATCCTCATAAAATTGGCGTGATTGGTTTTTCCGCGGGTGGGCATCTGGTGGCAGCGACCAGCACGCAGTTTGGAAACCGGCTCTATAAGCCAATTGATGCAGCTGATAAAGTAAGTTGCCGTCCCGATTTTGGTGTTGCGATCTATCCAGGACATCTATGGGTTGATACGAATAAATTCGAGTTGTTCGCTCATGTGCCTGTCACGAAGCAGACTCCACCGCAGTTTTTGCTCCAATGCGAAGACGATAAAGTTGATCCACCAGAGCACTCACTCGTTTATTACCGCGCATTGAAAAAAGCCGGCGTTCCCGTCGAAATGCATTTGTACCCTCAAGGTGGGCATGCCTTCGGGCTGCGGAAAACGAAGCTTCCAGTTACGAGATGGCCTCAGTTAGTTGAAACGTGGCTCGAGTGGCTCAAAATGATTCCGGAAGTATAACCATATGTGGTGCATGCCAGTTCGATGGAAATCGGGGTGGAAAACCATAGCAGGTTTAAAACTAACCTTTAATAAACTGGTGCATTCCGTGTGTCAAAATGGTCCTGTTTTCCGAAGGAGGCTAAAAAATGGAAAAGGCTGACAAGCGCGACATAATGGCAGCGATTCTGATGCAGAAAGTGATGATGGATAAAGTCGT
>JBGAHZ010000066.1:0-38712 GCA_044225915.1 Obscuribacteraceae bacterium (SeqCode)
GTATTCTTGCAGCATGTGCGACTCCTTCGACGCGCGAGCGTGTAACGATCTGCACGGAGTGGGCTCTTATGCCTTAGTAGCACCACTGTGACGCCGTCGTGCTGGCGCCTGGAGCCATAAATGTTTAGGATGAAAGAATTCTGCAAGTATCCTGAATCTGACTGCTGCACAGCGATTTCCGAGCATTTTTGACCAAGATGTTTAGCGATATGCTATGAACCGAAAATAAGAAAATGATTTTTGAATAGCAAAAACAGCTACGTTTTAATAACGTGGAAAACAGCGGCATGTATACTTTTTGATTATGCAAAAGTCAAAAACGATCCTGGTTGCTGAAGAACATTCCGCAATAAACATCGTGTCTTCAGCTCTTAAAGAATTTGCACTACTTGAAGCGACCAGGTTCGAGCAGGCACAGCGACTTATACTGGACGCCGGGATTGACTTAGTTGTCATCGGAATTCATTTTGATGAATCAAGAGCAGTGGAATTGATCAAATGCGTAAAGACCAGCGAAAACCATCATTCCACTCCGATAATCGTTTTGCGATTAACTCCGAGCGAACTTGCTGATGTCCTGAGAAATACCCTCAGCATAATGAAGTCATTGTCCTTAGTGGATCTGTACTTGGAGCTTGAAGGAATGCCTGACGCGGCTGTTCAAATTCGAAAGGCAGTTGATAAACAACTCTCCTCTGCAAAGGTCTCCTCTAAAAAGATGTCTTCGTCCAGGACGCTCTAAAATTAGATTGTCATCTATGTACTTTCTCGTTTTAATACCTGGATGGAAATACGCGCTCGCTACTTGAAGAGTCTTGTGACGTGAGGTTCTCCACAATATGGAGACTGTCCGAACTGCTTGGTGCAACTCGAGATTGCAATTCAAGAGTTTTAACGTTTTCGCAATGCTTGCATTTCTCTGGCGCTGTTTCGATTGAATGAATTTTTCGCCAATTTTGACCGATGTCCGTAAGAGCTTCTAAAACACACATCAGGTCGTTGCCCATATCGGTTAGCGAATATTCCACACGAGGCGGTATTTCATCGAATGCCTGTCGTCGAATAAATCCGGCTTCTTCAAGTTCGCGCAGTCGTTGAGTCAAGGTTTTCGCACTGATTCGTGGGAATGAACGCACCAGCTCTGATGGTCTCTTGGGACCACTGCGAAGTTCTCGAATCAATTGTGGAGCCCATCGAGCGCTAATCAATTCGAGGACGAAGTCCAACGAACAAAGTGGGTGGTGCGAAACTGGTGATGATTCCATGTTGGTACTCTGCGGTGTTGCGAAATCGATGTGAATTTGTCTTCGAGTTTAAAGCTGACCGGCACTTCTAATCAGAAATTGGTTTGCGGAACAAGGACCGATAGTCGATGTCCTAGAGTCATGCAATGTTGAAGATTGCCCGCGAAACTGTGGGTTGTGAATTCTATTACGGTTAATTCGACAATGCTTGTTCGGAATGTTCGTTTTTAAAATCAGTCCACTTTCTAGACAGGCTGTCCGATGCGTCTTGTTCGTCATTGAGTTTGTCCAGAACCTCTCGCTCCTCCGTCAACACGTGGTGTCGGAAAAACTCTGCCAGCACTTTTACTTTGCAGTCCAGGTTCTCCTCATCGCCTGAACATCTGGATAATTCTTCAATGAAATAATTGAGCACCTCATGCTCTTCACGAATTTTGGGAACGAACAGCTCGTCTTCAAAATCCAATTCTGGAAAAATCAAATTCTCTTCGGCCATCCTGTGCATGCGAAGGGCTGAGCATAATCTCTTTATCAAGATCGCTTTTGCTTCCTTTCCAGAAGTTACTTCAAACTCACTGAAAAGAAGTTCAATTTCTTTTCGATCCGATGCAATAAGTTGTGCCACATCTACTACCATAAGGGTATCCTCACCGGGTTCTAAGTAGACAAAACGACTGTATACTTGGTTCCTAAATTCTACTCAGATTTTATCCATGTGCGGTCGCAACGAAATGCGCGCAATTCTATTTTTTGCGATTCAATGTAGAAGTGGACATCTTCATTGAGTCCGTAATCTGCGACGCTGCAGAGATAGTCAGACGAAGCGGTTTGTAGTTAATTGACCACATGTAACAATTATAAGTGGTGCACACGACACATAGGCGGAGCGCAATGTAGTGTTCGGGTCGCTGTCTGAAGTGCCGCATAAATAGGCGATTCCAGCGCGCAGGGTCCGCTGGTCGAGACAATTTTCGAGTAAAGGAATTTTGCTTCCATATGTCCAGTTGGCGACACTGAGATCGATATCAATAATACGTACCAATTGTCTTTTCGTAGTATCGTCTGATGTCGGAATAGCATGCACAGCTAACTTCCTCCAATCCTCTTCGATCCAAAATATCGATCTTGCCTCTTACGTACGAAATGAGCTGCGCTCTCGAGAGCATGCCTGCCGCTAAGTTGACACCGGAGCGTGAGGCTCCCAACATCTTGCCCAAGAATTCTTGGGTGAGCATAAATTTTTGTCGACCGCAGCGATCGTGCGTCAACAGGAGCCACCGAGCGCAACGTTCTTCAATGGAGTGATTTCTATTGCACGCTGCATTTCCGGCCGACAAATTTATGAACGTAGCTATATAGCGATGACAAATAATGGGCAACTCCGGATGGGTTTGCAGCAAACGGATGAAGTCCGCCGAGGACAATCTCCAGGCAGAGCCTTCCACCTGACAGAAAGCGAGCTCAGCAACCTCAGCTACGCCCAATGCAAGCGAAGCTCCAACGATTCCCTCGTTTCCAATTGTCGCAATTTCCACAGTGGCTTGATCAGAGTCCGGCTGTCCTTCGAGTGGTCGAAGTATTGAAATGATCGCAGTGTGGGGGAAATAAACAAACTGAATAGGCTGATTGGGAAGTTCGACTTTGTCCCGAAGATCGAAATGCACTACCTCGACGCATTTTTTGATGTCGTCGAAAACCGGTTGCGGTAGGCTTTTAAGAAGTAAGTTATTTGAAATTAGGTCGTCGGTCATACTTCTCTCCGGGATTTGATGTGATTTGCTAAGAGCAAAAAAATCGAGACCGAATCTTTCGATGCGGTCTCAATTTAACTGTGCGTTTTATTCGCAGAAAAGTCTTTAGTCTAGACTAGCTAAAGATACTCCCGTAGACGCGAGGATCTGCCTGGCTGTCTGAGTTTGCGAAGCGCCTTGAATTCGATTTGACGAACTCGCTCGCGGGTGACGTTAAACAATTGACCGACTTCTTCCAACGTACGTTGACGTCCATCATCAAGTCCGAACCGCAGTCTCAAAACATCACGCTCGCGTGGTGTCAGTTCATTCAGCATCTTCGCCAGGTCTTGACGGAGAAGTTCGTGAGTGACTGTCGTTTCTGGACGATCTGTTTCAGCATCTTCGATGAAGTCTCCCAGTCTGGAATCTTCTTCTTTACCGATCGGTGTTTCCAACGAAATCGGTTCTTTAGCTGCTTTGATGATCTCATGCAGTTTTACAATCGATACATCCATTGAGCAAGCAAGCTCTTGTTCAGTCGGTTTGCGATTGAGTTCTTGAGCCAGTTGTCTCGTTACTTTTTTCAGTTTGTTGATCGTCTCAACCATGTGTACAGGAACACGGATGGTGCGCGATTTGTCAGCAAGAGCACGGGTGATTGCTTGTCTGATCCACCACGTGGCGTACGTGGAGAATTTGTATCCGCGCTCGTGGTCGAACTTTTCGGAGGCGCGAATCAGACCGAGGTTGCCTTCTTGAATCAGATCGAGGAAGGAGAGACCTCTACCTATATATTTTTTGGCGATCGAAACAACCAAACGAAGGTTGGCTTGAACGAGCTTTCTCTTAGCCATCATGTCGCCTTGCAGAATTTTGCGGGCGAGTTCGATTTCTTCATCTGGTTTGAGCAGTTGGATTCTTCCAATTTCACGAAGATACAGGCGAACAGAATCTTCAGTAGCGATTTCCCGGGACGAAGGCAGTTCTACAACTTCTTCATCATCATCAAATTTGTCCTCTTCGTCATCCAAGATTGTGAATTGATCGTCATCCATCAGATCAAGTTCTTCCATCTCGGTTCGTTTCGCGATGTTCTCGTCTTCTACGAGCATGCCGCGGACGGTTTTGTCTTCAGTGGACCTTGCTTTAGCCATTACGGTTCCTCTTCTCTGTTACGAGAGCTTAGGGCTGCCAAAAAATTCGGGCAAAAATTTCCAAACAAAAACTAGCGCCGGTCTGTTCGATGAGATAACTCTTACCCGTTTTGGTTTATGACTTCTGTCCCGACGTAGGGACCTTTTATAACGGAGTGAGCATGTCGGCGAATTGCCAGCTATGAAACTATCGTATGTGCGGATGGCGTCTTCAAGAGGTTTCTACACAGTTCCTTTATATTTGCATTTACTTTGATGCAATTTTCTCAATGGAGATGAACGTGTGATTACCTGCGATTACTGCCGAGGCAAACAAAGACGTTGCTTGGCAACGACTGTATTTGTAGTATAAGTGCGAAAAACTCGATGTACACCCCTTGTTAAGACAGTTTAACTCTGCTTGCCTTCCGGTCTTGTAAGCCGTTATCGCTTGTGCTGAGCGGTTCTTTGAGGTCTTTGCAACTGTTTCTTCAATCCAATTAATAGCCGTATTACTACGTGTATATACGAACAATGAAAGCTGAAAACGCTTTATTTGCGGGATGGTTTGGCTTTTTCTTTTGCTTTTTCTACGCGGTTGACTTGCAAGTCTTCTTGCAGTACACGCAACTGATCTCGAAGCTCCGCAGCCCTCTCGAATTCAAGGTTTCGCGCTGCATTCTTCATTTCTTTTTCTAGTTTTTTGATCACTTGGTGGACGTCGAGCCCGTGGGCATCAAGCACTTCCTTGACAGTTGAAACCCATTTCTTATTGGATTCGCTGGATTCGTTTTCACCGCGACGTCCGCGAAGAGCTTCCAGGATGCTGTTTGTGGCATCTTTTATGATGGTAGTTGGGACTATACCGTGCTTCTCGTTGTATGCGGTTTGGATATTTCTTCGTCGTTGTGTTTCTGAGATCGCTTTATTCATCGAGTCCGTCATGCGATCGGCATACATGACTACTTTACCGGCGGAATTACGCGCTGCTCTACCGATTGTTTGAACCAGCGAACGCTCTGCCCTCAAGAAACCCTCTTTATCCGCTTCCATGATGGCTACAAGGCTCACCTCCGGTAGATCGAGACCTTCCCTTAATAGATTGACCCCAACGAGCACATCGAACTCGCCAAGGCGCAGATCGCGCAATAGCTCAATGCGTTCCAGTGCTTTAATATCGCTGTGCAGCCATCGAACCTTTATATCTATTTCTTGCAAATAATCAGTCAAGTCCTCGGCCATGCGCTTGGTGAGTGTAGTGATGAGGACTCTTTCATTTATCGCTCTGCGTTCTTTGATCTCTCTAATGAGATCATCGATTTGTCCATCGATCGGACGAACGTCAATATTAGGATCGACTAGCCCTGTTGGCCTGATGATTTGCTCAACAACCTGGTCGCTCACGCTCAGCTCCCAGTCGCCTGGAGTAGCTGAAACAAATACCATCTGCCCAACTTTGTTGAAAAACTCGTCTGCCTTGAGCGGTCGATTATCTCGAGCTGCAGGCAGTCTGAATCCATAGTCTATTAGAGTATTTTTTCTTGCCAGGTCACCTTTAAACATTCCATGCAACTGCGGAATGGTGACGTGCGATTCGTCGATAATTGTTAGAAAACCCTCTCGGCCAAAGCGTCTTATGAAATAGTCGATTAGCGTTTGTGGTGGCTCGCCTGGTGTGCGACCTTCAAGAATGCGTGAGTAGTTTTCGATTCCGTTGCAATAACCGACTTCCTTCAACATCTCGATATCGAATCTGGTGCGTTGCTTCAAACGCTGTGCCTCAACCGGTTTACCCTGATCGATTAGCTCTCTGATTCTCTCTTCCAATTCGACTTCGATTTGTTCGATTGCCGATTCGAGCGCGAGTTCATCGGTCACGTAGTGTTTTGCCGGATAGATTTTGATCTCTTCCGGAATCTCTTCAATCTCGCCTGTGACCGGGTTTACGATCGTAATACGTTCAACTTCATCGCCGAACAATTCGATGCGGATAATTCGTTCTTCATAAGAAGGATAGACTTCGATGACGTCGCCGCGAGCACGGAAGCGCGCGCGCTCTACCACCAGGTCGTTTCGCTCGTAGTAGATGCCGACCAGGTCTCGGAGAAACTGATTTCTATCGAGCTGATCGCCGACCTTGCATGAAAGCGCGGCGGAAAGATATCGTTCCGGAACTCCCAGACCGTAAATGCAACTGACTGACGCGACCACGATTACATCGTTTCGTTCGTACAACGACCGCGTCGTTGAGTGGCGCAGGCGGTCGATTTCATCGTTAATGCTCGCTTCTTTTTCAATGAAGGTATCGGTCGATGGGATGTACGATTCCGGCTGGTAGTAGTCGTAATAGCTTATGAAATATTCGACGGCATTGTTTGGGAAAAACTCTCGCATCTCATTGCAGAGCTGGGCTGCAAGCGTCTTATTGTGCGCCATGATCAGAGCCGGCTTCTGCGTTTCTTGAATTACGTGCGCCATCGTCATGGTCTTACCCGAGCCGGTAACACCTAAAAGCGTTTGGTGATGTAGGTCAGCAAGCACCCCTTGTTTGAGCTTCTCAATCGCAACCGGCTGGTCACCAGCAGGCGAGTACGGAGAAACTACTTTGAATGGTCGGTCTTTCATAGAATCTTCTTGTTTTGGCTGCTTAATGAATTCAAGTGTAATCGATTTTTGTGAAGTTGGAGATATCTATAAATGGTAGATATCCTGCGACGGTTTCAGCGGGGACAGTCAGATGAAACAGTTAGGAATAGCTGCACGCACTGTATATGGTGGCGAATAACAGTTGCTGGATTCAAGTAAAGCTGAAGTATCGGCGTCGCCAGCCGTTTATCGGAGAGCGAACTACGCAAAGCAATGCAGACTGCAGCAGTCGATTTCATTCCCGAAAACGTTTTAAAGCATTCTGGACGATGTCTGAATCCGTACGGTCAGGCAGGCTACCCGAGCTACCCTGTTGAGGCTTTGTCGGTTTCGACCTCTTCAACTTCCACCTGAGTTACTTTCTTACTTGAGGCGTCCGCGGTTTTTGTTATTGCCTTGCGGTTTTTGTCGGACTTCTCGCCTTCTTCAATGCCCGCGACCACCTGGTCTTGAGCGTCATTGAGTGCGCGTTTGAAGTTGCCTATGCCTTGACCGAGGGCTCTGCCTATTTCTGGGAATTTTTTAGGTCCGAACAAAAGTAGCGCTGCTGCGGCTACGATTCCCCATTCAACTGGGCTACTTAACATGTCTCTGCCCTCTTCTTCGCCGTTTACGGTCGGTTCTTTCAGTACCTGAAAGGTGGATGTTGTTTCGGTCCGAACAGCCTAATCGCGGCAAATGCCACAAGTCCCCATTCTAGCGGGGCGGAGAGTCCTGCTAACGCAAACTCAACTAACTGACCTGACATACCAAAACCCCTCTCCACCATGATCGTAACACAAGTCCAGCGCCTGACAGCCCTATGTGAAGGGGATATAGCCCTGAAGGTATAATGCTGTGGGGCGGACGGGGAGGAATCAACCGTGGCGTCCTCAGGCGAAGCCTCAACACGGTGCACCGAAAGTAGTGCCAACAGACGCAAGGAATTCGAGCGACGGCTTTGCACCCGGAAATGTAATTTTCGGAAAGTATGAAATTGTGAAATTGATCGGCCGCGGCGGGATGGGATCAGTTTACGAAGTTATCGATTTGCGACTGCAGAAAAATCTGGCGTTGAAAATCCTGGACTCCCAGGTGCGAGACTCACAAGTTGCCATAAGATTTCAAAACGAAGCACGCAATGCGAGTCGGATTGTACATTCTGCCATTGCCAAAATTTATGACTTTGGTGTGACCGACAGTGGTCGTCCATACATGACGGTCGAGTTGCTGAGCGGTCACACGCTCACTAGAGAGATTGAGGAAAACGCATGTTTGCAGATCAATGATTTCTTACGCGTTTTCTCTGACTTGTGCGGCGCGTTGAAAGCCGCTCACAGTGTCGGGATCGTTCACAGAGATTTGAAACCTGAAAACATAATTGTGTACGAAGACGAACAGCGGCGACTTAGAGCAAAGCTATTGGACTTTGGTATTTCACGCAGAGTAGATGTAACTGAAGAGGAAGCACAGCGACTCACAAAAACTGGTCAAGTCATCGGAACTCCGCTGTACATGAGTCCGGAACAGGCAAACGGTTTATCAGTCGATAAAAAATCTGATTTTTATTCGCTGGGCTGCGTTATGTTTTTCGCTCTTACTGGTGCGGCACCATTTCGTGGTGATACCGCATTTGAAACCTTACGCATGCACTGCGAAGAAGATTTACCATCATTGGAGGAAACCGCAGATGGTACTGTGGTTCCTGAATCGCTGGAGCTGCTTATCCGATCGTTAACGGCGAAGGACGCGGACGACAGACCGGATTCAGCCGAAGCAATCGAAACTGCTCTACGTCAAATTGCTACAGCACTCGAAGAAGAATTGCCACCGGTTGAAGAGGCCAAAATCTTTCGTTTACCGGAAAGCTCGTCGCAAAAGTTGTTTAAAGTGGGGCTCGGCCTACTCTTCGTTCTGTTAGTTGGAATTGCTTCAGTATTCGCCTGGAATCTTTTTTCAAACTCACGGCCGGCGACGGAAGAAATCGAGTCAAATGCGATCGTGAGAGAGCATAAATTTTTCGCAACTGGTAGTGACAATTCAGCTAGACGTGAGGAAGAGCGTAAGCGGCTCCAGGTCGAAATAGACAAACACGATCAAATCATCAACATGCAGTCGTCCAGTTTGAAAGATGAGGATTTTGAAGCTGTTCGAAAATGCAAAGACATCAAGCAAGTTAACTTGGATCTTTCTTCCAATTTGACTGAGGATGCGGTTCTCAATTTCTCAAATAATCAAAATTTGGAAACTCTCTCATTAGTTTGCACTGGCATTAAGTCTCTGAAATTTATTCCTGCTTTTCCAAAACTGCAGGTCGTTGAAGTTGCGGAAACCCCGATAGGTGATGAGGACCTTAAGGTGTTCAAAGGGCGACCGGTAAAACGACTCGACATTTCAAGGACGGAGGTGACGCCCCGCGGAATCGATTATTTGAAAAGCTACGGATTCAATAATTCCTCAGTGGTTGTCTCTATCAAGCAAACAAGTGAAGCGAAGGATGGGATTTCCTATTCGGAGCTCACAAAACTCATCGCGAATGGTAATCAGGTAGTCGATACTAGACCGATCATCGAAAGTCTGAAAAATAAAGCACTCAGATGCAGGCAAACACAGAAGCTGGAAGCCGATCGTTTGTTCGGTCTGATAGACAAACTGGCTGGCTCTGTCTACCCCGTGGAACGTGCAAATGCTTCATATCAGCGTGCGCTGATTGCAGGAGAATCCAAAGACGATCAGAAGGAAAATTTCTATCTTGAGCAAGCGGCTAAGTACTATCTGATAGGCGCAAAGAAAGATAATCCTGAGATTCGGAAATTTTCAATGGAAAGATTAGCTGAGGTATTGATCAGACAGAAGCGGTATTCCGAGCCTGTCGCTGCCGAACATGAGTATCTAACACGTTTAGACTCAAACAAAAAAGAGGATGCGCTGCTAATAGCGATTATTGAAAGAAAGCTCGGCGAGCAATATATGGGTAAAAAACATTATGCGGAAGCCATTCGCTGCTTTACCTCTGCACGCCAGGCATTGTCTAAAATGAATACATCAACACTACTCCAGCAAGCGGAGCTTGCTGGGCTGATGTCGGCGTGCCTGCCAGAGCTGGGAAGATCGGACGAAGCTTTACCACTTGCTCTGTTTGCAATTAAGAATCTAAGAAATGCCGGACATGAATCGACGCTAACGGCGGCGGACCTGAAGCTTCAACGTCAGATTTTAGTCAATTCATATGTCGGAGCTGTAGGCATTTTGATTGCCAAACACGACTATAAACAGGCGCGCCTATTGAATGACGAAGGTCTCGCATACAATGCAAATGTTCATAAAAATCCGACCAACCAACGGCAGATGGAATCGTATCGAAAAATGTTAATTGAGCTCAGCACCAAAAGTGGTATCAATCATTAAAGTGAACCGAAAATAGATAACTGTTGAACAGGCGAACGCTCTGTCCATAATCTGACGAGCGTACCACCACTGCCAGTATCAATCGCCGGAGCTTTTCTTTTGGCTTTTCGCGGCTTGTGCTTGAGCTTGTTTTTCGAGCATCTCTTTTCGATACTTTTTCATCGTTTCGTTCTGGTAGTCGACAAGAACGTTCATAAGAGTAGGCTTCAAATTATCTTTCTTGATTCGGTCCGCCAGCTCTGCAATGGCTGCTTCCATATATTTGTAGTCGGGAATGAATCCTTCCGGTTCGAGGTGCGTTTCGATTGCTGAGGCATCGATCGATGCATCCGGTTTATTCTCTGTGAAGTTTCCGGAATTCATATCCGCAATGAATCCGACATACTTTGGATCTGGATTGAGGCGCAACCATTTGGGTTTGCTCGCCAACCAGAGATTGTACGAAAGCGCTATGTGAGGGTGATCCGGTTGACGTTGCTCGTGGTCCAGGCGTGAACCAAATATGGTGACCAACATATCCGGGTATTGTAGAGGCAGTTGTTTGATATACAGAGTCGCATCACGATCCTGGAAGTATTTCTCCGTCTCAGACAGCGTTGCGACGCGTTTCGGCCATCTCTTCGGCGGGAAGAGCTTAAGCCTGATCATCGCTTTAGTTATTTCGGGTGCGTAGTATTTTTTCTCGCCGCCTGGTTCTGTGAAGTGCGCAATTGGAAACTCTACTGATTCTTCCCAGACCTTGTTTCCATTTTCGTCGAAGAATAGAACACCGCGCGAGGGGTCGCGGCCGAGACCAAGATGTTCGGTTCTGTCTCTCAAAATATCGCCTACCCACTGCAATTTGCGCCAGTCGACAAGACATGTTCCGGTCGCAGCGCTGCCCTGACGGTAGTGCCGATTGATCATCAATTCTTTAGTGGTGCCTAAAACTGAGGGGCTGAGAAGTGGTCCGATCGGGCTTTCGTAAAAAGCGAGCCAGCGAATAAAACCCAGATCTAACGGGAATTTCGCGAGCGTGATGATCAATACGTTGCCACCGTTTTCCCAACCGACCGCGCCAATGTTGTTGACGTCGAGCGCCGTGGGGACCAGTTCTGAAATTGTTTTCCCTTTTTTGTCCTGTTTTTCTCCGTGCGCGAACATCAAAACATCGCGCAATGCTTTTTGAGAATCAGGTCCCCGCTCGTCCCAAGATCCTCCGGAGTGAAACTGTTTAAGCCCTCCCCCAGGAAATGCAAATCTAACTTCAGCAAATCCGGATTGTGCCGAATGCATGGTGAAGCGTAATCCACTTGGTCCATGTCCGCCAGGCACCACTACAACAACAGGTGCACCTTCTTTATATCGAGGCGTCTCGGGATAGATGATGTTGACGGCGATTCCTGTTTCCGGAGCCACTTCCGACGGGATGTAAGTTGAGACTGACTCTTCCTTTGCCATTGGCAAATTTTTTATACTGTCCGCCGGGATGTCGCTTGCAGCAAGTGCGTTTTGCACAGAGTATGTTGTGTTAAAAAGCAGAACAGCGATTGTCGCAAGAATTTTGATTCGAGAGATGTGGCGCACGGAGAGGTTCCTGATTATTGGTGACCGAGGACGTTCGCTCGCTACCGCAGAGATTGCTCAGGCTTAGTCCTCGCGATAGGTTATCAGCTGAGACGACCTTCAGCATTACTCTGTTTCCATAAGGGGAAGAACGCTTCGACTCAGTCGCTGTAATGTAACACGGCGCCTGGAATTTGCCCCTTCTTAGAAATACGTAATTGTATTGATAAGAACGAAATGTTTTGCGTATCAAATGTTTTAGCCGCCCACCCAGGCGTCTGGTGGTTGGCAAGAGTAACCAGGTTTTGCGATTCGAAGCTCTGATCGGAGATCGATCCTCCGATCAGAGATCGATCCTCTCTAAATCGCAATGTCGGGCTGAATACTCGAGAGTTCTGTCCGCGTCTTCATGAGACAGGCTCGGCAATAAACCGGACGCTCTTCACTTGGTTTGAATGGTACTACTGTCAGTGCTCCACAAGTTGTGCAATCAGTTCGATGCAACTTCTCCGGGCTGTCTCCGGTGCGACGGAACTTAGCCGTGAGCCTGCAATTCGCGCAACGCTTCGGCAAATTAACGAGTCCGCGTTGCTTGAAAAACTCCTGCTCACCTTCGGAGAATACAAACAACTTTTTGCATTCGTGACAAACAAGATTTTTATCAAACGTCATCAGGCAATCCCCTTGTTTCTCAAACTACTGAATCCGAATTTTTTCTTGTCGGAAAGCTGCATGACTGCAATTCTTTCCAGGCTGTCCGCGACGTCCGGGTCTTCTGGACCCATTACTTTTTCACGCAGCTCGATGAAGCGTTGAAAAAGTGAAGCCGCATCAGTGTTGCGGTTTAACTGGGCGTATGAGGAAGCGAGACTGTGAGTGGAAGCTACCAAACGAAAATCTAGTTCTGAATAATCTTCGGCGTCGCAAAAGGCACTTTCGAGAACCTTTCTTGCTTTATCGAAGTTATTCCGCGCAAATTCGGTTCTAAAGTCGTGAATATAGGCGACCCAAAGAGCCTCGTAGTTTGCCATTTGATCCTCTCCAGTTTTAAACGGCAATCCGCGCAGCATGAATCCGCTCACGAGCAGTGGCGAACATAATTGAACTTAATGCAGTTTGTGTAACGCTTCTATTGATAAAGTTATCAAACGACCCGCAATATGCACAGTAGGTTACTCGAAGAGTCAAGACTTTCTCGTGGGTAAGTATCAATTTTAATGCCGATTGCCGTGAGTTAAAAAATTGGAAAGGTCAATTTGATCACGAGAAATGCGCTATTCAATGCACTGATCACGGAGAAATTAGATGACGAATTTAGAATTGACTTACGCACCGATGGAAGCGCAGTTGGTGACTGCGATCCCTGATGGCGACGATTGGCAATTCGAACCGAAGTGGGACGGATTTCGTTGTCTTGCACACCGAAGCGGAGACAAAATCGACCTGATTAGTAAGAGTGGACAACCGCTTGGACGGTACTTTCCGGAGATCGTTGCTACCTTGAAGACACTGAAAGCCGAAAATTTTGTTATCGACGGTGAGCTGGTTGTCCCTGAAGGAAAAAGTTTGTCATTCGATAAGCTGCTCCAGCGCATACATCCAGCTGAAAGTCGGATAAAAAAACTATCGATTGAAACACCAGCGACCTTTATTCTCTTCGATATTTTGGTGACGGACCGGCTTCAAAACGTTACCGATAAACCGCTCACAGAGCGCAGACCGCTGCTGGAAAAATTCGCAGCGAAATATCTGAGCGGATTGAAAAACATTGTAGTGACGCCGATGACTCTCGATCGAGATGTCGCAAACGAATGGCTTGCGAAAGAAAAAGTCGTTCTCGACGGCGTCATTGCGAAGCGAACTAGCTTGCCTTATCAATCCGGAAATAGAGATGGAATGGTGAAGGTCAAACGCAAGCGCACAGCGGACTGCGTAATTGGCGGCTTTCGGTACGGTACGAATTCGAAGGTTGTGGGTTCGCTTCTCTTGGGACTGTACGACTCCGAAGGCGAATTGCATCACGTTGGATTTACTTCAGGAATGGCTGGAATAGACAAAAAGGCTTTGACGAAACAGCTCGAAGATTTAGCCACCGAGAAATCATTCACCAAGAATTTACCAGGAGGCCCTAGCCGTTGGAGCACCGCCCGTAGTGTCGAGTGGCAACCAATAAAACCGGAGCTCGTGCTGGAAGTTCAATTTGATCATCTGACTAATGGTAGGTTTCGGCACGGAACAAGAATTTTGCGATGGCGACCAGATAAGGCGCCGAGTCAATGCACGTTCGATCAACTTGGAACAGAACACGACTCAGCCTCGGCCGGCATCGTTCCTGGTTCTTCCCGAAAGTAACCTGGACTCCTTTTGCGCGGTTAGTTTCCTTCAGGAAATCAGTTAAACCGAACCTCGTGTTCTCGCCTTTTTGTTCTCACATTTACATCCGGCTGTGTTTCGTTTCTCGAAAGTTGCGTCCGCCAGTATAGAGTGTAGAATTTGATGAATCAGTATTGGGATGAACAGGTTCGAATGAGCAATATTGAAAATGAACATCTTTGGTGTCCGGTAGATCTGGTTATCCACATCATCGGCTCGCGATGGACCATTCCAATAGTCAGATATTTGAGAGGCGGCCCCAAAAGGCCGTCAGAATTAGCGAAGTTGCTAAGTGGAATCAGCCCCAAGACGCTAACTCAGCGATTGCGCGAACTTGAAAAATGGGGGCTGGTGGAGCGGAAGGCATATCAAGAGATTCCGCCGAGGGTTAATTATTCACTTACACAGAGAGGTGAAGATCTTGTGTATGTGATGGAGGCCCTTCGCGATCTGGGCGAGAGCTGGCAGCGAAATTTGGATATACAAATTCCCGCCAATATAAAAGAACAGTGCAGCCACTGCTTTGAGTATGTTGGGACTACTGAGACGAAGACCGACGCTTCTGAAGATTCGGATGAGTTTAACATCGAAGCTTTGGCGGATTCGTAAAAAACTAAGTGTCGCTGCAATTATGCACCATAAGTGGTGCCTGCGATTCCTAAGCCGACTTTTGTGGTTCTATCAAAGTAAACCAACGTTCGATTATTGTTCTTAAAGCATGACTGCCGACAGGTTTGATCAAGCAATCATCCATGCCGCTCGCCAGGCACTTCTCTCTGGTTTTGTCCTCATATCCAGCGGTCAATGCGACGATTCGCTTTGGCGTTTGATCTGACGCTTCTGATTTGCGAATAGCTTTTGTAGCTTCGAAACCATCCATTACTGGGAGCCGACAATCCATAAATATCAAATCGAAATTACTAGCAGCCTCAACTGCGGCTTTACCATCAGCGACAGCACTGGCGTTTATTCCAAGGTGCGCCAGTTGTTTCATGATTACGAGTTGAATCAATGGATTGTCTTCAACGACTAGAACTCTAATCTCTGTAGGTCCGTTGGAATCCTTGCTTTGCACCTGGGCTTGGTTGCTGACTAGCTCTTGTAGCTCGTTTACAAGCGAGCGCATGCCATCGGATTCAACTAGCTCAGGCTCTACCAATTTCTTCTGTTCGAGAACTCGGTTTACCAGGTCCAAAAGTGTAGAGGCTGTTTGCTTGATGCTGCGCGACAGCGACTTTTGCTCTTCGGATTGCTCGCTCTGATCGAGTAGCTCCGTCATTCCTATGATTGAAATGAGGGGCGCTTTGAATTCTTGGAAGAACTGTTTTTCAGATATAGTCATTCCGGAAAAATAGCATAAGTTCGTCCACATCGTGTCGCGAAGATTTCATTCCTTGCGGAATTGCTAAGCAACGCTCATACCACCCTGGAGCCTGAAAGCCTCACTGGGCAGTGAAACGCGGAAGTTGTGCACGAATATTGCTGGCTGCTTCGGGCATCTCTTCTAAAGATAATGGTTTTGCAACCTGTAGCCGGACGCCTCTCGCCGATATATCGAAACGGTTTAGCGTTGCGCTTAATTAAGGCAGAAGCGGTTGTAGTTTCGGGAACGAAGCGATTGAGCTGTAGTAGCGATCGATTTTTCTCAGTAGAGAGTGACGATTGTCGCGCTTGGCTTTGTCGGGATCGTTTACCATGACGTCCAGGAAGAATTTATCGACATGAGGTGCGAGAGGCGCGAGCAGTTTCAGTACCTCGTCGTATTCTTTCTCATTTTCAGGACGTCTGAAGCTGCCATCCTTCTCCCACTTCGCGAGGAACTGCTCCTGGAAGTTTTTCCAGAGTTCTTTCTCGACGGGCTCCGTCAAAGCTTTTTCGTCGAGTGCATCAGCCGAGTCGGCTTTCAAGATGTTGCCGATGCGAACTCCGGCTCGCGCCGTTGCGATGCCTTCTTCCGATTTGAACAGCTTTTCAGCGCTGAGGCAGCGGCTGACCGTATCTGCCAAGTTGTTCAAAGGATTACCATTGGAGAGCACTGCCTCGACTATTTCACGACCGAATCCTTTGTCGAGCAATTTACCCTTAAGGCGCTGGGTGATGAATTCCGCGAAATCGGCTTTAACTGTTTCGCGAGCAAATGCTTTTTTCTTCTTTTCGCCACCATCTTGCGCAAGCATTACTTCGAAAGTGTCGAGAAGTTCGTCGGCAAGCCATTCGACATCGATTTTGTAATCGGCGAGTCCATCCACGATTATGTCGACAAGACCCTGTGCGTTCCTTCTCAGAGCAAACGGGTCGCTCGAGCCGCTCGGTTTTTTTCCTAGAGCGAATAAACCAACGACGTGATCCAACTTGTCCAGCACCGCGACAAATCGGCCGACAACATCCTGAGGAATGCCTTCGTCCGTAAATCTCGGAGAGTAGTGCGATGCGATAGCCTGCACCACTTCTGGTGGCTCGCCTTCTAACTCTGCATACCAGGCACCGACATACCCTTGCAGTTCGGTGAGTTCGCCTACAAGATTTGTGACCAAATCGAGTTTGCACAATTCCATTGTACGCTCGAATGGAATTGCAACCTTCGGCTCGAGTTCGAGTTGTTTAGACAGCTTGGTGGCGAGCTTTGTGAGTCGATTCGTTTTGTCGAGATAACTTCCAAGACCTTGTTGAAACGTCAATTGACCCAGTCTATCTTTTCTCGCCATCAGCTTGGTTTTCTGATCGTCGAAGAAGAAAAATTTTCCGTCCGCTAAACGTGCTCGTAAAACTCTTTCGTTGCCTTGAGTAATCTCAGCAAATGCGCTCGGCGTGTCGTTGTTGGAGATGGTGATGAAATATGGAAGCAAATTACCTGTGGTGGCAGATGTGGTTTCTGGTTTCTCCACCGGGAAGTACCGCTGGTGGTGCACCATAACTGTCTCAAGCAACGTGTCCGGAAGTGTCAAATAGTCCTCGGCGAACTTTCCGACGATCGCATGAGGCCATTCCGTGATGTTTACCACCTCTTGCAGAAGCGGTCCGTTTATCTGGCGCGCTTTTCCTTTTACAGAAGCGGCAATTTCACCTACCTGCTTTTTGATGAGCTCCTCGCGTTCTTGCGGGGATGCAAGAACTTTTGCGGCTCTCAGTTTTTCTACATACTCGTCGACGTGTTTGATCTCGATCTGTCCAGGCGCGAGAATGCGGTGACCGTAAGTCACTTGACCTGCTGTGATTTCATTGAGATTGAAATGCACGATTTTGTTGTCGAGGAGCGACACGATCCATCTGATCGGCCTGACGAATTTCAATTCGCTATCGCCCCAACGCATCAAGCGCTCGCCGGATATTTTATGAATCACGCGCGGTGCAATTTCCGCGAGAACCTCTTCCGAGGCGCGTCCCTCTATTGTGAGATTGGCGACTAAGTAGAGTTCTTTGCCGTATTCCTCTTTGTCAAGTTGCTCGACGGTGAGTTTGTGATTTCCAGCAAAACCCACAGCTTGTGGTGTTGGACTACCGTCCTCTTTGAAAGCCTTCGCAACCGGCGGTCCTTTGACTTTTTTCGAAGTGGTTTCTTGCTTGTCAGCAATCCCATCGATTATCAAGACCAATCTTCTTGGAGTCGACAAAGTTTTCATGCTTGAAAACGACAAATTCGCCTCGTTTAATTCTTTGCTGAAGTACTCCTCCAGGCGCGAGCAGGACTCTTCAATCTGTCCAGCTGGAAGTTCTTCTGTTCCAATTTCAAGCAAGTATTTCGTCATGTATCAATTCCGTTTTTCCGCAGCTATAAGCGCGGTTGAGACTGGTGGAGCCGACATTATAGATCGACGGCCTGATTTAGATGCGCATCGTATGCCGTTCTGTTCACATCCGATAAATTCTTGTGCGGAGAGTGACGAATTTGGACGAAATCGTTTCGTTCGCTTATGATTAAACCTGGGAATACTCCTGTGAACCTTTACTTACAATGCAATCAAGTCCGATAATTCGATTTTTTACTACCGCTCTGATCGCGGTGTCCGTCCTCGGTGGCTGTGCCAAGAAGGCAGAAGTCGTTGATGTCCCTGAAGAATCAGGACCGAAGTGGGGCTTCATCGACCACAGCGGAAAATTCGTTATCAAGCCGGAATTTCGAAGAGTGAAACGGTTTACTGAAGGCTTAGCCGGAGCCGACCTTCACGCTCGCTGGGGCTTCATCAATCGCGACGGCAAATTCATTATCGAACGAAATTATGAAGATGTGCAGCCATTCTCAGCAGGTTATGCAGGCGTCCAGCAGGGCGGCAAGTGGTACATCATCAATAAAGAAGGCGCAGTGGTTTGGCCTTCGGGACCTATTGCCGCGGAAATCGGGTATCCGCACGAAGTGGATGCGGACGCCGAGGACCACGCTGTAGTCGTTCCATACCTGGATGACAAAGCTCACAAGTGGGGCTTCCATGATTTTGGACCTCACGGAAAAGGCGACATAAATCCTGCTTTCGATGACGTAAAGTACTTCAACGACGGACTTTGCCCAGTTTTCGACCGAAAAATCGGGAAGTGGGGCTACATTGATAACACCGGCAAATTAGTCATCGACTACAAATTTACAACCGCAACTGCATTCAAAAATCGCGTGGCTGAATGCACGATGGGTGACGACTTTATCTGGGTCGATAAGATTGGAACGATAGCCGTCAAAGACAAACTATCTTCGATCACGATTTTCCACGATGGACTGGCTCTACAGCAGAGACACGGTAAGTTCATCTTCATCAAACGTACTGGTGAACCAGCTTTCCGCAAAAAATTCAGATATGCCGATAACTTCTCCGAGGGGCTCGCGGTAGTTCAGCCGTTGAAAACCGGCAAGCGCGGATATGTCGACGCCACGGGCGAGATGGTGATTCCACCTGTGTTTGATGATGCTCGCGGTTTCTCTGAGCAACTTGCTGCGGTCAAGGTCGACCCTGACCGCTTCTTCAAAGAGCATAATGCCGACCTTTCGGTGAAAGGCGCTCCGCCTGATCCGGATAAAGCAAAATCAACTGAGACCAAGTCTGAGGATGGAAAAACCGAAGACGAGAAGTCGGACACTAAATCCGCTGACGGCGAGAGCAAAGGTGAAGATAAAACCGACGAAAAATCTGATGGCAAAAAGGTAGACGGCGAGTCGAAAGATTCCGAAAAAGATTCGAAGAAGTCCGACGCCGATACCGAATCTGATGGCAAGAAGTCTGAAAAAGATACTGTCGAGAAAACTGGTTCAAGCGATAGTAAGACTAAAACCGAGTCCAAGGACGGCGGAAAGACTGAATCCAAGGATGGCGCAAAATCTGAGACGGTGAAGACGACCACGGAAACTAAGTCTGTCAAAACGGAATCAAAATCTGTCAAAACCGAATCAAAAGACGAAGCAAAATCAGATTCGAAATCGAAATCCGAGTCAAAGGAAACCACGAAGACTTCGAAAGACGGCGCCTCTGAGAAAGCAACCTCCGGGAAGACAGAAAAGTCATCCAAATAACGGTCCGTGAATAAAACCTATGGACCTGATGATCTATGGAGTGGTTTTTCTTGTACTGACGGTGTCGGTATTCGTTTTGCTGAAAATGAATTCTCCCGCTAAAGGCGGCGATGAATCCAAAATTCAAGGTGTGTTGTCTTCGGCTGCTCTCGCCAAAAGGAGCGGCGACCATGAGCAAGCCGCCATGCTTTATGAGCGCGCGATTCAGGAACTAGACGCCGCGCCTAAGACTGATGAAGCGCTGCTTTGTACCGCACTGGTAGGGCGTGCTCAGTCGCTTGAACGATCAGGTAATCGCAAAGAAGCTCAGCAGTCAATAAATCGGGTTCTATCGATCTGGCAGTCTGCACTGGAAGCAGGTCGAGTCGACTTTTTGACTGACGTCGACTATCTGGCAACAACCGGAGATTTCGGATCGTCGACTGCGGATGTTGCTCGGTTTTACGAAACAGTCCTGGCTTTTCGAGAGAAGCGCGTGCCGCCGCATAGCGACGAGTTTATCAACACCGTTGTGATTTACGCGAAGCTGAATAGAACGCTCGGCGAAACAGCGATAGCCGAACAATTGGAGCAACACGCTGCACAGTTGAGAGCAGGCGGTTCTCCAGAAGTGAAAAGCCTCGAGTGATGTCGTATATGGTGAAGCCGCGAATCGCGTTTACGGTAATGGTTTGACGATATGGTGAAGCAGCGAAAGGCGTTACGGTAATGGTTTGACGATATTGGTGAAGCAGCGAAAGGCGTTTACGGTAATGGTTTGACGATATTGGTGAATCAGCGAAAGGCGTTTACGGTAATGGTTTGACGATATGGTGAAGCAGCGAAAGGCGTTTACGGTAATGGTTTGACGATATGGTGAACAAACGATTTGACGTTAATTGTAGGGGCGCCTTGCAGGCGCCCAGGCTGCTAACCTCAGCATCACAAAGATTGATTTCTAAATCAATCCAATTTAGAAACGTGTTTTCCGTTCTCTTATTTCTCATTCTCTTATCCACGACAAACGCCCAGGTCGGCGCCACAAAAGAAGGCTACACCTATGGTGGTTTAGAGTTCTTCGGCTCCTCACAAATGACTCGTGATGAAGTAGAAAAATCATTGCATCTGAGACCCGGTGCTTCGGAAAAATCTGTCGAAGCAAGCGTAGAAAGTTTTAAAAAGAAAGTCGAAAAACTGCGTTTGCAAGTCAATGTTCAAATCGTTGTGGATCCGCCTGATAAGCTGTTTGTCGTAGTCGACTTCGAAGACAAACCCGGTTACGGCGTTCCCACCCGAATGTTGAAACAACCACATCATGTAATCACACAAAGTGAAAAACCAGAGTTGCTTTTGCAGAAACTGCGGGCCCGAATCGACCGACTAAACGAGGAAGGGCGAGATTGGAAGGACTCCTACCCTGGCGGTGTGCGGATGTTTTCAGACGAGCCTGCCAATCAAATCGTAACGGAGCTGCGAAAATACTGCCCCACAATGCGCGACGAATTTCTCGAGATCACGATCTCCGATCCGGATCATCAGCGTCGCTGTGATGCTATCGAATTGCTCAATTGGTCCGGCTCTTATGTGGATACCTGCATCCAGTTGATCGGCTCGATTGATGATAGCCATCTCGATGTACGTGCAGCAGCCGACGATTTTATTTTCGCTCGACTGGATAAACTTCCTGATAATTATCCCTACAGCGAACTGGCAATGTCTCTGGTTCGACAGTTGAAACGCACTTCCCATGCCGATCGAAACAAGTCAATTCATTTTATCCGAGCGTTGATCAGTAAATATCCATCTATGGTCACCGGTTTTAAGAGAAGCTGCGAAAAAGATGTCGAGCGCTACGCCAGCGAAAGCCAAATTTCCACACTTCGAAAAACCGCTGGCGATCTGCTTCTTGTTCTGCGTGCTGCACCGCCTGCGCCACCAGCCCCCAACATTCCAACCTCGGGATTCTAGTTTTTGCTCGATCCTGACGCTGGATCGTACAGTTGATCTCTCCGTCGAGCGCTAGTTTCCAACCGGCATTTCAAAGTCCGCTTGAAGATGCTTTCGCTTAACTACTAAAGAGTTAGTGTTCTGCTGTTCGGCTTGTCTCGGATCAGTGGGAGTAACTTGGGCTTCCGAAACCTTCTTCTCTAGTAGGTTTTGACAAATTGCCGTCATCACAGTTCTACACAACTGAACTGTTCTTGGAACTAAATGGTTGCGTCTCAGTCTTATATATTGTCTCCCCGATTAACAGACGTTCGTTTAGAACCTGTACCTAGGGGTATGACTACAAGTAGCTGGTGGAAGTTGAAAGCAGTCCCATCTAAAAATTATTATAAATCTTTTACGGACGCCTTCTGCCGGCATTTTTTCCAAAACCGATTCCCTTAGCTAAGTCTCAGAGCCGCGCTCAAGCCTTAAGCGTAGACCCTCACGATGTTCCAACGTTGCTAGGTGATTCGACCACGCTCGTCGTAAATCAAGCGTTCGACGGGGCGATCGTTGAGTAAGTGTTCGTTGACAATCTCTTTGACATCGGACGGTTGAACGTGCGCATACCAAACCGTGTCCGGGTAAACGACCACCAATGGTCCGTTGCCGCATTGATCGAAACAGCCGGCCTTGTTGATTCGAATCTCTTTCTTCAATCCGCGCTCGCTTATTTCCTTTCTGAACTCGCCAAGAACCGCTTCAGCGCCTTCTCCCGGACAGGTCTTTCCGCTCACGCAGATGAAAACGTGTTTTTTGAAGACAGTCATCAGTTCATTCCTTATCAATTAAGTAGATTGGCCGACCGCTCACATACTTTGTACATCGCATCTACTTTGCATGTCGCATCTATTCTGTTTTCTGCGGGGGCGCTTTGTAAGCCCCCGGGCTGCTTGCACTTGGCTTGCCATAACCGGCTTGCAGCAAGGCTTACCATTCGAAATCATCGCATCAAAAATGATTCAGCACTCAGAGATGTAACGAATATGTTCACGCTCACAGGCGCAATTTCTTGACGTATATATCCCAAGTTGCGAGAATGCGACCTTACGCATTTTGCGTCTGACCGCAGACAGCCGGTATCTCGTTGGTTTTTTAATAAGCGAGAACTAAGGATTCCAAACGGAATCGCCAGCCAAGGTCACACAACAGACAATTATATGTCCGAGAGCGAAAGCTCTCTGTGTGGTCCCTGCGGTTTTACACTGCTGGGATTTTTCTATTTTAGCGGTTTAGATGTCGAATGCCTGGTTAGAGCGGCAATAGCCGCGATCAAAGGAGACGTCACATGGCCACAAAAGAACGTAAAGCAGAAATCGTCACCGAACTGCAAGAGTTCTTCAACAACGGCAAAGTAGTGATCGTCGCTGATCTCACCGGGCTTACCGTAGCGGAATTTACCGGTTTCCGTCGCACACTCAGTAAAGAAAACGCCAAACTACGCGTCGCCAAAAACACTTTGGTCAAGCGCGTTATCGGAGGCACTGAGTTCGCTGCGTTGGATACTTTGGCTAAAGGTCCTTCCGGATTTATCGTTGGATATGATGACCCAGCCCAACCGGCAAAAGCGGTCAACGATTATCTTAAGGTGATCAAGAAAGGAACCGTCCGTGGTGGAGTACTGGAAGGAAAAGCGTTAAACGCTAATGATGTTAAGGCACTTGCCTCCATGCCTACGAAGGAGCAATTGCTATCTCAAATTATGGCTGGATTGGATTCCGGAGCCGGCGGTATCGCTGGTCTCTTGGGTGCTGTAATCAGAGACATCGCCTACATGGTTGAAGAAGTCGCGAAGAAAAAAGAAGGCGCTGCGTAAGCATCTTCTTCGGGAAAGCTAACTAAACAAAATTGAGGGAGTTACGAAATGGCTACTAAATTAAGCACTGATGAATTGTTGGAAGCAATCGGCAACCTGACGCTTCTCGAAGCCGCCGATTTGAAATCCAAAATGGAAGAAAAGTTCGGCGTTACCGCCGCTGCTCCTGTCGCAATGGCTGCTGGTCCAGCTGCTGGCGGCGGCGCTGCTGCTGACGTTGAAGAGAAGACTGAATTCGATGCGATTCTCGTCACCGCTGGCGACAAGAAGATCAACGTTCTCAAAGTCGTACGTGAATTGACCGGTCTGGGCCTCAAAGAAGCCAAAGACCTCGTTGACTCGGCTCCAAAACCAGTCAAAGAGAAAGTCAAAAAAGAAGAAGCCGAAGACATCAAAAAGAAAATCGAAGAAGTCGGCGGCAAAGTGGAGATCAAGTAGATTCTGCGATAACCTGGACTGTATAACCGAGGCTAATCCTTTTTTTTGGTCGGGAGACAAGTTATGCGGTGCCCAGGTTGCGGACTCTACCATCCTTCCCAATACGAGAATTGCATCTCGTGCGGCGTAAGCTTTAAGGGTGGGACTGATGTAGCAGTTGAAGAGGCGGATACTGATCGTCGATCTGGCGATGAAGGGTCCGCCTCTTCGTTTACTGAAGCAACCGCTGAAGGCGACAGCGGGCAACATCCGCGGAGGCGTGCCTCCGATGTCGAAGAAGAGCAGCATCATCACAAGAGACGTTCATCACATTTGAAACTTCAAAGCAAATCTTTTATGGCCAACGCTGCTGGAGCAGTGACGGCTGTTTTTATCCTTCTGGTTTTCGCCGGAGCCACCTTTTTCTTTCTTACTAGAACACCTGATGACGAGCGCCTTTTGACAAAAGGTCGAGAGGAACTCTCGCGCAACCAATACGCGTTTGCAGTTGAAACGCTCACAAAAGCATCAGCAAAAAGTCCTAATGATCCGCGTGTGTTTCTGCTTCTAGCAAGAGCATACGTTGGTATCAGTGATGTTGACAAAGCATGGGAATCAATCAGTCATGCCCAGCAGCTAGGCAAAGGCGTAGTCGCAGAGCCTGACCTGGCTTCCGACCTTGCGAACTATTATATGAAACGCCAGCAGTATGACAAAGCAATCGATCTGCTTCGCCCTTTAGCGAAAGAAAATATCGGCGAAAAGAAATCCGAATTAGCCGATCTTGATGCCGCATATGGTGACTCGCTTCTAGGCAAAGGTGATCTGGAAGGCGCTTTGAGATGCTGGGAAGAAGTGAAAACATTGCAGACCGGAAGTCGTTTGGGTGAGGCAGAAGCGCGCCTGACGACCATCTACGAAAAGCTCGCGACGAAACTTTCTGGCGAAAAGAAAGACGATGCTGCTATCGGATACTTGAGTAAACTCACCAGCATCGCGAAAAATCCTAAGCACTATCTGACGATGTCGGAAATCTACGAGCGCAATGGAAAATTGGATCTTGCCATCGAACAACTTCGGAAGGCGAATGAATTGAGCGCATCCGGCGAAACTGCCAAGCGGCTCTCCAGCTTGCTTTCCAAACGTGGCAAAGAACTGATGGACCAGGGTAATCACGACACAGGTTACGCTTACCTCCAACAAGCCAGAAGCATGGACGCATCGAACTCTGTTCCTGATGTTGTGCTTCGTGCCATCACGATCAGTTCGGGTGGTGGCATGCCGAAGATTACAGGCGAAGTTTGGAATCCAACCGATAATGACATTGGGAAACTGACTATTCGTGCCGAGTTGTTCGACAATAAAAACAATCGCAGTCTGTGGTCGAAAGACACTAAATTAGTGGACGAGTTTGTTCGACCGCTGGGCAGTCGTGATTCGAAATCATTTGTATTTACTTCTGGTGCGCCAGCGCGTTTTGATGGAACAGCAGAGTTTCGTATCTACATCGATGGCAATCTCTATAAGGCTTATGAGCTGGAGAAGAGGGAATCATCTCAGTCTTCGGAAACGGCAAGCACGCCGCCAGCGCGAGCGCCTGAAACCGTGACGCCAAAAACCGCTCCGGTAACCGCACCGCCAATAGTATCAGGCGATGTTGAACCACAGACTGCGCCTACTCCGGGAGCGCCAAACCCAGGTGCACCAGTTCCTTCCTCTACGCCGCCTGCTACCACCACGCCTGGTGGCGCATCGCCGGAAGAGAAGACGATGAAGGATCTTGGCTTTTAAACCTGAGGTCATTTGCGACGACGGTGTTGTTCGATTCTGTGGGGTTCTGTAGGGGCGCATTTTAAGCGGCAGGCTGCGAGTTCTCTGCGGTTTCGAGTTAGGCGGCAAGGGCGCTTGCAAAGCGCCCCTACGATTAACTGTTCGATTAACCGTTCGATTGACCGTTCGATTAAACCTGCGATTAACCGGCCGTTTCGAGTCAGGACGGCGAGGGCGCTTGCAAAGCGCCCCTACGATTAACCGTTCGATTAACCGTACGATTAACCGTTCGATTGACCGTTCGATTAACCGGCTGTTTCGAGTCAGGATGGCAAGGGCGCTTGCAAAGCGCCCCTACGATTAACCGTTCGATTAACCGGTCGACTAAACATTTGATTAACCGTTCAATTGAGCCTACAAGTGACCGTACGATTATCCGTGCAATTAAACCTAGAACCAGGCCCGACTATCCGTTGTAGACGCGGTCTCCGCCTTCGGATTTTGCCATGTCGAGAAAATCGAGGGCTTTGAACATCAGGTCGTTTTCATCTCGCGCGTGAGTCGGGAATGATACCACTCCGACACTGCATGTGACGCGCAGATGTTTCAGCTCTTCATTGATAGGTTGTGTCTTCAAACGCTCGCGAATGCGCTCGCCGACGACGACTGCTCGTGATGAATATGTTTCCGGAAAGATAACGGCTAGTCTGTTGTCCTTGCTGCGACCGGGAACGTCAACGTCGCGAATTGCTTTCTGAACGATGCTGGTTGCTGATTTCAGCATGTCTTCTAAGATCATTGACCCGTACTGCCGACCGTAAGTCTCGAGTCCATCAATTTCCATGATCAGAAGCGAAACTGGTCGCTTATATCTCTTCGCCCGTTTCAGCTCATATTCGAGCTTGCGCATGAAAGCTTTGTGGTTGTAAATGCCAGTCGATTTATCGAGCAGCGTCACCTTCTCGTAGTGGTCGAGCTTATCTTCGCTGACGAATTGTCTGGACCGGTCGAGCGTTCGCTGTTGAACTTCTTCTTTGAACTTCTGACGGTCTTCTTTTGTCTTCTTCATGAGCTGAGTGAACTTGGTCTCGCGTGCGTACGACCAACCTTCTCGCTCACGCAGTTCTTTTTCTTCTTGTTCAGCCATTGGTGCGTTACCCTTCAAGCTCTACGCCAAGATGCCTAGTAATTTTGGACTTAAGGCTGACCTTGAAATAGAACGGTCAGCCTCGTTATATGAGATATACCCATCGCTATTCCAGAACTATACTTTGTGTGTCTATTTAATGCGAAAGCCCATTAGCCAGAGTCTACGGGCTTTTGGAGACATTTTCAATCCATCGCATTTTGCCAAGAGGTCGCTGCCGACATCCTCAAAGGCATTTGAAATTTGGAGAAACTGGCAAAAGCTTGTAGAGTAGAGATATAGCCGTCCTTCAGAACATCAATAGCAAACTGGAAACTTGGCTTAAAGTACAGAGCGAGCCGATCTTCAGGCTTTTAACGGGAAACTGAAAATCAGCATCTACCCCGGATGACGAAGCCCTTCAGAGTTTAGAGGAATTAGTAAGTTGCAAGCAAAGACACTTCGGGACCTGAAGCTTCGGGACCACCTCGAATATTATCGGAGCCAACACCGAACGCTCGGCTGCAAGGTCACGCACTTGTTCGGTGTTCCACTCATCGCATTTGCGATTCCAATGTTGCTGATCAATCGAAAGAAAGCGGCGATGATGTTTTCACTGGGTTGGTTTTTGCAGATGCTTGGACACTACGCATTCGAGCACAACAAACCAATCCTCTTCACCCGTGGGCGCAGCCCATACACGGCAATCTCAGCTCTCGTCTTCGTGGGCGAAGAATGGATGGACACTGTCCGCGGTGTCCGTGAAGAGCTCAGCAAGATGCCGCGCGGTAAGTACATCGATTTCGACAGCATGCGATAACGCAGAGCGAGCTGTCCGTAGCATTTTGGATCTGTGATTGCAGGCGCGGTTGGTGAGCCACGCATGCGGTTGATTCTGTCAATCGCGACCAGAATTATTGCTTGGCGTTGTGTTGACGAAGCCACGAGTCGACCGCGTCAATCACTGATGGATCAGGCTTCGGCGTTTCAAACATCAAGTGCTCGCTCAGACCTTGAACAATCATCGATTTATCTTCGCTTTCGACAGCTTCGAATAATTCAAAAGTACCTTTCGGTTTCACCAACCGATCTTTCAAACCTTGAAGAACTAGAACCGGAGTCGTTTTAATGTCCTCACATGCGCGCTTCGTCGTGCGCATGAACACTGCGAATTTCATAAGCTCAACGGCGGAAAGATCGAGTCGGGCTTTTGGATCGTTGGCCCATTTTTGACGCATCGACTCCTCGGAAGTGGCTCTTTCAGCAACGAATTCGCCGACGTCGAAAGGTTTTTTCGGATCGACAATGAAGTGCATCGCAGTTTGCAAGGACATCCGTCTTTGTTGGAAACGTTCGGCCGATGGCACTGAAGAAATGACACCATTGATTTCGAAACCGAGTTTGGCCGCGGCTCTCAGCGCGATGGCACCACCCATGGATTCACCGAGGACGTAAATTGGAATTCCCGGATTCTTTTCTTTGAAGATGCTCACCGCATCTTTGATGTCGCTCAAACACGAGTCATAATCAAGGTCTTCTTCACCGCGCGTGTTAACCCAGGCTCCAAATCCTCTGACATCTAAAGCTGCAACGAGGTAGCCGCGCTCAACAAGTCTTTTTGCCGTATGTTGAAATGCGCGGTTCTCCAAGCCCAGGCCGTGGATGCATATTATCGCCGCTATTGGTTTAGTAACAGGACGCCAAACAATGATCGGCATACTCTTTATGCGAAAGTCGTTGCCTGCCCAGGCGATCTCTGCAGGAGTTTTCGGCGAAAGTGCCTGAATATACGAGATTCGAAAAAGTTTCGTCAGTTCCTCGTATTCCGGCATTACGCCCGAGGATTCGGCTATCGAGCGCATCTGCACAATTTTCGACATCAGATCCTGCCATTCTCGTTGTGCAACTTCGAATTCTGCTTGTCTACCCGCTCGTTTTAAAATTTCTGCCAGTTGAATCATCGACCACGAATAGCTCAGGATGGCTGGAATTCCTCCGCCATTAACTTGTGATCTGGTGGCGTCAATCAGATTGCGACAATCGCGCTCGGCAGCCGGATAGTCCTTCAAACGGGTTTCGCATCCAACTATGGATTCCAACAGCTCTGCCGTCAGGACTGCAGGTAATGACTTATCCTGTTGGGCCATGAACATCGCAGCCTTGTAATTGGACAGCGCTTCTTTCAAGTTGTGATTTCGATAATGGCAGTCGCCGATTCGTTTTGTGATCAGTACATGCGAGCGAATGTCGAGTCCTTGTTTTTCTCTCAGTGCCTGAGTTTCCGCAAGGTATTTCAGGGCTTGAGGATATCGCTCCGTATGTGACTCAATCGCCGCAAGGAAATACGGAATATCCGGATCCAGCTTGCCAGCACGCTTTTGAGTTGTATAGGCATCGAGTAGAAGTGTCTTAGCCTCCTCTACCTTCTTGTTGAGGATAAGGTTGAGTGCCTGACCCGAGATGCTGGAACTATCGAACGGAATCGGTAAGGTGGCGGTTGGAGCGTTGTCGATGTCGGGAACGTTCGGATCTACATTTTTCCGAATGCCGCCACCACCAGTGCCACCACGGCGTGCATCTCGCTTAGCCCGTCTTTGCTGAATTAGCTTACGCGCTGGTCCTCGTCTGCCTTTGAGAGTCGAGCCGTCAGAGCCAGTCTGTGAATCTGTCGGCGCCATCGGTTGACGAAGATCCGTAGATGTTTCGTTCTGACCGTTGGGATCCTCGTTCTTTGATTGACCGCTTGCATCATCCTGGGCGTAAACGGAACCTGACGTCAGAAACAGCGACGACACAACCGCAAGCAACAATCGTTTTTTCACTTTGGACTCACCTTCAAATCTATTTTATCTCTTCATGCTCAGACCGATGCGTTTTCGATCTTTGTCTACAGTCAGGACCGTGACGTCTACACGCTGGTGAACTTTAACAACCTGTGCCGGGTCTTTAATGAATCTGTTAGCTAATTCGCTGACGTGCACCAGTCCATCCTGATGAACACCGATGTCTACGAAGGCACCAAATGCGGTTACGTTGGTGACGATGCCCGGAAGTTTCATTCCCTCACGAAGGTCATCGATT
Organism: Obscuribacteraceae bacterium (SeqCode); assembly: GCA_044225915.1. GTDB lineage: Bacteria > Cyanobacteriota > Vampirovibrionia > Obscuribacterales > Obscuribacteraceae > JADYXR01. Next base: position 29,734 of record JBGAHZ010000066.1, read on the forward strand.
TTATTGACGCCTTCTTTAAATTGCATTGGGACGAGCTTCTCACGTGGGTCACGGCCAGGTTTTTCCAATTCGCTGAGAATGTCTCTGAGCGTGGGTAATCCAACCGTCTCACTCACGTACTTGTTTACATCAATTTTCTTTCTCACTTCACTGTTGGTGATTAAATCCGTGACTTTGTGAGAAACATCCTTTGCCATTTGTTCAACAAGTTCATACCTCTCCGGGTGGACGGCGCTAGAATCAAGCGGGTTTTTCGCGTTGCGAATTCTTAGAAATCCGGCGCATTGTTCGTAAGCTTTGGCTCCCAATCGTGGAACCTTCTTCAGCTCACTTCGGGACTTAAACGGTCCATTCTCGCTGCGATATTTGATAATGTTGCCTGCCAGTTGCGGTCCGAGTCCGGATACGAAGGACAGGAGTTCTTTACTCGCCGTGTTCAACTCAACACCGACTGAGTTGACGCAACTTGATACGGTATCATCCAAACTTGTTTGGAGCGCCGACTGATCTACGTCGTGCTGATACTGACCAACGCCAATCGACTTGGCATCGATTTTTACGAGTTCTGCCAGCGGATCGACAAGGCGCCGCCCAATTGAGACTGCGCCTCTTACAGTGACGTCCTGATCGGGAAATTCCTCACGTGCGACCGGCGAGGCAGAGTAGATAGATGCACCGCTTTCATTGACCAGCACTACAGGTGGTGCGGTGATACCGGCAGCATTGTAATCGATTGATTTGAGGAAACTTTCCGATTCTCGGCTTGCAGTACCATTGCCCAATGCAATCGCTTCGATTTCGTACTTCTTTATGAGGTCCAAAATTTTCTTCTGCGCATCGGGAACTTTTTTGTCTTCATGCGGATAAATCACATCGTTGTACTTAAGCTCGCCTTGCTTGTTTAAACAAACAATCTTGCATCCAGTGCGAAAGCCGGGATCTACTGCAAGAACATTTTTCTCGCCAAGTGGTGGCGACATAAGCAGTTCTCGCAAGTTAGTCGAGAATACGCGAATCGCTTCGGCGTCCGCGAGTTCTTTCAAATGGCTACGAACTTCTGTCTCCATTGAAGGAGCAAGCAATCTCTTATAACAGTCTTGAATAGCTTTGTTGATTTCGACGCCGCAAAGGCTCTTTGCACCGCGAAGGAAGCGACTCTCTAAAATTACGAGCGCAGAAATTTCGTCAGGTTCTATCGAGGCTTTTAAGAGTCCTTCTTTTTCGCCTCGGAAAATTGCCAAAATTCTGTGTGAGGGAATTTTTGTTGTCGGTTCTGAATACGAGAAATAATCCTTGAATTTTTCCGCAGCCTCTTCCGTGCCTTTCTTCGCCAGTTTTGACGATATCAGGCTCTTTTGGAACCAGAGCTGTCGCATGTTTTTTCTAATCTGTTCGTCTTCGTTGATCCACTCGGCGATAATGTCGCGCGCTCCTGCCAGAGCATCATCCGCGGTGGCGACACCCTTTTCCTCACTGACATATTCAAGAGCAGTTTCTGCAGGATTCTTGCAGGAGTAATCGAAAATGATTTGAGCGAGTGGTTCCAAACCCTTTTCCCGAGCGGCGGTCGCTCGGGTTTTTCTTTTCACTTTGAATGGTAGATAGATATCTTCCAGCTCAGTGAGCGTTGGAGCCTCATCGATTTTTTTCTTCAATTCATCCGTTAGCAGATTTCGTTCCGTCAAAGAGGCAAGAATTGATTCTCGCCTCTTATCCAGATCGATCAGTCTTTGAAGCAAATCGCGAATATCGGTGATTTGTACCTCGTCAAGGCTGTTGGTTGCCTCTTTTCGGTAGCGAGAGATGAAGGGAACCGTGGCACCCTCGTCCAGCAGCGCGATGGTGGCTGCCACTGAGCGCGGTGCCAGGTTCAATTCTTTGGCAATGCGATTTGCATAGTCAGTCATGTTTAAATTCGCTTTTGTTTCGAGACTAATTCCAAATTACAACGAGCAGGCTAGTCTTGTTCAAACATGCTGCCGATGCCGGACATGAGCCCGCCTTGCTCGACGCCTACGCTCTTGCCGGTTTGCGCGGTCGACAAAATGCGGTTTGCCAATCGCGAGAATGGCAGACTTTGTAACCACACGGTGCCGTGTCCTCGAAGCGTGGCGAGGAATAAACCTTCACCGCCGAAGATCATTGACTTTAAGTTTCCGGCGCGTTCGATCGAATATTCGATTCCCGGTGTCATCGCAACCAGGCAGCCGGTGTCGACTCTGAGCGTTTCACCGTTCAATTGTTTTTCGACGATCGCTCCGCATGCATGGACAAATACCCAGCCTGTCCCGGTGAGTTTTTGAAGAACGAATCCTTCACCACCAAAGAATCCAGCGCCTAATTTTTGTGTGAAGGCAATGTCGAGTTTCGTTCCGAAAGCCGCACACAGAAACCCATCGCGTTGGCACAATACTTCGCCGCGATGCTTTGTGAGGTCGAGTGCAATAATCTTACCCGGGTATGGAGCTGCAAACGCCACGCGCTTTTTTCCTTGCCCGCGGTTGGTAAAGTGAGTAATCATCATCGATTCGCCAGCCAGCATGCGCTTGCCTGCGCCGAATAGTTTTTTCATCATGCCGTCGTTGGCATCGGTGCCGTCGCCCATTTTCGATTCGAAGGCGATGCCGTCTTCCATGTAGTTCATGGCGCCGGCTTCGGCAATTACTGTTTCACCCGGATCCAGTTCAATTTCTACTGCCTGAATATCGTCACCAATGATCTGATAGTCGATCTCATGAGCCTGAAGTGCGCACATGCTTGTTCTCCTCAGTGATTTTGTGGGCGTTTTAACAAATGGAGCTTTCCATGTCGAAACGCACGAAGGATTGACCCGAAAGCAGGACCGGCGCCAGTTTGTGGCGGTCGAACAGAGGGGTAGTTTAGCATGTTGGAGCTGTTCAGAAGTTTAATCGTCAGGCGCCCTGTAGCGCCAAGGGAGCTCTTCGGTTCCTCTAGGGTCTCCTGGGCTTAGAAACTCCTGCAGGAATTCCTGCCGGGACGCCTGCAGGGGGGCTTTGGAAGGGGCGCTTTGTAAGCACCCATGCCGTTCTTGTATGAAAAGGATGGGGAACAGTAGCCTGGGCAGAGCGCCCATACCGTAAACCCCGCACGCCTGCGCCGATTTGCGTAGTTTCCCCACTTGTGGCGTTCTTGGTCATAACTTAGGATATTGTCAAGCTCAACTCCGCTCGCTACTCGCTAAGTTTCTATAGAGGTTGCCCTGATGGTCGACATTAGTTTGCCGTCGGATCGTTCCGGCGCGGTTTCCAATTCCAAAGATGACGGCGCGGCGCACGCCCGGACGGAAACACAAGGTCTGATGATGAGTCCGACAAAGGTCGCATTCCTCGACAGCAAGATCTGGGGCGATGTCAGTTTTGAATCAGCTGATGCCAGTAAGCCTGAACAAAAGAAGGTCGATGCCGATCCGAAGAAGGCAGACGGCGCCAAAACACAGCAGAAGCCTGGTGATGCGGCTGCTAAAGACCCCAATGACCCAAAAGTTTGCCCCGGCAACGAAGACTACATGGCGATCATCGACACAACGGCTCGTTTGATTTATGACCCAAGCAAGCTCGGCGATATCAATAAGATGATGCAAAAGCCTTGTATCCCTACAACAGCCAAAGCTGTGGAGTTAGCGGACGAAGCAATCAAAGTCGCTGACGACCCTTATACAGATGTACTGCCCGCCGCTGAAGCAAAAGACCTGAAAACCTCGATGGAAGGACATTTGAGCGGAATCGGTGTTCAAATCGGTCGTTCGGAATCCGCTCCGGGTGCAGCACCGAAGGCCGACGGACCAGTCGACATTCAAATCGTGTTTCCAAACAGCCCTGCTAGTGCTGTCGGACTTAAGAAGGGTGACCAAATTACAGCAGTTAATGGCCAGGACGTCAGCAAGATGTCGACAGATGACGTTGCAGCCAAGCTGCTGCGCGGCGCTGAGGGGACAGCGGCAAAGGTTTCTTTTCTGAGAGATGGCAAACCGAAAGAATTCGACATCACCCGCGCAGACTACAACTTCCCATCTGTTGAAGATAAGAAGATTGGCGACTTCGCTTATATTCACCTCGAAGATCTGGGGCAGGATGATTCCGCCGAGGAATTCAAAAATGCGCTCCAGCGCAATCAAAATGCAAAAGGATTCATTCTCGACTTGCGCGATAACCCTGGCGGACAGGTTCCTCAAGCGCTTCTTGCCGCTTCTTTGATCATGGAGAAGGGTGAGATCATGCACGTCAGAAGCCGACTCGATTCTGACCCTGCGAAACCTGAATACTCTACCGAAAAATATGTTGTCACCAAGAGTGGTATCAAGGTCACCGACGAGAAGGGAGTAATGATTGGTGATGCAGAAGAGCCTAGAATGCCTGATCTGGTGAAGAAACCACTGGTTGTTCTAACCAATGAAGGAACTGCTTCTGCCGCTGAAATTCTTGCTGGTGCACTCAAAGACAATCGCGAAGGAGTTTTGCTGGGCGAAAAGACTTTTGGAAAGGGTGTTGGTCAGCAGGTTTTGGAAGACATGCCAGGCGGTAGTATGTTGAAAGTCACCAATTTCCGTTTCTTCTCACCAAGCGGTCAGTGGATTGGAGATGGTCATAACAACAGAACCGGTATCACTCCGGATGTAACTGTCGTGAATCCGAAGGGCGTTGAATATGGTTCTGCTCAAGACGCACAGCTCAACGCCGCGCTCAAGATTCTTCAGGAGAAAATTCTTCAGGAGAAAACTGCGCCGAAGAAAAAATAAATAGGAGTAACAGTTAGTCTACAACTGCGCGATCACACTTCTGGCTCGTGTGCGAAAACACCTTTCTGCGCCGAAACCAGCTATACAAACGGTTTGAGCTATGGACACTTAGAGATATTGGTTGTGATCGAGAGGTGATCAAAACAGTCCGAAAAGTCCCGAATTATGCGGTATCTTTACAAATTGGAGGAAAGTTTTAAATGTGACAGACTTGTGATCAATGCCGATAGACTGGGCTTTTCAGCCTCGCTCCCTGGCGACTTGCGGGGTAGTAGTGTTTCTACCACTTGCGATCACAGTTTTATAACACTATCTTGTTATCGTTGATTAGTGGGGACCAGTATCTTTTTACTGAAAAGCCATTCGGTGCTGCTGAAGTGTGTGTTTAATCAGCGGGATCAAATCAATAAATACAACAATCGATCTTATTTCAGTCGGCAGTTCATTCTTCAATGAACGTGCTTAGGTACGCGCGTGTGGCAACAAGGTAACTCTCATGCAAACAGCCAAACACGGTACGAATACACAAATGGATTCAGTACCAATCGTCGATGAGTCGGACACAGTCCAAGCATCGGCGGTAGAACTCGATGAAACATCTCCTGAAGGAATTCAGCGAGAAGGAGCCTTTGTCCGTCGTGAACTAGAAAAGCCAGAAAATGGTCTGGCTGGATTGAAACACTGGCGGCATGACATGATGGCAGGACTGGTCGTAGCCCTTGTCTCCGTGCCTCTCTCGCTGGGTATCGCACTAGCTTCCGGTGCTCCTCCAATTTGCGGACTGACTTCCGAGATCATTGCTGGTCTCGTTTTTCCATTTTTAGGTGGTGCTTACGTCACTATTAGTGGACCGGCAGCCGGTTTGGCTCCGGTACTCTACTCGAGTATCGCTGCTCTCGGACATGGCGACATGGAGAAGGGCTATCACCTCATTCTCGGCGTCATTATGTTTGCTGGTATTACACAGATCATTTTGACGAAACTGAATGCTGCAAAGTTCAGTTATTTGATTCCGAAAAGCGCTATTCATGGCATGCTTGCCGCGATCGGGTTAATGATCATCGCCAAGCAAATTCCGAATTTCATCGGACATAAATATGAAGCGCATGAATTTTTCGGTCTGATCTCTGAGACACCATCGCATATTCAGCATATGAACTTTGCGGTGTTTCTAATCTCAATTGTATGTCTCTCGACTCTGTTTATTCTTCCGAAAATCAAAAACAAATTCGTGCGGATGATTCCACCGCATTTGGCGGTGGTGGTCATCGGGATTACACTTGGTCAGCTGTTCCAACTTGATTCGAAATTTCTGGTCAATATTCCTGCTAACCCACTCGAACATGGATTTGTGTTCCCTGACTTCGCTGGACTGTTCTCGAACATCACTTTGATTCCGACGATTATTCTCTGCGTTTTCGCTCTGACTTTCGTTGATGGAACCGAGTCGCTCGCTACGATCCACGCGATCGATCAAATCGACCCCTTCCATCGCAAGTCATGCCCGCATAGAACATTGTTCGCGATGGGTATCTCGAACATTTGCTCTAGTTTGATCGGCGGTCTGACAATTATTCCTGGCGCCATCAAGAGTACAACCAACATCGTATCCGGCGGCAGAACTGCATGGGTCAACTTCTACAATGCTCTCTTCTTGATTTCGTTCTTGCTCTTGCTTAACGGAGCGATGGCGATGATTCCTGTAGCGACACTGTCGGCGGTGCTGGTGCATATCGGATTCAAGTTGGCAGGTCCTGAGAAGTGGCGCAAGGTCATCGATCTGGGCTGGGATCAACTGGTGGTCTTCTCTACCGTTGTACTCGTCACAGTAACTTCAGATCTTCTAATTGGTATCTTCTGTGGTATCTTTGCTAAAATAGCAATATTGATGTGGTACTCGCTCCGATGCGGTGAAACGAAGAGACGTTATGCATCGCTCGGTCAGCATGTGCTTCATAGCTTCACCACCATTTTCAAGAATCCAGTTTCGCAAGTTGTGGAACTAGACAACAATGTTGTTGAAGTGCACTTCGGCGGTCCTGTAACTTGCTTCAATAACCTCGCTGTACGCGGTGTTCTTGATAAAGTTGCAAATGAGAAGAAGACGATCAAACTCTTCTTCGATCCGTCAGTAAAAATCGTTGACCATAGCAGCAGCTTGTATCTGAAAAGCTACGCCGCTGACTGCCATCGCGCCGGACTCGAGAAGGTCTCAATTTCCGGACTCGATAGACTCTGCGCATGCGCGCACAATGAAGATTCTCTACGCTACCGCGTAGCGATAACCCACTAACCGAACCCTTTTAGTGGAACGAGCAGTCGCTGGTTGATTCGTCAACCGGCGACTGTGAGTATTTGGATATTTTGATTAACCGGCTATTGTGAGTATTGGCTGGTCTGCAACAGCCGTGACGTGTGTCATGAGAGCACCAGTTTCGAGAAATGCGCTGGCTCCGAGCCTGGGTGCGCCATCCTGCCGGCTTCTCTGCGTGACGGAGAGGACGAGTACGTATTCTAATGCGGATGTCAGACGTCACGCGTCCAGTTTATTGTTACGGTTTCCGGGAAATTCCGACACCTAAGGCAACGGTTTCGTCGTCAGGCAAGCCTTTATGTGGGATGTCCCCCGTTTTTACGTGTTTTCGCTCGGAGTGGCAGCGGTGTCGTCGTCGGCGACGTAGTGCTGGATGATGATGTTGTTGTTGTTGTTGTTGTTGTTGTTGTTGTTCCATTGGACCCGTTCTTTTGAATTAATAAAGATGCCGGCAATAGGTCCTTTGCGTCGGCATCGTAAATGGTGGCACCCGAAGATAGGGCTATTCGCATTTCTTTTTGCGATGCACACCGCGCCGGTGATACCGTATACAGTATCAGGCAAGTCCCCGATGACTGTTGAATTCTTTTGAATTAGCATATGGAGAGTTTGGGATGGAATAAGCCAAGCGGTTCCCACTTTCTTGAACCTGCTCATTGAGCAATTGCGTGGCGAGTTAAGAGTCTGTCGACAGCGGCGGTACCCGGTGGTACTATGAAACTAGGTCGCGGTGTATGAATCCTGGACACGTTATAGCACCCGAGCCACGTAGACGCGTTGATTGCGCCATAAGGGTTCAAAGAGTTTGTCTAAACATTTTTTGATTCGTTTAATACCTCCAATCTGCTTTAGTCTAGCCGTTATCGTGGGAGTAGTGTTTCCGCAGTCTGTTGATGCGAAGAAAATTCCGCCGGGTCAGAGCGTTCTTGTCATGAGTCGTCCGCAGTGCGATGTAGATAAATTCAAAGAACGGCTCCAAAAGCGTGGTTTGGTGATAGTGAACGAGATCAGGTCGACGACCGAAGGATACGGAATCTTCGAGGTTCAGTCGATAAAAGGTACAGCGCAGAGCGCTTTAATCAATGTGAGAAACTCAGCCGATGTTGATTTGGAAGCGGCAGAAATAAAGTTCGCATCGAAACCGAATGCCTGCGTCCCTTCAATTAATGATCCGGAATTCGTGTCCCAATTGTTTTTACAACAACTGAATTTCTCGGAAATGCGTTGCTTGCTTGATGCGATGAATATCACACAAATTGTGCAGCCAAGAATAACAATAGTTGATTCGGGAGTTAAACCGATTACAAATGAGATGACAAATATTACGCAGTTCAATTTTGCCAGCGAAGCAAATGGACTTCCCGAAGCCGCTTTCGATGCTGGATTTCATGGTACTGCTGTCGCCACTATAGCAGGTGCCGCCACTAACAATGGAGTGTTATATACCGGCATCAGCTCTCACAGTAATCCTTCTGTAAAAATCACATCTCTGCGTACTTCTAACGATGGCAATACGATAGATACGCTTGATGTGCTTCGAGCTTTGACCTGGTGCGTAGATAATCAGGCGGCTCGAGGGGGAGTAGGTGTGATTAACCTGAGCATCAACTCCAGTACATTGCCGACCTACAATGGCTCTACCGTAGTGCAAGGCATAGCCAAGTCGCTTGCGAAGCACAAAGACTTGCTGGTCAATGGTGCAGGAAACACGCCAATGTTAGATCCGAGCAAACAATTCAAATTTATACGAAGAGTTGGCGGTATTGATGAAAACGACATCTATTGGACGTCATCTACTTATGGTCCATTTAAATCGGTTGCGCCATCAGTTCACATTCGCACTCACAATACGTTAACTGGTGCTCCAGGTTATGGAGATGGCACTTCGTAATCCGCTCCATGCTGGTCA
>JBGAHZ010000067.1:0-38058 GCA_044225915.1 Obscuribacteraceae bacterium (SeqCode)
CGCAGGGTTGCGGAATAAAGTGAGGCCACACGGCTGCGCCCTCTTGCGTTTCTCTGAAACGCGAAGAACGATTACCAATTGGTTTCGAAATGGTTTCAACCATCATCGAATCATTGCTGAATAGTCTATTCGGTCATTCAGCAGTGAGATCTCGAGATCTAAGTCTGTTCTGTGCTTGGATTTGGAACTGGTTTGAGTTGAGATGCGCGTTCCTCTTGCGCGCCGATCGATCGTATGTTCGTTCTTTTCCGTTGGCGTTTTTGCGTTTGAGGGGCATTCAGTGCATACATTGCGTGGAGAAGCTTTTGAGCAATCGAGGGTACAAGGTGGTTCTCAACCAAGCAAAGGTGCATTCCCAAGTTGTTCAAAATTTCGACTACAGTGTGCGTGCTGCCGTTGCCTCTTTCTACCTGACCAATTGCTCTTCTCGATATGCCACTTTGCGCTTCGAGTTCTCTCAGTGACATCGCAGCTTCGAGACGATGACGCTTAATCTGCGCACCCAGAGCTTCTGTCGTTGTGTTCGGATAACCTGGGCAAAATAAACCGATAATTTGTTTGCAATCAGCACAGTGCAACAAAAGATGTTGCTCAATAATTCTGTCGACTTCCTCACGATTGTCCCATCGCCTCATGTGTTCCGAATTGCCGGTATGACTGAGGATGTTCAAGCTTCCTTCCCAAAGAATTCGTTGGTCAATGATGGCAAATTTAGAATGGATTTTCTCCTTCAAATTTAGGTGGACATTCAAGCTTTTTAGAAGGTCCAAATTGGCTTTCAATTCGGTTATTTCGCACAGTTCAGGACCGCTCAGTTGATTTGGTGGCGGTCCCCATTTCCTTGGTTGCTGAACGAAAACGCAAACTGTCACACCGCGCCTGTTCAGTTCGAGCAGGTCATTTGCGAGATACTTCAGTCGTCTGTTAGAGACAAATGGACTCTGAATAATTACGTGTCCTTCTGCTTTTTTCAGGTCTGCTCTAAACGCGGACCAGAAGGGCACTTCCGTGAATGTTTCTGACGTCATGGCAAATAACCTCCCAGGGATTTCTCTAGTTATAAGCCGAAAAATTTTTCGCCTAAACTTTGATAACGACAGAGGTTTCGACAAGTCCCTTGCAGAAATTTGCAGAAGTTTGTAACTCCAGTTCTGAATTTGTATCTCGTGTTTTGAATTTGAGTCTCGTGTTCTGAATTTGAAGCTCCTGTTTGAGTTTGAAACTCCTGTTTTGAGTTTGAAAACTCCTGTTTTGAATCCCGAAGTCATAATCGACTCATGATAGTTGAGTCCGTTGTCATGCGGGGCGAGATCGACGCCAGAAAAGGTGTTCGAATGGCTACCGATCGCGCTCCTTGGTAACCGGTTAATGAAAATTGGCGCAATTTTGCGCTCCTTGGCATCTTGTGGGTCATGTGACATGTTGTAGTAGGCGCGCCGGGAAGCGAAAGAACCCAGGGTTTGCACCCTGAGTTCCGTCGCCCCCGAAGGGCGAGCCGCACCGGGGGTGGTGCGGCTCGCTTAATCGAGCTCTCGTCTAAGACGCGCTTTGCCTTGCGGCATTGGCGTTTTTCGACGACGCTTAGCCTTGCGGCGTGGGCGTTTCGACGACGACGCTTTGCCTTGCGGCGTGGGCGTCTTCGCTAACGAGAGTTACTTCGCCGGGCTGGGGTCGAGGTCGCCCTCGGTGTGTTCCCGGTAGAGGTCGGCTTGGGCTGCGCCGTTGTAGAAGCGCAGCATCATGTCGCGGCTAATGGCGGGCACCAGCTTCTTGTCCTCTTCGACGACGCGGTCGGCGAAGATCATCATCAACTGGGCGTGACGACGCTTCAGGGCCATGCGACCCATCAGGCGTGACAGCCAGTTGCCATTGCCTTCGTCGGCGTCGCGCCAGGCGCAGCCTTCGCGCATACGGGCCATGTCGTAGTCCGTCATGTAGTCACGTCCCGGCGCGTACAGCCGGAACATCAGATCGAACTCTTCCATGTCGATGTTGCCCGGAGTGATCCCCTTGGCGTTGTTCACCGGCGCGTAGATGCGCGTCGACGAACGACCCTTGGCGTGGATCAGGTTGGGCAGGTAGATGCCGAAACCAACCTTCTTCTTCAGGTCCCTGGGCAGACCCTTGCGAGTCTTGCGCCCGAAGCTGAACATCGAGACGAGCGTGGAACCGAACGCTTTCCACGACGGCAGACCGGTGTTGCGCAGACCGTGATACACCGTCTTGAACGACGCCACCGGGTTGGAGTGGTCGCCGCGCAAGAACCAGTACCGGCGCTCGATGTCCGTATCACCAGGCAACGAAGCCGGGTCGGTAACGGGTGCACCTTCGCGCATGCGGTTACGCAGGGCGATCTTGACGATCTGCGTGTTGGCAGCGAACGCATTCGACCACTTCCGGGTGCGGATGCCCTGGAAGCCGATCACGACGAGTAGCGCCGCGACCAGAGGATGCGTTGCGAAGAACACCGCAGCCAGCGTCCACGAGATGCCTGTGACAGCAAGCGCGTGAGCGCAGCCGAAGTGGGCTGCCGAGTCCATCGACTGTTCGGCGCGTTCGAGCGTGCCGAACATGAAGAAACGCTTGTCCGTGTAGCACTTCTTCCAGCAGAGCTGGAGGTAGCGCATGGCGAACATCCGCTTGATGGTGAGCAGCATCGGGATGATGGCGATTGCCACCAATAGCGATACCGCTGTGAAGGTGCTGACCGCTCCGGTCGCGACCGCTGTCACCGCAGTGACTGCGCCCACGGCCAGGGTCTTCATGTCGGACTTGAAGACGTTCTGGGTGTTGATGTGCGTCTCTTGCAGCACGCGATTCGGGAAGTCTTCCGTCGACTTCCAGGGCGCGAACCAGCGCGTCACGCCTTCCATGAGCGGGCGGATCTTGGGCAGGTGGCGATACATCGCACCACCCATGCCACCACCGTGCTCGACCCAGTTCATGCCTTCCTGGTAGAAGGCGTAATTGAACAGCTCGGTCAGGTGCCGGTTCGACTTGACGCGCCGAGGCGCGTTGAGGACGAACTGGTAGAACTGAATGAAGCCCAGCGCAAACCCGTCCGGCTTCGGATCGGCGAGGATGCCGATGCCGGCATCGACCGCGTCGATGTCGCCGCCGTACTTGAGCGAGATCTCATTGGCCAACTCGGCGTCGCCGCCGGTCAGTTCCATGAAGCTCGTCACCGGAGGCTCGCCCACCGAGATGCGGAATTCGTTGAACGTGCCGGTTCCGTCGGTACGCTCGCGCATGAGGTCGCGCTCGCAGATGTCCGTGAGCGTCCCGTCTTGCTGATTCTCGAACTGCGTCATCGCCCGCGCGACGTTGTGCAGCTTGAGGTGACCGCAGGACTTGCGCACGAACGACCAGGCCAGAGTCTCGTAGCCGTACTTGGCCACTTGTTCGCGCGTGTTGTGCATGACGAAGTCGAGCAGCTTGACGCGATCGAGCAGGCGATCGGTGCCCGGTTCGTGGATGTCCGTCTCCGACAGGATCATCTCATGCAGCCGATAGACCAGGCGGAAGTGCTTCGGCACCTGGAAGGGACCGTCGTGGTGCTCCCAGGCAGAACCCGGCATGCCCCAGAGGACGTCCGAGTTGCGCAGCGGCGTGGTGAGCCAGTTGATGAACTTGTAGCGGTGGCAAAGCCGCATGATCTTCATCTTGAGCCGCGGGCCGACGAAGCCGTAGAACTCAGTGTGCATGCCGATCTGCAAGGTCGGATGCTGGAGAAGATCCTCGGTCCACTGGATGGTGTGGATGCGAGCCATCTGCGCCACGTTGACCCGGCGCGCCATCTGGAAGAGCCGCTCGTCATCCCAATCGGGATGGAACGAAGCGTAGTAATCGGCGATGGCGTTGTGCTCCTTGGTGAACAACCAGTGCAGGAAGCTCAGGAGAGGGTTGAAGTTGTTGTTGAAGCCGGTCCGGTCAACGCCGGGCTTGTTTGGGTCAGCCGGCAGGCGTCCGTCGTCGTCGAGCACCATGTAGCCGTTCTGGAAGGACCGCAGAGGTCGCAGCTCTTCCTCGCTCGTGCCGTAGATCTCCGCCTGGACCCATGCTTGCACGCGCTCGTTGATCACGGTCGGGCGACCGTTGTCGGTGAGGCGCGTATGGTCCTTGGAGGTGCGGTCGATCAACGCTACGTTGCCCGGCCAGTTTTCAGCGGGCTCGCGCTTCATGATGTGCGGGCAGACGGAGACCGGATCGCGCTTGGTGTTGCCGCCGAAACCGTGGAACTGGAACTGAATCCAGCCACCGGCCAGGTCGTTGAGGATGCCGGCGTAAACCGTGATCTCTTTGCCGGTCGTGGGATCGATCTTGCGCCAGCGCAGCTTGCCGGCTTCGCGAGCGGTCGGTTCGATGTTCTCGGGGTCAGGGCGCACATACTTCGGCGGGATGTTGGAGCCGAAGCGCGTGTCCTTGGCGCCCATCTGCGGGTTCTCGTTATCCGAGACGCCGATGCCGGCAGGGTCGATCGAGTCGTTCCACTTCGGGTCGGGCGTGCCGCCGAAGTCTCTGGTGTCGTTGGTGGCGTAGTCGTACGGGTCGGTCAGCGCGTTCGACCGGTTGAAACGCAGCTTGGCGAGCAGGTAGAGCAGGCCGAGTTTGGACGGCCACTTGTCCCAGCTCACCTTGCGGTACGGGTCGCGCGCCAGACCGCGGTTGAGGGCTTCCAGAACGTAATAGATCGCGTTCCAGTAAACGTACTTGACCGGACCGATGCCCTCGCGCTTCGACTTCGGGCGCCAGATGCTGGCGACCGCGTTCTTGACGCGGGTGTATGGGCACTTGGTCGGCGTGGTGGTTGCACTGCCGGCGGTGGCGTCGGTGGATCCGGCGGCCGCGGCGTTTGAATCGGAGGCATCGTGACCCAGTGGACATTTGCCCTTGGGTGTGCCGTCATCTTGCGGTAAATCGGTCATAGACTCAGTCCTTCACGATAGGAGATTTGCCGGCGATAGAAGCGCGGTAGAAGAGCGGTTCGCGCTGTGCGAGAACCGCCCCTTGCGCAGTCTGGCGCTGGCTGGTGACCCAACTGTCGGCGAGATTTAGTCGAGCCCGGCAGTTGGAGGTTTCGGTGGCATTTGCCACGGGTTGAAATCGATGTCTGCTACGTTGCGCAAAACCACTCAACAAGAGGGTCTTGCTGTGTGAAAGTTACCGCCCCTTGCGCAGCTTGACGCTGGCGGGGTAGACCTTCCGCCGAGCACGGTTGAGCGAGCCCAGCGGACGGATGGTGTCCGTGGTGAACCACGGGTTGAACTCGATGTCTTCGACGCTCGCGAACGCGGCGAGACCGGCTGCGGAGAGCAGGTCCTGCTGCGGAATCACGAGCTGTGCGATGGTGAACGGCTGGCTGGTCCAGAGGACGTAACCGTCTTCGATCGGAGTCTCGGCCTCGTTCAAGAAGTATTGGACCTGGTAGTCGTACACCACAGGCGCGCGCCGGAGGCGTTCGACCAGGTCGAGCTTCAAGAAGCCGTCGGAGGGCGGCGTCACGATGTCGGCGCTGCTGGACGGCGTGAACTGGAACTTGGCGGCGAGGTCGCCGAAGGCGTACGCCGAGCGGCTCCAGTACGTCTCGGTGGCGAGACTGGTGATTGGACGTTTGGTCTGCGCGATGACGGTGCGCAGCATGCGCACGGTTTCGGACACACCGATGTTCCAGAACAGGCGCGGGAACATCAGGGCCTTGGACCCGGATGCGGCCTTCGCGAACTCGACGAACTGCCGGGCGTTGCGCGCATGCGCCTGTTCCGCATTGGTGCCCAGGAAGTGCTGGACGCCGAGGTCGGTTCGGACGCGAGCGGCAAGACCGCGTAAATCGCCCTTGGTGTCAGGCTGAATCAGGCCGGATGCAGACGACAGTCGGACATCGGTCGGATAGCGCTTGCCGGGGACGAGGATGCCGCCTTGCAGTTCGCTGGGGATGTTGTCCATGATCACGAATTCGGCATTGTCGATACCAGCGTGAATCTTGGCGTGAAACGCACGCGCTTCGGTTTTGGCTCCGCCGGCTTTCTTGTTGCGGCGCTGAACGAGGTTGATGTCGTTCATCGCTTGCCGCAAGAAGGCTTGTTCCGCTTCGGCGCTGCCGCCGAGGAAGCGTTCCTGCCAACCGAGACCTGGCTTGTGCCCTGCTCCGGAAAGGTCTCCGGGATTCGGACGTTTGTTCATAATCAATAGCTCCTTCCGTTGCGCGACGGCACCGAGAACCAGTGTTCATCGGTGTCGGCGCTGTGTTACTGCTGAGAACTGAACTGACTAATCGCTGAGGTCGGCTCGACTCGGCGATCAGCACTTGGTAAACAACCTGGTAATCTGCACGCGCGGCGCGAGGTGCTTCAATCGGTTAGGACGAAGTATTCGCTAAAGCATTAGTGCAAGATGTTTTGCGACCAGATTGAGATGTTATGTGAAAGACGTACTTATGCCAGAACGTTACAGACATCATCTGGCTCAAAGCTATGCAAGTTTTCAAGCGGCAACAATTCTTCGATGAGAAGTATCTGAGAAATACGTACTTTGGGGCTCTCCGGCTTCGCGCGGCTAGTGCTAGTAATATCGCGCGAGCAAAGCTACCGGCGTTCATAACGTGTGATATTCGACACGATCGCAGAGCTTCGAAGTCACTTCGAAAAAGCAGTGGTGGTCGTTGTTGATAGAACCGCGAGAGGCGCATGAAGACAGAGACTCGAGGGAATCGAATCGGTCTTCGAACCAGTCGTTTGTGAGGAAATTCCTCACTTAGTGAAGATTTGTCAAACAGACGCCGTGTCGGTTCTAGCCGCTATAAAACGGCATGAAGAGTGCGTTTTGGCTCATACGCGAATTCGTGTACAAGTGTTCGTTTATTTACGAAAAACCAGATGCGCCATATGGTGGAAATGTGGCCCGCTAACCGAATTTCGAGGACACGACCAAAATGCTCACAAACTTACTAGTTCTTACAATCGCCTGCATCGCTCTCCCACAGCCCGCTCACGCATATATCGATCCGTGTGCCGGTGGTTACTTGGTTCAAGCATTGTTCGGTTTCATTCTTGCTGCTGGAGCGACAGTTCGCTCATATTTCAGTTTCAAAAAGAAAACCGCAAACGCACAAACGGAATCTCGTTCGACCTCCAAGACCCTCTAAACATAAGCAATGAGAACACTTTCGCTGCGCGACCCCAGTGGTTGCGTGTTTACCCTGAACGGGCAAATTCTCAGAGCTCTGGATCGGACATACGAACCTCACTACAATCAGCTTATGCAGAGTGGTCTGTATAAGGCTCTGACTGAACGCAACCTCTTGATCCCTCATGAAGAGATAGAAGACGTAGTTCACTATGTAGACGAGTTGGTACCGCTAGCGGTATCACGTACTGAGTCGCAAAACATCTGGCTGCAAAGCCGAATAATCAAACCTGAACGAGTGGCTTTCATCTCATATCCATATGAGTGGTGCTTCGGTCAGTTGAAAGATGCTGCGTTAGCCACTCTCGAAGTTCAGCGCGTGGCACTTTCCTACGGCATGAGTTTGAAAGATGCTAGCGCCTACAATATTCAGTTTCACAACGGCACTCCTCTATTGCTTGATACAGGCTCGTTTGAAACTTATCTGGACGACACTCCCTGGATAGCTTACAGCCAGTTTATCCGGCATTTCTTGGCACCACTGGCGGTGATGTCACGGTGCAGCGTGGAAATGAATAAATTATTGTTGTGCTACACGGATGGACTGCCGGTGGAGTTGGCAACCGAACTCCTGCCTTGGAGTACATGGCTGAATCCGTCTTTGGTGACCCACTTGATGGGAAACAATCTTGCCCGTCGTGCGCAGTTTCAAAAGAAAGCAGTGGGAACGACGAGTTCCGATTCGGTGGCGAAGATCCGCATGCCACGGGCGCATCTGCTGGCTGTTCTCGATGACATGACTGCCACGATCGACAATCTGAAGATCAAAACAAAGCAGACGGAGTGGAACAATTATTATGAGGATAACTCCTATTCCGAGCTATCAGCCAGCGACAAACGCGAGACAGTGTCCCGCTTTCTCGAGTCGTTGAAACCTTCAACCGTTTGGGATATTGGTTCAAATAACGGGTATTTCAGTCGTCTCGCTGCGCAGTCAGGAGCTACCACAATATCGATGGATGCTGACATTCGTTGCGTTGAGGACAACTACCAGAACAACAAAAAAGCCGGGTTTAAAAACTTGTTGCCGCTCGTCGTAGACATGACAGTGCCACCGCCACCCTCCGGCTGGTCTAATAAGGAACGCATGGATCTGACTTCCAGAGGCCCGGCGGATGTCTCTCTAGCACTGGCTCTCGTACACCATCTAGCGATCGCTCAAAACATTCCACTCAAAGAAATAGCTTCGTGCATGGCTGGCTTCGGTCAGAATTTAATCATCGAATTCGTCCCAAAGCATGACGTGCAAGTGCAGCGTTTGCTCGCACATCGGGAGGACATTTTCTCGAAATATACTCAATCCAAATTCGAAGAGTATTTTTCGAGATACTTCAAAATCGACGAGCGTCATCAGATAGAAGGCTGTGACAGAGTCTTGTACCGCATGTCCAAACTTTCAAAATGATAAAACTTCCAAAACTTCACGCGCCGCTCTACCCGTGGATGGCAGCGATCATGCCGGTGTTGCTGTATTACAACACGCAAGCGGTTATGGAAGTACCCGCCGATGCGTTGTTTGTGCCATGCGCGGCTGTCGTTGTAATCACGCTTATTCTGTACCTGTTGCCATGTTTGGCGATTTCGCTGCTTGCGAAAACACGACGCTGGAATACATCCACGATTGAAATTGAACTCTGTCAAGTCCTGGCGATCTGCGTGTCTCTGGCGTGGCTGACTTTTTTCTCCTTGAGTTTTTGCATTGAGATAAACGGCCTGTGCACAGCGTTCCATTGGCGCTGCAACGTGCTTTCTGCGTCTAGCGCGATTCTTCCGTATCTGTTCCTCCTGGCGTTAGTCGCAGCGCTTGTTCCCATATTCAAACGCCCCTGGTTGCCGGTTGTGACGTCGTTGTTAAACCAAGCATTCACGATGCTGTTGCTCATGCAACTTGCTGTCACGACCTACTTTGTTTCGCGTACGGAACTCGCGCTAAAACCCTCTATTCAAGCCCTTCAGCAATCGCAAGTGTTGAGTGCCGGTTCCGCGCCACGAAGTACGATTGGAAAGCGGGTGAAACCTGATATCTATTACATCATTCTTGATGAAATGGCCAGTTCATCGGTGCTGTCGCGTTATGCAAACTATGATGATTCCTGGTTTCGCAGAGCTCTGGAAAATCGAGGATTTTTCGTCACTAGAAACAGCTTGAGCAACTATCCACTCACGCGCCTCTCCATCTCATCGTCTTTAAACATGATGTATTTAACCAAGCTTACTTCGATCGCTGAGCGCGAACCTGCGGATCTGGCTCCAACGGCTGTGCTCGTTCGCAATAACGCAGTAGGAAGTTTGCTGCGCGCTCACGGATATAAACATATTCATATAGACTCGTCCGTTCCGCCGACAAACGGTTCCGACATCGCTGATCGAGTGATTCACTGCGGGTTTATCGACCAGTTTGGCGACAAGTTGTTGCGCTCCACGCTCGCCGCGTTGTCACCGCAGGCGATGGCATGGCTCAAGCAGCACGAGCGGCAAACGATCTTGAATCAGTTTGCTGCTCCAGCCCGGGTTGCCGAAGAAAACTGCGGTGAGGATAGTGTATTCGTTTTTTCGCATATTCTTTGCCCGCACGAGCCATTTTTGTTCGACGCCGAGGGCAAACCTGTGCTCAATGAGGGCACGCGATGCGGGTCTCATTGGAGTGCGGACACGCTTGCCGCCTACACAGCGCAAGCCAGGTTTGCTCAACGAAAGACATTGGAAACAGTCGACGCGATTCTTTTGGCCAGTCGGAAAACCGGCCGAGCCCCGGTGATTATCCTGCAAGGCGACCACGGAACACACAGCTCGGACTACGTATCGTCTGCGAATCCGAGTCCGGAGCTTTTGCATGAACGCTACGGTATTTTAAACGCCTATCTCGTTCCTGCCGAAATTCGTGCTCAATTGAAGGACGAAACGCAGCCGGTCAATACATTCCGCATTGTGCTCCGTAACTTGTTGAATCTCGATTTACCTGATCTCGAAGAGCGTCAATTTTATGCCACTTATGAAAATGTCTTCGATTTCAAGGATGTAACCGTCCTTACGCGGGGTCATCGTCCATCGGCTTTGTCAGCAGCGTTTTAATCGAAGGGGCGCCTCGTGAGGCGCCCGGGCTGGGTCATCTTAAAGTTCAACGACAGATTGGACAACCTCGACATTCGCTAAAATGAATCTCAAATATGATAAAGAATAGTAGAAAAATGGAATGCTAAAAGCGACCAGAACTGCGTCTGGTCACTTTCGAACGGGTTACGATGTGCGCGCTCGGCGCTGGTTTCAAACTCGTTCCGAGCGCGAGCGACCGTAACGAGGTAACCGGGGCACCACCATTGGTGCCCCGGTGTTACACCGAAACTGTCGCTAAGCGGTAACGACGGGTCAGACGAGCCGCTTACTTAGTCAGTTTCTCGACCAGCTTCTTGGTCTGCTTGCCGAGACTGACGAAGGGATCCTCCGGCTCTTCTTTCTTCTTCGGGCCTTCCGGGTAAGGCACGACGCGCATCTGCTGCTCGAGGATCTGAATCAGCGCCATGTTCGTCTGACCTTCCTGCACGACGACAGGTCGATCTTCGGGCTTGATGACGCCGGTCTTCTCAATCGAGCCACCGTCCGGTTGCAGGTAGATCGCGGTGGAGAAGCGCACGACGCGGTCCGGCGTGACTGGGAAGTACGTCAGCATCTTGCCTTTGCCGAAGGTAGCGTCGGTGGTGATCAGGCGCAGGTGGAGGTTCTTATGCAACGCCGCGGCCAGCATCTCTGCCGAGCCCTGGGTGTTGCCGTTGACGGCGACCACGACCACGCCTTTGAAGACGCCCGACTTCCAGTTGAGCGTTTCCTCCTTGGGTTTGACTTTGGGGTCGATCACGGGCTTGCCGCCGGCATCCTTGCGGAATGGCCCGCGGGTTTCCTTGACGACCTTGCCGTCTTTGGCGATGTACGCGACCAACTCGATGGCGTCGTTTTCCACGTTGTTGATTTTGTACGTGATCACGCCCTTCTCGAGGAACAGCGCGGCTGCCTGGATGGCAGTGTCAGCGTTGCCGCCTTGCACGTTGGACAGATCAAGTCCGATGCCTTTGATGCCGTCCTCTTGCATCTTGGTGACGGCGGCTTCGAACTCCTTGAAGAAGTTCTCGGACTCCATGAAGTTGACGCGAATCACCGCTGCGTCCGCGCGCAGGCTCGGGAAGCCGCCTCCCATCTCCATCATCGCCATCGCTTCCGGGTCGTCGGACGAGAATCCGCCGTTGCTCGGGATGGTGATGGCGGGGTGAGTCTTGGTGATGGTGCGCTCGACCTCGAAGTCGAAGATGTCGGTGCCGCGGCGCAAGGTGAGCTTGGCCTTGGAGCCGATCACACCGGCCTGATTGAACAGGATTTGCACCAGTTCGCCCGGGTTGCCGATCTTCTTCAGTTCTTCGATGTGATAATTCTCGACCGAGACCAGCACATCGCCGATTTGCACGCCTGCTTTGGAAGCCGGTCCGCCAGGCGGCATGCCTTGCACCACCCAGTTGCCCGAGTTGCTGTCCTGAGTGAAGTTGAGTTCGATACCCACTTCTTGCCCGGACATACCGACCATCAGGTCGATGTACTGCTGCGCTGAGATCACGGCAGCGAATCTGTCACCGAGGGTGGAGAGGTAATCGGTCAGCGCCTGGTCGAGTTGGGCGGCACTGTGGATGGTGCCATCCTTGTACTCCTTGCGCATCTGAGCCAGCGTGGCGACGATGCGGTCGCGCTCGAGGTAACGTGTTTCGACGTTGAGGGCCACGTCCTTCCACGCGCGGGACAGTTCGTTGGGCGATGCGTTGCCCGCGAATTGCGGCACGAGGGCCAGGTTGGTGCGCGACGGCAGTGGAGCCGGCGCGGGACGACCGACCCAGAGCAAACCGGCCACGACTGCAGGCACCAGCACGATGCCCAGCACGATGGCGCGCATGGAGAGCGTGCGGTTGTAGCGGGTGACCCGCTTGCTCGTCCGGTAAGAGGTTCGTCGGTTCATGTGGATATCCTTTCGAATACGTGATGGGCAGCCACGTTGAGGTGGCTGCCCGGGGTTCGAGAAATCGAAATTGACCCACGGCGTGAGTCAAACGGAGGTGCAGACAGTATTGGTCTGCTGTCTGCACGCTCCGGTTATCTTCAGTCCTCAACCGAGCCGTCGTCGTCCCGGGCGGGCGTCGGCGGATCCATCGGCTTGGGCTGCACTTCGCGCGGAGCCGGCAGGGCTTCCGGCTTTGGCGCGGCGGGTGTCGCCGGAGCCGGAGCCGGAGTGCTGCCACCGGGAGTGGTGGCAGGTTTGGCGAAGGCGTCGACACCATTGGGCATGGTATCGGTCTTCGCCGGCGGGATGGCACCAGGGGCGGTGTCGCCCGACTTCTTCGCCTCCGGAGCGGCAGGAGTCTTGGGCTTGGCCTTCTCTTCAGCGTCCTTCTTGGCCTTCTCCTCGGCTTCCTTCTTAGCCTTTTCCTTGGCCTCTTCCTTCTTCTTCTTTTCCTCCTCGAACTTCTTTTGCCGATCGAGGCGCTCCTGCCAGAGCTTGCGGTTCTCCTTGCGGACTTCCTCTTCGTGAGCCGCCTTCGTGGCCGCGTCCTTGATGCCCTGTTCGTACATCTCGTTGACCGTCTTCACGGCTTGGTCGAGCTGTACGTCGGTCTTGTCTGTTTCCGACGTTTTCACTTCCACGTCCACGTCCACACCGACCCAGTCCGTAAACCGGTCGGCAGGCAGGAAGTAGAAGGAGGTGACGTGCAGACGACGACCGTAGGGCAGGTCGAGCAGCGCCTGACCGACGCCCTTGCCGAAGGTGCGGGTGCCGACCATTTTGACGCGATTGTTGAAGCGCAAGGCGCCGGAGACGAGCTCCGAAGCCGAGGCGCTGTGCCCGTTGACGAGGACCACGATCGGCATCTCTGCGGGCACGGCCAGGACGCGCTGGTGCACGATCGGCAATTGACCGTTCAACTGCGGCCGCGTTTCGAGGAAGACGTGCTTGGTGACGTGGCTCTGCGTCTCCACCACGTCGGGGCTGCCAAACAGTCGGTGCTGCTGCGTGACGATGGTGCCTTCCGGCAACATATACATGGCGATGTCGATGGCTTGGTCCACCAATCCACCGCCGTTGTCACGCAAGTCGAAGATCAGCTTCTTGCCGCCCTTCTTCATCACCTCGTCCAGCGCGTTCTTCACGTCCTTGGCGGCATTGCGCGCGTTGAACGTTTCCAGGTGCAGGTGCCAGACGTCGTTGCCCAGGTGCTTGAGCGTCACCACCGGCACTTCGTAGTCGTCGCGGGTGATGGTGAGCTTCTTCTGGACCTTGGCACCGTTCTCCTGGCGCTCGACGACGATATCGACGGTGGTGCCCTTCTTGCCGCCGATCGGCTTGATCGCCTGGCTGTAGGTCATGCCGTCGATCTTCTTGCCGGCCACCTCCTTGATCACGTCGCCTGCCTTCATGCCGCCTTTCTCGGCAGGACCGTTGCGGACAGGCGTGACCGACAGGAAGTTTTTCTCCGAGATCACGAGCAACTTATCGACTTGCTCTTCGGTGGCATCCTGGGGCAGGTCCTTGAGCAGGTCCTGCATGCCCTCGAGCTTGATGATGATCCCGATGCCGGTGTTGGTGTTGTCCATCCGCTTGTCTTCGAGTTTCACGTCCTTGGGGACGAGATACGAATCGAAGCGGTGATCGAGGCTGGTGAGCGCCAGCTTGATCGCGCGGTCCGCGTCGTCGAGCGTCTTCAGCTCGAAGGGTGGCTTCTCCCACTTGTCGAGGAACGCCTGCATCTTCGTCTTCTTCTCCGGGCGGGGACCGCCGAAGAAGCCGCCGAACATCATGCCCTCTTCCGGCGCGTAGCCGGTCAGCGCGATGTGTTCCTTGGCGATCGTGTTGATGCCTTCCTTGTACAGCCGCGTCGGGTCCGGGGTCTCAGGGACCGGCACGCCGAGCGGGAACTTCTCGCCCTGAAGCAGCTCGTGCAAGGACGGCGCTTGCATCGGCTTGGGCTGCTGAGCGTAGCTCACCTCGGCGCCCATGACGAGCGCGAGGCAGGCGATGTAGAAACCGAGTTTGGTTTTCATCAGAAAGTTTCCTTGTGAATTGGTTCCGTCAAAAGCGAGGCTGGCTGTCGACAAGACAGGTTTGCCTCGCTTCGTTCGGAGACCTGGAATTGAATCTAAGAAGCAGAAACAGGAGGCATGGCCTCCTGTTTCGAACTACTGCAACTCAGCCTTCCGAGCTCACGCTCAGGGCTTGGGGATGAGCTTCTCGACCCGTTCGATCAGCTCCGCGTAACGCTCGTCGGTCAGACCTGCACCCTTGGTCTTGCCTTCCAGGACGCTCATCAAGGGCCGCAGGATGTCGATCAGCAGGATGCCGTCGTCGTCCTCGAACTCGAGCATGTCGAGCTGGTGCGAGGCCAGCGCCGGTTTGCCGATGTACTTGAGCACCACGCCGACGACGCTGGAGACATCCTTCTCCGAGAGCTTGTAACCAGCGTCCGTGCGCGTGCGGTCGAGGATGGGCTGGAGCTTGTTCCAGGCGCGCTCCTCGGGGTCGATCAGGCGCTCGACCTTCAAGTGCCGACGCAGGCGACCGATGATCAGGTACGCCAGAGGCGTTACCACGCAGAGGCTGCCGAGGATGACGAGGAACAGCGCGGCCGAGACCGGCGGCTTCTGAGCGATGAAGCTGGTGTTGCCGGCCGACATATCCTGACCGTCGTCGGCGGTGCGGGACATCGACAGAATGTACTCCGGCGACCAGATACGCTTCCAGTCCGGGTTGTTGCTGTCCTTGATGTTCTCGGCGGCGTAGGCGAACTCGATGGCGAACCGCATCGGTTGCGGCTGCCGGAAGGTTTGCACGTACACCCGGATTTCGTACAGGTCAGCCGGGTACGCGTTGTCGCCGATGTTTAGCGTGACCGGCGTCGGTTCGCTCGACATCGAAACCGGCGCTTCGCCCTTGGGCAGCACCGCCGGTGATGCCAGCTTGAAGTCAGGATCGGGGTTGGGGTCGATGCTCAAACGCCCGGCTTTGAGCGGATTGAAGTCGACCAGAATCGGTCGCTGTCCGTCCTTGGGTTTGAGCACGTACACGTTGACGCGCATGGCCACGACGTTGCCGATGCGGATGCCGAAGCGCTCGCCGAACGGGAAGGTGGCGGGGGCACCGGGACGCAGACCGTCCTGGTGCGGGGTGAAGGCGCTGTCGGTCATGACCTCGATCATGATGCGCCGATCTTCGAACCAGCCGCGCTTGACGGCGGCGGGAGTGAGGCGCGGGGGCGGCGCGTCCTGGGCCAGGGCGGTGCCGGCCATCAGGCAGACCGCGAGCAGACCGCCACCCCACAAAAGGGCATTCTTCATGTTCATGACATAAACTCCTTAGGAGAGAAGTGGAGGGCTGCTGAGCAACCCGATGACTTTGAGATCGGCGGCTTCACCTTCATCCGTTCGAACCGCTTCGAACGTGATGTTGTTGTCGGTGAAGAACTTGAACAGCGCAGCTTCGTGCTGCTCGAACTCGGCCGTGTACTTGCGGCGGTTCGCTTCCGTCAGCCACCAGGTCACCTGGCGGCCGGTGTTCATGTCGAACACCTTGAGCGGCGTCGGAATCCATCGCGAGCCGGCGGGCAGCTCGCGTTCGCGCATGTCCTGGATGACGATGGCGCGCACGTTGTTGATCAGCGCCAACTCCGTGAGCGCCTTGTAGTGCGCGTCCGTGAAGTTGAGGAAGTCCGACAGGATGACGACTTCGTTTTGTCCCTGCGCCGGCACGATCTGGATCGCTTCTTCGAAGCCGCTGTCCAGCTTGGGGTTGGACGAAACCGGTTCGATGATGTTTTCGATCAGCTCACGCACCGCCATCATCGGCATCTGCGCGCGCAGCATCTGGTAGACCACGCTCTGGTTGGCGTAAAGTGACGCCTTCATCAGGTCTTTGGTTTCGTCGAGCGACAGGCAGATGGTCGCCGCGCAGCGCGCCATCAGCTCGAGCTTGCTTTCGCGAGAGCTGCCGAAGTCGAGCGTGCGGTTGATGTCGCCCAGCACGTAGACCGTGGTCTGGGCCTCAGGGCGGCAGACCTTGACGATCTTGTGGCGACCGCCGGTTTTGGCCGACGCCCGCGCCATGATCTGCCGGCGGTCGTGCTCACCGCGCACGTACTCAGCGGTCTTGTAGAAGTCGCCGGAAGGACCGGTGTAAATCGTCCTGCGCGCCCCGGTCCGGTACGAGCGAGAACGGAAGCCAACTTCGAAGAAGCCGTCGCCGGCCTTCTCGAGAATCGCATCGATGCGACCTTCGAGGGTTTGCCGCGAGCCTCCTTCGGCCGCGTCTTGAGTGAGACGCTCCAAGATAGTTTTCATTTTAACCTCGTAGAAGGAGAGTTCGACCGCGACAAAGCCGGCAGGACGTTCCTGCCGGCTTGTCGCCGGTCACAGCGATTACTCGAAGGTGCCGCAGTTGCCGAGCAGTTTGCCGAGGATCTGGGCCGAGACGTTCTCGCCCTTGGCCTTGGCCTTGACGTCGGAGCGCAGGATCATCTTGTGGGCGACGCAGGGCACGAACACCTTCTGCACGTCCTGCACCTCGACGGAGTCGGAGCCGCGCATGGCAGCCGCCGCCTTGGAGCAGATCTTCACCCACTTCGACGTACGCTGCGAGCCGCCCAGGCGCACGAGGTCCTGCAGGTCCTTGGGCATGAACCGCTTGAACTCGTCCATGCCGGGGCGGGTGGCGCGCATCAGGTTGACGATGTAGCGCGTCATCGTGTCCGTGCAAGTGACGCTCTGCACGAAGGCGCGCATGCCGAGCACGTCGGCGGGGGTCAGGACCTCTTCGATCTTGGCCGCCTTGTGCGAGTCACGCTGGTAGATGGCGTTGTTGTTGAGCAGCCCGAACTCGTCTTCGGCGCTCAGGTAGGTGAGCTCGGCCATGATGGCGAAGCGGTCGAGCAGCGCTTCGGACATCGGGTACGTACCTTCCTGCTCGATCGGGTTCTGCGTGCCGATCACGAGGAACGGGTTGGCCATCGGGAAGACGTGCGGCCCGATGACGATGAGCAGCTCTTCCATGATGGCCAGGAGCGCCGACAGCGTCTTCGGCGTGGTGCGGTTGATTTCGTCGGCGACGAAGATGTTGAAGCTCGGGTGGATGGCGCCGTGCATCACTTCCATCTGCTTCGTGGCTTCGTTGTAGACTTCCGAACCCTTGATGTCCGACGGCAGGAGGTCGGCGGTGAAGGGGAAGAAGCCCCACTTGCCGTCCTTGAGCCCGGCGCACATCGAGTTGCCGATCACGGTCTTACCGAGACCGGGGACCGACTGCAGAAGGACGTGGCCGGACGAGAACCAGGCCGTGAGGATCAGTTCCAGAACTTCGTCGTTGCCGGCGACGAGCTTCTTGAGCTCCTTGATGTACGCCTTCCACTTGGCCTTGAACGAGGCGGCGGTGAAGGTCGGGATCTCGAGCTGAATGCGGTTTTGAACGGTCATGAGAAATCTCCTGAGAAAGATAAGGCGCCACTACAATCGGTGGCGCCTCAAGTGCATGGGAAGGCAGGGCCGAACGACCCTGCCGGGTAAATCTAACTTCCGCTAGAACTTAGGCTTGCGCCCCGCGTTGTCCGCGTTGGATGGGGCGCGGTGCGATTTGATCCGAGGGTCGGAAGAAACCGCGGAGAATCAGGATGGCGATCACAACCATCGCACACAACAGTGGGTAGCTGGACAGGGGGAGCTTGCCCTGCACTGTCCGCTGACCGCCGATCACGCTGGCCCAGTTGATCGGCAACTTGGTCTTGCCGTCAGTGTTGAGCCAGACGTACGTGCCTCCGACCTTGTTGGCCAGCTCTTTCAAACCGGCGTCGTCCAACTTGGTTTTGGCCTTCTCTTCCTTGTCGAGGGGAAACCAGTCCACGCGCTCGCCGTTGCGGGCGTAGACCGGAATCATCTGGTCTTCGTAGCCGCCGACACCGACGACGATGACGGCGAGGTTGCCACCACAAGCGGTGCGAAGAGCGTTGAGCTCTTCCATCGTCTCCTGGAACTCCTTCTGCCATTGAGCGGTGTCATCCGGGTTTTCGAAGGTGGGCGCGCCACCGTCCGAGAACAGGAAGATCACCTGCCGCTTGGACTTATCGAAGTCGCGACGCAGGGTGTGGATGGCGAGGCGCAGCCCCTGGACGTAGTCGGAGCCGCCACCGGGGGCGGAGAGAATGCCCATCCAGCCCGAGTCGTGAAGGATGTAGCGCACCGTCCCGTAGTCCTCGATCAGGGGCGACTGCGGGTAGCCGTCGGCGGTGTAGGTGACCAGCCCGATCTTGTTGCCGGGAATCGACTTGAAGATCTGCTCGGAAAACTCTTCCTTCGCCATGCCCAAGCGGCTGCCCCAGGCGCCGATCGGCGGACCGCCGTCGGGAGTGGGGCGAGCGAAGCGGTAGTCTTCGGCCGCCATGGAGAGCGACACGTCGAAGGCCCCTACGACATGGAGACTGCCTTGCGGCACCGACATGTCGGCGTTCTTCTCATACGGCTCGGAGAGCGCGGCGCAGAGCGCGAAGGTGACGAAGGACCAGCCCAGCGTCTTGAAGATGGCACCGGCGAACGATGAGGTCCGCGTGGTGCGCTTCAGGTGCTCGGGGTTGGCGTAGGACTTCTGGAACTTCTTGACCGTGTACCACGACGCCAGTGACAGCGCCGCCACGACCAAGACCGGCAACCAGGAGTACCAGAGGTACTCCGGGTGCTCGAATTCGACAAACCTGCCGAGAATGTTCATGGTATGTGACTCCAAATAAAGGGATGGGTTGCTCGGTGAAACTCACCGATTACAAAGAGTCGCGCGGTTGCTTGCCCGCGCCCGGACTGGGCTGACGGTCGCGGGACGGACCCGGTTGGGGCGGACCCTGACCCGGACGTTTGCCGTTGCCCTGCGCCTTGCCGCCGCCCTGACCGCTCGAGAACAGTTTCTCGAGGTTGCTCATGGTGTGCAGCGCGTCGTTGTAGCGACTGGCCGCCTGGTCCATGGTCAGACCTTCGAAGGAGTTGCCGGGGTTG
This sequence comes from Obscuribacteraceae bacterium (SeqCode), assembly GCA_044225915.1. Taxonomy (GTDB): domain Bacteria; phylum Cyanobacteriota; class Vampirovibrionia; order Obscuribacterales; family Obscuribacteraceae; genus JADYXR01. The sequence goes on from JBGAHZ010000067.1 coordinate 19,234, forward strand.
GAGGTCAGGCTTTCCTTATAAGCCTTGACGGCATCCTGCGGTTTGCGCATCTTGATGAGGCAGTTGCCCTTCTGGAAGTGAGCGCGCGCTTCCAGATCCTGGCTTGGTTCGGGCAGAACCAGTCGAGCCAGTTGCGTGCGGCTGGCTTCCACTTTGCCCGCCGCCACCGAGGCGTCGAACAGCTTGACGGCGTTGGGCAGATCGCCTGCGTCCATCGCGGCGATGCCGGCGTTGTACAACTCCACCTGGCTGGACTTGTAGTTGAACAGGTAGAAGCCCAGTGCCAGAGCGACCACGCCGACGCCCGCGAATGCCGGTTTCGCCCACTTGGAGTGGAGCAGGAAGACCGCGGCATAGAGCGCGATGAAGGCGAACGCGGCGATCAACCCGTAGACGTGGGTGACGGTTGCCGTGTTCAGGTGGAGTTTGAAGGTGCAGAAGATGCCGCCGACCAGTGCGATGGCGACAGGGATTTGCCAGAGCGTGTGGCTGATGCCGCCGGCTCGGAAGTTGAGCATGGCGAGCAGGTTTTCGCCCAGCCATTCGAGCCAGTGTCGCAGCGCGCCGGAGACGGCGCTGGTCACGAACAGGCAGGTGAAGAACAGTGCCAGCGCCGTCAACGCCAGCGAGATCGCCGACTGCGTGTCGCCTTGAATCAGACTGAGCGCAGCCAGTCCGGCCGGGACGCCACCGCCCACGGCAGGCAGCATCCAGAGCCATTTACGAAGGAATTTCATCTCGTTTTCTCCTTTGAGAAGATAGAGGAGAGGACAGCAGAGGACGGCGCGGCTCTGAGCCGCACCGCCCGCGGTGCTGTGCGTCCCCTGTGAAGGCCTTGTGACAGGCGCGGTTAGAAGGATTCGCGGAACAGGCAGCAGAGCCCGATGAAGAGCCCGCCGAGGATGCAACCGAACAGCGTGAACGCCGACTCGACCGGCTTCTGGCTTTCCACCGCCTCGAGTTCGATGGTGGACTTTTCCAGCTCGCTGATCTTACCGAACGCTTTCTTCATGGCGTCGCCGTTGCCCGCCCAGATGACGGCATCGACCGGCTCGCCCTTCAAGTCTTTCCAGTCCTTGGGGTTGACCTCTTCGACCAGGCGGCGCAGCGACTGCGTGGCCGAGTTGGTGAGCTGCGTCTGGGCGCCGCACACCAGGGCGAAGATGTGGATGTTGCGCCCTTCCTTGCGCATCTGCTCCACGAAGTACTGATGGCGCTCTTCCGAAATCCCGGCGTCGCCGTCCGAGATAAAGATGATCACCTGGGTCTTGGATTTGCCCAGTGAGTCGAACTGCTCGAGCGTCGCCTGGAATGCGCCTTTCTGGCGGTTGCTGCCGGACGGTCCGTCGAAGTTGGTACCGCCGCCGGACTTCTTCGAGAGTTCCGACACCTTGCGCAGGACGATGTTGACGTCCTTGCCGAGCGGCCATGCCCAGTAGGCCTCGTCGTCGAAGGTGAAGAGCGCGGCGCGGTCGCCTTCTGGGCGCGACCGGAGAAACTGGACCGCCGCGTAGCGAGCCAGTTGGAAGCGCTGTACCTTGCCGGACTCGTCCTTCTTGGCGTTGGGGTCTTCCTTCTCGGCTTCGTACGGGTAGAGTGTCGGGTACTTCTCCCGCATCTTCTTCTCTTCGTCGCGTTCGGCTTGTTCGAACGCCTGGATTTCCGCCTGCAGCTCGCGCGACTCGATGTCGGCAGTGAACATCGAGCCCGACCGGTCCATGCCGATCACGAAGTCACGAGCATCCAAATACTCGTGCATCTGCTGGTGGGTAAGCTTGGGTTTGGCCATGGCGCCCGTGAAGGCGAGCCAGGTCGCGGCCAGGAGCAGCATGCAGAGCTTGCTGGGCCAGCCGAACGAACGGATTTTGTGCATGCTGGTGTTGGTGTGAGCCATCGCCGGCCGCAAGCGCTTCCAGACCGGAATCAGGAGAATCAGGGCAGCCGCCAACCAGAGCCAGTTGGGTTCCGCGAAGCGGATGAGCTGCCAGTTTTGGAATACTTCCATCATGAGTTTGGTTCCCATCTGATGAATGAGGAGGACGGGCTTTCCTTAAAGCCCGTCTTCGTGTGTATGGACGCACGCTGCGTCCTGAAATACAAAACCGGCGCGTTTGACCGCGCGCGTTACGTCACTGCTTGTGGTACCACTTCACGGGGTCCGTATCGTCGCGAGGACCGAGCACTCCACGGCTCTCCGCCTGCGCTTCCGTTCTTTTGGCGCGCAGCTCCTGCTCCTTCGGCTGTGCGAAGTAGGTCAGGTCGAAGATGTCGTAGACGCGGTCGGCGTCCTCGTGTTCGGTGCGGACCGAAGAGGCGTCCAGTTCGTACGAGCAGGTTCCCAGTTGCAGAAACCGCTCCTTGGGCTGACCTTGGACATCGACCTTCTCGATCGACACCTTGCGGATGTTCTTCCCGTAGTCTCGGAAGACCTTGCGGGAGCCGTCCGGCTTGTAGGATGTCTTGAGCTTGACGGTGTCCTGGCTGTCGTCGACTTCGTAGGTTTTCTTGATGCTGCCCCACGTTTCGTAGACATCCACTTGCGCGAGACTACCCTGGGCTTGCAGGTACCAGTTCCAGTTGCTGTTGTAGAACTGACGGAACGCCCGCTTGCCGTCCGGGTTGTAGTAACTCACCAGTCGCCCGGTGTTGCTGCCCGCGCTGAAGCCGTCGACCGTCTGCTGCCAGCCTACGGTCTCGCTTTTCGAGACCATGTTGGTGCCGGCAGCGTCGTACATGGTCAGCGACTTGTCGCTGTAATACGAGTACTGCCGCTCTTGCACTTCCTTGGCCCAGACGTTGCCGTTGGGCTGGTAGTAAACGGTCTCCTTCGTGCTGTCGGACGGGTTGTACTCGACTTGTGAGAATTTCCAACCGTTCCGGAAGTAGAAGGTATCCTGCCGGCGGCCGTTGCCCAGGTCCTTGTAGGTAAACCAGAGCGAGCCGTCCGGGCGGTAGACTTCGCCTGTCTGCAGGGACTTGCCGTCCACCGACCAGGTGCTCTTCGATTTGAGAACGGCTTGGGAAGTGCCTGCCCGCACGGGGTAGTGTTCCGCCGTCTCCTTGAGCGTGCCGTCCGGGCGGTTGAAGAGGTGGCCGACGCCGCCGTCCGGATAGGGGGTGTGTTTCTCGAGGACGGTGGTGCCGTCCTGTGCGTAGACGAACCGAACCGTGCCGAAGGACGTGATTTCGTCCCGTTCGGGCGGTTCCACGTTGATGACGATGCGGGGCGGCTGTCTGGTGAGGAGGACGTAGCCCGCCGTCGCGAGCAGGATTGCACCCCACGCGAGCCCCGTGGCGATCAGAATAGATCGCCATTCGAATTTCCTTTTCTTCATGGTTAACTCCATCTGAGGAAAGAGTTGCAACAGACAGACCCCCACACTGTGGAAGCCTGGCTTTGACTTGGTTGCGAAAACGAAGTTTGTTGAAACGAATCGTGCCGGTCACCACATCAGGTGGCACGGCGGTCGAAGACTAGCACTCGATCGTGAGCTGGTAAGCGAGAAAGAAACTTGGTTTGGTGCCCTTTGTTGCTTGTTTTCCTGGGGTTTGGGTGAAAAGACGATATATTCACCTTACGTGTAGGGCGTGTGCATGTCAAAGCAGATTGAAACGGGCTGAAACGCACGCTGCGGCTGCCTTAGCCGCAATATAGCCTGGGTTTGTTTAAACAATTTGTTTATAAATCTGGGGAGTATGTACCTTACTGACTTGCGCGTTTCGATATTACTAAATATGGCTCCGGAAGAGGCGTGACAAAGACATCGATGATAGTGTGTGTGATATTGCGTCTGTTAATGCGGGTTTACACAGTTTTGAAGGATAGCGATATGTAGTTTCGGCGCTCGTTGGAGTTTCCGAATTCAACCTGAAAAATGAACAACCACGCGCGCATGGTGTGTGTGATATTGTCAGAATCAATCGGTTCTACTCTTATTTGGAACGATTCAAACTGCGTCTGGTTCCGTTCCGATGCGATTCACTTATATAGGATGACCCTTCGCTTCCTCAATCGCGCTGACACAGCCAGATGTAGAAGATGTGCTCTTAAACCAATGTGCAAGTCGTTTAAAATTCCAGATCGATTTCTCGCGTTTGCTCAGACAAGACGAGGATTCGAACTGGTACCGCCGGTGGAGATTTAAAACCAATGGGAAAGGTTGTGTCCAGAGAACAACTCGCCGAAATGCTCGATGCAGAGCGTCGCAACAACCGTGTTATCGTAACGACCAACGGCTGCTTCGATATTCTTCACGTCGGACATGTGCGCATTTTGCAACAGTCTAGAGCGTTGGGGGATTTGCTTGTTGTCGGGATAAACGGTGACGATTCGGTTAGACGTTTAAAGGGCCCGACCCGACCAATCAACTGCAGCGCCGATCGCGCGGAGGTTCTTGCCGCGCTCGGTTGCGTCGACTACGTCACCGTGTTCGATGAGGACACACCCGTTGAATTTCTGCACAAGGCGAAGCCGAATATTCACGTCAAAGGAGCCGATTACAAGCCCTCTGACCTGGCTGAAACCCCGGTCGTGGAATCTTATGGCGGCCGAGTCGAAATCCTTGCTCTAGTGCCCGGGAAAAGCACGACGAATATGGTCGAAAAAATTCGCGACTAAGTAGCGACTAAGTATCGGTTTAGTAAATCGTTCTTGTGCAGACCTCCGGCCGTGTTCTTGTGAATCGCCATTCGAGATTCGACAAGCACGCAGAGGCGCCATCGCTGCCGGAGCAAACAGATCTGCGTTATGTCAGTGCAAAAAGGAAAAACCGGCTGTGACGCCGGTTTTTCAATATCTCAAACGCCAGCTGAATCAACTTAGCGGGTTGGTGGGTTTTCAATCGCAGCAATTCGTTTTCTGGCATCAGCGCAAAATTCTGCGTTTTTAGAAACCTGAATTGCTTTGTTGAATTGTTCTTTCGCGTCTTCACTGCGGTTTTTCTTGAGAAGAATCAAACCGGTTCTGTAATACGCTTCGCCCAGGCGGAAATCGTTCTTAATCGCGAGCGAGTAAGACTCCATCGCCTTGTCGTAATCCTTTTGCATCTCGTAGACGGTGCCGAGGTTGTAGTGAGCAGTCGCCAATTTCGGATCGATTGAAACGGCAGTCGACCAATTTTTGATCGCGCCTTCCATATCTTTCTGCGCTCTCAAAGCGGCGCCGATGCCATTGTATGTGATGGCATCTTTCGGATCGATAGCCAGTGCCTTTCTGAACTCAGATAGAGCCTTGGCATAGTCGTGCTGCTGGTTGAAGATCAGTCCGAGATTGCAATGGGCCTGGCTCAGTTCGGGATTGGCATTGAGAGCTTCGCGGTAAGCGGTGATTGCCTCTTCCAATTTTCCGGACAAATGCAGTTTGACAGCGGCGTTATAGATGTTGACCGCTTCTTTGGCAACGTCAGCTGCCGATTTGGGTGGACCCTCTTCTTGAGGTTCGATCGCCGTCTCCGGTTCTGGCGCGCCGGCCGTTTCCTCAGTAGCTTCTTCAGCGTCAGCGACAGCGGCTGGAGGCGCTTGTCTCGTGCTCACTGGTGTTGGCGTAGGTGCTCCGCTTTGTTGCGTCGCGTCGAATACTGTCGTGAAACCTGTTGCTTGTTTTGCTTTGGGCTTGGGCTGTTCGGCGGCGGCTTGTGTTTGTTTGCCGACCCAATCCCAGCCGGTTTCCTCGATCTGTTGAGTGCCTGGAGATGGCGCTTGAGGAGTGGCTCCGGGGATTGCAACCTTCTCGGCTGCAGAAAGCGGGCCTTCTACTTTGATGGCGGACTGTCTGACTTTGGCGGCATCCGGAGTGCCGGAGTCCATACCCATGATGCCAGGAGCTTTCAGCGCTTCCTTTTCGATGATGGCATCAGGACTGACTCCCTTGGGGACTTCAACACTGCGCACTTCGCCCCATTTTTCCGCAGCTTCGCTGTGAGCCTTGGTTTTCATCAACTCTTGCAGGGCTTGATCGTATGTCAATTCACCTGAATCAACCGCTGTTGCTTTTGGAGCGGCTTGAGCGAAACCGCTATCGTTGTCATCAGCAAATGCCTGGGTTGAAACCAGACACGCAGAGATTCCAAGAAGAAGGCTTGAATATCTTTTCACTCGGGAAGAAACTTGGCGCTTCTCGATTCTCTTAGCCATTAGACGTTCTCCAGACCAGGGTGGAACTTGAACAAGCGCACAGTTTACTTCATGCCAAGCGCATCTGACATGCAGATCGCTTAAGTTGTTGCGCAGAGTTAGCTACTATGCCTTATGATGGTACCGGACCAACCCGCTCGGACGCTGATAACTAGACGTGGAACTGGAGAAACCGTTCATGACGATATCGCAGATAAGAATTTGCATATGTTCTATTCTTTTTGTTAGCGCCCTGTTTGGAGCAGCCCAGCCCGCTCACGCCGGATTCTTCTCGCACCTGTTCGGCAAAGACCGCGACCGACTACCTGCCCCGCATGCCCTCGCCCGTGGCGGACTGGTGCCACCGCCAGGCGAAGAACTCTACTTTCCAATCCGTGAGGACGGTCAGAATTACATTCTCAACGTCGACACCACGGTCAACTTGACGACCTCTCTTAATAAGTTCTACTACGACCTGAAATGGCGGGGCGAAGTCTGGGGGCCATTCGATCAAGTTAGTTTGATCGAACGTCAGACGCGACTGATGAGCACCTGGAAGGAATACGACGAATTTAGCGAGTTGCGTAAGTTGAACATAATTCATAAGTTCTTCGAGCGGGCATCCGGATTCGGACCGTAAATCCTAGTGATTGAAGCAGTCTGACCATAACCCGGCGATTGTTGAGGATTCGGACCGTACCCTGCGATGTTGATCGTCTCATCGCGCGGTGCAGCGCCAAGGTCTCTCAGGCCTTTGTGATGCAGCGCCAAATCGGTTTATCAGTTATTATTCATCGCGGCTGTCTGGGCGCGTCAACGGAGGAACTCAAGTGCGAATGGATCACATTGCCGTGGCTGTCGAGAATCTCGAGGAGTCGCTGCGGTTTTATAAAGAGACGCTTGGACTGGAATGTATAACCATTGAAACCGTTGAAGAGCAGGGCGTGCGGGTCGCTAAGCTGGAACTGGGAAATACGCATATCGAGCTGCTCGAGCCGCTCGGTCCCGATACTCCGGTCGGCAAATTTATCGCCAAACGCGGAACGGGCCTGCATCACATTTGTCTTGGCGTTGAGGACATTGAAGCTGAACTCGGTAAGCTAAAAGAAAAAAACATCAAACTCATTGATGAAAAACCGAGAATTGGAGCCGATGGAGCATCGATAGCATTCCTTCATCCCAAGAGCACGAGCGGCGTGTTGTTGGAGTTGTCGCAACCGATTGAACCGCACAAATAAGCTGATTGCGTTTAAAAGCAAGCATTACGTTTGTAAATGAACTCGTCGCCGTCTGGGTGAACGTTCACGATTACTACGGGGTCGCACATCACCACCGGCGAAGTCTAGGGGGGCTTTGTAAGCGCCCAGGCTGCTAAATCCGGAAATCGCCTTTTCCGTTAAGCTGCATTGCAGTATTTCTTGATGATTTTGTTTATTTCTTACAGTCTGGCGGTTTTGCTGCTAGCTTTATTGGAATCGCGCGTCTTTAGTCGCGCTTGAACCCATACCGACCTTGCGGAGGCATTTATTTCATGCCAGTGGCAACAGAATTGTCTAACATCGAAAAGGCTCTTGGTGACAAGGCTTCGTACTATCTCAAGCATACGAGCAAAACCATTGACAAAGATTTGCTCCATTTGCCAGGACCTGATTTCATCGATCGGATCTTTACTCAGAGCGACAGAAATCCTCAAGTTCTTCGTAACCTCGCCAGCATCTACAATCACGGTAGACTCGGCGGCACTGGTTATCTCTCGATTCTCCCTGTCGACCAGGGCATCGAGCACTCAGCCGGCGCCTCGTTTGCCAAAAACCCGATTTACTTCGATGGCGAAAACATCATCAAACTCGCTATCGAAGGCGGTTGCAACGCTGTTGCCACCACATTCGGCGTCCTTGGATCGATGTCGCGTAAATACGCTCACAAGATTCCTTTCATCGTAAAAATCAACCACAACGAGTTCCTCTCCTATCCGAACAAATACGATCAGATCATGTTCGGCAGCGTTCAAGAAGCTTGGGAGCTCGGTGCTGCTGCGGTTGGCGCAACGATCTACTTCGGCTCCGATGAGTCCGCTCGTCAGATTATCGAAGTATCGGAAGCCTTCCAAGAAGCTCATCAACTCGGTATGGCCACGATCCTCTGGTGCTACACACGTAACTCCGCTTTCGTCAAAGATGGCGTCGACTACCATTTGTCTGCAGACCTCACCGGTCAAGCAAATCACCTTGGTGTCACGATTCAGGCAGATATCATCAAACAAAAATTGCCTGAGAACAATGGCGGATACAACGCAATCAAGTTCGGTAAAACGGATGCTCGCGTTTATTCGGAACTGACCACTGACCACCCGATCGATCTGACTCGCTACCAGGTAGCTAACTGCTACATGGGTCGCGCTGGTTTGATCAACTCAGGCGGTGCCTCCGGCGCCAACGACATGGAACAAGCAATCATGACCGCTGTCGTCAACAAGAGAGCTGGCGGTACTGGTTTGATCTCCGGCAGAAAAGCTTTCCAGAAGCCAATGAAGGACGGCGTAGAATTGCTCAACGCAATTCAAGACGTTTATCTCTGCAAAGATGTAACCATCGCGTAGAACTTTCAAGCAACTGGATATCAGGGTTTAAACCTGATTGAATAAATTAAAAACCCCTGTTCGAAAGAGCAGGGGTTTTGTTTATCAATACTGAACCGCTGATGAACGGCGGTGTTTAGCCTTTCTTATTCACTTTGACTGAATTGTCGTGTGCTTCGACTACGACCTTCCCGTCGGTGGTGATGTCGGCCGTGCCCCAGGCTTCGACGTTGCAATCACCTTTCGCGTCGACCCTGGCGCTGTCATACGCTTTGATGTGCACGTTACCAGTAGCGATGATGGTCGCGTTTCCGAGCGCCATGACGATACAGTTTCCGTTGGCCGTGACTTTAGATTTGTCGCGGGCAAAGATAGTGCAGTTGCCGTCGGCATTGATTACGACTTCGTCTCCGGCATTGACGTTCACGTTGCCGTGCGCATCGATTTTGCAGTGTTGATCGGCGACTACGTTGCTGCTGCCGTTAGCTTCGATGTTTGCCGAGTTGGTGGCAATAATTCTCGTGGTATCGAACGCGCGAATTTTGGTTTCGGCTTTGGCTTCGACTGTGGCTTGTCCGTAAGCTTCGACCGAACACGTATCGTGCGCCCAGATTTTGGTCTGGTCATAGGCCTTCACTTTAGCACCGTCGTAGACGTACAGATTGGCTGTCTCCTGAGCGATGGCTTCTCCGCCGCGCTGGTGGTTTGTTCCCCTCAGGTAGAGACCCACTCTGTCTTGTGCCTGCACGGCGACAAGCGCAGTGGAAGCAAGTGCTAGTGTGGTCAGAAGTACTTTGAATCTCATGTAGTGTAAGTCCTTGTCTAATCAGTAATGAAGAGAAACCATTTCAAGAAGGCAAGCGCCGTCACCCGTTCGGGTTGATAATCACATCAACGTTAGCTTAACACTGGAACAAAACTTCTGCATTTTTTCCCGAGTTTTGTCGCTTCGCGTCGATCACAAACGGTCTAGTACTTTGTTCTGATTGGCTGTACTGCCATGACACGTGCGCTTCTGTAGTCATCCCATGCGCTTTCGCTGCCCGAAGGAATAAAGGACGAAAAAACTGTTTTCAATAAAGACAAGAATGTCTTCGAGAGTCCTGCCATGATGCACCCCGACTTTCTAAATTTAACTGTCCCGATAAGTCTTTCTTACCCCTCGGTTCTCACTAGTCGCGCTTGACAGCCAAAATATTTTTATTGAGTCGTTGGCAATGCGGGTGCGTCTTTTCGAACATGGTTGAACCGGTTTGATGCTCGGCTTTTTCATTTTTGAAACGCGAGCTGCCACCAGGGGCGGTGTGGTTTTCACTGCGGTGTTGAACGTCCCCGTGTGGGTGAATTTTACTGATTCAATGCAGGTTTTGATATGGCGTTATATGCAATTCGTCAGGATAGCGTCATAAGAATTCTGAGGTATTTGGTGGAAGTCAAGAGAATTTCATTGCTTTAGACCTACTCACTTGCTAACCATTAACCACTATCTCTTTTTCTTCTTTTTCTCGAGGCCAATACCGCAATCGTTCTTTAGTTCATTCCTCTCATCATAACCGTGCCCCAACCGGCTCTGTGTCAGAGTCCGGAAACTACAAGCGGCTTGGTCCGGCAGCGATAGCTGCTCCCCAGCCGCCAACAATCTCCTAACAGGAAGGAAGTGACAGTTGACTCACAGCTTCGGAGTTTCCCTGGCGTCGGTCACCCTCCGGCCGATTTTCGCCACCAGCATCAACCCCGGACCGGTGATGATCGCCCTGGTCGTGGCAGTTCTCGTCCTCGCCGGTGCTGCCCTGCTCTACTTCAGCAGGAAGCCCACCCAACCCCAGCATCACCCCCAGCACCAACCTCTGACCAGAATCCAACCCGTCAAAGCCGCGCGACCACTGAAGGTCACCGCCGCTGGTGGCACGCACATCGGTGGTCGCTCGAACAACGAAGACGCCTACCTGCTCAAAGGAAACCTGCTGGTAATCGCTGATGGCATGGGCGGTCAGGCGGCCGGTGAGGTGGCGTCCAAGGCGGTCGTCGACACCTTTGAACAGATCGACGCGGGTCGCGATACCTGGCTCGCCGACGGCATTCTCACAAGCAACGCGACGATGCGAACCATGGCAGCGGCTGACCCTGACCTCAAGGGCTTCGGCACTACCGTGGTGGCAGCCCGCCACACCGCCGACGAGATGGAACTCGGCTCGTGCGGCGATTCACACTTCTTCCGCCTTCGTGGCGGTGTTCTCGAGAAGCTCACGGTCGAGCACTCTCTGGCGATGGAGCTGTTCAAGCGCGGCAACATCACGGAAGCTGAGTTGGCGACGCACCAGTTCCGCAACGTTCTGGTGCGCCGCGTCGGCGGAACCAACGACGACCCTGAGTGGGACACGCTCAAGTTCCGGATGCTGCGCGGCGACATCTACCTGATCTGCTCTGATGGTCTGGTGGATTACAGTCAGCTCGCACGCGTTCAGCAACTTCTCGAGAGCGGAAAGTCGGCTCAAGAGATCGTCGATGATCTGCTCGCCAACGCCGTGGCCGATGACACGCGCGACAACGCCACCGCCATCGTGGTGCTGGTGAGCTGAGCGGATACGCGACACGGAAGCGCCGCATCATGCGCCGCTTCCTGGCGCTTAAGCCGCAATCTTCTTTGCACATCCCGTTTGAAAAGCGTGTCGCTACACTCCGGGCGACGCCTGGCGTCGCCCGGGTCGGAATTCCGCTTAAACTCTCATCTAACAGTTGCACATCAAAAGCGTTTACGCTCGGTTCCAAGTTAATGCCGAGCATCAATCAAAAGCAATGTGTACGCATCACTATCATGATTGCCTTTCGAAACAGTAACGAATTCAAAGCCACCATTTTGTCCCGAGTTAACGCTGACGCAGTCGCTGGGATGCTGCGAGATCCGCACTGGAAGAGTAAGGGATTTGCGGCCTGGTCGATTGGTGTGGACGATCTGGAGTCGTTCTGCCAGGAAGTGCGTATTCCTGTCAATGTCATGGCTGCTGCCGATGCGATTTTTCGCGGTTTGCCGAATGAACTGGCAAAGGAGTGGCCCAGCAAATTTCTTCAGAGCATCACACCGGGCGTTTCTCTAAAGCGCACTTGGAGTGATTTTGCCGCTAGAGTGTGCGGCGATTGTCTGAACGGTCTGGTTGCTTGTGTGAATGGCGAAAAACGCCACACGCTAGTTGCCGTGTCCCAGTTGCACAAACTGGGATGTACGGATCATAAAACGTGGATGTGTGCGAGTTTCCTGCTCACTTCGCAGTTCAAGAACGCAAGCGGTCTGGGCATGTGGCGAATCGCGGGTGTCGCCGCCAACCATGCGATTCGAGCCTGCATCAGCAGCAACAAAGGTTCGGGTTGGTTCGCCAGTCAGGTGCCTGGTGGCCTTGCCGACGCGATTACTGCCCACCGACGCGACAAGAAGACTACGGCTTCGTTTAACTTCGATGAAGAACTGCACCGGCAGCGCTCGTTCATTCGCCAATCCGAGTGGCTGCTTAAGGCAATTCGGCAGCGTAAGTCGTAAGGGGGCTAAACTCAAGTATGGATTCTGAGTGGGTCCAGCTCCGAACGAGACTCAGTAAGAGTGCCCCAAATGGTGGGTTGCTTACTGCTCTCGTTTTTTACTCGAATGATACGAACTGATATAGTATGGGCACCATCCATGATATCAAAAGATTTTGCTCCATCACGTCGGACCTTGTGTTGTCGGTGCTTGGCTAGCCTAGCGGCGTCAGATTTGAGCAAATCCTTATGTTCAATTCCGCATGATATTGCCACATTCTTTAAGTGGAAACAGATAGATTGAAGTCCGCATTTTTTCGTTTTGAACAGCACCGAAATCTAGAAAATAGTCCATTGCAACCGACGCTTGAAGTGTAGATACTGAATGTTTGTATCTGCGTCGGATGCCGGTCGCTGAATTGAATCATTACGAGAGAATGCGACGGGGACCGAAGTAATGATGAAAACGATCGGAGTCGGATTTTTGATGCTTGCCGCTGGCGCTCTGGTCATGCTGTGTGCTACCACCGGTAGTGTCATGCTCGCCCAGACTCCTGGCACGGAGCGCAGTCATGTGGGTGAAGTGATTGTCGGCAAGCAGCCGGAAACCGTCGTTCAGAGTCTCAACCAGCCGACCGCCAATAAGCAAAAGGTGGTGGAGATCGGCGAGAAGAACGACACTCAGACAGTCGCCGTCTCTGCCGGCGACAAAATCGAGATTCGCCTGCCCAGCAACATCTCGACCGGCTATGGATGGCGCGTGGAGAGCGTCTCCGCCGCGACGGTCAGACAAGACGGCGGCGTCACCTACATTAACCCGCCAGTTGCGCCCAATAGTCGTCCAGTGGTCGGACGTGGTGGCGAAAACCTGGTCAAATTCGATGCCGTCTCGCCCGGCAAGGTGACCATCAAGATGGAGTACACCCGCCCCTGGGAGAAGAACAAGCCGCCGGCGAAGACCTTCACGATCACGCTCGACGTTAAGTAACGTGCAACTCAGATCAGTTCACGAGCGGGAGGCGGAGCTAATCCACCTCCCGCTCTCATGACGACTCCACCTCCAGCTCCTGGTGGCATTCTTAAAGCGGCACATTTTGGGGAAGATTCGGACAAATGTGCCTATGTGGCACATTCCCCCGGCTTTTTTGTGCCACACAGGCACATTTCAATATTGGGCTAAACTCGAGTCGCTTTCGGTGCGATTTTTCGTTGTTCTTGGAATGTGACAAGGTGTAGTAGGGATGTTCTGAAGAGAAGAAGAGCAGAACAGATGGTTTCCCATCTGCCTGCTCCCCTTCAATGGAAGAGTCGCTCCCTCAGCGGAGTGTCACCTGTGTGGTTTCACTCCGCCTCGGGAAACGGCTTACTTCCGGCCGGTGAGGCTGTTCCACGCATCCGCGATCGCCTTGGCGAAGGCGGCGAAGACGCGGACGATCGGCATGATCAGCCAGGTGTTGACGAACTTCGCGACGACCAGGAACGCGTCCCAGACGAACTCGAAGCGCGCCCAGGCGAAATCATAGACCGGGGTGAGTGCATACTTGCCCACCGGCTCGATCAGCCAGCCCAGCAGGGTCCGGATGACGAGCAGCACCGCCGGGGTGACGACGTAGAAGATGGCGCTCGTCGCAGCGGCCGAGACCACCGCAGCCAGCCACCACTGATCGGGAGCGATCTGATAGAGCGCCCACGTTCCGCTGGCGAAGGTACCGAGACCGACCGCGAAGCCGATCGCGATGGTGCCGGCGGACAGCAGGATGCGACCGACGAGCAGGTACACCAGACCCGCCGAGACGCACAGACCGGTTGTGATCAGCCAGGTCGGGAGACCGTGCCAACCGTTGACCAGAGGCAGAGCCTGCCACACGCCGAGGGCGAGCACGGCCAGGTTGAAGACGTGCAGGACGCCCTTCGAGTAGTCGTCGCTCTTGTACTCGGTGTAGGTCTTGTCGATGACCTTGTTGTCCCACCACTTGGTCAGGTCACGAGCCGCCTTGTAAGCGGACTTGTGCGCGCTGTCCAGGGCTCCGCCGATTGGCTTGGCGACCGGGAAGGTGATGGCGCGGAAGCCGAGGTAGATCGACGTCAGCAGGACGGTGAACGTGAACGCGACCGCGAGAACAGCAGCCGGCCAGAACACCCAGGCGCTGAACGCATCGGCGAAGAAGTACCACAGACCGAAGCCCGTGGCGAGCGACAGCACGACGCCGACTCCGATGGTGGTCGGGAGGTCGTCGAAGGCTTCGCCCGTGCCGAGGTAGGTGATCAGCGCGCACAGAGCCGCGACCGGCAGGATGACGACCAGCGGCAGACCGTAGAAGGCCAGCGCCCAGAAGGCGAGACCACCCGAGATCAGCGCGATGACCGGCGTGACGATGCCGGCGAAGAACTTCCGGTAGTCGGCGTCCTTCTCGTCATAGGTCTTCTCGACGAGCTTGCGCACGCCTTCGAGGATGGTCTTAATCAGACCGGACTTGAGGATGCCGTGCACTGCGGGGTAGACGTACGCCAGACCGAGGACGAACTCCAGCGCGCCGACACCGATGGTGGCGGGCAGACCGAAACCGAACGCGGCGGAGACGGGCAGGAGAGCGTAGACGCCGGCGCCGGTAAGGGCGGTGGCGGCGAAGGGCAGCTCACCCTTGTCGAGGAGCTGGAAGAGCACACCGACGACCGCGATGGCGGCGACACCAGCGGCGAAGCCGGTGATGCCGGTCATGAGCCAGCCGGTAGCGACCAGGGCCGCATACGGCTCGACGAAGTTGAAGACCGTGTAGGCCGTTCCGCAAGTCAGACCGAGCACGCCGAGACCAGTGACGACGCCGACGAAGCCGTCGACCCACTGGGCGCCCTTCTCCTTGTTCTCGACCCAGGTCCAGAGACCATTGGAGCCGGGCAGGTTGCGGACGATGTTGACCAGTCCCTGGAAGAACGGCTTGGCGTATGCCTTGGCGAGGTCGCGCGTCTTGTTCCACAGCTTCTCGAGCCCGTCACCGGTGGGCTTGAGGATGTAGAGGTAGGCTGCGGGTTCGAGGATGAAGAACGTCACCAGGAACGCGATGCAGCAGGCCGGGAACCAGATCAGCAGGCTCAGGTTGTGAGCCCAGCCGACGTAGGTCGCCGTGGCGACCGCCGCGCCGATGGCGGACGGGACACCGATGAAGAAGTTGAGGATGCCTCGCATGAAGCCGCGGTAGGCTTCCTTGCTGAGGTACTTGCCGAGCTTGTAGGTGGGCACCACCACGCCGGCGACCGGGAGCAGAAGCCACTTGGGCGCGACGAGACCGATGACGGCCACCAGAACGGCGGCGATGATCGGGAGCAGTCCGGCCGTGAAGTAGGACGCCGCCATGAAGGCGAAGCCACCGCCCAGCAGCGCGGAGATAAGTCGGGTGGGCAGACTGGCGCTGCCGGAATCGGATTTCGGAGTTGTGTTCAGAGACATAACGTGTTTTCCTCGGTTTCTCTCTATGAGCAGCTGGAGTCTTACTGGGACGCCAACTCAGCTCAGTGTCAGAAGTGAGATGTCCAGGCTGTTGAGCCTGACCAACGCTTTGAGAGCACTTCGCGCCAAGCCTTGTCAGGCTCAGTACTCGGTACCCTCGGGTATCAAGAGGAGCAGCCCAAGCCAGCCGTAACCGTCCTCGAGATTTCTGCCAGGCCGTCAAAAACCAGCGTTCAAAACCAGAAGCGTGGGCTTCAAGTCATGTAACTGGGTTTGGGAAGCGTGGCGTTTGTCTCGGGACTAACTACTTCGGCAAGGGAATGTTTGGAATGCGTCTAAAACCTAGTGATTAGTAAGAGGCAGTAGCGAGCTTTTATAAGCAACGTTTACATCGATGTCAAGAATATACGGTATGCTAGCTTGTGCTAGTTAGACTAGCTCTCGCTAACATCGGGCGCGCGAACTGCGACTTAACAGGACGTTAGAACGCTAATTTGTGTGAGTAACATTCGGTTGCTCTTGACTAGCCGGCTCCAGGTTAGGCCAACGAACTTTGGATTAGATTCAATACAGCAAGCGCGAATGCCGATGAGACCTGGGTTTACCGGGTTGTGTAAAAATCAGGTTTAGTGATTCCAATGTTTAAGAGAAGCTGAAAAAGCGCTCTAGTCCTTGTATTGGTCAGCGTTTCAAGACTCGTTAAAAATAGCTGAAATCGAGCTATCGCGACGTATCGCCAGGGCTCATCGCGGTTTATACAGTTTAAAAATCGTTGTTCCGTGACCGGGAAGGTTCATAGCGTAGCTGTATCTATCTCCTGCAAATCTTCCGGTAACAACTCACTTCCCAAACCCGCCAGTACCAACATTCCAAATTCTATCCACGGGCTGCTTACAGCTTCTGGAAGACCGCCTAGTTGCATTAGCGGTGGGAATCTGTCTTTTCGGCCATTTTGACGAGCCCCGGGCTTCTCAGATGGCTTGTTTTCAAACACCCAAAGGCTGAGACATCTCTGACCCAAGGGCTAACTTCCACGGACGAACAATCAAGTTCGCCGAGAACACAGAGGGCTAGTAATGTCTAAAAACAGAGGATACTCAAACGAGTTTCAATTGTCCCTTCTGCCGGCCTGCTGCGGCTGCCAGGTGGGGCTCATCAACGAGGTCAAGTATGCTGACGGCACTTCGCGCCAGATTGGCTACGATGACGAAGGAGTGGCCAACCGCTTCGTCGACATCGATGGCACCGTCTGGAATCGCGAAGCCGGCACTCAGCACTGGACTTCGGAAACCGGTCCGGACTTCTTCGGTTACATCGAAGTGGTTCCGTCCGGTTCCAAAGACAACGTCGCCGGCTCGATTACGATCCGTGTCATGGATGGCGGTTTCGTCATCACCGAACGGATTCTCTTCCCGATCGGCATCGTCGTCGAATCCAAGTTCGCCCGCGATCGCACCGAACTCGAACGCGAAGTGCGGCTGCTCAACGGCAAGCAACTGAAGTTCCACCGCCAGAGCCGTAATGCTCTGTGGTTCCGGCACGATGGTGACGTCGCTCACCAGCCCGAAAACCCGCAGTGCTACGGCACGCCCTGGCGTCACCCGGCAGTCGCCACGGCGATTCTGGTGTAGTTCAACACTGACAGTCAGGTCGTCTTCACCCGACCTGGCATTCAGTCACCCGGTCCTTCGGTTTGCGGCGGTTCATCCCGCTCCAGCCGAAGACCGGGTGACGTAGTCAGTTCGCTTTGCAAAACGACGCAATGGCCATTGCTGCGTTTTGTCTTTGAGATTGCCGCAATTATATGAGATAGTATATGCGTGAAAAATGGCAAAGTGACCGGGTTTCCCTGGTCACTTTGCTGAGATTGGCTCTGGGTGCATAGCTTCGCGTTCGACTTTCGAAAGCGATCGCATGTTTGAACACAGGCGACACGTCTGGCGTTCCATTTTGCTGGAAAACCAGGTTGACGTCCGAGTGGAATCACGCGTATTGAACTGCGATCGTCCCACAGTTCTAATCCAGATAAACCAGCCTCATCACTCGTTTCTCTCCGCCGAACTTGAGCCAGCCGCCGGATTCCGTACCATCGCAGCCGACGAAGGCGAGCGGATAGTAACAGGTGGCGTACTTTTGTTCTGCGGGAGACTCGAAGGTTCCGCGGCTTCCTGCCGGCATCTCGAGGTTGTACAGAACCTTGCGGTTCTTCTTGAGTTTGACGACAAAAATGTCGCCGCCGCCTTCAGCTTCAGGAGCCAGGCAACGACGGATGGTGAGCCGCTCACCATCGTTGTTGGCCAGTGTCAGCGATTTGCCGACCGGGCCTTTCATCATGGTGGCGAGATGATGCGCGGGAACCCACTGCGAGTAGGCTTCTTTCCACAACGCACCGGTCTCGGAAATTACAAGCGAAACACGGATGTGTTTGCCTTCAAATGGGCTGGGCGCCGGAATCCATCCTGGCAAGCCTCGTTCGCGAATCCATTCGAGAATTGAACGGAAGCAAACTACGGCCATCATAAGTCCAATCAGTCCGGAGATGATAGCCAGAGTGGACGGACTGATGATGTTTTTCTCGAGACCTGTTTCAGCGGGCCCTGCGAGCAAGCTGAAGAACAGTCGAAGAAGAAAATTTGCTGCCAGTGCAGTGAGTCCCAGGACTCCTAAGCTGCAGGCGATCGTGGCGCGGGTGTTGGTGTCGAGGCGCATGAGAACTTCCTCCGGCAAGGATTTGCCGAATTTGTATTGAAGTCATCGAGAGAGAAGGAGATCGTCGGGTGATAGTGACGAAACAAACGGGGGCGGGGGAATACCCTAACTTAGTCACTGTCAGAAGCCAATTCAATCGTCGCGCGCCAGTTTTCGTGTGCTTGCGGTCATCGTTACGACAAAATAATCCGCATGGGCACGCGCTACAGATCTGCTAACCAAGCGCAACCTTGTTGAAATCCAGTGTTGACGGGGCTTCTCATCATTCGGTTGTCAAAGCTTCTGATATTAAGACGGTTGGGAAATTGGCTTGTAAAGAGCGATTCTGCGATTCCTGTTCAAATGGAAAACCAGATAAGCAGGAAGACGGTCCCCCTGTTCAAATGGAAAACCGGATATGCAGGAAGAAGATTCCTGTTCAAATGGAAAACCGGATATGCAGGAAGAAGATTCCTGTTCAAATGGAAAACCG
>JBGAHZ010000003.1:0-291178 GCA_044225915.1 Obscuribacteraceae bacterium (SeqCode)
TTACCTTTAGCAGTCGACTCAAACAATTTGCGCAAACATCTACTCGGTCTTTGTTGTTGTTTGTCCTTAGTGTCGCTGGCGGTGCCGCCTGCTTTCGCGCAGACTCCGCCGGAACCTGTGAAGTCGACAGACTCAACGAAACCGAAAGATCCCGCAGTCGCACCATCCGATCAAACAAAAACACCGCCCTCTTCTTCGACCACGCCGACGGCCGCAGGCACCACTAGACCGACTCCAGTATCATCCGCGGACGATTTTATTCCAGGTAGTGAGGTTCTGCCTACACCGGAAAAGAGTAAGGCGCAATCAGAAGAATTCGTTAAAAGTCAAAAGCCAACGATGGACCTGGCCATGGTGCTTTATAAAAACAATGAATTTAAGCAATCATTATTGGTTTTGTCCCGATTGCCTCAGACAGAGCAAGTTCACTATTACACCGGTCTTTGCTACAAGGGTATGGGCAATGTGAAAGATGCCACCACACATTTTGCATGGGTCGCTTACTACGCCAAAGACCCAAAGCTTAAGAGCTACGCTTTTGCAGCTATTCGCAGTACAAAACCGAATCGCCTTAACATCAAAAAGGATCCGGGTAATTGCAATAGTTCCATCTATACTTCAGCCGAAGCAAAAATTCGCAGCGAAGAGCTTCAACATCGAATCAAGATGAAGGAAGAGGGCGTGGCAAGGCAGCGAGAACTGTCCGGAGGGTTCTAAAACTCAATGCGACCTCGACCAAAACGTCTGAAGAACTTTTTGCTCCGCCCGTTCCTAACCATGGTGGCCGCTTCGTTACTCATCTCGCCCGGGGCGCTAGCACAGGAGGCGATCTGGAGTTCATTCAACTCGGACGGCGAGAAACTTTTTGAAGACAAGGATTACGAAAAAGCAGAAAAACTTTTGCTTGAAGCCGTCAAAGAAGCAGAAAAACTGCCACCATCGGATGCATCAAAACTTTTGCAATCGCTGAGGGTACTTAGAAAAGTTTATCTCGCCATGGGTAAGGGCGCACAGGTTGCCCAGATCGAGGCGCGTATGCGATCGCTTGGCGATATGACCTCAGGTTCTAGTTCTACCAATGGACCGACTGAGGATCCGGCGACGGATCCGGCATTGTCAAAGGCAAAATACTCAGTCGACGAAAAACAGGAAGAAACTAAAACTTCTGAGGTTCCCAAAGACACGAAAACTGAGGACAGCAAGGGCGTCTACAGAGACAAAGAAGAACCAGAAAAACCACCTCAAGAAAAAGAATTTACGATTTCGACGCAATACAGAACAGACAAGCCAAAAGATGACTCCGAAACATCTGTAGAAGATTCCGACAAGCCCGTGATTGAACCGCGAGAGATCGCGATGTCCAGAGATATTCCTGGTCTATACGGTGGAAGTAAGAAAGCCCACGAGGTGATGCGTTTTGTTGGACATGCAGGCTGGATCAAATCACTCGATATGACTCCGGATGGCAACAAGGCGCTCTCCGCGTCGCAAGATAACAGCATCAGACTTTGGAATGTGAGCACCGGAAAAGAGATTGCCAAATTCGAAGGTCACGATGACGACGTGAATTGCGCGATATTCTCGCCGACGGGAAACAACGTGCTTTCCGGCGGTTCTGACAGAACCGTTCGTCTCTGGGACATCGACCTGGGAACGGAACTTAAGAAATTCGAGGGGCACCAGAATCTGGTCACTTGCGTCGCTTTTTCCGAAGGCGGATCGCGCATCGCCTCTGGTGGCTATGATGGAACGGTTAGAATTTGGGATATGTCCACAGGTAAGCAACTAAAGCAGCTGGAAGGCAACTTGGGAACGGTTCGTTGTCTGGCTTTTACACCTGATGGCGAACAGCTGGTATCTGGTGGCACCGATAAGATCGTCACGCTCTGGAACGTTAACACAGGCACCGTCGCGCGTAAATTCACCGGTCACAAAGGCGAAATTTCCAGCGTTGCGGTCTCTCCGGATGGCTCCAAGCTGCTCTCTAGCAGCCGTGATCTGACGATACAGTTATGGGATTTGTCCACAGGAGAACCTCTGAAGTTACTTTCAGGACATACTAACTGGATTCAGAAAGCTGTTTTCCTCAGCGGCGATCGTGCAATCAGCGGTGGACTGGACAAGAAGATTCGCATCTGGGATTTGAACTACGCTAAGGAACTGGATTCGTATCAGATACCACCATATGGAATGTGGAGCGTAGCGTTCGACAAGAAGGGCGAGCGTGTCTTAACAGGAAGCGACGATTTCAGTATTCGCCTCTGGAGATTGCCATAATCTGATGTCGAATAAGCTCCATTGCGCTCTTGTCTCCGCTATCTTTTCACTGGCAATTGCTACCGGACCTGTTTTTAGTCAGGATAGCTTCAACGGCTATTCACCAGGTTTTCGAACATTTCAAACCGGGCACGCCGCAGATGCGCTGAAAGCCGCGCATCCAAACTCCTTGATCGATCAGGCCGAAGCAAATTTGTCGAACGGGAAACACGCCGAAGCCGTAGGTCAATTCAAAGAGTTTCTCGCCACCAATTCCGATAAACGGCAGAAAATTGTCTACTCGTTAGACTTGGCTGATGCACTTCTTCGAATGGGGAATAATCTAGCCGCAATCATCGTCTGTGATGAAGTCGCAAACGATTTGGCTGCGATCCCGGATGAAGAGACGAATGAGGAAACACTAAACTTCCTCAACTCAATCGGAAGGTTCTATCGACATAATGATGAACTGGCGAAAGCGCAACGATGCTTCGAAGAAGTTTTGGAACTTTGCCAGAAGCAGAAGTCTACAAAAATGTTGCAAAGATCGGTATCCGCACAGTCTGCGGAGCAAGAACTCCTTTGCGTGTTCTTGAAAGAAAAGGACTTCAATAGTGCTGTTCCTTTGATGAAACGCTATCTTTCTCGGTCCCAAAGGAAAGTCGACATTGTCTCCCGACTTGCTGACCTATCAGCGTGGTGTGCGAAATTTGAATCGTCATGCATTGAGCGACGCTGAAAGTGAGTTTTTGAAGTCTTCACGAAAAGGTGTTGCTCCGACTATACGTCGAGCCTCGTTAATCGGGCTTGCCGAGACCTATCGCCAATCGGGTAAAACACGCAAATCAGTAACCGCCCTTTCCGACTATCTTGAGATCGCCGTAAACTCGGGCTTTTAATCGGGGAGCTGCTCAGAAATCGGTGCGCGGTTCGACACCGGAAGCTAGTCGCTATCGCGACTTTGCGCCCTTTGTTTTAGCAGCAGGTTTCGATGGATGTTTCGCGGCGGCGTCGTCAGCACCACCTGCAGCGTCAGGTAGTTCGAAGTCATCTATTCCGTGCGATGGCGCTGCTGGTGGCGCGCCGATTACTAGGTCCTTGCCTTCCCATTTACTTTTCATAATCGGGCTCTGCAGAACGCCACGATCTCGCAGCACCTCGCGTTTGGTTTCTTCATCCATGTAAGAGAATGCCTCACCAAGCCGCGTGTATTTTCCATTCTTTCTCAGACCGTCAATCAGGTGCTTGGTGAACACGCTTCCCTCATATCGTTTCGATTCCCACGAACGTTGCTCAGGACTGCTCGATGAGAGCACCAGTTGACCGGTACCCTGGACGATGGAGTCGACATTCACGTTCGCTTCGCGTGCCATACCTTTAGCGCTCGGTGCTACTACACCGCTGTGACATGCGTCGAGAACAAGCATGATCCGATCGCAGTGAACACGAGCTTTAATAATTCTCGCCAGATCTTGCATGGCGATTCCTGTCGCATAGAGGTCATTCGGGTCAGTGTCATGAGCGACAAGATAGTTGACGCCGCCCACATCGAGACTGGATGGGCTACCATGACTGGAGAAATAGATCACGACGAGGTCGTCTGGTTCTGCCACTCGAGGGAGCCATTTGCTACCCATCAGCGAAAGGATGTTCGCGCGTGTTGCTGCTTTATCGGTGAGCAGTTTTACGTGATCGGGCTGAAAACCTTTTTCTTTAATCAAGAAGTTATAGAAGTCTTTCGCGTCTTTCGAAGCATACTTCAAGTTAATATTGGTGTCTTTGAACTGACCGATACCTACAATCACAGCCCATTTGTCGCGAATTGGCTTCTCGTTACCCTTTGTGACTTCAGCTGCAACCGGCGAAGGCTCATCACCATCTCCGCCACCACTGGTGGTTTCTGTTCGCGAGGCAGCAGCTCGTCTCACGAGTTCTTCCTGTCTATCAAGTTTTTTCTTCTGACGATATTGATCGATTGCTGACTCGGCGCGCCTTGCCAGATCTCCTGTGAAAGCACCCTCGGTTAAACCTGTAACCGCCCTTGCCATGCGGGTATCGGTCAGGATAGCTCCAGCCTCTTCGGGACTCGACGATTGGATCAAAACTCTTGCCAGATCTTCCAGAGAGAACACTGCATATTTTTGAGTGCCATCAGGATTGGTGCGCAATCGAGTCATCGCGGTTCTAAACAAGGCTTCGGCTTTCACCAATTGGTGTTTCTGCATGTAAACCTTTCCGAGAAGCAACAACGTGAATGCGATTCGCGTATCATTCTTCCCTAGCGTTTTCTCCTGTATTGACAGAGCCTTTTTTACCTGCGATTCGGCGCTGTCTGAATTATTGTTAGCAAGGTCGAACAGTGCGAGTTGCTCATAGAGAATCGCGACCGAAGCATCCTTTTCCTTCTCTTTTTTCGCCAGCTGGTCCGCAACTTCCTTCTGTTTTACTTCAATGCTTTTCGGATTCAGTTTCTTAGCTTCCAAAACATCGTTGCAGGCGCCGACAGCATCACCGATCCCCATTCGCGCCATTGCTCTGCACAAATATCCTTCTGTACTTTTTTCAGCGTTCAAAGCTACGTCGAGATCTTTCTTTGCGGCTTGATATTCACCGAGCATGATGTTTGCAGATGCTCGATCGATCAATGCGGATGATAATTTAGGATTCGCCTTGATCGCGACATCCAACGCTTTGATCGCGCCTGCGGCATCGCCTTTGGAAAGACGCGCATGTCCAACCTCGTATTGAGCGGTGGCATCTCCTGGCAATAGCGCCGCACCGTTTTCGATATCACTAATGGCTTTGTCCGTTTCGCCCAGATAATAATAGGCTCGACCCCGTCGGATATAATCCCAGCCGGCTTTCTTTGACTTACTCAGTGACTTCGTGTAATAAGCAACCACCTCGTTGAAGTGTGACTTGGCTGACTCAGGATCGCCTTTTTGAACATACAATTCGCCGAGATTGTAGTGAATGGAAAACGATTTCGTTTTAAACTTCTTGAGCAGGAAGTTGTAGTCGTCAATCGCGCCATCGTAATCATAAGTCTTCATGCGGCATTCCGCGCGGTCCTCTCTTGCGATCATTGAGTTTGGGTCGAACTTCAATGCAGCAGTATAGTCCTCCGCGGCTTTGCTGAAATCGCCATTTTGCTTTAACGCAGCGGCGCGCTTCATCCGCGCGTCTCCATCTTTCGGGTTCAACCGAATGGCTTGAGTGTAATCTTCGATCGCTGCTTGCGGATTGCCTTGACTGCATTGAAGATCGCCCCGTCGCACAAATGATTCAACGACATTCGGATTGATCTTGATAGCCTGATCGTAGTCAGCAAGCGCCCCATCAAAGTCCTTCAGTTGAACGCGCGCTTGGGCACGGCTGAGGTAAGCCTCATAAACATTGGGATTTTGCCTGAGCACCTCGGTAAAGGAGGCAACGGCGTTTTCATAGTCCTTCTTGACCAGCTGGTGCTGACCACGTTCCAGTTCCTTCTCATAATCCGGGGTACCGCATAGTCCAGGTTGCGCGTGAAGCGCGAAACAGGCGACTAATATGATCAATGCCGAATTGACATTCATAGCTGCAAACTCCGTAAACAAAGGACTCTTCGGATGATTAGCTTCTCAATTTTGTACCCGTCCGGGGCTCAGAGTAAGCTGGTAGTGGCTACCGACGAACGAACTCATCTCACCGAACGAATATACAAACACTGCAATCTGGATCCCGGCTAATTTTACAAGGCTAATGCACAAGCCAGGAAGGATCTCCGAGTGTTGAGGGCGAATTCGATACATTACTTCCCCGACCATTTGCCTGAAATACCGTCGGTCATTTTCACTGCCAGGGGCATCCTTAGACAGGTAACCAAAAGCGCAGCTCAGCCTGGCAAAACTGAAAGTGGCTACGCCAAATGATCTACTAAAGCTACTTCGGATTTAGGAGAGATGCTCGAACTCCACGTGCATGGCTCGAGCGGACGCTTGACAGTATCGATTGCAAACTCATTCGGCGGAACGAAACCTGGGCGCCGATGGTGAAGTCTTGATGCGAACCATGGAGATCTAGGATACGTTTGGGCAGATCTTGAACTAAAATAAGGTCGGAATCCCGAAATGGCACTATGAAACTGAATTTACCGATTCAGCACAGGAAATTTCAGTGCGCTCGATTCAAAGCATAATTTTCATTCGGTTGTTCGTTGTCATCATCATCTTTTTTGGTGTGGTGTCGGCAGTCGCTTACTATCTGACCAACGAAGCGATGAGACAGTTCGTCGTATCGGACTCGACGACATCGCTGACTTTTGTCATTAACAACGTCAAGAACAACTATGGCACGGACCTTAAAACACTGGACGAACTCACAGTGATGAAGGGCTTCTTACCATTCGAAGAGAAGACCGCGCATGAGACGTTGAAGAAATTTCTCGAATTTCCAAACATCTATAACACCGTACACATGTATCGAGCGGACGGAGAGTTATTGTTTGCCGAAAGGCGCTCCACAATGGGACCTTACTCGCCCAAGCACAACTTTCGTTTGAAAAATAAACACTTTATCCAGTTGGCCGACAAAGTGATTGCCGAGAAGAAGTCAATCGCGTCCGAAGTTTTCTTTTCGCCGAATGGCACTTTGTATCAAACGTACGTTTCTCCCGTGTTCTCGGACGCGAAGAAAGAACATGTATTTGGAATTTTGAGCGGTGCTGTTTTTCCACGCCTGCAGAGTATTGAACATTTGCTTCACGGACTCCAGCTCGGACAGGAAAACTTCATCCTGATTACGGACAGCAGCGGTCACTACCTCACCAGCGATGGTATCAGTGAGAAAGATGCAACCGGTCCTATCCAGAAGCATACTGACCATGCCACGGCGCGTTTCTTCGGAAAGAATGCGACCGCCGATCACAAACAGGCATTCATCGACAATCACGAAGACCTCGGTCCGAACACTTTTATAGTCGTCTCTCTGCCGATTGATGAATTGAAACTCGTGGTTACCATGGGAGTGAACACTCATCGGATTGATGCGAAAAACAAGGAGTTGACATACCGATTGTTGGTAGCTCTAGTGATCGGCTTGCTTCTGAGTCTCGGTGCTTCAATTGTGGTCGGTGATAGATTAGCTAAACCGTTTCGTCAGATCGCTGAGTCTGTGAATGAGATCAATAGCGGGAATTTCTCCGCCCGCGTTACATATAATGGTGATGACGAAATCGGTTATTTGTCTAAAACCATCAATGCGCTCGCTGAAAAGATTCAAAAGAGCGAATATCTGGGCAATCTCTGGCATACAGAGGAGGAACGCGATCGAGCCGAGGGCGATGGTTTAAACGAAGCGCAGCGCGAAACTTTGACCGAAACGCAAAATGCCAACTCTTCGAATGCGAATGACCCTGATGCCATCGCCGATGGTGAGAGTGGAACGTCCAAATCGGACTCTGAAAACGCGACAGCCAAGTCAACAAACTCATGAAGCGCCGCGAATCGAAAGTATCGACCACTTTCAAGACGCACTTCCTCAGCGCCCTCTGCCGTACAACGTTTACAAGTCTCAGTATCATTTTTGTCAACTCGGTATTCGTAAAAGTCGTGGGTGGGAAGAACTATTCACAGCTATTCTTTTTTGCCAGCCTTGCCTCTGTTTTTTACTACTTCTACTTCGCTCTTCTCGGTGATAAGAAGGCGTTCGGCGTTTACAAAATTGTAATCGGGCTGACTCTGATTGCATCGATTTTGTGTTTCCTTGAACAGCGCGTGGCCTTCTTAGAACCATACAATAAGCCGATCTTGTACTTCTTCGCCATCTGCGTCGTACTGGTCGATCTTCTTGGCACCACGCTTGGTCCGGTCATCCTGCAAATGTCCGTCAATCCAGCCATCTTCCGCGAGGTGTATCAAAAAATCGTGACCGCTGATCTGGTGGCACGGATAAGTGCAGCTGGAGTAATTTGGGTTTTAAGCGTCAATCACTGGCTGGAGTTCTGGTATCCATTTGGCTGGGTGGCCCTCTGCGTGCACTTCTTCTTGTTTAACGTAACCGTGGTTCGACTCCGGCGCATTGAGAAAAAGAGCACTGTCAAAAGGGACGAATCAACTGTTTTGCAAAAAATCCGAAATGGTACCAAATTCATCTTTTCGAATGACATGGTGCGTGTCGCCATGCTCATTATGATCTGGTCGCAGGTGACCAAATTTGTCGTCGAGTATGTTTTCTACCAGGCAGCCGATACCGGCTTGTCATCGGCACGCCAGATTGCTATATTCGTGAGTGGTACCACGATGGTGGCGATTATTTTGTCTCTCGCCTTGCAGCCCATCGTAAGCAAGAAAATCACTCGTCGTATGCAGTTAAGTACACTGTTCAGTTTTCAACCTTTAAACATTCTATTGCTTGCTGGAGTCGCGCTCGTGTTGCCACCATTCTGGCCGGTGGTATTGCTTCTGGTGACATACAATGTGATCAATCGATGCATTCATCTGCCGGTGTCGAGGCAATGTTTGGTTCCCGTTCCCCGTTCTCAGCGAAGCACCATCGTTTCGTTAATATGTATTTGCATGTCCACCGCCACAATGCTATTGAGTGGAACCATGGCAGCGATGAAGGAGGTCCTCCACTTCCAGGATTTTCTGGTGGTACTGCTGGTGCTCGGATCCGGAATTTTCTTTTTGATCACCGGCCTCGATTCTTACTACATAAGAAACTTGTGGAGCTTCTTTAGAGAAGCCAGATCCGGTCGCTGGCAAGACGAGCAGGGTGAGGAAAATTTGTCATCCGTCGAGTTGGACCATTCCGAGGATCTAGACGGGGAGACCAAGACTACCGCAGATATTAAGTCGCATCCGATTTTAGAAGCATACGCCACCTCGTTCGATCAACCGACGCTGAGCACGATAACTCAGCAACACCGAACTCTCCTGAAATCCAAAAATTGGGGCGAAAATTTGACAGGGCTCAGGATTTGCTTCATTACCGGCTTTCCATGGTTCTCTTCATTGAATCAGCGACTGACCTCGCACTCCGATTCATCCGTGCGGGAGTTTGCGCAAATAGCCGCCCTCGTGAATAAAGAGTTTTCGAACATCGAGGGTTATTCGTCAGTTTTTGTACGCAGAATAAAAGTGCTGGCGTTAGAGTTTTACGAAGACTCAAATCAGACAATCAACGTAAGTAAACTCAAAGGTCTTTTGACGCTTGTCGATCGATCCGCTGCCGACTCACTGGTTAGTGCTCTGAGTGATGTAAAATTTCGAAATTTGCGCGACTTGATTTTAAGCTGCATCGCAGATGGTGGCGCGGAGTTGACACTGACGCCAATCGTCAAAAAGATGTACGACTTGAATTACGAATCAGCACATCAATGTCGCGAATTACTTCAGCGTCTTCCCTTCGGCAAAAATAGTGCCGAGTTGCAAAAGGCGATCGAAGAAAATCTCGCCAGTTTGAACAAGGAAAAACTGGCGCTTCAGTCGCTTGTCGATAATCAAAATCGAGACCAGACTGAGCTTCAGCGCTTTATGCACACACTATTTGCCGAAGAGTATCGCCTCAGCCCGCACGAACTGGACCACGCTCTAACTGACACAATTCAAGAATTCCCAGCAATTCCGGCTGAAGACCGTGCCATGCTGGTCGATATGCACCTCGAATTTTTGAAGCGCAGCGAAAAGTTCCGAGCATGGCAGGCTTTGATGGCTTAAACCGCGAATATACCATCCGCTGGTTAAATCTGTGGGCTGGTATATGAAACGCTAACAGGCTGAGCCTTTTGGGCGTTTTAAGTAATATTGTTTGATTTCAAGTGGCAAGTTTCGAATTATTGCCACTTCTTCGGTCATAATAAATGCTTAGGAATCGAACTCTATGACCGATACATCGCCACAACCCGAAAACAATTTCGAGAAAACCACGCGCGTTAATCCGGGCGTCAAGCCGCCTGCGACTGAGGGTTCGGAAAATCCCGACGTGACGAAGAAGATGGATCCGCTCAATTCGACTGGCGGGGGCGCTTCTAATTCGACAACGGGCGAATCGACCGCAAATTCGACTGGTTCAAATAATGGCGGTTCTACTAGCCAAAAAGATTGCGCCAACACTGGTGGCAAAAGTTCTAAAAACAACATTGATTACACCGGTTCAGTCCTCAGCAATAGATATGAAATCGTTCGTTTAGTCGGCGAGGGCGGCATGGGTTCTCTCTATGCCGGGCACCACGTTGACATCAAGCGCAAAGTCGCGGTCAAAGTTCTCCATCGAGATTTCCAGTGCAGTGAAGAAGTATTTTTGCGCTTCAAGCAAGAAGCCACACTAGCTGCCACGCTCCAACATCAGAATATTTGTTCCGTCTATGATTTCGGAAGAACGGACGATGGCACGCCGTATTTGATCATGGATCTCCTGGAAGGACAAACTTTGTCCGCCGTACTTGATTCAGAGAAAAGACTCGCTCCTCGACGCGCTGTTAGAATCGTTGCGCACATATGCGAAGCACTTTCACACGCTCATGCAAAAGGTGTCGTGCACCGCGATTTGAAACCATCCAACATTATTATCGAAGGCGAAGAAACAAAGGAAACGTCGAAGCTAGTTGATTTCGGCATCGCGAAATCCTTAGCGGAAGACGCTCTCAGGCTGACGGCCACACAGGAAACAATCGGCAGTCCGTACTACATGAGCCCAGAACAGTGTCAGGCGTTTCCGATCGATCATCGCACCGATATTTATTCATTAGGTTGCGTTCTATACGAATGCGTAACGGGACAAACACCGTTCAAAGCATCGACCGCGCTTCAAACGATGTATTCTCACGTTCATACACAACCGGAATCATTTAAGGTCGTAGCCAGGGAAGCGGAAATACCTGAGGAGCTTGAAAAAGTCGTCCTTAAAGCAATGAGCAAAGATCCAAATGATCGGTATCAGACTGCCGAGGAATTTAAACACGCGGCATTCGCCGCCGTCGGCGCGATGAGCCACGACTGTTTAATGAAGGAGTATATCGGAGCTCCGAAAAAGGGCGCAATCGCAACGTCGAAACAAGAGCTTAAGCCGAAGGAATCATCGAGCGGATCTAATTCAAAATCTAAAGTTATTGCGTTGGCACTAGCGGCGGTGGCGCTCCTGGGCGTGGCCGGATACGGTCTTACCCACCAGGAAGACATATCACTTATGCTGGATGGAAGGACTCCCGGTGAAATTTATAACGGCGATGACGCGCAACCCGAAGTTTGGAGATTCCCTGTCTATACCAACCCGCCGGTTTATGCTGTTTATCTTGGTCAAGGACACGATACGCCGCGCAGCAAAGACAATGATCTCACCATCATGGGACATGCGAAGCTGAGGATCACTAACAACACTCCGATTATAAACTTGGTGCTTCTGTCGCACTCTCAAATAGAGTGGCAGCTTGACACCGCACCCGGTACTAAGATAAATAACATCGTAATGTGGAGTTCTTACGGAAAGTCACAAGTCAAAGGCATGTCGGAAGACAGAATCAAACGAATTGATATGTCCGAGACAGGATTCGATCCATTAGGCTATTCAAAGCTGGAAGACTATAGCTATTTCCAGGATCTGAACAAAAAAGTTGCCGAAGCGCTTGGGCAGGAGCTGCCGAATGGCGGCATCATCATTCACGCTATGCAAGCGGCCCAACAATTGAAGGAATTTCAATTGTACGATCCACCTGTTAAGCATTAGCATAGCCGAACGGAAAGGGCGCCTTAGCGGCGCCCTACAACTGAAATATCAATTCTGAATATCAATCAATGAACTTAAGAAAACGAGTCCTGGTAAGAGGCCAGATCGACCTCATTATCGGCATTGCCTAATAGGTATAAGAACCGTTCAGTTCGTCAATGCGCGCGTTAATATACGGCACGTCGCTGTTGGTCAGCACGTTAACATCGGTGGATAGCTTGAAAGCTCCGATCAAAGACATGATTAAAGCGGTACCGAGCACGATCACCGTGAAACTCTGAAACTCAGGACGTTTCCATGGCGATACTTCCACCAATTCGCCGGTTTCCAGATCTTCTCTCATTCTATAGGTGGTTGATGTGGTCATTTGAGTTTCCTCCATTCCTTTCGATACCAGGTATATAGCACCGTTTCAGTCGACCGATACCACAATGGTGCCAAATCGCTGATTCTGTGTGCATTACAAAGGAGACGATCGGTATAATCGATCGTCTCCCCGCTAACATAAGCCTTTCACCAATTGTTCTACGCTACTTCAAGGTGCTTATCATCATCATCGACAGGCTCAGCTTCATTCTGAACTGTCGGAACCCAGACGTTCACCGCCTGTGGTAGCACAGTCAAACGCATCGGTGTAAATCCTGCTTCCTCGCCATCGATCATGCAGGGCAATTGGTCAGCCCGCGAAGGGTCTCCCAAGTCCGATCTGGTGAGAAAACAACCTAGCTTATATGCCATTTTCTGAAATGTCGAACGCACCCCTTTTCGTGGTACCAATTCG
This sequence comes from Obscuribacteraceae bacterium (SeqCode), assembly GCA_044225915.1. Lineage (GTDB taxonomy): Bacteria > Cyanobacteriota > Vampirovibrionia > Obscuribacterales > Obscuribacteraceae > JADYXR01. The sequence goes on from JBGAHZ010000003.1 coordinate 12,740, forward strand.
ATCAAAGCTTCCTTTATCTTCAAAACATATTCCGGATTATGCTCGGTTTGATTTCCGCCTGCATATCTAAACCCTAGTCCTACATACTCCTGAAAATTTGTCGGATTAACTACATGCAGATCAAGATAGCCGTCGGAAAGCAAGTCGAAATCTACCTCTCGACCAATTCCCAGATCCTGAACATTCCCGATGAACAACCCTGACGCTTGCACACGAAATGACTTCCCGCCCGTTGTAATTTTAAAAATACGTGGTGGCAAAGTAATCGATTTGAGCAAAGCTTTTACGTAAGCCCAGAGCTTGAACTTGGTTTTTTCAGTCCTAGCTGGTGTCATAAAGGCGTCCGACAACGGTCCTACTCCCGCCATACCGGCGAAGTAATATCCGTTCATCATGCCCATGTCCATTCGTTTTGGTTCGCCATTCTTTATATAGTCATATGCTTTTTGCAGCGGGTCTGCAAACAAGCTGACATCGACGATACCAAGATTTCTGGCAAGTACGTTGCCTGTTCCCAGAGGAAAGATTGCGACTGGGATTGATTGCTTTGCTCTGGCGAGCGCTGCGAGAGCGAAGCGCACCGTGCCATCTCCACCAGCCGCAATGATGAGATCGAGCGGTGGCTTAAATAAAGGTACGAGGTGTTCTGGTCTGGTGTCGGCAGTGGTCGGATAGAAGGAAACTAAGTATTCATCGTCCTTATTTAGTTCCTCTACTAACTTTCCAATCCACTCGTCAGGGTGAACCTGAGATTTCGCAGCCGGGTTAAAAATGACGAGCACATGTTTTGCCATTGTTGGTCTCCAAGTGATGACATTACCTACATAGCAAATTCCTTGAAATAATTGTCGCCTCTCCCCGGCCCGTCAAAGCTTTACAACAATTTTTAGCAGCGTCAGCTGAAGGCAAAGGTGCTATGAAAGATTTTGGTCAATCTTGCTGGACCTTTGTTCCGCTTGCATGACCTGGTCGTAAATTAACTCGGTTGGAGAGTATAAATGTCTACTAAGGTAGCTGACGAAAAGAAGGAAGCCAAAACCGTTCGAACGCCTTCCAGATCCCGGCTCTCAGCGAATCTCAGCCGGGTGGTGAAGTCTCGAACATTCGCAGGAATAGTGATCGGTTTCATCGCTTTGATCCTTGTGTGCTATGCAATCTCTTTTTTCACGACCCACCACGAAGATCCCAACGTGGTCGAAGTGAGCGGGAGAATCGAGTGTGATGAAACTCATATGGTCGCAGCCACCGGCACGCGGGTGACAAAGATGTTTGTCAATGAAGGCGACCCTGTGCGCAAAGGACAGTTGCTAGTTACTCTCGACTCTGGTGGTATCGAAAAAAGTATCGGTGGTGCAAAAAAGATTGTCTCTCAAGCCAAAGTCGCCAAAGTGCAGGCGGACCGCCAAGCTGCGATCGTCGCGCAAGACATCAGCGAAGCGCGGAAAAAATCTCGCGGATTTTGGACGAAGGTTTTTACCAGTCCTAAAGGTAGAGCGAAGCAAGGCGAACAACTCAAGCGCAATATGATGCAAGTAAAGATGATGTCGTTTCAAGCACAAGCAGCCAGCGCTCAGGCACAAGCAGCAATTTCTCAAGCGAGAACGAAGATATCTTACTTCAGGCTGACCAGCCCAATTGACGGCATCGTCTCTGTCAGAAGCGCAGAAGTGGGTGAGATAGTCGGTAAGGGAACTGTTCTACTTACACTTGTGGATCCGAAGTCAGCGTACATGCGCGCCTTTATCGCTGAAGGTGATCTCGCAAAGGTTAATATCGGTCAGAAGGCGGATGTTTACCTGGGTGGTGATGACAAGAAACCGCTAAAAGGCAAGGTCTCCGCAATTGACGCAAAGCCTTCTTTCACTCCACAAAATATCTATTTTAAAAACGATCGACTGCGTCAATCATTCGGAATGAAGATCGCAATTTCGAATCCTAACGGCGAAGCGAAGCCGGGTGTGCGGGCCGACGCGAAAATATTTATCAAACCGGAGAAAACAAAATAGTGACTACAACGATGTCGCAAACTATCACTCGCTCTCGTGCTGATGATGAGCATGTCGTCTCCGTTCACGGGCTCGGGAAAAAATACAAAAAAGGCGCAGAGGCACTCAAGGGACTCAACCTCGAGATCAAAAAAGGCGATCTCTTTGGTCTCGTCGGACCAGATGGTGCTGGAAAAACCACAGCTCTGCAAATCATGTCCGGCGTTATGCGCCCGACGAGTGGAGAGGCGCTCATACTGGGCAAACCAGCAGCCAGTTCACGAGATAAAATTGGATATGTTCCTCAAAACTGCGCGCTTTATCCAGAGTTATCCGTTGAAGAGAACCTGTTTTATCAAGCCGGTTTGCATGGAGTTCATGAAGATGAACTCGAAGAATTGAAGAAAAAACATCTTGGCAGTATGGGTCTGTTGAAGTTTGCTGATCGACTTGCCAGTCAGTTGTCTGGCGGCATGAAGCAGAAATTGGCCTTGTGTTGTGCACTTGTATCCAACCCCGAATTGATATTGCTCGATGAACCGACTACGGGCTTGGATCCTATTGCCAGGCGAGAACTTTGGCAGGCGCTGTCCACACTTTCAAACGATGGTGTAACAGCGGTGATCGCGACGCCGTTTCTCGACGAGGCTGAGCGTTGCAACCGAATTGCATTAATGCACAATGGAAAAGTTCAACTGGAGGGAACTCCGGAAGAACTCAAAGAAGCGCTAGGCATGCGTCGCTTGACGTTTACAATTAAAAACCACGATAAGCTGAATGAAGTGCCTAATCTAATTCAGGATTTGAAACTCGAAACTATCAAAGATATTTATCCCTTCGGAGATCGTTTAGAGATACTTACAAAAAATTCCTCCGAAGCAGAATCAGAGGTACGTCAAAAATTCGAATCGGCGGGTCTGTCGCTAAGCGAAGCCCACGAGAGTTCGCCGACTTTGGAAAATGTGTTTGTGATCCGCCTGCAAGAACTCGATACAGAAACCGACAAATCCGATACGAAGACGGAAAAGAAGAAAATTGCAGACTTCCCACATTGGCGAGTCGACCAATCCGAATCGAAGCTCGATTCAACCGCAAGCCATGACCAAATGAGGGAATCTGATTCTCAACAAACAGCGCCCAGTGGCGGCGTTGCTCTCAAAGCTGAAAACCTGTCAAAAACGTTCAACGACTTTAAGGCGGTTGATGATGTTAGTTTGCAGATAAAATATGGCGAAATTTTCGGCTTGCTGGGCGCCAATGGAGCGGGCAAAACCACTACGATCAAAATGCTCTGCGGGCTTGGAAAGCCAACCTCCGGATCAGTTCAGCTTTTGGGCGAAAGTCATGATCTGCGCAAAACTGAAGTCAGAAGAAACATCGGATACATGAGTCAGAAATTCACCCTATACGACGATCTTACCGTCCGTGAGAATCTTGATTTCTATGCCGGGATATACGAAATTCCGTTTAAATTGCGGAAGCAGCAAATTGATTGGGTTATAGAGGCGTGCCAACTCGCCGACATTCAAAAATCGATCGTTCGCAGATTACCTTTAGGTTGGAAGCAGCGCATCGCATTTGGTGCTGCGGTAATGCACGATCCGAAAATTATATTTTTGGACGAACCTACTGCCGGAGTCGATCCGCTAGCTCGACGACAGTTATGGACACTGATTCGAGATTTCGCAGCTAACGGCGCGGCGATACTGGTAACGACACACTATCTGGACGAAGCGGAGTTTTGTAATCGTTTGGCGTTCATGGCCGATAGCAAATTGATCGCCCAGGGTACGCCTTCCGAGATCAAGAAGGATCACAAGGGCGAACTCTACGAGGTTGTTACTGATGACACCCAGAAGGCATTCCAAACTTTGAGCGAAGGACTCGATCACTGGCGTGTCGCGATCTTTGGAAGCTCTATCCACGTTTTGCTCGACGATAAAAACAATTCGGAAATTGTGAAAACATTGCTCGAAAAGTCGGGCACGAAAACGAAAGTACTCAGACCAATTCACTTCACTCTGGAAGATGCCTTCATTGATGTCGTTCAGCGAACTAAGAGGAAATCGGCATGAACACTTTTATTGTACAGATGATAAAAGAGATCCAGGAGTTTCGTCGAGATCGGCTCAGCGTAGCACTTGCCTTTTTGTTGCCCTTGTTTTCGCTATTACTTTTCGGATTTGGTATTAGACTGGAATCGAAGAGTATCCCGATAGCGGTGAAAGACTACGACAACACCTCACTTACACGCGAATACATTGCTCGCCTGTATGCGACCAACATGTTCGTACCAGCCGAAGTGACTAACAAGAATTCGCTAACAGATCCGATTGATCGGGGCGAAGCAAAAGTAGCAGTTGAGATTCCAAAGGGTGTAACTGCAAAAGTTTTCTCGGCGAAAATCGCACCGGTTAAGGTTTACATCGACGGAACCGACATCTCGAATGTCCAGGTGTTAACCAATAGCATCGAGGCTGCAAACCTATATTTCATGTCCATGTTGAAGCAAAAACGCTCTCCGGATGCCTCACTAGCGCCGGTAATGCCGGAACCTAGATTATGGTTCAACCCTGGCAGGCTGGAAAGTTTGTTTATAGTTCCAGGTGCATTCGGAGTGGTGCTCTGGATGTATCCTGCACTACTTAGTGCGGTAGCTGCTTCACGGGAAAAAGAGCAAGGGACGATCATCAGGGTGTTTGCATCGAATCCTAATCCCATCGCCTTTCTTCTGGGTAAGGCAGCACCATATTTTCTAATCTCTATGGGTATGGCGATTATGGTAATTACCGTAGGCGCGATCATATTCAATGTCTATCCCGTAGGGGATCCGACACCGCTTTTGGTATCAACGCCACTTTACGTAATGGTATCCGTATTGTTCGGTCTAATGCTTGGCACCTATGCGAGCTCTCAAACTGCGGCAGTTCAAGCCACCTCCTCAATTGGATTTTTCCCTTGCCTGCTTTTGTCCGGATTCGTCTATCCAATTTCGAATATTCCATTTCCACTTTCGCTGTTTTCCGTAGTTGTTCCTGCCCGGTATTACATTGAATTGACCAGGGACGCTTTTGTTCGCGGAACCGGATGGCCGGCTGTGTGGCACGTTCCTCTAGTGTTGATTGCATTTTGTTTAGTAGAACTCACATTGAGTTGGCTGGCTCTTCGGCGCATGCAAGTAAAGGATTAATCGCATATGAATCCCATCGTGGAAAAGCTTATATCGACACGACTCTGGTCGCTTCTGGTAAAGGAGTCGCGAGAACTTCTGCGTAATAAATACCTTTTGTTTCTCATCTTGGTTCCGCCAATTCTCCAACTTTTGATTCTGGGTGGGGCACTCGATCCTCAGGTGCGAAATCTGTCGCTTGCTACTGTCGATCATGCCAAAACGAAGGAGAGTCGAGAGCTCGTAGACCGTCTGACTGATAGTGGAGTATTCAAAAAGAACTCGGCACTGAAAGACGAGAAGCAATTGGAGTTCGAACTCAGTCGCGGGAAGAAAGCCCTCGGATTAGTCATACCTTCTGATTTCTCTCAAAAGATCAATCGCAATGAAACAGCCAAAGTGCAGGTTCTCGTCGATGGTGCGGATGCCTACACGGCAGGCATCGCTAGCGCCAACATTCAGCGGTCGATTGTTGAATTCAAGCCGGAAGGGAAAGCAACTGAGAAGGAGAAAAGCGTAATCGAGCCTGACATCAAAATTTTGTACAACCCGGAGCAAATCAGTAGCTGGTTTTTCGTTCCTGGCGTGCTGGGTGCATGTTTGACTCTGACAGGCACACTAGTCGCATCGGCAACGGTCCTTCGCGAACGCGAGAGTGGCACTATGGAGCAGTTGCTCATGACGCCCGCCTCGGCTTCCGAAATCTTGCTCGCCAAGATAATTCCACTTGCGTCGTTTCTTCTTCTCGATGTGGTTGTGGCGGTAACCGCATCACGGATGATCTTCGGGATGCCATGTCGTGGGAATTTCCTTTTACTGCTGCTGGCTTCAGCCCTGTACTGTTTTGTAGGCATTGGAGTCGGCATGCTGCTCGGATCGATTTGTCGCAGTCAGCGACAGGCTCAGCTGGCGTCCTTCTTTATCAATATTCCGTTGATTCTTTTGTCTGGTACAGTCGTGCCACTGGATACGATGCCTGCCTTCTTTCAGATAATATCTATCTTCGATCCGCTGCGATATTACGCTTTAATTGCTCGAGGTGTCTTACTGAAAGGCGCGACAATCGAGATGGTCTGGCAGCAACTTGGCCTTCTGGCATTGTCGGCTGTTGTGGTTTTAACCCTGAGTGCCAACAGGTTTAAAAGACAATTGGTATGATCGTCTGGTACGGTGTACCCATGACGAACGTTCCAGTAGAAATTCCAATCACAAATTTTCACCAGGTTACGGACTGGTTGTACCGTGGCGCCCAACCACGGGGGAATGCGTTCGATAAACTCCAGGAGATGCAGATTAAAACTGTCGTCACCCTGCGCTGGAGGAAAGGGCCAATTGCTCGCGAGCGTGCCGTCGTCGAAAAGTTAGGCATTAAATTCTACAGTCTTCGCCTGAACTATTGGACTCTACCGAGAAAAGTCGACGTCGAGCGATTCCTGGACATCGTGGATGACCCAAACAATCATCCTGTATTTGTTCACTGCTACCATGGCGCCGATCGCACGGGCGTTTTAATTGCAATGTTCAGGATTCTGCGTTGCCATTGGACGCTCGAAGAAGCGTACGTCGAAATGGTGAAGTGTGGATTCCACCGCTTCACCACTTTCCACTTCAAGTTCGGTCTGTTTCGTCTGGCTAAAAAACTGATGATAGCCGAGAAAAAACTAATCCCTGCCGAGAGCAACCCGCAAACTGAAAGCGACGATAGTCGATCTACTTAGAGGTCGTTTTCGCAGTTGTCGTCGTTTTCTTGACCGGAGCCTTTGTCTTTTTCACAGTTGTTTTCGTCGCAGTTGCTTTGGTAGTGTCGCCACCAGCTACGGTATCGGTCGGTTTCGCCGTAGTGGTAGTAGTGGTTTTCGCGGAAGCAGGAGGTTTATTCGCGGCCTTGGTCAGATCTATATTGAACTGCGTAAAGACTTTATCGATTGCATCAACATCAGCTTTGACCCAACCTTTTGCGGCGGCATCAGCTTCCTGTTTTTTCATTCCTTCCAGGCGAGTTTTAAACTGTTCTACCTCAGCCGGAGTGAGCCATCCTTTGGTTGTGCCCATCTGAATCTGCTCTTCGTAAGTTCCAATTCGCTCTTTGTACTTTGGATTGAAAACGTTGGCGCCTTTGAACCCTACGCCGCGCGTTTCAATGGTTGTTTCGCTGCTCGACGATTGCGCGGAAGCCACACCTTGCCCGACGATGTTGACGCCGACAACGAAACCCAGGGTTGCCACCAAAATTTTGTTGAATTGACTCATACTTCCTCACTGCAATGTACGGAACGACCAGCACATAATACAATCTTTGGAACGCTCAATGTCCAGGTAATCAAGATGGAGTTCGCTCGTGAGCAAATATAATCCCTGTCCATGCGGGAGCAAAGCCCTTTACCACAAGTGTTGCAAGCTGTATCACGATGGTGCGTTGCCCGAAAATGCCTTGCAATTGATGCGCTCACGCTATTCCGCCTATGCACTGATGCTCAGCGATTACATTATAGAAACCACTCATCCTGAGAATCCGGCATGGCAAGAGGACAAGAATGTTTGGCGAAAAGAACTGAAGGAATTTTCCTATCTCACACGATTTGTGTTTCTCGAGATCAAGGAGTTTATTGACGGTGAGCAAGAGGCGTTCGTCACCTTCACCGCGAATCTCAATCAAAACAATCAGGACCTCTCGTTTACAGAAAAAAGTACTTTTGAGAAAGTTGGTGATCGCTGGTTATACCGAGATGGAAAAATCCACAATGGTTCTGAGCAGACGGAAACGCATCGGACAAACGAACCGGCAACTAAACTATTGCCTGATTAATTTAACTCAGACAAAAGATTTTTGACACGAACCAAATCGTCGGAGGAACAGTCTTTGGGCGCCGCACCGCTGATGGTGACTAAGAGTGTGCGAGCTTCCTCAATACGATCTTGTTTTCGGAGCAGATCTGCAAGCGAGAGCGTTGCGCGTAATTCCAGGGACACACTACCTTGCCTGCGAGCGACTTCGATCGCTTCTTTGAACGATGTCTCTGCCGTTAGTTCATTTTTCGATTCAATCAACGCAAGATCTCCAAGCAAGCAGAGCAATTCTGCATGTTGAGAGCAATCTTCGTTTCTCGTTGCCATGGTCACACCAAGCTTGAGAGCCTGGTTTGCTTCAGCCAGGCGACCGTTTTTCAGACAAGCTGAGGCGAGGACACAAAGTTGCGCAGGGATAGTAAGTATTGCCGACAATGCTTGAAAAGCTTGCAATCCTTGCTCAATCTTCTGAAGCGACTTCACAGGTTCATTCTCCTCGAGAAAGCTAGCGCCTTCGAAGAACAGTGCCGTAGCACGCCATAAATCGAAGCCTTGGCTGTTGGCTAAATCTGTCAGCTCCGTTGTATGGGCTCGAAGTTGCTCACCCAAACGGCATCTAAACTTAAGCCATGCCGCGAAATATAGTGCATGAGCCAAGCTGAACGGATGAGCAGCTTGACGTGCTGTAGCGAGCATCTCATCGTTTAACGTCAGAGCCTCTTTTGGATAACCGAGATGCCACAGGGACAACGCAAGGTAGCAACGAGCCACGACAGAGGCATTCTGTCCCGTATTGTTGCACCAAATACGACACTGCTCCGGGTCTTCGTAACGCTCGATTGCTTCCACGCAGAGTCTTCGGCAACCGGCAAAATCCGCACGCCAGTAGAGTGTGACCGCTTGCACGACACAGGCTTCCATGAGCATGCCACCATCATTGGTGTACTCTGCGTATGTCATCATTTCATCGGCCAGTTCCGCACTCAATTTCAGCTCGCTACGTACGAGGTTCCATGTCCAATTACCCCACATAATCGAAAAGAGTTCGGCGGGACTACCAACCTTTTGACAAATCTCACGCGCTCTTTCGAATGTCGGTCCGACGTCCGGTGCTGCATATCCGAGAACCGCCTGATATGCTGATCCCAGTGGGTTTAGCAATGAAAGTTCCTTGATGTCCCGCTCGATTGACTCCGGTAGCAAATCGAGTGCATCGAGCCCTTTTTTGAAATGACCGATCGCGTCAGAATTAGCAAATAGTTCTTGCGATCTTAGTCCTGCGGCGAGCCAATAGCTAATTGATTTATCGATTTGATACGCTTCCGTAGCGTGATAAGCGAGTAGTTCGGGTTCGACCATCTGAGGAAAACGTGCCTCCAAACTTTCCACAATCCGCGCATGAAACTGTTGTCTTTTGACTTTCACTAACGCGTTGTACAGAGCGTCCTGGAGAAGAGGATTTTTGAAAATAAAAGTCGAGTTCGGTCTGCGACCCTTTTCGTGAACAATTTCTGCTTGTACGAGTTTGGTCAATTCATTATTCAGCGTCGACTGATCAAGATTAGCAACGGCGGCAAAGACTTCATAGGTAAACTCGCGACCAAGTGTTGCAGCCAGTTGAGCCAATTCTCGATCGGCCTCCATGCGTTCTAGTCGAGCCGTGATCAGATCCTGTAGCGTGGGTGGTATCACCCGCGTCATTGTTTTCACTCCGTCGTTTTGCTCGGTCAGTAAACCTGTTTCTTCTGCCAATTTTGTGAACTCTTCGACGAAGAGCGGAACTCCTCCAGCTCGATCGTAGACATGATCGAGGACCAATTGCGGTACTTCGGCACCAGTCTTTTTGCGCATCAATTCGCCGACTTGTGACTTCGACAGTTGGTTTAGAGCAATGCTGGTTTGATTAGATTGAGTAGCCCAGGGCGTTCTAAATTCCGGTCGCGAGGTGAGAACAATAAGAATCTGATCGTGCACGCCTTCTGCAAAAAGATACGAGAGGAAGTCAACGGTGGACGAGTCCATCCAGTGTAGATCTTCGATGATCAGTAACACCGGATTTTCACTGGAGTAGGCGCGTAACCAGTCTTTTAAACTTCGGAATGTTTCCTCCCTTTCGCGCACCGGAGTGAGATTGACGGTAGTGAAACGGTCATCAGTTGGTATGAGCAGAAGCGACGCGAAAAGCGGCACGATATCTGGTTGCGCTAAGTTGTACTTCTCGAGATGATCGACCAGGCGATTAAACTGAGCACCTGGCTGTTCCTCTTGTTCGAAATGAAGAATTCTCTGGAAAAATGCTTTGATCGGATACAATCCGGTATTCTGGAAATGCGGTGAACAGTACCATTCAATGATGGAAAATCGATCGGTATCTGACTTGGGCTGTTCTTTCTCAGCCGATTCAGATACGTAATGCTTCAACTCGTGGACAAGGCGAGATTTTCCTAAACCAGCCTCGCCAACCAGTTGAACGACTTGTCCGGATCCTTCCTTTGTCAGTTCCCAACGCGCTTTCAACAGACCTAATTCGAGGTCTCTTCCGGTCAATGGTGTGAGTTCCACAGAATGAGCAAGTTTGATTGGAGCGGCATGTTCTTGGACCGAATGAATTTGGAACAGCGACACAGGTTGTGACAGATTTTTGAATTTGTGGTCACCAAGGCTGGTGCAATTGAATTGTCCGTGCAGCAATCTGTACGTTGCATCGCTGCAAATGATCTGGTTGGAAGCCACGACTTCTTTCAAACGCATCGCAATGTTTCGAGACTCGCCGATCACCGTAATGTCTTCGTTTTTAGATTCAACGATTGCGCGACCGGTGTTTAAAACCAACCATGGTCCTAATTCCAATTGTCGTTCCGATCGAACGATTTCAGCGATCGCTTTCATGCCTTCGAGGATACTCAAAGCCGCTTTCGCTGCTCTCATTGCTGCGTCCTCATACGCGGTCGGGTACCCGAAACAAACTTGCAGACTCTCCTCATTCCAGCGCACCAGGGTGCCATCGAATGTTTGGATCGCCCGAAGGCAGGTGTCGTGAAATGTTTTTTGAAGTTCAGCCTGCTCCGATGCATCCAGATGTTCGATAAATTCTTCTGATTCAAACAGGTTGCAACTGCAAACGAGCATGGTCACCTGACGATGCTCAGCCTCTCTTGGACGAATGGAAGTTTGAGTTGAGATCGTCGCTTGAGGTGTGGGGATTGGAACTCCGAAAATCGACGACATGCTCGAAGACGAGTCAGAATCAAAAGATCCAAAGGCGGGGCTGCGACTCTTTCGCGGTGATGGCTGATTACCGGTTGTTCCAGGCAATTTACTTTCGATCGCCTCCAGCCTCGAGATAACTTCGACAGCTGATTTCGGACGACCATCTGGTTTCTTCGCGAGAAGTTGCAGAATCAACTCGTCGAGAGCGGTCGGAATCTCGAGGTTAAAATTGCTCGGTGGCTGAGGCGTTGTTTCAATTAGTGCCACCATCAACGCCATAGCTGTATCACCATAAAACGGTGGTTCACCGCTGACCAGTCGATACATGAGACATCCTAGTGAAAACAGGTCGGCTCGCTCGTCAGTTTCATGAGCCCGAGCCTGTTCAGGCGCCATATACGCGGGCGTTCCCATCACAATTCCCGTACCGGTCAATTTCACATCGACCGACTCCGGGCGCGCCAAACCGAAATCCAGAAGTTTTATCCGACCATCCTCTTCGACCCAGACGTTGGGCGGCTTGATGTCTCTATGTATGACACCCTTAGCATGGGCTGCGGCAAGCGCTTTTGCGACCTCTCTCGATATACGCAAAGCCTCGCGAAGAGGAGGTCGAAGGACGCTTTCCATCAGGCTATCGAGCGGTTCGCCCTCGAGCAGTTCCATGGCGATGAAACACGTATCGTTGTCCTCACCAACCTGATAGACCGTTACGACGTGGTCGCTCTTAACTTGCGCCATTGCGCGGGCTTCTCGCATGAAGCGTTCGCGAGTCTCCCGATCGCGGCTGTACTCGCCTTTAATCACCTTTAGCGCCACTGGCCGCTTTAACTGAGTGTCTTCAGCATGGAGCACGACACCCATCCCGCCAGAACCCAAGACTCGAAAAATCCGATAGTGCGCCAATCTTCCGATTTCATCGGACGCTTGTGCAGGCAGAAGAAACGATAGTGAATTGTTTAACGAAGGCTTTGATGACGTTGGGTTCGACTTTGAGTCAACCAGATTGTTTATAGCGGAAACGACAGCGTGCTTCGATTCCTCATCCAGAGAACTTAAACCTGGATCAGTGAATTCAGTTTTGATTTTCCCCAGAGAGCGAGAGCAACGCGAACAATCTTTGACATGACCGGACATCACGTCAGCGGCGAAGGGATCGCTAATCTCCCCACGAACTAGTAGCTTGATCTGGGTGTTAGACGGACAAGTAAATATGTCCACACGGTCTCACTCTGCTTCTACAGCTGCAGATCTTGACGACGGATGCCTGACTGATTATATCAAATGACAAGGAAACGGAATCATCTAAATGGGTGATTTACAAAACCCAAAACATCGTTCCTGCATCGAAACGTAGACTTTTCCCATGTCAGTGACCGCCACTACCAGCGATACCACTAGTTTTGAAACTGTAATTCTTCAACTTAATTGAATCAGATTACCAGAGTTGGCAACGATCTTTTGCCGGCAGCATCAAGGTCTTATCACCCGAACCGCCGAACGTTTTCTCGAACGCCTCCATGTTAGCCAGAGTGCCAAGTACACGATACTTAGGCGTAGGATGGGGGTCGGTAGCAGCCATCAAGCGTTCCTTTTCAGGTCTGACATTCGTGGCCCATGCCTGTGCAAACGAGATGAAGAATCGCTGTTCTGGTGTAAAACCATTCACGTCTTTCTTGCGTGGCGCATCGCCAAGAATTTTTTCCAGAGTTTTATACGCTATTGTCAACCCGCCGAGGTCGGCTGCCGCTTCGCCGGCGACCAGTTTTCCTTTAAACCGGACATCGTCAATCACTTTGTAGCCTTCGTACTGTTTTTCAATCAGAGCAACTCGCTCTTTAAAGCGCTTCTGATCGTCGGCAGTCCACCAGTCTTTTAAGTTGCCTTTGCCGTCAAACTTACTGCCTTGATCGTCGAATCCATGGGTTAGTTCATGTCCAATAATCATTCCCATAGCACCGAGGTTGGTGGCATCGTCGGCTGCCGGATCGAAGATCGGTGGTTGCAGAATACCAGCTGGGAAAACGATTTCGTTTTGCTCTGCCCAATAATAGGCGTTAACCGTCTGTGGTGTCATCAACCATTCATTGCGATCCACCGGTTTGCCGATTTTATCAAGTTGTCTTTTGAACTCGAATTTGTCGGCAGCGTTCACATTGGCCAGGTAAGAATCTCGATTGATTTCCAGTTTGCTGTAATCACGCCATTTGTCAGGATAGCCGATCTTCAATCCGAGAGCATCGAGCTTCTCAACTGCATTTTTGCGAGTCTTCTCGCTCATCCAATCGAGCTGCGCGAGGTCTTCGCGCAAAACTTCCTTGACTTTCTTCACCAGGTCAAGAGCGCGTTTTTTCGCGTCTGGAGTGAAGGTCACTTCAACATACTCCTGTCCGACAGCTTCGCCCATGGCGTGGTCGGTTGCGCTGACGATTCTTTTCCAACGCGGCAAATTTTCCTTTTTGCCGGTCAAGGTTTTTCCATAAAAACTAAAATCTTGATCTACGAATCGAGAGGAGAGATATGGTGCGGATTTGTTGATCAAATGCCACTTCAAATACGTTTTCCAATCTTCGATTGAAACCTTCTCCAATTGCGCATTCATTGCTTTGAAAAATTCAGGCTGACCGACGTTGACATCACCGATGTCGGAATAGCCAATGTCCTTCAAGTATCCTTTCCAGGAGAACTTCGGAGTCATCTCTTCCATCTCGGCAAGTTTCATTTTGTGATAAACCTTGTCAGGATCGCGAGTGTCCGTATTTTTCATGGAACCTTCAGCCAACGCCGTTTCGATTTCCATAATTCGTTTCGACTTGGCAGGGGCATCTTTTTCGCCCATCAATTCCAGCATTTTGCCGACATGTGTGACATATTGATCGCGTAGCGTTTTCGAGTGGTCGTCGGTGTTTGTGTAATAGTCGCGATCGGGCAGCCCCAGCCCGCCTTGAGAAAGCTGTCCGATGACTTTGGTGCTGTCCTTAAAATCTTGTCCTGAGCTAATATTGAAAAATGCGTTCACGCCATACCCGTGTAGGCGACTGGTCTCTGTGCGTAAGTCTTCCAGAGTTTTGATCTCGTCGATCCGTTTCATTTCATCGGAGAGCGGCGTCAGATCGTCTTTTTCAATCTTCTCGGTGTTCATTCCAGAGAAATAGAAATCGCCGACCTTTTTCGTATTACTGCCTGCTGCAGCCGTTTTGTCGGTAGAAGATTTTTCGAGAATGCCTTTGAGCAAAGTTAGATTTTTGTCGTTGATTATGTTGAGGACGCCCCATTTGTCATATTCATTGGGAATGGGCGTTTTCTTTAGCCACGTACCATTCGCGTATTGAAAGAAATCGACGATCGGTTTTACGGCCGGGTCCATGTTGGCAACATTGATACCATTAACTGAAACCGCCGCAATTGCCCTTGGCTGGGAGATACTGAGGCTTCCGGCTATTAAAAGAACAGCCACCGTGCTACCAATGGCAGTGAAAACTTTGTTTCGACGAATCATGTGCCTAAACTCCTGAGAGCAAGAAATCAAAAGTGATATTAGGAAACCGCACGGGCGCGGTGCTTCAGTCCGGACGAACAATCATACGGAGATGTTTAGTCTACCAGACCCCGTGAGCATCGGGGGCGTGGACCGCCAACAATCAGTATCGACTTCAGATGTCATTGTGAACAGATTTGTTCCGATTGTGACAATAGTATGTTCCGAATGAAAAGATGGACACAGGATGATAACAACTCAGCGTTACGCTCGAAATGTGGGCATGCAGTGTGACAGCCATTCACTGATCGAACCCTTTTAACGAAAACCGAAAGAAATACACACCTGCCGCTTGCCAGACGGGTGAAGTGGGCGAGGATTGAATATGCAATTGATTGCGGAGGAGCCAATGTCTTCTCCTCTGGTTAAACTTGGAGCTGATCAACAGTCTGCCATGCGCGATACTGTCGTCGTAGCCGTGGCGATCGCTCTGGCAACTTTGATTGGGATAATGCTTGCCCACTATCTCGACGAAGAGAACGTAATTTCTGTCTACCTCCTCGCTATCGTCGTCATCTCGCTGACATGTAGTCGCATGGCCTCACTGATTTCGTGCGCCGCTAGCGTGCTCTGTTTCGACTTTTTTATCATGCCACCAAAGTTCACGCTGTTGCCGGTGGATTCATCTCTGTGGCTTTCGTTTACCGTCATGTTCGCGGTAGCTACATCGATTAGTCATTTGACCAGCAGAATCAAAACTCTGGCGGACCAACTTGATTTGCGTGTGCGAAAGCGCACACTGGAATTACAGGAAGTCAATTGCAGTCTGCGTCGTGAGGTCGAACAGCGAACGGTCGCAGAGAAGTCCCTAGAGTCGGTTATTCGAGAACTGACTGCATCAAATGCGGTGCTTACGCAAATGGTGAGGATTGCATCACACGATTTACAGGAGCCACTTCGTGTGATTCAAGGTTACAGCGATTTACTGAAAAGTCGCTACGCCGACAAGTTGGATCAAAACGGAGCAGAATTTCTGGACTTCATAGTCGACGGAACTCAGCGAATGGAGTCGCTGATACAGGGAGTACTCACTCACGCTCGTGTCAAACAAGGCACCGAGCGCTTTCAGAGGACTGATTTGAACGAAGTTCTCAAAGACGCGATTTCGAATATAGCAGTTTCAATCGAGCAGAGCGGAGTGACGATCAGTCAAGATCATCTTCCAAGTGTACTGGCAGATCGAACTCAACTTCTCCAGCTCTTTCAAAATTTGCTTATCAACGCCATTCGATTTCGATCGCAAATCCCCCTGCTTGTGCACGTCGGCGCCGTGCGTAGAGGAACGGTCTGGGAGTTTTCAATCAGTGATAACGGGATCGGAATCGATCCCAAGTATCACGACGAAATTTTTGGGATGTTTAAACGATTGTCATCGCGGATGGTGCCATCCGGCAGTGGAATCGGTTTGGCGATTTGCAAGTCCGTAATTGAAAATCACAATGGCAAAATTTGGGTAGAGTCGGAATTCGGCAGCGGAAGCACGTTTAAATTCACGTTGCCGGCAGATGAGGAAGAAGAGAGGTATCTTGGATGGTAAAAACAGATGTAGACATTTTGCTGGTCGAAGACAGCATCGCTGATGCGAGACTGATTAAAGAGACTTTGGTCGACACTGGAATTAAGCATAGCCTTAATTATTCAGTCGATGGAGAAGAAGCGCTTCTCTACCTGCGTGAATGCATAATCGCGGACGAAACCAGAATTCCTGATGTGGTCGTGCTCGATCTTAATATGCCCAAAGTCAATGGGCACCAGTTTCTCGAATTAATGAGAAAAGAACCGGCGTTAGCAGATGTTCCAGTAATCGTTCTAACTGTCTCTCAAGACGAAGAAGACGTCGCCAAAGCTCTACACCTTGGAATGAATTATTACGTAAGAAAGCCTCCCTCTGCGGCGAATATTGGTCCACTCCTGGAGCGTATCGTCGACCTCTGGTCGTAAAAGAAGGAGAAAGTAAACACATGATTTCAGTAGAACATATTGATTATTTGCTCGCCGGCAACCCGAATACTCCATCGAAAGTCTTGGACCGCCTGGCATCCGACAGACATCAGCGAGTTCGCAGGCATCTAGCAGAAAACACAAACACACCGCTGGCGGTGCTATCTCGACTGGCGCACGATCGGGACGTGGAAGTGGTAACGGCGGTGGCATTAAACCCATCTATCACCAGAGAACTTCGCACCGAGCTAGCCATGCACGAGTCACTCGAAGTTCGCTACGCCATCGCGGAGAATCCGCTTGCTCGTGCCAGCATCCTGTTCATGCTTGCAGAGGATGAAAATCCGTATGTAAGAGAGCGCGCGCTCGAAACCATTCGAAAATATTGGGTGCACGAATTTTGCTCTAGCCTTTAGCTTTTCTTTATTCCTGCCAGCTAAAGGTATTACCGCGTTGCGTGGGCGAAAAATCTTAAAATCCACAATCTGACAGCGTTTTGCGACTCAGAGCAGCGCGGCGCATGTCAGAAGAATGGTCGATTGTGGTATCAATCCATAGTATGTGGACACTCAGACACAGAACCACCAGGATTGATGAATGCACAAAGAAGACCAGAAGAAACCGACGCTTAGGGTCGGGGATTCAATCGATCAATCGTCAGGTCAACAAGGCGAATCAGGAGAACACGCCGGCGCGCCTGCTCAAGAAACGACTGCTGGTCCAGGCGTTCCTCCGTCATTGAACCCGCAAAACTTCACCGGTGTATCCATTGACGATCGCTATGAAGTCATAGAATTTATAGGCGAAGGCGGAATGGGTTCGGTTTACAAAGTCAAAGATCGCGTACTCGAAAAAATCTTTGCGGTCAAGCTGGTCAAGCCCGAGTTGCTCAAAGACAACATCGCAATGAAGCGCTTCGAACAAGAAGCCCAAAGCGCAATTTCACTCACTCACCCCAATCTCGTCTCCGTGTACGGTCATAAGCTCTCGTCAACCGGACAGCCGTTTCTTCTAATGGACTACCATCCAGGCAGCAGTCTGTCTGAATTCCTCAATCAACACGGTAAAATCGCATCGTCCGAGGCGGCCGACTTGTTCGCTTTGCTAAGCGACGCCTTGAGTCATGCTCATGCCAAAGGCATTATCCACAGGGATCTTAAACCAAGTAACATCATCATCGAAAAAAATTCTATGGGGAAGCTCGACCCCAAGATCGTGGATTTCGGCATTTCGAAAATCTTGAGCTCGAATTTCACCACGATGGGTTTTACAAAAGAACAGCAGATCGTCGGCAGTCCGCATTACATGAGTCCGGAGATGTGTCGCGGAGACAAGCTCGACGCCCGATCGGATGTTTACTCACTGGGATGCGTAATGTTCGAGGTGCTGGAAGGCAGACCCCCATATCAAATGGAAAATCCGTTCCAAACTTTGATGCAGCATGTTGGTGGCGACCTGCCAAAATTTTCGCAACCTTCTGCGGTGCCTCCATCGCTGCAAGGAATTGTTTTGAAATGTCTTGCGAAAGACCCCACCCATCGCTATCAGAACATGGAAGAACTGAGACGCGATCTGGAACGTTTTAAAACCGGACAAAAACTCGCATTCGCAAAACCACGAAAGTCGCTAAAAATTAAAACAGCACACATGATCATCGCGGGCGGTGCCATCGCCTGTTTTGCCACCGGACTGCTGATTATGAATTTGATTCAGCAAAGTACGCCACCTGGGCAGCCGGTCACGACCACTTCGACTGTTCAAACACAGACTGTCGTTACACGACCTTTCGATAATATTTTGACGTGGACAATTCCGGATGCAAACCCTAACGATCCTGAGGCGCTTATCCGTCGCCTGAAAGCAGCCGACGAGCAATCAGACATGCGCGCACAATTGCAGAGTCGAAGCATGAGAGGCGAACCGATTTCGTTCGAGCAGCAACGCTTGCGACAAGAGGCAGTGCGCGTTCTCGAACAACAAACTCAAACAGCCCTCACTGCTATGGGTGACAAAGTTATACCTGTACTGGTAAACCATGCTTTTGATGAAACGCGCAGCGTGAGAAATGTCTGCTTTGCCTCGATGAAGGATCTGGGCAGTGCGGTGACCAAACCATTCGTCGAAAAGCTCATGAGCTCAGGCAAGACAGTTAGCGACAGAATGTCAGCGAACGCTGTAGGCGAAATCGGCAAGCCCGCTATCTCCGAGCTCATGAAGTACGTTAGCAAAGGCGGCGATCAACAGCGCCGCGCATTGCAATTTATCATGATTGCCTCTACCCATGGTGGCGACACTTCGGTAGAAATGTCTGATGTTCCGGAGCTGATAAGACTGATCAACTCGAATGCAGATGCATCATCGAAAAAGATTGCCATGCTTAGTCTTGTGGCGGTAGCCGATCGCTCCGATGCGGTGAAAGATCTGTTCTCCAGGGTCGCAAAGGATACTAACGCGATTTCGGATTTGCGAGTGACAGCGATCTCCGCCCTCGGAACTATCGCCAACACGGAATCGGCGAATGCATCACCATCGACCCAAACCGATCTGCAAAAGATTGCTCTCAGCGATAAGGATGCCTACATCAGGTTTGCCGCTACGAGCAATATTGCTGCACTCGGTCCTAAAGCCGAGCCATCGAGGGCGACACTCACTAAGCTAACGAAAGATAGAGATGCAGCCGTCTCAATGGCAGCCCGGGCTGGGATTAGTCTCATAGATGGCAATGTAATTGGCTCTGAGCGCGGACAAATCTCCAGCAAGGATCTGCCGGCCTTTGTCGGTGAAATCAACTCGTCTATCTCGCAGGAGAAGATTGCGGAAAAGATCCGTAAATTCGGTGGTGCTTTATCAAATTCGCCTTTTTTCACGTTGCCGACACATCCTGACTTTTGTGGCTTCACCACGCCGGTATTGATGAACTATGTCGACAAAGCCGGCGAGCACATGAGCGAAAAGCGCTATGCCTATGAGACTTTGGTAAAAACCGGACATTACTCCAATCCCGCGACCGCCTGGATCCTGCTGAAAGCCAGTCGAGACACCGATCGATGGGACCAATCGAGCGCTGCAACAGCTCTTTTAAGGATGACTGGAATCACCCAGAACTACTAAGCTGGCGCCGTTCAGCGAATCGTCTAACCGTTCGTTAAGATATGGCGCTTAAAACGCGCTGATTCTGATGTTTAACGATATAATTCACCTGTAGACGCGCCAGGCGCGTCATTTTTGTTTCCACCACAGTCGCTGGGAATCTGCCAATGATCGTTGTCAACGAAGTTTCGAAAGAGTATGGGTCGCGAACATTGTTCGACAATGTTTCGGTCAAATTTAGCCCCGGATACCGATACGGGCTGACTGGTCCCAACGGAGCAGGCAAATCGACATTCATGAAAATCCTGACCGGAGAAATCGAGCCGTCGAACAGAGGCACTGTTTCTCGACCAGCACGAGTCGGTATTTTGAAACAGGACCAATATGCGTACGACAATGAGCGCATCATTGATACCGTAATCATGGGCAATGAAACTCTCTGGAATGCGTTTAAAGAACGTGATGAGCTGTGCGAAATTGCAGAACTGACCGAGGCTCAAATGCTGAGACTCGGTGATCTGGAATCGATAATCGCTGATGAAAACGGCTACACAGCTGAGTTTGAAGCGGGTGAAATTCTGCGGGGTATCGGCATTCCCGATGACCAGCACGAAAACCTGATGAACACACTGCCGACTGATTACAAATTTAGAGTTCTGCTAGCGCAGGCGCTCTTCGGAGACCCGCTTGCCCTGATGCTCGACGAACCTACAAACCATTTGGACTTGGAATCAATTCACTGGCTGGAAGAGTTTTTGACTGGATACGATGGCACGTTGATCGTGATCTCGCACGATAGACACTTCTTGAATTCAGTCTGCACGCACATTGCAGACATCGACTACGACACGATTATCACGTATACCGGAAATTATGATGATATGGTCTCGCAAAAGCTTCAAGCGAGACAAACGATTGAAAGTGCTAACCGTGATAAAGCCAAGAAGATCGCTCAGCTTCAAGAATTCGTTGCTAGATTCGCAGCTGGACAACGTTCCAGCCAGGTGCAATCACGCCGAAAAGAAATGTCTCGACTGGCACCACAAGAATTGAAGCGCTCCAACATCGCGCGTCCATACATTCGATTCGAACAGGAAAAACCACTCGGTCGTGAGATCATCAAAGTTGAAGGTCTTACAAAAAGCTTTGATGGCGTCACGCTTTTCAAAGATTTGAGCTTTGATATCGAACGCGGCGAGCGAATCGCGATCATCGGTCCCAACGGCGCCGGCAAAACCACTTTGTTGCGTTGTTTGATCGGCGAAATCGAAGCCGACAAGGGAACTATAAAATGGGGCGATAACGCACAGTGGAGCTACTATCCTCAAGATTTCCACCGCGAAATCAAAGAGGGAACCACTGCACTGAATTGGCTCATGCAGTACATGGTGGAAGAGGGCGATCAACTGGTGCGTTCCGTGCTCGGACGAATGCTTTTCTCAGGCGATGAAAGTCTGAAGGCTACCGAAGCGCTCTCCGGTGGAGAAACCGCTCGTCTGCTGATGGCGCGAATGATGATGTTGAAAAACCCAATTCTGATATTCGACGAGCCGACCAATCACCTCGACCTCGAAGCTGTCTCGGCTCTCGGCGATGGATTGTCGCAGTTCCCAGGAACCGTGTTTGTAGTATCACATGACCGCGATTTGATTTCGGATGTGGCTACTCGCGTTTTATCATTCACCGAGAATGGTGTCATCGATTATCTCGACACCTACGAGGAATACATCAAATCGCATAAGTTCACCAGAGAATTCTCTCGCATGGCAAAGCGCTAGAGCCGAGCGGACATGCAGGAAGAGCACTTTTTTACTTGTCCGTATTGCTGGGAAGAAATCTCCATGCTGCTCGATTTGAGCGGCGAATCGCAAAGCTACATTGAAGACTGCGAAGTGTGCTGCAATCCGATTTCGATTGCATACGAAGTCAGTGACGCGACACTGACTTCATTTTCTGCTGACGCGGCACAATAGAGCCATCGCCTACTAATCCGGTACTGACCGAACTCACGATTTTAGCTGTCTAACTAGGACTCTGCATCGATAATTGTTGAGCTTGTTCCGTATGAGGTTCCACGAAACTGGGCTACGAGAGCACCGGTCTGGTTGGTGACCTCGATGTCATAGAGTCCGGTTCGACCGCTCAACGACAGTTCCTTCGCCTTAGCGGTGAGAACATCTCCGGGTTTGGATGCCGTAATAAAATTGATAGTACATGCCAACGCAACAGTCTTCCGATTTCTAGAATTACATGCGCATGCAAATGCGGTATCAGCAAGGGTGAATGTGATGCCACCATGGCAGATACCAAAGCCGTTCATCATGTCGTCACGGACGGTCATTGTTACAGTCGCCATGCCCGGCTCGACTTTCAGAACCTTGATGCCCAAGTGCTTGGACGCAAGATCTTGCTTCATCATCGCGTCTACAACTTTTGCTGTCAAATTTTCTGTTAAATCCATTATCGAGATTACCTGCAATCAGTTTCCGTTTAAACTTGAATCGCTTTCGAGATTTCCAATCGATCGTTAGCTCTCTCTGTAGCCCATCACCACCAGAAGACAGGCGCCACCGGATATGACATTGAGTCCTGCCGCCTTGGCTTTCTCAATTGCTTTCGGGCTCTCCGCGCCTGGTTGCATCCAAATGTTCTTGACACCGGCCGCGATGGCATCATCCACCACTGAATCGGTAACGTTTGGCGGTGTGATAATCGAAAGTGATTCGACTTTTTCGGGTATCGCAGATACGCTTGGATAGGCAGTATTGCCCATTACGGTGCTGGTCTTAGGGTTAATAGGAAATGCTTTATGTTTATGCTGTAGGTAACAGGCATAAACTTTGTGACCATATTTATGTTTGTCGTCACTGGCTCCGGCAACTCCGAATGAAGGTGCAGCCAAAAACTGGTCAATTTGAGCGTCTAGTGAATCCATGATGATGTTTCCTCGGTCTAGCAAGCACATTCTAACCGTGGCGAATAGAAAAGACCAGCACGATTAAGTGACGCCGCTTGTTTCTTTCGCCTTCGCTTCGAGTAATTCCCAGCGCTCGAAGTAGTGCTCGAGTTCCTGTTCAAGGGCCTTTTGCTTTGTATGCAATTCTGCCAGCAACGGGAAATTACTCAGGTTAGCAGGCTTTGTCATTTCTTCATGGATCTTTTCCAAATTCTTCTCGGTCTGCTCGATCTTTTTCGGCAAACCTTCTAATTCTCGCTTTTCCGGCGTGGACATGCCGGGTCTCGATTGTTTCGAGCGTGTGTCGCCTTTCTCCTTCTTTGCTGAGACCTTTTTGGTATCAGTGAAGAAAGTATCGATAACCTGATCGAATTGGTCATATCCACTGAAGTATTCGCAAGCGCCCGAGCCGCTAAGCGCAAGTATCTGGTCGGAGACCTGGTCCAACATCAGGCGATCGTGTGTTACAAGAATTACCGCTCCTGGAAATTCTTCCAGACTCTCCTCGAGAACTTCGAGAGAAGGAATGTCGAGGTCGTTGGTAGGCTCGTCTAAGATTATGATATCGGCGGTTTGCAACATCAGGTTGGCGATCAGAATTCGCGACTGTTCGCCGCCGGATAGCCTGTTGATCGGAAGGCGTAGTTGCTCGGTGCTGAACAAAAACTTTTTCGCCCAAGTGGTGACGTGTATAGAACGTCCTTGATACACGACAGAGTCGCTATCCGCACAAAGCGCCTTCTGAAGCGTTAATTCACTATCGAGCTGCTGTCGATTTTGATCGAACCAGACGATCTTTAGATCGGGCGCTCTTTTGATATCACCTTTGTCCGGATTCACTTGCCCAATGATCGTTTTCAGCAAAGTGGTTTTACCACTACCATTGCGACCGACCAATCCAAGCCGTGTTCGGTTGGTGATCAGTAATTCGAGATTGGTGAAGAGTTTCTTGTCACCATACGCTTTGCTGATTGATTTTGATGCCACCAACTCGCGAGTTTTTCTTCCGGATGATTGAAAACCAACTTCGATCTTAGAAGTCACATTTCGTTGTTTCACTTCGCCAAGCTCTTCGATCAGCTTGCCTGCTTGCTCTATGCGATGTACGGATTTTGTTTGTCTTGCTCTGGCACCACGTTGCAGCCAAGCGACTTCGCGTCTCACCTTGCTGGCGAGCGACGCTTCCAGGTTCTGTTGCTCACTGAGTTTCTCTTCTTTGTTGATTAGAAATGTGCTGTAGTTACCGACAACACTCAGAAAGCCTTTTGGATACTGGCGATTGAGTTCAACAACTCGATTGGTAACCGATTCGAGAAATGCGCGATCGTGCGTTACCACAATCAATGTTTTGTCGAAATTGGAAAGCAGTTTTTCCAATCCGATCACGGATTCGAGATCGAGGTGATTGGTTGGTTCGTCGAGAACCAGCACATCAGGCTGCTGTACGAGACCTTTGGCCAAAGACAATCGTTTCTTCCAGCCACCGGAAAGAGTTCCGGCCTTCGCATCTTTATCGGGAAAACCGAACAATTGGATGGTTGAATCGATCGAAGCGTCGAGAATGTAATCGCGTAGACCGACGTCCTGTCCGGCCTTAGTGATAATCTCGCCAACAGTGGCGTTTTCATCATGACGATCTTCTTGAGGAACATATGAGACACGCAGGTCTTTTCGAAGAATTACCTCACCCTCGTCCGGTTCCACCAACCCGGCAAGAATTTTGACAAGAGTCGATTTCCCGGAGCCGTTGGGTCCGATCAAGCCAATCTTGTCTCCCTCGTCGATGCCGAAAGACAGGTCATCGAAAAGAGTGCGTCCGGTGTAGGACTTGCTTAGAGATTGGCAACTGAGGAGAATTCCCATGGCAGACAGTTATAAGCCGAATCGGCGCTCAGGTCAACTTTGATGTAACCCAATCATGCGTTGCCTTAACGCTTTGCTCCAAAGTCATGTCAGTCGTGTCAAGAAGAGTGATTGCAGGCTCTGTTTTCGCGGCGTTTTCGAGCAGCCATCTGTTGAAGTCCAACATGCGCTCCAGGTTCTCAGGAGTTCCCGATTGGCGCCAGTTGGGGCGCGCCATCAAACGACGCTGAAGTTCCTCCGGCTCACACACTAGCGCCATGTAATGAATTGCGCTCAGATAGCGGCGCTCCGTGCAAGATTCGAATTGTTTCGGAATGCTGGTACCAAACAAGACGACCGAGCGACCCGCTTGTTGGATGTTTTTAACCATCCTGAGCCAGGTGTTGCGAAACTGCATAAAATCGTCATCAGGCTCGTTAAATGCATCACACCAAAGGATGTCCTGGTCGAGCACTACATATTGGTCTGCCAATTTCGACAAACTCAAAGCCACGGTCGTCTTGCCCGCTCCGCTCGCGCCTGTCACTACAAATAGTGGCAGAGATTTGAACTCGAAAGTGTGCCCGCATAACGGGCACACCGCGCGATCGGGCGCAGTAAGGACCTCTTTCTCCTCGGTGTATTCTCCACAGCCCGGGCAGACGTTGAACATAAAGACCTTTACGTGATTCAAATTTAGTTGGTTGTTTTGCAGAACATCTTAGCAGTCGAAATTGCTAGTTCACATTTTCGTGCGGATTTGCGAAGATGCTTTTGCTTGCGTGCAAGAGTGGATCGAGTGGTGATTAAAAAATGGGCAGTGTTCTCGTCGTCGGTTGCGCTTCATTCGACACTTTGCATATTAACCGAAACGGGCAACGCGAGACGTTCAACACGATCGGTGGAGCTGGATTGTATACCGCGCTTGCTGCGGCACATCAAGGCGCGGAAGCTTATCTGTTTGCACCCAAACCGAATCCGATGCCAGCGGTTTTCGATCCAGTAGTAAAACGCATCACATGGGTCGGACCGGAGGTCACTCCTGATGAAATGCCCAGGCTTGAAATCGAACATTATGGTGGTGGTCGTGCGACACTTCTGGGCGCCGCATGGGGAGCGGAAAATCGATTGACTCCGGCAGAATTGCCACGATTCAGCAGCGTGGATTTTGACGTTATTCACATAGCCGCCCTCAGCAACGCGGAAAAACAATGTCTGTTCGCCTCGACATTTTCAGAGGAGAGAGCAAAATCTTTGATTTCGGCAGGCACATATGCCAGAGCGATTATTGACAACAGTGCTGCTGTGTGCCGGTTAATCGACTCCGTCGACCTCTTCTTTATGAACGACAACGAGTCAAAAATGCTTTACGATGATGAAGTGCTGAGAGTCACTAGACCGGGACGAATGATGTTTGTTACTAATGGTGCCTCCGGTGCCACATCCTATACGCGCGAGGGGAAAAACTACGTGCCGGCAATCGAAGCTGACGAATTGGATCCGACTGGTGCTGGTGACACCTTCTGTGGTGCCATGCTGGCCGGACTCACCGCAAATTTGGATATGGAGTCGGCGCTTCGCGCCGCAGCCTACCTGGCTGGAAAGGTTGTAGAAAAGCCAGGACCAGAGTTCATATTGAGGAAATAGCAACTAATCGGTGTTTCAATGAAAAGAGATCCTTCTGTCCTGAGTATCTGCGTAGGCAAGCCGAAAACCGTCGATTGGGATGGTATCAATGTTGATACCGCAATCTTCAAAAATCCGGTTACTGGAAAAGTAAAAGCCAACAGGTTAAATCTAGAAGGCGATGAACAGGCTGATCTTACAGTTCATGGTGGTGAGGACAAAGCAGTATATGCCTATCCGACAGAACAATATGCCTACTGGCGAAATGAACTTCCGGAGCGAGATTGGGCGTGGGGAAATTTCGGCGAGAATTTAACCACTGAGGGCTTTGATGAGGAGAGCCTCTGCATCGGGGATCGGCTAAAAATCGGCACAGCGATTTTCGAGGTCACTCAGCCCCGAATGCCCTGCTTTAAACTCGGAATCAGGTTAGGCGATTCAAACATGGTCAAACGCTTTTATAAGAGTGGCAAGTGGGGATACTATCTTGCTGTCCGGGAAGAAGGCGTAATCGAGACCGGCGATCTAATTATTCGGGATGGTCGCGAAGGAGATTTTGTTACGCTTGCCGATGTCACCAGATGCTTTATAGATCCGAACGTTGATTCCGCACTGGTCGCCAAAGTTTTGAAATCAAGATTGGCTAGACAAATGAAACACCAGCTACAGAGCCGGTTTGCACGCTAGAAATCAGCTGACTTGAGTTTCCAGCGGCGCCGATCGAATCATCAGTGCATAATACATAATCGATGCAATGCCAAATCCGACAAACCAGCTGTAGTCATAGAGAAAATGCAGACTGGGCTCGAAAGCCCCTATCCATGCGAAGAAACAAGCCGTTACTGTCGCGATTAAAGCCTTCAAGTTCCAACCATTAGTGTACGAATAGCAACCATCGGTCAAATACAAATCGGTTAAATTGAGTTGTTTCTTTCGAATCAGCCAGTAGTCGACAATTAGAATGCCGCCAATCGAACCAAGTCCGCCCGCGTAACCTAATAGCCAGG
This sequence comes from Obscuribacteraceae bacterium (SeqCode), assembly GCA_044225915.1. Lineage (GTDB taxonomy): Bacteria > Cyanobacteriota > Vampirovibrionia > Obscuribacterales > Obscuribacteraceae > JADYXR01. The sequence goes on from JBGAHZ010000003.1 coordinate 39,891, forward strand.
TGAAGATATACGCTTTGGGATCAGCAATCAACTGCCATGGTTGCATTACCAATGCGATGATGCCGGTGAGAAGCGCACCTCGGCGAAACGAAATCCACTTCGGAAATGCGTTAGCGAAGTCATTTGCTGGTGATACCACATTGGCAGCAATATTGACTGACAGCGTTGCCAGTATTACGGTGAACATCGATAATGCCACTATCCATGGTTCTGAGAATTGTCCGATCAATTTTACGGGGTCCCAGAGATCGGCACGATTCATATGCGGATACAGCATCACTCCTGCAGATGTAATTACTACTCCCATTGCGGAAAATGCAGTCATGCTCGTGGGCAATGCGACGGCTTGCCCGATGATCTGCTCCCGTTGCCCTCTGCTAAAACGCGTGAAGTCCGGCATGTTAAGAGACAATGTCGACCACGACCCTATCATCGCAGTGACTGCAGGCATCAAAACTGGTAGAAAACTGTTCAGATCCGTGTACTTTCCCGGCTCGGATAATAAGCTACCGAAGCCCTTAGCCTGACTTACCATCCAGATCACTAACAGCGTGGTCATCGAAAAGATAAAGGGAGCAGCCCAACTTTCCAGTTTTCGAACGACATCCATCCCACGATAAATTACCGCTATGTTTAATATCCAAAACAGAGCAAACGAAATCCACTCGGATAATGTGTGTCCGGCGTATAACGTCGAGCCAAGCAGCTGATCGATGTTTGGAATCAAGACCTTGAGCAGTGTACACACTGCCTGACCACCAATCCAAGCGTTAATACCAAACCACCCACACGCGATAATTGCACGCATCAGTGCAGGAAGATTGGAACCAACCACGCCGTAACTGGCGCGCGCCAAAACGGGAAACGGTATTCCATATTTGGTTCCGGCATGGGAATTCAAAACGATCGGAATCAGAACGATGGTGTTGCCCATCCAAATGCAAAGCAAGGCTTGCCACCAGTTCATCCCGGTCGTGATCAATCCGGACGCCATCATGTAGGTCGGGATGTTACAAGCCATCCCCGCCCAGAGCGCGGCGAAGTGATAGGTCGACCATGTTCGTTTTTCTACGACAATTGGTGCGAGATCTTCGTTATAGAGCGGACTTTGCGATATCGACGACGGGTCATCTATTTCGGTACGACCGTCAGGGTATACGCGAATGCTCATCTCCTCAACTGCTCGCTTTTGGCTGCTCTAGTCTTACTATGTTCCACTGCTGGGTGTTTGTTCCGCTAAGATGAATCAGCAACGAACTTTGTTTAGCAAGCAAATTCGCGATGCCGGTGTCGTAAACGACGTTTTTGTTGCTTCCGATAGTCCAGGCAACGCGTTTGCTCTTCTGATCGATCTTACCTTGAACGGGTTGTTCTTCCTGTGTGAGAGGATTGAAATAGTTGCCTCGAATTATGCCCTTCTTGTTGACGGCAAGTTGAAAAATTGAATTGGAATCAGTTTGGTCGCCCTGAGTCAGCGCGAATACGCCGAGCGGCTTCCAATCGGATTCTTTCTCGGTTGTTTTGGCAGCAGCACCAGACTTAGTACCTGATTTAGTACCGGCCTTGGTGCTAGGCGCCACCGGTGGTACTGATGGCGGTGCCGATAGGGCGAGTTGCTGAGCCTGCGTGTAATAGTCATTTTCAGACATGTATGGCTGGTTGCCATAATAGACTTCATTATTCTGATAGGTGATATTGTTGCCATAGTCGTATTCGACAGGTTCTTCGCTGTCAGGATACCCCCAGAACGAGCACAAACCGCCCCAACCAGTGTATCCCCAGGGCCAATAGTCGTCCCAGCCCGGATACCACCAGGCTCGATTATACCGTCCCCAAAAATCACGATTGAACAGGTCGTCGCGATGGAAATTGTTTCGGACGCCAGCTCCTCTTGCGGCCATTCCAGCCTCGGACACATTACTGGTGATTCTCGAAGCATTCAAATTGCCGGCAGCTCGGCTCATGCCGCCGTCTGTCGGCAGATTGGACCAGTGATAGTCCTGATTGGCACCAGCCCGCAGATCTCCTTCCGATGCTCTCGGTCTATCATCGATGCCAGCGTCTCGGTCGCCACCGCGCATACCGTCTCCGCCCCACGCACCGCGACCGCCGTCTCCGCCCCATGCTCCACGGCTGCCTTCGTCACCGAACCCGCGCCCGCCAAAGCCGGCACCACCGAAGCCGCGTCCACCACCTCCGAATCCTCCACCGCCAAAACCACCACCGCCGCCTCCACCGCGAGCGTCGGCCGGAGCGAGTGTGAACTGGATCAAGGTAAATGACAGCGCGAGGAGCGATGCCCAGGTTTTACCACTAGCGAAATGTTTCATGAAAACCTCTTCCTTTATTCGCTCACTCTATTGAGCACCAAGATTGCCGAGTCAGGAACACTTACTCCGTTAATAGAACGATGCGTCGACTGCCATGTGAAAGAATCTTTCGATCTTTGTTTGAGAGTGTAAGTCGCATTCGTCCTGACGCCCTCTCGAGAAACACCGGCTGATTCCTGCCGCCAACCGTCAGGCAGCCTCGACCATTCCCCTTGTCCAAATCCGCCATTTGGAGCGAAATGCCATGACACTAGCGTACCAAGCAGCGGACTGTATCCGATTATTTGTCGAACCTCTGCCTTCAGCGCGGTATCGAATGTGGTGCACTCAAGGAAGTTGCCGTTTTCGATCCACTTTGCGGTGATCTCGACGCTATCGCCTTTGAGAGGAGTCGACTTCCATTTTCCGGATAGCCAACCAAGTGCCTTGACGCTGCCGATATCTTTATCTTGAAATGCCGTTTCCATGACCCAGGACATTTTCCATCCGTCGTCCTTTTTGATGTGGAGAACGGTATATTTGCCTGAAGGTGTGCTTCCTGCTAAGGATGTGATGCCTTTTTCAATTACGACACCCGGTGCAGGACTTTGCAGACTGGTTATGCGTACCTGCAGCGCCTGCTTGCCGAATCGCGCAAAATTTCGGGCAAAATAATCTTTCAGTTGTTGCTTGCCGCGACAAATCTGACCATCGCTTGTTTCCAGCGATCCATCACTGGTCCAGAGATCTGCTAAAGCTTCAGAATTACCTGCCTGGAATAGCTTTTCGTATGTTCTGGCTTGCTGTGTGAATTCCGCCATCAGCGGATCAGAATCGGTTGCAACCGCGGGTTTTTCTGAAGTCGGTTTTGTCGCACTCTCGGCATCATTGGCAAGAGCAGTCAAGGAAGAAGCATTCAGTCCACTAATTGCCAGCGTCAAGCTGACTAAGTATCGAATATTTTTCAAGCGTCTGCCGTCCATTTAATAGTTAACAGTGACTTGCTATGGATCTGCCCAGCTTGAAGTAAACGTTAAACGTTTAAACCCCAATACAGCGATCTTTCGGTGTTAAAACTAAACGTTGGCGTCGAACAAAACTGTCGACCAATATTTGTAAATTCAACAGTTGAAACCTCATGGAGGCCAACTTACTGGCGACCGCACATTCGCTCTAATTCAGTCAGCGCTAAAACATACTCCATTGTTTGTCGATCGCCATGCAGAAGTGCCCATTCGATATGCGGTTTCGCCTTAGCTCGATCGCCTCTGGTCATGTAATAGTAGCCAAGATCGCAGTGAACAATGGTATCGCCTGTAATGCTACCGGTTTGTTTAACCACCTGTGCTTCGCTACTGTCTCCGAGGCAAAAGTGTGCAAGCGAAGACAACGATTTATCGCTTATCTTGGACAGATTTGCACGTAGCGTTTTCTTCGCCTCATCGCCTTGCTTGGCTCGCTCGTGACATAAATATGCCATTAGAATCGCCCGATCAGTACTCTCTTTTCCCTTCGCCACAAATTGATCCAAATCGTTCGCCGCATCATTAGCCTGGTTGAGGCAAGCATGAGACAATCCCCGATTGTATCGACAACGGTTGTTTCGCGGCACGAGTTCCAACTTGCGAGTAAAAAGAGCGGAAGAGTCTTCTATGCAGTCCCTTAGAACAAATGGAATCGATGGCAATTTGCCGGTTTGTAGCGTGGTTTTCAACTCCTGATCGCGAAATCCCGATTGGGTGGCTGTCGCACTTTTCTTAAACATGTGCTCCGGGAAATTCGGCTCGGAGATCAGCGTTTTGTCATATTGTTTTTTTGCCAGGTCGTCTTTGTTCTGAACCTGATAACATCTTCCAAGATTGAAACGCGCTAGTGGACCGGCAAATCCGGAACCATTGCGTTCTAATCGGACCATCTTTTCAAAAGCTTGCTGAGCACTTGGGTACATCTTTAGTCGCGAATAACAGACACCAAGATTGTTGTATCCGAGCGGATCATCGGGTTGAATGCGCACGGCGGTTTTCGAATCGACAAGCGCTTTTTTGTAATCGCCTTGCGCGATATAGACAGCAGCACGATACGAGTAGGGAAGCGCCCACGTCGGCACATGGTCGATTGCGAAATTCAAATCGGCTAGCGAGTCTGCCAATCTATTCGTGTTGAGATATGCCAGAGCACGCGTTATGCGCATATCGAGATTTTTCGGATCGATAAGGATTGCCTTGCTCGCGTCATCCTCAGCTTCTTTGAACTGATTGAGATCTAAATTGATGTCGGCCCGGCTCACATAACCAAATGGCAGTCGCGGTCCAACAGCGATCGAAATCGTCGCGTATTTTTTTGAATCCTGCAAACGGCTGATGCTAATAATCTCGGCGTACGCAGCGATGGGGCTGGACTGAGTCGGATGAATTTCGATCAAGTGCTCCGCCCGCTTCTCATCCAATTTCGCATCGCCGGAAGATGTTCCTCCAATAAACTCTGCGATCTCACGTTCTTGAGAAACGCGCAACTTATTAAATTCGAGTAGCGCTTTGTGCTCCTGCTCGCGATTTCCCATTTCTTGGAAAATCAGGCCACGAGTGTAGAAGATTGAAATCAGCTTTGGGTTGATCCGCTCAGCTTTCTCAAGTTCGGCAAGTGCTTTGTCGTACTGTTTGGTGCGCTCATAGTGCATCGCCAGAGCGCACTTGGCGTCAGCGAATTCTGGGTATTGCTCCGCAATGCTTTGAAGTTCTGCACCGGCTTCAGCATTTTTTCCAAGAGCAGAACGTGCTTGTGCTCTCAACTTTCTGATTTCGACAAAAAGTCTCTGGTAGACATTGCCATACTTCTTGGGAAATCGAATCAGTGGTGTCACTTTATCGAGCCCAGACGGACATGGAAAACGAGTCGAAGCGTCAGGCTTATCGAAGCCGTCTCGTTTGGCATCGTCATACAATTTACCGGCTTGAACTTCGGCTTCCTGAAATTTTTGCGATTGCAGAGCATCAAGAGCGGCTCCAAAACGCAATAAACTATCGTAAAGCTTATCGTCCGTTGCCATTGCCGGCAGTGGCAATAGCGAGATCATTGCGACTAGCGCCAAGCATGACGGTGAGAAGTATCTTTTGTTTCTCATTGTCCGTGGCGACTCTCCGACGGCTGTGACTCGGCAACTCCGGACACCGGCAAGCGAAACCAGAAGGTCGTGCCTTCGCCCACGGTGCTTCTAACTCCAATTGTTCCATGGTGTGCGGAGACCAGCGTTCTGCAAATCGCCAGACCGAGCCCGCTGCCAGAACGTTCTCCCTCGCTTCCAGTGCCCACCTGTGTGAATTTATCGAAAATTGTCTCGACCTTGACCGGCGGAATCCCTGGACCTTCATCGACGATTTGAAACTCGACTTCGGCCGGAGCAGAACGATGTTTCAACAGTTTCCCAGTAATGTAAATGGTCTTGCCATGTTTCGAAAACTTGACTGCATTGTTGATCAGGTTTATCAAAATTCTATTGACTCTCTCGCCATCGCAAATAAATGGGACATCGTCGCAGCTAATGTCGAGCAAAAGCTGTTTTCTTTCAGCCTCGGGTTTAACCATATCGACCGCTCTCTGGATCAGTTCGCTAGCATTTGAATTTTCGAAGTGTAGAGTTAAACCGCCGGCTTCAAATCGTTCGATATCGAGCAGGTCTTTGATCATCGATATAAGTGAACCGACCGACATTTGAGCGCGACTGACTAGCCGTTTTCCACGATCATTAAGCGTTCCGGCGGCGCCTTCCATACACATATCCAAAACCACTCCGATGGAAGTTAATGGAGCGCGAAGATCATGGCTCACCATAGCGATAACGTCCTGCTTCAATTTCTCCGCGGCTTTTCGATCGGATATGTCGTGAATAACACAAAGGATAGAACGATCTTCGGCAGACCAATTAGCTGACCACTGCGTGTAAAGATACTCGCCATCGAAGTGTCTGATCCTCGCCTCGAATGATTGCGAAAATGATTTGGACTTGATCGATTCCAGTTGGTTGTACGTCGAGTCCTTGTCATCGGGATGAATTAAAGATTGAATGTTGGTACCCAGCAGCTCGCTCTCGTCATAACCGAGCACGGAGTGAACAGCAGGGTTGACCTCAGATAGTTTTAGTGATTCATCGAGCGACCAAATGATTTCACCGGCGCTGTCGATCATCGCTCGTTCTCGTTTGCGAGCGCGGTCCATGGCTACCGAGAGTTGCTGAAGGTCAGAATGAATTACCGCGAATGTATCATTGCCGGACGGAATGTCTGCAATTCGTCGACCCATCGAAATTCTGACAACGCTGTCGTGGAGCCGCGCGACCTTCTTCGAGAGATTTCCTGCAAAAATGAATGCATACACCGCTGCGAGCGCCGGTGTCACCATTGCTGCCACCAGCATCCAGAACAAGCCGGACTCCGCATTTGACGCTGCCTCCAGCAAGCGTTTCTGCTTCGCGTTTAACTGCGCTCTCAGTTTTTCTGCCGGCTCCTTCATATCCTTGAGAAGTTCCGACGCCTTACCCATTACAAGAGTCAAGTCGAGATGTTGGTTGTTTTTCTTCACACCCTCGACAGTTTCAATCGTTTCACTGAGATCCGATAGCGCATCGATGAATTTTGCGGTATCTCTTGATTCTAATGATCGAATCTCTGCGGAATTCTTCAGTTCGGTGATATCGTGATTAAGCGATTCACGAATGGGTCGCAGGGAGGCTGCGGTAGTCTCATCGTCTTCAGTGAGAACACGCAACGCTGTTTGCGCGGCGTTATGATAGATGCCATCGAATTTTATGATCGCGCCGTCGTTTGCGAAGACCTCAGTTCTTGCGTGCTTGCCACCAATGAGGGTAGCAATTATGAGCGAAACCAGAACGACTTCGATTATCGCTGGCACCACCAGTGGTAGAAGAACTTCTCTTGACGAAAACGCATCGCTTTTCATGGTTTAGAAGTTTATCACCGACCTCCTATTACAACGCGTCTGCCAACGCCCTGGGTAAGCCAACCTTCATCAAGTTCCAGAATGAAACACCGTGCACGATACTGTATTTGGCACCACGTCGCGTCAAATTTCTTTCCAGATCTTCGACAAACGATTGGCCGTTGAATGCACTGTTGCCAATTAAAAATATAGTGATGGAGATTTCCTGCGGATCGCGCATGAATTGCGTAGCTTGAACGATTACCTGGCGAACATCCTCTTCGCTATTCGGGCGTCCATCAGTGATGATCGCGATTCCGAGCGGTTTGACGTTACCATGAGTAATTGTTCGTCGAGCAAAATAATCATTGATCGTAGCCCGCAGCGGGTCGGTTAAGTTCGTTCCGCCTTCCGGCGCTGCCTGTCGAAAGATGGTTGGAATTTGATCGAGCGTGACATGCGGAAACACTCTAAAGTTGCTCGAAAAAAGAACGACGCTTAATCCTTTTGCGGACACGTATCGCGTCTGTTCGGCCAGGTGCAATGTCTGTTCTTTGCACCACTGCCATCGGCTCACACACGCTACTGATCCAAGAAGCATGGACATCACTGTGCCGCCAATTCGACCAGCACCTGAGATGGGGCAATCGGGGGTGTGCATCGAACCGGACTGGTCTATGATCAAAACAAGATCGTGATTTGCCAATTTTTGCAACTGTGCTTGGGTAAGTCCGCCCTTGAGAGTGGTGCCGTTCGCTCCGCCCTTTAATGGCTCGGTCTTATTGGTCTGCCCACCAAGAGTGGGAAATTGATTGTCGACAGTCGCTCCAGCCCCTCCTTGCAGGGTCGTGCCTTCATCGTCGATTCCACCATCCATCACCGTTTGGCGAACGCCGAGATTAAAAGGCGCATGATTACCTGTAGTCGAATCGGTCCCGGACGTGTCCTGCTGCGCCGAGCCTTGCTTTAAAAGGCTTGGTGCAGGCATCGGCATGTCTTCGGACTCCGAGTTTCCCGCACCAGTTGGCTGATCGTTAAGTTCACCACTTGGATTACTCTCGGAGCGCTTCAAACGATGATTTGCCGGTTTATCATCCGAAGTTTCGGGACCGCCTTCAGGTCCTGGAGCTTCCGGACCAGCATCGCTGTGAGCGCCGAGGTCGGAATGGCTTAATTCGACAACGCGCGCTGCATTATCAGCAGCAACTACCGGAGGCGCCAACGAAGTCGTGATAAGAAAAAGTGCCAGAAGGACCAGTAACAGCCTGCCTGACTTGATTTCCTCGACTCGTCGGAACATAGAAAAGATACCTCCGAGGCCTTTATTCCCATTAATCTATAAGCTCAACGGAGCTTTAATCTCTTGACTGTTTTGCCTTGGTCGTTTCCGGTGACCCTCTTTTGTTTTGACTCGCCCAGTGCGGACAGCATAAGCCCCGACACGGTGTATAATCGCTCCCATCGAATTGTTGCTTGGATTTCCGGGAGATAAACATGAAAGCAAGATCGCGGTTTTTGGCGCTTCTGGCAGTGCTGCTCGTCGCATCACCAGCTCGAGCTGAGACGCTACTGACCGAGGGGATCGAATACTACAAAGCCGGTCAATATTCCAAGGCAAAACAGTTTTTCGAATACATCATCAAGAAAGAGCCGACAAGCTGGCAGGCACACTACGAGTTGGCAAATACTCACATGAGGATGAACGAACTGCCGCTTGCAAAGCAGGAATACGTCGCCACTCTAAATAATAATTCCGACGGAAAAGTTGCAAAAATCTGTGGACAAATGATCGCCTACATCGACCATATCAGCGGAGAGAAACCATACGACAACGCAACGACCAATTCAGCAAATCCGGTTAGAACGCCAGAAGCCAATGCTCGACTCGAGTTCAAACATCGAATAAATGTTGTTCCTCCAATGTTCAACCACCCGCCTGTAAGTGCCAGCACGATTGAAACAGTGACGCGAATCGTCGATACGTTGCCACCAAATATCTATGAAATTCTCGATGCCGGCGGCGCTACAGTCAACATTGCACCTAACATCACGGACAAGTGGCCGGATATGCTCAAAGGCAAGCTCGATGCCGAAGGATTGCACCTGGCGCAGGATGCGGCAAGATGCTACGACAAAGATGTTTATATCTACGAACGAAAAATTCTGCCTGACTCTACCAAACTGGGTGATGAAGTTTTTGATTCCGCCTCTGTCACCAATGTCCTCTATCATGAGTTAGGACACGCAGTTGACTTTAGTTCGGGCGTTTTTACAAAAACCAAAGAGGTTCTCGATATTTATCAATCCGACGTAGATCAAATGTCTGATGATATCAAGGCGAGATTATGGTATTACACGAAACCCGGCTATACGGGCGCAAGAGAGGCTTTTGCCGAATGTTTCGCCGGATTGATGGGCGCCAACGGCAAGGACACGGATGTCGTAAAGGCTAACTTCCCGAGATACCGCGCATGGGCTCGGGACAAATTTAAACTTTAGGAAACACCCTTCTTCTCTGTCTGTTATGGGATTTCGACTAGGTTTGAAACCGACCTTAGCTCGGCTTACGATGATGATGTCGTCAACGCGCGCGCACCAAATACGGTATTAGATTCAAAACAGCAGTTCCCTTATTACGTTAAGTGCAAAGACCCATCGCTGGGCGACGGGTCTCTAACTTTCTAACCTTCAGCCGATCTGGGGTTCGACTGTACTTCTGTTTAACTTTGAGGAAATCGGTTGGGGTGCCTCGTTCCTCGTTTGCAAAACGATTATTGCCGAACAACGTTGCAATAACGTTGCAGCAAGAACAAACTGTCCAGGGGCATTTAATGGCGGCAATAATCAATCATGATAGAGTTTTGCAGGAGCCCTAATCTGGACAATGGTATGAAATTACGGTCAGCGAGAAAAAAACTGCAGCTTAGTGCGCGAAAAGTTTTCGTTATCGGAGCAGTTGTTTGCGGATTAGTTAACCCGGCCACTCAGTCCTCGATTGCAGCCGACGCCGTGACCGCGTCGTCCACCACAAATACGACACAGAACAGCTCGGCTCAGGTTGCACCGCTGGCTGGTTCCGTGCGACTAGTGTTGCAGATCACAGTGGATCAGCTGCGCGGAGATCTTCCGCTAATTTTCAAAAACCGATTTGGCAAAGGCGGTTTTAGATACCTGATGGACAAAGGCGTGTTTTATGTCAACGCAAACTATGCACACGCCGATACAGAAACCGGTCCAGGACATGCAACGTTAGTCACCGGCGGACAACCGTCCCAGCACGGTATTATCGGTGGTGACTGGTGGGATGAAGCAAAAAAGAAAATCGTTTATTCAGTGGAAGACGATCAGTATCGGGTCCTCTCAAACTATGTAGATTCAGATCCAACCAAATCCGGCGGTGGTCGCGGTCCTGCCAATCTGGAATCAACGACAATCGGGGACGAAATTTACATAGCATCGGAGCACCGCGCAAAGGTATTTGCAGTTTCCGGAAAAGATCGCAGTGCCATCATTCCGGGTGGTCGAATGGGCAAAGCGTTCTGGCTTTCACAAGGCGATTTTGTGACCAGCTCTTTTTACTTCAAAGAGATTCCAGCGTGGGTGCAAGAGTGGAACAATCGCAAATTAGCCGACTCATACCGAAACAAATCGTGGGAACTGCTGCATGACAGAAAGACCTATTGGCGCGCAGATCGTGACGATATGGCATGGGAAGAGGGTTTTGCAAATCTCGGTCGCACGATGCCGAAGTCACTTGCACATAAAGACGACGAAAAATTCTACAAGGGTCTGGATCACACCATCGTCAGCGACGAACTAGTTTTGGCCTTCGCAAAAGATTTGATCAGCCATGAAAGACTTGGTGCGGATGAAACGCCGGACTACCTTTCCGTCAGCTTTTCTTCGACCGATTACGTAGGTCACACTTGGGGAGTCAACAGTCTCGAGGCCGAAGACAACATACTTCGAGTAGATCGCAACCTCGAGGATCTGTTTTCTTTTATCGATAAGAACATTGGTTTGGATAAAACGCTTATTGTTCTTTCCGCCGATCATGGCGTCGCTGATGTTACTGAATACATGCAGGCGTTGAACTATCCAGCGAAGCGAATCGATCCGCAGGAGTTTCCTAAGCAAATAAACGACGCTCTGAAGAAGAAATTCAAAGTCAACGCGGATCTCGTGCAGGTTTTCGTTTATCCATACCTCTATTTGAACGTAGATCAAATCGAGAAGCTCGACCTGGACATAAGTCAAGTCGAAACCGCCGCAGCGCGCGAAGCCATGAGGTTTTCCGGAATATCATTTGCGGTCACAAAATCCGACATCGTCTCCGGTCGCATGCCATCAGGACACGCGCATATGCCGAAGATTGCAAATACATTTCACGCCAAGCGGTCGGGTAACGTGCACGTCATTGCCGATCAACACGCAGTCTTGATGCACTATCCATGGAATTTGAAAACCGGCTTGCACGGTTCGGTTTACCCATATGATACCTTCGTGCCGATTATGTTTGCCGCCCCGGGCGTAAGTGCCAAAATGGTCTCGCGACTGGTCGGACCCCACGACATCGCACCGACGATTGCCACCTTCCTTGGTATCAAGCCACCTTCAGGATCCGTCGGCTCTCCGCTTTCCGAAGTAGTCGACAATCGCACAAATAATAAATAAACGCCGACGGACGCCTGACGCCCTTATTCGTAATTGAATCTACAGCGTGCCTGCGCGTGAGAGCACGACAAGCCAAACATCGTCTCCGCGAGCCAGAGAACTGACCTGAAATCCACGTGACCATTCTTCGCGAATTTTTGTTCTAAGATCGACAAAGCTCTTTTTGGTGATCCATTTTTGCGATGCGATTGAATCGGTTTTGTTCAAAATCACCAACCACTTGCCGCCACCATATGCGATGCAGGCAATTCTTCTGCCGTCATCCCAGGCTTGTCTCGTTTTCTCTTGTAAAGCTTCAGCATCGCAGGCGGTAAAGTAGCTCTGCTCTTCCGCATTGGTCACTTGTGTTGCGACCGCCACCCAATGTCCTGCGCCCTGAGTCAGCGAAGTTACTCGATAACCGCGTTTCCAATTGGTTTTGATCTGTGCGAGCAACGCTTCCATCGTCATGCTCTTCATAAGAGCCTGGGACAAATATTTTTTCTCTCCAAGGTATCCAAACAGCCATGTGTGACCGTTGTGAGCCACATGTTGCAAGGTATTGGCGCTCAATCGATAAGCGTGACTGGCTCCCGGATCGGCCTCGTTTACGCCAATCACGTTTAAAACATCAACATTCGCAACTTTGGTGAATGCCGAAATCAGTTTGCCGTCATGACCAGCCAACGCGGTCAACTCATATCCTTTCTCGTGCATCGAAGAGATACGTCTGGCAATCGATGAAATACTCGTGCAAAAGGAAACTGTCTGCGCACAGTCGCGCGGAGCCAGAGGAAGATCGTTTCGTATTATCGAATCGGAGTGACGAGTAGTCGCGATCGCTCGCAACTGAATGGTATTAGTGCTGGTGTCGCCGAATTTGCCGTTTGATACCATATCCAAAATACCCAAAAGTATTCTTCAACTGAGCTCGGTTTAGACTTTCGCGAAACCGAGTTACTGTCTGAAGCGGGCATTATATGTCATGTGGAATGGCGATAACCGTTAATGACCGATCATTACAGTTAGAGGAACTTAAGATATCTCTTGACTATTTCGCCAACGGGCACAGGCTCGGGATTTTACGTTTTTATCAGGACCATAGTCCGTTAACAGTTATATTGAACGTAAATGCGTGTTACTCTGGGATTGGGGTTGCGTTGCATGCTGTGACTAGAGATATGACCGCCCGCGCCTCAATGCTGGAGAGGTTAATGCGAAAACTCAGTCTGTCGACGTTGATGGCGGTTACAATCGTTGTATTCAACGCCGCGTCAGCCTTTGCGCTCTCTCTGCCAGGCACCTCGCTAGATGCAGCCGAGCGGCAAGACTTTTTCCAATTCTTTCATTTGAAAAAACGCGCCATCGACGAACGCGACGATCTCGCTACGCACTATTTTCGTCCACCGTCACGCGACGACGTTGTTGTTTGTGTTGATACAAACAAGAGCGGAACCATTCTGCAAATGAGTCTCATCGTAGGACGAGATTTTATCGATAATCCCAAAACAAATATTTTCGCAAGAGACCTCGTAAAGAGCTTCATCGAAGCTGCCACCCCTGCCGCCAGTGCGAGTGAAACTTCAGATATCGTCAGTGAAATATTCCTGCGCGGGAGTGGACCGGTCAATGTCGAAACTGAACCGGTAGACGATAAGTCCGAGTCAAAAAATCCTGAGCAAAACAAAACGACAATTAGAAATGTTGAAGCACAATCGATAATCTACAACGGTGAAAAGCAAAAGCTGGATTCTAACAATCGTCTCTCAAAGTTCGGTGATGGTGACATCAAGAAAGGTGATGTAGTGATCATTTCATCAGGCTCACTGCCAAAGATACCGGAAAAAGTTTCGGATTCATTCAAGGCGTTTGAGGGAAAACTCGAAAACTCGGACGTCCCGATCACGGGTGCTCGTCTGATTATGAAAAATCACGAAGTACCGAGAGGACGTTTCCTGGAAGTACGAATCGATCTTAATTCTGTGAAGAAAGAACCGAAGCTTGAAGTAGTCGTAGAAGAGGCTCCGGACAAAGATAACGAAAATTCGGAAAATAGCAACGGAATTCAAAAAAACAGTGAGAAATAGTAGCGGCAACCGAATGTGATACCACGAATTAGACGTTCCCCCGGAAGACATTATGCGAATAGTTGCAATCAGCGATACTCACAACCGTGAAGTAGAACTGCCAGAAGGTGATTTACTTCTGGTAGCCGGCGATGTGAGCGGAAGGGGCACACCGTCTCAGATCAAGCTTTTCAATTCGTATTTGGAAAAACAATCAGCTAAATTCAAACACAAGCCACTGGTGGTCGCGGGCAATCACGACTTTCTCTTTCAGGAGGATCGAAACTTCGCGGAATCATTGCTCACCGCCGGCAGTTACGTCGAGGACAACCTCGTCATCGTGGACGGAGTAAAAATTTATGGCAGTCCCTGGACTCCGACTTTTTTCGACTGGGCATTCATGAAAGATAGAGGAGCACCAATTCGGCACTACTGGGACCTAATTCCGGAGGGACTCGATCTTCTTGTTACGCATGGTCCACCATACGGCATACTTGATGATTGCGGCGAGCATGTGGGATGTTCCGACCTACTTGAAGTCGTGACCAGAGAGTTGGCTCAGCCACCGAAGTTTCATATATTCGGTCACATCCACGAGGGGCATGGTCTGTTCCAAACAGAGAAGACTTTGTTCTATAACGTTTCGATTTGCGATCGCGCTTATCAGGCAACAAATTCACCGACGGTCATCGATCTCTAGCGATGACGCAGGGCGTTTAGTATACGCGCGCGACCGCTTAGACCAATCGGAAATTATGGGTTGGTCCGGTTTACTTTCAAGCGAACCAGGTCGTCTGCGACGACAACATCCGGAAAAATCGCCGAAGCCTCATCAACAAATTGCTGATGGTCCGTATAGCGCGGCGAAAAATGGGTCAGGGCGAGTTGCCTGGCACCAGCTTGTAGCGCGAGCGTGGCGGACTGTTCTGCGGTCATGTGGTAATGGTCATGAGCTTCTCTGGTTTCACTTCTAAGATAGGTAGACTCAGCAACCAGCAGAGTCACATCTTGAGCCAGTTTTCTCGCACCATTGCATGGACGAGTATCCATAACAAGAGCCATTGATTGGCCGGGCTTCACAACGCTCACATCTTCAAGTTTAACCACGCCACTATCTACGGTGACAGAACCTGTCTTGCGAAGTGTTCCGACAATTGGTCCGGATAATCCATGTTTCGCCAACAATTCCGGAACCATGCTGCGACCGTCAGCTTCCTGCAGTCGATATCCGTAGCAATCGACACTATGATCGAGAGCTGCCGCATGAAGACTTAATGAGTCTTTGTTGTAGAGTTCGACAATCTCATCACGATTGATCCGAAATGGTCGAGGAACAATTGTGGCAGCGTCATGAAAAATGGTGGCATTTCGTAAACGGTCGAAGTAAACCTGCCCACTGGCGGGGAAAAACACTTCCACCGCATGCGGTGCTCCGTCTAATGATAATCGCTGAATAACACCGGCGAGACCAAGGCAATGATCGCCGTGGAAATGCGTAATTGCGATGTGCGTAATCCTGGTAGCACTGATTCCCGCAAGCGTCATTTGGCGCTGAGTTCCTTCACCAGGATCGAACAGAATACCAATGTCATCCCAGAACAAAAACATGGCATTATGATTTCTTGCCTTGGTTGGAACCTGACTGCTGGTGCCTAAAAATACGAGTTCGCGTGTTGACATAGTTCGATTTATGCTCGCATCACACTCGAGGTCGCTGCATCTGAAATGTCGAATCAGTCTTACAATAGCTGCTTCCGCCCAATCTTCCGATCGGTTGAAGACGCTCATGAATGATGCCGCTGCCGTCCCAGACCTCGTCATTCACGTGAATGCAAAGAACTTGACCGAGCACAATATTGGATTTAGGCAACTCGATACGTTGAAACAATCTGCACTCCATTGAAACCATAGCCTCACGCACTCGTGGAGGCTTAATCTGTGTCGATGGTTCCGGAGTTAATTTTGCTTGCTCGAATTCATTGATTGACGAGTCGAATTCTGCGCTGGAGAGGTTCATCTTCTCTGCCAGGGGTAAAGAAACGATGTTGACTACAAATTCTTCTGTTTCGATTATGTTTGCAAGAGTATCTTTAGGAACGAATTGCGAAGTTCCATCATCCGACCGTCTCCGTTTCATTCCAATGCCGAGACCGATTATTGGCGGCTCTGCAGAGAATGCATTGAAAAACGAGAAGGGTGCCAAGTTGAGAACACCACTTTTACTCTGAGATGAAACCCAAGCGATCGGTCGCGGCGAAACGCATCCAAGCAGGACTGCGTAAATATCTGCAGACTCGTCTTCGCAATCAATCAGCACTTCGGGCACCTTTAGAGCTCGCAAACAGAACCGACTGCACGTGTCGATATCTGGGCTCAAATAATAGCACCCGATTGACTACTTCGTCTTTTTCTTCTTCGCCTTGACAGGCTTTATGAAGTCTTGTTGATTGATGACTTTTCCGCGCCACTGGCGAACGATATAAACAACTGTTCCCCGTTTGACCAAGCTATATAGTCGCATTATGTCCTTATTCGAGTGTCGAATACACCCGTGACTGACATCCTTGCGAATTTTTGTCGGTGAGTTCGTTCCATGCAGGGCGATATCGAATTTGTTCAAATTGATCTTGGCTACGCCGAGTCCATTTCTTTTGTCCTTGATATATGGCTCCACTGGCTTCTGTTGCGGATCTATAGACTTGGTCGGAATCCACTTCGGATTTAGCTCTTTGTTCACGACCGTATATCGCCCGGGAGGTGTCGGAGTCGCATCTTTTCCAATAGAATTCGAGAATGAATTGAGCCTGACTATCTCGTCATCTTGGAGCTGCAACACATGGGTGTAGTGACTGCCCATATCGACTATGACGACCACAGGTTCATAGGAGTGATAACCATTAGTTCGAATGGTCGGACCAAGAACGTAATGACCGTTGACAAACGGTGCACGCACCGCCGGAGGTGGCGTGACAGGTTTAGAACCATGAGCGGTGGCTGGTACCGTAGCCGATGTCATTCCGACAGGAGCGATAGCAGCGCAACAAGTTGCGATAGTAATAAGCGCCGCGCGCAGTTTGAACTGAATCATAGTGGACCTCAAAAATCCTCGCTACAGCAGTGCACTATCCGTTAGTGCACACTTCTTTTCTTCGGAGTGGGTATCTTGTTCTGCTTTCGTAGCACAACAGACGGTTTTTGAGGCTTGGACGACTTAGCAGAACTCGAACTCTTGCTGGATTTTCGAGTCGGAGCGATTACTTTCTTAGGCGTTTTTGAGCCGACGGTTTTCCTATTCGCCACCTTCGGCTTTGGTTTTACTGCTCCGATGGAACTGGCTGTTTTTCCAACTTTCTTTGCCTTAAGTGTGGTCGATACTGGGTGTTTTGCCGACCTCTGAAATTTAGTAGATGATTGATGCGTAGGCGATGACTTTGGCACCGGCTTCGCGACAGTCTTGGGCAAGCGAGCAGAACCAGCATGAACTGCTGATTTAGAATAGCGTTTAGCCACACCTGTTTTTGGCAGGTGAGAAGTTTCCATGCGTGACTTCGGCGATTCTTTCTTGACCTGTTTTTTAGGACCAGCAGGTTTTGAATAGCCCGCTTTCGGATTTCCGCTCTTTAGAAGATTCTTCTGGGATTCTTTTGGTATCTTCGATTGACGATGTTCTTGTTTCGATTGGCTAGCTTGTCGCTTGGATTGGCTAGCGCTGACAGAGGTTTTTAACTTATTCGTTATTGGTATCGGTTGTGGTGGCGGCTTTGCGGCATGTGTTCTCGAGCTTGTTGAGGCCGATCTTTTAAAATTGGGGGCTACTGGAGGCATGTCGTTCTGATTAGGAGCGGTGGTTTGCCGCTTCGGTAGAGGTTCTCTGTCTGACTGTGTCTGTGGTTTTATCTGAATCACTCTATTTTCGGTTCGAAACACACCACCGCGATCGTTGTTACTGGTCGAGGACCTCGACGGAAACTGAGCAGCGATCGACGGAAGGGGACCAGCGGAGGACGTCTTCTCTGCAGGCGGTCCGTTACTTACAACTGACGCATCTCGGCTGTAGACTTCAAATGGGTCAACAGGCTGACCTTTGAAGACACTGCTACCGGGCGCGATTACGCTGATGGCGAAGTGCAGGTGCGGTGTATTCGGAGGAGCATTTCCTGACGTTCCGACATAACCGATCACCTGCCCTCTAGCGACTGAATCGCCTTCCTTAAGACCCTCTGCATAGTTTTCCAGGTGCGCATAATAGTAGACGAAGCGTCCGCTCGGATCCTTTTGGTAGATCGTAAGACCACCGGCAGCACTCTCGAATAATCGTCCGATAGTTCCATTCTCGACGGCACGTATTGGCGTGTTTCGTGGGGCAAGCAAATCGGCGGCGTGATGAGTGTGGCCCACGCGCCCCTGATAGAAAGCGCCCCTCATCTGCTCCGTGTTGTATCCATCGATTGGAACAGCTAGTCGCTTTCCTCTCAGTTCGATGACACTTTGCCTCCAATCGAATGGTGCAGCTGAAGCGCTTGAAGGTCCTTTTTCGATAGCAGAAACTGGTATCGCTGTGGATACACTAGCTAAAGCGCATATCAGAGCGAAGCTGATCGCTCGTACTACAGTCCTTTTATATGAGCAGGAAATTGCCACCAACAGGTCTCATCTTCATTGGGTCTACCAGCGGACGAGACGGACTGTTTTCAATTTGGTTCCAATTACCTTGCTGCTATGGTCTACTTTCTTGCGATAAAAACGGACGTTTCATACTGAAAATCTGCATATCCATTTCTTTGATATCTCTCGAACAGTGCTGTCAGACCAGCTCTCAGCTCGTCCGCCGGCGCACCATCCTTAGGGGCATATGACGCGGAGAATGCTCTGCCGATCAAACCATTTAGATCGACACGTTGGAAAAATGGGAAATTAGTTCGCGTTGCATCATGAAAGAGTTTGGAACTCAATAGCGGGTCGCCAGCTATGCCGCGCTTCATCTCAACCTTCGCAGTCTCCGGAAGGCGGCGAAAAAGGTCTCCATAGCCTTTGGTAAACTCATCGATCTCATGTCGCTCGTTCCACATCAAGACAACATGTCCTCCAGTTTTGAGTATTCTGTGAAATTCAGCCAACGCTGTGTCAGGATTAAACCAATGAAACGCTTGAGCACTCAACACTGCGTCAACATGTTCTGCAGGTAATCCGGTGTCTTCGGCCGTGCCGTGTACATATCGAGGATTGTCAGAGTCGTTCGTAATAGTATCGCCTGCGGCACTATCGGATTTAGATCTACTCGCTCGCTGAGCAGAAAGAAGCATGTCCTCATTTGGTTCAATTCCAAGAATTTTGATGCCGCGGTCAGCAAAAAGCCTCGTCGAGATTCCTGTGCCGCATCCGACGTCAACCATAAAAGAATTGCTGTTTAGACCGGTTGACTTGATGATAAAGTCGATTGCTTCGATAGGATAACTTGGCCGCGAAGCTGCGTATATGTCAGCCAGTCCCGAGAATCGTTCTGTTGACTTCATTCTGCCAGCACTCCTTTGTGGCTACATGCTATGGAGAAATTATCCCACTTCAAGAATTTCCGTTTCTTGAAACTTACATTAATGCTTAGCAAGAAACAGTTGAGAACCGGAGGCAGCCATGGCTGGTATGAGAGGCTACGATAGCACGTGGCGTTGGCGACACCAATCTCACAGAGATTTATGTTCCGCTCTTTTGATACTTACTTTCTTTTCTCTTTCATCACTTCCTGCATTTAGCGAGAGCAGCACAGCAAATCCTATTTCAAAGGATGCGCAAATTGCAAAGGATGCGCAAAACGCGGAAACCGATGATGAAGTGGTAGACGCGGCAAAAGAAATTGATGGTGTCACGCTAACAAGAAAAGACATGCAGCCCAAAAAGGCGCAACCAATGGCTGAAGCGAAAGCCGAGGCGAAAAAGAAGAAAGGCGGTTTTAGTCTTAATCCATTGAATTGGTTATACGAACCGATCAGTGACATGCAAGAAACAATTGTCAAACTCGAACAGCAAATTGTTCGCCTTGAGGCACCAATTGCTGGGCTTCAGCGACCTATGCTCGGTTTGCGTCGGGATATGAAACGCATCGACCTCGAAATCAAAGAAGTGCGACAGGAGATGCACGCCATGGGCGGCACTCTAAATTCAACCGTGACTGAAATTACGCAGACAAAAGAAGCCATGCGCGCAACTAACAAGGTGATGGGCGAAACTCGCGACGAGTTGGCGAAAACCAAGGCTGAAGTCGTTTCGACAAAAGATGAGATCAGAGCTACAAAAAATGCTGTAATTACAACGAAAAAAGAAATTTCCGCAACCACTGACGCAGTTTTATCGACAAGAAAGGAACTGTCCGCGACGAACGCAGAGATGAGATCTGTTCACCAGACAATTTCGCAAATGGGTGACAAACTCAATAATCTTGAAGAAACAGTGCAAGAACTTCGCGGTCCCATAAGACAGCTTCCTAAGCCAGTCGCCGGAGTCGAGAAGCACTTAGATAACTTGGAGACCAATCTGCAATCTCTGCGAGAGTCGGTCAACTTGACCAGCAACCTGATCTTGGCTGCAATTATTTTGGCAACATTCGCTATCTGCGTTGGAACGCCAATTACTGCTCTGCTAGCCTTTAAATATAGGAAGCGAATCATGGAGAGCCTGCATCAACGTCCAACACTTGACGATGATTCAGAGGCGACATTGGTCGCCGCAGCACCGAAAACCTATTCCAGCATCAAACCGATATCAGCTACTGGAACGGGCACCACGTCTTCGTCTTCACATTCGATGGCATCGCCTGACACAGTTGGCACACGGACAAATTCACTCAGGCGGTGAAGAAACTCACTTCGTCGCCGAGCACGAAGCGCGAGCCGTGGCAGCAGCCGCGTGAGCGGTCAGTCCTTCGATATTCGCAAAGTCTGCGGTATTCACCGCCAGTGACGGCGCCTGCGTTTTTACTCGAATCCACGATTGAGCACGCAGGAATGTTAGTGGTGACAAACAGCCTTGAAACTTTGCTGAACGATTGGTCGGCAAGGTGTGATTTGGTCCCGCCATGTAGTCGCCAAATGCTACCGTGCATCCATATCCGAGAAACAAGGCACCGTAATTGGTGAGTCGGGTTTTCAATTCCTCGGGGTTTCGAACTGCGAGTAACAAATGCTCCGGAGCGATCTTGTCTGCCGCTGCGCAACAATCATCAATCGAGTCGAGAACAATAATCGCGCTGCCGGCCAATGAGATGCTGAGGAACTCAGGTAGTTCAAGTCGTTTCACATCATCTACAATCTGTTTAGCTACCTTGATCGCCAAAGTTTTGTCCGTCGTGAGAAGATACGCTCGCGCATCTGGATCGTGTTCAGCTTGAGACAGAAGATCTAAACTCAACCATTCCGGATTTGCTCCGGAATCTGCTATCACGCAAATTTCGCTGGGACCTGCTAGCATGTCGATTCCGATGATGCCCTGCAATTGACGTTTTGCCTCGGTGACATAAGCATTTCCCGGTCCGACGACCATATCAGCAGGCTTGATGGTATTTGTTCCAAACGCCATAGCTGCAACTGCCTGCGCACCACCAATTTCGTAAAACTCTTTGACCCCAGCTATGGTGCCGGCGTAGATAATCTCTTTTTCCAAACGGGGAGAGATTATCACGATTTCCTCAACACCAGCCACTTGAGCCGTAACGGCTGTCATCAAAGCTGTTGAAGGCAGCGGATATCTACCAGCAGGCACATAACAAGCGACTCGTCGAACGGGGCGGTGTTCGATCCCGGTTTGAAATTCACCACAATCGACTTCCACCGATTTGATGCTTTTTACTACTGCCGATCCGAATTCTCTGATTCGTGACGCCGCAAGTTCAATCGTCTCTCGGCTCGCTTTATCTACTTTGGCAACAGCGGCAGCGATTGCTTCTTCACTCAAAGCAAAACGGTTGGTTGTAGACCGTTGCTCAATGCCATCATCTGAGTCGATAATGTCTTTCAATTTGAGCGCGATCTCGACGATACCTTGATCGCCTTTTGTACGAACAATCTCAATGAATTCCTTTACGACATCCTCAACCTTCTGTTGGGCGGATTGTGCATCGGAGGGAGCAGACGCTTCAGCATTACCTGCTGCATTTTGAGGATCTGTAAGTGCCTGGAGAAACTTACCGGCGGCTTCCCCTTCGTATACTTCAATCATTTGGCACGACCTCCAAGTTCATTTTCGATCTCCTGCCAGGAGATTCCTTCTGTGCTCGCTAAAACCGAAACAAAATAAAGAAGATCCGCGATTTCCCACTTCAAGTTTTCTTGAGAAGTAAAAGAGACCACTTCGAATGCTTCTTCCATGATTTTCTTTTTCAACAGCGTAGGATTTTCAAGTAATTTTTGTGTGTAAGACTTCTCATCGGTTTCGCCTGCTCTTCGAGCAGCAATAACTTCGAACAGTTTTTCAAGATCGAACGAGCGCCCCGCGTCTCGGTTGAAGCAGGTGTAGCTTCCGTTGTGACACGCCGGACCGGATTGTTCTACCAGAAAAATAATGGTGTCATTGTCGCAATCTGCGCGACACGAAAGCAACTGTTGTACGTTTCCTGATGTTTCACCTTTGCGCCATATGCTCTGCCGAGATCTGCTGAAGTAAACGCCTTTGCCCGTCGAAAGTGCTTCTGCAAGAGATTCCTTCGAACTGTACGCTACCATCAGGATGTTGCCGAAGGTATCCTGCACGACAGTAGGAATTAAACCAGACGCATCCCATTTAAGAGAGTCAACGAGCGCTTCGTTAAGATCCAACTGGCCCGTATAAAGTGCCATGCCGACTTGAACATCGACACCCAGTCCTGAAAGTTCCACAGCATCACTGGTTTTCGCTACGCCACCAGCGACGGTGAGGGGACGTTTTAGTTCATCACGCAACGCGATAACAGCGTTTTGATCGATTCCCTGCATGCAACCTTCACCTTTGACAAAGGTGCTCAGGAAGCCGCTGCAAAATGGGCTAAGCCGCTTGGCGCGATCGATCACTGATTCGCCGGTACTGGTTCTCCAGCCGTTATCAACGACGGTTCCATCCACTTGATCGAGTGCCACCATAACTCGCTCAGCAGGAAGTTTCGAAAGCAATTCCTCGGTAGCTGCCGTTCCAACGATTACTTTTTTTGCTCCGGCTTTCAGTAGGTCCCTCGCAGTTTCGACACTACGCACGCCACCGCCGGCTCGAACATCAGCAACTCTGCAGAGTTCTTTTACGAGCTGCCGATTGTCACCCTGACCGAGAGCAGCATCAAGATCGATTACGGCGACCTCACCATATCGATTAAACAACTTGGCCAGTTCAATCGGATCCTTCTCGCTCGTAAGTATGTGCTCTTTGCCTTGACGCAACTGAACAGCTCGACCGCCCATTATGTCGATGCTTGGAATAATCATAGTCTGACCTTTACTCCCTGCTCTTTGAGCACTTTCTTGACCTGTCCAACCGTCCACTCACCAAAGTGAAAAATACTGGCTGCTAATGCGGCATCAGCTTTTCCATCGCTAAACACCTCGACAAAGCAATCGGCACCAGCGGCACCACCAGAAGCAATAATCGGAACTGATAAATCCGAAAATGCCTTCGTTAGAGGAATGTCAAAACCATCTCTCGTTCCGTCTTTGTCCCACGAGGTTAGAAGGATCTCTCCCGCACCACGGGCAATGCACTCCTTTGCCCATTCAAGAGCGTCCAGAGAGGTTTCTTCTCTGCCGCCGCTGATGAGAACTTTCCATCGACCGGTGGCATTATCCATGCGAGCGTCAATCGCGACGACACAGCATTGTGATCCGTAGCCTCTCGCGACATCGTCTATCAATGATGGATTCCGCACTGCGGCAGTGTTCATAGATACTTTGTCGGCCCCCGCTTCGAGAAGCGCTGCTACGTCCTTCGCAACAGACACGCCACCGCCAACGGTTAATGGTATGGTCAACTGCCCGGCAACTTTTCGCACCAGATCGTGAGTTGTCTTTCGCCCTTCGTTGGATGCCGTGATATCGAGAAACATGATTTCATCGGCACCTTGCCTCTCGTACTCGAGGCTTTGTTCAACAGGATCGCCAGCATCAACAAGTTCTTTAAAATTGATCCCCTTCACCGTTCGACCGGACGCAATGTCCAGGCACGGAATGATCCTCTTACAAAGGTTGGAGACCCCTTTCGTCGTCTCTATAATCGTTTCCATTTCAGCCCCCGGCTTTGATACAGGCATTGTTGATCCACTTCTCCAGCAAACTCATTCCGTAGTCCCCACTCTTTTCCGGGTGAAACTGAAACGCTGTGATGTTCTCTTTTTTTACTGCTGCGCAGAACTTCTGAAAATACTCTGACTCGAA
Source organism: Obscuribacteraceae bacterium (SeqCode) (assembly GCA_044225915.1). Taxonomy (GTDB): domain Bacteria; phylum Cyanobacteriota; class Vampirovibrionia; order Obscuribacterales; family Obscuribacteraceae; genus JADYXR01. The sequence continues at coordinate 64,233 of JBGAHZ010000003.1, forward strand.
TAGCACCGCATCCGGTTGCAGCGGTTGGGCAAAGTAGGAATTTACGAAATAGACATAGCCAGACGGCCACTCAGGACAAGTCGATTGAACCGAATTCCATCCGATCTGCGGTATCTTACCCTCGGTAAATCTGACTACTTTGCCAGGCAGTATCGATAATCCGGCGACGCCTGGAGATTCCTCGCTTGACTCGAACAACACCTGAAGACCAACACAGATTCCAAGGAAGGGAACGCCGTTGGCTATCGACTGCTTTATCGGTTCAACCAATTGGCTGCTGGTCAGATTCTCCATCACGGCACCGAATGCTCCGACGCCCGGCAAGATAATTGGTCGTTCACCCAGGTTGGGATTTGAACCGTTGATCCGACGATACTCGACACCCAACCTTTCTAAGGCTCGACACAAGCTTCCGACGTTACCGCCGGCAGCGTCAATGACATCAACCGCGGTGGCAACCGCAATTTGCTCGCCTTCGGCAGTCTTACTATCGATACATCCATCAGTTTTCATCGAGCATTCCTTTGGTGCTTACGTACTCGTCATTGCCAAGTTGCTTAATCGCATCCTTCAACGCGCGAGCGAATGCTTTGAACGCCGCTTCAATGGCGTGGTGATCGTTATCCTTGTACATGCAGTTGATGTGCAACGTAGATCGCATACCGTCAACAAGTCCTTTAAAGAACTCCTTGAAAAGATTAGGATCGAGATTGCCGATCGTGAAGTTTCCAAACGTCATGTTGTAAACGAGATTGCGTCGACCACAGATATCCAGCGCCACTTGCACAAGCGTTCCATCCATCGGATAGGTAAAACTGGCTGCGCGTTCAATTCCTTTAAAACTTCCTAGTGCCTGAAAAATGGCTTCGCCTATCACAATACCGCAGTCTTCGACCAGGTGATGAGGGTCGACATCAATATCACCGTCAGCGGTGATGACCAGGCTAAATCGACCGTGACATGCCAGCGTGTCGAGCATGTGGTTCAAAAACGGAAGAGATGTTCGAATCTCTCGGCGACTGGCGTCGTCGAGGTTGACTTCCACAAAAATGTTAGTTTCTTTTGTGGTCCTTCGAATACTGCCAATTCGAGCGCGCTTCCCCTGACCGACATCATTCGCTGACGCACAGCCAGTGCCGATGCTCGACGACGTCGAATCTGAAGATTTGGACTGGTTAGAGTCTGATTTAGCGGTCATTTTTATCACTCCGTTTAGGTCGATGAATTAGTACTCGGTTAAACCTTTGAACTAGAAATCGTTTATGTCGCAATCATCATTAGATCGGCAATCTCTCCACAGTTAGAAACTATCACTCGAGCGCCGGCGTCCACGAATGCCTCGCGATCAACTCCTGAGGTTACGCCTATGGCGACCAGGCCTGCACCTACCGATGCGCGCATGTCATCCACGGAATTTCCGATATAAGCACCGGATGTGATGCCGAAATCAGTCATGGCTTGTTTTAAATAATCGGGCGACGGTTTGGCTTCAAGCCCTGGAACGTCGTTGACGCAGTACACTTTATCGAACAAAGGATCTAAACGATCCCCCCATACATTGGCGTATTCACGGCGAGTTCGCCCCGTGACGATAAAAAGTGGGCACCGGCGGCGGAGCTGCTTCAATACTTCGATTGGCACGAGCAATTCTTCGCGATCGATTGCGATTGAGAAGTAATACTCTTCGCCGGCGAGTACAACTTCATTGAGCGGAACGTTTACGCCTCGGCGTTTCAATAGTTCTGTAGCTGCAACCCAATCATCGTTATATCCGCCTTCCAGTCGAAGATCGTGAAGCTCCTTCAAATCAAAAGGTTTACCGCTGAATTTTTCAACGAGGAATAAAACGGTTTCATCGAAGCTTTTCGATGTATCGACCAACGTGCCGTCCAGGTCGAAAAGCAGTCCAAAACCCTTACCATAAGACTCAACGACTTTGTCGAAGGCGCTCATCTCATCATCGTTCCCGACAGAAACTCTGATCCAACCCCACATAGGCTCGAATGTTGCGCCTTTCGAATCGACTCCGAACTTTGAAAATTCCGAAGTGGTTCTATTTCGGATCAAAACATTGTTTGCCCTCGCGAACTGAGTCAAGTCTGAGGCTTGCATCCCCGCCCCCACAAGGCACCAGTTTGCACTCGTTTCTCTCACTCTAAATCCTCGAGAAGTGAGGGTCTCGGCGAGCCGTGTGCGTTTCTCGACAGCGTCTTTCACACGCGCAGCGACTTCGGTATCTCTTTCCAAAAGACGAAGAGCTGAAAACACCGCAGCAGAATTGACACTGTAAGGCAATTTCACCCGATTGATGTATTGATTGATGTCCGGATTTCCTATGATCAGCCCTAAGCGAAAACCTGCCATCCCCCACGCTTTAGAAAAGGTTTTGAGGACAAGCAGGTTTTCAAACTTTTTAACGAGTGGTATCACCGTGGTGCCGGCATATTCACTGTAGGCTTCATCGATGACAAACAACGTGGTAGGAAACTCCTTGCACCACTTTTCGATCGATTCGACTTTCAGAACGCTGCCGGTCGGATTGTCGGGCGAGGCAAACATCGCGATCTTGGGGTTTTGCGCGAGACTGGCTTCAATACCGTCTACATCGAACTCTAGATTTTCAAGAACCGCTATTTCATTGAGTTTTGCCCCGGCGATCTTGAGACAGTTTCTAATCATCACAAAGCAGGGATTAGAGACGACCGCGCTGTCCTGATTCGGTTCAATAAAAGTATTCGAAATAACCGAAATTGCTTCGTCGCTTCCATTAGTCAGGATCAAATCTTCGCAATCGACGTTGTAGTATTCTGCTAGCTTCTGGATCAACGCCGCGTATTCCGGATATGCACTCACCAATACTGGTGGCATTCCAGCCGGATATGAATCCGCCAGTGGACTGGTGCTTTCATTGAAATCTAATCGGATGAAGTCGAGACGACCCTCTGGTGGCGCGTCGTAGAGCTGACTGGCTAGAACAGACGCTTTTGGAAGGATTGCCGATTGGACTTTAGGCTTCACGGCAGAACTCATATGACAATCTTCTCCAGACGAAATTCGAGTATATCGCGCGCGCCCATCGCCACCAGCTTCGGTATCAACGTGGGAACCTCTTTATTTGTCACCGCAATCTTTACAGCGTAACCTTGCTCGCCATAAAGCTTGGCGACTGTTGGTGCCTTCATGCACGGCAACTGTTTGATGACCTTCTCAAAATCTTCGCATCCGAAATGCATTTCGAGCAACACTTTGTCTCGTGCCCGCAAACAGCTTTCCATGAGCATCACCATCTCATCGAGCATCTTACGTTTTTCCGGATTTTCAAGAGCCTTTTTATTGCAGATAAACCGTGTCGTTGAACGTAAGAGTTCATCAACAATGGTCAAACGGTTTTGCTTTAACGTCGTGCCGGTGGCGGTGTTGTCTACGATCATGTCAGCATCTTCCGGCGGCAACGCTTCGGTGGCTCCGAAAGTTTGAAGGTAGACAGCTTCGAAACCTTGTTCTTTCACATACTTGGCAGTGAGATTGCGATATTCGGAAGCCACAACGATTTTTCGCCCGAGATTCGCAAATCGATTAGCCTTATCATCAGCGATATTGTCGGGTACTGCAGCAATTATTTTGACAGGATCAAATCCCAGATCCAGCAGTTGAACAACGTCGGCATCACGTTCGACGATCCAATCGTAGCCGGAGAATCCGCAATCATGGCGTCCCAATGCGACCAGCTCTGGAATGTTTTGTCCCTTTAGCATTTTTACCGTCAGACCATTAGTCGTAACCGACGGTCTGTAAGAACGCCCATTCTTTGCGACATCCACACCAATCTGATTGAGCAAATCGATTACTTTGTCCTGAATTCTTCCTGTCGGAAGTATCATGCTCAGTACGTTTGCATCGGTTCGATCGGAAGAGTCATTCGCCTCTGAAGGCTCGGTGATCTTATCCCGCTGTCCTTTGTTCGCTACGCCACTACTTGTCATAAGTCCTTCCTTTGATTGATAAACAAAAAGAGCCCGCTTGTTGAGCAGGCTCTTGAAAGATTTTCTAGCACAAGGCTGAGTCTATCCGTTCAGGCTGCTCCTACAAAAAGATGATGATGGTGATGATGGTGTCCGACGACACCGCCATTAGCAGCCAAATTTTGTGAGCGCTCTACAACGAACATTTCAGGAATTCCCTGGGTTAGTAGATGAACCTTAACACCGCCCGAGACGGTTATCAAGCATTCGAAAAGAAACGTAAAGCCTCACAGGCGGCACTTTACCTATATAAGGAGTCCATGGTCCCTTAAAATCAGGTTCCATTGCGCTATCATTAGTGCTCAAAACCACGCTTGTTATTGATTTATGGACCAATCCCCTCAAAAACAAAATCCGGAATTGACGGTCTCGGAGAACACCACGGTCAAACCTGTGGAGAATTCGCTAGACGTCAACGTCGGCGCCGTTGCAGATGTCGACGGTAGTCATTCGGAATTCGCTCCGGCTAACGCAGGCTATTCGATTAACTCGGGCTCTCCGTCAGCCACAACCGAACCAGCCAAACGTTCATGGAAGGACCATTTGATCGATGAAATCAAAGAAGTCGGGCTGGTCATGGGCTATCTAGCAATTTCGTTTTCGATTATTCAAACCTTCAGATGCGCGACAATTCTTGCAAAATGCTCGGAAAACGATTTCTTGACGAGCTATGGAACGGCTTGCGTTAGCGCGGTTGTGCTCGGGAAGTTCGTTTTCGTCATCGAGAAGATGCGCATATCTAAACGATTCTCTAATCGACCGCTAATTGTCCCCGTCTTGTACAAAACCGCACTGTTCACGGTGGCGGCGAATCTCTTGATGCATTTGGAAGCACGCTTTTTGCACCACGGCGCCGAGCCCTCAAGTGCAAGTGCGAATCCGGTTCCTCCCATAAGCGACCCTTTGACTTTCTCGCTATGCTTCTTTGCCCATCAACTCGCCATAGTGGTGACCTTCTTCATCTTTTTCACTTTCCGCGATATCGCCCGTGTGCTTGGCAGAGGCCGTCTAAAGAGAATGTTTTTCGTGTCTATAGAATGAACGGAGGAAGTATGAAACGGAGCGTCAAAGCAGGTCTTCTCTCAGTGCTGGCTGTTGTTACATGCAGCACCACCGACAGTGCACTGGCGAAAGAAGCTCCTAAGCCTGTTCCCCAAAAGGCATCCGAACCCTGGTGGAAACACGCGGTAATCTACGAAATCTATCCGCGAAGTTTCGCCGATTCTGACAACAACGGAATGGGCGATATCAAAGGCATTACACAGAAGCTCGATTATCTGCACGACCTCGGCGTTGACGCATTATGGATCACGCCTTGCTACCCGTCACCGCAGGTGGATTTCGGATATGACATTTCCGACTACTGCGACATCGCTCCTGAATATGGAACGCTTGCAGATTTCGATGAGTTGGTCAAAGAAGCGAAGAAACGGAACATTCGCATCATCATGGATCTCGTGATGAATCACAGTTCGGACAAGCATAAGTGGTTTATAGAATCGAGTTCGTCTCGAAACAATCCAAAGCGAAATTGGTATGTTTGGCGCGACCCGAAGTCCGGTCCTTTTCCGAAGAACAGCAGTGGCGCGGAAGATCCGAAGTCGCCGCCGAATAATTGGCAAGCATTATTTGGACACTCCGCGTGGAAGTGGGATCCAAAAACCAATCAATACTATTACCACTTCTTCTATCCGGAACAACCGGATTTGAATTGGCGGAATGGTCAGGTCAAGAAGGCAATGAATGATGTCGCTCGTTTCTGGCTTGACAGGGGCGTCGCAGGCTTCCGACTTGATGCGATCAACACACTTTATGAAGATCCAGGTCTCAAGGACAATCCGATTAAGCCTGGGAAGAATGCATACGGCGATCCGAACATGGACGACAAATACAACTATTTGCTGCTGCCGGAAATCAAAGGAACCATGCGCGATTTAAGGAAGGTTCTCGATAGCTATCCGGACCATCCGGTTTTGCTTGGCGAGACAACTGCTGAGAAAATCGAACAGTTGGTTGCAGCATACGGAAAGAATAACGACGAAATTCAACTGCCGATGGATTTCCGTTTCGCTTATATCAATAAACTTTCCGCTCCCGAATTCAGAAAAAAGATCGCTGAGATTGATGTCAACGATGCTGGTGGACAGCCCACCTATGTGTTCAGTAATCACGACATCGTTCGACACTACAATAGATACGGTGACGGCAAAAACAACGATCAAATCGCGAAGTTGACGGCCACACTTTTGTTGGCAACGCGTGGTACGCCGGTTATGTACTACGGCGAAGAACTTGGCATGGAGAATCGCGATCCGGAACGTAAGGAAGACGTGCAGGATCCGATCGGAAAACTCGGCTGGCCGGAACAAAAGGGCCGCGATGGCGAACGCACACCGATGCAATGGGACGCTACGAAGAATGCCGGATTTACTACGGCTAAGCCCTGGGTCCCGGTTGCTCATAACTACAAAACGCATAACGTTGAAGTGGAAACCAGAGATCGTGATTCGATCTTGAATTTCTACAAGCAGCTTTTGACTCTGCGCAAGAAAAACATTGCCATAAAATACGGCAAATATATTGCTCTAAACGAAAAAGATGAACACGTTGTTTCCTTTCTTCGGAAGAGAGGCGGTTCCATAGCACTCGTCGCATGCAACATGTCAGCCGAACCACGAAAGGTTGATTTGAACTTGCAAGAACATGGAATCAGCGCGAGCGAGGCGAAGGTTCTGCTAGCGTCATATAACGCACCAGATTCAGTGTCAGCCAACAGTTTCACGCTGCCACCTTATGCGGTGATGATCGCCGACCTGTCCCGCGCGGGGAAGTAGCATGACAATCAAACTTTATCCACCACAATGAGAACCTCGTGAGCAGGGTCTCTACCGACAACTGACCACCTCAGTCGGCATGACCGGTTGTAGAAGTGTGGCGATTACTTTCGTTTCGAACGCGATTTTTTCGGTTTTACGATTTCGGCTTTTACTTTCGTTTGCTCTTGTGGCTCTAGTTGAGCGGTTGTTGAGGCTTCGCCGTTAAAGTCTTGTTGAAACTCCACGAGGAATTCGTCGCCCGGTTTTAAAACGGATTCAACACCTCGGAGGATCCAATCAGCCACTATGAAGCCGCCTGGTAGACCGTTCAAAAAGCCCATGCCAAATCCTTTCAATCGACGGTGCGGCATGTTGCGTCCGACGGGATGCAGAAAAGCGAATTCCGGATGCGCCGCGCCGATCAACCCAAACAGGATGGGAACCGCACCCATGCTGAAGAATCCACCCGCACCCGCCGCGCCACGAATTGCCAACTGAACACCCTGGTTTTTCAATTGAGTGGAAAGTGGTGCTGCAATCTCACCTTTATGATTCACGCCGAGAACTCGTCCTTCGTTTTTGTTTTCAATAATTCTCGCCATTCGTGCAGGCGCTGCGGTAAGCAGAATGTGTTCGCCGTTGCTCGTGATAATTTCATCGAACTTGATTCCGATGGCACCATTAGCTCTCATCCAACGCTTCGGCGCAAGTTGTGCTACCAGCAATCGACGTGCTTTGTGCGCGCTGGTTATGTGACCGATCACTCGATCGTTTTTCTGAGCGATCAATCGCTCAGCGATCAAAATGTCAGCCTTCAGCCGCGCCTCGACGCGATCTCCAATTCGACAATTTTTGCTTGTGTGCGAGGAAACCAAAACCACTGGAAATCTCGCTCCAGCAACAATCGCTGTTTTTCCGTTTTCTGATTTGACCTCAGTCCACGATGATGTCTCCTTCGTGGCACCGCTCGCACCGCGATCCTTATATCGATCGTTATCAATGACGATAACGTCGGTCTCCTCCAGCGGTGGCGTCAGCGGCAGAGCGGGGAGTGATGCTAGCGGTCTCCCCTCCAAATCTTGTTCAGATGGCACGGAGGCAGCGTCGGTGCTATCAGATTTCGGTGAACTCTCGTCGCTGTTAGTGGTATCACTGGTGCTCCAAAAATCAGGAGACACTTCTGAAACTGAAACAGACTCCGGAGTGCCAAGTTCTGTGCCTGGTGCCATAACAGCAGCATCGAGAACGAATTCTTTTTGTTGAAAACTTTTGCCGTGTGAAGAGCAGTCGGTCTCCGTCTTCGCGGAACCGGGCTCGGCAGTGTGATATGCGAGTGTGGACGGCACCGAACTTAAGGAGACAAGCACCATCGTCGCCGCGATCAAGCGGACTTTTAGTTTTGAAATTTTATGCAGCACAGTGCGGTTCTCCGAGTAGTAGGACGAGAACAAAAAAGTTTTATAGATCGGGATTCAGATGCCTGCCACAAGCCAGAACTTCCTTCCGGAGGTCCTTCGCCTGGCTGATTTACAGTTGTGGAAACTGTTACCTTATCTTGACACAGAATTGCCAAGATTAGTAACAAACTTGCAATAGTTAAGCAGAATTAGTTGAATCTTTCGGCACCATATACGATGCGACAAACAAACATATACGCGTCGCATATAATGAGACTAGCTCGCCGTTTCGACCTAAAAGGTCAAATAGATTATTTCATCGATTTTAACGAAAAAACCGCGGTTCATGTTCACTTCGTAATTGAGTTTGGAATCACCGAATTCTAGCTGGCCTTTCGCTTCTTGCTTGCTGCTGTTGTTCGTTTCTTCTTAGTAGATGCAACTTTTCCTGCAGAACTTTGTTTTGCTGCCGAGGTTGATTTCCGGCGAGTGGTAGTGGCTTTCTTACTAGATGCACTTTTAGAGCTGGTTTTAGGTTCGTCGTCGGACTCCTCGTCTACTTTCGTTTTCGCTCCAGCCTTCGATTTACCTTTACCCTGATATTTTTCCATGCTTGCTTTAAGCGCATCGAACAAGTCGATAACCTCGCCTTTGGCCTTGCCCTTTTCGGCAACCGGTTTCAAATGCTTACCCTCGACCTTCGCCTCAATGAGCTTCATCAGCGCTTCTCGGTATTCATCGTGATACTTTTCTGGTTCAAACGGACCAGTCATCATATCGATCAATTTTTCGGCCATCGTCAATTCTTTTTCAGAGACCGATACTTTAGGCAGCGGAGTCTGCATGTCTGCAGTAATTTCGTCCGGATAGAGTAGAGTGTTCAAAACAAGCAAACCCTCAATCGGTCTCAGGCAGCACAAGCGCTCTTTCGAACGGAGCGCTACTTTTCCGATGGCAAAAACGTCTTTGTCTCCCATTGCTTTCATAAACAAGGCAAAAGGTTTTTTCGCAGCCGGATCAGGCTCGACCTGATAAGCCTTGTCGAAATAGATTGGATCGATTTCCGAGATTTTCACGAAGTCTGAGATCTCGACGGTGTGCTTCGTAGGAAGAGGAAGCTCCTCAAAGTCTTTATCTGTAACTTCAACGAATTCGCTTTTAGAGTATTCATATCCGCGCACTAGATCCGCGTAGTCCACCACTTCTTCGCAAGTCGGACAATACCTCTGCTCACGTATACGCGAATCACATTTCTTGTGCACCAGGTGCAACGAAACACTTTTGCTCGAAGTCGCCGTATAAAGTTTTACCGGCATACTGACCATTCCGAAGGTGATAATACCCTTCCAAATTGCTCTAGCCATGATGTCCCCCTGCGCTGTTTTCTGCAGTCAAATGTAGCGCAATGGAAGAATATTGTTGCGTTACCAGCGCGTTGAGTGCTGGATTAGTCCAACGAACGCGGAATTTCATTGTGAACGTGCGCCCGCAGGGTGTCGTAACGGTTTCGCGAAAGCGATAAAGGATGTTTTCATGATGATAGGCTTGTGAAAGTTGTCTGCTCCCCAAAAAAGGAACGTCCGTGATGTCAGAGGAACTTTGCCTGCAAATTAAGTACGCGCCACAGAGTATCTGTTATGGGTGTGGTCCCGCGAATAAAGATGGTTTGCACATTAGCAGTTTTCCTCAAGCTGACGGATCATTGACTGCTGAGTGGCAACCCGAAACAAAATACGAGGCATTCCCAGGAATGCTTTATGGTGGTCTAGTATGTTCCTTGCTTGATTGCCATTGCAATTGGACTGCATCATGGCACCTCATGCAACGGAACGGGTTGGATACTCCGCCTTGCACTGTTACGGCAGAGCATTCTGTAAAGTTTCTGAGGCCGACGCCGACCAACGGCGTGATCAAAATGGTCGGAAGAGTGATCGACTCGAAGGAAGATCGCGCCACTATAGCTGGTGAACTGATCGCTGGTGGTAAGGTGTGTGCGACGAGCAAGTCAATTTTCGTGGCTGTGAAAGAGGGTCATCCGGCGTATCACCGCTGGTAATACCAGGGGCAGCGGAATGAAGGGGTTGGGCGGCTGCAAGCCGCACCTACGATCAGCCACCATATAGGGATGGTTAGTTCAGTTTTAGGCGGCAGTTTAGCTTGATGATGGCACCGACTACGGGCATGTGGATGTATTGGGCGATTACTGGTTTCCCGGTTGCTTGCTCGACCATGTAGCGGTAGAGTGCTAGTTGGGGAGCGTATGTTATTGCACGAGCTTCCCATTCTTCGAATCGTCCAGGGAACGTTTTATGATCGATGATAACGAAGCCGGCGTCTGTTTCCAGAAGCATATCGATCGTTCCTTTGACTCGACGGTTCCGCAGATTGCCTGAGACTGGCATCTCGGATCGTGTTTCGGCGCCTGGATACTGTGCATTTAAAAATGATTGGAGCCTATCGCTCATCACTGGTAATGCTTCCCTAGCCACAGTATCTATGTTGAAACCTGCCACCACTCTCGATGCCAGTTCGATACGCGAGTTTAAATCCAGAGAATTGTCATCAACGGTCAGAAATGCGTGAACGCAATCGCCTACCGTTCGCATTTCGGGCGTGCCTAACAGAGGTATGCGCTCTCCGATTACGACCGTTTCGGGCGATGCATTGGTTTCAATTTCGAAATCTAACTCGGTTGCGTTGCTCGGGTTTAGGAAGTATGGACTATGAACGATCGGAGACGGAATGCGAACCGCCGGCGGTGCGAAGGTTTCCTTCGCCGAAAATGCAGGATCGCCGAATGAAGAGGGCTCATCCATAGGTGTGAACTTCGCCATCGACGCTGGTACGCCATCGATCAATTCCGCTTTGTATTCGACGCCCTGGTCGGACAAAGTCATGATTGAGATGTCGAACTGTTCGTCGGTTAAGCATTCCAACCAAGCGGTACCATAACCGGAGTTTTTACAAGCAAAAACCAAGTAGTCTCTTGCGCGTGTCATGCCGACATAGAGTAAACGCACGCTCTCCGAGGTCGCACGCCTAGCGGCACGACGACCTTGTGCGGTTCGGCTGGCCGCTTCTCGAAGTTGGATTTTCGCATTTCGTTTTCCAAACGGCCAGGGCCAATATCTAATCGTTCGTCCCGCCAGAGGGTTAAGTGGATCAACAGAGCCTTCGGATTCGACATTGACACCGAATGGAGTGCCTTGGATTTGCTGGTTCAAATCAGACATAATCACCATCGGCCATTCCAGACCTTTTGATTTGTGATAGGTCAGGACGTGTATTCCATTTTCATCCGGATTGGCTGGCTGATTTCCGCCCTTTCTAACATACTTGTGCAGATGAACAATCAAGCCGGCAGCGGTCGCCGGGACCCGTGCAGAACGACATAGTTCCTCATAGGAACGAGCGATTCCTCTCAGGGAATCAAGATTTGCGAGGCGTTGTCTAACATTGCCCCACGAGATGATACCGTCGATGATGCCATCACCATTGATGGCTTCTTCAAGAACCTCTGATGGAGTTCTGTCGATGCAGTCTTCACGAATGCGCTTGAGATGTTTGAGACAGCGCAGCACGTTCGACAATTCCGGACCGGGAATTTTGGGGAGGTGTTTTTCGAGCGGTTCTGACGATGTGTTTAGCAGCCCGGGCGCCTCGCGAGGAGCCCCTACGATTAAACCTTCGCTGAGGGCGGTTTTGTTTAAGACTTGGGGGGGATCTGGGTCATCTTTGATCCATTCGTCGATCCAGGAGTTTCCATCGAGATCGAGAAGGTGGTTTAACCAGTCGCCGGAATTTGGCGATAGGAGGTTTGCGATTTCAGCGATTGCGAGGGTATCGCTGGTGTCTACGATTGCGCGCAGTGCAGCGCAGGCGAGGACGCATTCTTCAGTGTCGAGGAGCGCATCTCGTTCTGTTGCGACAGTTAATCCCTGGTCAACGAGAGCTCTGGCAGTTTTAAAACGATGGTCGTTGAACGTGCAGAGAATGGCGATGTCAGAACCTGTAATGGGGCGGAGCTGTTTCGTATTGCGGTCGAGAACCGGCCATTTTTCAGGATGTCTCAGGATGTTTGCAATCCCGGCGGCCAATCCTGCCAGCGTTTGCTCTTGCTTCTTACCCTTGAGCCACCACACGTGGAGCGGATCGTTTTGTCCTTCAATTTCTTTTCTGTGAACATCTGCAATTACAGAGCTACTGGAGGTGATGTGCCTCAATTGACTGCATCGTGAAAACAATTCGTTCGTGAATGACACCAATTTTGGACGAGAGCGATATGAGGTAGACAGCAAATCACGAGTGCCACCAGTATTAGTGACTAGAAATTCGACAGCTTGCCTCATCAATTCTGGGTCAGATCCGCGGAAACCAAAAATCGACTGTTTCTCATCACCCACCCAAACGGAGTATTCAACGAGCTTTGCCAATTCCAGAAAAATCGCCAACTGGATTGGGCTGGTGTCCTGGAATTCGTCGACCAACAGCAGATGTGCCTTTTCACGCAGAGATTCTCGCACAGACGGTTTCTTTAAGAGTTCCAGGGTCAGAAGTTCTTGATCGACAAAATCTATCAGACCATGTTCTCGTTTGTAGTCAGCGTAAGTTTGCATCGCAGCAGCCGCACATCGGAAGACTCCGAAGATCATTGTTTCAATGTCGCGATGAAGACGCGGATGTCGCGGGAAGCACTGGGCCGCGTCGAGCAGAGGTTTCACGATTTCACGACTGTTTTGCCCAACCGTCAGCTTAGACATATTCGCCCATGACTGCCAGACGATGTGAGCACCAGACTTTACTCGCAGATTCACATCGCGGAGAGTCTCGATGACTTTGCGAGTGCTTTGTGTGACATCATTCGGACCTGGCAATAGTTCTAAAACACTTTCGATTGCATCAGCCAATTCTTTATCAAACAGCTCGCCATCTGACTCCTGGCAAGGCGGCAACAGTGCCTTGAGGCTATTCCACGACTCCTCCGCAAGACCTTCGAGTTGGTCTGCACTCAGGTTATTGTGCCGGGCGCAATCGATTACTGATTGCACGTTTTGTCGCCAATTATCCAGTTGCAATCTCGTCGCGGGTCCATGCATTTCGTCTGCGAATCTATGGATTACCGTATCAACAGCGATAGCAAAGACCATCGGCAGCCGCTCTTCGCTAATGACGGTCAGATCCGGTGATAGACCAGCTTCGATTGCGTATTCCGACAACAATCTCCCGCACAGCGCGTTGACCGTTCCCAAGTAACCGCTCAGGACATTTTGTGCCTCTACCCACTGTCCGTTTTCCAGCAGTACGCTGCGAATGCGCTCAAGAAGCTCATCGGCAGCTTTGTTTGTGAATGTGGTGGCAATGATACTGGAATGATTTTTATCAGGAAAGGAACCAAGACCTTTCAAATATTCGCGAGACAGTCGGTACGTTTTCCCCGTACCGGCACTGGCAGCAATAACCGTGATCGGTTTGATCGCAACGTTTTTGGATTGCGGTGAAACGCTTTCCTTCGTCATGACTCAAACCCCTTCTTTCCACAAAGCCTTCCGAAGTCGCAAATTCGGCATGGTGGCTCAAGCGCCAATGTGATATCCGGAATTCTTGATGGACGTTCTTCCGGGTCATCGTCGCTCACGATATCGACATCTCCGACGTCTTCGTTCGAAGTAGCAGAAGCATCAGTGGAGTCCAAACCGGTAGCGTATACGGTGCCGGCTTGCAAATGCGCCAGATGCTGTTTTGAATTCGAGATGAGACTTTCAAATGTATGTTCCAGTTTCGGCCCGTCCACAAATGTGTGTGGAGGAAATGGCTCTTTGGATGTGGAAAACAACTGCCGCTGGGCGATCATGTAGTACCCGCCGCTAGTCGGCATTCCGGTTTCTCTTTTCAGCAAACTGGTATAGAGGGCAAGCTGAATCGATCGTCCTTCACTCAATTCTCGCCTGCGATGGGGTGCTCGTCGGCTCCACTTAAAATCGATCACGTAATCAGTATTATTGGGATGTTTCAGAACCAGATCCATTCGTCCGGTAAGCGCGACATCATCAACGGTGGCAGTCATTCCTTTCTCCGAGACGACAGAGGAGAAGCCTGCGTCTTTAATAAGCCCGGACAGATTGGCTGCCGCCTCTGCTATCGCCCTTTTCAGCCGTTGTCGTTCTAAGCTGCTTCCGGGCAGCAAGAGTGGTGCCGCAATCTTCGGACAAAGTTCATCGAACATACTGTTAGCTAACTTTTCTGCATTTGGAGAATTCCAGTTTTCCTCGGAGAACACAACAGCAAGCACAGCGTGTGCCAGAATTCCTGATAGTTGTTCTCCGCTCGTGATGGAGAGTAGATTGCCAACCTTCAATCTTGCCTGATATTTGAGCAGCCAACTCATCGGACAGCCGAGAAGCCGTTCCAAACTGGTTGCCGACTGATCGCGCGCAGCGAAAGTTTTCGGTTTTACATTCCAGACTGGGCGCGGGCTTGGCGGGATACGAAGTTTCACCTGGTGACTGATCAGTTTCTTCCCTAACAGTTCCGTTGTTGGCTGGGTGTAAACTTGATGCGCTTGCTTTATAAACCGACTTCTTATTGCATGAGGAGTCGCTTCGAATGCAGCCGCGATTTCGTGGAAAAACGGATGCGCTGCCACTGTAGTACCTGCCACCGTGCGTGGTTTCACTAACATTAATCGTTTTACGGACGCATCGATCGGACGCGCCCAACTTTTCGCTTCGCGCACTACTGAAGACTGAGGACTGTCGAGAAGAACACCGTGCGCGGAGAGGTAATCAGATTCCGCCTGAGACCACGGATTAGAAAAACCATGTCTTTGAAAATCAACAAAACCCCACCAGATAACCGTATCGGCAGAATCAACAATTTGTCCCGGATGATCGATCGGTGTCCATGGCGAAGCATGCGGAGCGACCGGCGCATATCCATCGCTCATCACCGATTCAATCATCTTCATCAACTGCGACCGACTGATTGTCTCTGAGTGGCTCGCAGAGACTGTCGCAGCCAAGGTTTCGGCATAGACCGAAGTAATTGCAAATACTTGAAGTTGAATCAAACTAAGCGAATCACTTAGTGTATTTAGTCGAACATTTGCATGTTTGCGCACTCGATTGCAAACATCTATAACAACGCTTGTCGGAACACCTTCTCTCGGGTCAAACAATCGAGTCGGTTCCAGCCATTCCTTCAGCTGTGTCAGTTTATCACGCACGCCAGCATGTAACGCCTCTTCGTCGACGGTGGTGGGTTCGACGTTAGAATCGCCCAATCGTTCATTTGCTTTTCGCAAAAGATAAGTTTCCGCATCATCCCATGCTTTTTGCCAGGCACTACTGCCGATACCAGGAAATCCCTGCAGCGATTTTATGAAATAACTTGCGATCGGATTACTAACTGGTCCTTTCGGAAGCATAAGAAACTCAACCATCTTTTGAGGATCGAAGGGTTGCCAGAGCAGTTCCAATGCCAGGGGAAGCACTTGCATGTAGCCTCGGTGCGGAGATTTATCCGCACCACCAAGCACAGGCAAGTTCAATTTCGCCAAAAGTTGATCGAGAAAAGATGTAGAGCTTCCGCGAATCAAAACGACATCATCAATGTCTTTGGACATGGTGGCGAGCAGTCTCGACACATAATCAGCGGCTTGAACCTCATCGTCCGATTCGAGAATCACTAAGGAACCATCACCAGTAAATTGCGAGCGTTTGTTCAAATGAAGAAACGAACGCAGTCTGTCTATGTCTGTTTCTCGCTCAACCAGCTTCTCATGGTCAATGCTTTCGAAGTTAGCAAGAGACTCACCTTTGAACATGCGCACAACTTCAGAGACATCGCTCTCTCTTTGAATCAGTCCAGTTGGTTTTCCAGCCTTACTATTTCCCTTTGAAACAGAGCCGATCCATGTCTCTATAATCACGTGTTTCTCGCGAAGAATGGAGAACAGCCGTTGCCACACTGGCGGTAGCAAAATCTCCTCGTCGATCAAAGTAATCCTATCTATACCAATTCGATCGATCTGTTTCAGTCGATCGAAGATCGGATTGATCATGTCGCCAAGACAAACAAGATTTCGGGTTCGTTCCGAAGAACCGTCTCCACAAGCCAATTGAGAAAGAGCCTTCAGTCTTTCGGGAGCGTGGCTATTATCAAGGCTGGGATTCCACCCGCTCCCCATCAATTCATCGCGCAGGAATAGAAGAGCCTTCGCGGTGCCCCATGAGTCTGTTTTGAACGACTGAGAATAGAATTGGGCGCCATCATCATGCTCACCGATTCGCGACATAAACTCGGCGATCCGCACTGACTGCGCCGGGAAGGTAGAAGTCAATCCGAGCCGCAAGCAAAGTTGGCTCAGCATGCCAATCGGCCCGACGGCTAACGTGCCAATCGCGGCTGATTCGGGATACGATGGACCGTCGAGGTGCCACCCGAATGTAATGTGTAACTCCATGACCACAAATTATACCGCCGCGGCATACCCCATGACCGTTCCGAAACCCACCGCCCCTTGCAAAAACATGCTAAAGTCACAAATTGCATGGCTCAAGGTTTGTTTAGCCAATAAATAACCTTATAGATTCCTGCGAAGTTGAGCTAGAAACAGAGCCCGAGCTAGAGTTTCCACACCCTTTCTGGATCAAACGATGAAACCGAAATTATTCTTCATCACTTTCGTCGCGGCTCTCGGTGGTTTTCTATTCGGCTTCGACACTGCTGTGATATCCGGAACTGACGCCTACGTCGTTCCTTTCTTTCATCTCAATGACGAGCAATGGGGCTGGACTGTTAGCAGTGCGCTTCTGGGCACAATCATCGGTGCCTTCGTTGCGGGCTACCCTGCCAATGCACTAGGAAGAAAGAAATCGCTTTTCATCACCGGAGTTCTTTACTTCATTTGCTCGCTCGGTTGCGCATTAGCTCCGACCTGGGCGACTCTTGTAATCGCGAGGTTTATCGGTGGTATAGGCGTAGGTCTAGCTTCTGTGCTGTCGCCAATGTTTATCGCAGAAATGTCGCCGGCTAACATCCGTGGTCGACTTGTGGGAGTGTCGCAGCTCAACATCGTCATTGGAATTTTGGTGGCATATTTTTCGAATAAAGAACTCGTTGGATTGCCCGACAACTGGCGCTATATGTTTGGCGTGATGATGATTCCTTCACTGCTTTTTGTCGTCTTGCTATTCTTCGTTCCTGAAAGCCCGCGTTGGCTAGTCGCAAAGGGCAAAGACGACGAGGCGCTTAAAACGCTGAATGAAATTCATTCGGATCCTAACGAGGCTGCCACCGTAATTGGTGACATCAAAGGTCACCTGGTTCAAAAAGACGCGTCGTTCATGGCGTTGTTCGATCCCAAATATAGAAAGCTGACACTCCTGGCTTTTCTCTTTGGCACGTTCAATCAATGGACGGGCATAAACGTTTTCATTTATTATGCACCACGGATTTTGATGAAAACCGGCATGAGCAATGCCGATGCATTGTGGCAAACTTTCCTCGCCGTCGGCGTCACCAATTTAATCGCCACTGTCGGCGCGATGCTCGCGATTGATAAGTTCGGAAGAAAGACTTTGATGTATATCGGCTCGGTTGGACTTATGGTGTCACTGGCGGTGATGTCATACGGATTTGGACAACCAACCTTTGATAAAAACCTTGTTCTCGCCTGTCTCATTGGATTCATTGGTTCCTTCGCGATGTCACAGGGTGCAGTAATGTGGGTTTTTCTCTCGGAAATTTTCCCGAATCAACTGCGAAACCATGGTCAATCAATCGGCGCATTTACGCACTGGTTCTGGAACTTCGTTATAGCGCTCATCTTCCCTGTAATGATTGGAAAACTCGGCGGACCGACAGTATTCGCAGTCTTTGCAGTGATGATGTTCTTCCAGTTCTTCTTCGTATGGAAGATGATGCCGGAAACCAAAGGAAAGACGCTGGAGTCCCTCCAGGAAGAACTGGTGCACGCCTGAGCGGAAGCTTTCTGCGACGAGCTCAATGATTAGCTCTCATAGCCCTTAAGCCCGATTATCGGATTCGCCAAAACAAAACGATTCCGAGTTTTACATCGGAATCGTTGAAGTTGGGCATTGACGAATTCTTGCGGGGTCACCTGACTGCTGTAATTCATTATCCACTGAAACAGCGAATCAGTAGCTATCAGCAACAGCTAATTGCAGGGAATGGTGCAGTAACAGCCATTTGCGCAACCGTCATTGGTGCTTCTGCTGGACTGTTGTTTGTCACCGCCGGTGGTTCGAAGTTTAAATTATTGCGTGGTTCAAAGTGATTCGGATCGAGGTGTTCTTTGAACTCAAGTGCGTGTACAACGTCTTGAATAGACGAACCAGCATGTATGTGTGAATGCGTGTGATCGTGACTGTGGTCGTGGTTGCATCCGCCATGTTCGTGGTGGTGATGCTCGTGAGCAGGTTCACTGCCAGCAAAAAAGACGACCTGCTGAAATCCATGCGCTTGCGCGGGCTGCGCGGCGACTGTGTGCTCGTGCTCATGTGTCCCGTGGAATGAGCACGCACAAGACAACAGCTTTTTGTTTTCGCGATTAGCTGTGATAAGCAAGAATGCAGTTACGAGTGAGATACAGCCGTGCGTGACTTCGCCCAATTCAATGCCCGAGAAGTTGACGACCATCATTATAGATATCGCCGCGACGAACATTCCCAGCACGCGGTTGTTTCGGTGCTTCATGTATCCAGGAACGATGATTGGCAAACAGATTGCCAACACCAGGAAAACGATAGCCTGATCGTTGATACCATGGCCGATATCAGTGTGACCGAGGAAAGGCAATAGCGCGCTAGCAACGGGCAAAACAACACAATCAATAAGACAAATAATTGGTCCAGCTACAGCAAGAAAATCGAGTACACTTTTCCAACGCGAGTTTTTTCGCGCGCCAATGCTTGTAGCCATTGAGCCGACCACCGTGAATGTTTATGAATATTGCCAAGAAAGTAAGAATATCATTAACGTGACCTCATAGCCATCCTTGGAATGTAGTCTAAATAACGTTATGACAACCCTTAACGTGAATCTCCGTTAATCATTACCTGCTCAGTATTAGAGCCCTGTCATATAACCCAAAGTCAAGTGCCTATATGAGACAAAAATCATGAACTTGAGACAAGAAACAACAATGGAAAAGCTAGGTGCGTTTCTTGAAAACCAAACCAGTTCCGAAGAATCCGACACAGCATCAATTTCGGAATACTTGAATACCATCGAAAAGCCCATTTCTGAGTCCATCGAATTTCTTGCTTCGGACGCAGCACTAGAAAGCATGAAAATCGATCCGTACTGGCCAAAATGGAACAGCCCGTGGTGGCACATGACTCTTTTATACGAAATGGGTTTAGCTAAACGCATTCCTTATAGAGCGTTGCAACTATTAGAGGACGGTCTCGATGGCTACCTCCACTTTTTTCCAGCCACCGAAGCCGAAATCCCCGAGGGACGCGATCCAATCGCCGATATCGTATGTCAATGCGCGCTTGGAACAGCTCATCGCATCTTGCTTGCCGCGGACGTGCCGATAGATCAAAAGCAACCATGGATTCGAGATTGGTTTACTCGATACCAACTTTCAGATGGCGGCTACAACTGCGACGAAGCCGCATATGCTAAACCGAACGGCAAATCGTCAATGGTTTCCACCTTACATATAATGGAATCGCTGCTTGCCCACTTTGACGATCTCACAGACCAAGAGATTGCCTGCCTCGATCGGACCGCGGAATATTTCCTCGATCGAAAACTTTTTCGTTCGTTGAGCAAAGCCAATCAAATAATAGATCCGAATTGGATCATGCTGACATTTCCACGCTTTTACGAGATTGACATTCTGCGCACGTTCCAATGCGTATTAGATTGGTCTTTGCTTAGAAACAAGCCGGTCAGATTTTCACAAATCGAAGAAGTATTCGGCATTCTGTGCGAGAAAGCGAAACGAGTTAGCGATCTACTTCCGGTTGAACGCGAGTTCTACTCGAGCATTAACACCCGCATCCGAAACGCCGATGGTTCCTGGCAAACCAAACAACCCGTTACAAAGTTTCCCTTGCTTGTGACAGTGGGACAGCTCAATACTCCGTCGCCGTTTTTAACTAAGTCATGGCACCACGCGGTTAGAAGTTTGCGCAAGATGAAAGATGCAGAGATTTTGTTGGATTAGTATGTGGAGTTGAAATGGTAATTGATCCAGTACTTACAGCTATTCTCGTTATCATCGGGTTTGCAGCAGTCGGCGCCGTTTCACCAATCATGAACGCGGCCAGGAGTCAGAAGAAAAATCCGGAACTTGAAGAAAAACTTCGTCTGGTGGACGAGCGCTTGTCTCTTTCACCTGACGATGGAGATCTTCTCATAGCGAAAGCGGAGCTCATCATGCGTTCTGGTGCGCCCATTTCATGTTTCGAAAGTTTGGAACGGGCCTACCTCTCGGGGGTCGATACGGAGAAGCTTGCTCCAACGTTTTGGGCTTGCTATCAGATAGTGTCGACCTCGCCCAGTGGTTCTACCGAAGCACCCCGCAACTCCTACTTCTGGACGAGAATGATGGAATACGCACCACGTCTGACCTCGCATTTTGCACATTCGTTTTCTGATGCCGATGCAAAACTAGAGGACCGGAAAGCAATCCAAAGTGCGGATGTGCAGACCAGAAATCTGATCGTTGATTCTGTTAAACCGCGTGCCAGTAATCTCATTGAAACTTCGCAAGATGAAAATCTCAGGTAGCCTTTCACCCGCAACATAATCCTGCCAAATTAGCTAAGTGCAAATTATTCCGACGCTGCTATTGACTCAGGTTTACGCGATTTGTTTTTAAACTGCGTAATTTCGCTTTTCACGCGTGCTTCGATCCACTCGAGATCTTTCGGTTCGATAAAAGTCACCAAACAGAAAATGAACGCCCATTCGAAAACCGGCAAGTTGATCGTAATGTCTATACCAAGATGCAAGCAAAGCGCGCTCAGCAAGACGTAGTAGCGGAGGTCTTTGAACCACACCAGGGTCCACATGGCAAACTCGATCACCAGAGTTCCCCACGACAACAATTTGCAGAAGAGCAGATTATCGAACAAAAACGGAATGTTGAACTTCAGCATGTCATCAAGGCGCGTTGCAAAGTAAACCGCAGTTCCATCCAGCCATTGCGCACCTACAATCTTGCACCAGAAGGTGTCGCAGTAGGCTATGGCAAGCTGCAGCTGTATCATCCGCATAGCCCATGGGCTATGGATTCTGTTGATCGGAATTCCGCGGCGACCTTTAATCCAATTATCGACCGACCATGCTTCGCCGCATGGCGACATAGCCAGAAAGATGCTGGTCAATCGCATGAAAGTGTCACCACCATTGATGTTATATGGATCATGATGGTGCAAACTGATCAAACCAAGGCAAACATAAAATGCACTATATCTGGTGCAAAATCCAACCGTGGAAAATATCGCAGCAATTACAAGCGAGATGTAGTAGCCGACGTACCAGCCATCTTCTTGAGGAAACATCAACAGCACATCAAAGCGCGGCTCGCCGTTCCAAAAGTATTGCTTCACGGCTTCAATCGGAACGACCGCATTCGGTCCGTACCATGTCAAAAATTCAGTACCAATGTGAATTACTAGCGATTGCAGAATCAGCAATCCAAGCAAGATCCGATAGAGGGCTAATGGCAAAACCGACTGAGGCTCAAACCAGAATTTTCTCCAAGCTTCCCATAGCGCCTTTAGAGTCATCGCCAGTCCTCATCGCGGAAGACATAGGTGAAGATGTGATTGCAGGTGGTATGCTCCGGAAGCTTGCTTTTCGAGACGAACTCAGTCGGTGTCGGCGGTGGAATTTTTGTCCAAAACAACAGCAGCGAAAATTGAACCGGCGGATTTTGCTTGTTGTAGACCTGCCGTCCAACGTATCTGGCCATGAACGGCCAGAACTGTTTATGCGGCTTCCATGGCAAACTATCGACGCCCCATTTGCGAAATTTTTCCTGGCGAAAGCGCTCAACTAAATTGAGCTTGTCCATGCGAGGCGGCTCCCAAATGAGCTTTGAGCCGTCCTTCAGCGTGACCACCCCAATCGTGTGATAGTTGATTTCGCGTATAGTCGGAGAAAAAAGCGCCCAGTTTTGCTCCAATCCCCAGAACAGCCAGAAGATTCTTATGGGATCGATTATCCGTTTCTTGAGAGCGCCTATGGCTTCTTTGTCAGGCGCCAACCAGAATGCAGTGATGAATACAAAACTGATCGATACGACTGAGAGAAAAGCTTCCTTCAACAGAGGCTTACGAAGCATGACCTATCCCTGAGTATCCACCGGAACGTTCGAGGCGTTCTCATGCTTCTGATCGAGAGAGCGAGTCTGCGATTGCTTGAGCGAGAGATAACGCTCCTTGAGCTTAGCATAGTTAGGGCTGTTGCTCGATTTGTTCATAGCGGTGAGACATACATCGGTAGCCTTCTCGATATTTCCAAGAGCCGAGTACGCATCAGAAAGTTCGAGCATGGCGTTAGCATCGGTCGGATGGCTGGCAAGATGAAGTTCCATCAACTCGATGGAGCGTTGGCAATTGCCTGCCTTTCTGTAGGCGCAGGCGAGTTTGAAGTTGTCCGAGTCTTGACCTGCTCCCATCTGTTTGAGAACCAAAACTTGAGACTCGGCCGCGTTTGCTTTTGCTGATACCATCAAGCTCGTCGCCAGATAGCGTCTTGCAACAGTCGAATTAGGATTGAGGCGAACGGCCCGGTCGAGAGCGGCTTCTGCATAGTTGAGCTTGCCGGACTTGAGAGCTTGGTAGCCTTTGTCGAGCAGAGTTTTAAAATCAGCCGATGCGATTTCTGCGGATTCTCTTGCAGGAAGCGCGTCTACTTCAACGTTGATTGGTTTGTTGCCAACCAATTTTTTCAGTGATTGATTTGCAAGCAAACTCAATTGATTTGCGGATTTATTGTTAGAGTCAAACTTAACTGCTTTGTCGAAGCACTCTTTGGCTGTCACAAATTGCTTCTTGGCCAGATTGAATTTGCCGAACTCGATGTAAGGAAGTGCGGTGTGCGGAGCCGAATCGATCGCCTTCTGGAAATCTGCTATCGCAGTGACTTCATTACCGAGAGCGACGTTGTAGTGCGCTCTGTCGATAATAGCCTGAGTGTAGTGAGGATAAAGTTTAATCGCTTGATCGAGATCTTTGATCGCGAGTTTGTACTCTTTGATCGATGCTTCCGCCGTGGCGCGGTCGAAATAGGATTGAAACGTGTCAGGCTTCAGAGCGATCATCTTGGAATAGCATTTGATTGCTTCTCTGTATTCTCCGGCTCCAAGAGAGGCTTTCGCCCGGTCGTAAAGTGAGAAATAATTTTCGTCTTCTACCGATTTGAACTGTTGAAGTGCTTCTTTATGTTGACCAGTGGCTAAAAGCAACTGTCCTTTTTCAGCGTGCGCTTCGCGCGAACTCGGATTCATCGCCAGTACTTTGTCTAGCTCCACGAGAGCGGCTGTGTTATTTCCGGCTGCGCGGAAAGAATGAGCGAGGTACATGTAGGCTTTTTCGTTTTTCGGCTGAGCAGCGATTGCTGCTTCGAAATCAGCTTGCGCTTCAACAGTTGAATTCATGCATTGATAAGACCAGCCTCTGGCAAGCAGACCTTCGTAGTGTGTGGGGTTGATTGTGAGTAAACGATTCAAATCTTGAATCGCCGCGTCATATTCTTTGAGCGCGCTGTGGCAGAATGCACGACCGAGCAATGAATCTTGATCGTTGCGCTTCATTTTCAAGACGTTAGTAAAGTCGTCGATGGCTTTGTCGTACTGCCCCATTTGAGAGAGCGCTACAGCGCGATTGCCATAGTGATGCAATTGTTTTCTATCGTTCTTGGAGACGGCTAAAAGATGATCGTATGTTTCGAGCGCGACATCATAGTGTTTGAGCTTGAGAGCCAATGCGCCTTTATGGTCGAGAAGTTCAACATTGTTGGGGTTGACTTTCAAGGCTCTGGAAAAATGAGCGTAGGCTTCGTTGCGATCTTTGCGGCGCTCGTCAATACGGCCGGCTTCGTAACTGGCAGTCGCGTTATAAGGATTCCAGATCAACGACTTGTGAAGATAGGCATAGGCTTTATCGTTGTCACCATTTGCGATCAAAACTTTTGCTTGTCTGGAGAATTTTTGCGATTGAATTTGCCCCATAAAACCGATAATCATTGTGATTGCGGCCATACCAAACAGCGCCGGTACTGCGGCTGCAAACGCTGAGCGTTTTGCTTTTCTTACCAGAACGTCCGATTTCTTTTGCGATTTCCCCTTTTGCAAATCCTTCTTAAAGGATTCGAATTTTGTTTCTCTTCTAGTAAGTTCTTGGTTGAAAACTTTCTCAAGACGCTTCTCATCAGCCAATGCCTTGAGATTCTGCGAACTGATTCTTCCGGACTTGGCGCCACCTTCCTTGACGGCTGCAGCCAGCTTGGTCAAAGTGCCTTCACCGGCCGGGCGCTGACCATACAAAGGTCTTTTCTCGAGCAATGCATTTAACTGTTCGGAAGATACAGTTTCCAGGCTCTCATCGACTGTTTCGTTAGAAACGAACTCTTCGTTTTGAGTATTCATTGCGTCCACCATTTGAGGTTGGGGCTAGTAAGTGCGTTTGCCGATTCGCAAGAACAGTATTGATCCGTCAACGTGAAGCGATGGTGAAACTAAAGTGAAATCGGCATGAAGTCAGGCTGAAGTCTACGTGAAGTGAAAGTGAAATCAACGTGAAGTGTGCTATTTCACGCTGATTTCACATTGGTTTCACCATCGCTTCACGTTCGCGGATTGACAATGGCGATGGTGGTTATGAAAGTCCCAAAACCCAACTGCTTGCTGCAGTTCGGTCGAAGGAAATAAAAAGATCGAGTGGTGGATGTTCAATTACTAGGGGTAAAAACAATGACTAAACATAGAAGATCGGTAACAAGACGATCGACGAATGGCAGTCTACTTGCGGAAATGCCCGCCGGACTTTATTTACTATTTGTAGGCATCGCACTTCCGATGCTGGTTTTGGCATCGATGTTTACTCGCACGTTCCTTCTATATCAAGCGACGATTGACTCATGCAAAAGAGCTGCACGTGCATCGTCATACACTGACGCCAACACCAAGGCCACGACTGTGTTCAATCAAAACGCAGCCGCCTGGAGCGGTGTCTCAGGAACGCCAACATTCAGCGTCCTGGTCAAGCCGCTCAATGGCAATCCTACACAAGTGAAGACCGCACCACTGCCTGCCGGTACCGTCAAAATCAGTGAAAACGTTTACCTCGCTCGTGTTGTAGTCAACGGTCAAGTCGAGCCACTAGTACCGGTTGGATATACATGGCAGGGAATGAGCATTCCTGGACTGACCGCAGCATATCCTTTGACACTAAACTATGTATCTTATTTTGAGAATCCAAGCGGATTGACAAACTAAACCCCGCTTCCGGAGCCAGTCTCCAGGATGCCTGAAAGTTTTCAACGGAATCCTAAAACCGACTAAAGATGGTGCTACCATTAAGCCACTTCATAATTCTGGAGCAGTTAAAATGAAGCGAATTTTTTGCAATGGGGGCGACCTTGAGTCTCCACGTGACAGCGCATCGCGACCCACGGCAATGCACAGATCGAAGTTGAAATCCCGTCGCTCTTCTCGAGGCGCCAGCACGATTGTGTTGGTGCTCTTTGTCGCTTTTTTTGTCATTCTTCCGCTGTCCCTTCTGGGCTTTGAAATAGGCAGAGTAAATCTTGTCCGCTCGGAACTGCAAAACGTCACTGATGCCGCTGCGCTTGCAGGAACAGCGGCACTCGCGAGTTCTCCGCAGGGCATGACTTACACTCAGGTACAAGACCTGGCGATGCAGGTCGCTAATCAAACGTTTCAACAGAACAGCATTTTGGATGTTGGATTTGATAACACCAATGTTGTTTGTAATGCTAACAATGGCACTACAGGAACCAATCCACCGTTACACAGCGCGATTCTCAACATCACTCTGTTGGATCAAAACGGCAATCCACAACCGACAGGCTCTAAAACTGCCACCACTATTAGAGTCAGTTCTTACTACAATTTGAAGACAGTTTTTGCGTCATCGATTTTGCCAATCATGCCGTCCGCCATCGTCAGCTCGATTTCGGACGGCGGACTGCCTAAACTCGACATCATTCTCTGCTACGATCTTTCCGGCTCGATGGACGATCAAACGCCTGTCAATTTCGTCAATCGCTATTGGGATCCATCAGTCAATTACGTCAAATATAATTCTGTTGGAAACGGAAAAATTTACGACGTCTGCGGTCCGCCCAACACGGGCACGGGTCTTAATTGCCTTCGTCCGCAAAACCTCTCATATGCATCATATCCATCGCCGTCAAACTCCAGTCCGAAGATATTTTCGGAAGGCGCCTATCCTTCACCCAATTCCCTCGCAGGTTTGAGAGGAAATCAATTTACTTATCCAGCAGGCAGTTTGCCGGCACCACTGGCGGGGACAAAATATCCTCCAGGAGCCCTCGTTCCCGAGCAAGGCTGGCCACCAGGAAATTTCGATCCGACGACACCGTCCAACTTGAATGGCAATGGTATCAATCCTAATGCTTATGCTAATGGATTCACCGACATGGTTGTTCAAGTTCCGAGTGCTGGTGGTTTCACTTTCCCTAATATCCAGACTTGTGTCGAAGCCAGTCGGGGGAATCTTGAAAGTGCCACAATACTTAAACAAAGCCAGGGCGGAGGTTTAACCAATCCGACCCTGCCACCACCACAAGCGGGATATTACAACGCATACTGGAAAGGCGTGCAGGAGGTTGCTGATCCAATCGCTGCCAGCCGACTTGCCGCTAGTGATTTCTTCTACATTATGAACGTATCCAGCAACGGTCACTTCGCGCTATCGACATTCGCAGACGCAGCCGGCACAGGCGCAGGCAGCGTCTGGTCAGGCACCAACCTCAATACCGACCCGTCATACACCGGTGGCGGTACCGGAGCATTTCCGGTTCCGCTGATTCAACTCGATCAAGCATCATCGCACTATGATGAAGTGCGCGACGCTATCAACGGCACCGCCACCACAGTGCCCCTTGGTCCGACTGGAAAAACGAACATTGCGGATTCGCTGCAAAAAGCAATTGCTGAACTGACCGACTCATCAAAGTTTAGACCAGGAGCAAAACGAGCCATTGTGCTGTTCACGGATGGCGTTCCTAACTTGCCTACCGATCCTGCGGCCGCAGCCACAGCAGCTAAAGCTCAAGCAACCATTGCAAAAGGACACGGCATCCCGATTTATACAATCGGTCTGTCTCAAAATCCTGCCATCAAACCGGCTGAAGATGATCTGCTCGGTGATTTCAAAAATGGCTCCGGTAAAGGGATTGCCTATAACTCAGGTAATGGCGCAATCTATATCTCCGTTACATCGTCATCGCAACTTCGTCAGGCATTCCAAACAATCGCTCGCAGTCTAGTCGTGTTGCAGTGATCGATAGACCAAAGCGAACCTTCGAAGACCCCCCATTGAATACGCCGATCGAAACAGGAAACTCCGCCCGGTAAAACGAAAGACAATTTGCCAAAGCAGGAAAAAACAGTGAATCTGAGAACAGGAAGAAAACGAAAACGAGATCCAATCGGAGCAATTACTTTAGAGCTGGCAATGATCGCTGTATTGCTGGTGATCTTCAGCGTTTTGATCTTCAATCTCGTAATCGTGCTCTGGGGCTTCACCATACTGGACCAAGTCGCGCGCAACTCAGCTCGCGCTGCAGCTGCGACGAGTTCTGCGGCGGACGGACTGAAGGCCGCCCAGCAGACGACACTGGCATATCAAACCGATGGATATTTTGTCACTCAGCCTAAAGTCGTCGCATCAGACTTCCAATTCGTCACCAATCCAAACGGCACC
This sequence comes from Obscuribacteraceae bacterium (SeqCode), assembly GCA_044225915.1. Lineage (GTDB taxonomy): Bacteria > Cyanobacteriota > Vampirovibrionia > Obscuribacterales > Obscuribacteraceae > JADYXR01. The sequence continues at coordinate 92,426 of JBGAHZ010000003.1, forward strand.
ACTCCACCTAGTGGGTCACCATATGTGGTGGTCACCGCCCGAAATCAAATTCGGATGCCGATACCTGTCGATTTCTTTGGCGCTCACGTTCAGAACGGTCTGTATAACTTTGGACGTACATATACCTATCCCATCTTAGGAGTACCATTCGAACCACAAAACAATCTGCCTGCCGCACCGCCGCCGGACGTAGTGCCTCCGCCACCACCACCTCCTCCTCCGCCACCTCCTCCGCCGCCGCCGCCGCCTCCGCCGCCTCCGCCGCCGCCACCTCCGCCGCCGCCACCTCCGCCGCCGCCTCCTCCTCCGCCTCCTCCTCCGCCGCCGCCGCCTCCTCCTCTCCGCCGCCGCCGCCGCCGCCTCCTCCGCCGCCGCCGCCGCCGCCTCCACCGCCGCCGCCGCCACCGCCGCCACCACCGCCGCCGCCGCCACCGCCACCACCACCACCACCACCGCCGCCGCCACCGCCGGCGCCACCAGGAGGGTAACCATCTGCCGAAACCGCTGACCCTTGCGGTACTATCCCTATTCTGTCTCGTGACGCTCAGGAGTATTCTTGAAGCGAGCGACCAGAAGCATGGTGAAAACTACTGGCAATCCATTGAGAAGAAACGAACCGAGGTCGAAGCCGAAATCACCGCAGATGGTGGCAAGGAACATTGTTTAAACTTCGAACCGGATCTGATGCGGAATCTCGCATCCTTACACCTGCAAAATGGAGATACTTTCAAAGCCTCCGAAATCTACTCGACTCTGTGGAACACGGATACAAAAAATGCTGGTCCCGGCTACAGCCGAGAGTTTATAGAAGACGCACTGGGTCTTGCCGGCGTCTACCAGGCTCAGGGATCTCACTTACACGCCGTTAGCGCATACAAATCAATTTTCGAGTACGACATGAGACGGCTCGAGCACAGCGACCAGGTGCTGGCCCGCGATTTCAATAATCTCGGTGTTGCCTACTACCTGGCTGCCAATACGAAAAACGACACAAGAGAAGCAGAAAAGCTCTACGACAACAGCAAGAAAATGTATCAAGCCGCACTAGCTCTCGCCGATGTAAAAACGGCACCATTTCTGGTATCAACTATTAAGCACAATCGAACTCTGACTGTCAGAGATTACAAACCAAGGAAAAAGCCTTAGGTTACGGTCGATTGCGCAATTAATAAATTACTTTAATACTCTGCTATAATTCCCGCTCGGAATCACATCGGAAGCGATGGTTACCAAAGCGGAGATATTCCATGGGTCAACGAGTTATCATCGTGGGCGGCGGTTTTGCCGGCGTTAAGTGCGCAAAAACGCTCAGCAAGCTTCTTTCGGAAGACACCGAAATTATTCTGTTCAACCACGAAAACCATATGGTTTTCCACCCGCTGCTTGCCGAAGTCGTAAGCGCATCATTACAGCCCAAAGACGTGGCCGCACCACTACGTCAACTCCTCAAGAAGGTGCAATGTCGGACCGAGGATGTGACTAACATCGACGTCGATAAGAACGAGATTTCATACGACTCTTTCGACGGACAGATTCGAAAAATGACGTTCGACCATTTGGTTCTTACCTGCGGAAACACAGTCAATCTGTCTCTCGTTCCCGGAATGGATGAACACGCATTTCCACTGAAAACAATCGGTGATGCATTGGCACTTCAGTCCCATATTATGGAGCAAATGGAAAAAGCCGAGGTCTGCGAGAGCCCTGACAAACGCGCCTGGTATCTGAGTTTTATTGTTGTCGGTGGTGGCTTCAGTGGTGTTGAAACAGCAGGAGAAATAAACGATCTCGTCCGCAGCAGCCGGAAGTTTTTTCATAACATCAAAGAAGAAGATATCAAAGTTACGATCGTCCACGGTCGCGATCAGCTACTTCCGGAAGTTTCAGAAACGCTGCGTGACTTTGCCAAGCAGGAGATGGAAAACGCTGGTGTGACGGTACTTTTAAACGCCCGCGCGGCAATGGCCACTCATGATGGATTGCGATTGAAGGATGGCACAGTGTTGAGTGGCGGCACAGTAGTGTGCACCATTGGTACTACCACTCAAGCTCTGGTCGAACGCATGAGTTTGCCGAAACAAAATGGCAGATTTTTGACAGAACCGGATATGAGTCTACCCGGACATCCTAATATTTGGGCTTTCGGAGACTGTGGCGCAGTCATCAATTCTGTCGACGGAAAGTTGTCGCCCACTGTTGCACAATTTGCAGAACGTCAGGGAAAACAAGCAGCACAAAACATTGTTCGCCGAATGCAAGGCAAACCGACCAAACCATTTGGGCACCAGATGCAGGGACAACTCTGTGCCATCGGTGGCAGATCCGCAATTGCTGAGATCGGAAATCTGCGGATCTCCGGCTTCCCTGCCTGGTTTCTCTGGCGCGGAATCTACCTGATGAAACTACCGTCGTTAACACAACAGATCCAAGTAGGATTGGAGTGGGCTACTGATTTGATGTTTGCCAGAACACTCGCACATCTTAAGACAGATCGAAGTAAAAGGCTTGGCCGTGCGCATTACGCTCAAGGCGATTTTGTTTTTCGCGACGGCGAATCAGCAACCGACTTTTACGTTATCGAACGCGGTGAAGTTGAAATCTTGAAAAACAGATTGGACGGTTCTCTCGATTGTGACGCAGTTCTAGGCGCCGGAGACTTCTTCGGAGAATCATCTTTGCTTGACAGCAGTGAGCGAAATCACAGTGTCCGAGCTAGATCCGAACTCGTTTGCATGGTGCTGGGCAGAAACGTTTTCACTCAGATCTCCTCGGCATTGCACCCGGTAAGAGATGCAATCGCGAAGGCGTCTCTGAAACGAGCCGGAATGTGGCATAACGTGCCTGAAGTTCGAGAGATCCTGGAGTCTCTGACAACTGAAGATATGATGGATCCGTTACCGATGGAACCTCTCGCCATGGACTCATCGGTAGAGGAAGTGATCCGGCAGATGAACAAAACCAGCGCCGACCTCTGCTGTATAGTCGACAGCACTGGCATGCTAGCCGGCATCATTACGCGCTCAGACCTGGTCCGCGCACTGGAACATTCACAGCTCGCCGACCCGGACGTGGATCTACCCGTCACCGAATTGATGGTCATGAATCCAGTTTCGATGGCCATTAACGAACCACTTACGGTGGCAGTATCGGCAATGCGAAACCGCGATTTAAAACAACTGCCAATCGTCGACAATTCAAAGCACCGCCGCCCAATTGGCAGGGTTTGCATCGAGCGAATCGTCGAATACGTCCTCCTCGAAATGACCAACCGCAAAAATCGCGATAGAGTCGCCACCGCTGCAGGTGCCAAAAACTAGTTTCCGAATCCTGGGAGCGTTCCGCATCCTGGGAGCGCAGGCTTCCAGCCTGCTTCTAGGCTGCTAGAACTAGTTTCGAGTTACTTCGTTTTAAACTGCGGACTTGCTTACGGTGGCATAGGTGCAGGCTGGAAGCCTGCGCTCCCAGGATACGTATCGAAGGCGCGCCACGACGCACGTTCGGATTCTCGGTTTGCTTTGTTTAAACTCGCACGGCTTCGTTTGAAGGAACGTTTACAACTTCGGTGACGACGCCGCGTTCTTTCAAATCGTCGATGACCACTTGGGCGAGATCGCCAACTTCACCAAGTTTCTCTGGTGCATGGACACCAGGGGTGGTGAATTTCTTAGTGGCTAATACCATCGCAACGGCTGCCGTCGTATAGCCGGTCGTTCTACTCATTGCGGATTCGCCGTTCTTAAAGTGATCGATCAAACGCCAAGCGAGAGTTTTATTGCCTCGTTTTGCTTCCACAACCATAAGAAGGTAATCAGGATACTTTTCGGCTGCATATTTCGAGCCGAGTTTCTTAGCTGTTGAATCAATGGCATCGTCATCGAAAAGCCCTAGTTCACTCAGATTTTTCATTGTGTCCATGTGTCCATTGACACGCAAGGTTCTTTCGACCATTTCCGGAACATCCGGATACGAAGTCAGTAACGAACGCAAACCATCGCTCAAGAACGAGTCGAGAAGCCCCACTTCCGAATCAGTAAAACTTTCAATCTCAGCATCAAGCGGTGCCGGAGCAATTTCCTTTCCGCCAACCCGTGCACGCGCAGGTCTGACATACTCTGACAATAAATCGTGTGAATTGAAGTAAACCGCATGATGGAATACCGGCGGCGGATTTTGAGCCATGCCACCAACAAGAATCTTGGCGCTATCGAGTCCGCCGAGAGTCGCGTAAGCGTGTCCGACCAGTATGTGACTCAGACCAGGTGCAACACCGCAATCCACGACGCAGCAGGCCCCTTTCTCTTTGGCCAGTGAGTCAAGGCTGAGTGGTGGATCGGGAGTAAAACTTACATCAACTACAGAAATGCCCGTCTCGATCAAGTTTTTCAGAGCATCATGGGCGATACTACTGGGCACAGCCAGAACAGCAGTATCAGCGCCTTTCACTGCATCGGCGACATCCTTCTTATTAAGAACGTCTGTCTTGCGAAACGAAATTCCCTTATCCAGACCGGTGATTTCATTGATGTCCGCGAGCACGACTTCAGGGCGCTCACTTCTGGCAGCGAGGTTCTTCGCTATCACACGGCCTTGCATACCGCCACCAAAAACAACTATGCGCATGGATTCTCCTCGCTCATTTGACCTGACTGAGTTTTACACAAACAGAAACTCCAGGCTCGACCAATCGAGTCGCGATTAGCGTGCACCGCACCGCCTGGGCTTAGATTTTAACAGAATCGGAGCTTTAGCCCTTTGCAGACGGATTATAACGTTCGAAGATATTACGCGCCTTTTGTTCGCATTCTTCTGATTCTTGGATTCTGTTCATCTGACGAAGACAGGCTGCGTAAGCGCGTAATGAGTTGGCCAACAACGGAGGAAACCCTGCGCGACTGCGAATATCACAAGCTTCCATTAGAAAAGTTGCAGCTTCCTCATAACGACGAGTATCGGAAAGAAGAACTCCAAGGGAGTTTGCGCTGATGGCGACATCGAGGTGATCTGGTCCCATGACGTTGCGTCTTATCTCGAGAGCGCGCCGGTAAAGGAATTCAGCCTCGATGACCATGGATTGCGAGCGGTAGAGATCAGCAAGCAACTGTACATTGTCGCCCACGATGCGGTGTCCCGGCCACAATCGATCGGTTTCAATCAAGAGCGAGTATCGGAAAAGGGTTTCGGCTTCTTCAATTTGTCCCTGTTTGTATTTTTCCTTCGCCAGGAAAAACAGGCTGGCAGCCAGATCTTTGAAGTCCAAAATCACAGCGCCTCTTGGACCAGCGGGCAGCAATCGATCTGCCTGTTTGAAATATTCGCTGGCTTCATGCGCTTTTCCTTGCCGATTGCAGATCAGCGAAAGTCCCATGGCTGCGACGCCAACGAGTTCATGTTTCTCTCCAAACATGGCGCGATAGACGTCGTAAGATGCCTCGACTATCGAACGCGCCTGGTCGTAACGCCCCCAGGCGAAGTACAATCCCGCCAGGTAATTTTTTCGCGTAGCTGTGTCGGGATGCAAATCTCCGAACATCCGCGTACTGATCTCGATACCCTTGAGATAGTAAGGCTCGGCATCGGCAAAGCGACCTTGGACGCGTAAAAGGATCGCAAAGCCGTGATATAGATCGAGAAGCCCCGCCAGGTCATCGGGTCGAAAAGTTTCTCTAAGCAGCACAGCGCGTTTTAAGCAGCTCTCAGCGTTTACATAATCGCCGGCGGAGTGATAGGCGAAGGCGAGCTTTTCAACGGGTTCTATGAGCAGCGGACTGTCGTTGCCATGTTCTTTCTGGGCAACTTCAACACTACGTATAAGCTCGGATGCATCAACAGGGCTCATCAACTCTTAGTTTAGCAGAACAAAACATAGACCTTCGAACGCGCAACTAGAACTTTCAGCAACGGCGGCCGAACGGTGTTAACCGCGCTGTAACTCGGTTGAGGTGATTGTTTATAAGACGCGTTCGCCCAGCAATTGAACAACAGAATCGCGCACTGTTGCCGGTGTGATCGTAGTCATGCAGCGCTCTTGCTCATCCTCGACGGCACAACGCCAAGTTCCCCAGTACTCGTAGGAGCCCACGTCCCAAGCGTATTCGAGCATTTTGTTGGGAACTTCGGAATATTCACGCTTAATACATTCGGCGTCACACATCCGCGCAACCAGAGAGCGCGCTTGTTTATACTCTCGTGAAAACATCGTGTTATATCGAAAAAGTGCGACAGTGGGAATTCCCTGATTCACAGCAAGGTGCATGAGCCCGGTATCTACAGCGACCACACATGCTGAGCTGCTAATGACATCAATGGCATCACGCATTTCAGGAGTGGCGACGTAGTCGAGTTCGGTGTCTACGAGCGCTTGAACGATCTCTGATTGCTCAGGCTTACCGACAACTATCACTTCGTATCCATCTTGGACGAGATAGCCAGACAAATCCACCCATTGCTTCGCTGGCCAGCATTTGACTATGCCGCCCGAACCAGGAATGAGCACCACTTTATTCTTAAACTCATGGCGCTTGTTGAATGCCAGTGGTGTTAGATTGTCAAAATCCGCAGGTATACCGTAGTCTCTACAGATCCCTTTGAGCACATCATTGATTTGAAATCCGGGATACTTGCGTTCGAATTCTTCGGAACCCCAGATATAGTCAGCCTGAAGCGGATGTGCACGCAAATTGAAATATGTATCACGTTCCGTCAATGTACTAGCATCGAAGTCGCATTCGCGGATTCCACCAGCCAGTCCGTCGATTAGGTCCGCCCAATCTTGCCGGGGCGAACGCATTATCAAATACGTGGGCTCGCCTGTTTTGATCAACGCCTGCAAGGCAGGCAAAGATACAATCAGGTCTCCCAAGCCATTCGCTATTGGTGCCAGATAATAAGCCACTTTCGAGAGTTCCTTTCGCTGTAGACAGAATCATATCAGCAAGCCTTCTTTGTGAAATAGAGTCTGTTACTCTTCCGCCATTTGCTTCGCTCGAGATTACTTCGAATCGAAGACCGCAAACGGCTATTCATGCGAGGCTTGCTTGTTTTATACACGTTTTGGCGAACTCGCGATCACGAATTCACAATATATGGAACCAAGATTATCATTGACTTAGAGGCAATCGCTGACAATTTATGAACCCACGGAGCTCTACTGAGATGGCAGCTTCCAAACCTGATTGTGCAATTTCACAACCGCTCAATTCGTTGAAACAAAAAACCGTGGACTTCACCAAGCGTCATGAAGAGGGCGTTTCCGCCGGTGGAAACGCAGCACGTCTACTTGTGGACTCGGGAATTATCACGCAAGACCAGTTAAACACGGCTCAGGTAACCGCTATCGAGTACAAGCAATCCGTCATCAAAATCTTGAGCGTTCAACACAAGGTTGCGGAGACAATGCTGAACAGCGCTCAGCAAGCGCAAACAATGATAGACAGCTTGGTAATTGAGCGCGACATCGCCATTGAAGCATTGAAAAACTCACATGCCAACGGTCTTCCATTCGACTATCTGGTTGCACGAACAGCCAGTCAACCGCTCGATCACGAGCACTTCTCCGATCTCGAAACGATCTTATTCGAATCCAAAATTGTCACGAGCGCAGCGATCAGAGAAGCAAGATCTTATAGTGCGGAGAAAAATCTTCCTCTTGGTTCGACCCTGTATACGCAGTGCCACGTCCGGTTTTCACAATTGAATTGGGTATTCGAATGTCTCCACTTCATGGAGAGAGGATGGCTTACCAGGAACGACGCGGTCCGAGTAATGTCGGCCATACAATGCGATCAGATCGATTTAAGAAACGCGCTTGCGCAGCAGGGTTTCGCCGTATCAACGATGCTTCCCGCGATCAGGCTGGGCGATCTTTTACTGCAATCAAAACTAATCGGTGAATCAGATCTGCTTGCGAAATTAGAAGAATCGATCTCGAACAAACGCTTATTAGGCTCCCTACTGCTTGAGTCTAGGTTGATCGAACAGGACCGCCTAATCGACGCGCTAATCGTTCAGAACTTCTGCGCCAAGGATCTGGTTGACAATCACACAGCCAGCAAGATCCTTCGCAAGTCAGTTGAAGGCAAGCGAGAACTGGCTGCTATAGCCAATGAATACAACATCTTCCGTGACGATCCGTTAACCGCTGGCGGTGCCCGAGATCTGTTGTTGAAAGCTGGTCTAGTTTCTCTTGACCAAATCGATCAAGCGGAAGGTATGTACTACAACTATGGAATGGATTGCCTGCACGCAATTGTCGCCGCGGGTTTTGTCAGTCCGGCTGCGCGCACCGCGGCAGTCGAATGCTCGTACCTCTTGTTAAGAAATCTCCTAACAGAAAGGGAATCGATTTTTGTATTACAAAAGTGCAATGGTCCGTACAACGATTTACAAGAAGAATTTCAATTACTTCCCTCAGCCAGACGACAAGAGCATGACCTGGCGCTGGAGCAGGCTATTACGGACGGCTACCGCACCAATTCGCATAGCCTGAGACCAAGATTATTTAAGTCGATTGAGTTTCTGATGCTATCGGCTCTGGGCGTCGTTATCGCCTGTGCACTGGTATTGTCGGTTTTTTCACGGAATTTCAACACGAATAGTTACAGTTTTACAGTCGTAACTTTAGTCGCCGGGATTGCCGCAACCCAGATTGGGCTTAGATGGCGGCGAAGACTGAACGCAGCGCGATTTGAAAACGAACTCAAAGCCGAAAACGCGAAGGATACGGTAAAACGGCTCTCGCACTCGAAGCGCAAACTCGCTTAATCTCGAAACGAAAAAATTTTGGGACCAAAACCCTAGCGAGAGCGCAACCTTGCTGGCTCGGTGTGTGTTTTTGTCTCGATTTAAACTTGATTTGCCTCATTACTCGCGAAATATAGTGCTAAAGTATGATCGTTTGTTGTCTTTGTCAGTATAAGGATCACGATCGTGCCAACGGGAATCAGCGAGCTACATGAGAGTGTCATAGACCAGGTTTTAGACCTGAACGGTTCGCCGGAAGTCATATTGCAGTCGACTATCGACCTACTGCATAGCACTATGCCCGGCTGGAACTGGGTAGGAATTTATTTCCTGCGCGGCGACCAGCTGATCCTGGGACCATTTAAAGGTGCCCCGACTGAACACAAACAGATCAAGGTCGGCGATGGCGTCTGCGGCTCAGCTGTTAAAGACAATGAGAATAAAATCGTCGACGATGTAACAAAGGTAGAAAACTACATTGCTTGCACGCCGGAAACGAAGTCTGAAATCGTCGTCTTGATCAAGTATCAAGATGAGGTCGTCGCACAATTCGACGTCGACAGCGATAAAGAAGCCAACTTCACGGCTCAAGACGAAGAGTTTCTCACGGAAATTGCCGAGTTAGTCGGACCATACTGCAGAGTACTCGCGACTAAGTCGTAATTGAATTATCTGCACCGTATACGGTGCCACAAAGAATTAAAATCGTAACCGTAGGAATATAAAAGTCCGACTTTCGGACTCATCGACGTGCCTGCGATAATAGTCGATTGCGCTCGCTCCGATTCATGGCGGAGCGAACGCGCCGTCAATTCTTGCGTCTCCAATTCTTGGGGGAGTATGAAGTGCACGAAAAGAAAGACGTATCGACTATCTACGTTTCCGAGACGAATGGCGTCGTCCCGAACTGCGTGAAAAGAATGGTCGCCGTTATCGTCGCTTTTGTTGACAGGCAACGGCGCCTTTAGTTTTACGTGCTTTAAAGACATCCTGAATCTGTGCATAAAACCGCACTATTACCTGAAGGGCAGACACCTTCGAAGAGCGCTTGCTCTCGACTTTATTGGTGGCCACCTTCATTGCTTTCAATTCGTTGTTTGTCATTCGCGGCGACTTCGGCTTAACGGGGACTTCGGCGTCCTTGGGAAGTCCGACCACTTGTCCGAACAGGTCATGCAGCGCTTCGTCATGCTCAGAGTTTTTCACCACAGGTAGATTCGTTGACGAAGCTGTGACCGTCTCCAGTTCCTGTAGCAGTCTCTTAGCGTCCGATGAATACAAAATTTCTTGAGACATTTTTATACCCTTAGAAGGAGCCGCGTTCTGCTCCGAACATCAACCGCGAGTTGCCATACTTGCATTCTAGCGGTCGAGTGAAGTTAACCGTAATCACCGATACGGGTGAGTTGCCATCACCCGAATTTGGCATCCGTAACCGGCGAAAGATTCTGTCTTGAGCGTTGAAAATCTTTCGCGTTTAAACGTGTACGATTCAAAAAAAAACTTTTCAGATTTTTAATGATACCGTATGCGCCACCACTTTTTGACAAGAAACAGATCAGTTGCTTAGATCATTTTGCCTATAGAGATCTAAGATATGAGTATAAATAATTCTCTCGCGCGGAGTCACTGATACTGATAGGAGCCCGGGGAAATGCCGGTTGACAAAGTTTGAGGTCGTGGTTATGCTGGAATTGTGCAGGCAACTTCCAAGGTTGCCCGTCTAATTTCCAAAAATATTCAGTCGAATTTTTTGGAAGTAAGTCAAAAAAATCAATCAGGTGATTATCGTGTTCCGCCTCCCCATCCAGCATCAACAAGATAGCCAGCCGACACGGCTGCATCCGGTGCTGGGTAGATTCGCAAAGGGAACGGTTCACGATCATGGTCACATTCAACTCATCAACAAGCTTATTCAACAGCGCTAAAGCGACGAAAACTCGTTCAGGCTGCTGGAGAACAGCGGTCATTGAGTTTTACGTAGACGTCATCACAGCGTTGTTTTTTGCATTAACAAGAATCCGCACGGTGAACATTCGAAGCGTGATTCGCGTCGCTGAATGTTCCGCCATCATACGCAGAATTTCAAAATCATGGTGCTGTAACTTAGAGGCTAGAGTGTTGCGTTGTCAGCGCAAAGGGCGGGGGTTCGACTCCCCTCAGCACCGCCATGGGATAGGTCGTTCAGTAGCAGGACCTTGGCTTGTGAGGCCAATGACACGGGTGCGATTCCCGTCCCATCCCCCACATCTGGGTGTAGCTCAGCAGTAGAGCGCTCGCCTTGGAAGCGAGAGGCCGGACGGGCAGCACGTCCCACTCAGACCAATCGGCGACGGTAGCAAAGAATTTCGATGCAAAGCTAAAGTGTTCCAACAGCAAATGCGTTGTTTCGAAACCAATGCAAACCCACAGCCACAGCGGCTTTGGTTCAGGTTCGACAAATCTTCAAACCGACCAGCACCAAATCCGCACCATGCCCGAGTAATCCAACTGGTAGAGATGCCTGCCTTAGAAGCAGGAAGTTAGTGGTTCGAATCCACTGTCGGGCACCACTTTTGGGAATCGCTGGTATCCCTGAATACCGAAAGACTATTTCTAAAGCCAGCATAATCCGAAGTCGTCTAATGGCAGGACACGACACTTTGAATGTCGGTACGGTGGTTCGACCCCATCCTTCGGAACCATTCCTTCTTACAAGGTATATGGTCGATTTTGAACCGAGGTCGTTTAACGGCAGGACCCTGCGCTCTGAACGCAGTAACGATGGTTCGATTCCATCCCTCGGCGATCGCACATTTTGTGTAAGAGGAACCAAGCACAATAGATTGATCATCCTGTAAAAAGCTCGGTTAAAGATTTGATAGCGTCAACATCGTCAGCAGCACCACCAGTGGTGCTGTTGCGAGATGGCATCGTTAAATTTTCTATCGGCAATTGAAAAATGAAAATCCCCGGTCCTGAGACCCGGGGATGTAACTCATTCAAGAACGCATCAACTATTTAGCTTCTTTGATTGCTTTCTTGTCTGCTTTATACTGCAGCTTGTCAGCTTTCTCTTGAATCTCTGCGGCTTTCTTTGCCTCTCTAGCGGCTTTCGCGGCATGTTTTGCAGCGCGACCTTCCTTGCCATCGGCTTGCGCCTTTGCTGATCTAGCCGATTCGTCCGTAGCTACTCCACCTACGGCATTTGCCTCGGAAGTCTTGGCGTCGGCTTCGACCTGAAGTTCACCAGCGTCTTTGGCGAAGGCAGGTGCGCCAAAAATTCCCGCAACCACCGCAAGTGTAAGAATCGAAGATAGTACTTTTCGCATTATTATGGTCCTCCTGTTGTTTGTCACTTATAGATGTAGCCTGAAACGCTCATCGCCATGTCTGGCAAGACGAGGGTCTGAAACGAACTCATAACAATTGCCATCATCACCCAAGCAAGCTTCACGACACCAGGGACTCTAGATCACAGCCAGTTAAGACTTCCGCGCCCTTATCTCACAACATTCTCACAGTTAATTACTAATCTGTTGCGTGGCAATAAACCTACAGGGCGGGTTAATGAGCAACATTTTTTGGATTAGCCAAATCAATTTGAGGAAGTCGGAAGTTATCGACGCATTCAAACGCCTCTGCGTTTCTCGAAAAGTTGCATACGACGAAACCGGACCAGGAGAGCAGAGAAAATATTTTGATCGTCGATTTTTAGTTTATTGGCTTGCTGAAAAAGGAACTACTACCCTCGTAGGGGGCTGGCGTAATTACTTTTGCCCAGCCATATTCGCGAATATATCGAAAGGAAAACACGCCCAGGTCGAGACGGTGGTTTGGGATGATCAAAACGGTCTTATGCATCACTCTACGCTCAAAAACGGTCAAGCCGACACCGTTTTCACCTTGTACGAAAATCAAATATTCGAGAGTCAAGGAATTGATCTGAAAAAAATTTGCCAAACCGCCGACATTCAACAGAGCAAAAGTAATGACTTTAATGGAGACATTTTTGATTACTTAACTGCAGAGTTTCCATTCTGGGATCTGGATGAAGAACTTATGGAAGAAGATTTTGAAGCGACACATTGCACTCAATTTCGAGTCGACAATGATGCGCTTCAAGCTCTGGAGATAGGCTCTAAAGCAGACGGACAGATGGTTCCGTGGAGTCGTTTGATCCGACTTTAAACTCTTTGGTGAACCTATGATTGTTCCGACAAACTCGGCTCGACTTTGTAAATTGTCGAATAAGCTTCGTGTGTTCCGAACGAATTGACTAGCGTGATGTTGATCATGTCATCACCAATGTAGCCCTCGATCGTATTAGAACGATCGATTGCATCGCCGATACCATCGACAAATCCGTCGTCGAAGCTGATGCCTTTGACGTTTTGCATGTGCTTAACTTTGTCTTCAATCGTTCGATAAAAATGATTCATGTCTTTTTCTGTCTTTCGAAAAACATAAAAGTCGATTTTGTCTCGAACTTTCATTGCGATGGTATCAACTTTTTTTGTCGATAATTTGCCACAGTCGATCCAAAGTGAGATGGTGCCGTCTAGTTCTCTGGCGATGAGATCGGGGACGAAGTGCCAGCCTGCGTCCTCGTCAATTCGTGGACGACGATCGATAAAGAGCAAATATGCAAGAACCTTGAGTGCAATCGTCGCGCCACCTTCGTTTTCCAGCGCTCCGACAATCAACTTTTCGGTATGTTCGTTCTTACCGCTGGTGACTTGGATGTTAAATGTGTATTTCATTGAAAAGGCAGCCTGCAGATTGGTTTGAGGCTTAAACAATACCATGGATGAATTCTTGGATACCCAAGATCCCCAATTGAGCGCCGAATTGCGGTTTTTCGTGCCTTTCAGTGAATACTTTTATATACTGGTACTGCACGCCGAATTCGTCGAAATCGAACAGGTAATAATGGATCTCAATCAAGGGATGCACGCATACAAAGAAGGTGAGGACGTCACTGACCTTGTATGCGAAGATTTGGAATCCGAAACCGAGTTGGCAAACGAGCCTACCGCCGAATCAGCGCCAGCGGAGTCTGCGCAGCATGATCTCGCGATGGGGACGCTTATCGGAGGCAAGTATCGGCTCGAGAAGTGGATTGGCGAGGGTGGAATGGGCACTGTCTACAAGTGCACCGCCGAACAATTTGAAACACCGCTGGCAATCAAATTACTTCGCCCAGAATTCGTTGATGATGCGATTAGCAAAAAGCGTTTCGAATCGGAGGCTTCCGTTGCGAGCGGTCTTTCTCACGATAACACTGTATCGCTGTATGATTTTGGTGTCGAGCCAAACGGAACGCCTTATCTGGTAATGGATTTCGCCGACGGCGAAAATCTTTCGGACATCTTGAAGCGCGAGGGTGCATTAAGCATCGATCGATTTTTCAATTTGTTTTCTCAGGTATGTGAGGTGCTGCAATACGCTCACGACCGTGGGGTTATCCATCGTGATATCAAACCAAGCAATATAATTGTCACCAAATCCGGTGACCGCGAAGTCGTAAAACTCGTTGACTTTGGAATCGCGAAATTACTGCCACGTGGCACGGATGTCTCGTCATTCAATCTCACTCTGACAGGCGACGTCTTCGGCACGCCCAAGTACATGAGTCCAGAACAATGTCAGGGACACAAACTCAACCTCACAACCGATATCTATTCGCTTGGCTGCCTCATGTACGAGGCGCTCGCGGGCCATCCCGTCTTCGAGGGCGAGAATGCCGTACAGATAATCGTAAAACACATAACCGAGAAACCAAAACGAATCTTCAAACAAGGCAAAGAAGTCGCTCCTGAGCTTCAGAACACGATTCTTCGCTGTCTTGAAAAGGAGCCTTCCAAACGTTTCAAGTCCGCAGGCGAACTTCTTGCAGCACTCCAGAAGAATTCGAAAGGGGGTTCACCTCGTCGGTCAAAAGCGCACGTCAAGCTCCTTTCGATCGCCATGGCAGTTTGCCTCTCCGGGCTGGTTGCGTGGTTTGGCTATGACTCATTCAAACGCTCGCAGGTAATCGACGATTCGACATGGCGGATGTATCAGACTGCGGGAACGGATTCTAAACACGCACACCAAGCCGTAGAAGCTGAAGCAATGTGGACGAGCGCATTAAAGGAAGCGGACAGGATTTTCCCTAACAATGATATGCGCACGGCAAAAACTTGCCATGATCTCGGAGAACTGAAGCATCTGGAACACGGTGATTATGCAGGCGCAGAGCAATTGTTTCAGCGTTGCCTCGAAATACGATCGAAAAATCTGAGTCCGGATGATCGTGACATGGCTGACATTTACGGTCACCTCGGCGCGGTCAAAGGCGAATTGGGTAAGCATGATGAGGCGCTCACGCTGCTCGACAAAGCGATAGCAATTGCAGAGAAAACAGACAAAGAGCTGTCACTACACTATCAACTTTTGAAAGCGGACGAACTCATCAGTCAAAGGAAGTACGACGAAGCAGAGGCGGTTGCTAAGAAACTTGTTGCGGTTAGAAAGGGTGAAGAGTTCGGAGAAAGCAATGAAAATCTCGCTTTCGCACTCGAAAAGCTTGGTTATGTTTATGCCGTTCAGGATCTATACGATCAATGCATTCCGTTATATAAACGAGCACAGAAAATTCGCGAGAATGGAAAGCACACCCTCAACCATCACTATCCATGGCTCTTGCAGGCAATAGCAACTTCTTACAGAGACAGTGGTGATTTGACCGATGCGAAAGATTATTTTCTAAAGTCGATAAAAGCATTCGAAGCAATCGACGACACGGCGGAGCTTGCTGAAACCTATAGCGACTTGTCTGACACTGTCTCACGACAAGGCAATTATCGACTTGCAGCACAGTACTATGAACGCGCAGTTGAACTTCACCAAACCCATGAGGAAAAGAATCCGGCTGATTTGGGAGATGCTATCGCCCAAGCCGCCCTTAACAGCATGAGGCTGCATGACGCGGGCGCCGCGGCAACAAGCCTGAATCGACTGGACGCATTGCTGAAAAGGCGAGGCGATAAAGCTTTGACAAAGGCCAGTTCTGAGCTGGACGACATAATAGAGATGGCGAAAAAATCGGGCGACAATAATGTACTGCAGACAGCTCAAAAGCTGCGCTCGCGGTGAATTTTGGTGATGCAACCGCACGGAATTAGTTTCGCCGTACTGTTCTGAATCTTTCATTACAATTGATGAAAGGATGAAGATGGTCTACCCACGCCCGTTAAGAAGTATTTCGATTGCAGAATGTCGCGTCTGAGACGAGCGCAATCGGCCGATATTTATTACAGTTAAGAATGAACGTATCGGCGCCGGTATCGGTGCCTGCTTTGGATTGAACGTATGGAAAAAAACTACAAAAAAGAATATCTCGAATTCGCCGACGAGAATCATGTCGACCACTTTGTCATCGAGAATGACGAAGAAGTCGAGGATGTGGCAGATGACGAGCCGGTTAAGAAGGTCGTTCAGCCCATAAATAAAGACGAAGATCCAACGGCGATCTATATGAGAGAGTTAGCCAGACACAAACTACTGTCCGGAAAGGAAGAGATAGAGCTGTCTCGCGCGGCTAAGCGCGGCGATGCACTGGCGCGCAGAAAACTTATTCAATCAAACTTACGCCTGGTGGTCTCTATTGCAAAGAAATATCGCGGACATGGAATGCCTTTCCTGGACTTGATTCAGGAAGGTAGTATCGGTTTGATCAAGTCGGTAGAAAAGTTTGACCCCGAATTGGGATACAAATTCTCGACTTATGCCACCTGGTGGATCAGGCAGGTGATCACGCGCTCGCTTCACGATAAGGCACAGACGATACGAATTCCTGTTCACGTCCAGGAAAGAAAACTTAAGGTTAGACGCGCAATTTCCACACTCTATTTCAAGTTGGAACGCCGACCGGAAGTGGCAGAAATAGCCGCCGAAGCCGGAATGAGCGAGGCGCAAGTAACTCAAGTTATGGATGCTGAAAACATTATGCTTTCGCTCGATAAGTGTTTTGGAAACGAGGAAGATACGCCCTTCATCGCATTGTTGGAAGACAGTGACGCTCCGAAGCCTGAAGAAAAAGCTGAGAAATCGATTTTAAGACGTAATCTACAGCAAGCTTTGACCTGGCTAAAGCCGCAAGAGCAGATTGTTTTGGAACTTCGGTTCGGATTGAAAGACGGCGAGGAGCGGTCACTGGAGTACTGCAGTCAGCAGTTGAACGTCAGTCGTGAACGTATTCGCCAGGTCGAGAAGAAGGCGATGAAGAAGATTCGTACGGACCCACGCAGCTCCAACTTGAGAGAACTTATTCACTGAGGTCGTTCGCTATTTTATTCGTTGCTATCGGCTAAGGTCGGGCCAGCTCATGATTTGTTCGTCGCTGAAGTTCCTGAACGGATCGATTTGCTGATCCGGTTTTGGATTGGGCATTTTCTTGATGTTCGGATCGCCGATGGATAGAGCCACCGCTTGCAGTTCTGCCGGGCGTGCCGGAATGAGAACTTGACCGACGACGTCTGTTTTCACCTTCGTCAGTTCAAGCAGCTTGGCTTTGGCACGGGCTATTTGTTTTTCCCTTAGCGCTTTCAATTTTTCGGCTTTGGCTTTATCAGCGGCATCTTCCTTCGCCTTGATAAGCATTGCCTCAGTTTGCTTCGCAATAATTTCTTCTAGAGCCTTTTTCTCCGTTGCCGCCTTGTATTGTTTATAAGCGGCGATATACCGGAGAATCTTTCCGTAATCCCAGACCATACGGAAGTTCCAGCCTGTGCATTTTGAGGTCGGAGGGAAATCAAGAATTCGCGAATGATTCATGCTCTGAATTGTTTTCAGAAGTGCCGCGTTTAAGATACCATCGCCGGTGCTGGCATAAATATGACCGCGAAGATTGCCGCGGTTGTCCACGCTAAATATACAAGCAGCACGACCGGTTACTTCGTCCTTGCTATCGCGAAACAAATACGATGTGAGAACATGCTGAAAAGCGCGTGTGAAGCGCTGAATCCAGAAATCCCACTCCGGAGTATTCTCTGGCGACTGCCGAAATTTCGTTAAGCCATCGGAATGACTGCTCCATTTAGATGCGTTGATCGATTTGCTTTTATCGACCAGATCCATCATGTCGTCCATCGGCATTACAGACGCGGCCCAGCTTTTATACTGTGAGCCTTTATGTGCCTTCTTCGCCTGATCGACGCCCGATTTCACAAGCTTTTTCCCTTGCTTGAGCAAATCATCCATTGAGCTAAACATCACGGGCGGTGGCATGAGGATGTCACCACTTGCGGTTACTGTCGGTTCTGCTTTCTTTGCACCGAAAACCTGCGAAACACTGGTTCCTAGCATGCCCATCCAATCACTCTTGGGCGTGATGATTTTCGGAACTTTCGGCAGTGTATTGGTTTTGTCATCTACCGCCTGACTGGTTAAACCTTTGAGCATTTCCGGCGGACAGAGGCGTGCGGCCCACTCTAATTGATCTAGAGCGCTCCCGTCGTCACCCATTCTCTTTTTGACCAGCCCGAGGTAGTAGTGAGTCACACCGTCATCGGGATTGTTCTTCAAGTCTTCCTGCAGAAGAAGTGCAGCCTGCTCATAGTTGCCGGCTTTATATTCTCTCATCACGTCCTGAATCAGCGACGCTGATTGTGCGTTGGCAGCAAGCCCGGATAGGCAAAGCGAGCTGACAATTGCGGCAGTGAGGGCGTGTTTTTTCAAAATCGAATCCGCTGAATGATCTAACAGGGATTATGCCACGAGTGGCGAGATTTGACTCTAAACTTCACTTGCGGACCATTAGGCCTCGGTCGAACATGTACCGCCTAGCCGCGGACTACTCCGAGCTCTTGCAAAGCGTCGTCTACGCTGATGCCGCTCTGATGACTGTAGTTAAAGGCGATGAATGCCTGCTCTGTTTCCAGAATGCCTTCGCGAACCAGCGAGTAGCAGCGCAAGGCCGACTTCAGTGTGGTTTCGTCGATGCAGCCTGCGACAAGAAGCATGCGTCCGAGGATTTGTGGGTTGTTGACCGATGTCTCGACTGCGCGTTTGATGTCGTCATCGGTGACGACTCCAACCAGAGTTAGGAATTGACTGAGAGAAACTGATACCGCTGGCAGTTTCATATTCGAGTCTACCTTTTTACGATCTGTGGATGGACCGTAGTGATAGATCTCGGTCAGGCGGTGCGCGGCCCAGAGTGGAGTGATTTCGCCCTTCGAGACTTCTTGTTGAAATCCGAGTGCTGCATCCAGAACTTCTTTCGAGATATATTGCAGTTCCACGAGAACCTGTCCGATTGGTTTCTTATTGAGCAAACCGATCTCGATTGCATACATCAGATCCGATTCGCTCATCAAACCAGCAAGTACAAGTAGCTCTCCAAGCCGTATCGTGTGGCGTGCCGGCAGGCGGTAATAGCCGCGCTCAATCAGGGGTAATTCCACGGCGACCTGGCGAACTTTAGCAGCCTTAAGACCTTGAATAGCCTGCGTCTTTGTGACTTTTCCGTCGCGAATTAAAATCTGCGCATTCAACGCGGAAGACAACAGTGCTTCAGGCAGCACCATATTTAATACCAGCAACCGCCCGAAGGGAACTCCGGAAGCGCGACTTTTGACGAGGGCATCCTGCAACTGTTCTTGAGTGACATAACCAGCTTCGATCAGCAATTCGCCCAATTTATTCGTACTGACTTCGCTGGGGTGGCTCCAGCCAATTTGTTCAAGAGCCTGTTCCAATGTCAGCTTTGTGTTGAGAACCACGGAGGCTGCTTTCTTGGCAGAAGCCAGATCGATGACTTTGTCCTTTAAAAGCGATTGGATTTGTACAGCCGATTGCAGATTTTCCTCACTGACGAATGACGACATGACAAGAACGCGACCGACCGGCAGTCCGACCTCGCGAGCGAGATTGAGGGCGTGAGCCAAATCCTGCGTCGAAATCATGCCGACGTCAACGAGAACCTGACCCAATCGCAGGTCGGCCCTGGCGTCTGGCTTCTCTGATTGCTCTATCTCGGAGGACGACATCGTTGATTCCCTACAAACGGTTTTTATTCACTCGATTTTACCTGGTAGAGGTGCTCGATGTTTTTATTTCACCTGGCAAAGAGATAATTTTTTCGTCGATTAGCTTGTCGATCTCGTCGGTTGTATATCCGGCTTTGTGTAGCAAACTTAGTAATTCAGCCAGACGAGTATCTCCATCAGCCGTTGACCGAACTTTTCGAAGCTGCTTGTCCACGGGAAAGAGGATCTGCGGAATATTTCCCAAAACCGGGTGAATCAGATCCGCCACCATTCCGCGTTCCTTAAGCGGATAGCCTTCGAAAGCCTCATTGATAGTGTTGACGGGCGAAACGCAACATTTACTTCCTTCAAACAGCCGCGTCCATTCGCTCAAAGGTTTTTGCTTGATAACACCTTCGATAATTTCTTTCAGCTCGTTTTCCTTCTCCAGATCCGTAATCATCGGTTCCAGATCCGGTCGTTCGATAATTCGACAAAATGTCTGCCAGAACGGGAACTCCAGGCAGGCGACAGCAAGAAAACGACCATCCTGACATTCATACACGTTGTAATTGGGAAACTCTTTCGGATAGGCAAAGCCCCCTTCCGCCGGCGTTTTCTTCGTGTAGAGCACCATTGAACCCAAGACGTTGAGCGACGAAAGAGTTGCATCGAGCATGCTGATATCAAGCGCTTTTCCTTTTTCCCCAGGCTTTCGTTCGTAAAGACATGCGACGATCGAAAGTGCCCCGAGAAGCCCGGACATGTAATCAGAGATTGGAATTGCCGGAATTACTGGTCGTTCGTTATCGCGACGATTGAGACTCAACAATCCAGTTTCAGCCACCAGATTCAAATCGTGAACTGGAGTGTCTGTTCCTGCTCCGTGTCCAGTGACTGACAGAAAAATGATCGAGGGATTCAATGCGCTCAAAACCTCGTAACCCAGCCCGAGGCGGTCCATGACCCCCGTCCTGAAGTTTTCAATAACAACATCGCATTCAGTGACGATGCGTTTTATCAGATCCACTCCTTCTGTAGTTTTCAGATCGACTTTGAGTCTTGCCTTATCGCGTTGCATGCTCCAATAGAAAAGACTTTCGCCTTCGACTATCGGTGGCAGCTTGTGAGCCAGTCCAGGGACGTGAGACTCGATTCGCAGAACATCCGCACCCATGTCGCTAAGCGCTGCTGCGCAAAGTTCGCCAGGCAGAAGGTGGGTAAAATCGAGAACTTTGATTCCTGAAAGTGGTGGCATTGTTGGTCGTCCTGAGTTCAATTTAGTGGGATCAAACGAGTTGATGTTCGATTCTAACGATTTTTCTTATTGGTCTTGTGTTTGGGCGGAAGCGAATCTACCCCCGAACTGGTAGGGTTTTGAGGGTCGATCACGTCGATTCCTACTGGAATATTCGGAAATGAATACGAAGATGGAGTTGCTTCCAGTTGATGGACAAATGCGCGGGCATCAGATACGGTGCATTCGATAATCAAGAAATCTTCAAGTTGAAAACTGGTTTCTCTACCATATCGAAACACCAAAACATCGTAGCTGCCGTTGCTAATAATGATGTCTCTTTTCTGCGAAATGCCCTCAACGAGCCGAGCTTTCAACTGAGGAATGATATCGACACCAAGGGTGATGGTGCCCTTATATGAGAAAAACCATTCGGCCACTGCACAATTCAACACAATATCGCCGGTATCATCTGCGGTGACACTTTCTTCAATTTGGAGTGCTACACTCGGATCTTCTGACAGAGATGCCCGTTTGAGATCGGTTAACAAAAGCTTTCCTAGTTTTGTTTTTGCAAGGTCGATAAACTTCTCACCACGCAAACGTTTCAAGACTTTTAGTTCTTCCGCGGTTATCCCAACTAACTGAAGAAACTCCACTCGACCGAACTTCGTTTCAATCGTTCCAAGTTCTTCATCTCTTGCGATCAAGACAGACGTGAGCCGCGTGTTCGCAACAGGGTTGATGGAATCCTGAAGTTCGAAATGATTTCCTGGTTGCAGATGAGTTCCGTTCTCGAAGATCGTGCGAGCCAACCCATTGAGCAGGTCACACGGCCACCTTGGCGGGCTATTCTCGTTAACCGTGACAGTCAAACGAAAAGTCAATTCAAAACCCAGACCACTGACTTCGGAGTCTTCTGATTCTTTTTCAAAAAGTTCGCTGAAACCAAAGGTCACATAGTGCCAATGCAGAACGTCGGATTGAGACCGATAAACCGAAATCGATTCCAATGCTGGAGACCCTGAACCAGTCAATTCACTTTCGGAAAATATCCTGTCAGGCTTCTGTCCGTAGAAACTTGCCAGGGCTTGGTTGATAGCATCCAATCCAGGAGCCTGTCCGTCATTGGTAGGCATTGGTCAGCGTAATCTCCGCTTCGTCGAACGCGGAATTTTAGCACAGCAGACCAGGGTTTTGCACGTTGTTTAATGCCGTGATATGACATATAGTAGCAATTGCTGTTGCCCGTTTCGTGAAGCTAGCAGAAGAATCTCTGTAGAACCAAGTCCAAGGTCTGACATGTTTACTAGAAAGTTTCTCGCCATCAGTCTTGGTATCGCGATTTCTATCGCGGGCACCGCGCCTGCCTGCTATGCGAAGAAGGGTTCTAGCGCGGCGTCGAAACATGCAACTCCGAGCACCGTCAGTGGTGCCGACGCGAACGCAGACTGCTCCAGCGATCGCGAAGAGGGCGAAACCGATGACGACCTCAAAGAAGTTGCTTCAGTAGTCGAGAAAAGTGATGGTCTCGTCAGCTCCGGAAAGTACTCGGCTGCCATCGATGTTCTTCGTGCCGGACTGAAAGAACACGGTCAGAATCCGCATCTTCACGACCGTTTGTCCAAAGCATCATATTTGAACGGTTCTATCGATGATGCGATTTCTGAGCTCTTAGTCGCGATTTCAATCGACCCGAATGTCTTCGATTATTACTCGGATGTTGCGTGGCTCTATTCCGTTTCCGGGAAGTATCGAGAAGCAGTTACTTACTCGAAAGCGGCTGTCCTTCGCGATCCAACGAAGGCATATCCGTATGTGGTGATGGGTTTTTCTCTTGGTAGTTTAGGAAAAAAACAGCAAGCGACTGAGATGCTCAAAAAAGCGATTGAGTTGGATGCAAACAACTCAACAGCCTATCTTTACTTGGCGGATGTAATGGCAAATGGTGGCGACTTCGCCCATGCCTTGCCGCTCTACCAGAAGTGCCTAAAACTCGATTCTAAAACCGCCAGTGCTTATGTTGGTCTTGGGGACTGTTTCAGCAAACTCGGTCATCCCAAGGAAGCTATCGCGGCTTACAAACGCGCAGTAGATCTTTCACCCCAGGATCCGAATGCGCGTGGTCACCTGGGATTCGCACTTTCGCAATCCGGTGATTACATGGGAGCCATGCGACAAGGCATGACAGCCAATTCTATACGCCTCGGCCAGTACTGGGGAAAATTCATGGGCATGTTTGTCGCTGTCTGGGCTGGAATTTTTCTAGTATTTGGAACGGTTTTCGGCGCCATGTTTATGGGATCACGTTTTATCCCGGTCGCTGGAGAATCAGTCCTCCACCAATTCGTGATGGTGTTCTACAAGGAGCGTCCAGGTCGTTTCGTCGTAACAGACAAGCGTATTGTGTTTGTTCCTGAGATAATTTCGCGATGGTTTGGCGCCACCAGAGTTTCGATTCAGCGTGACCAGATCTCTTCGCTTAAGACTGAACCCACCACCAGCGGTGGCACAGTCACAATTACTGTAACCAGTGAATCGGCACTGGTGTTCCGCGTTCCGGCACTCGTTTTTGCACCATTGGTGGCAGTTCTCAACGATCAAAAACTTGTCGGCGAAGACCTGATCGAAGAAACCACCGAACAGGTGAAGGTTGCTGCACCTGTTCCAACAACTAGAATTCCCGAGAAAGAGGAACAGTCAGATACGGCGAATTTCGAGAAGTACGCCGTGATCGCGGCCAGCTTCGACTTCCGCGATGGTAAACCGGAGGAGCCCACACTGAAGCTCACAGCGATACCACAACCAACGGAATCAAAGGACGAGCAGGCAGTCAGTTCCACCGCACTCTTCAAGGGACCGAAAGGACCCAAACCAGCTGCCGAAACAGACAAACACGCAAAAGCGAAATCGGACGCAGGAAAGAAGGATTCAAAGTCCGAAAAAAAGGAACCCGAAAGAGCTTCCAAACCGGCATTGAGACCGCTTGCGAAACTCGAGCCGATTCCAGCGATCAATTCAGAAAGCAAATCAGAGAAAGATTCTAAACCCGACATAAAGTCCGAGACTGACGCCAAGACCGATGAAGCAACGGCTCACAGCTCATCAGATAAGGCTCGAGCAGGACAAAAGGCTGAACCAGGCATAACCGAATCCACGACGCCAGACAGCCAGAATAAGCAGGCTGACAGAAACGACAAGGATGCCGAAGGTAAACAATCGAAGTAGAATTAGCGTCCGATGTCAGAGAACATCACACGCGTTACATTCTTCTTGACGGCTTCATGCATGGCTTTCTGCGCATTCGACACAACAGCCTCAATGTCTTTCGCGTCTGTTGGCACGCACGATATTCCGAAATAAAAAGTCGGGCGCACTTGTGCAAGCTCAGGAGAAAACTTCGTGAGATTTGTCGATATTTTGTCGACCAATGTCGCAGCAAGTCCGGCGTTCTGGTTCGGCAAAATCAAGGCGTAGCCGCGCTCTCCGAAGTGTCCGAAGATATCGACATCGTGCTTGATCTTATTGATCGCTTCGGTCGTCAAATCGACAATTTTTGATGCTTGAATAGTAGGTTTCTCATTAGATCGAAGCTTCATGCAAAAGACCATCAAAGAAAATGTTGCTCCGAAACGGAACGATCTTGCGAACTCTCGTTCTAAAAAGTATTGCATCGTTTCGAAGGTATAGATGTTTGTTGCAGGATCCGTCAACAGCGCGCTAACCCGTTTAGGAGCGGTTCTGTTGTAGTGTATCTCGCCGGTCTCAAGCCCGATATGGACGGTATCAATCTCTTGAACAGTCGTAGTAGCCGACATGAATGCCTGCACCGATGGTGATGGCAGCTTATTATCAATTGGAGCTCCGGCACCAGCACCGAAACCAGATGATGGTGGCATCAGCGGTGCATGCGGTTGCTGCGGCGGGGCTTGGTTGCCCCAGTTTCCATCTTGTCTTGGTAATGGTCCGGTTCTGAATTGTCCACTTGTGGATTGTGGATTGAGTGGGAACTGTCCACTCGTTCCTTGATTGGGCGGATTCTTTATTGGAAATTGACCGCTAACTCCTTGATTGACCTGCGGCTGAGTTTGGAACGTTCCGCTTGTTGCCTGGGGCGGAAACTTAGCGCCTGAGCTCATCGGAATGGGCGCGGGCGCCGGTTCCGGAAATTGGTTGGTGATCGATTGTCGCTGCTGTTCGTCTGACTTTACCGTTTGATTTCCACCAATTTGATTCGCCGAATATGGGTCGACAAGAACACACCGACCATCCGGAGTGAGCACTAAACCGAGTTGCAACAAATTAGTAGCGATCGCGATCCACTGACTCGGATTAAGCGAAAGCAGAATTGAAATGTCTTTCAAACTACGGTTGCCGTCGAGGTTTTGAAAGAATCGCTTTTGCAAATCAAGACCGAGCGGTGGTCCATCCAAAATGCGCTTCTCGAAAGCCTTTTCCGAAATAACATTCGTGGTTCGCGAGAGAACGGACATATCATCGATATGATGTTCTTGCAAGAAGCCGATGTTCTCAATAAGTTGTGCAGCCAGATATGTAATCTGCTCTACAGACTGGTTGATTGTTGTGGTATCGGCTTTGGTGCCTTGAGCAAAACTGATTTTTCCCTGCATCCAGGTGCATAGTTCAAGAAGAGCTTCCAGACCGGATTGCGCCGCGGTGGTCGCATGCACCGGACGACCGTGCAAGAACACAACAACGCCTTCACCGCCCTCGGGAGATTCGACTGTTAGTTTACCAGTGGCATCTTCTTTAGACGCAATCTGCAGGATGGACGACATCGGCAGCAAATCCAGTGTTCCACTAATCAATTTATTTAGTGGTGGTCGATTCGATTGTTGCTGCGCCGCGAGTGTGCTACCTGGAGTATTGTATTTCGTTCCGGGCGTTGAATACTTGATGCCGCCCAATGACTCTAATAAAGTCGTGGTTTCTTCCGGTGGAGGAGCGGCGTCACCGGTCAATGGTGGTGGCGCGCCGACAGCGGACAGAATTTGAGGATAGATAACACCCAGATCGTTGGTTCTGTAAAACCAGATCATGCGTTGTCCGGCTTCTGAAGACTCATGCATCCACCACTCGATTTCTTCGTTGGCCTTCTTCTGATGCATGCTCAGTGTGTACTGAACGGCTTTCTCATCCACCCAATAGAAACAGTGTTTGACGCCCTTAATCTTCTGCGTTTGCTGAATGCACTTAACCAGCTCCGCCAGGTGCGGATATTCATCCAAGCGATAGTGCTGTTTGGGGATATTGTGTTGGTGACTGAACATTCAGGGTTATCGTAAATCCAGGTTCATAGGCGCTCGAAGCTATCGAGCTGGGTGAGTAGCCGGCAGGAAGCTGTGAACTCATGGCCTGGCTACACTTATTCATTGTGCACATAAAAGTGATTGTAAAACCTTGGAGGATTATCGGCAGACATTCCAAATAAACAAAAATACCGAAATATGTAATTACGACGATTCGCATCGTCGATAAGTCGACAATACGACAAGTCGTATTTGCTTATTGCTGAATTTTCGAGTTGTCGTAGGGGTTAATGACACCCCCTATAGTCAAACTTTTGAAATTCCGCTTGAATAGACAATCTTGATAGTTCCCGACTTGATATTATTCTAGAGTTGCAAAAAAAATTGCGCCTGAGGGGAACTAGTGGCGAAGGTCCTGATTATCGAAGATGATTTAGTAATGATCGAAACCATTACTAAATGGTTGGAGCACGAGCATTATCTTGTCGAAGCCGTAGATACTGCAGATGAAGGCCGGCACCGGATTCTCACTTGTTCCTACGACGTAATACTGATGGATTTTGAACTCCCCGACGGTACAGGTATCGATCTGATTAAGGATTTGCGCGCCACCGGTAGTACCACTCCGGTGCTGCTGGTTACAGGTAGAAATTCTATTGAAGACAAGGAAGCCGGCTTCCAATCAGGATCTGATGATTACATAACCAAGCCGTTTCACATCAAGGAACTCTCTCTACGAATTAAGTCTCTACTGAAACGCAGTTCTAATGCCATAAACGTTCTCAAATTCGGACCTCTCCAGATGGAGCCAGAGCGCTTCAGTGTGACAAAAAACGGAGAGGAGCTGGCTCTTCTGCCAAAGGAATTCGCGTTGCTCGAATTCTTTTTGAGAAATCCTAATCAACTGTTCAGTGCAGATGCGCTGCTTGAGCGGGTTTGGAAGTCTGATAGTGAATCTTCGCCCGAGGCGGTCGTAGTCTGCATTCGCCGATTGCGAAAGAAGATCGACGATGAGGGCGCCCCATCACTTATACAGACTGTTCATGGAGTGGGCTATAAGCTTCAGGAGCCTAAAACCAAGTCTTCATGACCGTTTCGATTAACCGAAATTGCTTTCCATTCCTTCGGGCTGAACGACATCGCCAGAGAATGAGAAGAGGATTCTATCGGTGTATTCGCCATCTTTCAGCAACGCTACGTTGCCGCCCAGGTCGATGCTGCCTAAATCTCTGTTGGCTTCAAATTCGGCAGAAACTCCCGTATCTGAAAGTTGTTTATTCAAATCATCAACGAACTGTTCGCTGTTACCGGCTCCGTAGGTGTTCAAAACCTGGCGAAGCTGTTCGAGATCATCAAACTTCCCGTCCTCTGCATCTGTCGCAATCGCCTTGACGGCTTGTTCCAAGCCACCCTCAGGCACAGTGTCCCCTTGGTTTTGATCAGCAGCATCGGCAGTGATGAAGCTGACTTCTGGCAGTCCCGCAGCTGATGATACCGGACGAATACTAAGCATTTCAGAGTTGCCTGGTTTGAAGAGGTCCGCACTAAATGCACCTAGTCCGTTAGCGCTTGAGTTGTCACCAGCGGACTTGAGATTAGCAGTATCGTTCGTAGTAAATGTTGATGCGTTCATGGTTTAGTCCTCAAAATAGAAGCAGTCGGCGAATGCATACATAATCGCGAGACTTGATTACAAAGTCCCGACAGAATTCCGACAAATTGCCGACATGGATTTTGGGCTTCTTTGAAGGTATTAGAACGGGCAGGCGGCTGGAACAACTAACGCAGTTCGGCTGTTAAACGATTCGACGAGTCGACAATACGACTGTTCGAAATTTTGACGATTCCGCCTTAACGCTCCATTCGCCTATATTTCATCGTCTGAGAAGGTCTGTGCTACCTCAGAAAAATCGCGTTCCAACGAATGTGGAAATTAACTCGGGGAGTCACGATTCTTTCACAAATACTTCCTATACTCGGAAAAGCTTGGAGGGGATGTCCAATTTTTTGGACTATACAAGATGTCTACACTGCCCAGATTTACTACTGGTGAGCACTCTATCTTATCGCTTGATTCACAGGCTGGCTTTGGGCAGCTTGTTCAGCGGATAGTGCAATCGAATTCGGGTAGCCATCGCGCCGTAGTGCCTCCTGTCCCGAGATTGGAACGTGAAGACACTTGGGCTGAATATCGCACCATGGCTGAGCGGTCTCAGCGTGCCGGCAATTTCGCACACGCAGAGTGTATGTGGCTCAAAGCGATTGCAGAAACAAATCAATTCAAATCAAGCGATTGGAGACGTGGATTCTCTTTCGACAGCATCGCCAACCTGTGTTACGCCCAAGGGCGATACGACGAAGCGGAAGTATTTGCCTCGCGCGCGCTCGAAGCGACGAGAACCGCATATGGTGACGAGCATCTCAAAACCGCTGAGTGTGAGATGTTTATGGGCTCAGTTTGCTTTAGTCTTTTGAAAATCGATGAAGCCACAGCTCATGTAAAGTGTGCGCTCTTCATCTATGAGGCGCTTCTGGAGCCGATTCATCCCAAGATCGCGACCGCATGTTTCAACATGGCGTTGATCTATCATTCACGTGGTGCTTTCTCCGAAGCCGAGATGTATTACCAACGAGCATTTAAAATTCGCGCCCATGTGTTCGGTTGGGAGCATGATAAGACGACCAATGTCTCGAAGCTCTATTCTGAGATGGCTGTTGATCGACAAAGTCACAAAGAAGCCAAAGAAATTTTGGATCGGCTGATTGGGCCTGCGGCGAAAGAAGCCGCTTAGGAAGCAGTTCTCTCGTACCGCTCGGGACATCTCACAGCCGGGCGCTTACAAAGCGCCACTGCAGCGGTCCCTGCAGTGCCCATTCAGTGACCCTGCAGTGCCCATCAGCGGACCTACAGTATTCGTTCCCAGGATGAATGACCTTCGTTGCATCAATCGCATTACTTCCTTTATAGTAGACGCGCACGTTCCAAAGAGTCGCTCTTATGGTTACAAATCTACTTGCAGAATCTACGCGTCTTCTTATTGCCGTGGCGTCACCCGTCGAGTTTAAAGCCGTTCTGAAAGGCGCAGAGGTAGCAGACGAAGAAGTGCCACCACTTTGGGCAACGCGGGAATTCGACTCGATTTCGATCCTGCACACTGGTGTTGGAAAAGCCAACGCAGCTGGAGCCGTCGCACGTGAATTAGGTCGCCTAACTTATGGTGGCGTTCTAAGCCTGGGTCTGGCTGGGAGTTTCGACGAGAAGGTCGGACTGCGCACTTCATTCCTCGGTATCAAACATTACATGTTGGATGAAGGAGCGAGCGTCAATCCAGAGGGTGCAGTTGTCAAATCCGAAAGCGGTTGGTTGTCGATTGAAGACAGCGGCTGGGCGACTATCAGCGTGAAGCCGGACAATGGCGTGCTGATGAATTTTTTCCGCACGCTGGTGGACAACGTCGGTGACGTTGGCACTGTATCCACCATATCTGGTACCAACGAATTATCCGCTGAGTATCAGAAACGATTCAAAGTGCGAATCGAAACAATGGAAAGCTGCGCGATCGCTCAGACTTGTTCGATCCTCTCGGTACCCTTTGCCGACATACGAGTGATCAGCAATTTTTGTGGCGAACGAACGAAAGACAATCATGACTTTCCTGGCGCACTAAAAAAGATCTCTGAAATCTCGGCGAGCATCTTCCAGCAGCTTTAGGTTTAAAACGCCCCTGAAAAGCGGGTTTTGAACGAGCCCAATTCGTTTGCTCACAGGTCCGATAATGTATATTATGTTTCATCACTGGGTAAAAACCTCCGAAACCTCACACCGAGCGACCTTTCGGGACGCGCATTTTACAGGCGATTTGAGCGCGTTTTTCACTTCGCACCTTAATCTGATTCCTCGATATGAAAATTGACGGCTTCACGAGGCTAATTTCGAAATCAGGGATCGTTTCTGCACAAGCTTCATCACCTTCCATTTTGATCGCCAAATCGACCATCGAATTCTGGAAGTTCCTTTTTTAGTTAGGCGATAAGATGATTAAGATGACAATCAGAATTTTGATCTTAATCCTTATAGTCGCGCTCACAAACGACTCGTCCGCTTTTGCAAAAGAGTCGGAAAGCGCGCTCTTTAAAAAGGCTAGAGCGTTGATCAAACAGAAGAAAAATGTGGATGCTCAGTCCGTGTACGAGAAGATCATCCAGAACAACCCCAAAAGCGCAGAGGCCCACGCCGGATTAGGATGGGCTTACTACACGCAGGGGCAGCGCGATCTAGCAGAGGCGGAGGCGCAAAAAGCACTTCAGATTGATAACAAAATTCCGATGGCGCACAACGTAATGGGCGCGATTTATTTCGCGAAGGGCCAAGTCGAAGAGGCAAAGAATGAGTTTCGAACCGTTTTGAAACTCGATCCAAATCAACGTTGTGGTGGATGTTCAGACCTTCGTGGCTTGCTTGGTCCTGAAATTGGATTGCCAAGAAAGAAGAAAAGTACTAAATAGCGCTCTGAGTATTCAATTGTAATTTGCCAGGCGGCTTCGGAACAGGGGAAAGGGCGCCTGCAAGGCGCCCCTACAATTACACAGAGCCATAATTACATAGCCACAATTACACAGAGCCACAATTACATCGAGCCACAATTACAGAGCTTGAGATTTCGATCCGTCGCTTAGTTAAGAAAAATTGTTAGTGCGATAGTTTTCAGGACTCTGAGAGTTAGGCAGGGTTGTGCTCAAAGCCTGTTTTGAATACGTATTTCCATCAATATCGATGATGAAATTAACTAAGAGCCATTTATCTCTTGTCTTCATCGAATAATATTAGATCTCCACCAGATCTCCACCTCCGATCGGTCATGATCACAACTATTTGAGCATTTAATTGCTATTTAACAGCGCTGCCTACCTGGGTTTCCTTCCAATCGTATTCGCACTCTACTGGCTCATCCCGAGCAAGTGGCGGGTTGGTCTTTTATTAATCGCGAGTTATGTTTTTTACATGAGCTGGAAGCCGGTCTACGGCTTGCTGATCCTGTCTCTAACCGTCGTCAATTATTTCCTTGGTCTCCGGCTAAGTGAAAGCCAACGCTTTCGTAAGCCTCTTTTGATTGGCACGATCGCGTTGAACCTGCTCATACTGGCAGTCTTCAAGTACGCATACTTCGGCGCAGATCTGTTGAACGGTGTTTTGTCTCCATTCGGTAAGCACTGCTCGATTTCGATGAGCATCATTTTGCCGCTAGGCATCTCATTCTTCGCCTTTGAATTCATCCACTACATATGCGATGTGTACAAAGGCGATAAACCCATTAAGTCATTTTTGAACTTCGCTCTCTTCCCGAGCTTCTTTCCAACTCAAATCGCTGGTCCTATCAAACGTTATCAGGACTTCGTCCCGCAACTTCAGGATAAGTTGCATCTGTCGATCAAGGATTTTGATGACGGTTTCAGACTCATCATTTTCGGTTTGTTCAAGAAAGTGGTTTTTGCCGATAACCTGTCAGTGGTCGTCGATAGCGCATTTAAGCACCCCGAACTTTTAAGCGGACTGGATCTCTGGCTGGCAGTTTATGCTTTTGCATTTCAAATATATTTTGATTTTTCCGGCTACACCGATGTGGCTCGAGGATCGGCTCAAATCCTCGGGTTCAAAGTGCCTCCGAATTTCAACCTGCCATATTTAGCCGGCAGTATCTCCGAATTTTGGCACCGTTGGCATATTTCGCTGTCGACCTGGCTCCGCGATTATCTCTATATCCCGCTAGGCGGCAGTAAAGGCGGCAAATGGTTTACCTATCGAAACCTGTTTTTGACAATGCTGCTAGGCGGTCTCTGGCATGGTGCAGCCATGCATTACGTGGTCTGGGGAGCCTATCAGGGTCTTCTATTGATAGCGCATAAAGAGTTTCGAGCTCATGTTGAATCATTCGCATCGATTCGTAAGTTCATTGATTCCAAATTGGGACAGGTTCTTTCTGTGATTGTCACATTCCATGCCGTTTGCATCGGTTGGGTCTTTTTCAGGGCTGACACCTTCAGTAGTGCCATGGCTATCATCACCAAACTGTTCTCCATCTCAGAGGTCACAAGATCCGGTGGTCATCTGGCTCTAAACCTACCCACCATAAGCGACCCAATCATCTTCATGTTGTTGCCCGCTGTACTGATCTGTTTGTTCTCCGGACAAATTATCTCGGGATTGCAAAGTAAAACCAGAACGTTTCCACACAGGTGGCTTGACGTAGCGTCAGTGGCATCCATGGTGCTTTTGCTCCTTATATTCGCACCAGACTCGTCGCCGAAGTTCATTTATTTCCAGTTCTGATTTCACTAGAAGCCATGAAGAAACCCAGCAAATTTACGCCAAAAGAACTTCTCCAAAAGATGGTGGAAGTGCTGTTCCAGAGTCGCGCAATCGCAGTCGTCGCAGCAGTTCTGATCGTTAATTTCGCGTTCATGTTATTCAATCCATTCGGCAAACCGTCCGCAGAAAACTTGCCTGAAGATCGCAGCTGGATCTACTGGGCTACGAAAGACTATGTGTCGCAATCTGGACGCCCCGACTTGGTTTTCCTGGGATCGTCACTATTCTTACATCCGTTTGCGATGTTGGATGCCAAACACACGGGACAGACAGTCGATCACACCAATCATCATAAAATTGTTTACTGCCAGGACAGATTGATCTCAAAGCTCGGCTTGCAAAAGCCCGTATGTGCGACGTTTGCGATGCCTGGCAGTTTAATTTCGGATGATTGGATTATTTTCGAGACTTTGATGAAGGGAAAGCAAAAACCCAAAGTAGTTGTGCTTGGAATTTCGGCCCGAGATTTTATTGATAACAAGGTGCGAAGCCCTGGCACAACGCCAACATTCAGATATCTGAGCAAATTGATGGACATGAATCCTCTCGTTGATATCGCCCTTCCCGAGTGGAGAGACCGGACTGATTTCATTGCTGGCAAGATAGCTTACCTTTGGGCGAGCAAACCCATAGTCCAAGCGTCTCTCGCCACTCAGGCTTGCGCAGTGTTAGAACCGTCTGTCGCTACCGTCTGTGGTACTGGAACACTAGCTAAAGCAGAGCAAGAAAAACTGGTAACACGCAACATCAACG
The DNA here is from genome assembly GCA_044225915.1 of Obscuribacteraceae bacterium (SeqCode). Lineage (GTDB taxonomy): Bacteria > Cyanobacteriota > Vampirovibrionia > Obscuribacterales > Obscuribacteraceae > JADYXR01. The sequence continues at coordinate 125,786 of JBGAHZ010000003.1, forward strand.
CGCAATTACAACCAGGCTGGAACCTCATAACACCTGACTACGAGCCGAAGTTCGAGGACAACACTAAGGACTTCGGAGAACGGTATAAAACCAGACACGAGTCACTCTTTAACGCCGAAAAGGAATTTTTCGTTCGTCTTATCAAATCAGCGAAAGAGTCCGATGTTCAGCTGGTAGTGCTCAACATGCCGATTGCAGCACTCAACACAAAGATGATGCCACCCGGAGTTTACGAAGAATATCGCGATTTCGTGAAAGCTACCACCAGGCAGTATGGGGTGGTTTATAAAGACTTCTACGGCGATGAAAAATTTCCTTCGAGTGTGTTTTACGACATTGTCCATATGAATCACGAAGGCGGCAGACGTTTAATAGATGAAGTTGTAGACATTGTCTGCAAAGATCGAAATTGCCGTGTCGCTTTGACAGGGCAAAAAACCGCTGGTATTGCGCGTAGTGGCGCTGAACTGTAGCTTGAAGAACCGTTTACTTAAAATAGGACAGCGGCAATTTCGTCAGACAGCCAACCATGCCGAATGAAGACCTCTTTAAGCGTGATCTCCTGCCACTTCAATTCCATTTGAGCAATCAACACCATGTCTAATGTAGCCAGGTTGAGCGCAACTAAACGTTGAGCGACCGGGTCTTTGCGTTCGCCGTCTACGTCGATTAAACCCTGCCCGAGCAAGAGCCCTTCGAGTTCTGCTCGCGACAAAAATTGTTTATTCTCTAAGACTTCACCCAGGGGAAGTCCGGTCTTGAGCTGCTCTTGAACAGCCTCTTCAAGCTGTTGCATCGAAATAATTCCGGTGGCTACGCACATTTGACCGAGCCTGGGATGAGTCGCCTCTTCGGAAATCGCGGTGGTTAAGTCGGTCTTCCGATCCAGTTGCTCGCGATTTTTTATTGAGGTATACGCTTCGTTGATCGCCTTCAGGCATTTTTCAGCCTGCTCTTTTCCAGCGTCAGTTTTGAACGAGCCCGGAGAAAGCCTCTTTGACAGAGACCGGTACGCATTTTCGACATCGGACTCGTCGGCGTCTTCCTTGAGGTCGAGCACCAGGTATGGACTGTACATCTCAGCTACCCTTTCGGGAGGTCGATTTTGAGTAGAACATAATGTTAGACAAACACATTACCACACGAAACAACGTGAAGCTTCTATACAGATATATGACATCTAAAAAGCGCTTAAAGACCTTTGACTTATGCGTCCCTATGATAGTCAAGTTGCCCGAAAAGCAAATAGGCTCGGTATTTTTTGGTTTTCAACTCGCTACAGTACCTACTCTTCCTGCCGGCGGTGCTAATCCTCTTCTGGATGTGCCCGTTCAAGTGGCGCGTGCCGATTTTGCTCGTGGCGAGCTACATCTTCTATGCATCCTGGCGCCCAATCTATTTGTTCTTGATTTTGGGTCTCACAGCCGCCAACTACTGGCTCGGGCTTCGGATCGGAGCCTCCACAGAGCATAAGAAAGGTTGGATGATTTTTGGCGTCGTCGCCAACCTCCTGACACTAGGCTTTTACAAGTATTTCTATTTATTGGAAGAAACGGTAATCTTCGCAGCCAGCCCGTTTGTACACTTAAGCAAACTCGATATCAAAATCGTTTTGCCGCTGGCCATCTCGTTTTTCGTATTCGAATTCATTCACTACCTGGTTGATGTCTACAAAGGGAAGTCAGAACCAGTCAAGGATCCACTTTCCTTCGCTCTCTTTCCGGCATTCTTCCCGACACAAATCGCCGGTCCTATTAAACGTGTTCAGGACTTCTTGCCTCAGCTAAAGGTAGAAAGCAAATTTACTCGCGAGGATTTCGATCAAGGTTGTTTCTTGATCCTGAACGGACTCTTCAAGAAAGTGCTTCTGGCTGACAATCTAGCGCTGTTTGTCACAGGCGGATTTTCGAATCAAACGCAGTTTACTTCAATCGACGTCTGGATTATGGCGGCTGCGTTTTCGTTCCAGGTCTATTTCGATTTCAGCGGATATGCTGATATCGCCCGTGGTTCTGCACAATTGTTCGGCTACAAGGTCCCGATCAATTTCAAGTTTCCTTATTTGTCAGGCAACATTACTGATTTCTGGCGGCGTTGGCATATTACATTGGGCAGCTGGTTGCGCGACTACCTATATTTCCCTATGGGTGGTTCGAAAAAAGGTCGGCTGTCGGCATCTTTCAATTTGCTGGCAACGATGACTCTTTGCGGTCTCTGGCATGGCGCTGGTTGGCACCTGGTAATCTGGGGTTTCTATCACGGTGTGCTGTTGGTAATGCACCGTGAGTTTACGCATTTCCGGGAGAAAACCGGGCTATTCAAATTCCTCGATACGCGTCCCGGGCATATGTTCTCAGTGGCACTTACGTTCGCTTCGTTCTGCGTAGGCATTGTAATTTTCCGTTCCGACAACATTCTCGTGGGACTACAGATGGTGCAGAAGATGTTCTTCCTGCAAGGGGTGTTCAACGCTCAACACAGCCTGAGTACTGTCACTTCGATCAACTATCCGCTTATCTTCTCCAGCATTCTTTTATTGCTGCCAGTGTTCTGGGTCAGCCAGGTCATCCTGAGCGAAACCATTAAGAGGTTGGCAAAAACAGAGGTGCCACGCGCCTATCGCGTTGCATACGCCGTCGCGCTCATTTTTATGATCGTTGCTTTTGCCCCTGATTCTTCCCCACGATTCATCTACTACCAATTCTAAAGAGCCTCATAAACAGTGAATTCCAACAGTATCGCCAACTTCTTCAAAGCCGCTTTCAAAAGCGACATTGTGATGGCGTTGCTCTGCTTCGCGCTGTTGGATATTGGCGTGGGAATTGCCTATGCAGTCAATCACCGCCCAATGCAATTTGGTTATGACGTACCATTCCGTAGTCGCAGTTGGTACGCGTTAAACGATTTTTCGAAACAGCCGAAGACGCCGGATCTGGTTCTCCTGGGCGCTTCGGACATGACCTGCGCGCTCTACGGAGCGGAAGCAACCTACTTGAACAAGTCGATCAGTCAGCTCACCAATCACCGCAGCACCTATCTCGAATCGGAACTTAGAAAAGCCGACGCCCCCTACAAATCGACATTCTGCCTGGCTATTCCAGGTCAGATGCCTTCCGACCAGTACTTCATGGCTCGCACCCTGGTGACAAATGGGGCGAAGCCAAAGGCACTTTATTGCACGATGGTGCCGAGAAACTTCTTTGACGCGACCTTCAAATCACCCGCGTCTAGCGATGTTTTTAAGACCACGAGCAAGCTTGGCGGCGTCGGCGAATACGAAATTATTTGCCGCAAGAAAGACCTCCTCTCTATTTTGGACTACCAATTGAGTCGGCTGTCTTCCGTTTACGGGCATAAGCAGGAGCTGACCAGCTGGCAGCACCACGCAGTTCAAGCGTTGTGCCAGCCGAACGATCCGAACTTCAATGACGTCAAAACCTCTGTCGAACTTCGCAAACTCGCGATGATGGACCTCCCTGAAGACTTTGCTCCGGAAGAAGTTGGACAGTCTCCATATGATCCAAAGCATGCTGTGTTTCTAGATAACATCCATGAATACCGCGTTCGCTACAGCCAGTTCAGCATGAACATCTGGAAAGAACAATTCGGATTCTTCGAAAAACTCTGCCAACTTTGTAAAAACGAAGGCATCGATCTCGTCGTAGGAAACTCACCATTGACCGCTGAGAACCTCGCCATGGTACCTAAAGACACCTACAAGCTATATCTCGACAAGGTATCGTCTACGGTGCGCTCAAACGGCGGCGTATTTGTTGATCTGAATTTGCCCGGACAGTTCGAACACGATGATTTCTTCGACAGCGTCCACCTCAACGGCAAAGGCGGAAAGAAATTCCTCACCTACGTCGCCGGCGCCATGTCGAAACGATCGCTCGCGCAGTCCGACAACGTCCAACAGAAATAGTTACGGGCTAATTGTTGGCGCTAATCGTAGGGGTTAACTGCGCTAATCGTAGGGGCGCCTTGCAGGCGCCCAGGCTGCTAAGACATACGCCCGCGACGATTATGTTATATTGAACCGTCCGAGAGCCATCCAAGCGCCTTCCCGCTGCCATCCAATGAAACTTACCAATCGTGAAACAATAACCGTCGGCGTACTGCTGTTGTTATGGTTGGTCGCAGAGCTTATCGGCCAATTCGTCGGCAACTTTCCAACTAATGACGACTGGATTTACGGATACATGGTAAAGAGCATGCTCGCAGGCAAGTATGTTCTCACCGGCTGGACTCTAAACACCACGATCACGCACATAATTTCTGGCGCACTGCCATGTCTTCTGTTCGGTTTTTCTTTTGACGTCGTACGCATAGTCACCATCTTCTGGGGTATGGTGACACTCGCTTGCACGTGGCAGCTGGTGAAGAGGTGCGGAGCACCGTTCTGGTACACCGTGTTTTCAGTTGTTTTCGTCGCCACGAATCCGTTGTTCTATTCCCTCACTCACACTTTCATGACGGACATCTCCTCGCTCGCGATGTCTATTGTTGGAACACTCGCATTCGTGGAATTCTGGCGAACCGGAAAGCGGTCGTTCTTCGTATATTCAATTATTGCGGTGACATTAGCAGGACTGTGTCGCCAAGCCACTTTAGTCACTCCTGCCAGTTTTGCGATCGCTTATCTGATAGCGAATAAACGCTCAATGCCGAACTTCGTGCATGCGGTTTTGCCTCTCGGAATTTCGTGCATCTGCGCACTGATTTATACAGTACTGGCGGCTTCCACATTTGGACATCTATGGTGCCAAACAGTTGAAGATGAATACCTGAATCAAATAAAAGCACAGGGACTCTTACCCATCTGTATTTGGGTACTCGGAAACCTCATGCGACTTTCGCTTTATCTCGGCGGAATTCTTCTTCCTCTTCTACTCTTGGTCACTCCAAAGATTCTCGGTTCCGTCGAAAAGAAAACGCGAGTTTTCCTCGCTGTGCTATTGACCGAACTGGTAGTGCTGATGGTTGCTGGCATGTTGTGGAACGGGCAAACAATGCCGCTCGCAGAAAACTTGATTTACGACTCTGGGCTCGGTCCGTACACACTGACAATCAGCCTGGCTTCACAATGCCCCTGGGCGAAAGCAGCGCCGGGTGTTTGGAAAGCAATAACGCTCCTTTGCGGCGTTGGCGCCGCATTCTTTTGGACATACTTCATCCTGTTCCTCGTCAGGATTGTGAGGTCAATCCGTCGCGGCGAGATGGCGCAGGAAGATAAATTCGCGTTGGTCTCATACGTGCTCATGGTCGTTTATTTCACCACTCTCGTCATACATAATTTCTACGATCGCTACCTCGTGTTCTGCGTGCCGTTCCTCTCCGTAGTATTCATACGATTGGCTTTTCAATACCCATCACAAGCCAAAATCGCTCCTCTCGCCTTCCAAATTGCAGCCGCAATTCTTACGCTCGGACTTTTCTGGTACAGCGTCGCTGGAACCCATGACTATTTCACATGGAACCGCGCACGGTGGCAAGCAATAAAGGCAGCCACCGCTCTTGGTGCAACAAAGGAAACAATGGATGGCGGACTTGAATACAACCTCTGGGAAGTCTACACCTCCGGAAAGCCGATTCCACCGCTTTCTAAGGACCCCTACCCGTACAACAACGATGCATTCGTAATTAGCGGACAGCCACTGCCATCATTCACAGTGGCACAAACTTTCCCATTCCAACGCTGGCTTGTTCCTGGGGAGGAAAAGATTTTCTTACTTAAAAAGGTGGCGAAGAAAACGGAAGCACAATGACTTTTTCAGGGTTCGTAGATGTTAAAAACTCGAAAAGGCGCAACTGCACTAGTGCACCTTATAGACCGACCATCATGCAGTCTCGCTAAGCCACTGATCTCGATTCTGCTCGTAAATATCCACCAGAATATCTTCGATGTTCTTCTCAACTTGCCAGCCTGGATAGTGATTCATAAACTTGCTGTTGTCGCTTATCCACCAAATGTGATCGCCAATTCGGTTGCCGTCAACGTACTTGTAGTCTAGCTTGCGGCCCGCAATGCGTTCACAGATCTCGATAGCTTCAAGCATCGAGCAGTTACTGGTGCGACCGCCACCAATGTTGTATGCCTCTCCGGCGCGTGGAGATTTAATGACGTACTCGAAAGCACGCACCAGGTCGTTGCTGTGTATGTTGTCCCTAACTTGTTTGCCTTTGTATCCGAAAACGGAGTAAGGGCGCCCCGTAACGACACATTTCATCAAGTAGGCGAGAAATCCGTGAAGCTCCGTTCCTGAATGATTCGGTCCGGTGAGACAGCCACCACGGAAAGTGGCAGTGCGTAAACCGAAGTAGCGTCCGTATTCTTGTGCCGCAGCATCCGCAGCGAGTTTCGAAACTCCAAATAGGCTGTGCAGACAATTGTCCACCGACATCGTTTCTGAAATTCCGTTTTGATATTCGTGATTCGAATCGATTTCCCAGCGTTTATCAAGTTCGACTAGGGGCAAGCGGTTTGGTGTATCACCATAAACCTTGTTAGTTGACATGTTGATAAACACGGCATCAGGACAATGTTTTCGCGTTGCCTCAAGAAGATTCAGCGTGCCGTTTGCGTTAACAGTGAAGTCCTCCATTGGATTCGTGGCGGCCCAATCATGGGACGGTTGAGCCGCGGTGTGAATGATCGCGGTCACTGCACTGGCACGATCCCTGAAAATCTTAGCAATGGAATCAATATCCCGAATGTCCACCGCGTGGTGCCTATACGACTTTCCTAACGCCTTTTCCAGACGTTTGCGACTTCTATCCGTGGAAGCCTCGTCACCGAAAAATGTGCGGCGCATGTCGTTGTCGATACCTTCGATCTCGTAACCGCGCGCAGCAAAGTATTCAGAAGCTTCAGAACCAATCAACCCTGCAGAGCCGGTGACAATAATGGTTCCCAATTTGAGCCTCCGTGTTTCCAGTCGCGAGTCTAAATTTTTCGATAGTCAGTCGTCAGATTTTTTTCTAACCAGACATACAAACAAATAAACAGATACCGGCTGCCCATCTCGTGTATGTGCAACTTGCTTAATCCCGTTCGTCGGTTCTTCCAGGTGATCGGAATCGTTGCCCAAGTATAACCTCGGACAATCGCTTTCAGCGGTATCTCAATAGTCAAGTTAAAGTGCGGCGCAATAAAGGGAGAGCAGCCCTGAATCACCGTTCGCCTGTACGCCTTGAACGCGTTCGTAAAATCATTATGCGGGATTCCAAATAGAACTTTTATGAACATGTTTGCCATTCTGTTCAGCAACAATTTGTGTGCAGGATAGTCGATGACGCCGCCACCTTTGATGAATCTACTGCCGAAGACGCAGTCATAGCCCTCGTTTAGTTTATTCCAATACCTGACGACGTCTCTGCAATCGTCGGATTCGTCAGCCATCATGATCACCATGGCATCGCCTTCCGCCTGGCTCAGACCCCAGTTGACCGCGCGTCCAAACCCGGCTAATCCGGGGTTTTGCGTTGGTTTTAAAGTCGGCATGGTCGCGGCTAATTCGGTGAGAATTGACCAGGTGGAATCGGTGCTGCCGTCATCGACAACAACGATTTCGTGTGGAATTTTATTGAGTCCGAGTTCTAGATCAAGATGTTGAAGAGTCGAAACGATGCAGCCCTCTTCGTTGCGAGCAGGAACGATGATCGATAGTTTTGTGCACTCTCCGGATGTGGGTGGTTGTGATTTCATATCGCCGACACCTTCAGCCACTCAGGATGCTCGTTTGCATGCGCTGCAATCTCTTCGAGAATATCATTCAATGAAACATTTGGCTCGAAGTTCCAAGTAGTTTTTGCAAGAGTGTTATCCATCACGATCCACGGAGTATCGAACATTCTCGACTCTGTCGACACTGCCACCTCATGCTCGCCGAATTTCTCTTTACACCAATCAGATAGCTGCTTTAACGACATCGAATTCATGGCGCCGCCACCGATATTGCATACTTGAGGTCTGCCATCATTGGCGGTGTCCATTTGCTTTTTGATCAGCGCGGACAGATCTGAAGGGTGCAGGCAGTCGCGAACTTGAAGACCTGTGCCGCCAAAGCCGACATAACGAAGGGGCTGACGAGCCAAGTAGGAATGAATCCAGTAGCTGAAAATGCCCTGGTCAGGACGACCGAACTGACCGGCACCAGCGAGCACCCCGCAGCGATTTATCCAAACTGGAATGTTGGACATAGACGCATATTCCAGTGCGAGAATTTCCGAGCTCAGCTTAGTGCCGCCATAGAGCGAAATCGGCGCCGAAGTGGAACAGTTCTCCGCGATTCCAGCGGGCGATACCCCAGGTGGTGCAGGCTTCTTTGTGTCAAAAACGAATGACTCCGCAGATGGTGCTAATGGAATCTTCTGCAATTCAGCGATTGAATAAACCCGACTGGTGCTAATGAGGATGAAACCAGCCTGATGACGCTTGGCGTATTCGAGCAAATTGACACTGCCGTACAAGTTTGACTCGACTACCTGCCGCGATGAAGTCACACCATCTACGCCGGCGAGAACAGAAGGATTGGCGGCTGCGTCGATTACCCATTTAGCTGGTGGCAAGTTTTCCATATCACTGGCAAGACGGACATCCGCATGAAAAACCTTGATGCCGAGGTGAACAAGAGCCGACTTGTTCAGATGACTTCCGGGTCGACTGAAGTTATCAAAACCAAAAATCTCCAGACCAGGCTGAGCTTCTTTTAGCCAACGCGCAAGCGAGCTACCGACGAAGCCGCAGATTCCTGAGATGACAACCGACATAGTAAGAAACGATCCAGCGGTTTAGTGCTCATCACCTCGATAAACCGAAGTGATGTGACAACTCCATAATAGGCGAAAATTCGAAAATTTGGCATGAGTCTAGCTGTTTTAAGCGAGAAATCTGCCATTTTTTCTGAATTATCAGAAAGCCCGTCCACAATGCCCAGGTCAAACGCCAAGAATCGAGACGATTTCCTGATTCTGCATGTTTTGACGAAGCCATGCCGTGAGGTTATCGATCATGCCGATCAGCTCGGCTTTATTCTTCGAAAAGTCCTTGTTCAAAGTCTCCTCAGTTGTCTTATTGAGCAACCGAACATCGGATTTGATATCACTGACGCTCGATGCTCCGCCTAGCTTGTGCTTAAAAGTCTCGAAATCAGAGAGAATCGACTGCCAGGTTTCTTTCGTGACAGCGGTAAAAGCACTGCGATCGAAATCAGGAACATGCCGAACAACGATGTTTTCTAACAATGCAAATGTTTCATCTTCGAGAAACACCGACTCGTCAGTAAAGGTCTGGCCTCTGAACTTTCCAGGGAGGAACTCGAAGTACACAGTTTCCGTTAATTGCGACCGGTGCGTCAGAAGGTTGTTATCCATGATTGATTTGTCCGTATTCGTACAGTGATTAGTTGCCGTCCAACGCGTATTTCAGCGCGTCGTAAAAACTTTTGTGAGGTGGTGGAAGTTCATGCGAGCATTTGACTGACTCGTAACCGGTCGGGATATCATTCTTCTTCAACGCCTCAACTAGCTCATCTTGCAGCTTTGGAGGGATGGTCACATCTTTCGAAGCAGAGATGACATAAACTCGAGTCGATTTAGAAAACTTTTCCAGGTTAGAAATCGGACTGACAGCAAGGTAGCGCTTTCTTGCTTCAGGATCATCCGGTTTTCCACCGAAACACTTTTCCAGAGCCATTTTGACTACAGGCGTCGCGGTCTTATCGTGAAGTTCTACAAAATCTCCAGCCGGATACATCGCAACCACACCGACAATCTTTTTCTTGATATCGTCTGGCGCATTAGCGGCATAGCTCAGCGCAGAAGACGCTCCCATCGAGCATCCCGCGAGAACAATCTTCTCACTCGGATACTTTTCTAGGATTGTATTGATACCGGTGGTGATGTCTTCGAACGCACTCTCGTCAATCCACGAGCCGCTGCTTCCATACTGCATGGACATGAAAGTGATGCCCGGGCGAAAGTGTGTAACCGTGTCAGCGTAAGTATGTTTCCACGGAAATTGAAAAGGCTGCTGCCAGTTAGAACTCAGTCCGTGCAAATAGACCACCAAAGCATTCTCAGTACCAATCTCGAGAATGCCCTTGCTGGGCGCGATGTAACCGACGGTAAGACTCCTATCCCCACGAACAGCCTGGATCTGTTCACAATCGGTAGTGGCTTGTTTTTTTCCACAAGAGGTCAAAACAACAAGTGCTAACGGTAGTACCACGAGTGGTATCAACCTTGAAAATGTTTTTTTGCGAAACAACATCAATGCGACCACTTAGATAGCGAAATCGAGCGTCGATTTCTGCGGGACCAGCTGCCGATCTGCGCGAATCTGACGAGAATTTGTTCAACAAAATTTCGCCAAATCGGTACAGCACACATTATCACGTACGAAACGCACTGAGTGCGGGTAGAGATAAAAAGTAGCCCACGATGCAAACGACCAGGGGGGGCTTGAGATGGTGTTCGGCAACGATTCCAGAATACAAACATTCGTATTGTCGACCATTCTTATGATTAACAAAAAAAACCAGCTCAAAGCACTAAAACGATGACTCGTGGACAATTGCCTCGACTTTGCCTAAACAGCGAACATCAAAGCAAGTTTGTCGTATTGTCGACGAGACGACTTATCGTCTGGTTGAATCGTTTACAATACCTAAACTCATACTGTCGAATGCCTAATTTGACAAATGAGTTCGATTTTATAACTGCGACATCGGGAAACGTCCATATAGAGCCATTCTGACGATAACGGCTCCAGCCGATCGGCAGGGGAGCATCAGGTTCGCCTCCGTCAAGACAGGCTCAGCTCCTCGCGTTAGACGAAAACCTTTTAACATAAGGCTTGTTCAAAAGAGGCTGTCGAACCCGACCAACAGACTATACTTCTACCTTGTCAGGTTGATGGAGCCGCTCGATGTCTAAACGGAAACTCACTATCGGCGCGTTAGCGATTGTACTCTGTGCGGCGTTCTTATCGTACTTCTCTAAGTACACCCCAGATCTGACCCCGACAGTCGATCCCGCTTACGAGACAAATGCACCGGAGCTGCAAACTCAGCCCAATCCTGAATTCGCGGACAAACTAATTGCCTCGAATATCGCAATGATTTTGGTACATTCAGACTTCTCCGACGAAAACGCGATCGCGTTAGAATCGCTCCGCATCTGGGCCAAGCAGAAATTCAACCAGGACAGAAAGTATCTTCACCCCGTGTCCGTTCACGTCGACGAACGTCAAAACACTGTGTTCTCCGCATTCTTAGCCAATTTACTCGGACCGGAGAGAGGCTTATTCGAACGTGGAGTAAAACAATTTCTCGGCTGGAGAATTGATGAGTTTCATGACACCGAAGCCTACGAATCGTTTCGCGTGGATTACTACGGATTGTTTGGAGTCGATCCTGAAGCTGCCACGCTTCTAGCTCGCTATCAAGAAGAACGAGCTAAGCTCGCAATCGAAACAATCTCAGGATTTATCTTCGTGCTGCTCGCGGCTGCTTCATGCGCAGCCTATTACTTCAGATCGCGTCAGTGGATTTCGAAGAGTCGCTTAACCCTGTCCTATGCGTGGTTTGCCGGCGCAATGCTATATCTGGGATGTGGCTGGAACGCAAATGAAGTCTCATACGTGGTATCAGCTGTGGTATCAGCAATAATTGGTCTCTACTTGCGTTACCCGATCAGACTCTCCTTCGATGAGGCTGGTTATCTCGACATCCGAAATATCGACCTCAGTCCCAAGTTAGTTATCGGCTTAGCCTGGGCATCTCTCACTCTCGTCGGAATTCAATTGCTTACATGGGTAAAGGCTGGAAGTCTGATCAACCCAGATCCAATCACGCTCCTCATATCGAGTATCACCGGCAACTTTTTGCATGAGCCTTCAGACATCAAACGGCACATACTTCACGCCATCGGCTTGGTATGGTTGGCATCGACAGTATCAACTTTATATACATTGAAACGGGGTGTTGCAGCCACTCCCGAGTTGGAAGCACAGCTGGCGAATCTCGGCGATCAGGTTAAAGTCTCCAGATAACGCATTCCGTTCCAGGTGCCTGACGGTTGCAGAAACAACTAAGCAAAGTATCGATCACAACTCCGGGAAGGATTCTTTTCACCTCGTTCTGCGCAGTTCTTGCAGTTTGGTTTAGCATCGGTTGGTTGTTTTCTATGACATCCGCATTGTCCGTCGAGCGACGAGCTGTTGATGGCTGGGAGCTTGATGCGCAAATGCGGTCGATTGAACGCCGCCTGTCCATGGGCGAGGACGAGATTCTGATCTTGCTGATTCCAGAAGGAACATTGTTTTGCAATTCTCTTTATGGTTTCGGTTTAGTTAGCCTAGCTCTCACCCGAGCTGATGACATCGAGTTCAAAACCCATGTATTGAGGAAGATTGAATGGCTTCTGAAGCGTGTTGAAAAACTAGAGGAGAGACATCCTTTTAACCTGAACTCGAAATTGAAACCATCAGGCGGCATCATTATCGCTGGTCACGGAAACCTCCTACGGGCTGGTTATGCACTTCTGGGTGGGAAAGACAAAGACATTTTAGCCACCTATGATTCACGGTCTAAAGAGATTTACGACGCATTCATATCTGGAAAAACCGCTTTTCCCGAATGTTACGAAGGACACACGTGGGCGCAAGACTCAGTTTACGCCTTAGAATCGCTGAGGATGCATGACACGTTATATGGTACCGCCTATAGTGCCGCGTGGAGACGATGGGCCGCGTCAATTGAAAAGCATGTCGATCCGACTACCGGTCTAATGGTGGCACAAATAGATCCTGCCACCGACCAGAGTATTGAGGGGCCACGCGGATGCGCGCTCGCCTGGGGTCTTTCATACATGCCAGGTTTCGCACCAGAGTTTTCCAAGTCACAATACGAGATTTTTCGCACGAATTGGTTTGTTCCGTTTTTAGGATGTCTAGGAATTCATGAATGGAATCACGGCATAGCTACGCCTACAAACTTCCATGCAGGACCAGTTATTCTTGGACTGGGAGCAGCGGCAAGCGGAATCGGCATTGCCGCTAGCCGGGCGAACCAAGACCATGTTAGCTGGAACAAATTACTTCGCAGTCTCGAGTTTTTTGGACTACCAACAATAAATTGTGCCGGAGAAAAGGCCTACTTCTTCAATTTGAGCCTGCTATCAGATGTGGTGGCGTTTTGGGGCAAAACGATTACTCCCTGGTCAAAAGCTGCACCCCCTGAAGATTTGGTTTCTAGCCCATCCACGGGGACGGACCAGCGCGTGAGCGTAGCAAATCAATCATCCTCGTCGCAATCGATCGATTCCGGTTTCAATCAGTTCTTTATTGCAATTGCATTAGTAACAACGGTTTGCTTACTGCTTATCACAGGACTGTCCTATAGAGCCTGGAAACTCGTGAATGACTCAACCAGTGCCAGACCGGGCTGGACACGCACCAGCATATCCGTTGTGGCACTGCAAATTATGTGCGTAATTCTGTTTCTGTTTTGCCCGTATCTGACGTGGATGCAAATTTTAGTGTTTATGGCGATTGTCGATCTTATGGAAGAAATGTCAATTCGCCCGGGAATCATCGGAAAAATGTACGAAGCACAATAGACTTATGGATTTGGAAACTCAGGTTTTGCGTCCCTTCGTGTCAGCTATTTGCCGACGGTTTTCTTCTCGTCAATCGGACCCGGCAAGCCGGGACAGCCGTATTCATGGCTGGTCGGCAGACCTTGAACTTCACGATCGAGCCAATGTGAAATCACTTTGCGATCTCGAATTGCTTGCAGCGTTTCATCAGAAAGATAATTCTCGAGTTCTTCGCCTTCCAGGTTCAGCTTAGCTGCCTGGCGGGCGATTCTACGACCGACAGTGTTGTTGTGCAGATCTTTTCGCGTATCAAGTATGTGTGACATCCTCGCACCATCTCTCCAACAATACGCTTCGATATACTCATTCGCCCGGAACAAATAGTCCGCAAACTCGGCTCCAAGTTCCGAGGTCACAAGCGCTGAACCAAAGCAGTGTTGATAGCCGTTGATGATTTGTCGATGAACCAGAAGTGGTCTGCCACGAAATGTAATGTTGTAGTTGAAGGCGCCGTAAGTTTTCATAGTCGGAATTTCGGAAAATCGGCGAGGATTCAGTGACATTGGTATCAATGCACTTCGCCCGAATACCTTTTGCTCGGCTACGCTCACGCGCACGATCACACCAAGAACGTATATCGACAGCACCACAATTGGTACCATGATGAACATACCAAGCGTTCTTAGTCGCGAAGGAGGTTTTCTAGTTGGTCTATTTAGTAACTGCGAATTCGTAATGGACGTTTCGTGAGCGGCGGCACTCAAGGCTGTTGTCATTAGATCCAATCTCTTAGTAACGTAATTTGAAAGACCTGTGGCAGCCGCAAAGTGTTCCTGATATCAACTGTGAATTCGAAATTTGCCTGCGAACTCTTACAGTTGCTATGATTTGCTATGATTGTTCTCCACACGCCCTTGTGTCGGAACTGGTATACGAGCCGCACTTAAAATGCGGTGCCCGTAAGGGATTGAGGGTCCGAGTCCCTCCAAGGGCAATCTTGACATTTGATAAAAAGAGTTTTTCGGAACTCGTTTAAAACTCGCGAAGTAATTTCTTACTTGGCGAGTTTGGTATGCCCGCAAGAAATTTCCTGCCAATCGTGACAAGGCACCATTGGTCAATGAAGACCCAGGCTGCGAAGAATTGAACGCGTTATTGTCCTCGCCAAACGCCCATTGACTTTGTCGTCGGCGGAAATATTTGTGGCGAAGATGTATGGTTTTCCGTCTTCGATTACGTAGCCTACAAACCAACCCAGTACGCTCTTTCCGTCCTTCATATCGGTTCCGGTTTTCCCGCGCAGCGTGCTCGAACCATCGTCGGAAACAATGATCAATTTTTTGACGGTCTCCATCGCCTCTTTTGAGAATGGAAGATTGTTGTTGTAGAGGCGCTTGAGAAAGGCGACTTGCTCATCTGCTGAAATTGTGAGTGAGTCGCCGAGCCAAAACTTGGTGATACCGCCGCTGATGTCTTCGTTGCCGTAACCGACTTCGTGGAGGTACTTCTTCATACGCTCTTCGCCGATGTCCTTTGCGACTTCTTGGAAATACCAGACCGCAGATTCTTGAATCGCAGTCTCCAAAGTGTGGTCGCGATTCCATGAATCGACCATTCGTTTGTTACCGTCCCATTTCTTTTTGTCGTCAGGACCGGATAAAACCTTACAGTCGAGACCAGCCAGGGCATTGAAGATCTTGAAGGTGGAGCAAGGTGGAAATCGTTCTGCACAACGCTCTTTGTTGTATCGAATATATTTGTTGGTATTTAGATCGAGTAAAACAAATGCGCCATCATAGCCTTTGAAGTGTGGCTTAAGATCAACGTCTTTGTTTAAGGTAGCGGCCATCAATGACGAACACGAAACGGCCAATGCCACCAATAGCAACACTATGCCTGGAACGAGTCTTCTTGGAGACAAAGAAAAATTCATGGATACCTCGAGCATAATCGTCCGGACCAACTTGCAAGACCCGGATGTCGTACCGGTTGAAAACTAACGCCGCAGCCAGTTATTTAACCGCGGCGAATTGCTTTACGCTTACTTTGTTCTCTAACGTGCCAATTCCTTCGACTTCCATTGAGACAGTATCACCGTCTTTCAACCAGCCGAATTTAGCGGGCTCCAACTCTTGGTTGGTATCAGGATCGACTTTTGCCGAGAACTCAGCAATACAGCCATTACCGACGGTGCCTGAACCTAGAAGGTAACCCGGCTCAACAGCGATGTTTTGCTGACCCAAGAATGCCATCAGTCGAGGGAAGCTCCATGCTGATTTGGACTGCGTTCCTGGATGCGAGTGATAGAGCGTATTGTAGTTTGTTTTAGTTCGCTCTTCGCCATTAATGCGCAACGTCATGACCATGTCCATCACGCCATTCTCGTCCATCTTAACGTCTTTAGCGGCAACCAATTTCGGTCCGATGCTGTTGCCGATGATGAATTTGCTGTTTGCCGGTCCGAGACCAAGCATGTCTATTTTCTGAATATCTCTTGCAGACCAGTCATTCAGAATCGTTAAATAGCAGTTGTCCTTGAAGAACTGCAGTGCTTCTTCTTGGGTTTTCAATACTGCGTGTTTGGTGACATAACAACCGATTTCGAATTCGTAATCCGGTGCTTTGACAAATTGAGGAATGCTGACTACCTCGCCCGTACCGAAAAGCTTCTCGGCACTGATGTCGACGATATAGTAGGCGGCGTGATCGTACCAACCCGGCCAGACTGAGGCGCCGCGCTTTTCGCGGATCTGTTTGACGTGGGTCTCGAAGCCAAGAAAGTCGATCAGGACTCGCGGCTCTGGAACCTTAGTTCCGAAAAGTTCGACAATATTGGGATTCGACTTGTACAGCATAGTAGCCTCCACTTGCACCGGGGGTGTCAAGAGTCGCAACGGCAAACTCTCACGGCTTTGTCTCAAGCCGAACTGATTATCGCAGTTCCAGCTCCCAATCTCAGAATTCTCAACATTGCCGTTATAAATCTATGTTCAGAGCTGCCGGATTAGATTCGGTTGAGATAAACTGTTCGGAGCCCTAATGCGTGAGTAACGAAATGGACGACGAAATTCTGCTGCAGGTCGGAGCGTTGCTTCACCAACGCTGTGCGAGTGGCGTACAAAACCTATTGCCGGAAGAATTGGACTACATCTTTCTCTGGGAGCTAAACACAGAGATCGATGATGGAACACTCGACCGTTACCTTGGTAATTCGTGCGGAGATCGTGCGATCGACGTGATTCATGCACTCGAACGACTCGGATCGGTGCAGATGGTAGGAGTCTTGAAACGGGCGCTGGCATTGCTTCCCGGAGGTTGGTGCCTTGACCTCGAACAACGGCGCATGCGTGTCACCGCTGTTCCCAACTACAGCCAGCAATTTCGCGCGTTGACACAGGAATATTACGACGCGCTAAGCACCGAAGACATAGTCAGTGAGCGGATGATGGCTCGAATAGCAGAAGCTTATCAACGATCCGGCATTCTGTAAGACGGTTGCTAACAAGATTCACATACGCGTGCGATGCCGAGCTGATATACTTCCGGCATTGTTTTTGGCGCGGAGTCAGGCTTATGAAACACTCGGAAGCTTTCGTGAAACTAGTAGATGAGGTCCGTCCTCACATAAAAGAAACCATCCCTGAAGAAGTCTTGCCACGTTTAAAGGCAAAAGAGAAGTTTCACTTCGTTGATGTTCGCGAAGACAACGAATGGGAAGCGGGGCACGCAGAGGGCGCGATTCACATCGGACGCGGTGTTCTCGAGCGTGACATCGAAACGATTATCCCTAACAAATCAGACGAAGTAATTTTGTATTGTGGTGGCGGATTCCGCTCAGCCCTCGCAGCGTTCAATATGCAAAAGATGGGATACACAAATGTCATCTCCATGGATGGTGGCATTCGACGCTGGCGGGAACTGGCTTATCCTGAGGAGAAACCGCAACATGCAAAAGTTTAAAACAACACTCGCTGCAATTTTTGCAATTTGCAGCAGTATCATCAGTGGTGCAATGACATCGGTGTCCGCTGCAGAATTTGGCGACGCCTTTGTTCAAATTCAAGATTCGACAACGAAGGATCCTGCCGGCGCCCAGCTGATGGTAATCTCAATCGGGATTCTCGTCACGATGGTGTTGGCGATTTTCACTGTGACGATGGTCTACATCAGCAAGGGCTCGAAGAAGAGTCGCCCAAGAACAGAGTCCCCGGATTAGTTTCCCTCACATAGTCTCTATCGTAGCAAGTCTGCCGACTTGGGATGTATCCATGGCGTGTTGCCGTTTTCCCACAGTTGGTTCAACAGCATCAGATCGCGACGCGTATCGACGCAACTCCAAAATCCAGTGTGCTCAAACATCATCAGTTGACCGTCGGCAGCCAACATTTGCAGGGGTTCCTTTTCGAAACTGCATGAAGGATCTGTGCTGAGGTATTTGAAAACTCGCTGATCGAATACGAAAAAACCGCCGTTAATGAAACCCTGTGAAACCTGCGGCTTCTCGCTGAACACATTGACCTGTTTGTCTTTGACCATCAACTCGCCAAAGCGCGATGGAGGTGAGACACCGGTTATGGTGGCAATTTTTCCGTGCGATTGATGAAACTCCAGCAGATGTTTCAAATTTACATCTGACAGACCGTCGCCGTAAGTCATCATGATCAAGTCACAATCTTTGAGATACTTCTCGACCTGCTTGAGCCGAGAGCCGGTCTCATCGGGCAACCCAGTGTTTGCCAGGGTCACCGTCCAGCCATTCTCCTCGCGCGGATCATGGCAGGTGATCTTATCTCGTTCGCCCAACGTCAAAGTGAAGTCGCTGTTGAGAAAGTCGAAATTCAAAAAATACGACTTGATCGATTCACCCTTATAGCCGAGACAGACCACGAAATCCTTGAAGTCGTAAGCTGCATAATGCTGCATGATATGCCAGATCAGAGGCTTCCCGCCGACTTCCACCATTGGTTTGGGACGGTACTCGGTCTCTTCTCGCAAACGCATACCCTGACCGCCTGCTAGGAGTACAACTTTAATTTTTGCCACGACTATACTCCAGCATGTTCTTAAAAAACTCTATCACGGTAGAGGAGCGAACGTTAGATGACCCTCGCTTTCGCTGCTGAAAGACCACAGGGACCTCCAAAACCGAAAGTCCCTGGCGCTTTGCCTTTATCATGAATTCGCCATCGAGAAACCAATCTGTCGATTGCAAATTAAGCGCTTCCAAAATTTTTCGTTTAAAAACCTTGGGTTTGCCATTGATATCTTTGTGTTTGGTACCAAACATGATGCCAAAAAGTATATTGTAAGATGTGGTCACTATCAGCCGCTGGATACCGTCGTGCCGTTTTACGCGCACCGCTTTAACAACGTCGTGCTGATCGGTGAGCGCAATTGAAAATATCTTTGCCACATCGGCAGCGAGGATTTGTTCGTCACCATCGATGAAACCAATGATTTGTCCACGAGCCGCACGCAGACCGGCCAGCAAACCACCGCCAAAACCCTGATTGTCCTTGAGCTTAACCAAAACGATTTCGGGAAACTGCGCTGCAAGTTCTTCGGCAATCTCAGGTGTACTGTCCTCGGGTCCGTTAAGGACAAGCACGACCTCATATGTGGTGGCAGATAGTTTTTCTCGAAACGCAGAGATTAGATTTTCGGCAAGAGGTCTGATGTTTTCCTCTTCGTTATACAGCGTTGCCACTACCGACAAGATTGGCTCACCTTGCTGGTTTTGGAAGTCAGCTTCACTTACAGAAGACATCGGTGTCACGTCTTTTTGAAAGCGGAGCAAGACTCCGCAAAGTAGTCAAGTATTGCGAATGTTGATGGCACCACAGATAATATCATTCGAGTGGCGAGCTAGAAACAAAACTATGAACACTAATCCAAAAGTAAATATTGATCCAATTGCTCTGAGCGGATTCGAAGCCTTCCTGGAGACACCTCATGTGGTAGTCGAGGAGAAGGTTGAGAAGCCATCAGTCGAACTGGAAAAAACAACCGTTTACTACGAAACAAGAACGTTGCTTGATCTTCTCGGACAAGTGCACAAAGTGCACGAACTCCTCAATGAAACCAATCAACGACTCACAAGTGCGTACAACCGAGTACAACACATGGAGAGAGTAGTGGAAGACCAAGAGAAAAAATTACAAGTGATTCCAGAGCTTGAAAAGCAAGCACTCAGAGCGATTGAGCTTCAAGAAAAACTCGATGAAGCAATCGCCAACCTCGAAAAATTGCGCCAGCCATGGTGGCATCGTTTAACTAACAACGGCGCTCACAAAATCTAGTTCGGCAACCAAATAATCTAAAAGCGGGTAGGCTAAATAGCAGACCCGCTTTTTTATCGGTCGTCTATGCTCGAAGTCCCGATAGTTGACGAGACTTACCTGGAGCGGCTAATTAGCCGATGCGCAGCTAGGAGCATTGGCGGACATTTCAATTTCGTAGCCGGCGTTGCGCCAGGCATTAGTACCACCAATGGTATTGTATACGTATGCCATGCCGCTATCTTTCAAAATGTATGTGGAGATGCTAGAACGATATCCGCTGGCACAGATAATCGCAGTAGGGCGATTCTTATCGATCTTGTCGAGGTTCTTTCCAAGCTCGTTAAGAGGGATATTTTTCGCGTTTGGAACATGACCAGCATCGTATTCACCTTTGCGTCGCACATCGATGATCTGAAGATCTTTGACGTCCGCCATTTTTTCTTTGAGCTGATCAATCGTAATTTGTGGTGTTTCACCGGTGTCGTGACCGCTCTTGGTCCATGCATAGATTCCACCGTCGAGATATCCGACCACTGATTCGTGACCAGCACGAGCAAGCCTGGTGACGGCTTCTTCGACCGACTCTTTGTCTTCTACGATTAGAACGATCGGCGTGCCGAGTGGTATCAAACTTCCTGCCCATGAGGCAAATTGTCCACCCAAACCGATGTTCATGGAACCAGGAACATGTCCGGCTCCATGAAGAGTGTTTGATCGGACATCCACTGCGAGATAACCTTTGTCCATCAATTCTTTTAATTCCTGGGCGCTCACAGGACGAGGCGCCGGAAGCTCTTTCAACGGAGTCGCGCCTTCCTTGTTCTTCTCAACAGCCGCACCAAAATATGCAGGCTGTTCCGGAAGATCAACGCACATCATCGAGATGAATTCTTCGCGCGTCATAGGCTTGAGCGCGTAATTCATCTGACGTTGTTGCCCCATCGTGGAACAACGTTCGGTCGACATATTTTTTCCGCAAAGAGAACCAGCTCCGTGCGCAGGATAAACCATCACATCATCTGCAAGTTTAAGCAACTTGTTATGCAAACTGTCGTACATCAATCCTGCCATCTCCTGGCTTGTGCGCCCCTTGGAGCCAACCAGATCCGGTCGCCCGACGTCACCGATAAACAGAGTATCTCCTGTCAAAACCATGGATGGTTTGTCGGACTGCTCAGTGTCGGTAACGCAGATGCAAATACTTTCGGGAGTGTGACCAGGCGTCGCGAGGATGGATAGTTTTACTTTTCCAAGCTGGATAATGTCGCCATCTTTCACCGCTTTGTGAGGGAATGAAGCGCCGGCATCTTTGCTGAAAACAATTTCCGCACCGGTGCGCTCGGCCAATTCGCGATGACCACCGACGAAATCAGCATGCAGATGGGTTTCAATAATGTATTTGATCTTGAGCCCATTTTTTTCCGCGGTCTCGAGATACTGATCTACATCGCGCTGCGGGTCGACGACACAAGCTTCGCCGTCAGAGCCGATCATATAGGAGGCATGCGCAAGACAAGCAAGAAAAAACTGTTTGAAAAACATGAGTTTATCCCCAAAAGGTTCCAATAGGCTATCGCAAACCCGCCCCCAACAGCCAAAATCAAATAGTCCTTTAATGAATTCACAGACTGGGGCACGATCACAAACTAATCACTCAACATATCTTGGCAGGAGAACACGCTCGTATCGCTTATCCTGTCCCAATTGTAGAGTATGTTAAGCATAACTCACAAGGCAAACCCGATATTACTGACCCTCATCGGGAAAAGGAAAGCCTCGGGCAAACCGGAACGGACCGCATAATGTATGATCGGCTGTTCTTAGTATCAGCTTTCGCTCGGAGGAGAGAATGCTCAATCGATTTTCGGCCATAATTTCGTCTTTGCGTGATCATCGGAAACAGTCGAGTGAAGCGGGTTCACATCGCGGAATACGAGGAAAATCCCCGTCAACGGATACACCGAGACTGTCGAAGACCGCAACGAAGCCGGGAATGCGATTGTTCACAATGTTGTTGTGTTCGCTAATGGTGACACAACAAGCGAGCATCGCGAAGAAACCGACTGAGTCTCTCGACAACAAAGGCGCCGTGCGCCTTCCGCGGAATGTCTTGCCTGACACGTACAGAATTTTTCTCGAACCGGATCTTGAGAACAAACAGTTCAGTGGCGAGGAAACCATCTTCCTCACAGTCAATGACTCGACCAAAGACATCGTTATAAATTCGGTAGACCTGGAAATTGCAGAAACAGAAATCGCTCAAGTATCGGATGAAGGGCATGGAAAGTGGATTGCGCCGGAACAAACGATAGAAGAAAAAGACAAGCAGCAGATCAGATTTCGCTTCCAGCAAAGCTTAAAACCAGCGAAATATGAGCTTAGAATGCGCTTCGGTGGAAAGTTGAACGACAAACTTTCGGGCTTCTATTTGTCGACATTCCAGAATGCCAAAGGCGAAACCAATAAGATCGCCTGCACTCAGATGGAGCCTACCGACGCTCGAAAAGTATTTCCATGCTTTGATGAGCCCGACATGAAAGCGACCTTTAAAATCACGCTCTCCGTGGACGAGACCCTGACCGCCATTTCCAATGCCGGAGTCGATTTTGACAAAAAAGATGGTCGCAGCGGAAAGCGACAGTTTACGTTTAAAGAAACACCTAAGATGTCTACGTACCTCGTGGTGTTCGTTGTCGGGCCGTTCGAGAGCACAGAGCCTGTGATCGCCAACGACGTCACTATCAGAGTGTGGGCGACGCCCGGACACGAGGAGCAATGCGCATTCGCTCGGACAGCCGCCGAGAAGATGCTGCCGTACTTTGAGTCCTATTTTGGTGTCAAATATCCGGAAAACAAATTGGATTTGATCGCGATTCCGGATTTTGCCGCTGGTGCAATGGAAAATCTTGGTGCTGTCACTTTCCGAGAGACGCGTTTATTAGTCGACGAGAAGACCGCGTCGACCGCTTCTAAACAGTCCGTTGCGTCAGTAATCGCGCACGAGATGGCGCATATGTGGTTTGGCGACATCGTCACGATGAAATGGTGGGATGACCTCTGGCTCAATGAAGCGTTTGCCACCTGGATGTCTACCAAAGCAATGGAATCGTTTAAGCCAGAATGGCATCCCTGGGATCTGTTCGTCAAAGATCGTGATGTAGCCCTGGCTTCAGACTCACTAGCTTCGACCCACCCAATCTACACCGAAGTCAAAGATCCGTCTGAAGCGGAAGAGATGTTCGACGAAATTACATACGACAAAGGTGCTTCGGTTCTTCGAATGCTGGAACGATTTCTTGGCGAAGAGACCTATATGAAGGGCATTCAGAAGTACATCAAAGACCATCAGTATGGAAACGCTCAGACCAGCGAATTATGGAACGCACTGGCAGAAGTATCGGGAAAACCAGTCAGCGATATCATGCACGATTGGGTTTATCGCCCCGGATATCCGCTCGTAAAGGCAAGTCCCGTTGCAGTCGGACGCGACCTGAATCTCACCCAAGAATTCTTTACGGTATCGCCCCCGCCACCAGGATTGAAATCAAAAAAATCAACCAGCGACAAACCATTATTGTGGCAAGTTCCCATCACTAGCCGCATAGTGAGCGACAAAGCAGACACCGCAAGTGATGATAAGACCTACGTGCGCGTGTTGCTTAATGCTAAAAAAGGCATTCTTGCCAAAGTTCCCGAAGGTGGACCGGTTGTAGTAAATGCCAGAGCTGATGGCTATTTCCGATCACAGTATTCTTCCGACGCATTAGATCTGCTGGGCAAAAAAGCGCAGTCCGGCATGACCGCGGCAGAGCGGTTTCAACTTCTTAGCGATGCCTGGGCATTCGTCGAGGCAGGCACCATGCCCGTCACCCAGTATCTGTCTTTCACCGGATATTTCAAGGACGAAACGGACCCCAACGTCGTTGAATTACTGGCAAGCCAGATCGCGACGCTTGATTATTTTGTGAAAGACTCTTCCCGTGCCGAGTTCGCAGCGTTTGTGCGTAGCCGTTTTGGTCCGCTCACAAGAAAGTTAGGCTGGGAACCTGCCGAGGACGAATCAGAATTGACTCAAGTTCTTCGAGATCACGTGCTGACAGCAATGGGTACTCTCGGACAGGATCAGGCTACTATTGCCGAAGCTCGTAAGTTTTGGGACATCTATCAGGTCCGACCGGAAGATATCAATCCGAATGTTTATGACGCTCTGGTTGCGATCATTGCATACAACGGAGATGCAACCGCCTACGACGAGATGCTCAAGCTTTACGAGTCAGCACCCACTCCGGAAGCCAAACTTCGCAATCTCTCCGGTCTTGCATACTTCCGCGCGCCGGACCTACAAAAGCGCACGTTGGAGTTAATGATGACCGACAAGGTAAAGACACAGGATGCGCCACATGTCGTTCGCGATTTGATAAGAACCACTGCTGGTCGTGATCTTGGATGGCAGTTCGTAAAACAAAACTGGAAAGAGATGGAGACCAAATATCCGGTTCATATCTTCCCGCGCATCGTGAATGGTGCCGAATCATTTGTCTCTCAGGAGCAATCGGCCGACCTCGAGAAGTTTCTTGCCGAACATCCGATAAAGACCGGCCGACGGGTGAGCGCAAAAATGATCGAGCGCGTTCGTAGCAACGTGGCTATCAACGAACGCAGCGGAGAATCGCTTGATGGCTGGCTTAAGGAATTTCGCACCCGAGAAAGCGCTTCTAACTAGATTGGGCTCAATCGAGCCAATATTTGCAGTTTTCAAGAAATTCGGTAAAGTTAAGTTAGGAGCCGTAATTTGACCGGGCTTGGCTCCGTTACTGAATTAAGAGTTCTCTAGCAATGGTTACTAGCGACAATCGGGAGGAATCCCGTCCGGTACGGGCTCTTGTCTTATCCGGCGGCGGAGGTCGCGGCGCGTATGAAGCGGGCGTGGCTAAAGCGTGCGCTGAACGCGATTTCCATTTCGATTGGATCGTCGGCACCAGCATCGGCGCCCTCAACGCGGCTCTGGTCGGTCAGGGCGATCTCGATATGCTGGAGACTATGTGGCGAAAGATTCGCACGTCTGACGTTTACAAACTTCCCGATCCCGGTCATTTAAGACGAGTAATTTTCGGACAACAACTCGGCTTGCTCAATACAGATCCATTGGAAAAGCTCTTGCGGAACAGTATCCGCATAGACAAGTTAAAGGCCGGCAAAACCAAGGTCGGGTTTGTCACAACCGATCTTTGCGGTTTAGGTACTCGCGTAATCACAGGCGATGAGATTGAAACTCAAGAAGATCTAATCGATGTATTGATGGCATCATCTGCGATACCGCTATTATTCCCACCCCGTCGGCTTCATGGAGAAGGCTGCTGGATGGATGGCGGATTAGTTCGCAACACGCCTATTCAAGCTGCAATCAGCCTTGGCGCTACCGAGATCTACGCTGTGCTCGTCGAGCCTAACTCTGTTGACACCTGTCCGACTTCGATGATGCAGTTAGTATCGAGACTGCTCGAAATCGTTTTCGATCACTCCGCCCGTAGTGGCATCGCTCACGTGACACAACACAATCGAATCGTTCAAGCCGGTGGACTCATAGGCAGCAACGGCAACTGGTGCCTACTAGAAGATGGACTGAACGGCAATCATAATGGCAGTAATGGCTCTGATTCGAATGGAAACGGCGACGGTCGAAATTTAGGATTTATTGAAGAAACAAAAAACGGCGTTCACGCCGAGAGTCCCTCCAACACTCTTGGAAGCGATTGCGCATTTGAATTCGTCGACTTGTCGCAACCACTAGGGAAGAGAAAGCGCGTCAGCCTTTTCATGGTAAAACCAGAACGACAAATTCTCGGATCGCTTTTAGAAATCGATCCGGTTATCTCGAGCTGGCTGCTTAAAATGGGTTACGAAGACGTGCTCAGGAAGTGCGAAGCCGCAGTTGTATAAAAGCACCGCCGCCATTTATATCAACAGCGGTGCTCTGCTTACTCGTCCAATTATTGAGTGCGAATAGTCAGCTTTTTTGCTGGACTTTGAACGATGTGATTCTTCGGAACCGATATCGTCAAAAGCCCGTTCTTTAAGCTGGCTTCTGCTTTGTCGCTCTGCACCTTGCATGGCAACGAAACCGTTCGTTGAAACGACCCGTAGGAACGTTCGACAGTTTGCAGATTTTTGTCGCCCTTCTTGGAGTTACCGTGTTCGTCGGTCTTTTCGCCTTTGATAGTGACAAGATCGTCGGTTACCGTAACGTCGAGGTTCTTCTCATCAATTCCCGGAACTTCTGCCGTAATCTTTATCGAATCACCTTCATCCGAGGTGTCTAGCCGGGGAAAAAACGAACCCATTCTAGTCGGTAGACCACCTTCGAAGTCCGACATCATAGGATCGAATCGACTCAGAATCCAATCGGCATCCGGGTCGTGCATCATCGTTCGCCACCATGGTTCGAACATTGACGACGGTAGACTCTGACTTGAGATCGATCGACGAGACTTGTTTTTTGTCTCAGATTCCGTTGAATCGTTTTTCTTTCCAGAATTAACAGGGATGGAAACAGATTGTTCTTCTTTTTCTTTTACCTGAGAACTTTCTGCATTGGAATGTAGTGCGTGTCCGCTGGCAAAGCCTACGGCAAGCCCGATGGATAGAGCTAATAAAGCGGACTTCGCCTTTCCCTTCGCCATAAGGGAGTCGAACCATGTCCGATTTAAACTCATAGGAAAACCTCCTTTAAGTTGATTCAGTTCCTTTAAACTATTCTGTTTGTACAGTAATCTTGCGCGGCATCGAAGCCTTGCTCTTCGGCAAAACCAGCTTCAGCACACCGTTTCTGACGGTTGCTTGAATTCCGTCGCGATCGATCTCGTTTGACAGCGCGAACACTCTTTCGAAATCGCCCACTCCATATTCGCTGTAAGACAACTTATAGCCTGGGAAATCAGGGGCTTCGACCTTTCCGTGAATCGTCAGGATATTTTGCTCGAGCGTGATGTCTATACCTTCTTGCTTAACGCCAGGCATGTCCGCAAGAAGAATCAATTGATCTTGAGACTCGAATATATCCGTCCTTGGAGAATATTGAACGCGAGAACGAGTCTGCTCAGAATCATGTGTCATGACTTCTTGTTTCTTCGCATCCATAAGTTGACTAGGCATAACAGACCTCCTCTTTTTTATTTTCACTAAGCATTCACAACACTAATTTTTCTAGGCTTTTCCGCCTCGGCACGAGGAAGAGTGATTTCCAAAATGCCATTGGCAAAGCGCGCCTCCACGCGATCCGAATTGACAGTGAAAGGCAATTGCAATGACCGTGTGAAGTGACCGGACTCACGCTCTTGTCGATGGCAAGATTGACCCTCCTTGGTAGTTTCCTCTCCGCGAGATCCTCTAATGGTGAGAGTATTGTTTACCAATGAGATGTCGACTTTTTCGGGCTCAATTCCAGGAATTTCGGCACGAACAATTGCACCTTCTTCTGAGGTCCAGACATTGGTCGGCGGGAACTCAAAAGTGGCAGTGGGAGCGCTTGCCGCTAGCAGCCTGTCGAATTGATTTTGAAGACGCTGCAAGTCCTTTAATGAGTTGACAAAATCGTTTTCAGCAAATCGTCGTAGCAACATTTTTATTCCTCCTTAATTACATGCAAGTCACATTGCAGAGAGAAACTTTGTTGGTGAAATATCTTGTGAATCTCTTCTGCAGCGCAGTTTTGACCTGCATCGGTCAAATGAAAGAGTGATTCAAACTCACACTTATAATTTAACGAGTAAGTGTTTTCGCTCGCGTGTTATTCCATCTTTTTTTAAACTTTTCTGTTGAAATTAAGCACCGCTAGCAGTACCGTTCCTTAATAAGGAATTGAGAATGCGGCAAGCCTCTGGAACACGCTAACGCTGCTCCAGGTGCCGGTTACAGAACCGACCCAAAAACTCTTGACAGACCAAAGGTTGTTTGTTATAAAAAATTCTTGGACGAACGTTGATGGTTATCCGTTCGGTCCAAAAACATCAATCACATTCATAAACTTATCATCCCACTTGAGGAGCGGAGGTGTTGTTTTTATGTTTGGTAATAATTGGATTGAAGATTACATTCGCGCTGGAAGCAGCAAAACATCGAAAGAACAGTTGGCGAAATTAGCCCACAGCGATTACGCCAAGATTCGAATTAGGGTTGCAGAAAATCCGCGCACACCCACGAAAGTATTGGAAGTTTTAGCACGAGACCCCGAGCCCGATGTTCGACTAGCCGCTGGGACAAACAGTTCCACACCGGTCGACGTGGTATACGGTCTTGCACTCGATAGTGATCCGACAGTTAGACATGGGCTCGCTGAGGACCCGACGATGCCGTTGGGAGTCCTCAAAATGCTCGCGAATGACGAGAATGCATACGTTCGATGTCGAGCGGTTAAGACGCTGAGCGCCCTTGCGGAGCCTCGAAACTCGGTCATTGATTCGGTCAGCTTCTGGCCGTTCAATCAAAGGCAATACGCCTAGAAATTGTTACGGTACCCCCCTTAAGACAGATGGCACTGGAGGTGTGCCATCTGTCACTCCCTTTTCAGAAACCGCGATAACTCCGCCGATATTGGCGAAAAAAAACAGTTGGTTTACGAGCGTAATATCCCCCTTTGCAAGGGTCTTCCTTAGGAGTACCTTTAGAAGACAATACAAAGCGGAGCATAGTTATGCACCCTTATTGGATTCAAAAAATCGAAGAAAGTCGGCGTTCCGCGGTCACAACATTTTGGATCGTCACGTTCCTGGTCGTGGTTTTGCCTATCATTCTGGTGATGAAGGTAAATGCGTTTGTTATCCTCGCAATCGTGTGTTTTGTCGCGGCTGGTCTGCGAATGTTCTCGCAAGGCAAGTCGGAGATGATGGTGCGCGCCGAGGCCGCACAAGCCAGGATGCACGGGGGCGGTCATGCCAAGCAAGAGAGCGCGGCGACAGGACCGGTCGTCGGCAGCGAGTCTGGATCCCAGTGGCAGTCGACCCAAGCTACAGTGTTTCCCGGTCCTCAGCATCCTCACGGAGTGGGCTCAAACGGGGTGCCTACCAGACCGGAGTTTGCTACCAGTCAGCCTCATAACGGAGTCCGGACTGATGCCTTTGGACACAACCCATTAATGAATTCGCAGCCACCGGGAGCGCCGGCGTTCGCGGCTCCGGTACAAGATGCGTATCTTGCGTCCGCGACGGCGCAAGGACAGCCGCTGGTAAGCGGGGTTATTCAGGATTTTTCAGCTCCGCAGGAACCGATTCCAGTCAACCCTAACCCTTATGCGCAGACAGTTACGGAACCGATTACAGAGCAACCGAAGCGACCGATGCATTTCCACGACATAGCGCGGCGCTAGTAGTACTGGACGCTCGGGCGGTTCTCCAAGCGCCACTAGAACAAACCTTTGTCGAATACGTTGTCGAGAACAACGGCCGGTGTCCTAGTTCGACAGTCATGGCTGTTGGTTAAACGCTCACTCCAGTTCCGACAGTTGTTGTTGTTGTTGTCTGGTTAACGCTCACTCCGGTTCGACACGAATTGCTGTTTTGTAAACGTTCACTCCAGAGGGCGATGTTTTTTGAGGTATCTTTTAGCGGCGTCACCTAGCAGGTCGCGGTGCATTCGCCAGGGGTCTTTGAAGAAATCTACTGCGATATGCTTGTCGAGCACGTGCGTGCCGATCAAGTTGACGGCATACTCTTCGTCGCTACTTCCTTCGCAGTAGATGATGCGCTCTCCCTCATAGGGTTGTTTCAACATTTTTTCGAAATACAGCATCGTGCGGTTTTCGTTACGCGGCATGTGGGGCTGCATTATAACGACATGCAGGCGGTTCCAATCCTCGGCAGGCATATTCTCCTTCCAGGATTTTAAACCCGCATCAATCAAATCCAATTCCATACTTGTTGCTTCGTATGCTGTTTCCAAAACAAGAGGCGCCATTGTTCTTGCAAACTTCCGCAGCTCTTCTTTGCTTACTGAGCCATTCTTCAACACAGTGTCGATGAACTTTTGACTATCCTGAATTGTTAGTTTTTGACGACTTAAAGATTCTCCCGACAGTTTCCAATCGCCGATGTTTCCCGAAGCTTTGTCTACAAATCCTCGAAATGTGCTCAGTTCCTTTTTAGCCTCGTCACTGAGAGGTGCATCAGTTCTGCCGTCCAGTATTACAAAAATAGCAAGCGGAATGTGACTAACGGATTTTAGTAAAGTGTAGCGCTGAGGAATGACCTGAAGAGTTTTGACCTCTCCCTTATATCGCATGATCATCTTATCTTCGCGAAGAATGACTATTGGTCCGAGTTTTTCCAGCTGGCGAAGACGAGATTTCGAATAGTCTTCGCGGAAACGCATGTTCATTTCGTTCCATGGAACGATCAGCGCATCCTCCGAAGAAGTCGATGCTGGTACTGATGGTGGTGCGACCGGAGCTGCAGCCGATGAATTTGATGCCGTTGGAACTTCGCCAGTTCCAACCGCCGTAAGCCTGATTGAACTTGATGAAACAAGATTCTCGGCCCGCGCAACAGCAGCGAGTTTACCTTCCGATGTTGCTGTTTCCGGACTACCAAGGCAACTCTCGTATGACGAAGCTAACATCAAAGCGCAAATTGCTGACGCAACACGGAAATGATTACTGTTCATAAAAATTCCTGATTACTCGTCGATTTTAAGACACACTCCGGCGCGCCCATCGGAGAAAGGGAGCGCATCGATGTACTTCGGCTTGATTACCAACTTACCCTTTTTGTTGATGTAGCCGTATTTGTTATTGAGCTTAACGCGAGCACGACCTTCCGAGAATTTTTCGGCATCATCAAAACGATATTTGATGACGACCTCGCCTTTGTCATCTACATAGCCCCAGATTCCCTCTTTTTTGACGGGAGCTAAACCTTCTGAATAAGCCGATCTCGAAGCAAGCTCTTCGCGAAGTTGGAAGTTGCCGTTTGAATCCGCAAAACCAAATTGACCATCTTTATGAACTTCAGATACGCCATCGACATATGACTCCGCCGTTTCGAAAGTTGGTGGCACCTTAAGCGTTCCTGAGGTATCTACAAATCCCCACTTATCTGCGGGAGCCGCGCTGAGACTGCCGGCCGCCTGCGTTTCCACAAGCACAGGAGCAAGTCCGTCGCCAAACGGTTTAGCGTCTTTGTATGTTGGTTCAACGACCAGCTTGCCTGTTTTATCGACAAATCCCCACTTACCATTAAGTTTGACCGGTCCGAGACCGTCGCCCCAGGCTTTGGCGTCATCATACTCAGGTTTGACAATCATCGTGCCGGAGGCATCGATGTATCCATACTTCCAGTTGTCTGCGGCACGCACAGGCGCTACGCCGTCTTTGAATGAGCCGGCTTCCGCGTATTGCACCGGGATTACCATCTCAGCCGTCTTGTCGATATAACCCCATTTCGAACCCTGCTTAACTGCAGCCAATCCATCGGAAAACGAAAGTGCTCTTTCGAATTTCGGCTCAATCAGAGTGCCGCCGTTCCAGTCAATGAAACCCCAGCGCTTGCCGGCATCAGCAGGATCGACTTCAGCCGGTTTCGCCGCGCTACTACTGGTGGTGCCGGCTTCATTTCCGCCACCGCCACCACCGGCGGAGCAACCGCCAAGAACGACAAAACTAAACAAAACGAGCAAAGCCAGGATAAATTGCATTTGGGTAAATTTGAAACGAATGGGGGCTCAGGAAGTCGTAATAGACTCTCCTAGGATAACTCATTTTCAGACTCAGCTTGCACATCTAAGATGTCAAACAGAATTCAGTTCTTTCCTGATCGCTTCCAGGTTTTCCTTGTCTTCAGACAACTCGAGATAATTAACGTATGTGGAAAGGACCTGAACTTTGACGTTGCGCGGGATCTCAGCTCCGGCATCCGAATGCAAAATTTTCACAGCAGAGTAGAGCAGTGGACCTGCCTTGTCCTCTTTTTTGTCCTTCAGATAATTGTCGGCTAAAAGCCCGAGCAAAGCGCACGATTCCGGGCTATGAGCGCCATGGAATGTTTCACTCAGAGATAATGCCTTTTCAATGCTGTTTGCAGCCTCCGCGAATTTATGTTCGTCGCGGTAGTAAAAACCGATTAACTTGAGATCTTCGATTACGCCTCTGGTTTTCCCAGTGCTCTTATCGACAGATTCGGCCATTTTGTACAGTTCAAGAGTATCCTTTTGCTGGTCGGAGTCTTGATTGATCTTACTGATTTGGTTGAGTATATGCAGAACTCGCGCTTCTTCCCGTCCTCTGGAGCGAAACATAAGTGCCAGGGCGCGTTTGTAGTAACTCTTCGCGGTATTGGCTTCTTGTGCTGATTCCTGTGCCTTGCTGAAGTGTATATCTGCGAGATCACTCATCGCCCGGGCGAGGTAGAGAACTTGACTGTCAGAAGCGTCCTTGAGCAGCTCACGAGCTTGATTAAACTGTTCTGCAGCATCAGTGAACTTGTCCATTTGCGCTTTTGCTTCGCCGATTAAAATGTGACAACGTGCCTGTTCGACATTGTCATCCGACTCTTTGGTTCTGTTCATTGAAACCAGAGCAGTGCTTGCATTGCTTTCGGCTTGTGATGGGTGTTTCAGCGATAGATCGACATCAGCGATTTGGCATTTGGTAACTGCCGCTTGGGAGCTTGACGATCGAAAAGCGTTACGCGCTATCGTCAATGCTTTAGTGGCATTCACTCGAGCATCTTCCAACTTTCCTTGCCTGCGTTGCACTTCCGAAAGCGCGCTGACCGTGCGGATCAAGCCCGTGCTTTCCAGCCCCGCGACATCTTGCCGGTAGTTGACCGCATCGGTCAATTTCGCTTCAATCTGTCCATATTTTTCATTGAGATTATCTTTTAGTTCGAGAAGCGCCAGACTATCGATCAAACTAGCAACAACCAAACTCTTCTCGCCAAGCGCCTTTTTAGCAAGTACCAGCGTCTTCTCCAGAAGGTCTTTTGTCTGACTCCATTGTTCGCTATCGACGTATGTTTGCGACAAATCAATATACTCAATCAGTTGGAAACAATAGTCTTCCATCTGCTCTACGTCGTCGGAGTGTGACTTGATCGCATTACTGAGCTTCGAATAAACGGCAAGTTCTTTTTTCTCGAGGTCCTTGAGCGTATCTGCATTTTCTTCAATCAATCGATTGTTATAAGCATTCGCTTTTTTGTTTTCGTTCTGAATGCGATAAAGATCGATCAAGTAATTCAGCGCCTGAGTCTTCCACAGTGGACGCTCTTCCTCAGCCACCTTCAAAGCTTTCAGACCTTCCTGTTCAGCGATGTCATAGTTGCCTTTATCGAATGCGTTACGATACTCGACGATGGCATGGCTGTATCGTTGATCAGCAGGAACGATAATTTGTTTGATCCGATCTTGAAACAGGAACGCACCAGCAATTACGACGATAGCAGTCACACTGGCAGCAAGAGCTGGTGGGATACCCTTTCCTTTTGCGGCGCGCTCACGAATCTTGTTCTGGTTGTATTTAGTCACCAGCTTTTTGATACCAGTGCCGGCATCAAACGATCCGACGTGAACAAGCGCATCCTGAAGTTCGTTCATAGTTTGATAGCGATGCCGAGGATTTTTCGCCATCGCTTTCAAAATGATGAATTCGAATTGCGTTCCGCCTTTGTATTCTGGTCGGACTTCGCCCAGAGGCTTGGGACGTTCGTGAGTCTGCATGTGGAACGTTTCGTAAACGTTGCCGCCCATCAGCGGCGGCTCCCCTGTCAGAGCCTCATACATCAGACAACCGAGTGAATAGATATCACTGCGGTGGTCGATCGGCTTAGCCATACATTGCTCGGGGCTCATGTAAAGCGGACTTCCTACGATCTCACCGGTTTGAGTCAAGCCGAGTTGAGTGTTGTCATCGGTGGGCATGAGCTTCGCGATACCGAAGTCGAGGACTTTTACATAGTCAGCATCATTTTCGGTTTCGACAAGCGCAATGTTGCTCGGTTTTAAATCTCGATGCACAATTCCCTGGGCATGAGCATGATCGAGAGCCGAACAAATTTCTGAGAAAACTTTGATCGCTCGTCTGATACTCAAACGTCCTGTATCAGTAAGCACTTCCGAAAGATTCTTTCCCTCGTGATACTCCATCACCAGACAATGTCGGTCCTTCTCGTCGGTGAAAAAATCGTATGTCTTTACGATGTGATCGTGGCGCAGGTTGCGATAAGTTTTAGCTTCCTGCATAAAACGTTGAACGCGCGTGTTATCGGAAAGCAACTCGGCGTGCAGGATCTTCAATGCAATCGAGCGTCCGGTCGACATATCGAGTGCTTTGTAAACCGTGCTCATGCCGCCACGGCCGAGATATGCCACCACCTGATACCGGTTTCTTATAATCGCGCCGATACCAATTGACTCGCTCTTGTTGGAGCGAGGCATTTCGTTTTGTACTTCTTGATTCTCAGACGCCATCGAATCTACCGATGGTCCTTTCTCTCTAACAGCAGTGACAAAGTGCAACAACCGACTTGAGCTTTGTCCTGGATATTCCAATCGTGGATAAGAATAGCCAGGCCAATGTTATATATCTTCCCAGTAATAGAGGATTTTAGCGTCAATACCGACAACAGTTTTATCCCGTGCTTTGTAGACCTTCCGCCACGCCGTTAATCGCCATAAGAACCGTATCCAGAATTGGATCTAATGTGGCGGATAAACCTGGTTTTGCTTCTTGCTCCTCGGGTTTTCCTTCACGCTCGGATTTCTCGCGCAACTCACGGATGAATCGCACCTGAAGATAGCTCAAAGGATCAACATACGGATTGCGCAGTTCAATTGATCGCCTGAGATATTCCGTTTTTTCAAGCAAAATCGACTGGCCCGTTATTGCCAAAATCGCTTTCCTCGTCAGTGCATGCTCATCTTTGATACGAGTGAGAACTGTGTCGAGCACCTTCTTGTCGCGCACCAGATTTTCGGCATAGTACGTGGCAATTTCCATATCTGAAATCGCAAGCGATGTTTGAACTTTATTGACTAGACCAGCGAAAAACGGCCAGTCGCGATAGAGCTGGCTGAAGACCTTGAGCCGTTCTTGACCATATTTCCGACATTGCTCATCGATGGCAGAACCAAGACCATACCATCCGGGAAGGTCAAAACGACTTTGGGTCCACGCAAAAACCCATGGTATCGCGCGCAGGTCAGCGATCGACGTGCTGCCCTTTGTTCTTCTCGTCGGTCGAGAGCCTAAGCGCAATCTAGCAATCTCATTAATTGGAGTCGCTTCCTGGAAGAACGTCAAAAAGTCCGGTGTGTTGAAAACTAAATCCCGATAGGCCGCAAATGAAGAACCGGAAATTTCTTCCATAATTTCGAGCCATTCCGGTTGATCGATTCCATGTTCACGCTTGTCTTGCTCCGTGATACTGGACTCAATCACCGCACAGGCAAGCCTTTCGAAGTTGCGAACGGCAATTCCATGGAGCGAATACTTGGAGCTGATTACTTCTCCTTGCTCGGTTATTTTGATTCTACCCGACACCGTCCCTGGTGGCTGCGCGAGGATAGCTCTGTGAGTAGGTCCGCCGCCTCTACCAATGGTGCCGCCGCGTCCGTGGAACAGGCGCAGTTTTACGCCTTTCGAGTCAGCCAGTTCAACAAGTTTCTTCTGCGCTTTGTACAATTCCCAGTTAGAAGTAACAATGCCGCCGTCTTTTCCGCTGTCGGAATAGCCGATCATAATCTCTTGCAGGTTGCCTCGCTTGGCGAGATATTGACTGTATGCGGGAAGCGAAAGTAGAAGTTCCAATAATCGCGGAGCGTCACGCAAGTCTCCAATCGTTTCGAAAAGCGGAACAATACTGATCGTGCGATCAGGATAATTCTCGGAGTCGAGAAAACCCGCCTCCTTGGCAAGAAGCAATATGCAAAACAGGTCACTGGCAGAACGAGTCATACTGACTATATAGGTGTCCAGCGCAAGGACTCCGTGCTCATCTTGCAACTGCGCCATCGTCCGAAATGTTTCAATCGTTTCATTTGTTTGCTCGGAAAATCTCAAAGGCTGCGGAAAGAGTGGGCGCAAAGACTTCATTTCTGAGGACAACCATTTTAGTTTTGCATCCTCGTCGAGTGCGGCATAGCCACCATCGATGATGGCGAGCTTTTTAGTCACTTCGTCGAGAGCGGCGGTATGCCGTTCACTGTGCTGCCGTATATCAAGCTTGGCCAGGTGGAATCCGAAGATTTTGATCATCCGAATTAGTTGGTCGAGACTTCTCGTTGATAGAGTCGAACCAGATTCTGCCAACGAATGTCTCATGAGAACAATGTCTTTTAGAAACTGCTCCGGACCTGGATATCCTGAGGGGGCACCACTCAGGGTGTTTTCCAACTTCTCTCTAATGAAGAGTAACTTGAGCCTGTACGGTTCAAATTTGTAGCGCGTTCCGAAACGCAACTCGATTTCCGGAAGCGCCTTGCAATCCAGTGCTATAGACTCTTCCAGTTCCGCCCCGGCTGGAGCTACATTACTTGAATGTGATAACTGATTGAACAGATTTTCAAGCTCTTTTAAGTAGCGTTTCAAAATCACACGGCGCTGGTGCGCAAGCGCATCAATCGTAACGTCCGGCGTGACAAACGGGTTACCATCACGATCGCCGCCTATCCAGCTGCCAAATGTAGTGTAGGTGATCGGACGTTCTATTAATGTATTAGTATCGAGGGCGGTGCCGCCGTTCTCACTGCCTTTTTGCTGTTCCAGTGCGAAGCGTTTATCATCCAGGTGACGGTGAACGCTGAGAATGGCGTCTATAACAACAGTTTCGAATAGATAAAGTCCGTAGCGAACTTCATCCAGAACAGACGGTTTAAAGTAAATGATGTGGTCGGAAAGCCATAGGGATTCGACTACTGATTTCAAACCTTCATCGACACGTTCGCTATCTTCGCGGGTGAGCGGCGGATGGTCTTTCTCGAATAGATAATGAGCCATCTCCAACTGCTTCAGCAAAATAGTTCGTCGAGTGATCTCAGTCGGGTGCGCAGTAAAAACTACCTCGATGTCGAGATGATTTAACGCATCCAGTAGAGATCCTTCGTCGACGCCTTGCTTCTCCAACTTGATGAATAGCTCGTTTAACGAATCAGGTTGGATTGCATCGGCTGCGTTCCACTCCATTAGGGCCCGTCGACGCAATCGGTGATTTTGCTCAGCAATGTTAATCAAGTCGAAGTAGCAGAGGAATGCTTTGATAACTTTATTGGCCGTGTCCAGGTCAAGGCTGGCGATCAGAGCAGTCAATTGGGACTTGACTCGCTTTCTCTCCTCATGATCATCTGACTCTTTGAGTGTGTGCATGTTTTTGCACATGTGGCGAAACTCTTCGACTCGATTGAGAACCTCTTCCCCCTCGAGCCGCTTGATGGTATCGCCAAGCAGAAAGCCCAGCAGCCTGACATCATCTCGCAGAGGTTTGTTTCTCTCGGACAAATCTTTTGCGGTGTCATTGACTTTAGATGTCATCTCAATCCTTTTTCTTTTTGCTTCTTTTCCCAGTTTCTTAGAGCTTCGACGCCCTTATCAAACGCGGCTGGATCACTATAGTAATTGTGTGCGCCGTCATTTCGATCCGGATTGCGAACATAATAAAGATAGGGAGTGTTGGCAGGACTGCACGCGGCTTCCAGCGAACTGAGACCGGGAGAGCCAACGGGACCAGGCGGCAGGCCTCTGTACATCCGACTGTTGTATGGAGAATTTCTGTTCAAATCGCTGAGGTAAACTTTGCCGTCATCACGCCACTTGCCGGCAAGCTTCGACGCGTAAACAATGGTCGAATCCATACTCAGTCTCATGCCCTTGCGCACGCGATTGTAGATCACGGAAGCTACAATCGGGCGTTCCTTTTCCAGCTTCGCCTCGGTCTCGATAATCGAGGCGACAGTTACGGCATTATGCAACGACAGACCAGAATTTTTAACCGGATCCTTTAGTTTTTCGTCATAGATCGTTCGAAATCGTTTCACCATCTGTAGTACCACATCTTTCGCAGTCGAATCGACCTCGACGAAATATGTAT
Organism: Obscuribacteraceae bacterium (SeqCode); assembly: GCA_044225915.1. Lineage (GTDB taxonomy): Bacteria > Cyanobacteriota > Vampirovibrionia > Obscuribacterales > Obscuribacteraceae > JADYXR01. Next base: position 163,737 of record JBGAHZ010000003.1, read on the forward strand.
CGGGAAATAAGTATCCTTCGAGGTTTGTGGCGTTCGGGTCGAGGTCTTTGATGGCAGTCGTGTCGTCCATCAGCGCAAGCGCCTCGGCATCCGTCTTTATCTTCAAAGACGGTAAGGTCTTCAACGCTTTAGCGATATCGAATCGGGTCCATCCTTCGATAACTGTGATTTTGCCATGAGGAGCGCCCCCCTTCTCGAGTTCCGTCAGGACTTCCAGAGGAGAAACGGGCGATGGAAATCTATAGTCTCCGGCCTTCATCACTGGATGGCCGCCTTTTACTTTGAGATAAACCTTAAGCGGAAATTCGCTGTTTATAATTCCATTGTTCTTCAACGTCCTGAGAATCTCTTCGGAAGACGCTCCACGTGCGACAGTTACAGAAGTCGTAGTTTTATCATGAGCGATCGGTTGATTAAGCTCGTTCCAAATCCAATACCCGGTAGCACCAATAGCAGTGGCAACTATCAGAATAATACTAACTATCCAAATGACTACGCGCATGAGATTCCAACTAGGTCGTGTAAGCGGCGGACGAATTCAATATGGCACATTATAAGTGAAGTGAGTCGACTCGACCCATCCAACAAGAAAACGGACGAAACTCCAATAAGACCGCGAGGTCCAAACCCACGAGTCGACATTAAACGCCCCGAGGTAGCGCTAAATGCCACTGCCCCCCTATCTTGCGAAACAGCAAAGTAGTGGTCAGAAGACGTTGTTTTGCACTGGTATCGAGCTTGTCGCCTTCTTCAGGATCGACGGGTTGTGGACTAACAGTTTTGATTTCAGCCTGTTTCGATTTCTTATTCTTCTTTCCTTTCTTCCCGGGTTCGTCACTCGTTACTTCCGAGAGAAAAGGCTCAAGATCGACTTTGATCTCATTGCTCTCCATCATCGCTTTGCGATCTTTCCTCAACGCTTTGATTTTGTCGTTTTCTTGCTCCAACATAATGTTGTCGATGCTAAAACTCTTCATCTGAATATCTTTGCGTTTCAACAAGGCAATTTCTTTATTCAAAACTTTGCTGAAGAACTCAGCGCCTTCCGGGAATATCCGCTGTTCTTCCTTGAGCGCCGATGAATAAAGTGATCTCAGCTTGGCAGGATTTTTCGTTTTCAGTGCCGAGTAGTAACTGGAAACCAGAGCGAGAATTTTTTCGCGATCGCTATCAGTGAGTTCGATCTTCATCGGCAATACCGGGGCAGGATCGACATTGAACGCCAGATCTTTCACAATCTCTTTGCCACCGCTTTCGTTAGGCGGCAGCGCCATCCGAATAATTTCAATTTTTTTCGGACCAGGTGTTCGTTTTTCCATGATCGTCACCAGACCTTCTGCGTTATGACTGACGCAGCGGACTTTGATCTCGTTCAATCCATGTCTTATCATCGGAGTAACGTTGATCGGCATGGCTAGAGAGATTACGGAGCCTCCGAGCACATTGACTCCGTTTACCAAAATCTCCTTAACCGGCATTCCTTTACCTTCGACTACAAGGAAAAAATACTCTTTCTGCTTTTTCTGCTCCTCAGGAGACTCATTGCTGAACTGCGTGTCCACTTCGTCAGACGCTGATTTCGTCACTGACTCGGCCTTGGTCGACTCACTTTTTGTTTCGTTGGTTGGCGTGCTAACTGTTTCAGCCAATACCGGTGCCATGACACCAAATACAAACACCAATGACAACAAGAATTGTTTTACCAATGTTCCCTCCACCGTTTGCAGGACTTATCATCAAACCAGGCGTAGACCAGGCGGACAGAAGCCGGCAGGATGTCGATGCTCCCAGTCCCTCAGCTGCATTTTACGGTATTGGGAACCCCTTCAGTTGGACCGCGTCTGAGGCTCTGTGGTGAGAAAAATGCGACTAGATACAAATAAGAAATCGCTCATGGTGGCATTTAGTCTTCTTCTTGCCGTCTCATGCTCATTTAATCAGACTGAAACCCGGGCACAAACTGGAAACTCTAGCGCGACTACCGCACCTAAGACTGCTCCGGATCGCAGGACACGCTTACAGAGACCATCTACAGCGCCTCCGCTTAGCGATCGGTCAGACAGAGGTCCGCAAGCAGCCGAGCCCTTGCCTGATTTGACACCGTTACGCTCAAACGGTTCCAGCTCACAATCGCTTGATGCAGGTTTGAAACCGGTTGACGGAGGCTCAACGACAACTGTTTCGCTTCAAGGTGGTGTTACCCGCCTGGATGGCACAGCCGACGCACAGGGAAACCAGCAGAGGCAGCCACTCTCTGGAAAGATAGAATCGCTGATCGAAACGCCGCTGACTGCGCAAAAGCCACGGTCAGAACAGATTCCGCCCCAGATGTTCAAAGCCTGGTTGGACGCGGCGCATCCGCAGTTTAGTTTAAACGCGTCGCAAAATCCGGATAATTCGATAGTAGTGCTCAAAGGGCAGTGGGATGACTCTTCAAAGACTCTCAAAAAGTTCCAGATTCCACACGTTCGCATGGGTGGTGGCAAACTGGCCACCTTCCCGCTTAATGAAACCAAAGTCGTTATAGTCGATTGTGCCGGTGACTTGCCGTCAGTAGCCCGTCAAAAGCTGCGAGATTTTGTAATGCGTGGCGGCTATCTGCTTTCAACGGACTGGGCATTGAACAACTTCACGGGCCCCACATTCATCAATCAATCGGGACGAGAATATATAGAATGGAATAAAGGAGTCAACAAACGCGATATAGTCGATGCCACCGCCCGTGATACCGACCCGGTTTTATTTGCTCATGCAGTTACCAACGCACACTGGAAACTCGACCAGGACAGTCACTTGATTCGAATTCTAAACCGAGATGCAGTGCGCGTTCTAGCGACTAGCAGCCAATTAGTACAAGACGATCCGGATCGCGCCGGTGTGCTCGCAGTTGTGTTTCCGTACGGACGAGGTTATGTCATGCACATGACCGGGCACTTCGATAACAACGCCAAAATAGCGATTGGAAACTTTCTTCCCGACCCGGCTCCGGTCATCAAAATCGGACTGAGACAAGCCCTGGCAGCCAACTTCGTTGTAGCCGGTTTAACCCAAACCCGCATTGCAACAAACCATCGTCGCTGATCGAAGACTGAGGAACTGTGGCATGCACCGCGTCGGAACTCGATTAACCTACCAGCCACCATACATGCTGCGCATTCCGCTGCCCATGTAGGGATTGCCGAATCCGCCGCCGTAACCGCCGCCCATTCCAGGGATTGGCATCATTGGAGCAGGCATGACGACGCGCATGTTGCCGCCAACCGCTTTGTTCATGAGATACATACTGGCTGCTGGTGTGGCAATTCGCCCGACACCACCGACAAATTTCCCGAGCATACCGCCTGCGGCTTTGAGCGCGGCGCCGCCGTGTCCACCACCATTTGGAGTTTCCGTAATCGATTTATCCGGCTTCGAAGATGTCGTGTCGCCGCCTGGCGAATCGTTCAAGAACGATCCAGCCGGCATCGGATTGCTGTTATCCGGCTGCTGCTGCTGTTGGTACGAACCCGGAGTCGATTGTTGCGCTTGCCCGTAGTAAGTAGGTGCCTGTGGCATTTGCCCATATTGAGCGTATTGCTGTTGAAGTTGCGGCTGCCCGTATTGCGACGGATCCGGCTGTTGCTGCTGGTACTGAGGCTGCCCACCATACTGAGGCTGTGCGCTTGTGTATCCTGAATTCGGCGACGTCTGCGGCAATCCACCATATTGTTGATAGGTCGGCGGCTGTTGATAAGCCGGTTGCTGGTAGCCACCCTGTTGCTGATAGCCACCCTGTTGCTGCGCGTACTGCCCCTGACTCGGGTCGTAACCTTGAGCAATTGCCGGGTGCGTACATATAAATGCAAAACTTGCCAAAGCAATAAGCTGGTAAATACGTCGCATATAGGGAGATCTCGGGTAGTAATTACGAAAGCATAGATGTACAAATAAAAGATGTCAATAGGACTTGTGACCGTCTTATGTGCTAAGTTCGATAGCCTTTGAAGATCAGTCGAGGACCTATCGCAAATGACGCTCAGTGCCAGTACCCTGAAAAATTTGTCCGAATCGGAATGGACAGTAGACAAAGCCAAGCAATATCTAAAGCTCGGAAAGTTAGACGTTGTAGAAGAACTGCTTTCTCAGGCGATCAAGCAACGAAAAGAAGCTGTGGAAGCCAAAGATCCTGGCGTTGCTGATTTGCTCGACTTGCTAGGCGAAGTAAAAGCCGAACTGGGCAAATACGAAGAAGCGCATGAATGCTTCGATACCGCTCTCAAGATTTACGAACAGGCCTTTTACGCGGGGCACTATAAACTCGGTCCCGTCTATAATCACCTGGCTACCTGCTACATCAAACAAGGCAAATTCGAATCTGCGTTAGATGTTTGTCTCAAAGCCCAGGACATTTTCGGAAAGACTCTTTCCGGTGAGCATAGACTGGCATTGGAAGCGGTTTACAAACTTGCCACCATTTATCGCCAACTCGGCAAGCCTGATGAGGCGCTAAAAGTTCTAACCAAAGTCAAGAAGAACGTCGAGTCCCCTCTCGGTCCTTTTGAAGAATTTGCTTTTCTAGAAGCACTGCTCAACGAAGACGAGAAAAAAACTGATCTGGCTGAAAAGGCTTACAAAGAGGCGATTAACGGATTCAAACAACGACGAGCGTTTTCCAGATTGGGACAATGTTTGCAACGTTACGCGGAATTCCTGAATGCTCAAGGAAAATCCTCGGAGTCCGCAGATGCTCATCGTCAGTCGCAGCACTATAAGACTATCGGCGAGTCGCAATCGCGCTCCGACGATATCTTCTGCGCGACATTGCTCAGAGCCTAAACTAGCACCACTGGTGGTGCGCACCTACACGACAAAAACGCGTCTCGGTTAGGAAACGCGTTATTGTTGGATCAGGGATGCTTTATTGATTTAGTCCTTCCGGAAACTCTGCGCTGCCAGTGGCAACGAATGTCAGCCTCGCCGGTGGACCAAGTCCTGGGCAGCTTCCGATGAATGGCAGCATGCTCATATCCATAAATGGTCCGACGTTGAAATTCGCTTCGACTTTATACTCGTATGTATTGGTGTCCGGGTTAGCAGGCGTACCGAGGGGAGTGTTCTTCGTATTGATGTTCGCTGTTCCGCCGCCATATGGTACGGACACTACATACAGATCGATGCCACTACCGGCGATTCCTCCGACCGGGACTAACTTTGCGAACGAACCAAAACCAGACGCGACAAAGGTTGCGCTCTCTTGTTTTACGACGTTCATCGCTTCGGTAAAAGTGTTTTGAGTGGATGCGCGACTAGCGCATTGCTTCGCGCAAAGGTAACCGGTGCCGTATCCAGTTGTAAACATAATCAAGTTGATCAAGGGGAACAAAATCACCAGGAAAAATATGACCAGGGCTGGCGCAAATTCAGCAGCTCCGGCACCGGAACCGACCTGATTGCGTTTGCGATTTCTGGATAGGAGACGTAAATGCTGCATTGCGCGCGATCGTTCCTTCTGCACTCTGAGGACTCAAACCCCCATACTCTATCTATACCACAGAAGAGTCGTTCTGAACGCCTTAAATCTAAGTATTAGCGCTCTTAAGGCGCTTATTTAGTGCCGGAGGGCAATCGAAACCAAAAAACTTTATCACTACTATCAGCATCTTCGGCGCCAAAAACCTCAGATCCAAAAAATCCTTTGTGCAAAGCAATCACTTCCTGACAGAGTTCCAGGCTTCGCTGCGCGAGTGCTTCCGCGACACCAGCGTCAATGCCTGTACCATCAGCATTTTTGCCGGCTTTGTACTTAATCTTGAGTTCTGCCCAACCGTTTTCCTGGTGGGTCACGATCTCAACATTGCCACCCGAGTCAGATTGTTTGATAGCACTGCGCAGGAGTGTGGCGATGACTTGAGATATGCGCTCGTCATCGGAATGAACAGGCATGCTGACAGAACGATTCAAAACCGTCACGGAGTTTTCATCACAATAAGCGTCAACCATTTTTACAGCCTGAGCAACCAGATCCCTCAAATCATGGCGACGGGGCTGCAACTTGATGTTGCCGCTCTCCAGACTCTCGAGATCGATAATTTCGTTGACCATTAAAATCAATCGCTTACAGTTTCGCTCTGCGATGGTAACCACATTGCGAACACTGTCCGACAATTTGGCCATGCGTTCCGAGCTGAGAATGGCTAGAGAACCGCTTATCGCAGTCAACGGCGAGCGAAGATCAGAACTTACTTTTGTGATAAATTCTCGTTTCAGTTCTTCAATCAATTCAGATGTTCGAGCATCAGCAAACTGAACTAAAACTTTATCGGCGCCATTCGAGCTGTATTTGGAAACGGTGATGTCTACTGGGATAAAGCTCGAGTCTTTCAGTCGGATTTTGGCACGCACCGGACTTACCGATTGCTGCTTGAGGAGTTCTTCCACCGTTCCTAACGATGCGTCTGCAAGCACGATAACAGAGTTGAGATCCTTTTCCCTCAGCTCGCCTTCCGTGTAACCGAGCAACTTCAAGGCTTGGGCGTTGGCCTGTTCGATTCCGTCTTTAGAAGTGATCAACACTCCTAAAAACAAGTTGCTAAATAATGCGTCAGCCAGTGGATCTAACTGCGAGTTTGCACTCATGCTTTTGTAATCGCCATGCCATTATCACCGGTGATATTATTCACCACGCTCTAATAAACCAAACTATAAATTCAACAGGGTTGAACCATTCGGAAGCATCGTCGGCAAACTGACTATACTTTTCCGCGAACTACTTCGCGACCGTCGAGCACGCACTTGACGCTTTGGAACGTTCAATTTTCGCGGCTTCCATATTCTTCGTTTGTTCATAACAATCAGCAAGGCTTCCGTAGTATTCAGCCAACTGATCCTTCTTTATCTTGGAACATTTCTCCGCCATTTTAACGGCGTCTTGCAGAGTCACAAGCGCCGCAGACAATTGTCCTCGGTCGCGTTGCCATTGACCGAGATGCAGTTCTGCTCGAATGTAATTCGGATCATCTTGCGGTTTTCCTGTCGCCTTGAGCGCGTGCGCCAGTCGAATCCGTTTGATGTTCGAATATAACTGTAAGTCGCCTATCTCTTCGACACGATCCTGGTTCAATAGACAGTCTGCCGTCTGCTCATAAATGTCAGCTAAACCGATGAAGTCTGGGCCGTATATCTTTCGCATCAGACTCGCTGCAGTGCTGAGAAGATTGTACTCTTTGCCATATGCGTAGTTGGCATCAAGACGTCTGGCGATCTCTACGATGTGTCGCACCTGTCCAGCCCAGCTAAGCTCTGGCTCGGCCGCGTGCCGTTCAATCGAATCGCCCCGCTTGATCAGATTGTCGACGTGCGTTATCGATCGTTTCATGTCTTCCAGAAGTCTGTCTGCGCGTTTTTCATAACGCTCTTTATCTAGTGCGACGATTTTTTCAACAGTTTCGTCCTGCAAAACTGATTGTCCCGAAAACAGGTAAGATTCGGCCAATTTAGTTAGCGTAAGGATTTCATTGTCGTAGTTTCTTACATGTCTAAAATTGGTGCCCGTGTAATTCTTCACATCAACTAACGCGTGTTTCAACACGGCTGTGGAGACACCATACCAATGACCTTGCATCATTTTTCCGGCAGTCCAGATTTCGAATTGCCACCACATCTTCTGAAGTGGCGTTCCAGGCGCATCTTCAGATGTAAACGGATAGAATGCAATCAAAGAAAACAGAGTCATAAACGCCACACCGAATGTGGTGGCAAGACCCCTGGAGGAAATTTTGACGATATGCTTTTTGGTTTTGCGCGGCGTTTTCGCTCGTGCTGCTGAGGAAAGATTCGGAGTGGTCGTGGATAGCATATCTCCGAGTTTCATCACGACCGTTCCAGTCTGACTCTGGCGCGGTTGAATTCCTCCGGGCATCGGCAAAGCTTCAAGTACTTCAGCGGCGGTTTGAAAACGCTTTTTGGGATCTTTTCGCAAGCAGCCGAAAACAACATCTTGCAGTTCCTTCGGAATAACTGCGGTCGGCGCGATCGACTTGAAGTCCGGCGGATCGTCATTGACGTGCATCGACATCGTTTCCACAGCGTTTTTGCCGAGAAATGGCGGAGCACCAGTCAACGTCTCAAACATGACGCAGCCCCAGGAGTAAATGTCGGATCTCAAATCCAACGTCTGACCTGAGCACTGTTCAGGACTCATATAGATGGGACTGCCGAACACCTCTCCAGTTTGCGTCAGATGTTGCGACTCGCTGCCGTCTTGCGGACTGATTTTAGCAATACCGAAGTCCACAATTTTGACTTGAACAGTTCCGTCCTCGTCGATTGCCAATACAAGGTTGCGCGGCTTCAAATCTCGGTGGACAACGCCCTTCCGGTGAGCATGACACAAGCCCTTCAGAACCTGCCTGAAAATATCCACAGCTTCATCCGGTGGCACAGCCCCCGTACGGTCAAGCAAATCACCAAGCGATGGTCCTTCTAAGTAGTCCATAACCAGGAAGGCAAGCCCATCTTCGGTCACGCCGAAATCAAAGACCGTGATGATATTGGCATGACAAAGACTGGCAGCCGCTTTCGCCTCTTGCTGAAATCGCTGGACGCTTATCGGGTCCGATACCAGGTGCGGATGTAGCAGCTTCACTGCGACTACCCGGTCCATATAGGTATGCTGCGCCTTATAAACCGTGCTCATGCCGCCCTGACCGACGACAGAAAGAATTTTGTAGCGGTTGGCGAAAGTTTCGCCGATCAACCGGTCTTGTTTCGTGTTTATCAGATCCCCACCGTCATCCGGACACTTACTGTGCGTGGCACTGACCGCCTTGTGACAAATAAGGCAGATCTTCGAATCAGCTTGGTCTGAGGGGGCCTGGACTTGCTCTTGCATTGGTCCTGATGCTCGAGGGGGTATTATCGTGAACCGCTTTTGCAGATCTTATAAGATATTCCCGGAGGATAGAACCTTTTAGCGATGGTCAGCCCATTAACAGCAATTGAACTTTTCTCAGGCATAGGTGCATTTGCCGAAGCGTGCCGTCAGACGGGTGTTGAGGTGGTTGCGGCCTTTGACCAAAATGAGCACGCAAATAAAGTTTATAAGTCCAATTTCGGTTTGCAACCTGTCAGACGAAACCTGGAAACGTTAAACGTTGACGACATACCGCCAGCAAATATCTGGTGGATGAGTCCACCTTGCACGCCGTTTTCTCGGCGGGGTGAACAAAAAGACGATGAAGATCATCGTTCGCAAGCTTTGGCGAAGCTAATTAAAATCATCCCGGAGCGAGTTCCCGATTTCATTTTTCTCGAAAACGTTGAAGGATTTGTCGGTTCGAAAATGAACCAACAGTATCTTGAAGCGTTGACAGCAAGTGGCTATCGAACAATCTCATTCAACATTTGTTCTTCCATGTTCGGCGTTCCAATGAGACGACCGCGCTATTTCATTGCTGCATCACGGACGGTGCAATTGGTTCCACCCGATCTCCAGCGCTTTCAGGAGCAGCGATCGTTGTCGGAGTTTCTAACGCAAAACGCTGACGAGAAGCTACTTATGCCGGACTCGGAAGTCGAAAAATATAGACCGGTTTTAAATATAGTCGATCCGCAACAGGAAGACGCATATCTGATTTGTTTCACGAGGGGCTATTTCAAGTGTCGAAAGGCGAGCGGCTCGCTAATTCAAATGCAGGATGGCAATGTTCGATTCGTGGCTCCTGATGAGATTCTCGACTTGTTTGGTTTCTCTAAACAGTTTCAACTACCCGAACAATTGCCCATGTCTGTTCAATGGCGATTAGTTGGAAACTCGGTGGATGTTCGTGCCATAAAAGCCGTACTCAGTACCACAAATTTGCTCCCGTCCAAATAACTGTTGAATTGAACAGTGTTTGTCAACCGCCACTGGGCTAGGATTTTGGCAGTTGGAAGAGGAGTGGAACAATGTCAAAATTCGAAGGGGCTCATAAAGGCGGTCACGTCGCGCATCCGCATTCGTCGGACTCAATCAACTTACTAACGACAGCCCAAGATTTTTGCAATAGAACCGCACATGCATCAGATGCGGTTTTCGGTGGATTGATCGATGGCGCTGGAAAAGATCTTAAAAAGCAAATCGATCATCCGGATCAGCTCATGAACGATGCCAAAATCGCATTGTGCAATGGGATCGGAGGGAAAATCGTCGGAGTAGGATTGCGGGCGTTTCCACTGGTAGCTGCGCCACTGGCGGTGATCGGGACTGGAGTGGCGCTCTACAATGTGGCGAAAAGCGACACTTTTAAGACCATGATTCCCGAGTTGCAGAACACCTGGCAAAAAGCGTTTTCGGAAAACGACCCGCACAAACTTGAATTGTACAAAAACAAAATTAGTTCCAAGTACGGTCATCAGGCGCTTGAAATCGGAATCGGCATCGGATCTGCCGCAATTGGTTTCGGTAGTGGTCTAAAGACTGGTCGCGCCTTGCAAAGTCGATTAGATGGTTTGGCAAAAGTTCCACAAGTGCTGAAAGAGACTTCGGGGCAAAATCCGCTCAAGTCCTTGTATTTCGATAAAATTCTCAAGCAGAAACCGGCTGGTTCGAAGTTGGATATCGACGAATTCGGCACTAAGCGAATCTATCATCCGGATAAATCTTACGAATGTCACTATAAGGACGGGTCAAAGTTTCATCTCGATGCCAACGGAGTAGGCACCAGAAAGACTCCGTTCGGAGAGGTCACTCGCGAAGTGCCAGGCGTCATGAGGATTACCGACAAGCACAACGGCGATCGAGTATACAAATATCATGGTGATGGCATGGTCGAGACGCACAAGCCAACAGGAACCGTCATTCGGGAACATCGCAGCGGGGTCGTCGATACTCAAAGAAGAAACGGAGTCACGTATCGTGAGCATCCTGATGGAAGCGCGGAAATCATTGCGAAACGGCATGCGAGCTAACCGTTAGATCAAGTAATTGCGTTAGTAATGCGTTTAAAATCAGTCTGCAAAATGGAATGAATCTATGTACAATTCGTCCTACCCGATAAGATTAGACGAACTGAGTGCTCCAAGGCTTGAACAAATGTCCGGTGACAACGAAGAACAAGTAAGGGATTCGAAATATTCTCGCCCAAAAGGTGAGCGGTCGTTGGGCGCGCCAAAGTCGGACAGCAATTTAACCGCGGCTCAGCGGACCGCTCGTGAGTTGTATCAGCCTCAACAGTCCGGAGTCGATCGTTCTGTCTTTGACTCGACAGGAGATCTGGCTGCAATACTTCATTCCAGAGACGTTGAAGTGATTGGCGCGCACGCAGCAGTAAAAAATCTATTGTCCAGCGTTTCACTCGGGCTTCAAAATTTCAGTCAGTATGAAATAGAGCGTGGTTTCACCGGCGGTGGCGCACGGTATATGCTCGGCGCAGAATTTGCCGTGGTGGCAATAATCGCGATGGCAGGAATAGCGAAACGCAGAACGGACTTAAGCTACACAGAGACGTGGGTTACAAGCGCTGAGGAAAAGTCGAAATCTCAGCGCGGTGAACTAATCTATCAATCACCAAATCTGAAACGCGGAAGAGATGCACTTGCGCACGGCTTGAATAAGGACGTCCCGGACTGGCTGATCAGTTTGGACGGAAGCGCAGCGAAAGAAGAAGGTTATTTATTCGGATCTGTTCTAATGCGTCCGACTGTACTGATGACGATGTCCGACACATTTGTAGCGCTTGCCGAAACTCACTTTCGCGATGCGGTGCTAGCGTGGCTAATTGTTGATCTAAACCAAGCAAAGGTAACTGAAACCTGGAAGGGCGCAGCCAAAGTGGTAGCCATCAGCAACGGAGAGACGATTGAACTGCCGGTCTGGGAAGACATCGTCGAGTTTTATCAAAGCAAACCGAAACATGCCAAACCGGATAATCTCCTAACTGTTGTGCTGAAGCGGAATCTTGATAGAGAACTGATTGAAGCAGCACTCGCGGCGGTTATAGTGCCCGGTAGCACGGACGGTGGCGCGGCGTAGTGACGGTTTAGGAGCTCGTAAAGCGGCTTGTGCGTTACTAAAACGGAGAGACTAGAGTAGCGGTTTTCGAAGCAGGCTGGAAGCCTGCGCTCCCAGGAGTCGGAACATGCTGTTCCGAAACCTTTACCTAACCGTGTCATTAGTATCGATAGCACAGTACTTTGCAGGCGCTGGGCTGTTGGTTTCGAACGTTATTTTGCGTCGTAGTCGAATTCGTCTTCGATCCAGTTCCAGACTTCCGAGTCTAGTTTTGGCAAGTCGTCCGTATCTACAAGACCGCGCTTCAATCCCTCGAAAACTATGCGTGTTCTAGGATTGAAGATCTCCATGCCTGCTGATTCTCGGATGTGAGTCTCCTGTCCTTTTACGAGCTTCGTAAGGAGCATGGAGAGTCGGTTCTGCACGCCTCGAACACTTATGTGTCGACGAGCTGCAATGGCGCGGTCTGTCATGCCGATGGCGACATCGAGTAATGTTTCATACTCGGTGTCGCTCAAAGAATCGTCTTTCGACTTAAGTCGATTTTGTACGCCTTGAACTACGGGATCGATGTATGGATCGCCTCGAAGCAAAATGCTTTCGATTGCGAAAGCTAGCTTCTCATCGGACTCTCCTTTGAGTAGATAGCCGTGGATGGCCTCATCGGGAACAATGCGACCCAGCGATCGAACGTAGGCTTCTCTGTGAAACTGTGACCAGAAAAGTATCCGCGCTTGCTTGCTGACCTCCCAAATTTCTTCAGCGGCTTTTAATCCGTTGAGTTCTGGCATGGAGATATCCATCAGTGTCAAATCCGGCGCCAGGGTCTTCGCGAGCTTGACGCCCTCCAAACCATTTGACGCTTCGACAATTTCAACGCCGTCGGCAAAAACCTTTTCAATCACCGTTCGTGCGTGTGCACGTAAGGCCGGAACATCCTCAACGATCAGAATACGCAAAGGAGCATCCTCCAGTAAGAATTTCCTATTTTATCACTTCGGGTTTTCGTATCGTTATGGAAACAGTTGTTCCCTTCTGATCTTGTCCGGGGAGCCAGTTTACAGTTGCCCTGATTATGCTGGCACGTTGCCGCATGTATTGCAATCCTCGTGATTGACCGGATGTGTTTGATTGATCCATACCTTTGCCATCGTCGATAACAGAAATATTGATGTTGTCACCATCGGCGGTGATGAGGCATTTTACGACGGAGGCGTGCGCGTGCTTACAAATGTTTGTTATCGACTCTTGAACCAGCCGATAGAGCAGTGTCAGCTCGGTTTGGTTGAACGAATCGAATTGGTTGTGATCGATATTGCATCGAAATCGGACTTTATATTTGCCGCGTTCTGCTCCGTTGCGCACGCAATCTTCCAGCGCATCTACAAAGCCTAGATGCTGAAGCACCGCTGGCGACAAGCTATCCATAACTTCTCGGATCTCTTGCATCGACTTTACTATTAACAGTTCTATTTCGTGCACTTCAGATTCTAGAGTAAGTTTCCTTTCTCCAATGTTTTGTCCGCCTTCATCGGAAGAAGCCTTCTGTGTGTCAAGGGTTGAAAGATTATTCAAGCGCTCACGCAAGAGTTTCAAATCATTGAGAACTTGATCGTGCAGGTCGCCGGCCAATACTCGTCGCTCGGTTTCATCATCCTTGATCAGTTGTAATCTAGAATCTGTGAGTTCGCCGCTCAAATTTTCGATGGCGGTATCTTTTGCGATCGACTGCTGGCGTAACTCCTTCATTTTCTTCATCAGAGATCCGAACGTTATCCCGACGGTGCTTGCAATCAGAAGCGACAACGGCATTGCGAGCGACTCTCCTGATACAGTCAGAATGCAATGCAGCACCAGATTCAGTGCCAATAATTGTCCGAATAAAATCAATCTGAGCGATCGCCCCATCTGATATGCGGCAATTGTTCCGCAAGTGGCAAAGCCCATAGTTATGCCGAATCTCATTAAAAGCGAGCTTAGCGAATTGTCTGTTGTATTCGCAAGCGGTGAGGCCGCGCCGATGTTGTTCTGCGACTTCACTAATCCATCGAAAACCGCATGCGATACCAGTTGTTCGAAGCCGGAAAAATGAGCGTTATACAACCAGGCTAGAGCGGCAATGACGACAATTCCAAAACTCAACACAAGCGTGTCGGCCGATGCATCCTGTCGCTCGGTCAGTGTTTGAATTCCTACTTTGACTTCGTCGGCGATTTTGAATTACCGGGTTTAGATACTGCGTTTGGTGCTGCCTTTGAGGGTGACGCCTTGGTGGATGCCTGAGCTGGTGCAGCTGTCGGCGATAGAGGTAATACCTGTATCGAATTTCCAACGGTAGGTTTCGACTGAGGTTTTGTCAAACCTTTAGCAATCCAATATTCCACGCTATTCTGAATTCCATGTTTCAAAATCCAATTGAGATGACTTTGAGCTAATTTCGATTCACCCTTCAATCGCTGGTCTAGAGCCAGAAAGCAGTGAGCTTGCGTAGTATCGTAATCGCTTCGTTCTGCCTCGTCGAGCAATTCTTTAACGTCCATTTTTCCGGCCAGATACTGAAGAGCCGGATAAGGCCACTTAAGCCGATCGGTTTTCGCCAGAGCCTGATCGATCATTGCCTTGGCGAGCGCCGGCTGTTTCGCCTGACGGTACCCCAGCGAGCCAAGGATGGCGGCATGTCCGGCGTACTCTCCGTGCCAGTTAGTGCGTTTTAGCCAATCAGCAATTTTCTCAGATGAAACTCCACCACCTGTTCCGGTCGAGAGCGTTACTCCCGCGCGATTGAGGTAAGCAAAGCCCTGAGCAGGGTCTATCGAGATCGCTTTGTCGAAATTTTGAATCGCTTTGTCGGTCTCCCCAAGCCGTAGATAGGTGACTCCGCGATTGTTGTAACCGAGGTAGCAATTGGGTGATGCTTTTATAGCGGCGCCAAAATCTTTGAGCGCCAAGTCATATTTTTTCAAGCCGTTGTACGCTGTACCCCGCTCCACTAGCACGTCAGCGTTGTTGGGTGAGAGGGCAAGCGCGGCACCGAATTCCTTCACAGCCATGTCGAAGTTCTGGCTTAGTAGAAAACTTTTGCCAATTCCAAAGTGACTCTCAAAAGCCGATGATGCGATAGCCGGGTTGATGAACACCGCAGTTGCAAGGAGAAAAGCGGTTGAGCTGATAATTATTGCCTTGCGTTTCATCTTTTGACCCGTTCGATGCCCTTTGTGAATGCTTCAAATGGCTATTGTATTTTGTGTTTTCACGCGCTGAAGCCTCGATATGTAAAAAAGCATTCATAACAATAGGCATAGAAATGAGATCAATCGCGTTATTGCTCAATGTGCGGGTATATCGTACTAAGCAGAATGGCTTTTTTACCGTGATATTTCTCAAGTAAATGTTCACGAAGGCGCCGGGAGTCTGTTCATGGACTGTGTCGACTTAATCGCAGGGAAATCTAATGTCTTGGGCTAATATGTCCAACGATCCGAGCACTGATGAACGCGTTCTCAAGGACGCGCAGCGAACTATCGAGCGTATCGTAGAGGCGATGAAGACGGCTCTGGATGACGAACTTGCCGTTCAGCAAATGGAATACGACCAGGTCTATGGTGTTAATTCCATGCAGTTTGCCATGTATCAGACGCTGGTGATGACCTTCTTCCAGGATCACCAGATGATCGCAGGTTTGAATTTAAAACGCTCGAGACCGGATTTGTCTCACGGTGTGCCAGAACAAAAGCGTGCGTACCTGATGGAGGTAATTGCGGAGAGAGTGTCCTCGGCAGCTCCGCCAGCAGTACAACCTCAGCCGCAAACCGGTGTGCCGAATCCGGGGATGCCGGGAGCCGCCGCATGGCAACAACAGCCGCAACCAGCTGCTCAAGCGCCTGCCGCCAATTGGCTCGATCCGCAACCAGCCGCTCCGGCGCAACCATCTCCTGGAGATTGGCTTAATCAGCCAGCCGCGAAAGAACGACCTCCAGCCACTGCCTGGCCGACAAACGAAGATTCATCCACATGGACATTGAAACCTGGTGGTGGCCAACCACCACCAATTCCTGCCAACTCTGGAAATGGTAGTAGTGGTGCAGCTTGGTCCGCCGCGTCGAACTCATGGCCGACTCCTGAAGATCAGAAGCAAGGTCAGAGTTCTTCAGGATGGCCTACAGTTCCAGAAACTGCTCAGGTGATCCAGTCGGAGAACAAGTGGTCAGGAGCTCAGACCGGATCTCCCGGATGGGCGGATCAACCTGGCTCCAAACAGGCTCCACCAGCTGCGGCATGGCCGGCATCCAACAGCGGTGCAGCTCCTGCACCCACTGATGCGGTCTCCATGCCACAGCCGCCAGTTGCTCCTCAAGGAGTGGTTCGACCAAACTTCAACACCCCTATTGGTGAAAGTGGTTTGTCCGGAACCTGGACTATCCCTCCCAAACCGGCTGACCCGCCGGCACCAGCGTGGGACAGTTCCGGAAAACCGGGTGCTAATGCGGCTCCGCCCGCTCCAGCCTGGGGCGAGCCTTCTGCCGGTGCTCCGCAATCAGGCAGCAACGGGAACTATAGCGAACAGTCTAATCAGCCTGCACCGGGACAAGTCCCGGCAGCCGCCTGGTCTCCGCCTTCAACACCTTCCCAGGAAATGTCCGCATGGAATCAACCAGCCCCTGCACCTGCTCCAACTCAAGGTCTTGCGGCGACGCCTCCCGCGCCGGCATGGTCGGCACCAGGTGGAGCGATGCCGACTCCTGAAGGTTCTTCGAATCAGACTACACAGCCCTGGCAGAATCCTGCGAGCGGCGGTCCTCAGCAGCCTTGGCAGCCGGAGCAACCGCAACCCGCCTGGCAAGCGCCTCCTGCCAGCATCACTCAGTCCGGACTGCCCGCGCAACCAGCGGCGGTATCTCCTCCAGCCTGGGAAGCGCCTCCTGCTAGCATCACTCAGCCACAACCAGCGCCGCAACAGCCCTGGCAGTCACCACCTGCAAACCAACCATGGCAACAACCTGCTCCGCAGGCGCCACAACAAATGCAGCAACCACTACCGATGCAACAGCCGCTGGTCAGCAGCCATTTCCGCCACAACCAGCGCCGAACAACCAGATGCCTAATCAGCAAATGCCATATCAGCAAATGCCCATGCAAGGTGCACCGCAAATGCAGCCGGTTCCACCCTCTCCGATGCAACAGATGCCGCCGATTCCAACCGGTCTTCCTGCCCCGCAGGAACAACAGGGCTGGACGCCACCAGACTCTCCCTGGGGTGCTGCCGAAGGGAATGGCACGGCTCCATGGTCTCAAAACGGCATGCCACCACAGGCAGGGTCACCCCCCGCACAGTATCCGAGTAACAACGGACAGCCGGCCCCGTTCCAAAATCAGCAAGGTCAGTATCCATCAAACGGTCAGGGGCAATACGGCAATCTTCCGCCCCAAGCAGCACCCAATCAACAAATTCCTTCCGCCGACGACATGAGCATCAACTTCAGTCAAAACAACCCGCCTCCCCAAAACACTGGTGGCACACTCAGTGGCGTACTGCGTCAAATGCGCAACGCCGACAACAAGCCTAAGCGCGAAGACGAAGATCGTCAGGATAATTACAATCCTAATACCGCCTGGTAAGACAAGCTTAGCCGATCGATTGTTGTCGTGCGGCTATCAAGGCATTCTTCAATTCTTCGATTGAAGCATATCGATTAGACGGCTTCTTTTCCAGAGTTCTAAAAATCAGCTGTTCAACTACTAAAGGTATATTACTTCCGGGCTTTGCAACGGCAAGGCTATCGGGCACAACGTTGACATGCTTGAAGATAGTCTTCACAACGTTTTCCGCGACGATAGGCGGTTTACCCGTAAGCGCTTGATACATAACACAGCCCAACGAATAAATGTCAGTTCGTCCGTCGAGCGCTTCGCCCATACACTGTTCCGGACTCATGTACAACGGACTTCCGAGAATGTCCCCGGTTTGCGTGAGTTCCTGCCCTTCAGCACCACGCGGATCGATAACCTTGGCGATACCGAAATCGACGAGTTTGATGAGGTCCGGATTCTCATCGGATCTGACAATCAGAATATTACTCGGTTTAATATCTCGATGAATTACACCACGACTGTGAGCATGAACGAGCGCCGAGCAGATCTGATCGAATATGTTGAAGAAGCGCGCAGGTGGTAAACATCCGAGCCGACCGATCTCATCTTGCAATGTGGTGCCGTCGATCAGCTCCATCACCAGATACGGTATCTTCTTCTCGGTGATACCATAATCGTGCACTACTACAAGGTTAGGATGCTTCAGAGCGGCAGCGGCTTTCGCTTCTCGATCAAAGCGCATGCGATTGTTACCCACATCGGCGACATGCTTGTGCAAAATTTTGATAGCTAGATAAGCGTTGGTATTTCTATGTCGAGCTTTATAGATCGCGCCCATTCCACCTATGCTGATTCTGCGGATGAGTTCGTATTGCTCAGGTAGATCGAGATTCGAAAATGGATCATCCGGATTATCAACCGCTTGTCCGGCTATTGTGCCGTCTACATCCGCGCCCATTCCTGCGGCGAAGAGTTGAGCCATCTTGGGCGGTGAATGATGATTGATCAAACTTTGCGACAGAATTGCCACCGCCATGCTGGCTCTCGCGTTTCCATCCTGATGCATGCGTTTGAAATTGGCATTAGCTAAGCGTCTGCGATCTAGAATGAAGTCCCAGAGACCACCCAGACCGGAAGTCGAATCGCCACGTTTCGGAAGTTTGAACTCAGAAGCTTTGGGAAACCATCGCAACTTGATCCAGGTATCCATCAGAATCGCGACTGTAGTAACTGCGATTAAAACGTACGGAGTCGCGTATCCTTTTCCCGTGACCATAGTAAAAAAGTTAGCTAACATCTGATTGGTGGAGTTGAAATTGGTCGCTGCCGTGTGATCGAGCACGGCGTAGATGAAACCTGCGATCGCTACTAAATATGCCGACTTACGATCGTGCATAAGCAATAGAGTTATGCCTATCGCACCACCCGCGATTGCAGTCCATACTGCATTACCTGCTACAAGATAGGTCCAGCTGACCAGATCTGCAGTAGGCAGCCACTGCATTTGCTGCGACCATGCTGTAGTCGTATGTTTACACGCATCGTATACAAATGCAAAACCAGCTCCTGATGCCGCACCCATAATCAAGACATCGGTAACACCGAGAGTCCAGGTAGCAAATTTTCTGCCTCTGAACAGAAAAATGATAAGCGGTAGCAGCTTCAGGGCCTCTTCAATTGCCGGAGTGATTAACGAACGGTTCGGTGCAATCGCCGGAACGATAAAAGCCTGCTCGACGACTCCAGCGACGCCCATCATCACAGCACCAGAGAAAAACATCAAAAATATTGTACGCAAAGGCACACTGCGGGTGAAGCCGCCCAGCAAAATTAAACCGATTAAGAATGAAATGTTCAAGGCAAAAGCGGTGATCGCAGTAGAGGCACCTGTACTCACCAGGGTGACTCCCAGCCAGCCGGCAATGCCGATCCACATGACGATCCAGCGCACCGGCACTTTGGACGCTCCGACTGGTATCAGTCCCCAACTGTTATCGATTTTGGTCGCTTTCGCTTCTTTCATTCTGGACGAGTGTTTCTCTTGGTATTCCTGGCGGTGCCTGGTGGTGAACTGTCACCGGTTGTAGTTTTCTTCGAACCATCTCGTGAAAGTCCGGTTCTCGAGGGCGGCTTGCGGCGTTCTCCGGTTTTCTTCTCCCCTTCAGTGGTAGCTTCGACGGTATCTTTCGGTTTGGCAAGTTCAGCGGTCTGTTTTTTCGGCAGACCACCGGTAAGAGAAAAGGCACCACTGTTGAGCGAACCAGTGCGCGTCGCGCTTAAATAGGCTTGAGTTGCGACCAATAGACCCTTTTCTTCTTCAGACACATCCGTTGCTTGAAACTCATTAAGAATTGCAAGCGCAACATCGTACTTTTTGCGGTGACCCAGCAAGCCATCGACGTAACTGCGCTGCAGAGTATTGATCGCTTCGGCCGAAGAATTTTGTTGAGCCACTAACGCTTCCATCCCTCCGGACTCGGTCGCTCTTACCGTGTCGGAAATTGGCGGTGTCGACGCAGAATTATCAGCCGAATTTTGCAGCATGACACCCTGTTGCTTGCCTGGGGTTCCCTTCACCTCATCGGTCTGGCGTCCTTTTTTCTCGTCCTTCGCGTCCTTGTTTTTCCCTGGCATCTTCGCAGGTTTAACGCCCAATTCCACAGCTAGAGCCACAGTAGCGAGCAGGGCGAAAGCCGCTGCTATAAGACCGCTCATAGGAACTACTAATCCGACATCCATGCTTCGTTCAAGCCTTCGAAACATATATAAAAGTGAAACTCATAACACTCTCTTCCCGTTTCCTAAGGTCATTAACAATGCTACCGATACAGATTTTCAGCAGAGAACCAAAACATACTCAGTTCAACTTAACTGAAGCAGAACAACATAGAGCGCATTGCTGAAAACCTTGTTGAGTAAAAGGATCTGTAGGCGACTTAAGCGCATTATTCAGTTCAGTAAAAACGCTGAAAGGTCCAATGCGCGATGCTATGATTGCTGTACTTGTGTGGAAAACGATTACTGCAGCCTGTTGAGGCTGTATATGCGAGGGCACGCCAATGACACAGAGAGACCCAAGATTCCTTGCTCGGTCAGACATTGCTGACTCAGCGATTTTGCACTTGCGCTTTGAAGGCAGAAGCCGAGAAATTGCGCTCAATGATCTGGATGTTGGCATTGCCAGCTCAGACGCGGCTGTGAGAGCGGCTGTAGCAGCCTTTCTCGATGTACCCGTTTCAAAGTTGCTCGCTTACGTTGTCGAACGTCACGAAAGTGGCAATCTGACAATGCGTCCAGAGGCTGTGTTTGGATGAGCGGCGGCGGAGTAGATCCACTCTCGCTCATCAAACGCTTTTCTGCCGACGAGAAAAATCTCTCGTCGGAACTTTTTTTGTCGGCTTACGTACCCGGCGGTAAAATCAGCGTCAAACTCAGAGGTGCGGTTTACGAACTCACAGTGGTTGATTCGGGCCCGCTCGGCACCAACAGTGGCTTTGGTCTGTTTCAGGCGACTGAACCTGGGAAAGCAAAATGTGTCGAGCGAGCTAGTCGGGCACAAATTGACGCTTATTTAAAACTGCTTCCTCGCGTCAACATGGTTATGGTTGCTGAGTTCGAACGACTATGGTGGGGTCTTCAGTCCAACAAATCAGATACTCGCTTTAGTTTTTCAGAACCCGTACCCATTCGTCTGACGGAACGCGTTGCCGCATTTCAACCGGTGTATGCTCGGTTCGACGGTGCATCATTTTGGTATCACAACGACGATCGTCGGCGAGACCCAGTCGTCGCACGCAAACTGAGAGATGCTTTAAACAGTGATGTGCTACCGGAGGACGTGAAGGTTTCGGGCGCCACACCAAGCGAGTTACTGGCGTATCGAATCCTGTTTTTCGATAAACATCCAATCGTTTTGAGAGAAATAACCAGGCGCAACCGAACGGATACAGAACGACTTCGCGACGCTCTTTCTCACGCCGGCGCTCAACTGGATGCGCACTGGGACTCGGGCGACGGAGCAGTGATCGTGCGATATATGGTCGAGGGACATACTCACACTGCGAATGTGCGTTTAAACGATCTTTCGGTGGTGAGTTCGGGAATCTGTTTGAGTGGTCGCGATCGCGACTTTGATTTGACCAGTCTGGTAGGCGTTATGCGTCAATATCACGGGATGCAGCGTGACGAACATGATTACGATTAATGCAACTACAAGAAAAAAATGTCATCCTCCGCGAAGTCGGCCACGTTTTACTTGGTGAAACCAAATGCGGTATCTCGCACGCCCGCAAATCCAATTGGTTCGTTGCGATCGCAACTGTACCGTAGAGCCCGTTAGCAAGCACGTTAGGAGATGAGACCCTATGGCAGGAAAGCTACACCACGAAGTAATTTATCGAGGCAAGGAAGACATCGAGAAACTCGCGAAAGCTCGATTGATTGTTTGTGGTGCAGGCGCGCTCGGCTCCAATCTCGTTGCTCACTTGTGCCGTCAGGGATTCAAAAACTTGACGGTGATCGATCGCGATCGTGTTGAAGAACAGAACATCGGAACACAAGTCTATTCAATCGACGACATTGGCGGTCTGAAAGCAGAGATCTTGAGAAACCTGATTTACCGCGAAGTCGGCGAAGACATCGAAGCTATCTCGAAAGAACTGACAGAGAAAAATGCCGGCAAATTTCTCAAAGGATTCGACGTTGTGATCGACAGTTTCGATAACTCGGTATCACGGCGAGTAATCACGGATTTCTGCAAAGAAACCAATACTCCCTGCCTGCATATCGGAGTCAACGGCGACTACGGCGAGCTCAAGTGGAACGAAAAATACATCGTACCTTCCGATGCCGGAGACGACATTTGCGACTATCCTCTGGCGCGAAACTTGATTCTGCTCGTCACCGCAGTTGCCGGAGAGGTGCTAATTCGTTATATCCTCGACCAATCAAAGCAGAATTATTCAATTACGCTCGGTGATCTGAGTATCAATAGCGAGGACTGAACGGCGCCTGAAGTTTCACACATTGTGGAATAATTAGGTCTCTAAAGCTCTGAGATTGGACTTAGTGACAACTCAATCAGAAATTTGCGCGATCTGTGGACAGCCGAAGTCTTCGTCGATGACAGGCAGTTTTACGCAATGGGTTGCCGCATGTCGATGCGAGCAAATCGAGCGCGGCAAAGGTGAGCTGCAGATTTGTGCAATTTGCGGAAAGCAGATTGACAAAGGCAATACTGGAAGTTTTACCCAATGGGCTTTGCAATCACAAAATTGCAACTGCGAACATCCGGTGCCCCTCGACTCCAATATGTCATCTATGGCAACACCGGCAATCAGTGAAGCAGCATTCAAACCGGTGAGAAAGACAGTAGAAGAGGAGATCGGCGACCTGGGCGTCGACTCCTTTCCTCTGGAGCGGTATAAACCGCTTGAGAAACTTGGCGCTGGTGGTGGTGGCGCAGTCTACCTCTGTTTCGATAAGCACCTTCGCAAAAACGTGGCTGTAAAAATATCGTTCGCAAAGCTAAATGAAGAACTGGTGAATTTTCAATCCGAAGCGAAGGTTACTGCGAAGTTTCAACATCCCAATATCGTATCGATTATCGACTTCGGTCTGACCCCCGCAGGCGCACCATTTATGGTGCTTGAATACGTGGACGGTTTATCACTCGACAAATATATTTTGGAAAAGGGACACATCGACGAGCGCGTGGCCATCCCCATTTTCGTACAGATCGCGTCGGCTCTGGAAAAGGGACACGAGTCCGGCATTTTCCACCGAGACATGAAGAGCTCAAACATCATCATCAAACATGAAGGAAAACACGGACAACCCTTTGCACGAATTATCGACTTCGGAATCGCGCTAATGACCGGTCAGGAGACAACGAAGTTTCACGGAAAAAATATCATCGGGACCCCGAAGTATATGTCTCCCGATCAGCTCTCCGGCAGAACCTTCGACGCCCGTTCCGAAATATATTCTTTCGGCTGCGTCATGTACGAATGTTTGACAGGATCTCTCCCTTTCAAAGGTGATGCTCTGTCGCTGCTGGACATGCACACAAAAATGGAACCTCCGTCGTTCGCAGCAGTGGCTCCGGACGTGCGCATTTCGTCATACATGGAAAGGCTTGTCAGACGTTGCCTGGAAAAAGATCCAGACAAGCGGTTCCACACTGTAAGAGAGTTGAAAGAGGCTCTGCTCAGGTCTGATGTTGATGAAATCATCGAATCGTCATCCGTTCAATCCGTTATAGATCCGAGTTTGTTTAAGAACAGTGAATCGCCCGTTACACAGGGAGACTCGGATGCAGTAAACAGAAGGATCGCATTCGACAATGAGAATCGCAGAAGAGCCCTGACAGACGATGTAGCTATCCCCAGTGGATTACAAACGCAGTTAAAAAACGCGAGCGAAACGGATTCAGGTTCGAAGTCCAAGAAGACCCAGATAGCAGTCGCACTAGTAGTGGTGGCAATCGTTCTGATCGTCGGAGTAATGGTAACTGCGGCAATAATGCTGTTACAGCAGGAGCCGGAGACGGGGAAAAGCGACGGCTCAATAGCAGCATCAACGGCTCAACAGTCTTCGATCGCGAATGCCCCGAGCACCGCCGGTACTACCGAGGACTTTAGCAAAATAAACGATGTCGATGTTATTAGGGAACGAGTCGCGCCACTTGAAATAAGCCACCGATACAAAGACGCAGAGGCTGGTTATTCCCGACTGATCGAACTGATGCCCAGCAAAGCCGAATTTTATCGTCTTCGTGGACTGGCGCGGCAACATCAGGGAGAGTACACTCTTGCGATCGGCGACTTTAATCAAGCAAATCAGTTGCATGATATCGATGGTGCCAATCTGCGCGCCCGAGCAGAATATTATTTAGACTGCACTCAATACGACAAGGCCGCTAAAGACATCGCATTCGCGCTGGATTTGGAACCCGAAAACGTCGATAATCTCCTGCTCTTCGCTCGGATAAAAATAGCGCAGAAAGCCCCGCCATCCGAGATCGAAAAAACACTGAATAAAGCTATCAAACTGTCGCCGGAATCAGGTTTGGCACATGTGCTTCGCTCAAATGTTTATTCAATGATGAAACGTCCTCTCGATGCTGAAAAAGATCTGGACAAGGCAATTGAGTATAGCGGCAACGACCCGCACGTTTATTACTACCGAGCCGCTGCGAGTGCTCTGAAGAACGACATGGATCATGCCATTCTCTATATGAATAGAGCGATTAAGATTGCTCCATACATGTGGCAAGCTTATCTGGGTCGCGCGAAGATCTACGCAGAACGCAACGGAGAGGAGCAAGCGATTGATGATTTCGAAAAAGCGATGTCGGTTAATCCTCAAAACGCAGACATTTGCGCAGCAGCCGCGGAATATTATTTGAGAAAAGAGCTGTCCAGAGAAGCTCGACGATCCGTGGATAAAGCAATCCAATTGAATCCCAGGGGCGAGTATTATGTTCTGCGTGCAGAGATAAATCTGCATCAGGGAAAACAATCCGATGCCATGGTCGACTGCCAGGACGCGATCAAAGCAGGTATCAAGGGCGCGATTATTTACCGTATGTACGGCACCGCACTAACATCACAGGGCAAGTTTAAAGAAGCAGAAGCAGCTTTCACGACCGCACTGCAAGATGATCCGAAGTTCGTCAACGCGCTTGCACAGCGCGCTCAGGTTCGAGAAAAGTTAGGCGAAAAAGGAAAGGCTCTTCAGGATTTAACCGAGGCATTAAGACTTGCACCTGACGATATTCGTTGTCGTCAACATCGAGCAGACTTGTACGATCAGCTTGGGAAGCCTGAATTGGCAGCAAAAGACCGTTCGATGCCGAAGCGGTACGGCAACTTATTCAACTCCGTACAAGTTAAAGAGAATTAGAAGACTTCGTTCTAAAGCTCAGCGACTCGGCTTTTGAGAAGAGATCAAGGCAAGACTGGATTCATACGGAACTCGAGAACAAAGATTTAAATCTTAGTCGAAGGCCATCGCTAATTCTCCGGCACTTCCAAAACGTTGATCGGGATTTTTTCGCAAACAGCGATAGATAATGTTGCTTAGAGTCGACGAACAAAGCGAGCGATTTGGTTCATGAGGCTCATCGTGCAAATGCATGTGCATCGTATCGAAAACACTCGATCCATGGAACGGAGGCTTTCCGCAGATCGCTTCGTACATCAAGCACCCCAGGGAATAGATATCGGATCGCTGATCCAATATTTTTCCGCAGCACTGCTCCGGGCTCATGTACAAAGGACTTCCTACAATTTCTCCTGACTGTGTCAGGTCCTGCGATGGCGCGTCACCATTAAGGAATTTCGCTAAACCAAAGTCGACAAGTTTGGCGTTGAGAACACCATCTCCATCGGGTGTAAGCAAAACATTCCCGGGCTTTATATCCCGATGAAGTATTCCATGATCGTGTGCATGTGCAAGAGCCTCTGCAGTCTGCCGAAAAATGCGACGGGCGAAGCATTCAGGAATGGTTTTCTGTTTTTTTAGAACGTCTGCAATTGATGGGCCATCTATAAAGTCCATAACCAGGTACGGACTTCCATCGGCAGCAAAACCATACTCGTGAATTCCGATTATATTTTCGTGCGCAAGTTGGCTCGTGGCCTTCGCCTCCAGTGGAAATCTTTTGACGGCTGATTCGGATTTTGCGCAAGCCGATCGGAGGAACTTTACCGCGAAAACTTTGTTCAGGACTCGATGTCTCATCTTGTACACAACGCTCATGCCGCCCTCGCCTAGAAGACCAAGGTTTTCATACTTGTGATCGAGACTTTGAATGACATGATTTTCCGAATTAAGCGGATAGCGTCGATCATTCAGACTAGGAGGTCGCCACATCGTGTCGTTGGATAACTTCGCTTCTGTGCTTGAAACCAGATCATCGGAAGATGACAGCAACGTCGAGAAAGAGTTGTCGATGAGAGAGGGAAGAGAGATACCCGGATCTATCCACTTGTTTCCAGCATGAACCGCCTTGATTGCATTCTTCAAATGAGCAATCCCGATGTCTTTGCGACAAAATCCA
Source organism: Obscuribacteraceae bacterium (SeqCode) (assembly GCA_044225915.1). Lineage (GTDB taxonomy): Bacteria > Cyanobacteriota > Vampirovibrionia > Obscuribacterales > Obscuribacteraceae > JADYXR01. Next base: position 190,358 of record JBGAHZ010000003.1, read on the forward strand.
CTTGCGCCCATTCCGAACGCAGTGTCGATGACATCGTCCCCTTCGTGAGAGGTCAACATGATTATTTTCGAATGACTGTTGCGCTGTTTGATTATTCGTGTCGACTCAAGTCCGTTCATTACCGGCATTGAGATGTCCATCACAATCACATCGGGATTCAGCAGAATCGCCTTGTCCACTGCGTCGTAGCCATTATCGGATTCGCCCACCACCGAAATCGACTGGTCGTGGTCGAGGGACGCCTTGATACCGACTCTAAAGAGCGTATGGTCTTCCACCAGTAACACTGAGATGGGCGTCTCTGGGTTCACTTCGCCTCCAATGCATGGTCAGGCATCAACTACCGAAACCCGCCACTAACTTATACCGATAAGCTTAGCCTTTGACGTTCACCCAGTAATCACCAATATGGTGGATCTCGAATGATGATTGTCCATAAAAGCGATTGGGGCGGCGCTGAGAAGCATTCCCACCCCAATTCAGCGTGAAATATTTGACGAAGCCGGCAGTTGTCAACGAGAGGCGCCATCAGTTGGAATAGTGAAGCAAAAACTCGCCCCTTTTCCGACTTCGCTTTCAACCCAGATTTTCCCCTTATGCTTTTCGACGATCGCCTTACATATAGCAAGTCCCAATCCAACCCCGCGACGCTTAGTCTCCTTGGGTTGGTCTAGTTGCTTGTAGCGCTCGAATATCGCGGTATGGAGGTGTTCCGGAATTCCAGGTCCCTGATCCTTTACTCGGAAAAGTACATTGGTGCCTTCAATGCCCGCGAGGACTTTTATAATCCCGCCCTTTGGTGAAAACTTCACTGCATTACCTATTAAGTTGACGATTACTCGACTAACTCTATCCTCGTCCGCGTGGAGGGAGTCGTTGACTATGTCTTTCTCGATCCGCACACCGACAGCATTAGCTCCGCCTTGAGTGGAGTTGACTGCTTTTTCCACGATAGCGTTGGTAGTAGTCGGCTGAATGTCTAAATTGAAATCACCTGAGTCCAACTGCTCAGAATCCAGTAGATCATTAACCAGTGATACCATCAAATCGAGACTGGACTCCGCTCTCGCGATATTCTTCTCGAAGGTTGGCGAGATTTCGCAATAGGTTCCACTACTGATCATCTGCAAAAAGATTTGAACAGAAGAAAGCGGAGTGCGCAAATCATGACTCACCATCGCAAGAAAATCCTGACGCAAACGCTCGAGACGGTGCCGTTCTGTTATGTCTTGCAAGTGCGCAAAGATCAAATCATTCTCCCATTCGTTCATATAGATTTCGACTGGAAACTTTTCGCCCGTCTTTTTTCTCGCCATGGTTCGCACAGGTTCTGCGCTAAATTGGAGCATGTCCAAATCCGGGAAGATGGCTCTAATATGCTGCCCTTTCAATTCGCGCGGTTCAAAATGAAGTAGCTGTTGCGCCAACGTATTGATCAACTCGATTGTTTGACTTTTGTTGAAAACGACCAGACCAAGCGGAATCGAGTGCAAAATGCTGCGCAGGCGATTGCCTTGATCCTGCAACGCAGCAGCTTGCTTTCGCACAAGCGATCTCAAATCTTCTTGACCAGTGGGTCTGTTTGTACCCGTTGGCTCACCGTTCTCAGGCATATTTTTCCAATCGCTCGGTTTTCAGCTTTCTGAGCATATCTTCAATCGCCCTTCCGTTCTTAATTTGTTCCACCGGATATCCGCGGGCGTGTAAAATGTTGAGCACCGTCAGCGGTGGCATATTCATTATACGTGACAATCGATTGAGTCTATCCTCGTCAAACTTCCTCGTAAGTTTCGAATCACTCCACCCGTTGACAGCTTCGACGGGTTGACCATCAATGATACTGACGGGCAGCATGGAGTCAAGTCCGATGTGGCGCGCACGATAGTCGATAATGCCGTCGGCGCTTGCGATAAGGTGAACTTCTACTTTCGTTTCACCTTCGGTTGTCGGAGGACAATTACTAACCGTCACTTCGGCTAAAGTAGCGATCACAGGAATATTCGCAGAACCTTGCAAGACGTTTAAATTGACGGTCGAGTCAGGCGATTCGCATTTATGATACGCAGTGATCGGAATCGGTGTACCGCGCGCGATAACTTGCTTCAGCTGCCCACCTGCATCGACAAAAACAGGTTCATTAATAATGTCCCAAACCACAAAATCGCGCACGCTATTGTTTAAAAGCGCAGCTTGTAATGCGGCTCCGTAAACTGGATATGTTTGCGGACTACACGGTTGCAGTGTTGCATTCGGCATACGGTCATAAAAATTGTTCCAAAATCCGATGAATGGTCTGGTATCAGCACTTATCAAAATCTGGTCGATGTCTTTTCCTTTAACATCTGCGTCAGTGAGAGTTTGATCGATGACGTTCCATGTTTCTTTTAAAACAGGCTCGATCAACTCGAGAAATTCTTTCAAGGTGAGACTGGTCATAAGATAAGCGTGGGTCTTTGATCCGACGCTCACGCCCGGATTTTGTTCGATATCAATATTCGTGACTTTGATATGGGCTTTGCCCGCGGTGTACAAATCATTAATTGCTTGATCTGCTGCGCTCATCATCCTTAGTATCGTGCTCGGACTTTTCTTCAAAATGTAGCCGGACTCGTAGTTGAATTGATCGATCATCCATCCAACTAATCGCGCAGAGAAAGCATTATTGCCGAGCTTGTCGTTTCCAATCGTCGATTTGACTTCGAGAAGCCCCGAGCGGTATTCCATTACTGAAACCGCAAACGTTCCAGCACCTTGATGGTAAACCAGAATTTTGCCTTCAAATTCGCGGTTTAAATAGCAATGGTAAAAGGCTGCAGCCGTTGGTTCATTGATCAACTGGAGCACTTCCACTCCGGCGGCAAGCCCAGCGGCTTTTATAAGCTTGCGCTGTGCGCTCGTAAAGGTGACAGGAGTCGTGATCACTGCTTTCGAAATCGGTCGCTCGACCTTCGCTTGAGCCAGTGCGGCGAGGCGGCTAATAAGCATCTCAGTCAGCATCTCGGCATTGTAAAAGCCGCACTCCGCTTCAATGTACCAGTCCGTCCCGATCAAACTTCTGAAGTCTTGAATTATGTTGACCGCGTCACTCGTAGGATGCATGCCTACAGTAAGATTGCCCGACATCAACCGACAGGCCAACGATGGAATAGGTGCATCGGTAAGCAACATTAGCTTCTGTTGCTCGTACGTAGCAATGCGCGAAAACTTCGTGCCGATGTCCAGACCGACCACGGCATGCCCGGTTTGTCCCGTAGCTACAAGATACGGGGGCGGCGCCTCCGAGCCGGGACCACCCACACTTAGTTTCGGGGTGGTCGGATAGCGCGGATTCTCGGTAATTTCTTCGGTTTCAAAACAGACGAGCGTCTGCTTTTTAGTCAAGAAAACCTCCGCCTGTGGCTGTACTGACTTGCGCGAAACACTGTTGACGTAACTAGTATGACAGAGGATTGTCCGGTTGGGTTGTTAGGATCTGGAGGATTAATTGCGCAATTTCGGTTGGCGATTTCGAAGTAGCGTCGATTTTTATCTTATACCGGTCCATTATTTCTCCTGGTGCAGTCAAACAGAAGTGATAAAGCTCGGGTTCAAACGCTGCCAAACCAGTCAGGACTTCAGTGAAATAATCCGCTCGCCAAATCGTCATCGGCATGATTAGATTGCGATTGTAATTTGCGCGCAAACCTTTTGCAGTTTCGATAAGCAAAGAACGCCACATCGGATAATTCTGAAAATCACCGGACCATTCGATGGGCTCGATAATCTTGCGAAGCATAAACCCGACTTCTTCAGCATCGAATAGAAGACTATTCGCAATTCTCTCCACCAACAATTCGGCGACAGTAGTTTTTCCTACACCAAAAGATCCATTAATAAAAACGATCATATCCGGATTTCTAATCGACGTCGGTAGACTTCTTGAGGATTTTAGCGGAATTCTTCGCAGTTGCGGCCGGACTTTTAGGAGATTTATCGGAGAATTCTTGTGACATATTCGACAGGGTCTCTGACGCATTTGAGCTCTTCTTCATCGTCGCACTTCTCTGCGATGTTTCCGAAGTGATACCAGAAATTTTTGATTTCGCGCCCTTAGAACTGGACGGATCGCTTGCACTAGCCTTATGCGTCGCTCCAGAACTGGCCTCCGCTTGAAATTCAATCTGCGTGCCACCGTTAGGCGCATCTTTTATGGAAACTTGAGAAATCGACAAGCTTTTCCATGCTGGCGCTTCCTTCGCAATTATATTGATGTCGCCCTCATGCTTGAGTGGAATATCAATCTTCTTCAAACGCCCTAGAATCACTTTCTTCTCTGCCATCTTCAGAATGCCGCCTGCCACTTCGCTCCAGTCGAGCTTCATATCATCGGGCATCTTCACATCCATCGACATCTCGTAATGTAATTGATCGTCATCAGACGAATCACCCTTTTTCTTCGCGAACTTATAAGTGACCACGCCCTCGCCGGTTACATGCCCGGATAGGTTCCAGGGTTTGGTTTTAAACTCATGTTTGTTGAACACGATCCCCGACTTATCCACCGTACCGTCCAGGTAGACGTCACCACTGGCGGTGAATGTTAAAGCAGACGATCCTTTGGCTTTCATATCTTCAACAACCAGGTTTGTAATCTTGACGTTCTCCGCGATTGCGTTCTGATAGCGCCAAGTTTTATCTTCCTTGATAACCCTATGTAACTTGAGTTCAACAGTGCTCGGGATTCGTTTTTTAATTGCGTCTTTGAGCGGCTCATCAGGAACTATGATCGCGCAATGTTTGAGCACCACGTTGGTTTTGCCGTTGAGAACTGTGAGGTCTAATCCTTTTGCCGAGACCTTTGCGTCATATCCGTCGAGGATCGTTAACTTCTGAAGTCCAAAAGAGAGATCGCTTTTTAATTGAATTTCTTTGCTTACATCAATCAAGATGACACCATCAAGATTCGCGAGATCTATTGAGTGCGCGCCAGTTTTGAGCGTGGCGTTTCCTAGTTTCAATTTCAAAGGCAAATTGAGTGCGGTACCGCTGGACGCATCGGGTTTTTCCAGAAGCATCTCCGCCGGTAGTGTCAGCGTAGAACCGGAACCACATTTTAAAGAAAAATGGCTGGCCTGCGCTTGCCAATCCAGCTGTCGGATATTAGCTACTCCACCTTCCAGGGAGAATTTCAGTGCACCTTCCTTCGCGTAGGCAGCAGGACCAACTGTGACATTTTCAAGACTCAAAACCAACTTGGTATTCTTTTTCTCGATGATGATCTTTCCTGTCTCAGCATGTGCGTTGCCGGTTGTCTCGAAATAAGTTTCGCGACTTTCTTTCTTGATATTAGCCACTAGCTTTCCGGGAACCCGACCGGGGAAATATCCTATCGTCTGATGTATGTCCGTCTTCAAATGCAAGTTGGTTCCAGTCATGTCCATCGTCGAAACCAGGTGCAATGTAGGATGTTCTTCGCCTTTGACTTGTTGCCATGAGAATTCCTTGACCACACCGACGCAACTCTTAGCGACCGCAACAGAACGTTTATTCTTGCCAAAACGCATGGTGCAGTTTTCTAAAACAACTGGTTTATTTTCCTCTGCCGTGACTGACTCCGGGAGGGTGAGAACGAGTCGATTGGGAAACTTCTGGGCGCGAAACTGCGATTGCATTTTGCCACCGTCAAATTCGCAATCGACCTTTTCGCCGATCCATTTGCAATCCTTGGCGAAGTTGATATCGATTTTACATGTGCCGACATAATTAAGGTCGGAGTCGAAGTCTGCGTTGACTAGCTGAACCTGGGAGTTCGGACCGATATGCAGCGACTTTTTCCCAAGATACATTGTTGATCCAGGTCGCAACTCCAGAGCCAATTTTTCAATTTTTATACTATTGATCATCTCTTTCATGTCGCCGCTTATAGAGCCAACTTGAATGAGGTTGATGAAGAAAGCTCCGACGCTGCGTGCCAGATCCACGTCACCGCTGACGGTGCCCTTGTCCAGATCGATAACTTTCGGGATAGGTAAGGTGTTGAAACTGATTTGATTGTTGGTCGACAAAGTACCTGTTGCATTTGCTGTTGAGACGACATCGGGATTGTCGATTGGCAGTCTCAATTTGAGTTGGAACTTCGTATTGGGAGGGATGCTGACCAGGGAGTTCTTGACCATGTACGTCCCTGCGGCGAAGTTTCCGCTCGCTGAGATATCGACGACCTGTGTGACAGTGGTGAGACGCTTGATGTCCGGATCTTCAATCTTCACCTGATAATTGATGTCGATTTTTTGCTCCGTGCTAGCGGCTTGCTTCCCCCCGCAGCCACACAAAGATAGCGTGCATAAGAGCACAAGAATAGTGATTGCGTTGTGAAGGTACGGACGCCATTCACTAGCGCGAGCGGAAATTCGAGTCATGCCAAGTAGTACTCATTCGTTGCTACCTTGTATATAGCAAACTGCGAAGGGTCGCGGCGATGAAATATTTACAGGTCCGCTAAACACACCTTATACTGACTGAACTTCTCGAAACTTGCTTACGAGCTTACTGATGCCGTTTTCCCTCGGATCTGAGGGTTCAGTCAGCACCGTTCCGCGTAATGTGGGGCGATGCTAAAGTGAGAGCATCCTGTACCCCAACAGCTAGAACTTACAAACTTCAACGGCAAGCTTTCGTTCTCGCGACTTGTACAGCGCTTTTACTAAATGCGCAATGACGCTTTCGTGCGTCAGTACTCCCGGGCAGGTTCTCCAAGCTCGGGATTTGCGTTTCACACAATTCGCGAGCGAACACGATATCCTTAGGAGGTGACGCTGTCATGAAAGAAATAATTGATGCAGTGTCAAATGTCACTCGTCGAATTCTCACTAGAATCGATGAAGTACTGGAATCCATTTATTCGGTCGATCTGGAGCATTCGAACACCGCACAATCGGTTTCAATCTCTGCGAATTCGACCAACGCTGCAGTCGCGACAAACCACCCCTCAAATGTGGTGGCAATCAATCGCACCAGGCGCGGTGCCTCGAATCGCAACGCAAACAGATCAGGAGGTAGAGTGATGGCAAGACGTAAAAATAATCGTGCGGCTGCCGCTCCAACTGAAGCAGCTAACTTCGAGGCTTTGCTCAACCGTCTGCGCGGCGGCATGGCCGAACAAGACTATCGATTGACTATTATGAACGTGATGCTTCGTACGCCGCACAGAGACGTGGCGCCGTACATTCCGCTTTTCGCAGAAGTTCACGAACGTGATCCGCTTTTCTTCGTGAGACTAGCCGCATGGTACTTCGAAAACGGAACTGTTCACGATGTGAAGCAGCTTTTCATCGCATTCTTAGCGGTGTCTAAATTCTCTGAAGATTTCAGAGAAGCTGGTTTGGCATTGCTCGAACAATTGCCACCATATCAAGTCGAACGTGTGACTCGCATGATCAAAGGTCATGGAGAAGGTGACACATTCACGCCCGGACTCGGCTCTGTGCCACGGTCTTACAAGACCGCGGTCGAGAACTACTTGAGACAGCGGGAATTGGATCCAGCATCCTTCGACAATGCTGTTTTGCACGCGCGAAAGCCGCTCAAGACATTGTATGCGTCACTTCGGATCAAGCCTGGTCCGTATGCGCAACGCGTTTTGTTCGACAACGATCCTCCTGAAACCAGCAGACTTTACGTATTGAAGTTGCTGGCTAAGACTGACGATCCAGCTGAGCAGGCGAGACTTATTGTTGAAAACAAGCTGCCATACCGGACCGCCGTTTCAACAATCAAGACGATGACACCCTCTGTGCTTGTCGCCTTAATTAACGCGATGACACCACAAGAAGTGATCAATAACCTTGCGAGCCTCAAGACTCGTGGAGCCATGGACAATGAAGATCTTCGAAAGATGATCGAAGCCAAACTCGAAAAGGCTAAAACCGACAGTCGTGTCTCTGCTCTTAAGACCAGAGAAGCGATCAAGGTTGCCGGTCTTGACGAAGAAATGAGCCAGAAGGTAACTTCTGTTGGTGACGCGCAAATCAAGTCAAAGCGTAAAATTACTCGCTCGACTGCTTTGTTCGTCGACAAGAGCTCATCAATGACCGAAGCGATCGAACTTGGTAAGATGATTGCCAGCATGCTCGCTCCGATCTGCGAAAACGATCTCTTCGTATACGCCTTCGACTCAATGGCTTACGAAATCAAAGCGAAGGGTAATGAACTGTCAGACTGGGAAAAAGCATTCAAAGGTATTAACGCCGGCGGTGCCACTTCATGCGGTGTCAGCCTCGATATGATGATGCGTTTAAATCAATACGTAGAACAAATCATTATTGTCACCGACCAGGAAGAAAACACTCCTCCGCTCTTGCTTCCAACGTTGAAGACCTACGAGCAGAAGAACAATGTCATGCCCGAAGTTATCTTCGTTGGTGTCGGATCACGATACCAGCCAGTGCTCTACGATAGATTGACAAGCGAAGGTCTCATGGCTGAAAACTATGTTTTCACTGGTGACTATTACAGCTTGCCAAGCTTGATTCCAATGATCTCTGGTGGCAGCAGACTGGATCTTCTTTCAGAAATCATGACCTTTCCTCTTCCTGAAAGAAAGGCTCGTGATTTGCAGAAGGTGCGATGACAGTCAATCTCACAATGTCTGAATGCGGGGTGATTCGCGATCTCGATATCGCGGGTTCTCCGTCAGGCACACTTAGTGGCACGACCTTCGTCGTCAAAGACTTCTTTGATGTCGAGGGTTTTGTCACAGGCGCAGGATCTCCTGATTGGCAAAAGACGCATGAACCTGCCGGTTCAAATGCGCCGGTCGTGACCATGCTTTTGAACGCCGGGGCAACGTTGAAAGGCAAATCTTGCAGTGACGAACTAGCTTTTAGTCTCGATGGCATCAACCCGTATTTTGGAACGCCGTTAAACCCTCAATTGCCCGAACGCATTCCGGGCGGTTCTTCAAGCGGCTCCGCCAGTTCTGTGAGCTGTGGATTTGTCGATTTTGGTATCGGCACCGATACCGCTGGTTCCGTAAGAGTTCCTGCTAGTTATTGTGGCATTTATGGTTTTCGCCCCACCCATGGTGCGGTGAATATCGAAGGTGCGATTCCACTGGGACAATCATTCGACACCGTAGGCTGGTTTGCACGTGACCCTGAGCTACTTTATGCAGTTGGTCAGGTTTTGCTTCCAGGCAGATCCTCAGGTGACATTGCGGCAGCATCAGTAGTGCGTAATATGTTCAACTTGATCCCTGCTGATATCAGTCAACATTTGCTCTGGGCTAGCGACAGTGTGTTCGAGCATGTGAAACGCTTGCCGGAAGTGGAGATCAGCGGATACACATCAGACGTGTGCGCCTCCATTTTTGGTGTCATCAGATCGTGTGAGGCATGGAGAAATTTCGGACCATGGCTCGAAGAGTATCATCCTGAAGTATCACCTACGGTGGTGGCACGATTAATCGAAGGACAAACAATTTCAGCTGACGAAGAGCAGATGGCCAGGCGATTAAAGCAGGAGCTTGAGGAGTACTTCGATTCGTTAATCGCAAAGCACGGAGTGTTACTCATACCCACGACCTGGGGGATGCCTCCGCTCAGAAACGCTAGTTCGGACGACCTTCTCGATAATCGAAAGAAAAACCTGAGACTTACCGCATTGGCAGTTGCCAGCGGTCTTCCGCAAGTGTCGATCCCGATTGAAGTTGCGTCAGGAATAAAACTTGGGCTTTCAATAATTGCAGGGCGCAATCAAGATTTGGCGTTGCTTTCGCTTGTAAGAAAACTCCGCCCGTAGCGTACAAATGATCCGTGCAGCTAAAAACTGGGAGCGCCGGTCCGGCTCTCAGTCGAGAATTGGGCAAAGCGGTTGCCTCGACAGGTCCCCTTCAATTAAAACTACGTACTGAAGCAACCGCCGGTTCGAATTACGAAATGGAACCAGGTAATAGAACGCTTTCGGTACAACTACTTGTTCAAAATCCGGGTGACTTCTGCTGCGAATTCGCCTGCTGAAAGATAGCCTTCGATCCGGCCTTTCTCCTTACCACCCGGCTCCAATATTAAAGTACACGGGTAGCCGTCAACGCCATACTTCGATTTGACCGTGATACCATCTCCTCTCTCCGCGTTTGCTTTCATGCAAACGAAAGACTTGTTGAGAAAGGACGCAACCTTCGGCTGCGCGTATACATCAGCATCAAGTTTTTTACACCAGTGACACCAGTCGGTAAAGACGTCGACAAGAATCCACTTACGATTAGTCTTTGCCAGTTCAAACGTTTTGCTCAGACTGTTCTGCCATGGGATTGTCGTCGCGGCGGCCGGTCCTTTCGCGATCAATATGCGGTCCTTCGATGCATTTATTTTCGCCGGTACAGACTTATCGGCAGAAACTTCATGAACACTGGAATCCGCAGACTCTGCGTTTGCTGGTAATGACGTGCTTATTGCGAAGGTCGCTGTTAATGCGAGCATCGGTAGGAAGACTTGCGCTGTTTTGCGTTGAGTCGAACCAACAAAGAGACGAAAGATATTCATGTTCTGCACCTTGAAATAGCAAACTAATAAACCAGACTGTTATGTAATGTACCCAGTTTACTTTTTGATGTTGAAACAAATTTTTTGTTGCCGAAAAGCTCAGAAAAGTTATGAGTCTGACAAAACGATACAGTTCGAAATCAAATCGTGCAGGCTTTGTTTGCGTCTTCCAAAAATCGGCAAGTATCCTACAAACAAGATTGCCGAAGAAAACAATTTGGCGAAATGTCGAATCGACGCTGACGCAAAGCCAATGGTTGAGCCATTCTTAGCATTGACGACCGCCAGATCCATCGCCAGTTTCCCGGGAGTTCCGCGAGTATTGGAACTTTCGAACTCGGCGTGATAGAGCCAGTTTACAAAGATAATACTGATGAAAAACGCGTTAGCAAGATTGATTGTTTTTTCTGGAAACGCATTGGACAAATTCAGGTAAACCATTGCTGCCGGCGCCGCGAAACCGGTCAATCCGTCGAGCAGAAACAGTGGGATAGTGAAAAACAATTGAGTCCAATGTTCCGGCCGAGAATCCAGAAGTCCGGCGGCCATGCCGATCAACCAGAAGGCGTACATCACGCTACAGTCGATAACGGTGATCAATATGCAATCAATTGCGCCGGCGATCGTTCTGACCAAAACAGAGGAAATCGGCTTGCTATCGGTATTTGCGTCGGAACTTTCGAGACGGCTCAATATCACAACAACCTTTGCGGCTTCCACGAATGCAAGCGCGATTTGGGTACTAAATGTTCACGGTGCCAACAGTAAATTGCTTTTACCCTCATTTTTTCGACCACCAACGCTAGTTCCAGGAGTTTACCATGGTATTCGATTTTGCCAGTCAGAGCGGTGACTGTGGCAGCAGTGACCAGCGAACCACCCCGATATTCAACAACAGCCCCACCGAAAATATACGCGTCAACACCCCGAGTGATACCACATCCAATACTGCTGTTACCAATCTACCCACAGTAGAGTTTGCTGGTGCTGGTGCCCTGGGCCAGGTGCCGGTCTTCCGCCAGATCGCACGCGACGGTGCAGCACCTCCAGTTCCAACGGTCTCATTTCCATTTGCCACTCAGGGCGACTCTCCAACCCCCAGACCACAAGGGCAATTTCCACCCGCTATAAATCCTTTCAAGCAGCCAGGGCTATTGCTGCTCCCGGAGCCATCGGCAAACTTGCCACAATTCGCCGATCAAACACAGGGACCTAAGCCGCAACCAGGGCAGTTTCCACCTGGACCAGCACCACAACCACAACCGTTCAAACCCGACCAACCTTTCAGACCCATCCAGCCCAAGCCTGGTCCGGACAACAATCCTGATATACGCGACAAACCTCTCGCTCCAGGACCTTTCGCACCAGCACCAATGTCGGCCAGTGGCTTCTCGGCAGATCAAGTTCGTTCGATTCTTTCCGATAGAGATAGAGCGATTGCACTGAATCGAGGACAGAAACCATCAGATCGACCGGGGATCGGACCGCTGGTGCCTGCGCCGGATGGGCGAAACCCGTTTAAGCCGGACGCCGCTCCGGACAGAGTAAAGCCGAACCAAACCGAATTTTTGAGCGAAGGACAACTCAATGAAGCAATTAAAACCGCGAAGGAGAGCGGACGTCCGCTTATTCTAAGTTTCACTAAACCCAATTGCGGATATTGCACTCAAATCGAAGATGAGTCGTGGCCATCACAGAAAGGCTCGATAGACAACGAAGCAATCCGCACTAAAGTGAATGGAGCTACAGATAAGGAGATGGCTAGGAAGTACCAAGTGCGAAGCTATCCAACTACCATAGTTGTTAATCCAAACACGATGGAAGAAGTCGATAGAAAAGTTGGTTTCGTGCGATCCGAGCAGTTAGGTTCGTTCTTACAAAGCGCGTTTCAGAAGATGAAAGGCGGCGGTTAATTTTTCCCCGCGGAGCAAACCCGATAAGGTCACGAAACAAAACTCGCATGCCGGGCTAACCGTGCATGCGAGTCGAATAAGATGTGCGTTTTGAACTTAGGTGCTGGATGGCTTCGTTGAGCTGTCGTGTTCAACAGATTCTTTGATATGGTTGAGACGACGCTTGATGTCTTTTCGCGTACCAACTGCAGTTATTTGCTTTGCAAATGGCACGTGAATTTGAGATTCGACATGCGAAGAGAGTTTCAACAGTGTGGCCTTGCCATCTTGAACCGGCTCCACTTCCCAGGCTCCATCAAACGATTTAAATTTGTCTGAAGCGAGAATTTGATACTCGATACGTTTTTGTCCGTATTCAACTTCTTTGTAGCGGCAATTCACATCACCGAGAATTGGTAGACCCTTGAAGTTTTCTTCGAGCACTGCAGATTTCTCGTCGGATTGAACAACCTTGCGACGAGAAGGGTCCTGGTAGCGCGATTTTTTAATCGCGTCGAAAACCACAGTAGGACAGGCGTTGACCAGGACGCTGCCGGAAATCGCATCAATATGCGGATGAAAGTTTTCAGTCGCGAGCGCTTGTGATGGCAGAAAAATCGCGATAGCTGAGAAAATAAAAACGCCAGAAATTTTACGCGAGAACATCGAAAGAACAAACTCCAAATCAATCAAACCAATGCCTGGACGCGATTGCGTCGAGTCTCCACTCTCTATGTGCCCGACCTGCACGAATCCTACACGCAAGTTTTGAAAATTGCGCTTCTTGACAATAAGATCAGGTGAGTGAGACAGTAGATATAGCGGCCCAAACCGGTTCCTGAGCCGGTTACAACTGGTTACCTCCTGATGCTGGCGGGAGAACTCCTGGTATGGTGAAACACCTTCTTCTGCTCCTCGGAATATCCGATGGAGCGACCGTAACGGACATCAAAAAATCTTACGCACGCCTGCTGGAGCGGCTCAGTAAGCGCGACTCCACAGAATCCGAAGTTGTCGACGAATTGCAACCGGCGCGCCAACGGCTATCCGAAAGTTTCGAACACTGGAAGAAGATGGGAGCACTTGATCCCAGTTCTTATGCCGCGATCGTCACACACACACCGAAGCTCGGACAGGTCCTGGTCGCATCAGACCGACTAACTTTGAGTGAATTGGTTACTGTCTTGGAGCTACAAGAAAAGGCTCCAGCACTGCGTTTTGGTGAGCTGTTGGTTTCCAACGGATATATCTCCAGTGCAGAACTGAATCACTTCCTGCAGCTACAACGAATAATCGAGTTGCCTCTCGATCACCCGGAAAGGTGGGGACAGCGACTGGTGGAACTCGGCTTGCTGTCTAACGATCAGCTCAAGGTCGCACTGATCGATCATCGCCGCCAGGGCATCACATTGCGCGCTGCAATAATCGAGCGAGGCTGGTTGAATTCGAAAATATTGGATCGGATTTTCTAGCGGGGCACCACCAGCGATGCTCGTTTAAGTCGAGATAGTCTCCGGCGGCAGATGCCAAATCTACCGGTCGCTCGGTCAGGTAATTGGCTTGAGCGGCTTAGAATTTATTGCTTATCGCCCACCATGTTTGCAATGGAGGTGCCCATGGTATGAAGATAAGTGCAATTAGCTAACCCGAGAATTATTGTGATTATTAGTCTTATGAAGCGAAATGCGATTCATCTTGTGCTGGCAGCTGGTTTTCTGTCTCTGACCGTCGCGACGACCGAAGGATTGGCTCAGAAGACGCCTTCGACTCCAGAGCCGGCTACACCTGCCAGACCGGCACCAGCGGCTACGAATCAAGCGCCTAAGACTCCTTCCACTCCTGTGCCGCCACCTGCATCACCAGCGCTACCGCAGACTGGTACGACGGTCACTCCGACACCCGCGACGCCAGCGCCACCTCCGGCGACTCCTCAGCCTGGAGCACCGGGCGATGCGAAGACTCCTGCGGTTCCTGCCGACAAGACCGATGCTAAGGCTCCGGCAACAACCACTCCAGCGACTCCCGCAGACGCTAAGAATGCTCCGAAAGATGCGAGTGCAAAACCAGCTCAACCGAATTCCACTCCCCCGCAGCAACCTGTATTGGACACTGTTTCCGAAGTCGAAATAGCTCCTAACCCATTCATTGATACAGTGTTCCTAGCGTTCAATTACTTATCGATACTCGCCCTCATCGTCGCCGTCGTAGGCGGGACAGCATGGTATATGAGGCACAAAAAGCGAGTCGCACTTGGTCTGGATGACGATGACGATGATGACGATGATGAATACGACGAAGACGAACCGGTTAAACTGAAAGCCGAGACTCCTGCTGAGTCACAGAAAAACGAATTAAAGAGCGAGACCAAAAAGGAATCGGACAACGTTTCTGAATCTAAAACCGAAACCGCTGCAGAAACAACGACAGCAGCTACGACGGCGGACCAGACAACAGGCGAACCATCAAAGGATACTTCAGTTAACGCCGAGGGAGAGTCCTTTCCTGCAATACCTAGTTCACCGGGACTGTTGACTGACTCCGCCGATCCTGCCACCATTCTGAGCGGGAATCCAAATCCAAATTCATCCGATGATGAAGCAGAAGCAAGCACTGACAACAGTTCAGATGCTTCAAAAAGCACCGCAGACAGCTCCTCCAGTGGAGAAAGCAATAAGAGTGGTGGCAAGAAGAAATCGAGAAAAAAGAAGTAACGTCCGAGTTCGTATTAAAAGGAATCGTGGATTCAAAAACAATTCGATTGTCACCATTTATCCTTTGTTTAGCGGCTTGTCTTCTAAACAGTTGCTCGACATCTCAATTCAAAATTCCAACGAGTCAATCGTCATCATTGACTGAAGATTCTCCAGAGTGGACCAGTCAATCTGACTGGCTGGAATTTCAGAGAGATGGCGAGTTTCTGCTGGCGGTACAACGCTATGACAAAGCAGAAGAAGCTTTTCTTACTGCCGTGAAAAAAGCGGAAGCATTTGGCGCGCGTGATGCCAGGGTAGCCCGCAGCAAAACTGGTTTGGCGAGGACCTGCGTTGGTCGGCGAAACTGGACCAGAGCCGCTGCGGAATATCGCGACGCACTTGCGATCAAGGAAAAAAGCTATGGTCACACGCATTACGATGTGGGTGAAATCACTACAGAACTGGCTTATGTTCAAATTTCGCAAGGAGACACGGCCGAGGCGAGAAAAACCATAGAGAATGCAAAGTCCATTTGGAAAGCAACGAAGATTGATTTTCCCGCCGAGTTGATCATGCTCGATGCAATTGCCGACGCTAACGATGGGAAGGACTCGTCGGCAGAGCTAAAGTTCAAATCGGCTTCCGATCTATTTCTTGGTCAGATCGACATTCATAAGTTTCCGCAGCCGACTAAATCCATGCGCACCGCCCGCGAATGCATAGATCGATATTCCGCATTACTGGAGGCGCACAAAAAGCCACAGCTGGCGAAGACCTACAAAACAAAATTTCAGCCAATCAACGAGTGGCTCATCATACTCGGCGAATCAGGCGCTTAAATCATTCAGCTGGTGACTGGATTTGAAACGGTCGGCTGCCTGATTAAGTCTTGAGAGAAACCGCAATCATCTCGCCGTGTTGACCTGGGATCGACGTAATCCGCATTTCGACAGGATCTCCGAACGTGCGAGTTACAAACTTTTTGTCTTGCGGTCTGTCCGTAATTTTGGTGTCCAGGCCAGCCATACTCTTAAGGCAGAGAATTAGCATTACCTGAATTTGTGCCGGCAAAATTGTCTCATCCAGAAGTTCTCCATCAGACATGAAACGCAAAGCCAGACCATCGGAAAGCGGCTCGAAGTGCACGTCGGAACAAGGAGAGCTAACGGCTTGGGTCAAAATCTGAGTAGCTAAATTGAGAATTGAAGGATCGAGTTGTTCGACTCCTTTGGGTTGCAAATTCTGCTCTACCGCCGGAGTTTCCGCTGCCACTGGTTTGGTCTCGGTTTTCGCGGCGATGGGCTGTGCTACAGGCGTATCCGGAACAGGTTTGAGCACGACAGGCTGAGGAGGCAATTCCTTTTCCGGTTGTTTTACTGCTGGTGTTTGTGCGGGTTGAGAAGCTACAGTCTGTGCTACAGCAGGCTGAGCCGCTGCTGAAGCCGCTGCTGGTTGCGCAGGCGCTTCTTTAGCAGCCACTGCTGGCGGTGCTGCCTCATCCTTTTCCCAATTGTCTTCCGTCAGAGCAAGTTCAGATTCTACAATTTCTTCCAGGAAACTAATTTCGGTTCGATTGCCGGAAAGGTTCGCCAGATCGTGATTTTCCATCTCGAAAGTCACGCTGGCAAGGACTTCCTCAAGCGCATCCGGCAATTCAGCGGCCGTTTCAGGAAGTGGTGGCATGCTCGGATCATCCATGGACGGCGGCGGTTCTGAGGCCGAGATTACCGGAACTTCTGCGGATTCTTCAGGTAGTGATGTCGGAGCGAGGCGTTTGGCCGGCTCAACATGAGTGGTAGGTTCAGCGACCCTCACTGGACCTTCCTCTTTCACTGCCGGTGCGATTTCTTGGTCGAAGGCTTCAACCACCGGAGGCGCCGCGTTAGCGGCAGGAGCCTCTTCGCCGCGCGCAAGAGACTTCTGTTGGTTTGACACAACTACAGGCGGCAAGTCGGTAGTGGACGATCCGTAAGTGTCGTCGAGAACTTCGTGATCAAGTAACACTGGCTCGAATTCGGCCTTACCGCCAGTGAGGAGTTCTCTCAGATTGGTTGATTCTTCCTCAGCCGTGAGTTCAGCACCGCTGGTGATATCAGCAGCTATGGCATCAACGTCAATCTTTTTCTCGATGGAATCGCCAAACTCATCCTCGTCGTCCATATCGGACATCAAGGCACGCAGGCGACGAGACTTCGGTGCAGCAATCTTCGCGGCAGGCTCCTCCTCAGGCTCTTCGGCAGACTGTGCCTTGAAGAAGTCAGCGGCAAGTTTGTCAGCGAGCTGACCAACTATTGGAGTGAGATCAGGCTTCTCAGCGACTGGTGCCTCCACTGGCTCCGCCGGTGGTGCTTCTGGCTCAGGTTGCGCTTCCGCTGTCGGTTCAGCAACCTCATCCTCGTCAATCTTCGAGAACATTGCCGGCGCTTCTTCCGATTCCAATTCCTCAATAATTCGATCGGCGGAGAATTGCTCGCCAGGCTCGATTGGACGAGGCTCGGCTTTCGGTTTTTGTGGTTCCGCCTTCGCTTCGACCTTCGGCTCTATTTTGACTGGCTCATCCGGATGCTGTTCGTCCAACGCGGCAAGCAATGCCGACACTGCCAGTTCTGCGTCCTTCTTCACAGGCTCAGGGGCAGACTGTTCTTCCGGCTCGGAACTACCTGTGACCGACTCGAGAGCGGCATGCGATCCTGTCTCACCATCATCGAATCGTGATAGCAGATCGCGCAATTGTGGCGCGCCTTCAGGAATCGGATGCGAAGCACTGGCAAACAGACTGTCTTCATCCATCTCGTCGTCGAACGAAGAATTGTAGGCAAGAGGAACTTCTTCAAATTCAAGTTCCTGCTCTGCTGACGGGTCTGCGACTAATGGCTCCGGATCTGCCACAACTGGAGTAGCAGAAGAGGACTCTGACGTGATCTCAGAGGCTTCTTCAGCAGTCGTTTCCGAGGTGTCTTCGGGAGCGGTAAGCGTTTCATTACTTCCGAAAATTTCGTCATCATCGTCATCGTCAAAGAGTGACTGGAACGGCTTATCAATCGCATCCAGCAATTGGGCTGTGGAATATTCGCCAGATTTTTCAATCTCTTCCACTGGCGCTTCGTCGACAGCATCCACCACCGGTGGTGGCTCAGGCGGTGACTCAACCGGTATCACCGGCGCGGCAGTCAAGCTCTCGTTCAGTGCAGGTTCGTTTCCAAACAGTTCATCTTCTTCGACCTCATCGTCAAATAGTGATCTAAACTGTTTAGTTACAATCGACCGTTTTTTCTCTGATGTTGGTGGTTCTTCCGCTTGCAATACCGGGGGCTCTGAAACACCGTTGGAATCAGGCTCCGGAGCGGACTCCATTTCAGCTTCCGGCTGCGATTCAGGCTCTGGTTCCGGTTGTGGTTCTAACTCCGGTTCTGGTTCTAACTCCGGTACTGTTTCTACCTCAGCCTCAGGAACTTCTGCCGGTTGAGATTCCTCTTCAGCAGGCGCCTCAGATGCAACCTCGGATATGCTGTCCTCATCGGAGTCTCCACCAAGTCCGAGATCATCGTCGTCATCATCGAAGAGCGAACGAAATGATTTGTTCTTGCTTATAGTGGTTGCCGGGCCATTTTCACCACCCGATTTACTCTCTATCTCGTCATCATCAGCAAGTGCGGTTGGTGATTCTTCTGTGACTGCAGTCGGCTCTGATTCAGCCTCCGCGGGTTCTGCTTCCTGAAGTGCAGAAGGCGCTTCCGGAGTTTCAGATTCGTTATCAGATGAATCATCATCGAAATCCATGTCGTCGTCATCACCGAACAACGATGCCATAGACTTTTTAGGTTTGCCTTTTTTCGTTGGCTTCGGATTGGCATCAGCTTCCTTGAGAATGTGCTCAAGCAGCTGATTTTGAGGTGGTTCCTCATCAGAAGATTTAGCTGTGGATTTTTTCGTCTTCTTAATTTTCGCAACAGGATTCAGTTCAATCTCTTCGTCATTCGTCAAAGATTCCAAACTTTCAGGTGCAGCAGCCGCGCTTGTGGTCTCGGTTTCCGCTGGCTCTTTCTCGCCGAATTCGTCATCGTCATCTTCATCGAAAAGTGATGTGAATGACTTTGCTTTTTTCTTGGAAGTCTTTTTCGGAGCCGGTGCTTCATCAACAACAGGTTCTATCGATACACTATCGCCGTTTTCAGAGGCAATCTCGGCAGCTGGTGCTTCAGAAGCCGCAGCGATGTTATCAGAACTCTCTCCACCGAACATGTCGTCTAGATCGTCATCGCTGTCTGCACCGAACAAATTGCGCATATGCGATTTCAACTTGGTTTGAGATGCTTTGGGTGACGGCTTCTTTTTCCCAGCACCATTAGTGGTTGCTTTCTTAACTTCAGGCGCAGGCTCTGGCGCCGGTTCCGGAGCAGCTGGTTCTGCAGCTTTCTCATAGGTAATTTTCATCAAGTGTTCGAAGTCGTCTGCAGTGCAAACGAGCTTTTTGAAATTGTTTGTGCCGAGGTGCAGCCTGATCATGTCAGCTGCATTCAGATCATCGGGATCGACCATCGCAACAGTGTGCTGATTGCCGGACTTCGCGATTGGCACAAACCGAAATTTTCGTTCAATATCTTCCGGGATCAGTTTGACGAAAGCCTCATCGGGCGGAGCACCGCTCAGATTGACGAAGTTCACACCGAACTGCAGTTCCAACGCGTCTTTTAATTGCCGCTCGGAGACCAGCCCCATCTGCTCAAGTACCACCGTCAGCCTGTGTCCGGAAATTTGTTGAAGGCTGATGGCATCGACGAGCTGTTGAGAATCTATTAGACCAAGGTCTATTAGCAATTCACCAAGTTCATTACTGCTAACTGACATTGTCACTTCACTGCTACTCTACGTGATTCCTGATTCCTGAAAGAGCGCCGGATTGGTGCTCTCATTTCTAGTTAAGCCCAGATTTTATTGCTTATATTGATTTCTAGATTAGTTGTTGAGATTTTTACAGATATAGAGTCCTTTATAAGACACTGGTGGTCGTCTGGGCTTACCGGAAAAAGTCTTCTGACAGATAAGAACCCGTAGCCCCAAAAAGGCATCGATCGAAGCCACCTCAGCGAGGCTTCAACATAATTGTCGGAGACGGACTGAGTAGGTCCGTCACCACTTCGCCAACAGTGTAGTGTTCTTGCGAAGTATAGGATTTGTTGTTGACCATTGTTTTGTCAGCTTTAAAACCAGACAACAAGCGCGTTCCCGCTGGAGCGTCGAATGTACGAATTAGACATGCGGCATAGAGTTTTCCTGCCGGGCTGCCGTTCTCGATTATAAACTGCAAATCGTCTTTTAGCTTCGGTCCGAGCTTCGCCGCAGCAACAAAGGCATCCGCCAAGTCTGACGACCCGCCTTTTGAGTTATTGAACAGGTATGGCGCCTGAACCAGCTTCCTTAGAGGCTCTGCCAGTTTTGCTTCGCGCTCCTTGTACTCGTCCGACTTTTCGTCGGGCTGAGCAGGTTGGCTAACAGCGGGCTTTTCCTCGATACTCGTGTCAATAAGTTGCGGACGTGGAGGCTTGGACACTTCCGGCTTCGCGCTCTCCATGCCGGTCTCCTCTGACTGTTTCCCGCCTCCACCTTTCGGTTGAGGGGTGAGGTCATCGGAATCAGCGGCGGAGTCAGGTTCTTCCTGCGCCATTGCGGATTGGCTGCCAATCAGCGTTACCGATGAGTTG
This sequence comes from Obscuribacteraceae bacterium (SeqCode), assembly GCA_044225915.1. GTDB lineage: Bacteria > Cyanobacteriota > Vampirovibrionia > Obscuribacterales > Obscuribacteraceae > JADYXR01. The sequence continues at coordinate 211,165 of JBGAHZ010000003.1, forward strand.
TTCGAACTTGATCCATCGGGAACGTATAACTGGATAGAAGCGCCAATCAGCATGGATAGGGCGATTGAAAAAGAAAAAGAACGCACAAGCAACCTCTCGCGCGTCGACCACACCGTAGCTTCTGCACGGCAAACAAAACTAATCGCAGAAGCTACAAATGGTCGTACGCTTATTGGACGCCGAGCAATTCGACTTCGAAGATGAGCGTGGCGTTTGGAGGAATCGCGCCGGCAGCGCCGCGAGCACCATAGCCGAGGTCGGCAGGGATAGTCAGTTTGCGTTTGCCACCGATCTTCATGGTGGCAACACCTTCATCCCAACCCTTGATTACTTGACCACGACCGATGTTGAATTCGAACGGACGTCCGCGATCTACCGAGCTGTCAAACTTGGTGCCATCAGTGAGCCAGCCTGTGTAGTGCACGATCACTTTTTGGCCAGTCGTTGGGCTGGCGCCATTGCCGACCACAATTTCTTCGTACTGCAAACCGGTTGGTGTTGTAACTGCGCTCATTTGATTCTCCGTTTGGTTGTTTTGAAGTTTGTTAAACAGGGCGTTTTTCGGTTGTCCTGAATTCGGTGATGCATGGACCTGTTGATTGGCTTGCGCTGCCGCTTGCGGATTCGGAGGTCCGGCGGTTTCGGCCGCATCGGCCGCGCATGGCTGACCGGTCTTCGGATCGATAGTCATTCCGCCGGCGTTCTGCTGTTGCTGCATTCCACCGGTTTGCATGCCGTTGACCTGCTGTCCTGTGGCATTCGGCGTGCTTTGTTGCGAACAGCCTGGCAAGGATATCATTACCGCCATAAATGTTCCAGACAACACCGCCAACTTCGGTCGGTTGCTGCGTTTTGAGCTTATTCGTTTTAAAACGGACGAAAGTTTCATTGGTTATTAATCCATATTGTGAAACAGTAGGACGACGCCGAGGACCGGGCGACTCGCCGGAACCCGAACAAAACGGACTAGATAAGTTTATCAAACCTATCCGATAGCGTCCTTGATTGATACTTTGGCGGCCAGGTGCTTGCGTGCTGAATCGAGGACGAGATACTCCTCCTGAAGCCGATCTTCAATGCCGCACATCTCCCGCAGTTCTTGCTGATCATCAGGCGATCCGTAAAAATTAGAAGCGACCCAAAACGACAGTTTAACTGGGTCTTGAGGAATCGTGCCCTGAATTTCAAAGTCGCGATCCACTAATTTAGATGACAATCGCAAAATTTCTTTGAGAACCTCAGTGATGTCCTTCACCAGGCTCGTTGCCTTTTCTTCGGTCTTGTCGTCGATCTCGTCGTCGAGATACTCGATGGTGGCGATAATGTATGGTTGTTCTTGAATCACATCTACGATGCGAAACCGCCTCGCGCCTGTCGTCGTGAGATTCATGCGTCCGTCGTCAAACTTATCGACCGTTTCAATGTGAGCCGTACAGCCAGTCTCGGCAACTCCGCCTGACTCCCCGTCCCAGAAAACGACACCGAAATCCGTCTTCTCATCAAGGATTTTGCCAATCATCAGCTTGTAGCGTTCTTCAAAGATGTGAAGAGGCAGTTCCGCTCCCGGAAAGAGTACTACCGGAAGGGGGAAAAGCGGCAACGTTTGTCCGTTGTCTTTGGTCATTAATCGATTTGTCGCTCCTGGTCGATTATTTTTGTATTTTCCCTGATTTAGGTCGCCTGTGTCGAGGGCGGGATAGGTGCCGGTACCGTAAATGGAAGATCCTCACCAAAAATCTCCATGTGCTCAGACCGTTTAGCTTCCCATTTTTCTAGCTCTTCAAAATATTTTTCCTGTGCCTGAATAGTTGGGTTGCTCTGAGCGTGCTTTTCAATCTCGAGAAGCTGTTCGTTTTCACGCTGCATAGCAAGATGTTGAGGCGCCCTTGCCGTTCTTGGCGTTGGATATGCGGGGTCTATATTGCGCATATACGGCGGCTCGCCTGTATCGAATTCCTCCTGCATCAGTGACTCGGGCAGGGTCATAGCTCTCAATAATTCGTCGGCGGTTAAACCGTTTAAATGCATATCGGCTGTCATTCCCCAGCGCGATTCGAGAAAATAGGTATCTTCGATTTGCAACGCAGTGACGGCGTGCAGGTCAAAACCGCGACTCTTACCCGGTCCTCCAGGAAGCAGTCCACCGAAAACAATCAAAATGACCGGACGGCCGGTCTTCGAATGGTATGAGCTGATAGCTCTGGATAGCTCGTCTGCGTCAGTCACCGAGGGCTCGTTTAAATCTGTGATTATGGAACTATGGGCGATAAGCGCATTGGGTACATCGTCAAAAATTCGCACTACGGTAAACGCGTCTTTGACTGTCAGTTTCGCACCTTCGTACGTGACTTCGATCCTGCTATTTGTCGCGGTATCGACCTTGATTAGCCGTTCTCCCGTGGTGCCTGCTCGGGGTTTCTGTTCTTGGGTGTAAATGTACCGCATTCGTTCGTCGGAATGGATCTCCCAAAATGCCTGGATGACTGCCAGATCGAAAATCTGACCGACGGCGTCACGAATACCCTGATTGGCGGACGCTTCATCGGTCGCCCAGCGAGCCTCTAGATCGAGAGCCAGACTCTTGTTGTCGACGGAGACAGGGATGTTGGATTTTCCAACTAGCGCTTTGTTCTTTGTGACTATGTCTGCCACCAATTCCGCCACCATGGCGGGATCCGTCTCTAACTGCTGACGCATTACGCACTCGGTGAGACTGGTGTTGTGAAAGCCTTGATTAACAAAACGCGATGGTTCCGCCGTTTTACGCGCCATCGCCTCTGCGATTTTGCGAAGGTGACGACGGTCATAGACTTTGACACCGTCCAGCCAGCCGTCGCTGCTCAAGACCCTCTCGATAGCGTGTGATATTCGTTGTACTTCTGTGTCTGCGTCTGGGCGCAACGATGGAATTCCTAATACCTGGGCACTACGCTGTCTGGCTGTTCGGCGTCTGGCGGTTGAGACGGTCTAAGGTCTGGAGCAATCGGTCAGGAATTTCGGAATCGCGCGGAACAACCTTCGCCACGCTGGCGAATGCTTCCTGCGTTTTTTCATTACCATTATAGGTGTCGATGCTGTCGATGTTGTCGTCATCAGCACTTGTATCAAGTGCGACTTTAGCGACAGTATCCAATCGAGTGTCGGGCATCTGGGTGTTGGCTTCGTGCGTGATGATTAGATCGCCGAAGAGCTTCAACAGCGCCATAGGTTTTGTCGGATCCAGCCTGGATGCCAGATCTAGTTTAGGCTGCTCGGCTCGGTCAGCAGGAGTTGAAGTCTCGACAGATTCAGCGACAGGTGATGGCGATGCAATTTTAGTGTCGTTCTTTTCGAACAAGCCATCGATGATCGCACCTTCATTCCCAGCCTGGTTTTCATTTGCCGAATCCGCCCCCAAAGATTTCTGGGTCTTATCGAAATCCCCAAGCGAGAGCTTTTCGGGGACATCAAATTGACCGCCTGGGGTGTTGTATTTCTTTTCAGCGTCTTCAGCTGTCATTTTTGCCCGTTCGTGCCACGACCGACGGAGATCTCTAACCGATAATATTATGTGCCCAATAAACCCGTCTATCGATCACTTTTTACTCTCTTCACTTTAATTAAAAGAGCAAGCCCCAACACGCCTAGCAGGAGAGACACAGGCCAGTATGAAAAGAAGGTTTCTTCGAGATGATACTTGCCCATCAGGATGGCGGCGGAGTTGTTGAGGATATGAACCAGCATGGATGGAAAAATCGAACCGGTCCAAACCGTCAGCGCAGTGAGCACGACGCCGAGAACCGCAGTCGGTCCAATTCGGAAGATACTCATGTGAAACAGCCCGAAGAGCGCGCCCACAAGAAGGCATTGCATGACAGGCTTTAACTTTGGTTTGACCAATCCCAGAATTGCCCCACGAAACAGTAACTCTTCGCAAATGCCGGGCGCAACGGATATGCAAAGAATGCAGAGCCAGAGCGGCTTATCAGCATCGACAATCAGCCGGGTAAACATCGTATTGAATGCTTCCGGGGCAGGAACGATTTGATTCTGCACGTTGTAGACCATCATTGACGTCAGTATGCAGAGCGGCGTCAGGAGCAAAGCCCCTACGATGTGCAGTGGATGCGGTTTTGTCAGACTCATCGTTGAAAGCAGCGGCAGTCTCAGATGCCTCAGTAGCAAAATCGCCGGCAATAGAATGACGAGAAGCTGCGTGAACAGGCTGCCTACGATGATGTCCCAGCCTTGCAGAGTTTGTCCAACGTAAAACATGAGAAGGAATGTGGTAAAGCACAGAAGCAAAACTTCCCATCCGTAGTCCCCGGACATCCTGCGCCGGGCGCGGGAATCAGCGACACCAAATAGCAGTCTTTCGCTATCCAGAATTGTCGATGCCAGATAAGTCACGTAGATCGCAAAGGCCGTCGTTATGATCGAGGACACCGAAAGCCACAGCACATCGATGTGTCCAGCGAGAACTTCTTTTAACGAGAGCGCTGTGTTGACGACAGGTATGAACGCAATGCCGCTGGAAAGTTGCAGCTCGGGAAGAGAACAAACTGACGAAGCCGACATCGCCAGAAAGAGGAAGGGGACGAAGTATCCCTGCCCTTGTTGAAAGGTCTTACACCACGAAGCCAACAAAATTGAGAGTGAACTTAGTGTCACCACCAGCGGTAGCGAGATCAGCATGCACATCAAAAGCGCATCCATTGGAAACTTCATGACTAGTATGTCGTCAGCCCTCTGTCCGGCGATTTGAATAAAAATGTAGATACTGGTAAGCCCGATGAACAGCGCGCCTGCACCGATGAGAAAAACAACCAGACATTTTCCATACATGATGTTGTGCCGTCGAGTTCCGGACATCAACAGCAGCGTCAAAGTGTTGCGCTCTCGCTCGCCGGTGATCACGTCCAGCGCAGGATAGATGATCGATACGGTAAGCATCGTGAAGAGCATGAAGGGAAGCAGGTTTCTGACAGGTTCGCTCGCAAGCGATTTCTTGCTTTCAACTTTTAGTTCAGAAAAACTCAAATCGTATTTTTGCGGTGTTTTGATGCCGAGTGCATCAAGCCGTTTTTGAACAACGTTGGCTTTCAACTGATTCAATGCCAGTCGCACTTCGGCCAGAGCAAGTAGGTTTTGATCGCGCCTGGCATCGTAGAAGATCGTAACCTTTGGTGGTGCTTTGCTGAGATTTGCCTGGAGCAGAGCAGAGAATGTCGCGGGAAACTTCACGACGATATCGGCGACCTTCTCGGCAAGCAGTTTATCCGGGTCGCCATCGTCCAGAATCCGTGTCAGTTTGAGCGTTTTGGATTCTTTGAAATATTCCATAGCCGGCGCGCCATCGCCGATCACGCAGATGTTATAACTCTTGGTTTTCATATCAGACTTGACGTGATGCGCAATCGTCGAAGGCAAAACCAACAATGCCGGATAGATGATCACAGGCATAATGATCATCACGATCAGCGTGCGGTAGTCGCGCAAGACCTCTATCAAGTCTTTTGCGAAGACGACTTTGATTTCATTGAAATCATCTGACGTCACTGACTGTCTCCTTCACCACATTCAAGAAAATGTCTTCGAGGTAGTGCATCCCGCTTTCTGCGCGAAGCTCTTCCAACGTGCCCGAAGCGAGAACTTGACCGTTATGAATGATCGCCATGCGATCGCACAGTTTTTCCGCTTCGCTCATAATGTGCGAGGAGAACACTACACACTTACCGGCTTCTTTGCACTGAATTACAAAACGATGGAGAACCTGACTGGTAAGCACGTCTAGACCAGTTGTCGGCTCGTCCATAATGATCACGGGTGGATCGTGTACGATGGCCCGCGCGATGGAAACTTTCTGGCGCATACCTGTCGATAGTTTTTCGCAGCGGCTGTCTAAAAACGCCTCCATCTGGAGCAATCCTGCAATTTCCTCGATTCGTTCTTTCAATTTGCTCGTCGGATATTTGCTGAGTTTGCCAAAATAAGTCAGTATCTCCCGCGGTGTCAGTCGATCGTACAATCCTGTATCAGCGGAGACGAAACCGAGTTGTTTTCGAACTTGACGCGGATCTTTAATAACGTCGAAACCATTGACCACAGCGGTACCTGCGGTCGGTTTCAGAATTGTCGTGATCATCCTTAGCGTGGTGGTTTTTCCAGCGCCGTTAGGGCCTAACAGACCGAATATTTCACCCTTCGAGCATTCGAAGGAGACCGATTGAACAGCGTTGAACTCTCCGCGCTTGGCGTCGAAAAAGCGTTTGGTTAAACCGATTGCTTGAAGACTCATTTGTTTGTTTACCCTGTGCGCGTGTGAGATTGTTTCCGTGTTAAACGGAAGTGGGCGGAACGCTTACGTTGCCTGGACGTGCTAATTGTGCTTCTTGAGAGGTTCCGGATGGTTCTTTGCCCCAGAAAATTATCTGGCTTAAATAGAGAAATCCCGCGGAAATTGAAAGTGTTTCGATGCAGGCAAGAGAGAATTCGAGTGGATTAACCGAATCGGTGACGACAGACTTTGCTGCCAGCACCATATTCAGTACCGGTATAAATGCGGTCTTCATATCGAGAGCCCAACCTGGAAACAGTGCAGTCATGGGCAAAATGGTCATAACAAGAAGAAGAAGCGATGAGATGTTCTGCGCTTCTTTGAAGCTCTTTGCCATTGCCGCTATCAAAGAGTAAACCGCGGCGACGAACAGAGTTGAAATCATGAAAATCAATAACATTAGAAGAAAAGTTTCCAGGTTGTATTGCTTGAGCGCAAGAGCCAGAGCCCGCTTCAACCACTCGATTTTCCACGTAAAGTAAACTGCAACCAATGCCATGCTCACGAAATTCGCTGCACCGGAAATCAGAGTCAGCAGTGTTACTGCAACAAACTTGCCGAGAACGATGGTGGATCGATCGATTGGCAGCATGTATGTCGTAGCCTTTGTCTTCTTCTCGGCTTCTTCCGTGAATGCAGCCAATGCGGGATAGATTGCTCCGACCGTGATAATCAACATCGTGTATCCGTAGAAACCGACGAGTACAAGCGTGGTGGAAAACGCGGTAACTTCCATGTTACGAAGACCGACCTTGTGCCCACCTATCGTACCGACGCTCGTAGTTGCGATTTGAAAAACACGATTAATTTTCGATTCGGATCCGGCTGATTCAACCGCCTTCTTCATGGCATTGGCACGCGCATCGAACGATCGGGTCAAAATTGACATTCGCGATTCGAGAAATCGATCCGAGGCGGGATTGAGCTTTACATCGATTTTTTCTGGTGCTTTTGTACCATCGATCACGGCTTCGAGTTTGCCGAGTTCGAGATCGCGAATCGGATCTTTTGACTCTGTGACCGCGACCTTTTTGGTTTCCTTCAACACATCAAACAACTCAGGAATTTTTTCCTTGCTATTCTCAATGAAAGCGACCCGAATAGGACGTGACTCTGCCAGACCTTCGCGCCAGAGAGTGTATTCGGAAAGACTGACCAAACTCACGGGATAAAGGACAAGCGGCACAAACACGGTGTAGATGAGAACATGAGAATCGCGAAAGCTATGCCGCAGTTCCTTGCCGGCTACGGTTGCGATATCCTGTAAACGTTCTATGATTCCCTGGAACACAATTTGATCTTCATGGGTCTGAGTCGGCGATACTGTCAGAGCGCGAGGGCGACCGAGCGAACTGAGCGGACTACGTAAGTTCAGCCCATTACCTAGTCGTACGAAACCTATCTGAGGTCACATGTATATATGACTTTTGGTTTGAGTAAACCAAGCCTGGCCACACTTGCAGCCTTTACTATCTCGATCATCTCTTGCAATCCAGCCTTATCAGTCGAAGAGCCAATTAACAACTCAGCCCCATCTCTCGAACGAAGTTCTACAGTCGGGCCTCTGGGAGAAATTATTCCATTGGAAAAATCCGATAAGCCGGTTGAAACCAAACCGGAGGTTGAACGGCTGCCGCGCGAGGAGGTTCGCGAAGTTCGTCCTCTACCCGGAGGGCTTGATTCGGTACCGGTCTTCAATAGCAACAGTCCGGAAATCGTGATGGTTGACGGAGTGCTACTGTCAACATTTCCAAGTTGCGATGGTCCTTCGCATTTAAATTATTCGTTCGACGGACGCTTTGATATTTTCGCGCACCATGTAGCAGATGGAAAACGCAGCGGACACACAGAAGAACTCTTCTTCGGTTTTCTCGTCGGCAATACGGGAGAAAAACCGGTGAGAGTGGACATCCTTAGTGGTGCCAGTTACGTCAGCCAGCCGGACTCACCATTCATCGCGCTTGCACCCGTACTCGATAATGATGAGGGATCGATTTTTTCTGGTCCTGGAGATCGAGTAACCAACGAACTCTTACGCGAGGGGAAAACTCCCGAGTGGAAATCGAAAGTGATTGTTCCGCCCGGAAAGACAGTTTTGCTCAAGAGTCTTCCGTTAAGAGTGATGTTTCTGACGCCGCACTCTAACGGTCGCTCCGTGATCGCGCGATTGAAATCAAACGGTCCTGTTCACCTCGCACTAGTCTCGAAATATGCAGTGCAACAGTCGGAAGAATCGTATCGAGAGCCCACACTGGAAGAGTACTTAGCAGTGCTCGAGAAGGGCGAACTGGTACAACCGAGAGATGTGACCCCGACCAGACCGGAAGACAAAGGACCGCTAAAATATGGTCGAGTTTCCGGGGTCGCTTCAGGCTCCACCTGGCGAGCCCGCGTCACCGACAGACGCTCATCGGTGCTTGCGCTGCCCCCGCCAGAGAAGCCAATCGCGTACGTCATCTCGGCGCTGAAGCAAGGCACATTCGGCACCGGACAGGTACAGAGTGCACCGCTTGTGGTGCGATACGAGGACACAGCCTATCAGGCTCACGGCAACTACGGCGTCAAATACGATTTGACGTTTCCATTGAAGAATACAAGCGAACGAGACCTCCGATTCAAGCTTACTTTCGAGACGCCCATGAAGTCGGACGCTAAGAAAGACACTGTTACGTTTTACGACCCGACTTATCCGAATGTATTTTTTAGAGGAACAATCAAAGTCTCCTCTGGTTCCGGGAAGAAGAGACAACACTACACACACCTTGTCGAACACCGTGGCGAGACCGTCTCACCACTGTTAAACGAGGTGATCGAAAAGGGCGAAACGCGGATCGTACACGTCGAATTGATCTACCCACCTGATTGCACGCCGCCTCAGATGTTGACACTTTCAACTTCAACTGACGTAGAATAAAACTTGAAACCCGGCATCCTGGCGAGTGGGAATGGCGAATACTAAAAAACCGCTGATTATCTTCGATCTCGATGAGACACTTATCCATTCGAGACAAGAGCCATTAGATCGAAGCCCGGATTTTGTCTTGGAGCGACTGCATGTCTACTTCAGACCGAACGCAGTCGAATTGATCGTGGCCGCCGCGAAGAACCACGAAATAGCAGTGTGGTCGGCAGGCTCTCCGCTCTACGTTGAAAGTATCGTAAAACAAATCTTCCCAAGCGACGTCAAACCTCTCTTTGTTTGGAACCGCGATCATTGCAGCGCGAAATTTGAAATCTCTTATTTTCAGACCATGTTTTCGAAAGACTTAAACAAGATGGTTGACTTCGGTTACGACTTGAAGACCACATTAATCATCGAGGATGACCCTCTGAAAATCAGGGACTTCGGCGCCAACGCTATTATCGTCTCCCAGTATTTTGGCGAGGAAGGTGATGAAGAACTCTCCAGCCTCGTTCAATTCATAGAAGGTTTAAACGGGCATGGCGACGACGTCCGCCACATCGGACTAGATTGGAAAACAAAAATCGCGCCGCGTTAGTTGTATCAAAATTTTCGCAACTGCGCGTTTACTGTTCCGCGGTCTTGGTGATAGCAGGAAGGTAAACTCCCGTGTATGTACGCTTCCACCATCTACCTGTCGAGAACAAAGTGGACAGATCTTCCATGTGGTAGTCGTACATCTGCGCTCGAATATATTTTGGTTTTTCTCCATGGAAAGGATCTGTTTCAAGCAAGCCCAGCACGTTTGGTGAAGCCTCCAACAACTTTTCCGCGAAACTTACCAACCACTGGTTTTCGTACACTGTTCCCAGCGAAGCAAACCACATTTGCCAATCTAAACGCGGTTGGTGAGGCGCCACTATTGGCGGTGCTCTGTCCAGTGGACCAGGCTTGTACCTAAAAACATATTCTTTCCAGTTTTCGCCATCCATACTTCCTTCGATTGAAATTTCCGGACGGCTTGTCGTCATCACCGCAAACAGTCCATAGGTGCTAACCAGGTGCCACGGTTGGCAGACTTCCATGATCGCATAACAGAGTGGTGGCATGCGAGAACCGATGACGCTGAATAACGTTCTGCTCGTCGAGAGAAAAACAATCAAAATCGTCAGCGGGATGATTGCAAAATTTCGCATACGGTTCGGCGGTGGAATGGTAGGATCCGTCGAAATCTCAACACCTTCAGTTGTTGCAGTTTTAGACCCGGTTTTAAATCGGAGAAACGAACCAAAAGAGCGCAGCCGCATCAGTTGCCCGTCGTCGAGAAGCATCAGGCAGAGAGCGATTGTGAGCAGATTGAAGAAACAATAATTTCCTGTCAACAGAATTAGAATTTGCAAAAATACAGTTCCAACCGCTACCGCTAATCGGGCTCTTCGTCCGGCAAATATCAGCAAGGGCAATAACAGTTCGAGTGCAAAAACCGAAGCAGTCGAAAACAGTAAAATCGGATCCGGTAGGTGATGGGCAAACCAGCCGAAAGGAGTGGGCAGCGGCTGCGTTTCATAGTGATACGTCATCGCTGTAAGATCGCGCCATGTTTCATCGCCGCTTTCAATCTTGCATAACCCAGACTGAAACATGAGTCGAAAGAGAAGCAGTCGGCAGAGCCAGACAAGAACGAGCGACGGTTCTACTCGATCGAACGTCCACTGTGGAAGCTTGAATTTCGTTTTCGAATAAAAGAAGTCGAGCGGGCGCCAGGACGCTAAAAACACGCATAAGAAGCCGGTCTCCAAAAGAAGAATGTCCCACTGAAATGACATAAATTCTTGACCAACGGTGACAATCGACAAGTAGAGAAACCAGCTCAGCAAAATGCACGGACCACTCAGAAAACCAAGCAGGGCCAAGCATGAAAAGAGCGCCCCCAGCAGAGGAACAATAACAAGTGTTTGATCCGACGAGTCAAACCAGAAGACCGACGGAAAATTGAGAAATAGATCGAGACTTGGCCCCAGAGGTTGGTGAAGCAGGCGGTTAACCGGAGAGATTCCGTCTTTGCCATACAGTCCGAGCATCTGCACGGAAGCTGACAAAAACGCCATCAAAAATACTCCAGCAATTAGACGGACAAACAGTGCACGCGTGAATCTCATCGTTCCGCTTCGAGTGCGCCTTGCTTGAGACGATACTTTTTAAAAGCCCCGAAAATTTGCCTGAAGAAACAAAGGATTGTCACCGCGGCAATGCCGAACGCCAGACCCATATCTGAGAATGCCAGAGTTAGCGCATAAGCACGGTCGTAAACAGAAACGATTATCTTCGGAAGACCATTCAAGTAGTTGGTCGCCAGCACAGCAAACCAAATACCACCGGCAAGAAACGGTATCAAGAAAGTCAAAACTAGCGTTTTGTCGATCTTATATGTTTCAGCATCCTGGTCCTGGGTCATGGGCAATCATCCGTTCTCCTTCCCTAATTCTACTAAATACCCTACTAATCATGACTCAAATGAAAAGTTCTAGAAAGGGATTTTAGTGTCCAATAAGATTAGAGCGCGTTTCGCCCGGGAATAGAAATCCTGTCATCCGTCACACCGATGCCCGAATTCGTCGCAATGGAAAGGAGAGCGACAGCGGCCATCTCTCGGTGATGAGCTATTAATGAGGTTTAGTTTTGACAAAAGTAATGACCTTGGAAGAGGAGACCGACCGATGAACGTTCCGATTCAAATCGTCTTCAGAAACATGGATCGCTCAGACCATATCGAAGCTCTGATTCTTGAAAAAGCCGGAAAACTGGATAGAATCTACGACCGCATAACCAGTTGCAGAATAACCGTAGAAATTCCGCACAAGAGTCACAGTAAAGGCAACGAACATGAAGTAACAATCGACATCGCCGTACCCGAAAAGAAAATAGTCGTAAATCGAACAGCCAGCGGGCCCGACAAGAGTACAGACCTGGCAATGACTGCATTTAATGAAACCCTGGAAGCAGCAAAACGACAACTGGAAGATTACGCCCGCAAACGACGCGGTCATGTGAAGATCCACGAAGAGCCGCAACCAGCCGCCCGTATCACACAACTTTTTGCTGATGAAGGATACGGATTCCTCGAAACATTCGATGGACGAGAAATTTATTTCCACTCAAACAGTGTCGTCAACAACAAATTCGACAAGTTGCAAGTGGGAACAGAAGTGACCTACGTGGAACAAGCAGGAGAAGATGGACCACAGGCAAGCACAGTGAAAGTAAAAGCAAAAGTCGCAGCAAACGGAGCGCACGACTAGCAGTCACTGACAAACAAACGGCATTTATTGACGCACATCCACCCCGACCGATTAACCACGGTCGGGGTGCTTTTTTGCAGACACCAAGCCAAAAGCCGACAATGTACAGCGTTTAATTGCCGGGGCGCCTTGTTGCAGACACTAAGCCAATAGCCGACAATGTACAGTGTTTAATTGTAGGGGCGCCTTGCAGGCGCCCAGGCTGCTCGAGGGATAAATCCCGCCTCTACCTTTCCGACCGCGCATCACCCAAATTCAACAACGTAATACAATGTCGCGCGATCATCAGTTCTTCCTGAGTATTAACAACCAACACCTTCACCTTCGAGCCGTCCGCCGAGATTACCCGCGCCGCCTTTTCATTGCGTGTTGCATCAATCGTGATACCAAGAAAGTCAAAACCAGAACAAATGCGCTCGCGTATCACCCACGAATGCTCGCCGATGCCGCCCGTAAATACCAATAGATCAACACCGCCGAGAACCGCCGCCAGTGCGCCGAGATGTTTGCGTGCGTGATAGCAGAAAATTTCGACCGCACGTTTTGCATCTTCGGAACCCTGTTCTTTGGAAAGCAATTCCTGCATATCAGAACTGATGCCTGACAGACCTAACAATCCTGATTCTCGATTGACAAATTCGACGAATTGAATCGCCGACTTCTGCTTTTCGCGAACAAAAAACGAAATCAATCCCGGATCCAAGTCACCACTTCTGGTGCCCATCACCAACCCACCGGTCGGTGAAAAGCCCATGGTCGTATCGACGCTCTTTCCATTTTCGATAGCCGCCATGCTACAGCCGTTGCCCAGATGAGCAACGATGACTTTGCTGTTCATTATGTTTAAGTCGGCATCGTCCTTTAACTGATCGAGAATCGATTCGTAAGAAATTCCATGAAAGCCAAATTTCTCAACACCGTCCTCAAAATATAACTCCTTCGTAAGCGGAAACATCTTCGTGCGCTCAGGCATGGTTCGATGGAAGCTCGTGTCGAAGCAGGCTATATGCGGGACTTCAGGGAAAACACTTTTCGACGCTTCAATAGTCGCTATCGCCGGTGGAAGATGCAGCGGAGCAAATCGAGAAATCTCTCGAAGTGTTTCGATAAGTTTGTCGTCAATTTGCTGAGGTGTAGTAAATTCGCGTCCGCCATGAACGACGCGATGACCCACGACATCGATGCTTTGGTCAACACTCTTATGCAGCCACTCGATTAGTGTGATGACAGCTCGCGAATGATCGGGGAGGTCGACATCCTCGTCGATTGACTTAAAATCCGAATTGCCTTTGATACTAAAGTGACCGTTATGAGTCGAAATGCCGCTCAGGTTGCCGGACACAATCCCGGTGACCGAGTCTCCATCCAATCGAAAAATTGAAAACTTGAGACTGGAAGAACCACTATTTTGTACAAGGAGATGTTTCATGAAGGTAGTTTAGCAAAGCAGCGAGATCGTTCCCTATTTGATGAAGTGCTTTGCCATCAACGTGAAAATCTTTCGTGTTTTCACCACTAAAGTCGGGACGGTCACGATGATTTTATGTTCTTAAATTCCGTTCTTATACTGTCAGGATGCACACATACAAAAACATCGATACTGTGGATAATGATGGATAGCCACTCTTCGCTCGCATAACCGCGTTCGTATCGCAGTGTTTTCTCAATCCTTAAGCAAACATTCTTTTTCTCGTTTTTTGGTATTGGCGCTTATACTAGAGTTCTCCCACCGCAACAGCGGTCCACTCATCTAACGAAGACGAAAGCGTCTGATGTTTCTTTGTCCAAATCGTATCGAAGTAAACAGGAGTGTACATGCGGTTATTCATCTTAGCTATCGTCGCTGGTCTGGGAGTTCTCGTCGGAGTTGCTCTGTACGTTGGTCAGGAAATCGTCAATCCTGGAACGCCCGACGCAAAGCTTACGGCAAGATTGGCTGAGCAACAAGAAGCTATTGCGGTCGCTGAGAAAAGCGACGCATCGCTAAATTCCAATACTTCAGACGAAGCCGACACGATTGATCCTGTGTCTGATGCAAATATAAACGCGTACAAATCACAACTACACACAGCGCAGTATCCCACAGGGACCTCGTCATTCGATTCTGCTGCATTGCGTAAACAACTTCCGGACATTTTTCAGTTTCCAGAACAGAACGCGCCACCACCGCCGCCGATTGCGATCGCGACTGTGCTAACCGCGAAAAACGGTACGGCGCCGGCAATCGGTGGGGGTAACAGTTCCTCTACGGATACAGTGCCGGATGCACCGAGCGGAGCAACTATTCCTGCCGATGTTCGTTCAGATACACCAATGATCAAACATCTAGTCGCACCTGAACACCAGCCGTCTGTTGCTACAGCCACAAATCCAAGCGTGCATGTTGAAACAGCGCCGGCTTCCGAAGGTCGCGCCGCACGTACGCGAATGATAGTCAGCAAGTAATACGGTCTTCAACTTAATCCGGGGACACCGAAGCTACTGCGAATTTGCTGCAGTGTCACGCTGTCGCCGAGAACGCGCACCCGCGCGGACGCCTAGGATTTTACCCACAATCAATCACTGTTGGTTCAACATCCGAACGGTGGCTAGTAGGGCCACTTCCAGTCGGTGATTTCAGGCATGTCTTGTCCGAATTTTTCAATATACTGTTTGTGGTCGATCAATTTGCCACGGACAAGTTGACGTGTTCTCGCGCCTCTCGTTTGAAGACGAGGAACGCGATCGATTACGTCTTGTACAAGGTGGAAACGATCGAGATCGTTCATCACCACCATGTCGAACGGAGTCGTTGTTGTTCCTTCTTCCTTGTAACCACGCACATGCAAATTGTTGTGATTGGTGCGTCTGTAAGTGAGGCGGTGAATCAACCATGGATAGCCGTGATAGGCGAAGATAATCGGTTTGTCCGTCGTGAAAAGCGCGTCGAATTCATGATCGGTCAGACCGTGCGGATGCTCTGCTCGTGGCTGTAGTGTCATCAAATCGACAACGTTGATTACACGAACTTTCAGATCGGGAATGTTCTGCCGCAATATGTCGACCGCAGCGAGTGTTTCAAGCGTGGGCACGTCACCAGCGCAAGCCATCACCACATCCGGTTCGTCATCTTGATCGGTGCTCGCCCAATCCCAAATGCCGATACCTTCGGAGCAATGACGGATTGCTTCATCCATACCCAACCATTGCGGCGCAGGTTGTTTGCCGGCAACAATTATGTTGATCAAATTGCGACTCTTCAAACAAAAGTTCGCTGTGTACAGAAGAGTGTTGGCGTCTGGTGGCAGATACACTCGAATCACGTCTGCTTTTTTGTTCACGGCGTGGTCGATAAATCCAGGATCTTGATGGCTGAAACCATTGTGGTCCTGCCGCCAAACGTGCGAGGTGAGCAAATAGTTGAGCGATGCAATGGGTCGTCTCCACGGAATGTCGCGCGTGACTTTGAGCCATTTTGCATGTTGGTTGAACATCGAGTCGATGATATGAATGAACGCTTCATAACACGAGAAGAATCCATGACGTCCCGTTAGCAGGTAGCCTTCCAACCACCCCTGACAGAGGTGCTCGCTAAGAATTTCCATAACGCGACCTGTCGGCGCAAGACCGTCATCAGTCTTTAGAATCTCGCCCATGAAGACTCTGTTGGTTACCTCGAGTACCGGTCCTAGGCGATTGGACTGAGTTTCATCGGGACCGACAACACGGAAATTATGTTCGTTTTTGGCAACCACATCGCGCAGAAAGTCGCCCAGAACTTTGGTCGACTCAACATTAGCGCCACCAGGAGCGGTGACATGGACCGCGTAGTCTTTGTAGTCAGGTAGTCTCAGATCTCTGAGGAGCAATCCACCGTTAGTGTGCGGATTAGAGCCCATTCGACGGTTGCCTTCCGGAGCCAGTTCTGCATAATGCTTTTTAAGCGCACCAGCTTCGTCAAAGAGTTCTTCCGGTTTGTAACTCTTCATCCATTGTTCTAAGATTTTCACGTGCTCCGGATTTTCTGCCAGTCCAGAAAGAGGAACCTGGTGAGAGCGATGTGTCCCTTCGATCTTGATACCATCAACTTCCTTAGGACCGGTCCAGCCCTTCGGAGTTTCGAAAACTATCATTGGATAGAGCGGTCTTTCGAAATTCTCGGACTCCGAATCCTTTTGAATCTTTCGAATATCTTCCAGCACCATATCTAGTGTCGCAGCCATCAGTTGATGCATTTGCTCGGGTTGATCGCCTACGACAAAATACGGTTCGTATCCGTAGCCATGGAACAGGTTGACTTGTTCTTCTCTGCTTATCCTGGCTAGCACTGCTGGATTCGCGATTTTATAACCATTGAGATGGAGAATCGGCAAAACAATGCCATCAACTTTCGGATTGAGAAATTTGTTGGAATGCCAACTTGCTGCAAGTGGTCCCGTTTCCGCTTCGCCATCACCAACGATGCATGCCGCGATCAGATCTTTGTTATCGAGAACCGCACCGTAAGCGTGCGCAAGCGAATATCCCAACTCGCCGCCTTCGTGAAGCGAGCCTGGAACTTCCGCGGCGACATGGCTCGGAATTCCCCCCGGGAAAGAGAATTGTTTGAAGAGTTTTTGCATTCCCTCTTCATCTTGTCTAACTGAATGGTAGGTATCCGTCCAACTGCCTTCCAGGTAAGTATTGGCTACCAGAGCCGGTCCACCATGTCCGGGACCAGTGACGAACAGCATGTTTAAATCGTGCTGTTTGATTATGCGATTAAGATGAGCGTAGATAAAATTGAGACCGGGTGTGGTTCCCCAATGGCCAAGAAGACGAGGCTTGATGTGTTCGAGCGCGAGTGGTTGCTTTAACAGAGGATTGTTCAGCAAATAAATTTGACCAACAGCTAGATAGTTGGCGGCTCGCCAGTATCCGTCGATCTTTTCAAGATATTCCTTCGAAAGCGGCTGTTTTTCTTGACCGTCTTTCAGATGCTTGTCTCTAACTGCAGTTGTCATTTATCAATCCTTCACCAAAACTCGGGTATGCGAGCCATCAGCGCGGCATAGGCCGAGTCATCCTTACAACGACGTTACGTGAACGCCGTCGTAGTATAGACCATGAACTCGAGATCGCCCCAGAGTTTAATGTATTGATTGATTGAATAAACTTTCCTGAATCGACGTGCTAGAGCGCATCAGCAGGATCGCAGGCTTCGCTGGCGTTTAAGTTTAATTGCGCGTTTTGGCCAACCGGTCAGTTAAAGAACGCTTCGTGAAACGTGACTTCACACGCATCTCTAATAAATTAGAGCACACAGCTACACACACCATACAATCGAATATTTGTCTGTCTCTTCACGGTGATTTCGCCGAGGAAGCCATCATATCCGGTGCCACGTCGCCACTCGATCGTACCTTCCGCGTCGGTGTAAGAAAATACTCCGGTTCCCGCAGGTTGCGTCAGTGAGCCGCATTCCACTGTCCATGATTGAACGTAGTTGGGGTAGGTGTAAGGGAACCAATGCTCATCGAAATCTTCCGCATCACTGTCCGGTGACGCGTTTTGTTTTCCACTGATCCATGGAGCAACGCTTGTCACCATACTTTCACTAACACAAACTAAGTTACTTCCAGTTGGATCAGGAACGATAAAGAAAGTATCGTCCATCGACAAAGTTTGAGTATTCAAAATTGCTAACAGCTTGGTCGAGTTGAACGTGGGGTCGATCTCTCGTCCCCGCTGAACAAGAGCATCTTTGACACCGCTCCAGGATGGTTGTGGAAGCGTTGCTGTGGGAAACAAACAATTCCAAACAGTATTAGGAATATACTCGTTGGCTAAAGATGCCGTAGCCTGTCCATTACCGCAAACTGGAACATAGAATTCCTTGAACTGAGTTTCAGGTGACGGACCATAACTGTACTCGGAATCATAAAACGGGAATGGTGGCACTGGCCAGTTGAGATACCATTTGGCATGGTTTTTTGGAAATTTCAATCGAATGTACGCATGCGGCAGACGCATTTTGAAGTTCTGCATTGGATTAGCTTTCACATACGCCGTCGCTTTTTGATCGGCAGGTGAACCAGCAGTGGTGTGCGATTCGACCGAGAATGTATTTGGAACAGGCTTAGCCCAGCCGGAAAGCGCTTCTTGAACTAATGAATGAGACTCGAAGTGATCGCGAGATTCAAGTCGAGGACGTTCGTTGTATTTAAACGGAACAAACCAATAGTCATGCCCGTACATGTTGATACCCTTGTATCCTGGCAGGCATTGATTGCCGCCCTTGTCAGCGACTGGGTTTAACTGACTCATCGAAACATGACTCGGCAATTGATTAGACTCAATTACGACGTTACTTTCCTGTCCGCGTTCAAGAAGCGAAGTCTTCCAGTTGGCCCCTTCCAGCGCTTTCGCCTCTGCCGTTCCGCCAAGCATGCGGACATTGTTGGCCTTCGATACTTCATTGAAAAGCGGATACAGATTTGTTGGATCGTTGAGTTTGTCTGCAAGACGATCGCTGATATTTTCCGCTGCTTGAAACATAGCCGACGCATGTGAACTCGTACTACCGGTTTCCTTTCCAGCATCTTTTATGTCTTGTGCGTTGATTGCAATCCAAAGTGCTTTACCCCAGACGCGATCGATGTTCGTCAGGCCAAATTCACCATTAGCATCAGCAACGTCCTTATACTGATCTTCGTCGCCGCCTTGCGACTTTACAGTGACCGTCAAACTTTTCTTGCCAACGTTAAGGGCACCAGCATCGGTGGCATTCCTGGTTTCGCGAGAACCGCCGAAGTAGAGCGAGATAAAGAAGAAACCGACCGCCAGTATGAGAAACGCGAAAGTGAGAGCTGCAGCCAACCCTAGGGCTGCGCCTTGTCTATTTCTAATTGACTTTTTCATGTATTCGTTTCAGACCTAATGCATTGGTGCGCTGTGTGTGATGACAATTTTTACGGATGGTTCAAACAAATTAGGATCCTCAGAGAATCAATTGTCAATTTTGATTCACATAATGAACGAAGCCATCAATCATTAACGACCGCATTGAGACGACCGCTAAGTGAAGCTTCCCAGTTTAAACTGATACGACAAAAAACGGCGAAATAAATGCAGATAAATCACAGATTCAAAAAAACAAAAAAACGGTCCGTGGGGCAGACCGTTCTCTTGAATTGGGGTTTTGAAATTTAGAGGGGCGATAAAGTCTGGTCAGGAGCCGCGGAGACGCCGACCACCGGCTCAGTAGCGCGGGCGCGGAAGTCAATCTTAGGCTCCATGCCGGGAAAAGCGACCGGCATGCGAACAGTGATCACTGTTTCAGTTGTCACGTTTTCTTTTGAGTCGTAAGACAATTTTGATTCATCGAGAACGACCTTCTCGATCAGTGGTGAGGAAGGGAAGTGCGATACAACTTGTGCTGCTGCCGTCTTGGCGTTGGCTTCACTTTGCTCGTTAGCGGCAGCTCTAGCGCAGTTTTTCGCAAGCGAGTCGTTGGCAGAGTTGCCGAGAACTAGAACCATTAGGTCTAAAGCAGCTAACGCGATTGGAATAAGAACGAACATTCCACAGAGAACCTCGATGAACACTTGTCCTTTTTGATTTCTCTTTCCAGCCTTACGCATTGTCCTAAGCTCCGTTTTCAAGTCTACTTTCCAGTGGTGAAACCGATTTCCCTCGGTTGTGAATTGTATAACGGAGGTCGTGAACTAATTAGGAGAAGTCATGTGGATTAATTGGAACTTATCGCAGACACGCCGACGCGACACGCAGACAGTGCAGGAGCCGCCACACGCACTTAGCTGCCAGCCGATGCTCCGGGCAGACCGTCATCCGGATTCTCGATAACTGCTTCATTGTCGTAGGTGAAAACCGCGGCTGAAGTCAGACCTGGAATACCTGCCACAAACGGCATGTTCGGGAGAAGCGGTCTGGGTTTGATGGTAGTCTTGACCTTAACGATCATGTCTTGTCGACCTTCGCTATCAGTTTGACCGTTGGCGTAAGACACCTCAGTAACCGGCTCTTCTGCAAGGTTTGCAAACTGACCGAAACCTGCATTCTTCCAGCGATCGACAATTACTTTTTTGACGTTGCCCGTGGGGCTTTCGACCTCAGCACGCTTGCTGACTACTGCTTCTCTTAATTGAAGGTTGTTGAGAGTGTATCCTGCACCATAATTTACAGCGGTGGCGATCAACAAAACTAACGGAAAGAATGCCGATAACAATAGAAGTGCCATCCCGGGACCGAATTCGGCAAGTTGGTTACCATTCTGTCCGCGCGCGGCTGCATGACTCGAAATTGGCTTCCTCTGACGATTCTTGCGGACCATGGTCGTTGCTCTCCGTGGAATGTTGTATTCACATGAATATGATACGCCTGACCTGCGCAAATTAGGAGCCGGTTTTGCTTACCTCCGGCTATAATGGCGAGACGACTTTTTATCTGGAGCGTTTGATGACCTCTTTTGAACAGCACATTCTGGAAGCGCAGCGAGCCGCTGATTCGGGTGACCTGGAGAAGGCAGAATCACACTTGAGTGGCGCACTGACAATTGCAGATCAACTTGAAGCGAATGATAAAAAGCGGTTTCTCGCCCGTGAGATGTTGGCTGATTTGAGACAAAGACAGGGTCGAGTAAATGAAGCTGAGAATTTTTTGAAGGAAGCAGTTGAAGTTCGCAAACTTCGATACGGTCCTTTCCATCAGCGTTACGCTGAAGGACTTCAGAATCTATCTTCTTATTATTTTGAGAACGAACGATTTGCTGACGCAGAACAACTCAGCCGAATGGTGCTCAAAATTTTGGAGAAGTTGTTTGGTGTAGATAGTGAAGAAGCCGGTCACGTGGCTGGTCAGCTCGCTGACACCACGCATGAACTGGGTAACTATCAAGATGCCGAAGCGCTCTATATCCGCGCGATACGAATACGAAAGTCGTTTGCCGGAGCCGCAGATCCGGAAGCCGTCTATTTGATCCAACGCTACGCCGCCCTGCTTGAAGACACAGGGCGCGACGACGAGGCCGGACACATGCGTGCCTCTGCACAGGGAAAAATATCCGGCATCATCAAGGCGTTGAAACCGCTCGTTGAATAAGACGGATCGATCTCAGGATGCCAGATAGCTTATCGGTGCTGAAAGTTTCACTACAGTATCACTGTCAGTTCTTTTTTCTTGAACAGTCAAACACATTTCGGACGCGTTTTGCGACTGAAAGTGTCCCTCACCGAAGTGTTTCAGCTGCTGAGATTCATAGTAGGTAAGCATCTCTTGAGCTTCTTTCTGCCTATCTTCAGTGAGATAAAACATGGCAAGTTGAACAGCTACTTGCGCAGCCTTAACGTCCAGATTGATGCTTTTGAAAATGCGAATCGATTCCAGAAAATAGAATTCCGTATCAATCACATTGTTTAATTGAAAGTGGCAACGTCCAAGGATCTCCGCTACCGCAGCGGCTTTCGTTCGGTCGCATGCCGAGGGGCTGAAACGTTTAAATTCGAAATACTTCGACAGACGATCGGCTGCCAACTTCTTTTCGAATTCAGTTTCTGCCTTGTTATAGTAACTGTAGTGCTCGTATAGGTCTGATTTAGGCATTCGCTGCAGGTTCCTCTACAACAGCTGAGTGAGCGGGATCGCAAGCGATGCGTGAGCACCACAGGCGAAGCACAACAAATAACAACGTGCATGGCGTGATGCCAAATACGGTGCTATGGAACCGAGCGCTCCGCTTACGCGGAATATTTTACTAAAGGATTGATCTGATAAAGGGTTGGGGGTTTTGCTCGGTCCGTCGTTTTTAAGCGAGTTAAATTCTCAACGACAGACCCAAACTCTAAGCCCATTCTAGCCACTTGTCAAGTGAAACATGCTCGACTGTGCTTTTACACAGCGATTTTCTCATCAGGTATATTTGTACTGGAGCACAACCAAGTTGATTACACCGCGCCCAGAAGGGGATGATTTTGCCGAGCACATTGAGTCGATTACTATCCGCTACGATTGCTCTCACGGCGATCTGTTCTCTGGTCTGTGAGCCATCTTACGCAGGCAGCAAACAAGAATATGTCGAAGAGACTCGCCTCGGTCTGGCAGCTCTCGAAGACGATAATCTCGCTGAAGCGGAGAAGCATTTGCAAGCCGCTTCGGATTTAGCCAAGGTTTCTAAAGCACCGAAATATGGCGAGTACACAAAGAGTTTACTCAATCTCGGCATGCTCTACGAAAAGAAAAAGGAACCGGACAAGGCCGAGATACAGTACCGCGAAGCATTGAAAAACTATATCGCCGCATTTGGCGAGAAGAGCCTGGAAGCGTCGATCGCAAATCAATATCTAGGCGATCTTTATCGAAAAACCGGTAAATACGATCAGGCAATTAAGTGCTACGAAAAAACAAAGGAAGTGCGCGAATTAGCCGCGCCGAATCACCCAGATCTGGCTGATACACTGGCTGGTTTGGCTCAATGCAAAGCTAAAACCGCAAGCAAAGATCAAGCGATTCCACTGATGCAAAAGGTGATTTCAATCCGCGAAACTGCTTATGGCAAAACGAGTGGAAAGGTCATTAAGAGCCGCATCATGCTAGCAAATCTCTATGAAGAAATTGGCAAAGGGAAGCTCGCGATTCCTGCATATGAAAACGTGCTAGAGCTTGTTGGTTCAAATTCGACCGAGAAGTCCGTTGCGATAGCCAATGAACGATTAGCCGGACTCTACGAAAATGCAGGGCGTCCTGCTAAAGTCGACCAGTGCTACAAAGCAGCGCTCAAAGCGCGAGAGGCGCACGCGGCAAAAGATCCAGCAGCACTCAATAGTTGTGTAAAAAACTACGCGAGCTATTTGCGCAGCATCAGTAAGACTGAAGAAGCGAAACAACTCGAAGCCAAGTACGCGACGAAGAAATCGAAATAGAGCAGCCTGGACTAATCAAGGTCACTGTGGTGCGGCTTGTGGCGCCCAAGCCGATTCAACTATTGAGTCGTTCGGAAACCAGCAGCCAGACTCTCACAAACCTACTAGATCGTTTACACTGACTCGCGACTCTAATGGCCTTTAAAGACGAAGAAGGCGCCAGCGGCGAGAATGACAACGATTATAATCATCGCGAAGTTCATAACCGCGCGCGACTCGATTTCCTTAGAGTCGGTAACCATGCGCTTCATCGACGAGAGATTCGTCTTCGATGAGACAGGGTTTTGCTGTCTTTGCATCTCCAGCGTTTCGCGTACACGCTGCTGTTCTGCCTGGAGCTTCGCTTGCGCTTCGGCTTGAGCCGCTTCTTTGGTCAGGATGCGAGATATTACATCAGGAAGTTGGTCGTTCCACGTCTTAGCATCGAGGAAGTCTACTGCCCCCATTTGCATAGATGTTTTGACCAGAGCGGCGTTTAATTCTTCATTACTCACAAGGTAATAGACGCTTGGAAATTGAGTCTTCAGAACGCTCAGCAGTTTGATCACCTGGTCCGGATTTGGGGCAAGCTCAATCCATACCAGCTTGGGGTCTGTCTCGCGAATCTTTTCGATGCTGTCATGAGTGGATGTGGTGCCAAGCAAAGCCATCGATTCGTTAGCGCCAACCAGCGCTTCGATCTGAGCCTGTTTCTCTTTACCCGCGTCACAAACGACAAGAGTTGATAATGCCAACGCCGTAGTCTCCAGGAAGTTGACCTTAATCATATAGCATTTTTAGGTATTGTTTAAATCCGCCGGAAGGGTGTTTTTTACACGCTCTAACTGACAACACCTCCCTAAAAATGTCACCGGGCTTGCAGCTCGATTGCAAAGCACGTCGTGACGGGTGCTTCCTGCGGGTACAATTCAATCGAGAGTCCGGGGATGACATTTGACCGGAGAGAAGTCACTAATTACCAAGGAATTCATCGATGAAGCCATCGATGTTTTACGCGAGGGACGAAAATTAAGGCGCAAGGTGCCTCCCCGCGGTCAAATTCTGATTGAGCAACAGCTTCCGTACATTTGTGTCTATCGTCAGCGAACCCAATGGGATGACTGGGGAACAGACCAGCTAATCGTTGGTGGATCTTCTTTTCTGCTTGCGACCGCCAAGAAAATCGAATACGACGGTCTATCATCTCTGCTGGAAAGAGTCGCAGGTGAGCTGACTTCGTGCTTTGGAACCTTCCTTATTGTTGAAATCTGGAGTGGACCGGAGATATCTATAGACGACCGCAATCCGGTCAGCCGACCAACGTTTCGCATTCATCATCTAAAGTCTCAACCGGTTCAATCATATATGCAGATCCTCGCCAAGCAGCTCAGCCTGCTGAAGGTGGGCGATCAGCAAAGTACCGTGACTATGACAGCAGTAGATAAAGTCGCACCACCCGGGCTGCGTTCGATCATACCGAGCGACAAGGCCACAGCCAATTCAATTCAAATGATCGGCATCGAAGTCTCGCCGATTTACAGAGATGGGGCAAAGAAGAAACACTTTCCCGAGATTCTCAAAGAAGTCGAAACGCGCATGACCACTGTTCTTGAAAAAGTGTTCTTCGAGTTTTTGAAAAAAGAAACGACCATTTGCCCTCCCAACTATATGGCTCTTGGACGGCGAAGCATCGTGCATTCCGTCTGGCAGATCGATAGGATCATTGCAGAGGTCGGCAACATCGTAGATTTTCTTTTGCTTGTCACTCCTACAAATTCGCGTGAAGCATTTGAAGAATTCAAAAAGAAACGTTATCAAAAAATGCCGAATTTCGCATACCATCCCATTCCGTTCGATCCTGTCACTCTGAAACGGCAGTTGTATAAAGCGCCAGTAGAACGAATCGAAGATCCAACCTTGGCGCAACTCTTCCGCGATCAACAGCAGGACATCGACAGCCGCATAACAATGGTGGCAGAGCGCGGCACGAGACGATTCCTATACTCCAGCCTGCAGTTGTACGACGGTCCGGACGCCGAACTAGTACACCTTGCTGAGCAAATCCTGCTGAGATTTCCTGAACGAAGTAAAGGCGAATCAGTAAAGCACTTGCTGACGGCTGAAGAGTTTGCCGCTAGAGCGGAAACAGAACTTTCCTATTACCGAGAGCAGTGTCCTGATCTGACCAGCCGAGTGGAGGTTCGCGAAGATGTCCCCGGGGTGTTAGTTTCGCAAGGCAACTTGTTGATCGGCAAGGGACGAAAAATTTTCGAAGGACGCGCAGAAGCGTTGCTAAGTCACGAAGTCGGCACGCATATTTTGACAAACTACAATGGTAATTTGCAGCCGTTTAAACAACTGAGTGCAGGCTTGCCCGGCTACGATCAACTACAGGAGTCTCTTGCGGTTCTTGCTGAGTTTTTTGTGGGTGGACTCAGCAATCGAAGAATGCGAACACTTGCCGCTCGCGTTCTTGCTGTGAGCTGGTTGATCGAAGGGGCAGATTTCGTCGAAGTATTCCAACGCCTCGTGCATAAATACGAGTTCCACCATGATCTCGCTTTCACCGTCACAATGCGCGTCTACCGTTCCGGTGGCTTCACCAAGGACGTTGTTTACCTGAGAGGTCTCGTTCAATTACTACATGAATTGCAGAACGGTTTGCAGTTAGATTTACTTTTTATGGGCAAATTTGGAATAGAGCACTTACCAATAGTCCGCGAACTCATGTGGAGAAAAATTCTCGTCCCGGCCAAACTACGGCCGTACTATTTGGAAATCCCGGCGGCTCAAAAACGACTTGAGAAAGTTCGAAAAGGCATAACGGTGATGGATCTCGTGAGCAAGCAGTAGATGATCGACGATGACTTGATCAAGGAGGGCAACCGGAATTTTTCGGTTGCAATGATCGCTTTAGAGAGCGGTGACTTTGCCAAGTCAGAAAGATTGCTTCGTGAAACAGTAAACATGATGGGAAAGACCCATCCAGTTTCGATGCTGGCGATGAAGACCATGGGTGGTATCGCAAGCGAACAAGGACGATTCGATGACTCACTTCAGGTATCGCTGGATCTGCTCGATGCACAGATCAGCACTTTCGGCGTTAACCATGCGGAAACGTCGAGGACGGTTCGCGGCATCCTAACTATGTGCAAGGACTTGGGTAAACCTGAGATCGCAAATGACATTTCGATGATGGTCGAAGTCGCATCAAACATGGAAAGAGTACAAACCACTCAAAGCCTGAAGCGACTCCGAATTGCTGATACAGAGGACGATGGCGTTAAAGAAGATACGCTTCGGCAAAAAATAGCCCAATGGATTGCGATGCGACTCGCAAAACTTTTAAAACGATTGCCGATTTTAAAATACGGATGGATGGCAATCCCCTGGGTTTTTCTTGGAGGATGGCTCGCAGCCTATGGATGTCTTTTCTATGCCAGTGTGAATTCGCCTCACACAGGCGTCGCTGCGGTGAGACACGAATCGTTGAGCTATATCACTGCGGATGAACGAAGACAATTGAATTTCAATACGCCTACTGACGTCATTGTTCAAACCGATTCGAAATCGGTTTCGGTGCCCTTTAAAGTAATCGGATTCGACTGGCACGACATCGGCGTTTTGCTTACCAGTTCAATCTTAGAGAAAGAAAATTGGCTCCTAATCAAAGAGGAGGGGCTCAGGGATCTCCATAACAACGTCTACTACAAGAATGACGCGCCCGAAAAGAATATTGTGCATCAGATGCACGAGGTAATGAATACAGCCAATCTATATTTTACCGACAAGAACCGGTATCCAAGCAAGATTGAGCAGATAAGCGACAGCAGCTTTCAATACCAAAATCCATTTACGCAAGAGATGTGCATCCCATCGATTCAGTCGGTTCGCCTCAATGACCAGCCACCGGAAGTGGTGGCTGACTTCATATGGAACGTGCGCAAAGGCGGAAGTTGGCCAGGCGAACAATCGTTAGGTCCCGGAGTGATTCATTGCTGTCGGTTGTCTTACACCGACAGAGACGAAATCAAGCAACAGTTTTTGATGCACGGATGCGACCGATACGGAAAAGTGATAACGGCAAGTGACGGCTTGGCTCTTCTCCTGCAAAGTGATACCGGACGGATGGTCGATTCAAAACTGTCTATTCCTGCACCAGAGCGACCGCCAACGGTGTGGGTCCTGCGCTTGCCACCTGAAGTAGTTGC
Source organism: Obscuribacteraceae bacterium (SeqCode) (assembly GCA_044225915.1). Lineage (GTDB taxonomy): Bacteria > Cyanobacteriota > Vampirovibrionia > Obscuribacterales > Obscuribacteraceae > JADYXR01. Next base: position 238,767 of record JBGAHZ010000003.1, read on the forward strand.
GTCGATAGTCCCATTTTTTCCTTATCGATTCGCTGCAATTTTCGGCGCGTCATTTATCGTGTTCCTTGTCTTTTATTTGATGTCGTCAGACAATAGTTCGCGTTCGGGTGCTGCAGTCATCATGACAGCATCGTTGATCGGTTTTGTCACAACCATGATCTGCATCAATCTATAGAGCAGAACTCACGAGTCGACCTCAATCTTCGAACTCAATTTGATCTGGCAGAAATACATCTTTGAATTTCGCAGTCTCTAGATCTGCTTGAGCATTGCCTTCTTGTTTCATCTTATGAAAACAATAGGCACGCGCCAGGTAGTACGCAGCGATGTTGGGATTGTCCACGATGACGCCTTTAAGCTCTTGCATAGCGCTTCCCCATTTGCCGAGTTGAATCATCACCTTGGCTTTGCGAAAAGCAAATTCAGGATCGTTGTGGTGCGTCGATAAGGCCTGGCAGGCGTACTCGTATGCTTTATGCGGGTCTGGAGCATTCGAGAAATACGCGACGTTCAGTTTTAAAACACCAGAAGGTTTTGACATCGCCACTTTCGTCTCTGTTGGTGCCTTCGGTTGTGGTGGCACAACTGAGGTCTTTGGAACCTCAACTGCGGCCATCGACGCAGTTGCTTTCGTGCTGTCCGGTTCTAAATCGAAAACAACGGACTCTGGTATTGGACCAGCGGCAACCGGCTTGACTGCCAGAATAAGTTTTTCACCACTCCATTTGCTTCGGATGACAGGCGTTTGTCGGACACCAGGATAATCTTGCCTGACTTCGTCCTGGACAGAACTGGTGGCCGCCGAAAAAGCTTCCTCGATACTGGTATCACGCCCTTTGGAACGCAGAGCATCGAGCAATTTCCGTGTGAACACGCCATTGTTATAACGCTTGGATTCCCAAGATTGTTGATCAGGCTCACTTGAACAGATCACCATCTGTCCTGTGCCGATCGCTAGAGCATCAGTGTCGAAGTTTCCGACTCTGTGGATACCTTTGGCAGTAGTGCCACCACTATGACATGCGTCCAGCACGAGCAGTACGCGCTTGGCGTCAACACGTTCTTTCAAATCGCGCGTCATCGCCTGCATCTCGATACCAGTTGCAAACAATTCATTGGGCTCGGTGTCGTAGGCTACGATGAAGTTTTTACCCATCTTGTCTAGCTGGGCCGGACTGCCGTGAGTAGAAAAGAACAGAACGATTAAATCATCGGGGCGCGCAACGCGACCAAGAAACATATTGTCCAATTCGGACAGAATTCGACGTCTGGTTGCTTTCTCATCGAGGATCAATCGAACATGATCCGGCTGAAAATTCGCTTCTTTTATCAGGTAGTCGTAGAAGTCGCGGGCATCCTTGGCTGAATACTTGAGAGGTGGAACGCTTGGTTTTTCAAACTTACTGATGCCAACAACGATTGCCCATTTGTCATGAACGGGTTCTGCAACAGGAGCAGGGGGAGCGGTCGAACCACCCGACGCCTGCGGAGGTGTGGTCTGAGCCGCGGCTGACTGAGGCAAACCGATTTGAATTGCAAAGACTAGCGCTGCAATCAAAACGTTCAACTTCTTTCTCATAAGCACACCCATGAACAAGCTTCTTGCGTGTTTCCTTACTACAATCTTCCACCGGACGGACTAATCTTACCTGGTCGTCGTTGCGATGATGCAATTTTTACTCTGTCCTTTTTTCAATTAGGCAGACGCGACACAAAATCTTGGACAACCGATAATTGCGATTGTTGATAAACTAGGCATTGTCGACGGAGACGATTATGAAACCGCGCCTGAGTTTGTGGCAAATCTGGAATATGAATTTCGGATTTCTGGGGATTCAATTTGGCTGGGGCTTGCAGCTAGCCAATATGAGCGCGATCTACACGAAGCTTGGAGCCGATCCGGACAAGATTCCGATTCTCTGGTTGGCAGGTCCGATGACGGGTTTGCTAGTCCAACCGTTCATTGGAGCAATGAGCGATCGCACATGGAATAAACTCGGCAGACGAAGACCGTATTTTTTGACCGGTGCGATATTGTCCAGTATCGCGTTGTGCTTGATGCCGGATTCCCCATACTTGTGGTGCGCTGCCAGTCTACTCTGGATACTGGATGCATCCATCAATATTAGTATGGAGCCATTTCGCGCGTTTGTTGCGGACAAGCTCAATGCTGAGCAGCGAACATTCGGATTTATCATGCAGAGTTTTTTCATTGGCATTGGTGCCACCATGGCCAATGCTCTGCCGCGCATCTTTCGGGAGCTAGGCGTGAGTGGTGTTTCGGCAAATGGAATTCCACTGACGGTTCAATACTCTTTTAGGATTGGCGCGGCCATGTTTTTGATCTGTGTGTTATGGACGGTGTTTACCTCCACTGAATATCCGCCGGAAGACCTCGACGAGTTCAATCGAAAACGCGCTGAACATCCGGGTCTTCCAGGGTTGATCAAAGAGATCTGCGCAGAGATTCCGCAAGCTGTTAAAGACATGCCGAAGACAATGAAGCAACTCGCGTTCGTTCAAATCTTCACGTGGCTCGGATTATTCTGCATGTGGTTGTACTTCGGATTGATGTGTGCGTACCATGTTTTTAAAGCACCCGATATGAAATCGGAACTCTTCGATCGCGGCGTGGAATGGGCAGGTTGGTGTTTTGCTGTTTACTCGATCGTCTGCTTTCTTGTTGCGTTTATTCTGCCAAAACTTGCTAATGCCACCAGTCGAAAAACAGTGCACTTCATTTCTCTTTTAGCCGGCGGTTTGAGTTTGTTATCCATGTACTGGATCACCGATCCGAACACGTTGCAGTGGACGATGATTGGAGTTGGAATTGCATGGGCTTCGATCTTATCTATGCCTTACGCCATTCTATCCACGTCTCTTCCGGCGAACAGAATGGGCGTGTACATGGGAGTGTTCAACTTCTTTATTGTGATACCAGAAATTCTTGCGTCAGTCGCTCTTCAACCGCTAGTGAAAAACGTATTCCACAACAATCCTCTTTACGTCGTGATGATGGGCGGAGCATCAATGATCATCGCAGCGTTTCTTGTATTCTTCGTAGAAGATGTCGGCGGGAAGGAAACAACCGATGCTGGCGGCGGGCACTAGTTATTTATAGCGGTCGGCTTGCTTGGAATACATCTCCGAATAGAGCCCTCCCAACTCCATGAGCTCCTCATGAGAGCCGCTTTGAACGAGCTTGCCATCGTCTATTACCATGATCAGGCTAGCAACCTTAACAGTGGAGAAACGGTGAGAGATGATGACGGAGAGCTTACCTTCGGTTAGTCCCTCGAAAGTCTCGTAGATGTCTGCTTCAGCAAAAGCGTCGAGTGATGCGGTCGGTTCGTCTAGTATCACCACTGGTGACTCACGCATGAATGTTCTTGCGAGGCTAACTTTCTGCCATTCGCCGCCGGATAGATCAACCGAGTCCTTCATCCCATATGGCTTCGCGAGATAAGTTTCATACTTCAGCGGCAGCTTTTCTGCTAGTTCGGAAACGCCGGCCTTTTGCGCAGCCCACATTATCTGTGCGGAATCATGAACTCTTTCGACATCGCCAAAGCCGATGTTCTCTCGCAGAGTCAGATAGTATTGGAGAAAATCCTGGAAAGCTACGGAGAACATTCGACGTAAGCTGCCGATTTCGTACTCTCTTATATTACGTCCATCAATCAGGATCTCACCTTCCGTGACATCGTATAAGCGGCACAAGAGCTTAACTAGCGTGGTCTTACCTGCACCATTTTTTCCAACCACAGCTACCGATTTTCCGGCAGGGAAAAACATTGAAACGTTATTTAAAACCTTTACGTCGGATCCAGGATAGGAAAAGGTCACGTTCTTAAGTTCAATTCCGTGCTTCAGATGTTCAGGAGCTTTGTAGACTCCCCAACGCGGTGTGCCCGGACCACCCATGCCCTGAAGGGCGCCGTCAACAGACTCCGGATGCCGATCGAGCAACGAGAAAAGTTCTGACAGGAAAAGAATTTGTTCGTAGAGCCTACCACCACTACTGAACAATGATAGCAATGAATGTCGTGAGCTTTCTGCCGCGCTGAGAAAAAGAAAGGCATCACCGGCGGTGATTGCAGAAAGTGCAGCGCGGACGATTACATAGAACCAAATGATGATGGTTCCTACATTACTCAAAGCTCCCAGGAAGAAATTAACGATTTGATTTTTTCTCTCGACACCAATCTCATCGTCGTAATACTTATTGCAGAAGTATTTATAACGTCCGATCAGATATTCGGATAATCCAAATAGTTTGATCTCCTTGACAGAGTTTTTGTCACCCATGAGCCAAGCTAAGTAGTATCGGAGACGGCCTTCACCGGAAGAATTTTGGGAGTATGATTTCCACCTCGCCCGTGCGAAGTGTGCGGAAGAAAGCATTTGTGGTGCTGTTGTGACTGCCACTATGACTGGTGCCAACCAATGCAGAGTGAAAAGAACCGCCAGGTAACTTCCCATCGTCAGTATTGTGCCAATCATCGAAAAGAGTAGCCATATAAGATTCCATGCGCTCATCGACGATCCATGTAGAGCTTTTTCCAACTCGTCGAGATTACCGGCGTTCTCAAAATAGGCAAGATCTAGATCACTGCACTTGCGCATGATTTTTACTTGAACGTAGAGTTCAAAGTTTAATCGCGCTCGGCTGGAGCAAACGGATTGAACTCCATGCAGCAGTCGTCCGCCCACCCAGATTCCAAATTGAATTCCGATGATAATAAGAAGAGATTTGAATTCTGCGGCTTTAAGAAGCAGCCCGAAGCCCCAGAGTTGACCTGCTAAATTGCCCGCGGTAGTTAGCTTGGCTAACTTATCCACGAGCAATTTCATGACCCAGAGATGTGCTATTGGCTCTAGCGCTGCAAGCAACGCAAAGACAACAAGAAGCGGCGTCAAAAACGGACTAGATCGAAAAACCAAGTAGAAACCACGGCATAAGAGCACGAGCGTTTCCCAGGCGTTTTTGCGCATCGAGGCTGCCTCTAAAAGCGAAGTCTAATCGACCGTCACCTTATCAAAGCATATCTGTGATTGAGTGGCAAATCTAGTTACTTGGCACTCTTACCACTGGTGGCCATCTCCTGCGTGAGTTTTGACTCCATCTTTGGATGCAAAACAAACTTTGTACAGCCAGCAACTTTTTCGCAGAACATCTTGTATGCAATCGGAGCATCTTCGAGACTGACGTCATGAGAAATTATGAATCGAGGATCTATCTCGTCTTTCACGATTAAGTCCAGTAGCTTTTGCGAGTAGTGCTGAACATGAGTCTGTCCCATTTTCAGAGTCAGACCTTTCGAGAAAGCGATGCCCAGCGGGAAGCGATCCACTAATCCCATGTAGACACCAGGTATTGATACCGTGCCACCGTTCCGACAAAGTCGGATCATTTCGCGAAGAGCATGAGAGCGATCGAATTCAAGCCTTAACGCTTGCATTGCCTTGTCGAACGCAGCATCAATCGTCTGCCCGTGCGCCTCTAAACCAACAGCATCGATGCAGGCGTGGGGACCTCGACCTTGCGTTAGTTCGAACAACCTGTCGCCAACATCTTCTTTCTCATAGTTGATTGTGATTGCACCGCTCTTTTCTGCGAGCTCTAATCGGTCCGTGAAACGGTCAATTGCGATTACTTCACCAGCACCCAGGAGGAATGCGCTTTTGATGGCAAATTGACCCACCGGGCCACAACCCCATACTGCTACCGTCTGTCCGGGACGAATATTGCAATTCTCTGCGGCCATATAGCCGGTCGGAAAAATGTCGGTCAAAAAGAGCGCGTGTTCTTCCGAAATTCCCTCCGGTAAAACTTGAGCACCGACGTCCGCGTGCGGAACTCTGACGTATTCCGCTTGTCCGCCCGGATAACCACCATAGAGATGACTATAACCGAAGAGACCAGCAGTCGGATACGCAGTCAGCGTCGATTGTTTCTTTCCATCCGGATTCGTATTTTCGCAGGCAGCGAATTTGTCTTCTGCGCAAAATACACAGGCACCACATGCGATGACAAAAGGAATCGTGACGCGGTCACCCACTTTAAGACGCTTCACGTCTTTGCCGACTTCGACCACGCGGCCGGCAAACTCGTGACCGAGAATATCTCCAGGTTGCATCATGGGAGCGAAGCCATTGTATATGTGCAGATCGGAACCGCAAATAGCGGTACAAGTGATTTCTAAGATGATGTCCGTTGGGTCGACAATCACAGGATCTGGAACTGTGTCGACTTTGACGTTTTTAGAACCGTGCCAAACAAGTGCGCGCATATCTCACCTCTTTTTAGTAGGAACAGGGTTTCTGGTTCTTACCTATCAAATAGCGTTAATTAAAAGCGGTAGTGTTCTGTCACAGCGAAAATCAACCGTGACAATCAAGCGAAAGAATTTCGGATGGAATCAACGCGGTCGCCCATAGGCTTCTGCAATTTGATGAAGCATCGGTTAGCTTTATTACTTGAGAGTGGCCTTGCCGCCGCCATTGAAGACGGTGTAGTCGAAGGTGAATGCGATGTCGACTTTGTCGGGAGCGCCTTTTGGAAGGTTGCCGAATGGTCCGGCGTTCTTAATCGCGTCTGTTGCTGCTGTATCTGCGAGCATCAGACCGGACGACGTTTTCAAACGAACAGATGAAACTTTACCGGAGCTGTTGAGTTTAAAAGCGACGATGATCTTTGCGCTTTCATTTCCGCGCGGAGGGAACCAGGCTTTCCTTATCTTCTTCTCCATCTCGGAGAGATAGAGACCGAAGTCAGCTTCATCGACTTCGCCATCTCCGCCGCCACCGTCCGAAGGTGCGCCGGCAGCATTTGCGGAAGGGTCGCCTTTTCCGTCACCGCTAGCAGTGTCGGCTGGTGGCGAAGGTGGTGCTGTTGGGACAGCGGCTACGACTGGAGAGTCTTTCACCACGGGTGGTGCTTCAACCGGTTTAGCAACTGGCTTTTCTACGATCTTCTCGACTGGTCTAGGCTCTTCCATCTTCGGCGTAACCTTTGGCTGAGCCTTAGGCTTCGGCGGTTCCGGAATTGGTTTTTCTTTTGGTGGCGGTGGTGGCTCTTCCAAAACCATGTCGATTACTGTGACTTGCTCGTCAGGTTTGTTCGCCGCCACAGAGAATGCCATTGCTAAAAGAATCAGCAACACGGCACAGTGCATGAGGTACGAACCACCGAAGACCGGCGCGAATCGAACACCTTTTGACGGCGGAAACAATGGGTTGTTCGCACGAACGGCAAAGAGATAAGCATCCTGCGCCACATAAAAGACGAAACAGGCGTAGAAGAACACGAATGAGAGCACAGCAGGGTGAGTAACACTCAATCCCAGTGCGGCACCCAGTTCAGTATTGAATCCTAAATGAAGATTGGTGGCGAGCTGCTGGAACAGCACCAGTACCGGTCCGCCAAAACAAGCGGAGCCGACCAGAAATAGACTGACAGCCGCTGAGCACAGGAAGACTAAGCCTGAAGAAGTTTGTCCAAGGTACAAGTGACCGAGTCCGGGGAGCAACGACAGTGACATCGCTCGTTTTGGATCTTTCCCCAGAGGTTTGAACTCGACCTCAGTGAAATCATCGTCTTGCAGATGTCCGTCGGGCGCAGGCATTGCGTCTGCTGTGTCCGGTCTAGGTTTATCTAGAATCTTCATGAAGAACGATTTGACGAGCGGTCCCTTTGATATCCCTTCGAAGCCAGTAATTCTCGCACAGTTAGAGCCACTTGGAGAGTACTGACCTTCCATTCCGATAAAGCTTGATAACGTTATCGTAGCAAAGAGTTTAGCATTGAATGCTAATGGAGTTCTTGCGGTGCTTGGCATCCGTTGCCAACCCCTTTGCAGGGAACGCAACCGGTATCAGGCTAAAGCCCTGGATAAAAGTTTGATTAGCTTGCGTTACACACTACACGGAGGGCAAAATTTGCCCGCCAAATATTTCCAGCGGATATAGTTTTAGGACACTGGTGGCGTTTTTGCGACTTTCTCAGACGAACCGACCATCATGAGGTAGTAGACCACTCCGGATACCGCCAAGCCGACAAACCAGGCATATTCGTACATCATTTTAAGAACAGGAACGGAGCCGCCCAAAAATCCCGGAGCCCCAATCCACGCACACACACAGCCGAGCAGTGTGGCAACAACGGCTTTCCAATTCCAACCTTTGTTATATGTGTAGGCACCTTCCTCAACGTAAAGGTCTGGTAGTTCGAGTTGACGTTTTCGAAGCAGCCAATAGTCAACGATCAGAACTCCGGCTATGGAACCCAGTCCGCCGGAATAACCCTGCAGCCATGTAAAAATATAAGCAGAGGCGTCCGAAAGTAGGCGCCAGGGTTGCATCAGCAAACCTACGAGACCTGTAATCAATCCACCTATTTTGAATGAAATAAACCGAGGGAATGCGTTGGCAAAATCGTTGGCTGGCGAAACCACGTTGGCTGCTGTATTTACGCAGAGTGAGGCGATCACGATAGTGAACATCGCCAACGCAACAATCCACTTTTCTTCGAAGTGGCCGACCAGCTTGACTGGGTCCCAGAGCTCTGTCATTGGAATGTTCGGAAAAATAATAATCGCGGCTGATGTAATAAGCACGCCCATTCCCGCATAGATCGTCATGGACAGCGGCAGTGCCACTACTTGACCCAGAGTCTGTTCTTTTTGACTTCGCCCGAAGCGAGTAAAGTCCGGCATGTTGAGCGACAACGTCGCCCAGTAGCCAATCATAGCGGTGAGAGAAGGAATGAAGACCGGCATGAACGAGGAGAAGTCGTTGAGTTTTTCAGGCTGATTGAGAATATGACCCAACCCGTTTGCTTTGCTAACCGACCAACCGGCCAGCACAGCGGTCATGATGAAGACAAATGGAGCGGCAAAACCAGCCATTTTTTTGACCTGATCCATGCCTCGAAAAATTACGAGTATGTTGAGACTCCAAAACAATCCGAACGAAATCCAAGCGGAGAGCGGATGTCCGCCGGTATCATTAGTCAGCCCCGACCAGCCGGGAATGATTTGTTTAAAGAGCAGATCCAGAGCTTGTCCGCCGATCCATGCTTGAATTCCAAACCATCCGCATGCCACCAGCGCGCGAGCAGGTAAATTGGAACCATATGTGCCATATGCCGCACGCGCAAAAACTGGAAACGGGATACCGTATTTGGTGCCCGGATGTGAGTTCAAAAGAATAGGAATGAGGACAATTACGTTGCCGATGAAAATGGTGAGAAGCGCTTGCCACCAGCTCATTCCCGCAGCAATCAAACCGGACGCCAGCATGTACGTAGTGATGCACGCGCACATACTCATCCAAAGCGCCGCGAAATTGTAGGACGTCCAATTGCGATTGGCGATCGCTACCGGTGCCAGATCGTGGTTATAAAGTGGACTCGAACTCAGGGCAGCCGAGTCGATAATCTCGACTCTGCCATCTTCGTAATGCTTCACTTCATGAATTTGTTTAGTCATGTGAACCTTGAAAAGAATCCGCCAGACGGGGCGCCTTGTACAGAATACATGGTTCCATAACATTTCAGAATGTTTGGGCAAATAAACTATCAAACAGAGGATTGGCAGGGTTCGTTATATGATCGTCAGACTTCCCGGAAGCGTATCATCGATATGTTTTTCGTAGTCAAATCGAAACCTGGCTTGGAGACTGTATGAACGTCGTATTTCTATCGCCGCACTTTCCACCCAACTTCAAACACTTCGTCACGCAGTTGCAATTGCTTGGCGCGAATGTTTTGGGTCTGGCTGATGTAGCGTTCGATTCAGTCGATCAAGAAGTAAAAGACCATCTGACCGAGTACTTCAATGTGCTTGATATGCACAACTACGACAATGTTCTGCGCGGAGTCGGCTACTTCACTTATAAGTACGGAAAGATCGATCGCATCGATTCGCAAAACGAATATTGGCTGGAAATGGAAGCGCGGTTGCGCACTGACTTCAATGTCTTTGGTGTAAAGACTGACCAAATTGGAAAAATCAAACGCAAAACAGAGATGAAGGCTGTCTTCGAGAGCATCGGTTTGAAGCCTTCGCGTGGTCGCATTTGTAGAAACGAAAAAGAATTGCGTGCGTTGATCAAAGAAGTTGGTTTGCCGGTAGTTGGCAAACCTGATATCGGCGTTGGTGCTGCGGCGACTTACCGCATCTCGGACGAAGCGTCGATCAAACACTTCCTCGAAGACAAGCCACCGTGCGATTACATCATCGAAGAATTCCAGCGCGGTCAAATCGTCACATACGACGGGCTGGTCGATCGTCAAGGCAAAATTGTTTTCAATACATCGCATCGTTATAGCGGCGGCATTATGGACGTCGTCAACGACGACCTGCATGTCTACTATTGGAACGAGCGCGAGATCGCTCCGGAAGTGAAAAAACTCGGACAACAAATTCTCAAAGCATTCGACGTGAAAGAGCGCTTCTTCCACTTCGAATTCTTCGACAATGACGGCGAGATAACACCGCTCGAAGTGAACATGCGCCCACCAGGCGGCTTGACTCTGGATATGTTCAACTTCGCATATGACTTCGATTGTTATAGACTCTGGGCCGAGTTGTTAGTCACAGGTGATTGCGAGCGCTTCGACAAACAACCTTATAACGTCATGTACGCTTCGCGCAAAGATCACATCCACTACAAGCGCTCCCACGAAGAAGTGCTTCACGAGCTAAAAGGTCTGCTCGTATATAACGAACGTCTAGCGGATGTTTTCGCCCGAGCAATCGGAAATCACGGCTACATCATGCGACACGAAGATGTGGAGCCGTTGTTCGAAGCCGCCGGTTTAATTCACGAACTAGCGTAGACGTCCTGCGGGTTCCTGCTTGGATCTTCTGAACGCTATCCACCGCTGAGCGCGCAAATGATGTGTAACACATCGCTGCCGGCGACTGGCGTCTCGAGACTCTTTGCCTCGTCTTCATTGATGAAGAACTTGATGTGTTCTCGGATTCCGCCTTGTTCGTCGATCATTCGAAATCGAATTCCAGGATAGTTCTTATCCAGATTCGCAAGAATTTCCTTAATCGATGAGCCCTCGCCTTCGACCAAGTTAGCTTTTTGGGTGTATGAACGTAATGGGCTTGGAATGAAGACCTTCATGGAATAATCCTGCGAGATTTAGATTTCCAAAGTCGAGAGCGAATAGACTTCCGGTAAGTGCCGCGCGATACACGTCCATGATTCGCCTTCATCTGCGCTCGCCCACACTTCACCACCTGTGGTGCCGAAGTAGATTCCCACTGGGTTGGAATGATCGGTGGTCATCGCCTGACGTTTCACCGTGAAGAAAGCTTTTTCCTTCGGCAATCCCTTGTCCTGGCGTTTCCAACTATCGCCGGCGTTAGACGTAACGTAGACTGCAGGCTTGCCTTCCGGACTTGTACGCGGCCAAACTTCGGTTCCATCCATGGGGAAGACCCAAGCCTTATCAACGTTAGTTGGATGAACGACTACCGGGAAGCCGATGTCGCCTATACCTTCCGGCATATTCTCGCCGACTCTTATCCATTGATTGTCCGGTCGATCGATTCGATAAAAACCGCAATGATTTTGATGATACATACGATCAGGATTGGCAGGATGCAGAACAACGCAATGCGGATCATGTCCGAATTCAACATCGGGATTCGGTAGAAAGTCCGCTGCAATGCCCTTGTTTAACGGTGCCCATGTTGCACCTTTGTCTTTACTTTCGAAGATTCCGCCAATTGAAATTCCTAAGTACATGTGGTTTTTATCGCGCGGATCGATCAATATCGAATGCAAGAATTGTCCGTCCGGAGTTTCTCCGAATTCAACCCACTTTTCATACATGGGATGATCGTTAAAACCATTGACCGGAGACCATGTATCACCATTGTCGGTGGTGACGAATAAGCCCGCAGGCGCGGTGCCGATATACCAAACTCCAGGTTCCGAATCGTGCCCCTGGGTCAGCCAGAATGTTCGAAGAACTGCACGTTTCTTTTTTCCTGATTGAAGCGGGGGCGAGAGTTCTTCCTTCCCTACAAGCTCCGGCTGTGCATCTCCGGCAGGTTCTTCGACTTTGTCGAAGGCTGGTGGCTTCGATGCCTCAGTCCAAGTGACGCCACCGTCTGTGGAGCGAAATACTGTCGGTCCCAGGTGTCCGGTTTTTGCTGCCATCAACATGACGCCTGGCGTTCTTGTATCAGCCACAAAATCATGAATGACGTGACCAAGGAAGATAGGATCAGATAAGTCCCACTTCGAGCGGTCTTTGTTCGCTTTGAGTATAAACGCGCCTTTTCGCGTTCCCACGAACAAGCTCACCGTCCTTGTTCCAACATTTGACTTTGTTGACGCAGTCATAAAAACCTCAGGATGAAACGTGTGAAAACTTCACTATTGCTTTGTTTAATACTGTGGAATTGTCGGGTCGACTTGCTCAGACCAGAGAAGAATTCCGCCAGTCATGTTGCGCAGTTTCTTGAAACCAGATTGCTTTAAAAAGTCCACAGCCATTCTGCTGCGACCGCCGGAACGGCAATAAACGATCATGTCCGCTGCGGAATCAAGTTCTCCGAATCGCGATTGCAGCTCAGGAAGCGGGATATGGATAGATCCTTCGATTGTGCAGAAGTCCACTTCGTTTTTATTACGAACGTCGAGTAGAACGATCTCTTTCGGAGTTTCCTTCAAAAGTTTCGCGACATCCTTTGGTTGAATTTCTGAGCCGTTGACGATGGATCCGTTGGTCATGGTATCAGTTCCTTCATTTGTTTTCTTACTACTGGACTCTAGTGTGCCACTCTGGGCGGTGCCGGCACAAAACTCGTCTTGATCGACCGGTTTGGTGATTGTCGGGTTGTCGCCGCAGGATGGGCAATCACTTTTACGCTTGACGTTGAGTTTGTGGAACTCCATATCGAGCGCGTTGTACAAGAGAAGTTTACCAATCATAGGCTGCCCTTCTCCGAGAATAAGTTTAACTGCCTCCGTAGCTTGCAAGGTGCCGATCACACCGGCAAGCACTCCGAGAACCCCGCCTTCGGCACAGTTTGGAACTGCGTCTCCTGTCGGCGGAACCGGAAATAAACAGCGATAACAAGGACCGTCCGGATGGCAAAAAACACTAAGCTGTCCTTCGAAACGAAAAATCGAACCATAGACGTTTACTTTCTTCGCAATCACGCACGCGTCGTTAATCAAATAACGAGTTGCGAAATTGTCGGTGCCGTCCACAACCAGGTCGTAGTCTGCGATTGTTTCAAGTACATTTTCCGCGTTCAATCGAATGCGATGACTGATGATCTCTATTTCAGGATTGATTGCTGACAAACGTTTCTTCGCGGTTTCAGACTTGGATTTTTTTATATCGTCTACCGTGTAGAGTACTTGGCGCTGCAAGTTACTCAAATCTACATCGTCGAAATCGACCAGGCCAATCTTCCCGACGCCCGCCGCAGCAAGGTATAAAGACACAGGACAGCCTAAACCGCCAGCCCCAATTACGGCGACACTGGATGCTTTCAATCGTTTTTGCCCTTCCATTCCGACTTCGGGCAAGATGATATGTCTTGCGTATCTCGCTTTTTCGCCTGGGCTTAACTCTGTCATGTCGGACCTAATTTACTACGAAAAATACTTGATCATCCGTTCGTAAGTCTGGGTGAGGTCTTCAGGGAGTACGCGAGTTTCTGCAATTGAGGTCATGAAGTTGGCATCCCCAACCCATCTCGGCACCACGTGAAAGTGGAGATGTTCTTTGACGCCGGCACCAGCAGCCCGCCCCAAGTTTAGCCCCATATTGAATCCGTCAGGATGGTATTCTTCCTGCAAAATCGTCTGCGTGCGCTTTGTTAGCTCCATCATTTCAGAAGTCGTCTCCGCATCAAGCGCCGCGAGCGAATGCTCATGTTGATAAGGGATCACCATCAAGTGACCACTGGTGTACGGATACAGGTTTAAAACAATAAAATTGAGTTTGCCGCGATGAAGTATCAAATTGCTGCGATCGTCACCATTCGCTAGTAGTGTGCAGAACACGCAGCCGGGTTCGCGATCGACATTTGTGATGTATGTATAACGCCAGGGTGTCCAGATATGTTCCATTAGTCCAACTGTATATTAGAGATATTTCAAGTACCGCGAGTGGCGGCGAATCAGCACCGCCTATGGTGAAGTCTGAAAACTGTCATCGGGCAAAGGTTTTAGACCTTCAGCTCTAATGAAATGTCATCGGCGGAAATTAAGTTTACCAGGTCTGAAACCTCTTCTAAAAAAAGATGAGACAAAGTAATTATCGATAAGAGTCCGACGAATCAGGGAGTTGTTGTGAAAAAGATATTTCTTCTTTCCTTGTTGGTGCCCCTACTGGCGGTGCCCTCTCCAGGGCAGGCAGCACGACTGGAACAATGGCTTCCAATCAAGGTTTCCGAAGGACTAGTCACTGCACCGCAATTGCTTCCAGAAAGAAAAGTGGGCTTCATCGACAAGAATGGCAAGACTGTCATCGAGCCGAAGTTTGAGGCCGCAAGACCTTTCTGTGAGGGCTTAGCAGCCGTCCGCGTCAAAGGCAAATGGGGTTATATCGATCATTCCGGAAGCTTTGTGATCCAGCCGAAGTTTGATGCTGTGGGTGTTTTGGATTATCCGGGCGACGACCCGATGGATTTTTCTGAAGGACTAGCCGCGGTAAGAGTAGGCGGAAGTGACGGAAGAGTCGGCTTTATCGATAAGACGGGAACGCTTGTGGTCCCTGCAAAATACGCCAGTGCATGGCAGTTTAGCGATGGTCTTGCGGCGGTCCAGGATGTTTTCTCAGGGAAGTGGGGCTACATCGACCGCAGCGCGAAGCAGATTATAAAACCACAATTTACTGACGCACGGAGCTTTTCGGGCGGTCTTGCGCCGGCGACTACTTTGGAACATGGCGCAGCCAAAGGCTGGGGTTACATCGACAAGACTGGCAGTTTTGTCATATCGCCTGCATACACTCTGGCTTTGGACTTCCACGAAGGTCTGGCACTGGTTTTGACAATGAAAAACGGCTCATACGTTGGTCAATTCATCGATTCAAAAGGCAATCCGTCAACCAACTTGAATTGCCATGGAGGCAACTCCTTTGCCCAGGGATTAGCTCCCGTTCCGCTCAAGAATTACAAGGTAGGATACATCGATAAAACCGGCAAGACGGTTATTGAGCCTCAGTTTCTAGAAGCTCGGTCATTCAACGATGACCTGGCGGTCGTGAAAATGACTGACAGCGAGTGGGGCCTTATCGATCGTTCCGGAGCACTCGTTTTAAAGCGCTCGGTGCGATGACCCAATACGTTTCGCGTATCAAAATCCACCATTTCTTACAAAAACGAACACTTGGAAATGCCATCTGTTAACGGGGTTATAACCTTGAGCAGGAAACCTGTTGACTCTCACACCGTCTGATTATCCATGTGCTAATTATTGAATTAGACACGGGCGGTTCTTTGTAGAAAAGAGAAAAATGAATAATCAGTCTTCCGACAACGATCTGAATTCGGATTTTCGCACGGGCGGTCACGGAGCGAAAGCTCGCGTGGCGTTTGATCGCGTGCAGAACATTTTGGCGCATACGAAAGCCAAATTCCCTAGAAAGGACGGCAAATCAAGATTTCAAAAATTGCTGTTTGTCGCCGCGATTTGGCTGGGCGCGATCGTAGCAATTGTTCTATTAAAGATTTCTACTCACACCTCTTATATAAAGCTGCCGACGCTGGCCCAACACAAATCCGGTGTAGAGATCTTCGACAGGCATGACAAGCTCGTCACCGTGGTTCAGAAAGACGGTGACAGGCAACCCGTCTCACTGAGCGCAATTTCTCCGCTAATGAGACAAGCCGTTATCGGAATCGAAGACCACAGTTTCTATCATCATGCTGGCGTGGATCCACTAGGCATCGCCCGAGCCATGATCAAGAATACGATGGCTGGACATTTTGTCGAGGGTGGTAGCACTCTGACACAACAACTAATGAAGACAATGTTCTTCGGTCCGGACGATCGCACAGCGCGTCGCAAAATTCTCGAATTGTTTATGGCGCTTGACGTTGAGACCTGTTACTCGAAGGATAAAATACTCGAGACTTACTTAAATGAAGTATATTACGGTCGCGGTGCGTATGGAATTCAGCGCGCTGCGTACACCTATTTCAATAAACCTGCGAGCAAGTTGAACTTGCCGGAATCGGCATTCTTAGCTGGTTTAGTCAAAGCACCATCGGAGCTTGGCAAAGAATCTAGTATTAAACGCGCGACCGCGAGACAGCATGATGTGCTCGATGGAATGGTGGAATGCGGCTTTATTACCAAAGCGCAAGCAGCTAATGCAAAAGCGACAAAACTGGCTTTCAAAGCCGGTCCGCATTCACGTCAACATCCATATTATGTCAATCATGTTATCGCGATGTTGACCGAACAATTGGGCAAAGATCGATTGTTCGAGAGACCAATCAAAGTCTATACCAACCTCGACCTGGCAGCTCAAAACGCCGCGGAACTAGCCTTGAGCAAGGGTGTGAAGTCAGCACCTCGAGGCATCGATCAGGGAGCACTGGTATCTATTGATATTGAATCCGGTGGCATTATAGCCCTGGTTGGAGGCGTCGGTCAGTACGAACGAAATGAATTTAACCGCGCCACCAACCCACACACGGCAGGCTCTGCATTCAAGCCCTTCGTCTATTTAGCTGGGCTAATGTCGGGCGTTATCGGTCCTGAAAGTGCTGTCAACGACGCACCGATTGCGATACCACTGTCAGATGGCACCGCATACAGTCCCAACAACTACGATGGGACGTTTAAGGGTCTGATGACGGTTCGCGACGCAATCGCAATGTCGCGCAACGTCTGCGCGGTACAGGTTGCACAAAGCGCCGGATTAGACAATGTTATCAGCGCCGCTCACAAAGCCGGTATAACTTCGAAGATGGAGGCAGTACCTGCTCTCGCTCTTGGTACTTGTGCGGTATCACCTCTAGAGATGGCCAACGCCTATGCCACTCTGGCGAGAGGCGGCGACTACCTGGAACCGCTGTTTATCCGCCATGTCAACGAGAAGGACGGAACAGTTATTAAGGAATACACTCCTCAGAGTGCTCATCGATTACCGGCTGAATCGGTTTATCAATTAGTGGACTGCATGGAAGACGTAGTTAAAGTTGGTACGGGCAAACGTGCCAGTATCCCGGGAGTGGCCGTGGCAGGAAAGACTGGCACAGCCGACGATTCGAAGGATGTCTGGTTTGCAGGATTCACCCCGGATGTTGTCACTGCCGTCTGGGCAGGCAACGACGCCAACGATGCCCCACATGCAAGAGGCATCACAGGCGGTACTATTGCTGCCGGAATCTGGTCCGGTTACATGAACGGGTACTACAAATCACATCCGAAGCCAACGGTCGCCTTCACCGCCCCCGCACAGCCTCTGACTCGTCAGACACCTTACCTCGCCTATGCACCGGAAGGCGAAGACGAAGAGTTGTACGTCGAATCCGAAGATGGTCAATCAGCACCAGCCCCTTACGTCCGCGAGTGGGGCAATCACGGCAGCAGCCAACTGATCATCGGCGATAACCATGGACACAAGGTAGAACTGGTTTCGGATAAGCCACACAAGCCGAAGAAAGAAAAATCCGGCAGCTTTTTCAAGCGATTATTCCGGAAGATATTTTAGGTTTTCGTTTCGGTTTGTGATGCTGCCTAAACTTTTGTGATCGAAACTTGCTCAGCTTAACAGTCTGAGATTGCGCCTTTGCGCCTATTCCAGTACAGTTTTGCTAGGAAACCGGCGGCGACACGAATGCTCAGACTCGATAAAATCAGCAAAATTTATCCAAACGGCGAACCAATCGTTGATGCAACATGGGAAGTTAAGACGAACGAACGCGTAGGTCTTGTCGGTCCCAATGGCGCTGGGAAGACCACTCAGTTCAAAATCATCATGGGTGAAGTCGAGCCCAGTTCAGGCGATGTGTTCAAACCCAAGGACGCTCGGTTGGCATATTTGACGCAAGAATTCGAACTCGATCAGACAAGAACGATCCGCGAAGAACTGCTCTCCACCTTTACTGAAGTCACTGCGGTCCAAAAGCAATTAGACGCGATTCACATTGAGTTGGAAACAGCTGAAGGCGATGCGCTCGACAAATTGCTTCGCAAAATGGATCGCTTGCAACACGAGTTTGATGTTCTCGATGGATATGGTCTTGAAAAACGAGTAGATAAGCTGCTTCCGGAAATCGGATTCAAGCTCGAAGATTCCGACCGTTTAGTCTCATCCCTATCCGGCGGCTGGCAAATGCGAGTTGGCTTCGGAAAAGTTATGCTTCGTCAGCCCGACCTCTTGCTGTTGGACGAACCGACTAACCATATAGACCTCGAAACCATCGAATGGTTGGAGGGTTATCTTGTAAAACAAGTGATACCAATGGTGGTGGTATCTCACGATCGTCATTTCCTCGACAAGATTTGCACCAAGATCGTCGAGATGGAAAAAGGTATCGCCAATGTCTACCTCGGCAACTACTCGGCGTACATCACGCTGAAAGAAGAGCTACGAGCTGCCCAATTAGCGGCGTACGAAAGGCAGCAGTTAGAGATCGAAAAGCAGGAAGTGTTTATCGAACGTTTCCGCGCCAGCGCCACTCGAAGCACACAAGCGAAGAGCCGCGAAAAACAATTGGATAAGGTGGAACTCGTTGAGGCACCGGATTCACTGGAACGCACACTCCAGTTCTATTTCCCGCCGGGTCCACGATCGGGCAAAGAGGTCGTACACGTCAAGAAATTGACCCACGCATACGACGACAATATTCTCTTTATGGATACTGATCTCGAGATCCATCGCGGCGAGCGCATTGCGCTGCTCGGTCCGAATGGCTGCGGGAAGTCCACACTGCTGCGCATGATCGCCGGAATGGAAAAGCCGATGGAAGGCTCCGTTTCGCTTGGCGCTCACAATGTATTACCTGCCTACTTCGAGCAGAATCAGGCTGAGGCACTCGATATGGACAAGACTGTTCTTGCCACGATATCCGAGGAAGTGACCACCTGGAAGGACGCTGAAATCCGTGGACTCCTCGGACGATTCCTTTTTAGCGACGATACAGTGTTTAAACGGGTCCGGGATCTGAGCGGTGGCGAAAAGGCGCGTCTGGCTCTCGCCAAGATGCTGACGAAACCAGCAAACTTCCTGATTCTAGACGAGCCTACCAACCACCTTGATATCCCTGCAAAGGAAACGCTAGAAGCCGCGTTAAACGGGTATGACGGAACAATCGTGTTCGTGTCTCATGATCGATATTTCATATCTCAGATAGCCACCAAAATTGTCGAGATTAAAGATGGACAATTGCGTGCATTTGCCGGTGGATATGAGTATTATCAGGAAAGGCTCGAACTTGAGAAAGAACGAGACCTGGCCGCAAAAGAACTGGCCGCGTACGAAAAAGAAATGGAAGAAAAGCGCGAACGGGCTAAAGCTAAAGAGAAGGCGAAACTGGACGCCCGAAAAGAAGCAAAAAAATCCAAGAGTGCCAAGTAAGTCGCTAAAGCAATAATTTCAACCACAAGCGCGAGGAAAAACCTAATGCATTCTCCCGCTCCGCTCTCCTCGCAGCCCATACTAAAGTCACCACTGTTGATGGCAATGGATGACCCGGTTCTGCACAAATTTATCGATTATCTCGCCGAAAAACGAGCCGACCAAGAAGCGCACCCCGACCAGCATGTCACGATCGAAGTCTCGCGCGAATCGATCGTAGCGATGCGTGAATGTTTCAGGCGGACTATTCTTGATGGTGAGTGGCACTTACACAGTTTGGGCCATTTGCTCGCAACTGTTTTGCTCGATGGAGCGTTTGAGCTGCACTCCAACGTAATCGGCTCCCTGCCCGGAGAAGAGGGCAGACCGTTTCTGATTCGCGAACGTATCACGAGAGAAACGTTGTTCTCCGTGACCGACATCGATCTGGGAAATCACCTGGTCGACAACTTCCGTTATCAGCAAAGAGGACAGTGGGTGCCGCTCACACTATCTGCCAACTTCGTCGAATATATTCCGCTCTCGCGTCCATCCAGTGGCGTCAATCGATTGACGAGCCGGGTCAAGGCTGAAGAAGAACTCTGGAACAAAGTCCTCGACGAAATCTTCGCGCTCGATGAATTGGTCACACGTGACAAACACTTGCAGCAGTACAGCAAATTCATCAAAGATATTTTCGGAATCAAAATCATCTGTGAGAACGAAGACATGTGCATGCGCGTTCTTAAACAGCTTGAACAGATGACTATAAGCGAATCAGACGTATCAAGAATGCAAGAGTTGTGTGATCTGACCGTTCCACTCAAAAAATCCGATGACGATCGTTTGCTCGAATTCATTGAAACCAAAGATTATCTGAATTGCGATGCGTCGAAGATGAAGAAGACCGGCTGGCGCGCGTTGAAGAGCGTTGCGCGCTGGCGCGATCGTTTGTTTGAAATCCAAATTCAGCCGCTTGCAAATTATTATTTGGAACTCGACCATATGTCGGGACCTTCTCACCGCTCGTTTAAAACTCAACGCGATACGCTGCGCGACGAAATTGCAAAATGCATTCCGCTCTATGGCTTCTATCGAGATCTGCTCAAGATGCTGTTCTTGGGCACCACTGACGAATCATTCCAACATGAAAACGCGTCTGTCGTTTTGACTTAAATTCTCCACGTCCAAATTTTCGGTTTCCCGGCACCCCAGAACGATTACAGAAGTCGAATTATTTCCTGGAAAAGGTGAAATCAATGTGGCATAACACACGCACCCGTAAATCTTCGCGGTTTTCACAGTTCCAATCCATACTATCTATTGTATTTCTCAGTCTGATTTCTTTTGCGGAACCAGGCTTAGCTATCGCCGCAGACCGAGATAATCCGACTGCTGCATTAACACCGTTCAAAGCCGGCAAAGCGCTTTATGACAAGGGACAATATGCAAAGGCGTTTCCGCTGTTGGCGAAAGCGGCGAATCTCAATACAAAAAATACTGTCTATCAATATTATCTAGGCTTAGCCGCAGCACAGAACGGTGACACGGCAACGGTCAAGCGAGCGATGGTAAGAATCCTCATCCGAAATGATGCATCCTCACCGAATGCGCGACAAGCGCGAGCGCTGCTCGATAGATACGCTTCCGGATGTCAGCCGTACTGTTGTACTAACGGTGGCGGACAGAACGTGCGCTTTCTGCAAAGCGATATGCCGATCAAGATTTACGTAACGCAGGGCTACATGCTACCTGCGGAATGTAGAGGTGCGACGAACATCAGCCCGAATTTAATCAACTGGCTCAAGCGTGGAGATGCGTTCGTCTCGAGATTGGAACGCGATCCCAACTACACTTCCAATATGCGCGGAGACATAATGGCGGGAATGCAAAAATGGGGATGGGCCCAGGGTGAGCGGCTCTTCACCTATCAGATAGTCAATTCGGCCAACGACTGCGACATCATTGTATTTTGGGCGCCGCAGGTCGCCGGAGGGGGATCCGGCGGATACACATCAAGCATGAATCAGGGCGAGGGTGCGAAGAAAGTTGTCATTCAAGTTGCGACAATCGATCCGAGTCGATCTAACAATGAGGAACATTTTTCCAGGTACAGAACTTGGGTAGGAATGCATGAATTCGGACACGCCTTCGGGTTGTGCGGGCATAGTCCAAGCAAAGACGATATTATGTATAAAACCCCTGGTTCATACGACGCGGTACCAGGGGCGATATCAGAGAGCGATCGAGCTACTTTGCGTGGATTGTACGACATTGCTCCGGATGTCGGGATGTAGAGCCGGTTTCAATAAGATGCGGAATAGAAGCAGGCTGGAAGCCTGCGCTCCCAGGATCGGGTGCCGGCGATCTCGTCGACAGACCAGGTGCGGCGAACTCGTCGACAGATCCGGGTACGGCGAACTCGTCGACAGACCAGCTTCTAACATTGCTCGAGGAGCTATTTCGATTTGGTTTCGTAATTGCGAGTGTACAAATTCGTGCCGGCGGGTTTGACTTTAACGCCGCTTCTGGACGGAGTTTTCTCGTTGATTAGTCGTTCGAGATTTTCTTCAGTGCGACGCAATTCGTTGACTTTGGCGTTGCCGGATTGTCTGCGTGTATTCAACTGGTTTTCGAAATTTGATTTCAATCCGTCCAATCTATTCTGCGAATCGATCGGAAGCTTGTCGCTCGGAACGAATCCTCGTCCTCTTCTCCAAGAACCATTACCTTGCAACATCTCATTTCTTTGACGTTCTAGTTCTCGTTGCTGACGCTGTTCTGCGTCACGATTGAGGAAATCGTTAGCCTGACTCTCATAACGCTGAGCCTGCTCGGATTGTTTTCTCAAGCTCTCCAGAGCTTCGGCGATAATCGGGTCCGGTCGGTGAACCGGCTTTGGTGGCACATATGGTGCGGGCGTCGCACCTATGGAAAGATCAACTCCCAGATTTGTAAGCGCTTCTTTCGAGAATTTTCCAACTTCCTGGTCGGGAGCCAAAGCATATGCAATGCGGAATTCGCGGATTGCCGAATCTGGTTGTTTTAGATGAACAAAGGAATTTCCAAGATAATAATGCAAAGTCGCATTATTGAATTCTGTGTTCAACGCTCCCATCAGCGAAGTTACTGCCGATTTGTATTGCCCCTGTTTGTAAGCGATTATGCCTTCCTTCATCTCAGGCGACATTTGGGCATGAACGTTTTGAACGGCTACAAATGGCATACTCAGAGACAAAACTAAAAGCAAAGTTACTCGCGTTGTTACCAGGTTCAAGCGACCCCTCTTTGTAGACTCGAGTTTTCTCCAACAACGGCTCATGCTAATCCTCAGTACCTGGCTTGAATTTTACGGTCGTTGATCTGCTGATGTTTAAATGACCAAGACACTGCCCCATCCCTGTCCCAGGCATCCACTTGAACGTGCCCGTCAGCTCCATCCATTTCGGACAGTCCGTCGGAGTCCCGCCGTAGATGTAGCAGTGGGCGTGCTCATAGTCCATTTTGATGCCTTCCTTGACGACGTCGATCACGCCTCCCTCAGCCTTTGCTGCACTGTCCATCCAACCAGGCAGATTTTTGTCGGTGGCCATAGTCATCTTAGGGTCTGTCAAATCTCCCGTTTGATATTGCGGAAACAAATAGTATGTAGTGGTTGTAAGGTCGGGCGGCTGTTGCTGCATCAATGCGCGCAACTGTGCGAGTGTGAAATCCGGATCGATTTCTTGAGCTCGTTGCAACAATCGCTGCATCGCAGGCGTATGGTCACCTGGCAGGTAGTGGATAATTTCGTCGACGCTGCCTCGCTTGAATTCAGTCCCTAGCTCTGCAAAACCGTTAAGCACTCGACTGCTGTTTTTCAAATGGTATTCTTTGATTCCGTTGACTTGCCCTGACTCAGGTCCATACTTCAGGGTGTTGATTTTTTTACTGTCGACGTACCAGTACGAAATGCTCGAGAAATTGATACGGATGTAGGAATGCGGAATTGCCATCGTATACTGCTGCATAGGATTGACGCTGGCGCTGGCAGCGGCTGCCAGCGATGTCGTGGTACCGAATGCGGTGCCAGATCCTTGAAACGCATTTGGTATCGGCATGTCAAATCCGTTAATCGGATGGGCATCTGCGCGAGCGGAAGTGAATATGCTATCTGATATCAAATGCGGTGTCTCACCGAGCCTGAACGGCGTGAAACAAAACGTTTTTGAGTTGGCGGTAAACGGCGTATAGCCTTGCATATAACTAGATTTTCCGACCTGAACACCGCTTGGGTTGGCAGCTTTGGGAAGCGCGGCTGGATTGAATGAGAGATTGCTTTCAGCACCACGATCAACCAGCGCAATCGGGTAACTAGATCGCTGTTCGCGGTCGATTTTTCCTGCGCCAAGCATCGCCGCGCCACGTTTGTTGGCAAGATTGGAGAACAGGTTGTCCAACGTAGATTTGCATGTGACGGAGTCTCTCAGGTTGTCGTTGGTTTGCTGAGCAAGCTGATACGCCATCTCACCAGAAGCGATCGCTTCACCACTCACAGTACCTTCCGTCTTCATTTCGTCGACATTGGCATTGATCAAATACGCTTTACCCCAGACGCGATTGATGTTTGCCATACTGATCGCGCCCGACGTATCGGCGACGTCTTCAAAGCCCGGGCTCGGATTGACTTTGACGGCACATACTTGCTTGGACAAATTCAGTACAGCAGCATCTACCCCGTTACGAACTTCCCTTGCACCGCCCAGTACCATGCAATACTGGAACCCGAGATAAATCAACGCGCAAAGCAAAATTGCAGCACCGGCAATAAGAAATATCGAGGCGCCGTCCTGATTTCTGCTCCGATTTCGCTTCACGCGTTTTACATGCGTTTTGCGTTCGTTTTCAAATCTAGGTTGCATGCAAATCACCTGGGTGCTGGGGTGGAGACGATTGGCTGAATCGATGAAGCGGAGCAGGTGACTTCAGAAAACCCAGGAATCGGCACCGGCAACTTTACTTTCATTGACGTAAAAACAGTGACATGACCAGTCCCCAGGTTGAAATCAGTACTGGCGACTTGCACATCTTCGATAATTTGATTGCGTTCCAAATCGCCAAGTGCTTCAGTTGCAGCCTTCGTTGCACTGGCTTGGTTCGACCTGGTCGCAGCGGCGCGTGCTGCGATTTCAGCCCACTGTTCGTTTGTCTGACTTGTAGAAACAAGACACACGACATTAACAGCTGCAAGTCCAATAGGAATCAAAACCATGAAACCGATCATGGCTTCTACCAAACTTTGACCTTTCTTGCGGCGACGATTTCGTCGAGTCATGTGCATAATCCCTGTTCAAGCCAGTTATCTGAGGTAGTTAGCGGGGTTCTCCATGACTCGTTTATTTGTGATTGTCACCGTAAATGGTGCCCCGACACCGGGCACTCCGTTGAAAAACGGAATTGTGAGAAACGGATTGATAGTGCAATTCGTAGTAACAGAAACAAAAACATTGCCTGACTTGCTGAGGTTGTAATTGACCGCAGTCTCCGGAAGCAGGGTCGTACCGGAAAGACCGCCGATGATGCTGCTCTGCCAGTTTTGTGGGATAGTTTGTTTTACTGCACCGTTAGCCGCACCAGCCATAGACCGTGGCAACTTACATGCCTCTCGCAACTGCAAATCGTTGAGCGTCAAACACGAACAATAGTTGTAGCCACAGACAATCATGTCCACAACCGGGAAGAGCGCGAAGAAAAGAAGGAAAAATAGAGCCGGAGCAAATTCGCTTATTGCCGAACCAAGATGACGCTGCCTTCTGGAGCGACGACCCTTGCCCGAGCGGATGTTGCGACCAACCATCATGACTTTGAAAGTAAACCTGAGAATGCCCTTAAAGCCAATATACCAAATAGAGGTGATCAACTAACCTACGCGAACATTGCAACGCGGTGGCGTGATGAGTTCGACGGGGAGCGGCCGTCTGGGCGCTTACGAGGGTTCTTTCAAGAATAAACGCAGCCTGGCGCTTACAAAACGCCCCTCGCGAGAATGGAAGAACTGAAAGCAGCCTGGGCGGTGACGAAACGCCCGTGCGAGAACGGGAAAAACTGAAAGGAGCCTGGACGGTTCGCGAAGCGCCCTCCACGAGAACGGAAGGACTGAAAGCCTGGGCGGCTATGAACGCCCGCGCGCGGGACCAGAAGAGCGAAAAGCAGCCTGGGCGCTAGCAAAGCGCCCCACAGGAACGACAACCAGCCTGGACGTTCACAATTTAAAGGGCGCTCTAGAGCGCCCTGGAAGTATTATCGACGAAGTGGGTAGTCGACGGTGTAGGCCGGGAGTCGACGCTAGTCGCCGGCTGCGTAATCCGCTCGGGTCATCATCTCATCGCGTTCCGGATCGTCTTCCATGTGGAGCACGACGATGTTACTGCGTTCTCGAGAAAGGCAGTTAGGGCAGCAGTAGAGGTCGACAGTCAGGGTGAAGACCTCGTCGCAGACCTGACATTCATATATTACGGGTCGTCTTTGTGCGCGACGATAACTTGATAATTCCGCGACCATGGCTAGTCCTCCTGGTTCCAAAAAACAGCTGCCTGACAGTTCCGGGCAGCTAATGTGCCAAAATCAGAGATAGCATGGCTGTTAAGAAGTGATGCCAAGCACCGAAAAACATGGAACCCGTCGTGGTTCTGGCAACTATCCCGGGTCCGAGCCACCGTTCTAGTTTTCGTAAACAAGATTTGCCCGAAAGGTAGGCCTGTTGGTCAGAACCAAAGTTCATTGGTATGATTTGTGGTAGTCAAATCCGACGCTTTCATCAGTCCAACGTTCCAGTCAGCCGTAACGATGACAAAGATTTTTAGACACTCCATGTTTCAGCAGCGATTGCTAGTGCTCCTATTAATCGTTGCCGCTATCAGTGGTTTGTTGGCGCCTTCCGCTGATGCCTTGTGTAAGTGCAAGAAGGGTCTAAAGAAAAATTCGTGCGTTTCCTTGCCGATTTTATTTGCAACAGATCGGGCTCAGATTTTAAAAACCAACAAAGATATCGATTACGGCAAACAAATAGTTTTTCCTCTCGATTCAATTTCTTATGGCGTTAAACGAACGGACGCGACTGCAGATTTTTCGGACAAAACTGAAATCGATGCAGTATCAAAATTGGGATGGGTTGTTTACCCGTCTGAGCTCAACAAAACCCGCCTGCGCAGCGACTTTTTGAAACAGCAAAACGAAGTGGAATTCTCGCACGCCTTCACCGGCTATGACGAATTGGTCGCTAAGACCAAGTCGATGCTCGAAAAATCCGGCAAGCATCAGATCGTTATTTACGTTCACGGATGCTGTCTTGATTTCGATGGCTCAATCGGACAAGCCGCAGAATTAGCCAGCAGCGTTAAGACCCCTGTCGTCGCATACCTCTGGGGATGCTCAAAAGGATATGGTGGCTCCAGCGTTTCGTTTCCTCGAACGCAAGAACGATTCAATAAATTCATGCTGCAAATGTTGTCATCATTTCCAAACGAAAGAATTTCTATCGTTTCGAGCAGTATCGGAACTCAACTCGTACATCACTTCTGTCTAGAGAGACGGCCAGAGGATTACGGCGGCAGACCAATCGATGAGATTATTTATTCAAGAGCAGATCTCGATGATGTTGTGCTAAAAAGTCAGCTCGATTCGCTCACTCGTCACACGAAAAAGGTAATCATCTTCGTAGCGAAGAATGATTTTCAGATCAATCTTTCCGGCACCCTGCGCTGGTTTTTCTATCCAAGCCAACACGGTGAACGGGTAGGACATCTACGAGCATCTCTTCAAACTGAGTCACCACTTACGGTGCTCGATGTTTCACCATTAAAGATGGGACATGTTATTCCATATGATTGTGTGGCCGAGTTGATCGGCAATAAAGGCGACGTTCCTTCGGACTCGCGCTTGTATCACTACGAGCACAAAGAAGACAATCTTTACCGCGTAATGTATCAAAAGTCCGAGGCAAAACACTCAGCAGCGTCGACGCAATCGGTAGTCAAATAATTAGGCATTCACCTTGAACTGTTCTTAAACGACTGCTTTACTATTGTCATGTCGACGGAGATCAGTTGATTGAGTCGTCGCGACGGAATTCTTTGATTGGAGTCCAAACGAAACAATGGCAGGGAGCGGTGTTGTGGCGAGAGTGAGAAAAAGCAAGTCTGATGGTGTAAAAAACACCGCGCAACAATTGCAGACTTATGTGGACGCTTGTGTCGAAGCTTTCGGGTTTAGCGGATCCGTTCTTGTAAGTATGGATGGCCGGAAAATTTTCGATGCCAGTTCCGGCTTCGCCAATGCAGAGCAGGACGTTGCAAACTCCAACACGACGAAATACCGCTTAGCATCGATAACAAAACCGTTTACGGCCGTCGCAATTTTTATTCTGAGCGAAAACGGTAAACTGAAAATCACAGATCCAATCTCGAAATATTTCAATTGGTGTCCCAGTAGCTGGAAGAAAATAACGATCGGTCATTTGCTAACACACACGTCTGGGATACCGAGCTATACGGATTTTCCGGATCACGATCAAGTC
Organism: Obscuribacteraceae bacterium (SeqCode); assembly: GCA_044225915.1. Taxonomy (GTDB): domain Bacteria; phylum Cyanobacteriota; class Vampirovibrionia; order Obscuribacterales; family Obscuribacteraceae; genus JADYXR01. The sequence continues at coordinate 266,879 of JBGAHZ010000003.1, forward strand.
GCTAAAAACTTCTTTTCGCCCAAACAACTTGTGAACTTGTTCAAGAATAAAAAGCTGGATTTCAAACCAGGTGAGAAGTTTTACTACTGCAACTCAGGTTACGTATTACTCGGTCATCTGATTGAAACTATTTCGGGCAAATCCTTTGAAGAGTTTCTCAGAGATAAAATATTTGAGCCGCTAATGATGAATGACACCGGCCTCGATACCAACAAAAAAATCTTGAAAAACCGCGCGCAGGGTTATCAATTGACACCCGACAACGAGCTCGTCAACGCAAGCTTCATCGATATGTCTGTTCCTTATGCCGCAGGCGGAATGTATTCCACCGTAGAGGATCTAATGCGCTTCGGCGAAGCGCTAGCTGCCGGGCGCATCATATCTAAAGACTCAATGAAAAAGATGTTCAAGCCGGAGAAGGGCGATTATGCAAATGGCTGGGTGGTGCGCGATTTTCCAATTGGAAAGACTGTCGGTCACGCCGGCGGCATCGACGGGTTTGCTACAAATCTCGAGATAGCGATGGACGGTAAGTTTGTCAGCGTAATCTTGAGCAATAAAGAAGGTGCCCCTGTCAACGAAATGGCCGATACGATCCGCGCAATCATTTCAGGCGAACCATATACGATACCGACAATTTATAAGGAGATCGATTTTAAGGCAAAAGACCTGGCAGATTTCGAAGGCACTTTTAAATTGAAAGACGACCTGGTTATCGAAGTTTTCACAGAAGCAGACCAACTAATGGCGCAAGCGAAAGGTCAATCGAAACTACGGCTGGTTCCATACGCCAAGGATGCTTTCTTTTTCAACCAGCTATACGCTCAGATCACATTCGAACGAGATCCTCAAAACAAAGTGTCAAAACTTGTTCTGCATCAAAACGGAAAAGCTACCGAGGGCATAAAAAAATCAAAGAAGGCTAAACGATAACGCTGAATTTGTTTTATCAGTGACGGATCCGCGGCTACAACGCGTTCCAATTGCATTGTAGGAAAGACGACCAGCATACTCGTAAAACAGGAAGACTATTTTGTTGACCTTCTCTCTCGTAACTCCTGGCACCTCATTCGAGCCTAAGCACCGGAAATACGTGTGGAGCTAATCCTCCAAAGGTTTCCTTTACTTCAACGAGATACCGGCTCATTTATGATCACACCTAATTACAGAACGCAGCCAAAGAAGCCTGACGCTCCAATCGACGACAAGGCAATCGACAAACTGCTATCCGACGCAGAAAACTTACGAAATGAAGTTAGAAAGCAAAGTGCTGCAGTAGACGCAGCTATGACTGCTCTCGAAAAACAAATCGAACGAGTGAAGCAAGAGTACGCTAAGCCCTAACAACTGACTAGCAAAGAAAAATCGGCTATCCGTTTCCGAATAGCCGATTAATTGTTTTCGTTTTGAAGCGGACCGTTCTAACGCCTACTTCATTGCTGTAACAGCTGGTTTGAAGAAGTGTTGGAATTCGCCTTTGCCACCGAGGGTGAGCAGTACGGCGGTGGTCTTCATCATGCGTTCGGCGACTTTCTTCGCTTGTGGATGCTTCGAGTTCATCACCGCATGTAGTGGCTTGACGATCTGGATAGCAGATACAACCGAGAACTCCGAGCTGTGCAGTTTGGCGCCATTGTTGATCACTTTCGTCGCTACATTGCGGTGTGGAATTGCTTCGATAGCGTTGACCTGGGCGAATTCACCGGACTTCGCAGAAGCGATAGTGAGGTGATTGCCTGGGGCAAGAGTGACCTTCTGTCCGTGGGCTTCGACCGAGACGGCACCTTTATGGCTGTCTTCGAAATCGTATACCGCGAGTTTGCCGTTGGATACCGAGACCAGAGCGACTGACTTGGCTTCGATGACTACGTTACCTTGCGGTGTTTCCACAACAGTGTTGCGGAAAGGAACGAAGAGAACGTTGCCTTTCTTGAGTACCACACGATCGTTGTGAGCAACGCGGGCAGCATCACCGACGTTGCCGAGATCGACGTCCGAACAGATTGATGCGTCTGCGGCTTTGACTGGTCCGTTGATGCAACCGATCATGTAGGAGTTATCTTCACCGTCGAACTGGTCAACGGTTCCGAACAATGTTTCCGTTCTCGAAGCGGTGGTGCCGACTGCAGTTGCGGAGGCGTTAGCGGTGAGGCCAGTGCCTGCGTTACCGAGAGTATCGGTGCCGGTTACAGTGCTCGAGAGCAGAGTTCCTGTGTTCTGAACTTGGTCGAAGTTGTTGGCCGAGACCAGGTTTGAAGTGAGAGCTGCTGTCATTTCTGCGATTGCATTGGTCGCTACATCGTGACCGCTTCTCGAACCTCTTTCGTTGTCTCCACCGACCAGGCGTCCGTTGACGTAGGTTGGGGTTCCAGCGGCTACAGGAGGATCAGCAGTGATGTTTACGCCACCCAGGAAGTTGAAGGCTCTTCCTCTCAATGCATTGGTGATGTTGACATCAGCCCCCAGTGCGGTGATGTTGTTGACCGGTGTGAGTCCTCGAGGTTTGCCACCGAAGAGGGTTACTGTGCCACCGGTCTCGGTAACCAGGAATCTCGACTGTGGAAGTCTATTGTTGTTGAGCGGTGAGGACACAGCTCCGAGGCGCAAGTCGATATTTCCAGCACCGCCTTTGTTGGTGGTTGCGATCGTTGCATTAGCACCGATGTTGAACCTATCAAGCTTTCTGTCAGTACCAGTGTTGACGATACTGATTGCAGTGTTGGCGGTGATGTTGACATTATCGTTGATGGTCAACAAGGTTGCCTGACCAGCGACATCATTGGCGGTGATGTTGATGGCACCATTGTCGGCAAGCAAGTTAGCTTGGATGGTGATCGAACCGGTGTTGACGATATTGATGTCCTGGTCCGCACTCAAGTTGCCGATGGTGATACCGGCGTTGTTTGCAGCCGAGATGTTGATCGTGTTACCGGCATCAATTGAATTGATTCCGATGAATCCACCAGTCAGTGCTCCTGGGACGAATGTACCGGAGAGGAGGTTACCGTTTTGAACGGTGACAGTGCCGGATACAGTCGGGACAGCAGATGCTATGGTGACGTCTCCGCCGGTCGCACCGGTCGTGACGACAGCACCAGTGGTGACGCCGTCGTTACCGATCAAAGTGACGTTACCGGCAGCTCCAGTGCTGGAGGCGTTGATATCGCCAGTGGTGAGCTGTCCGGAAGAGACCGTGCCGCCTCTGGCTACGATGAGCACATTACCGGCAGAGGTAAGTCCGCTGACATCGATGTCGGCGTTAATCATATCGACATTACCGCCATTGGCATTGGCCGCACCGATCGTGAACAGGTTGGTTGTATCTACGACTTGAACTCCACCAGTTCCAGGAGTGAAGTTGAAGCCTGCGATGACCGTCAGGTCGCCACCGTTGCCGGCAGCATCGGACAGATCGATTGTTGTACCGGTTGCAGCGATGACATTGTTAGCAGCAAGAATGGCGAGGCTCAAACCAGTGAAGTTGATCGCGCCGCTGATGTTGACGTCGCCCGAAGCATTGGCGATGGTGCCTGCTCCAGTTGGGACGGTGAAGGTGAATGCACCGGTACCGCCTTGCGAACCATCGAGAACGGTGATTGGTCCGCCAGTAATTGTTGGAGCGGCAGCCGCGAGGGTTGTCGATCCGTTGACGGTTCCAGTATTGGTGACACTACCGATGGTGAATCCACCTTCGGCAATCACCAGCACATCTCCACCATTTCCGCCGCTGCTACCGATAGCATTGATGGCGCCAGTCGTGATGGTGCCGTTGTTGGTTGCGCCAGCTTTTGCGACGAGTGTCACATCACCTGCGTCAGCTCCCGTTCCATTGGTCGTGATAGTCAGACCAGTGAAATTGATGTTGCCGCCGCTGGTGCTAGGAGCACCGAACGTGTAGGTAGTGACGTGGTCGAAGTTGATTTGCGAGTTGCTTGTCGTAGGTGCGAAGTCGAAACCTGCAACTACGAGAAGATCGCCACCAGCTCCGCCGCCGTTGGACAGGTCGATGGAGGTGTTAGTTCCGGCGATAACATTTCCGGAAGCAATGATCGCGAGGTTCAAACCAGTGAATTGCAGGTTCAAACCAGTCAGATCCACATCACCAACCATGTTGGCAATGGTGCCTGCGCCTGTCGGTGCAGCGAATGTGAATTGACCGGTTCCTTGTTGCTCTCCATTGGCTACATATATTGAACCACCGGTGATTACTGGAGTTGCAGCCGCAAGAACGGTGGTGCCGCTGACAGCTCCAGTATTGCTGAGTGTACCGAGGTTGAATCCGCCTTCAGCGATGATGCGGAAGTTGCCACCATTACCGCCACCAGTGGCGTTAGCTGTGATGTTGCCTGCGACGATCGAACCGGTGTTGGTCAAACCAGCAGCGGCAACCAGTGTGACGTTGCCGCCATTGCCACCGTTTGTGCCATTGCTGGTGATGTTGAGACCGGTGAAATCGATACTTCCGCCCGACGAGCTGGCGGCTCCGAAGAGGTAGACATCATCAGAGAAGTCGACTTGACCACCGCCAGTTCCTGGCGTGAAGTCGAAGCCGGCAACTACGAGAAGGTTACCACCGGCTCCATTTGTACCGCTCAAATTGATTGCGGTTTGGGTGCCGGCGATGACATTGCCCGAGGCAATGATCGCGAGACTGAGACCGTCGAATGTGAGCAGACCGACGCCTGACAGATCAACATCACCTGAAGAGTTGGCAATCGTGCCGGCTCCGAATGGGCAGTTGAAGTGGAGCTGATTAGCACTGATCGTTCCGTTACCTTGAAGGATGAGCGAGCAGGTGTTGAGGTTAACATCGTTGACACCGGTCACGGCTGCGCCGTTAGCGATGACGACTGAAGAACCGTTAGCCGGATTGACGTTGGTCGTGCCGGTCAAGGTCTGTACGCCAAGGAAGGTGACATCACCACTGGTGCCGGTAAGGTTAACGGTACCAACAGTCGCGGTCAGGTTAGCACCGCCACCAGCACTGGAATCGATGGTCAAACCAGAACCGGTTTGGCTGGTGATGTTTATGTTGGCTGCGCTGATCGCATTGATGTTGTTGAAGACTGGCGTGAACAGATTGATGTCGGCTGACGTATTGAGGTTGCTCAAAGTGGTGATCGAACTCGTCGATGAAGCTGTGAGCTCTTGAGTTGCTCCAACTCCGCCGAGGGTGAGTGCCACAGACCCGTTATCGAAGAAGATCGAACCACTTCCGGAGCCAGTCAACAATCCAATATTGTTGGCGGCGTTATCCAGAAGAGCCTGACCTCCACCGTTGAGGCTGACGAGCAAGTTTGGAGTTGTGATCACTCCGTTCTGATCCTGCAGAATGTCTCCCCCGTTGGACACGAGCGTGAGACTCGCTCCACCGATGGCGCCGAAGAGCGCAACATCGCCAAGTCCCGAAGCGGTCAAGGTCTTGAATGCGGCTCCGCCCAGTGATCCTGTTGCAGTGATGGTTACATCACCCGTAGATGAAGTCAGTCCGACAAATCCATCGCTGGTGACGGCGACGCTAATTGCGACGCTTGCACCGCTAAGACCGAGTTGATCGATGGTGAAAGCGCCACCGGATGTGGTGATTGCTCCATCAGCAGTGACAAAAATGTCTGCGGTTGGAGCGGAAATTGTTCCAAGAGCAATTGCTCCGGATTCCGCATTCAATGTGACACCACCTGCACCAGTTGCAGTCACGTTCAACGTGGTCAAGTCGCTGTTATCGATAATGGCTTGACCATCACCAATCGTCAGATTCAACGTTCCAGCCAAGGTGTTCGATACCAAGATCGAATCGGTACCTCCAAGCGCACCCGTCAGATTGACTGAGCCAGTGCCGCCTCCAGCTTGCGATACGTTGAGGTTTGAAGTCGTAATCGAACCTGCTGAAAGTGTGCCAATGTTGAACGTTCCAGCACCAGTCAATTCTCCGTTAGCAATGAGAACGGTTCCGGTTGTAGTCGGTTGAGCATTGGCGATTGTGATGTTGCCTCCAGCGGCATCGATCGCGAAGATTTGCTGAGTCGTGATGTCGCCTTCGCCGATGATGAGAACCTTACCGGCAGTACCGAGGTCAGAACTGGAGTTGATCAAACCAGTCGTGATGTTGCCGGTTGCGCCGGTTCCATCGCCGTTTGCAATCAACGTGACATTGCCGCCATTACCGCCGCCGTTAGCGAAGGTGGTGATGGTCAGACCGGTCAGGTCGATGTTGCCGCCGGCTGCGTTAGGAGCGCCGAGCGTATAAACGGTCGGGTTTGGAAGTGTGGTTTGAACACCGCCAGTACCTGGAGTGAAGTCATATCCTGCGATAGCAGTGAAGCTTCCGGCATCGCCGCCGCCAACTTGGGAAAGATCGATGAGGGTATTGCCGTTGGCGAGAATGTCGCCGCTAGCGAGGAGAGTCAACGATTGTCCGTTGAACACCAGGATTCCGAGAGCGCCGAGATCGACGTCTCCGGAGCTGTTGGCAATGGTTCCTGCTCCGTTCGGGCAGTTGAAGTTGAGCGGATTACCAGTGATTACTCCGTTGCCCTGAAGAATCAGTGAGCAGGTATTGAGGTTGACTGTATCGTTGCCGGTTACTACAGCACCATTGCTCACGATCACGGATTGTCCGTTAGAAGGATCGATGTTGGTCGTTCCATTGAAGGTTTGAGCACCAATGAAGGTGACATCACCAGTGGTGCCGACGCTGAGGTCGACAGTTCCGGTGTTGGCTGTGAGAGTACCACCAGCTGCAGCGCTGCCATCGATGGTCAGACTGTTGCCGGCTCTGCTCGTGACGGCTACGTTGTTGCCGCTGATCACGAAAGTGTTGTTGAGAACGTCTGTCGTAATGTCAACATCGCCGTTTGTGGCAGTGACGTTGCCGGCAGTCGTGAATGAAGGTCCGGAGACGATAGTCACGTCGGTTCCACCTGAGATGGTACTTCCAGCGGTGACGGTGCCAGTAGTGCTGGTGATATCCACGCTGCTCAGCAGCGAAGAGACTAGACCTGTGACCGAGAGGTCGCCGTTAGCGTTGAGGGTGACCGCTTGTTGAGCGGAAACGAAACCACCGAGATCAACAGTTCCGCCGCTGCTGTTTACATTGATAGACAGAGCGATTGATTGCATGTTGCCGCCGACGAGGACGTCTCCTGCACCGGTGACGTTCAAAGCTGTCAGACCGAGAACACTACCAGTCACATCAACACCGCCATTGGTGCTGTTGAGCGTGATTGAGGAACCTTGCGATTGCACATCGCCACCGGCAGTCAACTTACCGTTTGAGTTTGCGTTGATCGAACCGAGTGCGGCGATATCGCCGGTTACATCGATAGTGCTCGTAGTGCTAGTCAAGCTCACTGTTGATGTGAAGGCTTTGACAGTACCACCTGCCGTGAGCGCGGTATTCGCAGCGACAGTAACGCTGCCGGTGAGGGCCGCGATATCGCCTGTGACGTTTGTAGACCCAGTTGTGCTGGTCAAGTTGAGGGCACCAGTCACTGCAGTGACGTTGCCTTGAATATCGAGGTTGCCGTTTGAAGTTGCTGCAACGCCTGTCGTACCGATGACGTCACCGGCTACGGTCGTCGTGCTATTGGTTGAGGTCAGGGTTACGGTCGATCCGTAGATCGACAGATTTGCAAATGGTGATGAGCTGAATCCTGAACCTGCAAACGCAGTTCCAACATTCTTGCTGACGTTTATCGAGTTGCCACTGATTGAGACTGCGCCTGCAGCGCCCCCGAGACCACCGACATCGCCATTTCCTGCGGTTCCGACCAGAGTAGCCTGGTTGGAGCCATCAAATCCGCTCTGTCCGAAGGTGCCGCCAGTGGAAGCACCGAATCCGCCGTTGCCGCCGGCTCCTGCCGTGCCGGACGGTGAAGCTCCGCCGCCAGCACCAACGCCTGTGAATCCGCCGCCACCGCCAGAGGAAACCAGGTCAGCTCCGCCGCCGCCGAAGGCGCCACCGCCACCAGCTCCGCCGTCGCCACCGCCGCCGCCGCCACCGAATGAGCCGCCGCCTGAACTAAGACCTGAAGTCCAGGTGCCACCACTGGTAGTGCCGGCTCCGCCGCCACCGCCTGCAGCCAGTACTGGTCCGTCGATACTTACTGGTCCAAGAGCTGAAATCGTGATCGTGCCGGCATCACCGCCGTTGCCACCGAATCCGGCTGGTCCGCTCGGGAATGCTTGACCGCCGCCGCCGCCGCCGGAAGTGTTGATAGAACCGCCAACAGTGACGAGACCGTTGGACGAAGTGACTGAGATGTTGCCACCGTCGCCACCATCGCCACCGCCTTCACCGAAGCCGGATCCACCCGATCCACCGCCGCCGTATGCGAGAAGCGAACCGGTCGTGATGGTTGTGTCAGCAGAGATGGTGATTGAACCAGCGTTGCCGCCATTTTGAGTCGGTGTATTTGGAGCACCACCGCCTGAAACATCGATGTCTGCAACCGAGACAATACCGTTTGTCGTATTCGCAGAGATGTTGATCACGGCGCTACGAATGCTGATGTCCGTCGCATCAGTTGTTACGAGAAGTCCGCCATTGAGGTTCAAAACGATACCAGCAGTACCGGTGATGGACTCATTATCAGAGTTCAAGAACACCGACGTGCCACCAGTAACGTCTACGCTCGTCGAGAAGTGGAGCGTGTTGACGGTAGTGAGAACAGCATCGGTACCAGCGGTGACGTCGCCACCGACCACAATGCTGTCAGAAGCCTGGAGCAATGCTTGACCATTGGTTGCGGTGACGGTTCCAGGGCTGAACAGGTTGATGTTGGTTCCTGTGATGCCGACGTTTTGGTTAGCGAGGACATCTGCATATATGTTCGCCTCGGTCCCCGCTGCAACTGTGATGTCACCAGCCGTAGCAGTGACGTCACCGACCACATCTGTGAAAGTTGACGAAGTGAATGTGATGTCGCCGGTATTGCTGACGACGGTACCAGGTGAGCTGATGCTGCCTGCCAGACTTGTGATAGTTACGTCACCGTTGGCGGTGATGGTGTTACCGGAAGCTCCGATTGAGACAGCAGTGTTGCCGTTGATGATGACCTTTCCGCCATTGCTGAGCAGGTCTACATTGTTCGCTGTACTGAATACACCGGTGGTCGCGGTCAGGGTGATATCGCCACCAGCTGTGATATCAGCATTGATGAAATTGTCCCTGGCGGCCGTGAGAGTGGCAGTAGTGCCGGCAGTGATTAATCCACCATTGTGGATGATGTCGCGACCAGCGCTGACGTTAACCTGACCAAGAGTCGCAGTGACGGCAGCGTTGATGTTGATATCGCTGGCGCCCAGAGTTGTGAGTCCGACGTTGCCGTTTTGCGACGTGAGGGTCGAGTTCACATTTATGGTACCGAGTCCGTTAGTGGTAGCGAGCAAATCAAGATTTGTGGTGATTGCTGCAGCGTTGAAACTGATGAAACCGTTTCCACTTGTTCCTGCAATGAGTTCTAAACGCTGAATGGTGAATGAGTTGAGAACGTTGATTGATTGACCATTAGAGATCTTCAATTCTTGGAACGCACCAGTGACGTTGTTGACGTCGAGGTTCACAGAGTTTGTGATGGTGACATGGCTATTGCCGGTGACCGCGGAATTGAGGATGTTGAATTGTCCATTGTTGATCGTGACGTCGCCAGCACCAGCATTAATGTTCACGATGTTAGCGATCAACGGGTTGCCGCTTTGAACGATCGTGTTTCCAAGGATTGCGGAGCCAACCAAGTTGACTACACCCGTAGCACCGGCATTGATACCAGCGAGTGCGAGATTGCCACTGGAGTTAGGTCCGGAGTTGGCGAATGAACCGTTGAACAAAATACCGTTGCCGACTCTGACGGTTCCAGTGATTGCAGGATTCGAAACTGCCAGATTGACTGTTCCATCAGTTGTTGGTCCGTTGGTTGCGATATCACCGACGGTGACACCGTTTTGTCCGATGACGTTGATGAATCCACCGACACCGTTAGCCGAAGAAGCGTTGATGGTGCCGAGATTGACGGTTCCATTCTGAGCAACAGCAGTGATGTTGCCTGCGGCGCCATCGCCGGAGGTGTTGATGCTCGCGGTGCTCAGGTTGATGCTTCCGCCAGCAGATGGACCGGTGAGAGTGAATACGATTGGTGTGTAGTTGAGCTGACCACCCGTAGATGGTGTCCAGTTATAGCCTGCGATCATGACCAGATCGCCGCCGAGACCACCGGAAGTGCTATTCGACAAGTTGATGGCGAGCGGTCCGGTTGCATTGATGTTGCCACTGGCGATGATTGCCAGATCTAGACCGAAGAAGTTGATTGGTCCGAGCGCGGTCAAGTTGACATCGCCGGAGGTATTCGCAATAGTGCCTGCGCCGGTTGGGCAGAGGAAGTTGAGCGGATTACCGTTGATGACACCATTGCCCTGAATATCGAGGAGGCAAGTATGCAGATTGACGGCGAGGTTGCCGATTACGTTGGCGTTATTGCTAACTACGATTGCGCCGAAAGGAGGGTTCGGATTGCTATACAGGTCGGCGACTCCGAAGAAATTCGTATTACCGATGAAGATCAAATCGCCTGACGTAGCGGTCAGATTGATGCCGTTAGGAGCGGTATAGTTGCCGCCCAAACCGAAACCACCGTCAATTGTGAGATTACCCGTCGGGCTTTGAACATTGATGGTGTCGGCGGTCAAACCGAATGTATGGTTGAGTCTGACTGTGGTGATGTCCAGGGTGCTTGCAACTACAGTGTTGCCCAGTGTCGTGACATCAACAGCCTGTGAGGCGTTGAGGGTGAGGCTGTCAGCAGTCGACGAAAGCAGAGATACGTTGCCGGTTTCCTGAGTAGTGATGACCACATCACCACCGAAGAGGACCTGAATTGCTTGGTCGTTACCGGCATTGTTTGTCTGCGTGATAGTGGCGTCTGCATTCAATATAGTGAGTGAAGGTGTGACGATTGTGCCACCGTTCTGATTGATGGTATCGAATGCATCGAGAGTGACGGAAGTGGTGGCATTGAGATTACCGTTTAGATTCAGATCGCCAGTCACAGATTGGAGGCTGATCACAGGAACGGTAATTGTGTTGCTCGTACTGAGGTCGCCTTGCGCGATGACATCGAACGTGCCGGTGGCGGTTGATGTGCCGAGATCTAGAGTGTCAACATCGAAGATGAATACGTTAGTTCCGGCAGTTGTGGACAGCGTATCTGCGTCGATATTCAAACGAGAACCTGCGCTTGTACCGATGGTACCTGCCGTGGCGGTAAGGGACATCGTGCTTCCATTAACTTGTCCGGAGCCGGTAATGTCGATAGCCGAAGTCAATGTAGCGCTGTTGGTGCCGGTTACGGAAGAGTTGACGAAGATTGAACCAAGAGTTGAAGTCAAAACCAGATCAGTCGAAGTGATCGAAGAACTGGTGGTCAAATTTCCGTTGTTGACTTGAATGTCGAAAGTGCCTTGAGCCGCCGAGGCTGGTCCGCCGATTGTAATTGCATCGGTCGAAATCCAGACGTTGCCTAATGGAGCATTCGCCGAGAGGCTGTTGGCGAAGATTTCCAATCTGGATGCGCTATTGACGCCGATGTTGCCTGCGTCGGTCGTAAGGTTGAGTTGAGGCGTGTTGAAAGTAGCGGTGTCACCAACATTGGCGTTGGTGATTGAAGCGAATGAACGAAGCGAAACGCTGTTGGCTGCGTTAAACGTGGTGTTGTCCTGAAGGAAGATCGCGCCGTTTGCGGCTCGGAAGACTTGGGTTCCGCCACCGTATGTGCTGTTCACGAGGAACGTCAGGTCCTGGTCAGCGACGATGTCCATCGTGCCGCCGGCTCCTGCATTGGAATCACCGAGAGTGAGGTTAGCGGTGTCGGTATAGAAGATGTTGCCGGCTGCACTGAGAGTGACCGTGCCTGTGGTCTGACCATGGATACGGGCAGAGGTGCTCGTGCCGATGTTGCCACCGGTTGAAGTCAAATCGAGGTCGGTTGCGACGAAGGTTCCGTTACCGAAGATGTCACCACCTGCAGTGCCAGTGAGACCGCTGCTACCGGTTACCGTCGCGCCGAGTTGAATTTGATCTGCGGACGTGATGGTGAAGGAGTTGTTGCCGGTGACGTTGCCGTTGAAAATGACGTCGCTTCCGACGCCGGTCGTGGTCATCACAATATTGTCGGTTGTGAATCCGCCTGTGGTTGTGACGTTGATGGTGCCGGCTATGTTGAGGTCAACGAGACTGCCTGCTCCAGGAGCGGAGAGTTGCAGTTGTTGAACGCCGGTGCCGAGAACCAGGGGAATCGCCGAGTTAGTTGTATTGAGGTCGATGATTGAGAAGCCGCCGCTGGTAGCGAGCGTTACGTTGAACACTGGGATTTGAATTGCTCCAGCATTGATTGTGATCTGATTGATGGCTGAAATATTGCCTCTCAGATTGGCGTTGCCGTTGAGTGCGTTCAATACGATCGTGTTGCCGGAGATCACACCAGACGTGATGTCGCCAGCGCTGGAAGTGAGGGTGACATTACCGGTGGTGCCATTAATGCCATCAACGGAGATATTGTTGGTGACTCCGACATTTAGATTTTTGCTGCCGATGGTGAAGTCGAACAAGCCAGTCGAGAAGGTTCCGTTGCCGACAAAGAACAGATTGTAAGCACCAGCGCCCACGCCTGAAGTATCGATGTTGCCGCCGACAGTGATGTTACCGGAGAACTTGTTGCCGATGGTCAGATCACTTGCAGTGATCGATGAGAGCTCTGCAGTTGAGATGTTGAGCGTGCCAGCTCCACCGGCAACTCCGATTGTGGTTCCTGCGGTCAGGGTGGAGATCGAAACTGGCTGGCCGGTTGCGATAACTGGTCCAGTGACTGTGTATCCGTCAACTACGAAGTCGATGCCGGCGGCAGGTGTGTTGATTACGCCTGTGCCGTTGACGCTCGCCGTGAGGCTTCCAGCGATTACGTTTCCACCCAGGTTGATATTGCCATTGTTGGCACTGGTTTGAAGATTAACGTCTCCGCCAGCAGTTGAAGTGATTGTGCCGACATTCAAGTTAGCACCGGACCGGACCGTAACGTCGCCGCCGGATCCGCCGACGCCGAGCGTCGTGATGTTGCCGACTGTGACTGATTGACCGGCTCCGACGCCAAGATTGACGTCAATCGCCACACTACCGGCTGCGCCGGAGGTGGTCGCACTGGTGTTGATGTTAACACCGGAAGCGTTGACCGCACCAACGTTATTGCTGTTGGTGTCGGCTTTGATAACTACATTGCCGCCGTTACCAGAACTGAAAGGTGATGTGTGAATGCCGCTTGGAGCCGTGATGTTGACGGAACCTCCAGCGGTGACCGTGAGGTCGCTACCATAAGCGTTGATTGAGTCCGCGTTAATGGTAGTGCTGCCTTCGCCACCACTCGTGACAGTTGTGGAGCCACGGCTAGCTAACGTTCCACCAGCTCCTAAATTGAGACTGGTACCAGCGCCGCCACCATTGACAATGATGTTGCCGCCTGCGGCGACAAGGGAGTTAGTTCCGTTTCCAATCTGAATTCCGGGGTTAAGCAGCGTGGTTCCAGCTGTGAAACTACCGGCGATAATCGAGCCGTCCGGAGCGAAGGTGACACCGCCCCCTGCAGAAGGCTGCGCGTTTCTGACTGTGATGTCTCCACCATTCGTGTTGGTGTTCTCGGCAATCAGGCTGCCCAGCTGAATTGTAGTACTTGCGGAATTTTGTCCCGCATACACTGTTATGTTGCCGTTGTTCTGTCCGCTGAATGCGTCGGCAGTCGTGTTGATAGTTGAATCAGTGCCGAGGAGTACGCGACCCGAGGTATTGGCATTGTTTCCTCGCGCATAAAGTGAAACGTTACCGCCGGCTTGTCCGCTGGTCCCGTTTGCCAAGATTTGAAGACCGGTGCTGGCAGTGAAATCGATGTTGCCACCCTGAGCGACACCACCGTTGAACACGGTCAAGTTGCTGGTAGTTGGCACCGCTGGCGGTATCGTACCGTTGTCAGTTCCGCCACCACCACCGCCGCCAAGTTGGAAACCTGCGCCGATTACGATGTTTTGACCAACGCCGCCCACAGTGCGGGCTTGAATTGTAGTCAGGTTAGAGGTGCTGGTGACATCGCCGGATGCCAAAATGGCGAGCTGCTCGCCAACGATGATGTCGCCATCGAGGACGATGTTGCCGGCTGCGTTCTTATATACAGGATCGCCTGTGAGGCAAGTGCTTCCGATCACGAGGTTGTCGGTGTTGGCACTTACGTGAGCAGCAGTTCCTGATCCGTTGACTTTACCGGTCAATTGATTGACATCAACCGTGGTCAATCCTTGTCCGGTTTGAAGGTTCAATTCTTTGCTGAGCAAATCGCCACCGACTACATTGGTGTCGAAAGCGCCGTTGTAATTTGCGCCACGAACATTAATGGCACCTTCAAGAGCTTGAAGAGTGCCACCATTGTTGTTTACATTGAGAGTTCCTGGACCATCCACGGTAATGTTGCCGGATGCTGAGGACACCGTGCCGGAGTTTTGAATGTTGTTGGAGTTCACGTTGACATTGTGAGCAGCGCGAACAGAACCGGAATTGTTGACTGCGTTGCCGGCGGAAAGATTGAGGTCGCCGGAGCTTTCGATGGTTCCTGCGTTGTTGAGATTTTGGTTTGCTCTGACTGAGAGATCGATTGAAGACTGCTGATTGCCGAATTGAGAACCGGCGTTGGATGAGATCAACGCGCCTGCGTTGTTGGTGATGTTTTCAGCAGAAATGTCGGCGCCGCGTTTCGTGTTGCCGGAGTTTACTGCGTAAATCGAACCAAAGTTGTTCAGGTCACCATTCAGTCTGAACGTTGAATGTCTGTCGAGATCGCCTACCGCGGTTACGCCTTCGGATACGGTGAGGCTGTCGGCGCGCATCGTATTTTTGGTTGCGGAAACTTGGCTCAGGTCGACGGTGCCACCGGTTGCGATACCGCTGGCGTTGACTGTAAGACTTTGCTTATTGCCGTTGAGAACTTGTTTGACAGCGATGTATTCAGCAGCGGTTACTTTGGAACCGGCATAAACATTTTTCTTCTCGCCACCCACTTCGATTGTGACGAATCCACCCTTGGAGAAAAGCTTGTCGCCCAGAGTGATGTTTGCGGTTGAGGCGGTGAGGTCGAGGTTGGCGCCGTTGTCGAGTTTGACGATGCTGCCTGCATTTTCTTGAGTGACGAAACGTGAGAGTGCGTCGGCGCGTTTTTCTTGTCTGTCGGCGACTCGATTAACGCGAACTTCGGCTTTGGCTGCGGCCTGGCTGGCACGAGCTGCAGCATGTGCTTGTTGAACTTGCGCTTTGCGAACGCCGGCGTTGCCGTTGTGTCCACGTGCGCCACGTCCGCCAATGATGGCGCCGTTATTGAGGTTGATGCTCGTATTCGCTGGAAGCGAAATGACCGCTGCATCAGCATTAAAGTTTCCAGTGTTGACCGTGACATTCCCACCGGAGATGACACTGCCGGTGTCGACCGATTGTATCGTCGGAAGCGCTGTCGGCGCGCCACCACGAAGTGCCCGGTTTTCGAGTCGCATTTGACGCCACTCTTGCTTACTGAAGTCGCCACGGTTTAAATTCGCCAGGTTATTCGCCTGGGCTGGCAGAGCCAGTTGCGATGATGCAAGGAATAAACTTGCGGTAAACGCCGCCATGAATCTCGTCACTTTCGAATAGCGAGATGGTGCGTAGGACTGGTTTTTCTGCTGCTTTGACATGTTTTTCTCCGACAAGAAAAAAGACCGCATAGATACGAAGCTCAGAAGACGTTAGTCCTCTAAGCCTTGGTACGCAGTTATGTGTAACTGGAATTCGCGTGGATTTCGCGCCAGTTGGACTAAAGTAACACGCGAATCACCTATATAGATCCGCGCGGATTCCTAACTTTTATCACATCTTCAGGGCCTCTTCGAAAGCTAAGTCCGAGCTCAGCCAGACCTCGTTTCGGGGATCGAAATCACCATTTATCCAAAAGGCACTTTCTGCACCGTTACCTTTTGTAATTAGACGACACGAAAGCGTTATAACCGCAAAACATCGACTCTTAATCGTATGGGCGCAAGGCGCCCTGCGATTAAATTTCAGTTCAAAAAAAAATCGGCTACTCGTTTGTGAGTAGCCGATTCGTTATTTCGTTCTTGATGAGGACTTATCGAACCCTTACTTCATTGCAGTGATTGCTGGTTTGAAGAAGTGTTGGAATTCGCCTTTGCCACCCAGGGTGAGCAGAACGGCGGTGGTCTTCATCATGCGGTCAGCGACTTTCTTCGCTTGAGGATGCTTCGAACCCATCACGACTTGGAGTGGCTTGACGCTCTGGATTGCAGATGCGACTGAGAACTCGGAGGTGTGGAGTTTGACGCCGTTGTTGATCACCTTGGTTGCTACGTTGCGGTGTGGGATTGCTTCGATAGCGTTGACCTGGGCGAATTCACCAGACTTAGCGGTTGCTACGGTGAGGTGGTTGCCTGGGGCGAGGGTGATCTTCTGTCCTTGGGCTTCGACGGTGACGGCACCCTTGTGGCTGTCGTCGATGTCGTAGACCGCTACTTTGTCGTTGGATACCGAGACCAGAGCGACTGACTTAGCTTGGATGGTGACGTTACCTTGCGGGGTTTCCACAACTGTGTCGCGGAAAGGAACGAAGAGAACGTTGCCTTGCTTGAGGACCACACGATCGTTGTGAGCGATGTGGGCAGCACTACCGGTGGTGCCGAGTTCGGCGTCCGTGCAGATAGATGCTTCAGCTTCTTTGACTGGTCCGGTGGTCGAGCTGACCATGTAGGAGTTGTCTTCGCCTTCGCTGATGCCGCCGGTGAGGGTGACGCCTTGGCCATTGCCATTAGCGGTGAGGGCGTTGACTGTCAGTGCGCTAGCGCCATTGTTGTTGGACAGCGCATCTGCTCCGGTGATGGTGCTTCCGGTTTGAACTTGATCGAGGACATTGGTGCTCAAGTTGGTTCCGGTTGCGAGGTTCAAGTCGAGAGCGGTTGCTACATCAGCTTGACCGTTGTGTCCTGCGTTATCTGCTGAACGACCATTGCTGGTTGCGTTAGTCGTGAGAGCAGAAGCTGCAACAGGTGGGTCAGCAGTGACGGTGTTGCCGCCTTGGAACAAGAACGCTTTGCCCTTCAGTGCATTGGTGATGTTGATATCAGCACCAATCGTGTTGAGGATGCTTTGGTTCTGGTTGTTTCCACGAGGCTTGCCGCCGAACAAGGTGACTGCGCCGCCGTTGAGATTGACCTGGAAGGCTCTGGAAGGAAGTCTGCTGTTGTTCAGCGGATTCGATACAGCTCCGAGGCGGAGGTTGATATCGCCTTCATTGGTCGTCTTGGCTGGGGCATTTGTCACGATTTGAACACCGGTAGCGATTGTGAATCTATCGAGTTTGCGATCGGTTCCGGTGTTGATGATGTTGATCTGATTGCCAGCAGTGATGTTGGCATTGACGTTCATCAAGGTCGCTGCTCCAGCTACATCGTTGGCGGTGATGTTGACGCTACCGGTGGTAGCAGCCTGTGCACCTGCGATGGTGATGGAGCCAGTGTTGACCACATCGATATCGCTGCCAGCGGTGATTTGGTTGAGCGTGATGCCGGCTGCGTTGTTAGCGGAGATGCTGACGTCGTTACCTGCATTGATTGAAGCGAACGTTACGTTACCCGCGGTGAGTGAGGTACCGGCTGTGAATCCGCCGCTCAGCAAGTTGCCATTTTGTACGGTGACCGTACCAGTGGTCTGTGCTTGAGAGACTGACATCGTGACGTTACCGCCAGTGACTCCAGTGTTGCTGATGGCACCGGTCGTGATACCACCTTCTCCAATCAGGGTCACATCTCCAGCTGCTCCGCTGCCGCTACCGGCTGAGATACCGCCGAGGGTGATAGAGCCATTGTTGGTGGTTCCACCGTTGGCGACTGCGATCACGTCGCCTCCACCGAGCAGACCTGAGGTCGAGATGTTGACTCCGGACATGTTGATGCTTCCGCCAGTGGCGTTGGCATTACCGAGGGTGAAGATCTGAGTGGTGTCGGTGACTTGTCCAGGTGTAGCTGGGGTGAAGTCATAGCCGGCGACCATGGTCAGGTTGCCACCGAAGGCTGATGAGTCGGAGAGGTTGATTGTGAGACCCGTGGTCATGTTGATGTTACCGGAAGCGAGGATCGCGAGGCTCAAACCAGTGAAGTTGAGGTTGGTTGCGATGTTCACGTCACCAGTGCTGTTGGCGATGGTGCCAGCGCCTGTAGGAGCTGTGAATGTGAACGCTCCGGCTCCGCCTTGGGTTCCGTTCTGAACGGTGATTGGTCCACCGGTGATGAGCGGGGTAGCTGCAGCCAATTGGGTCGTGCCGTTTCCAGCAGTACCAGTGTTGGCTACACCACTGATGGTGAATCCGCCTTCAGCAATCACGAGGATATCGCCTCCAAGTGCACCGGCTCCGGTACCGACAGCGTTGATGTTGCCGGTAGTGATGGTTCCGTTGTTGGTTCCACCAGCCTTAGCTACAAGGGTCACATCACCTGCATTACCGTTAGTAGCGCTGGTGGTGATGGTCAATCCGGTGAAGTCGATGTCACCGCCGGTAGAGCTACCGGATCCGAAGGTGTAGGTGGTTCCGGCGTTGAAGTTGACTTGACCAGCCGTTGCAGGCGTGAAGTCGAAGCCAGCTACAACCAGGAGGGTTCCGCCATTACCAGCTGGATTGCTCAGGTTGATCGAGGTGTTGGTTCCTGCGATGACATCACCGGAGGCGATGATTGCGAGGTTGAGTCCAACGAAGGTCAGGTTCAAACCGGTGAGGTCAACGTCGCCGTTCGAGTTGGCGATGGTGCCTGCTGCGGTCGGAGGACCGAAGCTGAAGGTTCCAGGTCCGAGGTTCTCACCGTTACCGACGAGGATGTCGCCACCAACGATAGTTGGGGTAGCAGCTGCGAGGGTTACGGTTCCACCTGGGTTGGTGATGGTTCCGAGTTGAGTGAAACCACCTTCAGCGATTACGAGGACGTTACCGTCGTTGCCGGAGATGCCACCGGTGGTGGTGATGTTGTTGAACACGACCGTACCAGCGTTGACGTTACCTGCGGCAGCTACGAGGGTGACGTTACCGCCGTTACCTGCAGCGATTCCGTTGGTGATGATGTTCAGAGTGCTGAAGTCGATGTTGCCACCGCCTGTGTTGC
Source organism: Obscuribacteraceae bacterium (SeqCode) (assembly GCA_044225915.1). Lineage (GTDB taxonomy): Bacteria > Cyanobacteriota > Vampirovibrionia > Obscuribacterales > Obscuribacteraceae > JADYXR01. The sequence continues at coordinate 286,094 of JBGAHZ010000003.1, forward strand.
CGCCACCCTGAGCGAGCGTGTAGAGCACGTCGTTAGGACCGACCTGGACACCACCAGTACCTGGGGTGAAGTCGAAACCAGCGACTGCGAACAGGTTTCCACCGTTGCCAGTCGTGCTGCTCAGGTCGATCAAGGTGGTCGAACCACCGATGATGTTGCCGGAAGCAAGGATGGCGAGGGATTTACCGTCGAACACGAGGTTGATACCCGTGAGGTCTACGTCACCCGAAGCGTTAGCGATAGTGCCAGCGCCGAGAGGGCAGTTGAAGTGCAACAGGTTACCGTTGATGGTTCCGTTACCTTGCAGGATGAGCGAGCAGGTATTGAGGAATACATCGTTGTTGCCGAGCACGTTGGCACCGTTGGCGACGATGACTGAGAAGCCAGCTCCACCAGGGGTGATTTGAGTCGTGCCGTTGAAGGTGGTAGCACCGAAGAAGGTGATGTCACCAGTCGTGGCAGTTGCGAGGTTAACGCTGCCGCTGTTAGCGGTGATGGTTCCACCAGCGCCACCGTCTACGGTGAGTCCGCTACCAGTGAAGCTGGTTACGAACACACTGTCACCAGAGATGGTGAAGGTGTTGGTGAGCGCATTGGTCGTGATGTTCACATTGTTTCCAGCTGTGATGTTGCCGTTGGTGGCGAACGCCAGCGAGAGGATGTTGGCATCGTTAGTGGTTGTTACGTCGTTCACGCTGACGGAATCAGCACTGAGGGTGACGTTGAAGCCATCTACGTCTTGCAAGCTGATTGTTGAAGCAGCGTTGAATCCTTGGACGAAGACGTTACCAGTGGTCGAGATTCCAGTGTTGGCAGTGATCGAGTTGTCTGCGAACAAGGTGATGTCGACGAGGGCACCGCCATTGATCAGTCCAGCAGCTGCCAACAGGCTTGTAGTGGTTCCGCCATCAATTACCGAGCTAGCGGTGAAGTTGATGTCAGCTCCGGAGTCGAGAGTCGCACCGTTGTTAGCGATAACGTTGGCACCGATGTTGATGTCGCCGTTAACGCTGGTCAGGTCAACAGTGTCGTTTCCATTTACCACTGCAGTGGTGGTGAGGTCACCATCAGCTGAGAGGTCGATGAAGCTACCCGTTGAAGTTACCGCAGCGTTGACGTTGATATCGCCAAGGTTGTTGGTGGTGCCAGTCACACTGCCGGCTGCGTTGATCGCAGAGCTGATGTTGATGTCACCGTTGTTGGAGAACAGGTTCACGTTGGTTCCTGCAGTGACTCCAGCGCTGACGTTTACATCGTTCTCGGAGTTCAAGTTGACGGTACCGTTGGTCGAAGCGACGGTGGCATTCACGTTGGTGCTGCCGGTGCCGTTCGAGTTGGCGGTCACATCATTAGTTGAAGTGATTGAGGCGTTGATGTTGACGTTGCCGTTAGTTGTGTTGAGGAACACGATGTCTCCAGCAGTCAGAGCGCCGTCTACGTTGACGTTAGTTCCGGCTTGCAGAGAGATCGAACCAGCGGTCGCGGTAGTCGCGAAGTCAGCATCTACGCTTCCGAGGGTAGCGGTCGCATTGATGTTGTTGCCTGCGAGTACAACTCCACCGAAGGTGATGTTGCCGCTGCCCGAGTTGGCGGTCACGTTGTTGCCTGCAGTCACTGCATCGGTATCGATGTTGTTTGTAGCGCTCAAGAAGACATTGGTGCCGGCATTGAGAGCTGCGTTGACATCGAGAGCGTTACCAGCATTGAGGTTGATATCGCCGCTGGTGGCTGTGATGGTGTTGTTCACGAAGATCGAGTTACCAGCTGTAGCGCTGACGTTGTTGGAAGCAAGCACCGTGCCGTTGATGGTGGTGTTGTTGCCGCCGAAGACGAACGCATCGCCGCTGCTGTTGACGTTACCGGCAACGAAGGCGTTAGCCGTTCCCGAGTTGCTGGCGTCGACAGTGATGTCTCCACCACCGGTTGTCGTCAGCGAGCCCGTAGCTCCGAGAGTGACGTCGCCACCACCGAATCCGATGAGTGAGATGTCGTTGACAGTCGTGATGCTTCCGCTAACGAGGATGCCGTTGGTGCTGAATTCGTGGAGTCTGACACTGCCAGCATTGATGGTGCTGCTGGAGAGCAATCCGCCGGTGTTGTCGATATGGAGGTCTTGAGTAGACCCAGTTACAGACACTACGGTGAGGAAGCCGGTGTTAGTCACGTCTACGCTGCCATTAGCAGTCGAGTTGAGGAAGTTGATTACGGTGTTGTTGAAGGTCACATTACCGGAACCAGCTGTGATGTTGAGGGTATCAGCGGTGAGAACAGCGTTCTGAGTGATTGCGTCAGAGACGCCGGAAGCACCGAGGATATTCACCTGACCGTTGCCGGCATTGATATTGCCGTTGATGGTCAGGTTGCCGTCAGCTCCGAGTCCAGTGCCGTCGATGAAGCCAGGTCCGAAGATGTCACCGTTTGCGACGTAGACGTTGCCGCCGAACTTCGCAGGATTGGTTACTTGGAGATTGACTGCACCGCCGACTCCACCAGGAGCGAAGGTGTTGATAGTGCCGTTGGTTGTGAGGTTACCGCCAGCGAGGACAGTCACTACTCCACCGTTACCACTTGTAGAAGTGGTGTCGATGTTGCCGAGTGTGATGTCTCCGTTGAAGACAGCGCCATCAACTGCTGCGGCGAACACATTGCCACCGTTGCCGCCAGCGAAAGTGGAGCTGGTGTTGATGTTGACGTTGCCGAGAGCGATGTTACCGCCGGTAGCCGAAGGACCATTTACGGTGAAGAGGATAGGCGTGTTGTTGAGTTGTCCGCCCGTTCCTGGAGTGAAGTCGAAACCAGCCAACATGGTGAGCGTGCCGCCGTCGCCGATTGCGCTGCTCAAGTTGATGTTGTTGATGCCGGAGGCGATGATGCTGCCGCTAGCGATGATGGCGAAGTTCTTACCGATCAAGTTGATATCGGAGGTGAGAACTACGTTACCGATGCTGTTGGCGATGGTGCCGCCGCCGGTGGCGCAGAAGTAGTTGATTGGGTTGCCTTGGAGGTTACCGATCAATTGCAAGTCGCAGGTATAGAGGTTGACTGCGAGGTTGCCGACTACGTTAGCGCCAGCGCTGATTACGATTGAACCGAAAGGAGGATTCGGATTGCTGCTGAGGTTAGCAACACCGAAGAAGTTCTGGTTGCCCAAGAAGATCAGGTCGCCGGAGGTGGCGGTCAAATCTACGCTCGTACCACCGGTCAATGATCCAGCACCAGCTCCACCATCGATGGTCAGGTCGCCGGAACCGCTTTGGACGCTTAGGACTTGTCCGGCGGAGAGAGCGAACTGGTTGTTGAGGCGAGGGGTGGTGATATCGAGGAATGCAGACACTGTGGTGTTTCCGTTAGTGGTGACATCGCTCGAACCGGATGCATCGAGGAACAAGCTGGTTGCTGATGAACCGTTGAGGGTTATAGAACCGAACTCTTGAGTTGCGACGTTGGCTACCGAGCTACCGGTTACGGTGATCGATTGGAAGTTGCCGTTGTCGTTGTAGGTATCAGTGATCGAGATCGTGCCGTTGCTGGTCAATTGCAGATTCGGAGTGAAGATGGTTCCACCAGTTTGGCTGATGTTAGCTCCGTTGAATGCTGCAGAGGTGGCGCCACTAACGTCGTTGGCGATAGTGATGTTGCCGCCTGCATTGATTGCGAAGGCGCCGATGTTGGAGATACCTGTGAGGTTGATTGCATCAGCTTCGTTGATGGTGAGGTTTGCACCGTTTCCATCAGCAGTTACTGAAACAACGTTGGTTGCCAGAGTTACTGCATTGTTGAAGCCGTTGTTGTTGAAGTCGAGACTCAACAATCCACCGCTGTTTACCACCTTACCGAGTTGCTGAGTGATGGTGTCGAACGCAGTCATGGTGACTGAGTTTGTACCGGTCACATTTGCATTAAGGATGATGGAACCAGTGTTGGCTTGGAGGTTGACGTTAATCAGAGTCAGGTCTGAAGAAACGGTCAAGTTGCTGTTCACGATAACCGTGAGGTTAGTGAGGTTGATCGTTCCGAGAACCAGGTCACCGGTGTTGGTGATGGTCAAGTCATTCGCTGGCGAGTTAGCAGAGAGGCTATCTACTGTAGAGAAGAGAGTCACGTTGCTATTGGTCCAAGCGAGGTTCAAACCGACGCCGTCGATGTTCTGTCCAGCAGCCTGGAAGATAGTTCCGCCAGAAGCGCTGAGCGATACGTTGTTGCCGGCAGTGATGTTGTTGAACAGGTTAATGTCGCCACTGGTAGTGTTCAAGAACAGGTTGCCACCGACCGTGATGTCGACGCCAGTGTCGAGGCTGCCACCGAAGTTATTGACGGTGAGGTTGTTGACGTTCTGGCTGAGGAGAACCAAGTTGCCGGAGTTGTTGATGGTGAGGTTGGAACCAGGAGCGTTGGTGGTCAACGTATCAACCGAGAGGTTGAGGTTCGGGTTACCGGCTGTGTAGGAGATCGAGAGGTCGCCACCGAAGATGGTGCCACCGAACTGCTGCAGTGTCGTTGCGCTGTTGAGCGTTACCGACGAGATGCCAGTGATGTTGCCGTTGACTGTGATTCCACCGATTGTCGAGGTCAGGATGACATCGTCAGCCGTGATGGAACCGTTGTTGCTCAAGGTGCCTGCGACTACATCGAATGTATTGAGAGCACTCGATGAACCGAGACCGATGTTGAGAGCGCCAGCACCGCCATTGATGAACACGCTGCCGTTATTGGCGGTAGCGGTCAAGTTGTCGGCATCAACAACCAATCTGTTGGCGGCGTTGAATCCGATGTTGCCGGTCACAGAGGTGAGGTTGAGGTTGGTTGCGCTGAAGGTCGTTGGTCCAACGCCGGTTGCGAGGATGCTGCCGACGGAGGTCGCATTGATGGTTCCAGTCGCGGTGAAGGTACCACCGAGAATGAACTGACCACCAGTGTTGAGGTTGATGTTCAGAGCAGTGACGGTGCTGCCGACGTCCTGGGTGATGTTGCCACCGCTGATCAGGTCGAAGGTACCGAATGCGTTTGAAGCACCAGTGAGGTTGATTGGGCCGAGGCTCGTGGAGTTCGCATCGATGAAGATTGAACCTTGAGGAGCATTAGCCG
>JBGAHZ010000068.1:0-37181 GCA_044225915.1 Obscuribacteraceae bacterium (SeqCode)
CTGAAGAGGGAGCAATGAAGATTACACTTTATGGAGCGGCGCACGAAGTCACGGGCTCATGTTATCTAGTCGAGACTGCGTCCAACAGATTTCTTGTCGACTGCGGTATGTTTCAGGGCTCTGATAAAGCGGAGCGCAGAAACCGAATCCCTGACAGAATCGATGCGAAACATCTCGAGGCGGTTTTGCTGACCCACGGTCATCTCGACCACTGCGGTCGATTACCTCTACTTTTAAAATCTGGCTTCAAAGGTCCAATTTACGCAACAGCAGGAACAATTGAAATAGCAAAACTGATTTTATTGGATGCGGCCGGTATTCAAGAAGGCGACACCAAGCGAGAAAATCGAAAGAGAGCTAGAGCTGGACTGAAACCTCTAAAGCCTCTGTTTGATGTTAAAGACGTTCAACGTGTAATCGATCACTTCCGCATCGTTGAATACAATGAACCTTTCGAGTTGAGAGCCGGTCTGAAGGTCAACTATGTCGAAGCCGGTCATATACTAGGATCCGCACGTATAGAGATCGAAACAACAGAGGACGGTACGCCTTTTAAAACGGTGTTCTCCGGTGACCTGGGTCAGTACAATGTTCCACTGATGAAAGACCCTGACGTGATCAATCGCGCGAGGATCGCGAGGGGCAACATGGTGACCGTGATCATCGCTCATTAGAAGATACGGTCCGAGAATTTCAGGATATTGTGATCGATGCTGTTAGAAACCGAAGCAAAGTTCTCATTCCGTCATTTGCTGTCGGCCGAACACAGACAATCCTATATCATCTGGCTGAGATGATCAGAAAAGGGCTCGTTAAGCCAATCCCAATATATCTCGACAGTCCGATGGCCATCGCCGCAAGCAAAACTTATCTGCAGTTCGCAGATACTATGGATGCCGAGATTTCCGAATTGATTCACTCCGGTCAATTAAAAAGTGATCTCGCAACATTGATACCTTGCGAAACGGCGGAACAGTCGCAAGCACTAAATACGGTGAACGGACCTTGCATCATAATCGCCGGAGCAGGCATGTGTAACGCTGGACGAATAATGCATCATCTTCGACATAATCTCTGGCACGATGATTGCAGAGTGATCATCGTGGGATATCAGGCACATGGGTCACTCGGCCGGGCTCTCGTCGAAGGTGCAAAAAAAGTAAAAGTAATGGGAGAAACAATATCCGTTAAGGCAAAAGTTTCAGCACTGGGTGGTTTTAGTGCACATGGTGGACAATCCGACCTTCTCCGACGGAAAGAGCGACGACCAGCGACAAGCTGAAGATCAGCATGCATGGACAGAGCCATCAGCTTCAAGAGCTCGCCACAATGATTCATCGCAGGTTCGGAATTGATTCGACCGTTCCGGGCTTGACTGACCATGTAGACCTGGCTCGAGTCAATGTTTCTAACTCGCCCTTACAGCTGACCTCTCATTCAAGGATTGGTCTAATCGACTTCAAGAAAAATCAATCGCAATGACGATGCTGTAGTCGTGAAACCAAAGGAAAATAATAGTTGAAATAAGCCACGGCAATCGATGGCGAATTCAGTGAGAAGCTGGAAATAGCAACAGCTGACGATGACGATCTGTTCTTTAGACTGGTTTCGAAACAACCGGAACAGATCTTATAGAAAGCACTAACGCAGAGAAACACACAGCCGGAGGCTACTGATCATGAAGACTCAAACAAAGTCTACTAATAAGGAAAAGGAACATCTTAAGTGCAACTTTCTTGGACTTTGGCGAAATCAGCACGGTTCTGAACTGAACATCACTAGTACGGAAAATGGAAAGTTGAGCGGTAAATTTAAAACCGGAGTTGGTGCATGCGACTCGGATGAAGAACATGATGTAACCGGCTTCGTTGCCGATGGATTGATTGCCTTTTCAGTAGATTTTGGCAAGTATCACTCGCTGACGTCATGGACCGGCCAGCATGTTCCGGAAAATGGCGAAGACAAGATTGAAACGATGTGGCATCTGGCAAGAACGCTGCCTGAGAAAATCGAGAAAGACGCTTTCTGGACTGGTGTCTGGACTGGAGCTGATTCATTCTATCGAGTAGACCCAATGGTTCTACGCAATCTTGAAGCGCTGGAGCGCCCATTGTTGATACCGTCATACCCACTGCGGGCTGCACTAAAATAAGTTTGAAATTTAGTTTGTCTGAGCTATGCGCACATGCTTTTTCCGTTATCAAACCCGATTCGTCTTTCAGAAATCAATCAGTTCTCAATAAATTGGAGGTTTTATGTCGCAGTCTGTTAAGTTGTCACCTGACGTTTCCGCGAGTTAAAAAGTGATTACGTGCGGCAGATGTACAGGCGACCTTAGCCAACTTGATCCGATTATGGATGCGATCGGAGACAAATCGTTCGTGTTGATCGGAGAAGCTTCGCATGGCACGCATGAATACTACAAGACAAGGATCGATCTGACAAAGAGATTGATTGAAGAAAAAGGATTCAATGTTGTGGCGGCTGAGGCCGATTGACCTGATTCACTACTAGTCAATCGTTTTGTAAAAGGTACCGGAGAGTCGCGTGATGCCTATGAATCTCTAAGCGCATTCAAACGATTCCCCACCTGGTTGTGGAGGAACGCGGATGTTCTGTCATTTGTCGAATGGCTCCACCAGCATAATCGAAACATCAACAACTACTCAGACAAGGTGAGCTTTTACGGTCTCGACTTATACAGTCTATATCGATCAGCCGACGCCGTTGTAAATTATCTCGATGAATTCGATCCTGAAGCAGCGGAACGAGCCCGTCGCCGATATTCATGCCTTTCCGCATACGGTTCAGACGAGCAGGCTGCGGATGCATCCCCCTTGGTCTGACCGGCGCATGCGAACGAAAGGTTGTTGCAGAGCTTGTGGAGCTTCAACGTCGCTCTCACGAATTCCTAATGCGCGACGGACGAGTTGCGAGCGACGAATACTTTTTCGTTGAACAAAATGCACGTTTAGTTGCAAAAGCACAAGCCTATTATCGAGAGATGTTCCGAGGCCGAGTAAGCTCATGGAACCTCAGGGATAAGCATATGGTGGAAACCCTAGTCGCGCTGCGCAACTACATGAAAGACCAGGGTCAACATATGAAAGTCGTTGTGTGGGCTCATAACTCACACCTGGGAGATGCTACAGCTACCGAGATGAGTGCCCGAGGCGAATGTAACGTTAGCAGTTAGTCAGAAAAATGTTCCCTGATGAATCCTTCCTGGTCGGTTTCACCGGCTATGCAGGAACTGTAACTGCCGCTTCAAGTTGGGGAGGTAGAGCAGAACGAAAAACTGTGAGACCGGCTTTAGCAGGGAGTATCGAAAAGCTGTTTCACATGGTAAACCTGCCATCTTTCATTTTGAACCTTAATCAATCGCAGGTGGTCGAAACACTCTTTACGCCGCGCCTCGAACGAGCTATTGGAGTTCTGTACTTACCTGAGACGGAACGAATGAGTCATTATTTTTTTCAGCCGAATATGCGATCAATTTGATGCAGTAATTCACTTTCAAGATACACTAGCTGTCGAGCCCTGGAGAGAACAGCGTCGTGGGTAGCCGGCGAAGACAGAGTCGAAGAGACGATCGATTAAACAGGTGACGAGGTGCAAGATGAAAGTGCAGAGATTTCGAGAATACGACTGCTTTTTTTGTGACAAATGCAGAGATTATGTCTACGACGAAAAGGCCGGTGACGTGATACGCAGCATACCGCCAAGAACAAGAGTTGAGAACCTGGCAGACGATTGGTTCTGCCCTAAATGCGGTGCAGACCGGACTTGTCTTCGAGCCAGTACTCTGCCCGACGATTTCCTTAGCGCGGAAGAAAAAACCATTATTGCTCCAAAGTCAGAGCAAAGTACACAGTGCAAATAGTTTTACTTTTGCACGTAGCAACTCGGTCAGTTAGTTTGCATATTGGAGCCAAAAATGTCTACCTCAAAAAAGAATGAAGATGCATTAAACCTGATTATCGGCTTGCTGACCGATATCGTTGAAAAGTTGTCGTCAATAGAGTCACGACTCGATGAAATCACAGCAAAAGGACCAATGCTAGATTTAGCAGAGAATGAACCGGAAGCAATTCCAGCACCTTCTCAGAACCTGCACCTCATTGAAAAACGTTTTGACTTGATCAAACGCTTTATCCCATGGTCCTTTTTACATCGACCTGATTTTTTATCGGGCTCGACATAATTGCTTCAAAGAATTCGCCACCAAAAAATGGTGCAAACTGACGGAGTTCAAGTAGAATCGTCCTAAAGATTGACTTGAATCATTCCCTGAGTGAATGCGCCCGAATGCCTTATCAACGACAATTGTATAGGGTGACTCTTAATGCGCTTTGGGAACTAGTGGTGACAAAGGATTCCGTTGACAACAAACTCTTGCAGAAAAGCATCGCGCTATCATTAGACGGAGTTCGACTACATGGTGAACTGTGCATTCCGAAAAAAGCGTCTAATATAGTCATGTTTGTGCACGGAAGTGGCAGCAGTAGATTCAGCAGTCGCAATCGGTATGTTGCGGAAGAATTGAACAAACACAATCAGGCCACTTTGCTATTCGATCTCCTTAGCACCGAAGAAGAATCTGTAGAACACCATGCAATGAGGCGATTCGATATTCGGTTTCTAGCCCGGCGAGTGGCAGAAGTGAGCAAGTGGCTGAGTGACTCCGCAGAAACAAGAAATCTTAAATTGGCATATTTTGGCGCCAGCACAGGGGCTGCCGCGGCTCTTGTTGCGGCGGCAGCTCTGCCTGAGCAAGTTCACGCGGTAGTGTCGCGTGGTGGACGCCCGGATCTTGCCGGGTCAGCTCTGTCAGACGTGCAGGCTCCCGACGCTACTGATCGTTGGGAGCTTAGACACTGAGGTACTAGAACTTAACCGTCAAGCCGCAGAAAAACTTACATGCGAGCATCATCTGGAAATTGTTCCTGGGGCATCACACCTATTCGAAGAACCAGGAACATTAGAACAAGTAGCTCGGCTCGCGAACGATTGGTTTTCAAAAATGGTGACACCATAGGCAGTGCCCGGAGGCAAAATGCGCGAACGCGTTCTCATCCTATCCGCCTCAGTCGGCACCGGTCATGTTCGTGCTGGTGAAGCCCTTGAGAGCGCGTTCTTCGATTTAAATCCATCAGTAAGTGTCCATCACGAAGATTCCTTAAAGTACACCAACGCGGCCTTTCGCAAGCTCTATTCCAAAGCATATGCCGAATTCGTTTCCAAAGCTCCGGAACTGCTCGGTTGCTTGTACGATTATTCTGACAGAGTCTGGAAAAGCGAAAAACACGGACTGGCATTCGAGCGACTAAACGCTTCTCCACTAATAAAATTAGTGCGTGACTTCGAGCCGGATGCAGTCGTCTGCACGCATTCGTTGCCAGCCGATATGATCTCATGGCTATTGTGCAAACAAAAAATCGCCACACAACATGCCGTTGTTTTGACAGACTTCGACATTCATGCGGTTTGGCTGTGCCACCATTATTCAAAGTATTTTGTGCCATTAGACGAAACTAGAGAACACCTGGAACGCCTCGGGTTTGATCCAACTCGAATCAAAGTCTCAGGCATTCCGGTAGATCCCGTGTTCGAACAAAAGAAAGACAAACGCACAATGCGGCTAAAATACGGACTAGATCCGGATTGCCTGACGATCCTAATTTCAGCCGGCGGCTTTGGAATGCTGCCCATGGAACAGATACTACTTTCTCTCTCTCGGCTGAAATGCGAAAGTCAGATTGTCGCAATCTGCGGACACAACGGCAAGCTGAAAAATAAAATTCAACAACTTGTAGATACAATTCCGACTGACTCCAGTTGCACGATTAAGGTCGTCGGCTTCACATCCTCAATGGATGAGTATATGTCCGCATCAGATCTTATAATTGGAAAACCGGGGCTTTAACGGCTTCGAGCTTCCCGGTAAAAGGATTAGCATCGATTATTGTTTGTCCGATTCCGGGTCAGGAAGAACGAAATGCCGATCATCTGGTCGAAGAAGGCGCGGCTATTCGATGCAATAATCTGCCCACGTTGACATATAAACTCGAACGGTTGTTGAGCGATCCGGCACGACTACAAGAACTGAAAGACAACGCGCTGCGGCTGTCATCGCCCAAAGCCGCATCGATCATTGCAGCCGATGTTCTTGAGTTGATTAGAAAAAATGATAGGGTAGCTATCCATCCTAACAATCATGTGTGCGACGGACTCGGCGAAATGGCCGTCAAAAGAAGGTCGCAAGCGTATTTGAAATTTAAGTAAACGGAGTCCGATGAGCACACGTAATCAAAGTGAAACAGGCAATTGCGAAACAGAAAAATCCGATGAAGACTTGACCGACCTGTCGTCGAAATTTTCGTTCCGAAATCTATTGAAGTCGCTTGGTCCCGGTGTAATTACGGGTGCCTCCGATGACGATCCATCTGGAATAGCTACGTATTCTTTAGCTGGAGCATCGTTCGGATTTTCTTTGTTATGGACGGCACCGCTGATGTTGCCCGTTGTTGCATGCATCGAATACACTTGCGCGAAGATAGCGATGGTAACAGGTCGTGGCTTGGCTGGCGTTCTGCGGCAACACTATTCCAGACCTCTACTATATTTGGCGGTCAGTTTACTTGTCGTCGCCAATACAATAAATGCGGGCATTTGACATTGGTGCCATCGCTGCGGCTGTAAATCTTTTTTGTCCCGGATATTTCCACATTTTTCGTGCCTTTAATCTCAATCTCGATAATTGCATTTCAAATTCTTGGCTCATACAAGCTTATATCTAAGATTTTCAAACTTTTCACTCTCTCGCTCTTAAGCTATTTCCTCTGTGCTTTTTCAATCGAGTATGACTGGCTCGATGTGTTGAAACAAACCTTCGTTCCGCAGATGAGATTCGATACACCAACAATCATGATGCTTGTGGCATTGCTCGGAACGACAATTTCTCCGTACTGCTTTTTCTGGCAGGCAAGCGAAGAGGTCGAAGAAAAAGTAAAACTCGGAGGAAAAAAACCTTGGCTGATACCAGGCGCAACTGATACAGAACTGCTCAATGCCGCAGTGGATGTAGACTTCGGCATGCTTGTCTCAGTGCTGGTTATGTTTTTTTATCATGCTTACTACGGGTGCCACACTACACGATGCAGGAATATTGGAGATTAACACCGCAGCGGATGCGGCGCTTGCCCTTCGACCACTTGCCGGAGAGGCAGCCAGCATTATTTTCGCCCTGGGAATCATCGGCACAGGTTTTCTCGCAATCCCCATATATTGACCGATTCTGCTTACGCAGTCGCCGAAGCAGCAGGTCTCGAGCCAACCCTGAATGGAACAGTGTCGCAAGAGAAACTGTTTTACTTCGTCATTTTTGCATCTATGCTCGTTGGGACCGCAATAAACTACGTCGGAGTCAATCCGATGAAAGCGCTGTACGTCACTGCCATAATCAATGGAGTTTTGGCTCCGCCTCTATTGGTAATGATCATGCTCATTGCCAACAACAAAAAGATTATGGGAGCGAGAGTAAATACAACGCTAACTAATTGGTTGGGTTGGTCTGCAACCGCGCTCATGTCGATTGCATCAGCGACCTTAATTTGGAACCTAATCAGTGAACACTTGAACAAATAAACTATGACTTCATTGCGACGTCGGCTTTGTTCTCAGAACGTGACTCGTCGTGCGTTGAGTCATCCTGTGCCGCGTTCGGCAGACGGACAACAACTACAGAGCACGGCGCATGCGATACAACAGCAAGCGATACGCTGCCAAGAATCATACGCTGGAACCCGGATCTTCCATGCGAACCGACGATAATTAGATTTGCCTTTTGCTCTTCGGCATATCTGATAATTTCTTCTTTGGCAAATCCCTCTATGATTTCTTCTAAAATTTCAGAGTCAGGACAATGCTGCCGAATTGCACTCGCCGTGGCTTTAACCAGCACCTTTGCGGAGTCAAAATGATCTTCGACAATCTCGTCCAGAATAGTCCCCGGCAAAACGCTTCATCAAATTGCCAACCTTCAAAGGCTCGATCACAGAGAGGATCGTAAATTGAGTGTTCTGCGGCCAGCCTTGACTGACGATAAATTCCGTTATTGCACATGCGAATTCTTTTTCATCGACCGCGACCAAAACCTTCATGACTTATACCTCTTCCCTGGATGATTTACTTTAGTGTGACATCCGCAAGTGCATTCAACATCGACCAAGAGGACTATTCAGCATATGTCCAAAAGAACGTTAGGTACCGCAAAATGCGAGAGGAAGAGGAAGAGGAAGAGCAAGAAACGTCACATGTCCATTTGCTAGAATGAGCCGGTGATGAACAAAAGTTTGGTGAAATTATGCTACCTCTGCGAGATGACAACACCGATAGCAAAACCACGCCCTGGGTAAACTATATCGTCATAGCGGTAAACATTTTCGTGTTTGTTTTCTTCCAGGGTCTTGGCGCAAACGAATCATTTACCAATTCCTTCGCGACGGTTCCTCAAGAAATCTTGAGCGGTCAAGATGTAATTGGCTCTGTGCCGATTTCCGATGGCAATGGAAACACCGCAGTTCTGCACCTTGGACAAACACCAATGTCCGTTTATCTGACTTTATTCACTTCCATGTTTATGCACGGAGGTTTCGCACATATCTTCGGTAACATGCTTTACCTCTGGATCTTCGGAGATAATCTCGAAGCGATGGGTCACTTAAAATACCTTTTCTTCTATCTAATTTGCGGACTAATCGCTGGGTTGTCTCATGTTTTTTGTACTGGCGCATCCGGAGCAAACGCATTGATTCCTTCACTTGGCGCATCCGGAGCTATTTCAGGAGTGATGGGCGGCTATATCCTACTTTTTCCGCATCGACGAGTTACTGTTCTATTCTTACGTCAACTGATGGACGTTCCCGCGTACGTGTGCCTGGGTATATGGATAGTTTTTCAAATTGCCGAGAGTTCAGGACTACTTGGCGGTTCACCCGACGGAGCAGGCGTTGCATATGCCGCACATCTCGGCGGATTCGTTGCAGGATTGGGTCTGGTGAAAATCTTTGCGAAACCAAATGATGATTATTCAGAATACTAAAACGATGTTTTTTTTCAATCCAATCCAGACTCGAGCAATCTCCTGACGTCGCGAAGTAGTTTGGCGGCAGTACCACCATCGATGACATTTTGATCGAAACTGAGAGATAACGTCATCATGTCACGAATGACAATCTCTCCTTCCCTGACCACAACCCGCGGCTCTACGACACCAACACCAAAAACGCATGTACACACACTCGGTCCATAACATGCTCTGACACCGAGGGACCCAAGCGAACTGATGCCGAAAGTGGATTTCATGCACATCAGTCGTAAGAATGGGAAGTTTAGTCCGGCAATAAGAATAAGTTGTCTCAGCAGCCAGGGAAGCCTGCAGAACAGCACTTGTTCTTTAAGCTTTGGTACACGCATAATATCGTTTTCGCAGTATTCCTTGAGTTCGTGTGCCAATGCGGAAACAGTTTTCAGATGCGGTTCTTCGATCTCACCGAAGAAGAATTGCTTCGCCATCGACTTCTCTTTCGGCCGTGAACCCGGCCACGATATCGTGATAGGTTACGGTCCTTCCGAAGGGAATGGAAAACGTTCGGCTTGTCGGGCTTTCCACCTGCGCGATAACGGTTTGATTATAAACGCCGTTGCGGCTACACTATGCCCGGCGCTTTTGTACTGGACTCTCAGCCTCTCAATCTCAGTCATATCAACTTCGCATAGAATATGGCTTTCGGCGGACCTTCTCCCAAAGAATGACAGTCAATCAAGAACACTTCTGCGGTAACGCGAAGCCCTTTTGTAGGTGTAAGCCGGTCCGTCCGTCGAGAGAACAGGGTCGGTTTGTGATTGCGGTTTCGGCTTGCTCGCGGTGGACATCTTGAGGTTCGTCTTCGTCAATGAAACCTGGGAATTACAGAGATCGTCACGGTCCAATTCGGTTTGAGTGACGGTATCGCCAGTAGTGGCTTGAGATTCGGCAGGCATTCTGTCACCGTTCCAAGCACTCTTCCGATCACATTCGGAGCATGGGCAGGCTCCCGGCTCGCAATACCGCAACTGAACTGACCATTAAACTTATACTCCGCGATTCAAAACAAAACATCGGCTATGAGAGGTATTTATCCCGAAAACGCAATCGTCTTCACGACACAGGCCGTCTTTAATTCGCCATTGTGGATTCGTCACATTACACGGTCAGCCGAGAGAATGATCCGAATGCACCTAAAGGATGATGTCTTATCTGTTTGGAAACGTCAGACTTGGAAAATGACGAGCTATATCAGCAACGAGAAATGCAAATCGATGAAAATTTTCAGAGGACTGGGCTGTCCACAGACACACGGTGTTTTCGCTCGACGAAGCAAATCAAATACCAATGAAGTGCTAATACGGCTCATTCGGTGGCTAAACATAGCGAGCATCGCCCTTTGCTTTAGCGCTTGCAGTTCAGTCGAGCAGGATTGGGTTTCAATCTCAGGAACAGTCAAAAGCGTTCAAGGTATCACGGACCAGGGGGCACCAGCCACCACAGCGGACAAAGTGCGGTTCAACAGGGTTTCGTTCCAATACACCTTTGAAAATAAATCGTACGAGAACTCACAGGTCGTTGGAATAAACGTTCCCAAAAACTTCAAACAAGGTCAAACAATCTCACTTCAAAGGTAAACAAAGAGCGTCCATCGTTGGCAAAGATAGATCTGCCTCCGGAACTCCCAGATCGAACGGGGATGACGCTTCGCCGTACTACACCAGGAAACTTTACCTGGCATCGGCGGAACCAACAGCGAGTAATTAAGCACGTTGAGTGTGGCCAGAATTTGTTCTTGCTATCAGTACAGGAATCGATGCGCGTTGTACTATCGACGTGGAGACGCTCCCCATGACGATCCTCTCCAAACCACTTCGCCCATGTGTTCCTACGACAATGAGATCTGCATTCCAGTCTCGCAGGTTTAAAAATCATATCGGAAACATGTTCCGCGAAGACAACCTCGGGATCCGCTAACATCATTATATGGTTCCCTGAAGCCGCTTCTAAGTTTAACGACAAATTCTGACAGATACGAATAGGGTTGTGATGGCACCACTATATCTGGTTTCTGATCAATGCGATGATAGCCGCCCTTCGATCGGTAAGGCTCGTCTGATTGTTCAATGACCGTGACTAACTTTATTATTGTGCCCGATTCCCATGCTCGCTGTGAGATGGCGTCAATGACGTCGTGAGAGCAAGATGATCCATCAATAGCAGCGAGTACTCTCTCAATGGTTTATTTCTAACCTGAACGTCAATGCTGTCCAAAACACCAGAGGATTTCCTGCAATCAATCACCGTGTTGAGCCTGCACCTTGATTCTTGGGAGTCTTGGGCGGTGGCGTTTTTTCTTCGTCTTGCTTCTCGATTCCCTCTGGTTCATAGTTCCAGGTCTGGTTCTTCAACGTCTTCCGTACTTATAGAGCGCATTCGCAATCGTCTCTCGCCCTCTCCGCGATGTTTGGAAATGCGGGCATCATGCCATGTTTTTCCGATATGAATTCTTTGAACACTTTTACATCTGCAATTTTGCTCGAAACTACAATGTCTTTTCCCGGTTTCAACACATTTTTTCCCATCATGTGACAGCACTCACAACTTGCCATATAAGTTGTTTTTTCCAAAGTTGGATTCGGTCTGGTTTGATTTCCTGCAAAACCTACGCTGAGCGAACTCAACCGGTCAACAAGAGTGAGAGACGCTGGCGGTGATGCTGTTCATCAATCCTCCAGGCGGAACCATCAAACAATACGCTGCCATAAAAGTTTCAACATCATCCTTTGGAATAATCCTTGGTTGAAGTCTCAGTTGAACAGTCGTCGGCAGAGCTCTCATTCGTTCGGATGACTTCGGATTTAGAAAAACCTCAAACCGCTGGCGAAGTCCCAGATTGATTTTAGCATTGCAGACGATGCAGCAACGAATCAAATCTGTCATATTCGGATTGCAATTCCGATCGTCGGTTCGATGCTAAAAGTCTTTCAGCGAACGAAGTAATCGAAGAAATGGAGAATCTTAATGTTAAAACAGACTACAAAAAATGAATCATCATGCCCCTACGAAAAACAGAACGGGGGAGCACATGGTCGATAGAACGACAAACTCGTATAGCCGCTGGAACTCTTATCCTATTCGGAATAGCGCTGGCATACAGCATTGCCCCATTTTAATATGGTTATCCATTTTAGTGGCACTGGGGATGGTGCTATCCGGAATTTCCGTAGCTGTACCCTGGGCATGCTGATCAAGCAACTGCCGTGGAATCAGCAACATCACTCGACTTTCACCGAACCTTGTTCTGACTTTGCGATTTTTCGCTCTAAATTGAGAACCGGCATTTCGCAGCGGTTTTCTCGTGATCTTCTCTCTTTCAGAAAAACTCTTGTTATGAAAGCCCAGGCGATTGTCAGACTTTACTGGTCTTTTTTCCAGCTTCTTGAGCGGCTGGAAATTTACGAACCTGATTAGGCACGCCAATTTCCACATCCTCTTTGATGCGCTCGGGCATGTCGTCTAGAGTGAAGTCCAACGGCTCCTCGGTTTTCAACTGATCATCCGATAAGCGAATCACCACTGAAGAACACGCCGCATTGGAAACGACGGCATTAGCGACACTTCCAAGAAGTATTCGGTCTAGCCCCTTTCGCGTATGAGAACCAAGCACAACTAAATTTGCATCGAGCTCCTCGCAGAGCCTAATAATTTCGTGCTTAGGAAAACCAGTTCTTATGTGCCTTTTGACACGAACCCCTCGCACCATTTTGAGTACTGCGCGCGCCATAAAATTTAAGACCTGTTTACCGGATTCTCGTTCATCCTTCTCCATTTCTCGCGCGACTTCCAGTGGAATAACTAACGAGCTTTTCAATGGATTTGGTTCAATAATGTATAGGTAAACTGCGTATGCGCCGCTATATGCTTCCGAACAAAGTCAGGATTGCCCCGCCGAAAAGCTCATCACGGACTCCTATCACAACCTTATGGGTTTGGTGACTGTTTGTTGTCGTCGCTTTTAATGCGCCTCACTTTCGCCGGTGAACATTTAAGCTTCTCATCAGGGCATACAGTTAGCATCGACCAGAGGGATGAATCAGAGAGAGACTTGCCAGTAGAGTCAGCAAGTTTCTTTAGTGCAATAATTTGAATATTAGGATTAACCGGAGATCGAAGGTTGTCTTTATTCGACACAAACTCAAAGATCACGATTGCCGCGCCTGCCGAACAGCTGGACATCTTTGGCTCGTACTTATATATCAGGCCTTCGTCCCCATGCGGTGGCGGTTGCGGACTCACTTGGAGGGACTCTCACCACCAACGACTGTTAGTAGCAGCAGTCGCCCTGGCCGATAAGCTTTCAAAAACGCTAAATGATTCAGTCTGCATCGGCATTCTCTTACCTCCATCGGTCGGCGGCGCTATAGCGAACATCGCAGTGGCGCTGCTCGGTAAGGTAGCCGTAAATCTGAATTACTCGACGGGCCAAGTAATCTGTGATGATGCGATTGAACGATGCCACATCCACCACATCATCAGTTCCAAACGCTTTCTGGGCAAGGTAAACCTCACGTTTGAAGATAATCAATGGATTGACCTGGATAGCGTAAAAGATGACATCGGATGGTTCGAAAAAATTAGGGCGTGGACGGAGGCAGAGTTGCTGCCGGAACGCATGCTTTCCAGTTTAATGCCCGGCTTGGCGCCGTATCGAAAAATACGCTTTCCGAAAAACGACCGAATTTTCGAGCGTGAAGATATAGTCCCTGCAGACAGACTTGATGATCCGGCGAACATCATTTTCACTTCCGGCAGCACAGGAAAACCAAAAGGTGTGATTTTATCTCATCGAAATATTCTTTCTAACATCCATGCAATCCAATTGCAGGGTCATGTACAACCTGGAGAGGTGGTACTGGGAGTAATACCATTTTTCCACTCATTCGGTTTGACAATGACATTGTGGACTCCGCTTTGTTTGGGCGAAACGGTTGTTTATCATTATAATCCGCTCGAAGCAAGGCGAATAGCCGAACTCTGCGACCAGTTCAAAGCTACTTCGCTGATTTGCACACCGACAATGATGAGCAATTACTTGAAAAGGTCTCCTAAAGAAAAGTTTGCTAGCCTGAGAGTCTGTATCTTAGGCGGTGAAAAATTAAAACTGCAACAAAGACTGGAATTCGAAAAGACTTTAGGAATCCCGCCCTACGAAGGCTACGGATTAGCCGAAACTTCGCCGGTGGTATCATGCAATGTACCGGGTGAAGTGACAATGCCGGATGGGAGAATAATTCCAGCCACCAAGGGTGGTACCGTAGGCATGCCAATTCCCGTGACCGATATTTCCATCAGGGATGAAGACACGGGCGACGAACTACCTACCGGTTCCTCAGGCAAAATATTCGTCAAGGGACCGCAGGTAATGATGGGCTATCTCCACGATCAGGCGGCGACCGCTCGGGTGATCACGGACGGATGGTTCAGCACAGGTGACGTCGGATTTCTGATGATGACGGCTTTCTCACTATTACAGGGAGACTTAGCCAATTTTCAAAAATCGGAGGTGAGATGGTATCACATCTCGCCGTTGAGGACGCAATTATGAAGGTGACAGGTATCACGCAACAGACCATCTGTGTCACTTCCGCACCGGACACTAAGCGCGGAGAGAAACTTACAGTTGTTTATTCGAACCTTGGTATGACACCACATGAGGTGGTGGAAAAGCTTCGGGCAACCAGCGTTTAACCATCGTTTGTTTCATTCCCATCAGAACATGATTTTATCGAGGTTGATTCACTGCCTATGCTTGAAGCAATGGCAAGCTAGATCTAAACTCGATTAAGAATCTGGTTCGCAACCATTGCGAATCTGGTTGTTCTTAAATGCGCTGTTGAGTCATCCGTTTGGTTGACCAAGCGATCATCCTTCAGGACGGATACGTCAAAATACACCTGTTCTGAGATCAATCATATTATTGATCAAAGAGAAACCTTCGGAAGGGCAAGAGCGAAATTATCAAGAGAAACTCCAGGGCAAAGGGCAGCAGGCACCAGAGAGATACCTCCGAACCTGAAGACGCCGGTTATACCGGCGTCTACTTCTTTAAGTTCTCAATAATCGGACTCAATCAAGACGGGCTTTGGTCGTTCAAATTCATTGAAAGCCATTTACATATTTCGTTCAGTTACCAAGAGAAACTAAAATAGACCAACGTTTGCAGCAGAATCATCCGGAAATCACCTTCTGGATGGATCCCTAATAATCGCGCAACAGTTAGTCTAGAATTATCGCGTTACGGCGACCTTAAATGAATTGCCTACGGACAAGCCATGCTAAAAGAGATTTTCGAACTTACTACGAGTTGCAGGCATTTAAGCCTCGCATCGCCGTGCGAGCAACCTTCTAATGCAGACATGTTACCGGTGCTTTCTCGTCCAAATCGCATAGCGATCGTTGCCATCGGAAATTCACTTATAGAAGAAGACTCCGCCGCTCTTGCGATCATGCAAAAACTAGCAAATAGAGTCGGAGATCAAAAATACTGTCTTTTCAATTTGGACAGCGGTTTCTCCTGGTTGAAAGAGATTTTGCAGACCCACGACAACATCGTAATTTTGGATTCAATTCTGGATTTAACTGGTGGGCTGGATCCTGTTGTAACAGTGCCACTAACAAGAGATGTCATCGAAACTTCAGGATTTTCTATTCGTGCATCGCACGGTTTGTCATGGCTTGATGAACTGAAGTTGTGCGGCGCAGACGAACATGGCCCAATGACTTTCATCGGCGTTGACGGACAAAAATTTAAATCGAGCAATGCAGTCAACCAAGAGCGTTTGATAGAGCACGCTTTGCAGCAATTAGCTTCCGCCCTGGAGTCCGGGGGAGACGTCATCAATGCATGAAGCGTCCGTAGCGTCCGCCATATTGAAGCGCGCAACTGCGATTGCAGAATCGAGCACACTGTCCGGTGATAAAAAACTGATTGCATCGGAACAGTCCGAGCGGCAAGAATCCAATTTCGAGATCGTCAAAATCGAAATCAATGTCGGTGAGTTTAGAAATATCGACGCCGAAAGTCTACAGTTCGCATTCTCAGCCTTGAGAAAAGATTTCCGTCACACCAAAAATACCGAACTGAAAATTGTTTCTATCAAAGCGTTGGCTTCATGTGCCGACATGGAGCATAAATACATTCCTTGCCCTTCAAATTACTTTTCGTGCACCGTCTGCGGTGCGGGAATCGGTTCATTACTGTCCGGAGAGGAACTCGATATCGTCGACATCGAAATTGAGGAAATCCCCTTGTCGAACAAATTGCAGACATTCAACGAGGTATGCTAAGTGCACGACACAACTGATAAACACTTGTTCGAACGAGTGCTCGAAGACAATGATCGACTTGCCCACGATAATCGCCATCATTTCGACGACATGAACGCATTCGCAGTAAATTTCATGAGCGCTCCAGGAGCGGGAAAAACAACTCTTATTCTCGAAATGGCTAAAAAACTTCGAGGCGATAACTTCGACGTCTCTGTCGTTGAAGGCGATATGGTTGGAGAACTCGACGCAAAGCGGCTTCGCGATGCCGGCATCAGTGCTTTTCAAATTAGTACAGGACGCAGCTGTCATCTTGATGCAGCGATGATCGCACGTCTTCTACACTCGGATCCCCATCCCGAAGGACAGGTGATCATCATCGAGAATGTCGGAAATTTGGTTTGCCCTGCTGAATTCCCACTAGGAGAACATCTGCGAATAGTACTTCTCTCCGTCACAGAGGGAGACGATAAACCGATAAAATATCCGGTCATCTTCCGCAATTGCGATGCGGTCGTCGTAACAAAAATGGATCTGATCGAGCACGTCGATTTCGATCTCGAGAATGTTTCTAAGGCTGTCAGAGGACTCAATCCGAAGGCTGAAATGTTTTCCTTGAGTGTTAAGAATGGCGATGGACTGGATAAGTTTAAAACCTGGCTTGAATCAAAATTCATACCATTTACAGCCCGCGAGTTAGAAGCGAGTTCATCGTAAACGAGGATGAAATAAATGGAACGCACAGTAATTTTTCCCAAAGCTCGTTTTCAAGATTTCTTCGATCTGTTGAAAGCGTTTGGAAACGTGTTTGCTCCTCGCCGAGTATCGGAAAAATCGTTTTCATTCAAGCCTGTAAATCATCCATCAGAAATCGCTTTCGAAGCTCTGAGAACAATATTGCCTCCAAAGAAATTCTTTTTCTTGCAACGAGAAACAATTATTTCTTACGATGAGAATGGTGTGAGAGAAACGAAACCAAACGTTTCACCCCAAGTGTTGTTCGGCTTGCACCCTTGCGACTTAGCCGGACTCGGAATTATGGATAAGGTCTACTCTGCCAACCCTCCGGATCCACATTACGTTGCGCGAAGACAGGCGACTTTGTTAGTCGGCTTATCGTGCATGCCGGATAAGCATTGTTTTTGCAAATCAATGGGCACGGATGCACCTACATCCGACTACGACCTGTTCTTGACAGATCTCGGAGACGAGTATTTTGTTCAAATTCACACGCCGATGGGATTGCAAATAATTGAATCCAATGACGAGCTTTTCGAAAGTGCGCATCCCAACAAATCGCAGGCATTTAAAGATTTCTGGACAACCAGAGATCAAGCTTTCACCGCCCATTTTCAGTCGGAGAATTTGCCTGCAATCATGGACATGGAGTGGGACAATAAAGTATGGGATGAACTCGGCAATCGCTGCTTGAGTTGTGGCAACTGCACTCCCGTCTGTCCGACTTGTTATTGCTTCGACATGGTCGATGTCGCCAGCCTCCACGCACAAGCGGGCGAACGAGTAAGGGAATGGGACAGTTGCCAATTCGTCGGCTTTGCCAAGGTTGCCGGCGAAACAAATTTCAGGCCCGGTCCGGTGGATAGACTAAAATTTTGGTATCGACACAAATTGCACGGATTCGAAGATCCCCATGGATTGCCGACTTGCGTGGGTTGTGGGAGATGTACCGAATCGTGTCCGGCGGGCATCGACGACATTGTTAACGTAGTGTTGCGGCTTCAGGGAAAACCCTCCGTCCTCGTTTCGGACCGCACCACTGGTGCCACTACTGCAAATTGCTGCGGCAACGAGCAATGCGGTGGTTGTGGAACTGACCAGGTCAGTACAAAAGCTTGTGGCTCCGGATGTGGTGGCAAGTGTCAGACCGGCGATCAGCATGCATGATTTAAATCAAATAGAGGTTACATAATGCATTGTCCATTGAATCCTACTCCATTTTTGCCGACTCGCGCGGTCATACGGTCAATCGTTCCGATGTCGAATGATAACTATCTTTTCGAATTCCGCGTCGATGAACCTGGTCCCCTCGTCAATTGTGCACCTGGTCAGTTCGTCCAACTGTGGATACCGGGAGCAGGCGAAGCGCCAATTTCCGTCTGCTCAGGCGAGATTGACGGCGGTCTGGAACTCTGCGTCAGAAGAGCCGGGCGAGTTACAGATGCGCTCTTCAACCTTGCCGAAGGCGATTGGGTCGGACTTCGTGGACCTTACGGAACAGGCTTTCCGGTAGAGAGTTACCGAGGCAAAGATCTTGTTTTAATTGCTGGTGGTTTAGGGATTGCGCCGATTCGGTCCTTGCTGCAGTATGTGCTCGATCACAGAGAAGAATTCGGAAAGCTTACTCTGATTTATGGAATGCGACATTCTCAACAACTGCTCTTCAGACAAGAACTCAAAGTGTTACTGCGCCGCAAAGATATGCATGTGTACATTGCAGCGGAGGAAGTCGTTGGTCCTGATCTTCCATCTGTCTCATGGCAGCTGGGAAGAGTTACGGACATGATCAAGCTAGCTGAGATTAATGAGGGTTTCCTGGCGGCTATTTGCGGACCTCCAGTAATGTACAAATACGTTACTGCTGAGTTGCTCCAAAAGGGATTGAAAGAAAAAGATATCTGGCTATCGCTAGAACGGCATATGAAGTGTGCGATCGGAAAATGTGGTCATTGCTTCATTGGTGGTACGTTTACCTGCCAGGAAGGTCCGGTTTTCAGAATGGATTCACTGCGGTTTTTACCTGAGGTGATCGAATGCTCGTAATGATTGCGGAGATAAAACTATCATGACTGCCGGATCACCATTGCCATCAATTGCGGTGCACGGTCTTACCGGATGCGCCGGCGAATTGCTGGTCATTCTCGAGAATTTAGAAAATCTCATTCCATACGTCAGAGTGGCCAGCTTTCCGTTTGCGCAAAAGGGAAACTCAGACGATCGACCTGTCGACATAGCATTTGTCGAAGGAAGTGTCAGTCAACCACACGACATTGAACGGCTCAAGAAAATCCGGGCGCAAGCGCGCTGGCTGGTGGGAGTGGGCAACTGTGCAGTATGGGGTTGTGTGCAACGCGGTGGTTGCCGAAAAGATTCAGCCAATTCAATGTTCGAAAAAGTCTATGGTGACAAATCGCAGGAAGATGTGATGCCGGCGACACCACTTTCGGATCACGTCAGAGTGGACGTTAAACTCTCAGGTTGCCCTATCAACTCCACACAGTTGCTAGCAGTGACCGCCAGTTTACTTCGCGACCACATGCCATATATAACAAGCAAACCGGTCTGCCTCGAATGCAAGTTGAGAGAGAATGCTTGTGTTCTAATCGAGAATAATCTGCCATGTCTTGGACCAATCACCGCCGGTGGTTGCGGTGCTCTCTGCCCCACATTCGGTGCTGCTTGCTATGGGTGCTGGGGACCCAGCGAGCAACCACAGATGGAAGCGATGTCCACAATACTGCAGGAAAAGGGATACGACATGCAAGAGGTCATGAGTAGGTTATTCGCTTTTGGCGCACCGGATGAACTGTTTGAGAGAGTGAAGCGCTCACTGCCACATACTTCAGTTGACACTAATTAGAGAGAAATACCGTGACAGAAGAAAAGCGGCGCAAGAAAATTGAGATTCCCGAGATATGCAGAGTTGAAGGACACTCAGCCGTGCACATCGACATCGTGGGCGACCAAGTAGAAAACGTTCAATTGGATGTATTCGAAGGCATGCGTTTTTTCGAACGTTTGATCATTGGGCATCAGCAGGACGAAATTCCGCACATCACATCCCGAGTTTGTGCGATTTGCTCGACTGGTCATGTTCTCGCAGCGATTCGAGCAGTCGAAAAGATTGCAGGCTTCACACCATCTGCGGTGACGTCCATGATGAGGGAGCTAATGCACCTCGGCATGATAATCGAGTCGAACTCTACACATATTTACGCGCTTGCTCTGCCTGACTTCCTCGGGTTCGAGGACGTACACCAATTTGCATCTAAACACACCGAAGAATTTAAATCGTGGACTGACCTTCGCAACCTCGGTTGTTTGATTCAAACTATTTTAGGAGGCCGGCCGTTTCATCCAGTCAACCTGCACGTCGGAGGTTTCTCACGCTATCCGTCTGTCGAAGATTTTCAAAAGATCGAGAGCGAGCTGCGAGACAAATATGAACTGGCAATTAGAACTTGCGAAGTGCTAATGAAATTCCCACCACCCGTGCGTCGCACGAGTGAACCTGTCTTCTTCGCTCTCGTTCCCGAAAACGACCATTATGGATATTTCGGTAATCAGATCAGAACCAATCACGGTTTCCAACAGAGTGTCGAAGAGTACAAAATCTACTTAAAAGAAGAAACCGTTCCGCACAGTCATGCAAAACGATCGTCAGTAGAGGGAAAACCAATCATGGTTGGTTCCATGGCAAGACTGACAATGTTTTCAGACAGACTGCTACCCAATGCCAGGCGAATTTTTGATTCCAGCCCACTGGCGCGCGGAGATTACAACACGATTTGGAATAACCTCGCTCAAGGGATCGAAATTGTAGAAGCTTTCGATCGCAGTCTTGCAATTATCGACAATCTTATGAAGATCAAAGATGAGTGGGATCCATTCGAGAAACGGCAACATTCACGCGTACCAGTTTCGCCGGCTTCGGGCTCGGCGTGCGGAACCGTCGAATGCCCGAGAGGAACTCTTTATCACTACTATGAGTTAGATGAAAAGGGTTTCGTTACTTCAGCCGACATGGTAACTCCATCGGCTCAAAACACTTATCGAATCGAAAGAGATATTCAGGAAGTCGTCGCTCAAGCCCTGAATGAAGAGTATGACGAAGAGAACGAAAAAACATTGACGCGAAATCTCGAAACACTGGTTCGCGCGTACGATCCATGTAATACCTGCGCGACGCACATGGTGTCCGTGAGATACAGAGCGTAACCTTAGTGCATAAGTAACGACGACTCCGACGATAGTTTTTTTGTAAGGGCGCTTGGTAAGCGCCCTCATCTCCCTTTTCCACACCGAGAAATCCATACTCACCCTTAGTCCCCAATCCAGGTATTGAACGAGCTGCATTCGGTTGTCTCGACCGTTCAAATAGCCAACTTAGAAAAAAAACTCCAATAACAATCATCCAGACAATCCACCTGACGGACGATATAGATCTCCTGCAAATCTGGCAATCTAGAACTGTGCTGAGGCGACGGTCTAGTTTTAAGTTCAAGTCAAGGAGAGAAACCATGCGAATACTGATTGCGATTGATAGCTCGCCGGCCGCTGCCGACATCATTGAAGAGATTGCGTCCAGGACGTGGGCAGAGGACAGTGAGTTTCGCGTTATTACGGTAGTAGAACCCACAGGGTCATGGGATGCAGACAAGCAATTTATTCATCAAGCAAAAATGATCTTGGACGAGCGGGTTGAACGTCTCAGCTCGAAGCTCACGGATTACAAACACCTGAAGGCTGAGTTGGTCGAAGGGCACAGCGCCGAGATGATTTTAGAAGAAGCGAAAACCTGGGATGCAGACTTAATTATGCTTGGATCCCACGGAGACACCGGGGCACGCCGAGACCACCTCGGAAGTGTAGCCGCAGCTGTAGTCAATCAGTCCCCATGTTCGGTCGAAGTTGTGAAACTTCATCGTAAATCACTCCAACTAAAGTAAATTTCACAAACCATACACACGAGGGTAAAAATGCGAATTGTAATTGCGATCGATAATTCGGAGGCTTCAGAGATTGCGCTGCAAGAAGCGGAATTCATGGATTGCCCAGTTGGCACTGAGATCAAAGTTGTCACCGCGCTGGATTATTCAGAACCGCTTCCGGTACTCGAATCCTTGCAAGTTCAAGAATGCAACAACGCGAAATTGCTAGTCGAATCTGCAATCAAACGATTGAAAAACGCACACCCTCTGGCTGAGGTAACTGGTGAAGTATTAGATGGATACCCTGCTGACGCGGTAAATAAGTTTAGCCGCGAGTGGATAGCTGACTTGATTGTTGCAGGGTCGCATTCACGAAAAGGCTTTTCTCGACTATGGCTGGGAAGTATCTCACGAGCAATTCTCATGCACGCACCATGTGCGGTGAGAATAGTAAAACCTTGCCTTAAACAGAGCGCGGAACCGCGAGCTAAAAATGTGTTGCTCGCTCTAGAAGACACTGAACACTCTTCTCATTTGATCGATCACACTTTAGCGCTGCCATGGTATGAAGGCACTAAATTTCGTTGTTTGCACGTCGTTCATCCAATCGCAGTCGTAATGGATGAAGAGAACGAATCAATTCGCACAACCTCGAATAGTTTCGACGGTTTCGTTCATAAACAGTACGAGTGGTTGGAAAGTCAGGTCGCCAAAATCAATAAGCACTTCGATCAGGATGTGGCAACCGGCGCAATCTTGATTGGTGACGCCCGAGAGCAGATCTTGCTAACCGCTACAGAATGGCCCGCCGATTTGATCATGGTCGGCTCACATGGGCGCCGAGGCATCGACCAACTGATTATGGGCAGTGTATCGGACGCAGTCAGCACCAATGCCCAGTGTTCGGTTGAAGTTACGAGAGTACCTGCGTTCAGAAAACAACGAATGCACGTGATCATTTAGCTGGAAGGCTTTCTAATTTTGCGAGGAAAGAATGTCAAACTTTATTCGATGGTTTAAAGACGTCACGATGGACGACGTCAGCTTAGTGGGCGGAAAAAATGCTTCGCTTGGCGAAATGATAAGCGGCATGTCGTTATCGGGAATCCACGTCCCAAACGGTTTTTGCATTACGGCAAAAGCCTATGATTTTCTGCTCGACCAAGGCGGACTGAAGGAAAAACTGGAAAACATTCTTGCCAAAGTAAATAAGAACGACGTGGTCGATTTAGCATCGAGAGCACGCACCGTTCGTTCCCTGATCAAGAAGAACGGCATGCCAAGCGAGCTGTCCGATGAAATAATTGCAGCGTACAGAAAACTTGCCGAAGAATTTGGTGAAGAGCCCGATGTAGCAGTTCGATCAAGTGCAACCGCGGAAGATCTACCTGATGCTTCATTCGCAGGACAGCAAGAGAGTTTTCTAAACATACGAGGAGAAGTCGAACTTCTTGATGCGTGCCTCAACTGTTTCGCATCACTCTTTACCGATCGCGCAATTTCCTACCGCGAAGATCAAAACTTCGATCATATGCTCGTGAAGCTATCCATAGGCGTTCAGAAAATGGTTCGCTCCGATCTTGGAGCTGCTGGCGTGATCTTCACGCTCGACACGGAAAGCGGATTTCCGGATGCCGTTCTTGTCACTTCCGCCTATGGCCTCGGTGATAATGTCGTTGCCGGGCGAGTTGATCCGGATGAATTCGTCGTGTTTAAAACCACATTGAAGCAGGGTTTCGATCCAATCGTCAGACGAAGAGTCGGAGCAAAACAATTTCGGATGATTTACTCCGGTCACGGAACAAAGACAACCACCAACGTAGAGGTAACGCCGGAACTCAGAGATAAGCTCAGTATCACCGACGAGGAAGTGTTGCAGCTTGCGAGCTGGGCATGCGGGATCGAAAGCTACTACTCAGAGCGACTTAATCGAAAAACCGCCATGGACATCGAATGGGCAAAAGATGGTTGCGACGGAAAACTGTATATCGTTCAAGCCCGCCCAGAAACCGTGCACTCGTCAAAGACGGGCAACCGGATGGAAACCTACAGGCTTGAAGAGCGTGGCAAAGCCATTTTAAAAGGTAGATCGATTGGTGAAAAAATCGGAGCCGGACCAGCCAGAATCATAAGAGATGTGCACGGTCTTTCAGCCTTTCAAGACGGCGATATTCTGGTCGCGGACATGACTGACCCTGATTGGGAACCAATCATGAAACGCGCTTCCGGAATCATCACCAATCGTGGTGGCAGAACATGCCATGCGGCAATCATCAGCAGAGAAATAGGAGTGCCATGCGTGGTTGGCACCGGTCGAGGGACAGAGGTACTCGCTGATGGACAGCAGATTACCGTTTCGTGTGCAGAAGGCGACACCGGTATCATATATGATGGCAATCTTGCTTTCAAAAAGCTGGAAGTCAATCTTAACGAACTGCCCCAGACGAATACAGCGATCATGGTAAACGCGGGAAACCCCGAGCAGGCATTTACTCTGGCACAACTGCCTGTGGCTGGAGTGGGCTTGGCACGCGAAGAATTTATCATCGCCAACGAAGTCAAAGTTCATCCCCTGGCTCTGACAAGATTCGACCAGTTGGTGGATCAGGACTCGCGAAAAGCAATTATTGAGATGACAAAAAACTATTCCACGAAAGAGGAGTACTTCGTCCAAAAGCTTTCGGAGGGCGTCGGAACAATAGCCGCTGCGTTCTATCCCAGACAGGTAATCGTGAGGCTCTCCGATTTCAAAACGAATGAGTATGCCAACTTAATCGGTGGCAAGCAATTCGAGCCTCAAGAAGATAATCCAATGATAGGGTTCCGAGGAGCATCAAGATACTACGATGAAAAATACAGCGACGGATTTGCGCTTGAGTGCCAGGCGATACGAATTGTTCGCGAGAAAATGGGTCTAGTTAACGTCAAAATTATGATACCGTTCTGCAGAACTGTCGACGAAGGTCGCAAAGTGTTGGCTGAACTTTCGAAGAACGGCTTGAATCGAGGAGTCGATGGTCTCGAGGTCTATGTAATGTGCGAGCTACCTTCGAACATCTTTGCGATGGACGACTTTGCCGATCTCTTCGACGGATTTTCAATCGGTTCAAATGATCTCACTCAACTGGTGCTCGGAATAGATCGAGACAATGAAATACTCTCGCCACAGTTTGACGAGCGCAATCCGGCAGTCAAAGCCGCGATCGAGATGGCTGTTTCTAAAGCGAAAAAGAAAGGTCGAAAAATTGGAATATGCGGACAGGCACCGAGCGACTATCCTGAATTTACGCAATTTCTTTTGAGCCTGGGAATCGACAGCATCTCGCTTAGCGAAGACGCCGTAATCAAGACAATTTTGCTTGTTTCAGAAGAGGAATCGAATCTAAAGAAAGCAGTTCCAGCGAAGAATTTAGAAAGCTCCGAAGTGTTCGCCTAAATTCAAATGGTTTATCGCATAGCTAAAACGCTACGTGAAGCGAACTACACTAAACCACGACGCATAGCATGAACAGCTGCTTGCGTCCGATCATCAACTGCCAATTTATTCAAAATATTTCGTACGTGCGTTTTTGCAGTAGCCAATGAAATTATCAAGCGATCAGCAATCTCTTGATTCGACAAAACCATCGACCAGAAGTGCAAGAACCTCCATCTCACGAGGCGAGAGAGCGTCCGGCATAGGCGCCATTTGCGGGCTCTGTTTTTCTGAACCGGAAGATTCCCGTTGAGGCACCGATGTTTGAGACTCGCCTTTCGAACCCGATATCCGGGCTTGTTGAATTTTCATAACGCGACTTGCGATGGTCGAATCCAGCCAAATATCGCCACCATTGACGGCGCGAATGGCCGTATAAAGACGCTCAGGTTCCACATCTTTCAGGCAATATCCGCATGCGCCCGCGGATAAGGAAGCCAAAATATCCTCTTCATTGTCGTGTGAGGTCAACATCACCGAGTTGACTTCAGGATACAACTCTCGGATTTTATTGACCGCCTCGATGCCATCCATGATTGGCATCCCAACGTCCATGAGAACCACATCAGGTCTTAATTCTCCGACTTTTTGAACGGCCTCTTCGCCATTCTCAGCCTCTCCAAGCACCTTGATATCAGGAGTACGCTCAAGCACCGTGCGTAGTCCGATACGGGTCAGCTTATGGTCTTCCACAAGCAATACTTTGATGGATTCCGTGGTTGTTGACGACTCGCTCATTTTTGCTCCCAGCGCAGGATGACGGGCTACTGAAGGATACCATCAAATCATCTATGATTATGACTAACGTATGAATGTCGCTGGTCTGCGACCTCAAAAAGAATAGAAACCGTACTAAAGAATAGTAACCGTACTCTCGATAGTCAACCAACGACGAGGCGATGGACAAATTATGCATCAACGGACACCCGAGGACATTTTCACTGTTATTCCGGACATGAACGTAAAAATGTCCGACGAAGAAATTAGTAGTCGAAAGCAGTGGCTAGAACTTGGCCCCGAGGACGAAGCATTAATTGCAAAGTTGGACAACCTTCTGGCCACAAACGTAGACTCGTTGCTTGATTATCTTTACGACCATTTTTTGGCGCATGACGATACGGCCAGTTTCTTTCCCAGCGAAGAGGTCTTGAAACGTGCTCGGGCTGGTCAGCGAGACTATTTTGTAAAATTAACACGCGGCAAATATGATAGAGATTACGTCCAAAACAGACTAATTGTTGGATCTACCCATCACAAAATCGGCTTGGATACTCGCTGGTACATGGGAGCCTACTTTCGCGCACTGACGTTTTTGCGAAAGTTGATTCACAGGGAATATCAAGCCGATGCCGAGATGGAAGAAAAAGCCATCGATTCACTAACGAAAGTCATTTTTTTTGATATGGGTCTGGCTATCGATACTTACAATGCTGCCAAGATTCAAGCGATCCGCGCGCATAAGGACGTGATCACAAGACTGGAGACGGAGCGGTCCGTCACGAAAAGTATTGTCGAAAATGCTCCGATTGGAATCGTCCGGCTAAGTAAAGATTTTAAATGTCTCGAAGTCAACAACGAGTTTTTGTCCTTTGTAGGAAAAACATCAGCAGGAGATGTAATTGGTGTCTCACTTTTTGATCTCTGCACAAATTTGCCGAAAACCGATTTTCAAGATGCAATAGATCTGGCTGCTTCTAAACGAGCATCCGCAGAACCTTTGCTCTTTATCAATGCAGAGCAGGAGTCATACTACGACTGGTCGGTTTGGCCTGTTCGAGATCGCGATGAGTCGATCACAGGACTGGTGGCTACATTCACTCTCGTTAACGACAGCGTCCGACTGCAGCAGCAGAGGGACGACTTTGTCGCTACTCTGACGCATGATCTAAAAACTCCGATTTTAGCGGCAAATCGTACACTAAAACTTCTTATGGAGGGCGACTACGGTCCGGTTCAGGACACACAAAAAATGATTTTGGAAACTATCCTGGAAAGCAATTCCGCGATGTACCAGCTTGTCATCACTTTGCTTGATGTGTACAAATACGACAGTGGAGTCAAGCAACTAAATCTGATACCAGTCGATCTGGTGGCATCGGTGGAGAAAACCGTAATGGAGCTGACGGCGCTGTCCAAGCAAAAACAAATAGAAATCTCTTTTACGGCTGACGAAAATGCCATTCCGGTCATGTGCGACGTCGATGAAATTCGTCGTGTTGTACAAAATCTAATCGACAACTCGCTGAAGTACACCAGACCGGGGGGTTCGATTAGTGTCCGCATTCAACAAGAATCAGTAACAACCACCGTCTCCGTTACGGATACTGGAAAGGGCATTGCCGAAAATGACAAGCCCAAATTGTTTCAACGCTTTTGGCAAGCATCTTCGGGTGGCCGGTATTACGCTAGTACAGGTCTTGGATTGTATCTCTGCAGCCGGATCATAGAATCGCACGGAGGAAAGATTTGGTGCGAGAGCGAGTTGGGTAAAGGCAGCACTTTCTCGTTTAGTCTTTCGAACGTAGATGTCAGTGATGGATTAAACTGAGTCTACTAATGACGCATTATCTGCTGAAGCAACAAATCAAGAACAACCGGTGTTAGGTTTCGACAAGATTCTTTCCTTTCCAACTCGCACCCAGCGGGAAATCTGGATATTCGCTTCCATGACTCGACATCAGCCATTAGCTGCTTTAAGGCAGCATCAGACGCCTCTTGTGCGCCCTTAGCACCGAGACGCTGGCACATAAATGCATGAATGATTTTCTCTGCAGCTGTAAGAGAACCGCATGCAGAAGCACAACCAGCACCGCTCTCAGTACCAGTTTTCAAACTGCTGGCAACATCATCGGGTAACAGCCCAGCGTCAGTGACTGCCTGAATCATAACGGAATAGCAAGAGTCACCTCCCGCCAACTTCTCATAAGCAAATAGTCGCGCTTTGGGATACCTAAATTCCATCAAATAACAGTTCCGTTCTGGTTAAACTTTGAAAAGTTTTGGATCGTCTTGTCCTAGAGTATCGAGAATCCCGCCGCGAGGAATCATCCTAAAGGACGAGTTAGAGGACGAGGGTTGAACTTTTCACTCGAAAGGAACGCTAAAATCAAAGAGAATGGACACTGATGACCTTCAACAAGCGATAAAAGAGCTCTCACATACGAATGTCCGAGTGCTGATTCGAGTGACCGGAATTGTCCAGGGCGTGGGATTCAGACCTTTCGTATTCCGGCTCGCTGACGACTTAGGGCTTAGCGGCAGCGTCTGCAATAAAGGCGGAGCAGTGGAGGTAGAGCTAAGAGCGCCAGCATCAGGGATTACAAGTTTCATTGAAAGACTCCAGTCGGAAATCCCTTCAGTAGCCCGGATCGACAAAATAGAAGTGCTTACACTGGACGAAATCAGCAAAGCGGATTTGCCAGGTCCGTTTGAAATTGTCGCAAGCGAAGCGTTGAAAGGCGGAACAATTGAAATTCCACCGGATATTGCCACCTGCGAAGACTGTCTGTTCGAGCTGCTTGACAAAAACGATCGGCGATACCGGTACCCATTTTTGAATTGCACCAACTGCGGTCCGAGATTCACCGTTATCAAAGGGTTCCCCTACGACCGCGTCTCAACGAGTATGGCGTGCTTTCCGATGTGCGCGACATGCAACCAGGAATACTCGAATCCAAAAAACAGACGGTTTCATGCCCAGCCGAATTGTTGCCGTCAGTGCGGTCCGAAACTTGCCTTTTATGATTCGAGAATACATTCCCTCGATCAAAAATTGCTTTTTTCGAATGATGATGATGATGATGATGATGATGATGGTGATGATGAATCCCCTTTGAGCGAGGCTAAAGCCGCACTCTTAGACGGACAGATCCTCGCAATCAAGGGTCTAGGCGGATTTCATCTGGTTTGTGATGCCACCAACAATGGTGCGGTCACTCAACTCCGACAGCGCAAGAAACGTGAGGCAAAGCCATTTGCCATAATGGTGTCGTCCGAACAATCGTTGATGGAGCTCTGCCACGTATCTGCTGTTGAATCCAGGATTTTACGCAGCTCAAGTCGTCCAATCGTATTACTGAAGAAGCGCGCTGATTTAAACACGGTATCAGAAGAGGTCGCCCCTCAGATCGATACACTGGGTGTAATGCTGCCGTACACACCTCTCCAACATCTGCTCATGAGGGATATTGATCGCCCCCTGGTCATGACGAGTGCCAACCTCAGCGAAGAACCGATAGTTTCTGGCAACCGCGAAGCAGTACAGCGACTCTCTGCTATCGCAGATGCGTTTCTCTTCCATAATCGAGACATAACCAGTCGCTACGATGACAGCGTTACAAGGGTCATTAACAACCAGGAGATGGTCGTCAGAAGAGCTCGCTCTTATGCACCACGCGCCATCGAACTTAGATTTCGAGCCACCATCCCAGTACTCGCAATGGGAGGTCATCTCAAGAATACATTCTGCCTTATCAAAGAAAATAAAGCGTATCTGAGCCAACACATTGGCGATCTGGATATGTTAGAGACTCAACAACACTTTGAGACAACACTACGCAACTACATCGAACTGTTCGAGATCAAACCCGAACTTTTAGCTATCGATCTACATCCAGATTATGGATCGACGAAACTGTCGAAGTCGTGGTTTTCAGATAAGACTCTTGCCCCATTCGACATCGAGCAGATTCAAGATACCGTCACCGTGCAGCATCATCATGCGCACATCGCCAGTTGCATGGCCGAGCACAAACTCGATGGTACTGTTATTGGTGTAGCACTTGATGGTATCGGCTATGGTGCCGATCACACCATGTGGGGCGGAGAGTTTCTCCTCTGCGACTTTAGCTCCTTCGAGAGATTGGCGAGGTTTAAACCAGTCGCGATGCCTGGAGGCGTTAACGCAATCAAGCAACCGTGGCGGATGGCGCTGAGTTATCTCTCCTTATGCAGCGAACAGTTGAAATCTTCAAGAGCAACCGAAATCATTCTGAATCGATTCAGAGATAAGTTCGGAAACACAATAGTCTCGAATGTGTACTCTAAATTAGCTACCTCGAGTCTTTCAATGCAGACCTCGAGTTGCGGTCGTTTATTCGACGCCGTATCAGCGTTACTAGGTCTTTGCGAGGTTGCAGACTATGAGGGTCATGCAGCAGTCGTACTGGAAGATTGCGCCGGCAGATCAGATATAGATAAAAACATTGAAACGTATCCCGTTCGTCTCGAAGTGTCTGACATCGACGGTCGTGAGTTAATAGAAATCGATGCCACTTCCATCATAGAAGCAATTATAAAGAACGTAGAAGATGGTGATGCTAGCAGCGAAATCGCAGCGAAATTCCACGAAACAATTGCCGAATTGATTCTCGAAACGTGTAGCATTCTGCGCAAGAAAAGTGGAGTCAACGTTGTCTGCCTCTCGGGTGGCGTATTTCAGAATGCGCGATTGTCCGTCCGAACCAATGAGCTGCTGCTGGCAAATGAATTCGAGGTATTCACGAACCAGCTGGTACCAGCCAATGATGGAGGTTTATCATTGGGTCAGGCCGCCATCGCACTTGCAAAGGCGGGCATGATGGAATGTTCTTCCTGATGTATGCAGCGTGAAAACGGTTCACGAGACGGTAAATCGCGACATCCACTGAGCTATTCATCCCATCTGCTAAACTAATACTTTCTGTCAGGTGTATGTCGATGTGTCTTGCTATTCCTGGACGAGTCGAAACGATTTTCGAACAAGATGGTCTGAAGATGGCGAAGGTCGACTTCTTAGGAGTCAAACGCGTTACTTGCATTGAGTACACACCGGAAGCCGTAGTTGGATGTTATGTTTTAGTACACGTTGGTTTCGCTCTAAACATCATCAATGAGGACGAGGCGAAGGAAACCTACGAGATGTTAAAACAGATGGGAGAATTGAATTCAATTTAAAAATGCTGAGGTCCTGCGCTCCGTTTCGTAAACCATACTAATTGAGAAACCTGATGACGTTCACTTTAAAGCGACATGAATCCTGGATCGATGACTATCAAAAGAAGGTTGTATCTCCAGCACAAGCAGTCTCGCACATTCGGTCTGGAGACAGCCTGTATATACATTCGAATGCAGCAGCGCCCTTGCCTCTGATCGATGCGCTGGTATCACGGGCAGATCAGTTGAGGAATGTCGAAGTCTATCATATCCTCACGATGGGACCCGCTCCGTACATCGAGCCGAAGTATAGTGAATCGTTTAAACTCCATGCTCTCTTCATCGGCGAGAATGTCAGAGATGCTGTCAATGCGGGTCGCGCCAATTACACCCCTGTATTTCTCAGCGAAATTCCAGGATTATTTCTATCGGGCAGATTGAATGTCGATGTTTGCCTCATTCAGGTATCCCCGCCAGACAGTCATGGATACTGTAGTTACGGCGTATCCGTCGACTGCACTATTGCCGCGAGGAAACGCGCGCGACTTGTCATAGCTGAAGTCAACAAACAAATGCCGAGAACCCTTGGCCGGTCCTTCGTGCATGTGAGTAAGCTCGATTACGTCGTGGAAACAGACAGACCAATACCAACGCATGAGAGCATAGAAAATGATGAAGTCGCTACCGCGATTGGCAAACATTGCGCATCGCTTGTCGAGGATGGCGCGACTTTGCAGTTAGGAATAGGAGCCATTCCCGACGCTACGCTGCATTTTCTCTCCGGTAAGAAAGATCTTGGCATTCATAGCGAAATGTTTTCTGATGGTGTGCTTGATCTCATCGAATCAGGCGTCATTACAAACGACTGTAAAACTGTGCTACCCGGCAAAATTGCGGTTTCCTTCGTCATGGGAAGCAAGCGCCTCTATGACTTCATAGACAATAATCCGCTTGTTGAATTTCAACCAAGTGATTACATCAACGATCCGAATGTCATCTCGCAAAACTACAAGATGACTGCAATCAACTCGGCACTGCAGATCGATTTAACTGGTCAAGTCTGCTCGGACTCGGTCGGAGAGCATCTCTACAGCGGCTTCGGAGGACAGGTCGATTTTATTCGAGGCGCCGCTCGCTCACCTGGAGGTCGTCCCATAATCGCTTTGCCATCTACCGCCAAGAGCGGTTCAGTATCAAGGATAGTGGCACACCTCAGCAGAGGAAGCGGCGTTGTAACATCGCGTGGAGATGTTCACTACGTTGTCACCGAATATGGTATCGCTGACCTGTATGGCAAGGATTTGAAATCGAGAGCCCGTGATTTAATCGAAATCGCGCATCCCAAGTTCAGAGAAGAGCTTCGGAAGGAGGCCTCCGGAATTCCATGGATGTAGTCCGATGAAATATGTTGACGAATACAGAAATCCGGAACTAGCTGACAAGCTGGCAAACGAAATTAAGAAGGTCTGCAAACATCCATGGACGATCATGGAAGTCTGCGGCGGACAAACACATACAATTTTGCAATTCGGAATCGAAGATCTCTTGCCCGAAACAGTAAATCTGGTGCATGGTCCTGGATGTCCAGTGTGCGTGACACCTGTTGCATTGATCGATAGAGCGATTGCGATTGCCAGTCGGTCTGACGTGATTTTTTGCTCGTTTGGAGATATGCTCAGGGTTCCTGGAAGTTCAATAGATTTACTCGAAGCGAAAGCTAATGGTGCCGACGTAAGAATTGTTTATTCGCCTCTGGACGCAATCAAAATTGCGAGGCAAAACCCTCAGAGAAACATTGTGTTTTTTGCAGTCGGATTTGAAACAACAGCACCAGCAAATGCGATGTCACTCTACCAAGCCAAGCGTCTGGGGCTTTCGAATTATTTCGTCCTATCCAGTCAGGTCTTAGTGCCTCCGGTGTGCGCATCAGTTCTTAGCTCGCCGGCAAATCAAGTTCAAGCATTCATTGGTCCCGGGCATGTTTGCACGATTACAGGTTTGGATGAATATCAAAAACTAGCAGGCACCTATAAAGTTCCAATTGTGGTGGCGGGTTTTGAACCGATTGATATTCTGGAGTCAATTTTGCTTTGTATTAATCAATTAGAGGCAGGCCGGCACGACGTAATCAACCAGTACAAACGCGCTGTAGAGTCACAGGGAAATCAAGCCGCTCAAAATCTGCTCGAATCTGTATTTGAAGTTTGTGACCGAGAATGGCGTGGTCTCGGCTGGATTCCACAGAGCGGACTGGGTTTAAAGACCGAGTACCGAGACTTTGATGCAAACATCCGCTTTGAGGAAACCGCGACCGTAAATTATTCCGAGTCAAATGTATGCATTAGCGGAGAAATATTGAGAGGAATCAAAAAGCCGACGGACTGCTCCGCATTCGGCACGCAATGCACGCCGGAGAAGCCATTGGGCGCCACTATGGTATCCTCGGAAGGCACGTGCGCAAACTATTTCAAGTTCAAACGCTCCGACCTGTAGCTGTTGCTTTTCAGACCGGACTCACGCTCGGCGTTAAATACATTCTGGAGTTGAATATGCAATCTTGTGGAATGCCCATGGAATCTAGTGAAGTAATTAGACTAGGTCATGGCAGTGGTGGCAAACTAACCGAGCGTTTGATCGAGAAAGTTTTCATTCCCCGTATCGGCAATCCCATTTTAAACGCGTTAGACGATGCGGCGCTGAATAGAGAATTCCAAACTGGCATTTTCAACGGACTCATACGTAGTAAAGCCCTTTCAGGCGGCAATATCGGTTCACTCGCCGTGCATGGAACAGTAAATGACCTGGCCATGCGGATGGCCAGACCGCTGTATCTGTCAGCGGCATTTATCATTGAAGAGGGTTTTCAGATCGCATGTCTGGAGAAAATAGTCGATTCGTTTAGCATAGCAGCCAAAGAAGCTAATGTACAAATCGTGGCGGCTGACACAAAGGTTGTTAACCGGGGAGCAGGAGATGGTGTGTACATCAATACCACCGGCATTGGTATCATCGACACGCTCAGCTGTCCCTCGGTGATCAACGCAAAGCCTGATGACATCGTGATTCTTAGTGGTGATATAGGTCGCCACGGCATAGCAGTTCTCTGCGCGCGAGAAGGCTTAGATTTGGAAACGGAATTACTCAGTGATGCCGCATCCTTGCACAATATTGTTTCAAGTCTCAGCCATTTTGAACAATCCATTCACTGTATGCGCGATTTAACGCGTGGAGGTCTTTCAAGCGCGCTCAACGAAATCGCCCAGGCGTCCGGAGTAGGAATCGAGATTGATGATTCCCTGATTGCCATTCATCCCTCTGTAAAAGGTGCATGCGAGTTGCTTGGACTCGATCCGCTGTACGTCGCCTGCGAGGGACGATTTGCATGCGTCGTTGAGCCTCGTATCGCAGAGCAGGTTATTGAAGCGCTGAAGAAAAACGAGCTCGGGCAAAATGCAGCAATTGTCGGCACCGTCAACGCTACACATCCGGGCCGTGTCGTTACGAAAACTTCCATTGGTGGCCGACGGATTGTCGATAAATTATCCGGAGACCAACTCCCCCGAATTTGCTGAGCACTGGGCATAATCAAACAAAATCCAGCCCAAACTACTAGGGAATCATCCTTTGGGTGGAGGCATTATTTTTTCGTCGCTACTAGATTAGATTCATCGGCATCAGCGCAAGCTCCCCCAGACGACGATGAAACAGGATCAAAGCGACAAAAAGTCGGTTAATATCTTCAGCCCCGAAGAACAATGGCGATTCATTCCTATCGCATTTGTAATGTGCGGGTGCGAAATGCTGCTGTCGGGAACAAACGTGATCGCCAGATCATCGGACTTAGGATACGGAATTTTTATCGTAACACTGGGATGCTTGATATCAGCTGTTGGAATCGGAATTCTCTTCGGTCCATCAGGAACTGAGCTGAATAGAGCAATAAAAGAGACTCAGGAGGTTGGCATGAGCTTTGTGAAACTGGCTACGGTATCGGAAGTTCCAAGTGGCAAAATGAAGGCATTTGAACTAAATGGGCAAAAGATTTTACTTGCTAACGCGGATGGTTCCTTCTATGCCGTGACCAACAAGTGCCCGCATATCGGCAAGCCACTCGATAAAGGAACACTCGACGGTTTCGCTGTGGAGTGCCCATATCATCATGCTAGATTCGATGTTCGTGACGGATCTAATCAAAAGAAGGCGAAGCTCCTATTTTTAGACATGGCATGCGCTAATGCTAAAACATATCCGCTAAAAGTTGATGGCGACAATGTCCTAATCGAACTGCAACAGGTCTGATAGCGGTGCTCGCGCGTCGTATTTGGAAATCCTCAATCGCATACTCCATGAATATGCACCAAATATGGTGCATTTCTATTTACTATCCCAAGCTTTAATTAGCGCCCCGCTAGAAGGACTACATTTTGCATTACCCGAAGTTTGGGTCGTTAGTATTGATTGTTGCCTTCACTGTATCCATTTGGCATGGTGCGGCTCAAACGGTTTCGGCAAAAGGCAAGCCAAACACCATAAAGAAGGTGGCAAACGGCAAAGGTCTATTCCAGGCCAACGGCTGTCTCGATTGTCATTCGGTTGGAGGGAAGGGATGCGAATCGGGTGTGAAATTAGATGGCATCGGGAAACGAAGGAATCGAAAGTTCCTAGAAGAGCAATTGCGCGATCCAGACTCCCATGTTCAAAAGAACAAAGATGAGTTTCATGGAGACCCCAGTTTGATGGCGAACCCAAACCTGACGGAAAAGGAAATTCAGTTGCTTGTGGACTACCTTCAGACGTTATAGAGCCACTCCATTCAAGATGAAATCGGGAGTAATCCTTCAGGATGACCCAATCCTTTAGCAAGATCGACAGCTCGATTGATGTACAGCTCAATGATTTGAGAGATGATGGCATCAACAGGATGTAGTTCATCCATCAAGGTTTCACGGTAATCCAATATGAAAAGTCAGATGGTTGGTATGGAAAAGGGTCAAGAAAAATTTCAAACGATCATCGATGCAAGCAAAAAAGCTAGTGCGCGAGGCGATCACACTCAGGCTGAAAAATTACTAAAATCGAGCCTTAGGCATGCAGAGCGCGACCTGGAACTGGTTGGATCTGCGATAAACGAAATCTTAGAGAATCTCGCATTCATTTACGAACTGCAGGGTCGAACGGAAGAAGCCAAAGTGATAAGGCTAAGAATGCAGGCTGAAGAAATCCCATCGGGAAATGAGTGTTTAGAATAAACTTGATTTGAGACAAGGTTTCGAAATAGTACATCGATGATGACTGTAGGACCTACCATCAAGTTTATAGTTGTTCCCCAGTAAGAGACTTACAATGGCAGATTTTAAGCCGCCCCGACCGAATAAAGTCATAATAGCGTTAGCTGAATTGCTTTTGCCGTTTTACTTAAGGCATGTAGAACGTCTGTCATTCCAATTCTCCCAAAGCCCCGGTCACCCGGTTGAGGCGTTGAAAGACCAACGGGTTGTTATAGTTATCAACCATTCGGATCGACAGGATCCACTACTGGTGGTGGCGCTGGCAAAGTACATGCGTGAAGAGTTTTATTGCATAGCAGCTCGCGAAGTCTTTGATTGGAACTTCGGAATTCTCGGATGGTTATTCCAAAGATTCGGCTGCTTTTCGGTCGATCGAGGCACGACGGATTTTCGATCCATACATACGATACAAAATATTC
>JBGAHZ010000114.1:0-4273 GCA_044225915.1 Obscuribacteraceae bacterium (SeqCode)
GAGCCACTTGGGCTGGCTCAAGCGAAGATTTGCCGCCGGAGTCTCTGGATGCGGCGATTATCTTCGCGCCCGTAGGCTCGCTGATTCCCAGAGCTCTGCGCGCTGTTAAACGGGGCGGCATAGTAATTTGCGGCGGAATTCACATGAGCGATATTCCGTCATTTCCATACTCATTGTTATGGGAAGAGCGAACGATCCGGTCTGTCGCAAACCTTACTCGCCAGGACGGTATAGAATTCTTCGAGTTGGCATCAAAGAGTAAATTTGTGCCATCGATCGTTACCTTCGCTCTTGATGACATTAATAAAGCAATCGACGAATTCCGCTCCGGCAGCATCATGGGTGCTGCTGTGATAAAACCGGGTGCGATATAAAATTAGTCTGCTCAATCTTTATCCAGAAACCAGGAAAACCAACCTCTTGCCAGTTCAGCAGTTTTAAGCGTAATAAAAGAGTCGTCGCCCAACGAATCTTCCGGTGTTGTCATCTCGAAATGATATTCGCAAGTCAATTTTTCTGCCAGAGCTCTGGCTTGCAATGATTCTTCGAGACGCTCCACGTCGGTAATAAATAGAGTCGGAGATTTTACTTTGGCAATGTCAGTCGCACTCAAATCAATCCAACCACCATTAATCACAACTGCACCGACTTTGCGTTGAAGACGCGAGGCGGCTAACAGTGCAGCTTCTGAACCGTCACCGTTTCCGAATAAACCGATCGCCAAACTCTCTGTATCCCCACAAAAACGAAGCCACTTATAGGCTTCCATCACACGATGCGAAAGTAGCTCGGTGTGAAACCCAAAGGATTTTCTGTTCTGCGATTCCTCGTGAGCCTCTTCATCTGCAGTCATCAGGTCAAACAACAAAGTGGCATATCCAAATTCATTTAACTTTTTAGCGATATGTCGGGTCATGGAACCAGAATCAGAGAGATCCGATTGATCGACGAAAAGAATAACCGAGCGTGCGCCGACAGGAATGTCTAATTCTCCACGGAGCCCAACATCATCTAAAGAGAGAACAACACTCTGTTTCGAAACCGGTCTAATATTTGCATGTTGAGTCATTTGATTTTTTTCTCAAGTCATCAGTTGTACAGTCATAGCACCTCAATTCTCCTCATTTGTCGCCACGCCGACATTGACCTGTAGGATGAATTAAATCATTCTCCAGGACTAATGTTGGACACTATCCTCAGTGCGCGCTCGTTAGGCCGTCGCGTTGTGCGGAGTGATAGATACATGGCGGTGTGTTACGTCATCACTCTTCAGGTCAGGTAACAACAATAAGACAACGAACCCTGGGAAATTGGAGAGCAAAAGCCAGAAGGTCAGGAACATTCCGTAGCCTTTGCTGAGACAATATTGGAAGAAACCGATTATGTACATTGTAGCCAGAACGGTGCCTGATATCGATAAACAAAATGCTGGAAAACCGGTCAAGAAAAATGACCATTCGTGTGTCGGCTGCAACGCCGCGAAAAACAAGGGTACTCCGAACGCTACCATCGATAGCGTTGCAGAGCTAACCATAAGCATCGCGCCAGGGCGAAAAATTCCATTTTTCATACTACTCTTTTAACCTCTCAATCGTGGACACCATATTTAGTGGCTCCCTTGTTCACAAGCTACTTCTTTGGCAGCTTGATCTTTAAAACTCCGTTCTTCAGTAAGGCTGAAATTCGAGTTTCATCAACATTTTCGAAGAGACTCATTTTTCTGCGATAACTGTATCGTTCAAACTCGCAATATACCGGTTTAATCGCTTGCAGCAAAAACTCCACTTTTTGTGCATCGATAGTCAACACTGAATCGGACAAAGAGATCTGGACAGCATAAGCGGGTATGCCGGGAATCTCTACACACATAAGGTAATTTGTCTTGGTTTCGAAAATTTCGGTTTTTGGAATGAGTACATCGCCTGCTGCGGCGGTGGACTTACAGTCAGGTTCCATGTATGAAACAGGTACGGTTTTAGGCCAATTGTTTTCGGCTATCGTTAGAGCCTTAAGCATGGTATTTGAATGCGCATCATTGCAAGCACCATGCTTGATATCATCGAAGGGGCGGTTTGCACTTTTCGACCGAGCCAACTTTATGCGCAACACGCCGTTGTAGCTATGGGCAGAAGACTGAGAAACGTCAATGACAAATGGAAGTTCCACTGTTCGGAAAAATAGTGGGTCTGTACGGTGCACCGTCAGTGGTGATATTTTCCGATCGATAATGAGAAAGCGATTTTTGACTTCCAGACTTAGCTCACCGACTTCAAGTCCTGGAATCAGCACCTCGACGAGAGCCCCGTCTTTGGCTTTAAAAACATTGACAAGCGGCCACTCACCAGTTGCCATCGCACATCCCTGCTCTGCAACGAAATGCAATTGCTCGTACAACCGCTTCATTTCCGGAGATAGTCCATCTATTTCTAACGAATCGGAAATCATGTGTTGACCCTTTTGAACGGCTCCGGAGAATGGCTTGGTGTTTACAAGGATGTGCCAGCCGGCAAAAAACGGCTGG
The DNA here is from genome assembly GCA_044225915.1 of Obscuribacteraceae bacterium (SeqCode). Classification (GTDB taxonomy): domain Bacteria; phylum Cyanobacteriota; class Vampirovibrionia; order Obscuribacterales; family Obscuribacteraceae; genus JADYXR01. The sequence goes on from JBGAHZ010000114.1 coordinate 2,522, forward strand.
CCATCCTTTACGAGTTAATACCTGAGAATCATTGCGGCATCATTCCATTGAGCCATGAGTTCACTCGGCAAAAACTCAACTGTTCCACTGGTCAGAAGAGTCAGTCGCACGGCATCGTGCAATTGTCCGAGCTCTAACGCTCCACTCATCTCCCAGCTCGGATAAGGTAGAACAAGAACAGCTCCTCGGCCTTCTCTGGCGCAACTGAGAACCTCGTCCAGACCGCTTGCCAGCTTTCGACTTCCTTTTGCAGCTGTGCATTGAGCGATCAAAGATTTGGCCTGCTTCTCTTGGTAAGCAGCACGCAAGTCTTGAACGACTTCCTTCAATGACTCAGAACCGACAAAATGAAATGTTTCTTCCTTAGAAGCTAAGACTTCAACACCATGCGAAGCTAAATCAATCTCGTTCAGTTCAACAAGACTTAGACCAGAAAAGAATGCGGGCACCTTTGCATCGCTACAGACATCTGAGATTGCTTGCAGAAATTCTTGCTTCCACTCGGAGTTCTTATGATGGCCTTTTCTGCATTTTCCGTCTTTATCGGGCTGTTCCGTAGGTCGACGACGATAAACCGAAACGAGATGCGTGGTGGCACTAGACTCGTCAATCTCCTGGAGATGTTCTGCACGCCCAGTATAAATACGCAGTGAGCTTGGCTCTAAGAGAAACAACAGGTAAGGTGAAGATTCCTTTTCAGCGTACATGGTTTCATAGCCGGAGAAATACTCCCCGACGTAATGTCTCTCCGGGAGGTTCACGAAGTACTGTGACAACATCGATTGATTAGGCGACACAAACAATCCGATGGACAGCGCGCCTCGGTCGAATTGAATGTCATCGATTATTCGGTCTGCTCGAGATTTTATATCTTCAAGCTCGGAAGTTGATAGCTTCGATTCTTTTAGAACTTCATGAACTCGATTGCGAATATGCGCCGAGTCATGCAATTGCTTTTCTGAACCTGAATGAATTCTGAAAAAGAAAGAAAACGCAGGATAATCAACTTTTGCGTCTGCAATTTTCGTTGCGTTTTCAATGAGTTCCGTACTAGTCATAATTACATTTCCTTTATTAGTCGATGTGCACAGCTTATAGCCAACGTCATTTTGATCAATCAGTCTTAAGACTGATTGACTTGGGCGGTCGAACGCAGTTTCGAAAACGAAGCTTTCTTCTGCTCTTCGTCTTCAATATGTTGGTTTCTGGGCAAGCCTACGATAAGCGTAGAGCAGGGGCTCGCAGCAAGAACCTCATAAGCCACACTGCCGAGAACCGCGTGAGCAAGACCGGAACGTCCGTGAGATCCCAGTACAACTATGTCCGCGTTCCACTCCGCGGCCTTCCTCAATATAGTTTCTGACGCATGACCTTCCTGAATGTCGATTTGTATGCCGGCAGTCGGGCATGAGTCTTCAATTTTGCGAACTACCTTTTTCACCAACGATTCAGCATAGTGTCGTGCTTCTCTCAATGAGTTTGCCTCTGCAGGATGCATCTCATGCATGACGTTTAAAACACAGACACTAACGGGCTCCGTCCATTGATGTCGCAGGAAAAAATCGGTTTGTAAGTCGGCAAATTTTTCGTCATCTACCGGTATCAAAATCTTCACTAAATTGGTCCTCGTCTGATTTAACCGCTGCGTCCAGTTTTTCACCAATCGCGAATGTCGGCATCAACCGATCGAATGAAGTTCGGTTTGATTCATTCCAAGCTGCAAGGCGGCTAGCAAACTTTCTTTATTTTTTC
>JBGAHZ010000069.1:0-35975 GCA_044225915.1 Obscuribacteraceae bacterium (SeqCode)
GTACTTTTTTCCGGAGTAGGCAGAACTTCGCTGCCTGGAATAAAGTCGTCGGCGGATGAAACTGGAGTCGATCTAGTGGTGCCGACGGACGTCGGCGGAGTCGAAGAAGAGGGCGGTGTTTTTGTTTGATCTGATTGTGCGACTGCGGGATCTTTCGGTTTCGCTGAGTCTGTCGACTTCACAGGTTCCGGCGGAGTCTGCGCGAAAGCCGGCGGCACCGCCAGCGACACCAAGGACACGCAACAGCAAAGACCAAGTAGATGTTTGCGCAAATTAGTTGAGTCGACTGCTACAGGTAAGTGGCAGGCTCTAAAAAGTGAATTTGTCGATTTTGTCATAACTAAATCTCTCAAATGCCTGCCAATGGATTTACCGGATGATTCCACCGAGAGACTGCGTATGCCTCAGCCTACCAGATTCTTGATATCACGGTACATCACCAGCGGTGTGTCCGTTTCGCGCGCTCGAACCATCGCCAGATCAGCGGCACCGAGCAATGAACTCATGTCTTTAAAATCGTCCGGTACAGCACTTGCACCAAATGCGATGGCTAATTGACTGGCATCGATTTCGCCTCCAAGCGGTTTGGTTCTCAATGCCTCGATAATGCGGCCGACGAAAATTTCTGCGCCTTGTGTTCGTGTATTAGGCAGAAGCAGAGCGTAATCGTTGCCATCATAGTGTGCCATCAAATCCATATGACGTTTGATGCCGCTGATTCTGAGAACTGCATCCATCTGTGCTTTTTCGTTGAGCACGCGACGTACGATCTTGCCATCTATGATTTTCTTCTGACGGATTTCGAATACAACTACGGAGAATGAACTGCGTGATCGATAACTTCTGAAGTATTCCTGCTCGAGGAAATACAAAAACGCCGGATAAATAAACAGTCCAGTTTCGGCTCTTCGCAAACTCATCATGATGCTTTGAATAGCAGCATTGTCGATTACTCGAGGAGCCAGTGTTAGAGTTGACTTCGATTTTGGTTGGTTGAGAATTTTTATCAACTCTCTTGTAATCAGATGAAAAACGATGTGCACCATCTGAATGCGAGAGATGTGCAAATAGCGACAGAGTTCTTCAAAGGTGCGCTTGCCATCAAGTGCGCAGTAGACTCGAGAAATTGTGTCGATGTCAGATGGACAATGTTCTTGAACCTTGGCTATAAAATCCTGCTGAGACAACAACGTATTGATTTGAATCAACGCCGAGGATGGCAGCATCCCTGCTTCTTTCAAATATTCAATTCGCTCTCTCAGTTTTTTGCTTTGGGCAACAAGGTTTTCAACTGATTCGTAAACCGTGTGATTGTTTCGCAAAATTCTCGACTCGAAAGCAAAGGAACCGTCTTTCCAAGTCAATATTTCAATCATCGCCTCATCGCCAACGACATCATTGGCGGTGGCATCAACCGGTTTACCATCCTGGATAAAAACTATGGCGGTCATATCGTTGTATCGCACATCAAGGCGCCCAGTCACTCCTGCGTGCGCGATATCACGGAGCAACACAGGGAGGTCGCCTTCTTTTAACTCGCCTTCCCGCGGAATCGGACTATCGCCAGATAGTGTCGGGCGTGGAGGCACGGGCGCAAACGGCGGGGTCTGATTCTCACTGGTTGGCGTGACAGGTTTGACCACCATGGGCGGGCGGGTCATTTCCTGATCTGCAAAGTGCGTATTGCGATAACTAAAGTCGGATTGAACCTCAGGTTCTGGTTCTGCACGCTTAATCTGGGGCGGCTCAGGCAAATACGGCTCTTTAGTCTTGGGCTGCGGCGGCGGTGCTTTCAGCTCCGGTACGTAAGATGGCAGCTTAAGATGAGATTGAGTCACAGAAGGCTCACGCTGTGTACTCTGCTGAATCTCGGCACAGTGGGAAGCTACGAGATTGTAAACCAGCAAAACGTCGATGCTGGTGTAGTCAAAAAGGGGCGTCTGATTGTGCTCTGTAAACAGGCGCCACTGCGCTGTTCCGTTCTTCAGATGGCAGACGACTTCCAGAGTGAACGGAGTCAGATTCGCTCCCCGCCACGCCAATTTGACAGTTTTCCCGCGTTGTTCCATGCACTGAGACAGGAGCTGATGCAGCTCCGACAGATCCGGTCCACGCGGAAGCTTTCTAAGTTGGGCGCCCAGCCCGCCTTGTCCCTTTTTCTTTAACACGGTCACCTTATGGGCTTCTATATAAACTGTATTCTACCAACGACGTGGTAATTAAACTACTTGACTGCCGTCTTGTCACTATACTTTAGCTTCGAACACTCGATTAAACGGTGTTGCAACCACGCGGCGAAACGTGGAGAACCCTCCGGCTCTGACGACTTTTTCAAGAGCCTCATCGGTGGCAATTGTCCCCAATGAGTGATTTCCGGATGCCACTGCATTTGGTGTGCAACACATGACCGATGCGCCTGAGAAAACTCGCCCGACAAGGTTGAAGTTATCTTCTACTTTTGCGCCTCCCATAGGCTCGATGATCATCGCGCAGCCATCGGGCTTCAATGTTTCGACAGCGCGTTTGCATGATGCAACCGGATCTCCCATATCATGCAGACAATCGAAGTATGCCACCAGATCGTATTCGGATCCGGTGAAGGCACCAGCATCGGTGCAAACAAATTTGACACGATCGGAAACGCCCGCTTCCTGCGCCGCTTCAGTTGCTCGCGCAATCGATGGAGCATGATTGTCAAATCCGAAAAATGTCGAGTTGGGAAATTCTTGGGCTAGAATAATTGTTGAAAGCCCGTGTCCGCAGCCGACATCGGCAACTTTTATGCCTTTCTCTAGTTTATCTCTCAATCCGGGTATTGCTGGAATCCATTGAGGAATTAATTCGTAAGTATAGGAAGGTCGAAAAACTCTTTCCGTTCCACTAAACACGGAGGCGGCATGGTCTCCCCAAAGCATGCCTTTTCCCGTCTTAAAGCATTCAGTAATGGTGGGCACTGCTTGACCGAATCCCGAAAATACTTCGAAGAAGCCGCCAGCGAAGTAAGGTGAGTGTTCATCGGCGAGCACAGCGGCATTCTCGGGAGACATCGAGAACTTTCCGGAATTCGGATCGTATTCGACATATTGGCTCGCGGCCTGATTGATCAGCCATTCGAGAACATATCGTTCGTTCGTACCAGTTTTTTCAGCAAGCTCCTTTGGCGTAACCGGTCCGGACACGGCAAGCGCTTTGTACAAACCAATCTTGTCGCCAATACTTCCGCAGGCGATACTGACGAAACCTGCAACATCTTCGAGTACCTTTGCTTGAAATGCCTGCACTTTATCCTTCTGCAGTTTCGGAGTACTGGCAGCTTTAGACATGATCGCCTCCTGTCTCGTCGGAAAATTTGAAGAGAGTATACCAATTTTTCATGTATGAGCTTTTACTAGGCCCGGGCGACTGGGCATAACCCATTAAGCTGCCCAACCACCTGGAGTTAAAAATCGTGAGCGACGAAGATAAACAGAATGCCGCCCAGACCGAAGAAGAGGCGCTTCTGAAACGGCTGACTGAAACTGAAGTCCAAAAGGATCAGGTCGTTGCCATGGTCGGAGACCTTGTCGGTATGCTTGGTCGAATGGGCGGTCAGACCGGTTTTATGATGCCGAAGGCGGGCTCGACTTCCGTGCCGTCGAATAAACGTGAGCCGCAAAAGAACATTAAATACATTAGCGAGAAATTGGCTGAAGCGGCAAAAACGAAGAACCTGGAAGGATTGCGACAAGACGATCACTTCATGCAATGGCTGAAACGAGAAGGCTGCAAACTCAAAAATTTCCACGACGAACTGGGATTTGCCCGTCAGACAATTGAGCTGGCGTTTGAAAATGGCGACTTCGATTTGGGTCTGCTCGCATCAGCCAAAGCGATTAACATCGGGCATCTGCACGCCAAACGTGATCGGGAGATGCTCTCTGAACTCTACTGGGCGCAAGCAGAAATCTTTGCATCGGTAGATAGAATGGCTGAGGCAAAGGAAAGTTTGAAACACTGCGTCCAATTAATCAATCCGGACGCCACAGAACAATCGGATGCCTATAAAGAATTGGAACAGCAACTCATAGAAACAAGACAAAAGGCGCAACCAGTTTCGACCTAGATCTGATAGGTTTCAACCTAAAGCTGATACCAGATTCGATACCAGAGTTATTCAGTTTTCTAAGAGCACAAATCGACGATCTCTTGTTCTGTCGGTCTTATTTTAAACGCGTCTCCCACCAGAAGAACCGGCACCAGGTTTTGTCTAGTTAGCTTAAACATCTTACGCATGGAAGCATAATCATTTTGTACATCTCGCTCACCATATGCGATACCGTTGTCCGCTAACCAGACTCGAGCCTCCTCACATAGTGGGCAGCCGGGGATGGTGAACAGCGTTACTTCTTTTCCCATTTTTGAATCCTGCAATTGCTTATGATTTTTCCGGAGGTAGGTTCAATTCCGCCGTCGCTTCCGGTTTTGGAGACTTCCAGACTAGCGTACCAATGACGATGTCGTGCAGAGTTTGTTTATGCTCGGTGAAAAGGCAGACCAGGTATGCCAATCCGAAAATCGAGCCAGAAATTACTTTCAGAAATAGTCTAAGCAGTGCGCGACCAATCGAAATGCGTTTTCCATTCATGTCCGTCACGGACAGTCCGACTAGCTTCTTTCCGGGAGTCGCTTGCCAGCGAGAGCTTTCCATTCCCGCGTAATAGACGACGAGGACGATCAGTCCCACGGCGTATCCGATGAGCGACGCATTCGTATCGAGCACCGTTTTGTCCTGACCGAGGACGAGAAAGAGAATGACAAGAAAAATGTACGTGCACAAGCTGGTGATCATCGAGATTCCGATGACGAGCGCGAAATCGACTAGCGCGGCGAGGACGCGCCAGAAAAATCCGGCATAATGCGCTGGTTGGTTCAATCAAAGGACCTGAATGGTAAGGTTCATTCTCTTTTTGAATGTACTGATTAATTAAGATGATAGCCTAAGCCGTCTAATGATTGCCAATTTTGGGCACAATCCCTTTCTGAGGAATCCCTGGGCGAGATCATGAGTTATGGTCGGAGGTCGGATATGGGCACTAGGGAAAAACTGGCAATAGTCCTCGTCACGATTGTCGCCATAATGGCGATTCCCGAACTAATTCAGCAATTCAACCAGCGCATTTCCTGGGACAAGTACAGCACCGAGGGGCGACGGCTGTTGCTCTTCGGCGACAAAGAGAAGACGGTTGATTTCTACAAGGCTGAAGTCAGCAAAGTCATTCAGACCAAAGGTGTCAAAGATCCGGCTTATATAGCCACTCTTGAAGGACTGGCGATGGCGTACCAGCGAGTCGATATGTATGTCTCGGCTGAGGAGCAGTACAAAGAAGCAATCGGTCAGTTGAAGAAATCATGGATCCCTGACCGTCAGCGCATAAAGGAAACGATGGGACTGCTTGGTCAGATGTACGAGAAGCGAGGCGAAAAACAAAAGCTCGTTTTGTTGAAGGCGCAGCTTGCCGAACTCAATCCGTGGTCGCAATGGTTTTACTCATGTTTGATCATCACTTTTGCCACTGAGGCGTTGTACATGGCCGTTGTGCTCGGCAGACCGGATGATATCGAGTTTTCGCATTTCAAAGTTCAGAACGGTTGGTTGTTTGCATTCGCATGCCTGGTTGGTACTGTCGGAATGTTTAGAGGACTCTTGCTCGCCGGCTTTGATCCGATTCAGGCTTTCTTCAGTGCGCTCGGAATTACAATGGCCGTTTTTCCATTGGTATTCGGAATGGTTCTTATGTTCGCTCGAAATTTCGGTCAGCCGGATGCGCGAAAACATATCGAGAGACCAAGTTCTTCGAAGAAGAATTCTGCAACGACCTTGCCGTCGTTTCGAATTACCTAAGTCTGCAAGTAGAATCGTGGGTAAGCTAGCACGGAAAGAGATGTCAACGAAGCTATTGGCCTTGCACCCGAGACAGTTTCATACTATCGAACTCGATTGTTGATTTGAGAGAAACTGGGTGATACTGCAGGCGCCACTACGGATGACCTTGATGAGTGCAAACGTTTGTCTGCCAAGTGAGCAATTTCTAAAGGGTAATTCGCTATAAGCGGACAGTGGCGAGCGTTGTCGTCAGGCTTTTCGAGAATTTTTCCGCGAAGCCTTCGCCTCTTTTTGCAAAATGCTGATCGCTCTTTTGAACGTTTTATCGAGACCCTTGAATTGACTGTCCAAACTATCTGCCAGTTTTGCAATTGCTGGGTTGTCGTAAGTCGGGCCGCCAGTCAATTTCCTTAGATCTTGGTAAATCTCAAAAGATTTTTTTACCGACGCAAACGCATCTTCTCTCAAAGGGTCTAGAGTTTTTCTTGTTTTGTCGCTTACGTCGGTGCGACGATCACTCTCGATTGCCAGGTCTACGTCTTCTTTGAATAGCTTGATGATTGGTGAGATCTCTTCGATTGAGGCATCAACCCATTTTTTGCGTGCCGGCAGAACTGGTCCACCGACCACCATTTGTGGAGTCTGGATAACGGTATTGCCAATCATGTTTGGATTGAAGGTCATCGACATTTGCTGACGAGTGACTTCGTCGTACAAATTTGCAGTCGCCTTTCGCACTCGGCTGATCGACAGGCGCGCGTCACGTAGATCGTTCAAGGTTACGTCGATTTGAACAACACCGCCCTTGATGGTGGTGGCACTCGGAGCAGCAGTTTCTTCTGCACGTCCAGGAGTTTGCATGCATGCCAGCAGCGACAGGACTGTCAGCAGACGAAAATTGCCGTGATTGATTCGCATTAAGTTTATCTCCTTAGAGGTGCCGCATGATTATACTCTGCGTCCAACAGGCGCGTGACAGGTTTGGAACTTCCAATCGAGATGACGATGTTGTCGATGGAATGTCTGCCACCACTTATGGTGACATTTGTTTTATCAAGGGGGACAAATGATATCTGCGTTTTATCGTGGAAGTGGCATTTCGTTGGACAAGCGGCATTAGCTGCACGGGCGGCATTAGCTGCACAAGCGGCATTGGCTGCACAAGCGGCATTGGCTGCACGGGCGGCATTGGCTGCACAAGCGGCATTAGCTGCACGGGCGCCTCGCGAGGCGCCCCTACGATAAACCTCATTCAGTTGATTCAACGAAACTGTCGGCGTCTCCCATCGTACGGGTCGGACTCAAAAAGCAGAAGAGGCCTCTGTTTGTACAGAGGCCTCTAAAAGGAGGATTTTATTCCACTTTTCCCGCGTACGAGAGAACTCTGGCTTAGTAGCCGGAATTCCAATCACGAACTGGAGCTGGAGCAGGCTGTTGATAAGCTTGCGGTTCAACTGCAGCTGGCTGAGGAGGCGCGAAGGACGTTTGAACTTCAGGTTGAGCAATCGTAGGTGCTGCTTGCACTTGGTTTGCTTGCCATGTGGCGAGGTTGAAGTTCTTGAATGATTCTTCGATTACCCCAGACTTCTCGCGAAGAAGGTATTCGATATAATCCCCACGGCTCATTCTAGATGCAGCGACTTGTTCGTCGAGCAGTCTGTGAGCCATCGGTGTTACGCATACTGCGGTTGTAGTGCCACGGTTCTTACCGAAGAAGTAAGATTTGGCACCACCCTTGGGTCCAGTCTGCTTCAGAGAGGCGGGTAGTCTCAAAGGTGGCATACCGGCGCGCTCACGAATGAGCATTTCGACATAGTCCCCATTTGAAACACCAGCAGCGGATGCTTGTTCTTTGAGCAGCTGACGACCAAGTGCGGTCAGGTTGAAAGAGACGGAACCCGACTCTTTACCTGGGAAGCGAGACCGCCGAGGCGAAGTTGTTTTTGGTGTGGTGTTTGTTTGGACCGTTGTGTTCATTTAGTTTTCGGCAGCGTTATCAATTTGACTCTCGGAGAGTTTCTTTATTTACCTCTGCCTTTCCTCCTTTTCAAGAAAACACGGAATCCGACTGGTACAGCATTAAGTGAAACCTGATAGCTAAAGCTATCACTTCCAACGCACAGCCTTTGACTTCGATTGCGAGCAGCAATTTTGGTCTTTGGCAGGAGAGGGTCTGGTTATCTTGACATTTGTTTTGTCATCAATATCTAAGAGGTAATACTCTCGATATCGTTCCTAGACTTCAAATTGAATTTGCGAGTTCTAGGATGATCCCTGGCAACCCTTTCCAAGACCTTGATTATAGAGCAAAAGTATCGATTTCTTACAGTAGTCATGTATTAAGTGATCGTAATACAGTGAGGCTTTCCGGCTTCTGACATTTGGGGCTAGCCATGTAGAAAGTGTTGCACAGTGAGGATATTGAATACCCAAGCGATCACCGTACCTAATGCTGCACCCACCAAAACCTCGATGGGTGTATGACCTAGGAATTCTTTAATGCGGGCGCTTGACAAGTGAGGATGCTCTGAAAAAAGCTCGGCCATCATCTCGTTGAGCACTTTTGCTTGAAGTCCGACCGTTCTGCGCACACCGGCAGCGTCGTACATAACTATTAACGCGAGGCATAATGCAATCGCGAATGAGACGGAGTTAAACCCTTCGATGAGCCCCACGGAGACTGCCATTCCCATGGTGCAGCAGCTATGGCTGGAAGGCATTCCACCAGTCTTCGCCATCATTCTTAGGTCGAGATGACCGGTTCTGACCAACTTGGTCAAAATCTTGAGCGCCTGCGCAATCGTGCTGCTCAAGACCGTTACGGCGATCACTTGCCAACCCCTTCCTGCGCCAGGAGCTGAGAGCTGCGCGCTGGTGGTATCAAAAATAGTGTCAGCGAAAAGCAGACAGTGAGAGCCTAAAAACGATAAATCCATCCTGGTCCCCAGTCTACTTATGTCTGTGAATCGCCATCTCTAGCAAGGATTCGAGGATCGGTCCGTCCGCATTGGACAGTCCTTCTGCCATCAATAATTTCTTGCCTTCGTCTTCCAATATCTGCAATTTTTCGCGCGCGCCATCAATTCCAAAAACTGCTACCCAAGTCGCCTTATTGGCTGCCTGATCTTTGCCAGGCGTCTTCCCGAGCGTTTCTACATCACCTGTGACGTCGAGAAGATCATCGGTAATTTGAAATGCCAATCCGACAATATCACCAAATTGGTCCATTGCATTTAGCTGTGATTGGTTCGCTTTTGCCAAGCGCGCACCCGACCAGAGCGAGAAACGCAGGAGTGCACCGGTCTTGCCGGCGTGTATTTTTCTTATTACGGTTTCATTTAACTGCACTGAGTTCGAGTTTGAACCTGAACCATTAGTCGGGTTCGGACCAGCGCCAGGCTTTCCTGCGCCGGCGTTCTCAGTCGAACCTGTACCTGTATAGATAAGATCAAAAACCTGACCGCCGACCATTCCATTAGCACCTGTGGCGGTGGCGAGCTTACCCGCGATGTCAAGCAGCGTTGAATTACATTCAATATGTTGTTGGATGTCCCTACTACATATAAGGACTTCAAACGCCCTCATCAGTAATGCGTCACCAGCCAGCAAAGCCATCGCCTCGCCGTACGCTTTGTGGTTTGTAGGCTTGCCTCTGCGAACGTCATCGTTATCCAGACACGGCAAATCGTCATGGATCAAACTCATGGCGTGAACCATTTCGATCGCGCATCCGAGCGGAAGAACCGGCGCCAGCATTTGGGTCAAATCAGTGTCTGATTGTGAGTTTGCTTTTACTTTTGCGTCTTGTTCAGTGGTACCGCAGTTGATGCGCTTGATCGTTTCGTAAGCCGAGATAGCCAGCAACGCGCGAATCCGTTTTCCTGAACCCAGAGCGGAATAGCGCATGCTCTCCCATAAGATCTCGGGTTCTTTCTCCGACAGCAATTCTTCGAGTTTTTTCTCGACAAGATCGCGCCTGTCTGAGAGATAACTCTTGAAGTCAAATGCAGAATGAGAAGTGGTGCTAGAACGCATTACGTCGATTCGCTACTGTGGTCGTGTCCTTTGAAAAATGTTGAAAGCGTCTTGTATGCTCTCATTCCTACTTTGCCCCATTTGAGAATGTCGGCGTCTCGCTTTAAAAGCATTGATACTACCGGCCAAAGGTCCTTCATGATTTCCACGGGATTTGGCTCATCGGGAGCGTCTTTGGCTTTCCTGATTTTGTCGTTGAACTCTTTGAGTTCACTTCTGACGTACGGCATGTAGAATCGCGCCATGTCATCGCCGAAGTAGGCTAGATCTTCAAGCTGCGCGAGCAGCTCCATGATTTTGTGCCTGTACATGAAAAAGCCGATAAGGGCGAGTACTGATCCAATCAGCACATAAACGATCAAAATTTTCGCTATATCCAGCGCTGTTCCCGTCAGCGGAGCGCCTGCGGCGAAGCGCACATAGAGATGAATAGCGATCGGAATAGCAAGAAGGACGGCTGCGACAACCGAATAGAATTTGAGCTTGCCGAAGAGCTCGTAGATTCGTTTTTCTTCAACAAAAAGAAACGCTTCTGACAATGCGCCAAACCGATCAGGCTGATTGGAAATCAGTGGATAAGCCGGTTTCGGTCGTGCTTCCACGACTTGCTTATTGGTTGGCTGAGATTCGATTTGCGTTTCTGGTGACATTTTATTGAACTATTGTTATCGCTTTTGGCTAATCATCACTATTTCAGTAAAGCACGAGCAATCAGCATTCGCTGAATTTGATTGGTGCCTTCGTAAATCTGTCCGGCTTTTGCATCTCTGAAGATCCGCTCGATAAGCAGTTCTGGCTGTAGTCCGAGACTGGAGATAACCGAGATTGCTTCGGTGGAAACTTTCATCGCCGCATCAGTCGCTGTCGTTTTGGCCATCGATGCCACGGTGACATCAGAATCTCCATTGTCGATCGCGCCTGCAGCCTGATAGGTGAGGACCCTAGCGCTCTCCACGTGAGTGACGAGATCTCCGACTACGGAGGCGAGTCCATTAAGGCTGTCATCAAACATACCTTTGCTCCTCTCGTCTCGAAGAACTTTGACCAGCCCATCAAGCGCTCCCTGAGCCCATCCGGTTGCCTGAGCGGCAATCGTAACGCGACCTTTCGCGAGACTTCCCAATGCTACTTTGCGCCCGGAGCCAGGATCTCCAAGGGTGGCTTCCACAGGAACCTTGCAGTCGCTAAACACGAGTTCGCATGTAGAATAGCCACGCATGCCGAGCATGTCGAATTTTTGACCGATGTTGAAACCTTCAAATCCGCGCTCGACTATAAAGGCAGTGATCGTGTCGACTTTGCCCCCAGCCTCACGCGGCGGGGGGAATGGCTTGTGCGGTTCGCCGCTGACTCGAGCCATCACGATGTAATAGTCGGCGGAAGCACCGCTTGTAATAAAGGTTTTGGTGCCATTGAGAATGTAGTTTTTGCCGCTGGCGTCCAGCTTGGCAGTAGTTTCCAACGCAGCTGTGTCAGAACCGGCATTTGGTTCAGTCAAACCGAATGCAGCTAGATACTTTCCTGAAGCTGACGGAATCAAATATTTTTTCTTCTGGTCTTCTGTGCCAAACCGAAAAACCGGTTCTTGGCACAGAACGTGAACGCCTAGTGAACTCATGATCGGTACACAGCGTCGAGCGAATTCTTCGTTGACCAGGCAGAAGCTGACGTAATCGCCGCCTGTGCCGCCATAGGTTTTCGGGAAAGGCAGCGATCCCATGCCTTCTTGGCAAGCGCGTTCAAACAAGTCACGTCGAAAAGTGTTCTCGACATCGGACTTTATGACATCCTCGATAGAGATACTATCCGCGAAGGCCTTAGCCTTCTTGAGCCAGGAAACCTGGTCTTCGGTATATCTCAGTGAAGGATCAGAGTCTTCTTGCAGCGGTGCGTTCTTAGTTTCCAACATAAAACAAATGGCCTCTTTGTTCTGCATAACTATATCAACTGGAAAGCTTATTTGTAGAGAGATTGACTATCGCTCATTCAAGCAACCCAGAAAATTTTCGTTCGAGGACTTTCGGGTGATGCGTATGGGAGAAGGGCTGAGCTAGAATGAGTGCCGGAGGTTGGGTGCCTGAAATGCCCCCTTGCTGATTTGGCAAAAGTCGAACAAAAAACCATAACGGGAGTGGAAGCGAAGCGGGCAGCGCCTGCGACCGCTCTTCCAGCCGTTCTTCCGCGAGCCTTAAAGTCCGGGTCGACCATTGGTATCGTCGCGCCAGCTTCGCCTCCCTTCGAAGAAGGCGATCTTGAATATTCCTTCCAGTGGTTGAAGAAACTGGGACTGCGGTGGAAAGTCGGCAAGCATGCGATGGATCGGCTTGGAGACTTAGCCGGCACCGATGAGAATCGACTAAGAGATTTCCACGATATGTGGCAAGATCCCGAGGTTGACATGATTCTGCCGGTGCGCGGCGGTAATGGTGCGGTCAGGTTGCTGGAAAAACTCGATTTCAATTTGATCGCCAAAAATCCGAAAATCTTGATGGGGTACTCGGATATAACCGGGCTTTTGATCCCGATTCAGCAAATGACAGGGCTTGTCACTTTTCACGGACCGACTGCCGGATCGTTTTTCGAATCTCCCTACACTTACTACTATTTCGTGAAGGCGCTGACACAGACCAATCCAATTGGATTGATTTCAGATCCAACACCGAAGGACGAATGGAACCCCGAATATCCGCCACCGCGGCTGGTGATATCAGAAGGTAAGGCGCGCGGGCAATTGACCGGTGGTTGCGCATCGTTGATTCGACAGTTGATGGGAACGCCCTGGGAAATCGACACCAGAGGAAAAATTCTGTTCGTCGAAGACTATGAAGAGGAGCCGCATGGCATCGATCGCATGTTGACTCAATTAGAGCTAGCGGGAAAGATCGACGAATGCGTCGGACTTATCATCGGTGAATGCGCTAGTTGTCGACCTGGAGATTCTAGACGAAATCGCATAGGTTTGAACTTCAGCGTCGAGAGAATGCTGAGAGATAAATATTCCAATCTTGGTAAACCGGTTGTTTACGGAATGCGGCTCGGGCACTCATTAGAGAAATTCGTTTTGCCACTGGGCGTGGTGGCGTCGCTGAAGGCTGACGCAAAAGGTTCTGTGACTTTGAAGATTGAGGAACCCGCTACGCGAATGTAGAAATCATGGCAAAAACAGAAACCCAGAATGCTAAATCTAGAACGTCTGTCGCTAAGGTGATGGAATCTCGATGTTTGAAACCGGCTGTGCTGGCTAAGGGCGACAAAGTAGCAATCGTAGCTCCGGCGAGCCGTCCAGATGGTCCGCAGAGTGTTGCCGCGGCAGTTCATCTCCTGTCGCAACTTGGGTACGTCCCGGTCGTGGGTGATAACGTCTTATCGATCCACGGATACATGGCTGGAACCGATGAAGAGCGTGCGTCCGATTTCAACGGTTTCGTGAGGGACAAATCGGTAAAAGCGATTTTTTGCATTACCGGTGGCTATGGTTCACTTCGTATGATCGATCGAGTTGATTACGACGCGCTCTCGAAAAATCCGAAAATAATTGTTGGTGGAGATGAGAACACTTGCCTGTTGAATGCGATTAATCAGTCAACGGGACTGGTTTGTTTCCACGGTCCCAACCTGGATCGAATCTCATCGCAGGCTGCACTCTACGCATTAAATGTGGCAATAACGGAATCGAAAGTAATGCAGCCGATTGAGACTTTGCAATCGTTTCCTCCAGGGTTTGTGTACGCACCAGTGGTCGGCACCGCAGAAGGCACGCTTTTCGGTGGGAACCTTACTGCCTTGTTTTCATTGAGCGGTACTAAATTTCAGCCGGACTTCAAAGGCAAACTTTTGTTTCTCGAAGATAAGAACGAACGAAATGATGTGCTTGAAAGATGGCTTACGAGTTTGCACTTAGCAGGCAATCTTAATGATGTTAATGCGCTGATTATGGGCGTCTTCGAAAATTGTGGAACGGGTGGATCGTCGAACATGCTTTCATTGGAAGAGCTTTTTGCCAACCGCTTGAAGGGATTAGGGAAGCCATCGATTTTCAGGATGGCGATTGGCCAGACACCTGAGTGTCGGTTTATTCCAATCGGAATTCGCGCGAAGATTGATACCAAACAAGGTAGGCTTGAATTTCTCGAGCCTGCGCTGCGCACCAGAGGATCCAAGTGATCCTTCAACGAACCATTAGCCGTCCAACGCTATCCAAGTCGTTTTGAACACTAGGCTCTTTCTGATTTTGCCAAAGTGATTTTTGCGGCCTCAATCTCTTTCATTTTTGCCTTATCGACCGGCGGATAGGCGAGATTCATGCTGTTCATCGTATCTGCAATTGCTCCGGCGACTACTAGGCGCGTATACCACTTGTTGTCGGCCGGCACCACGTACCACGGAGCATTCTCCGTTGCCGTATGGCGAATTGCTTCCTGGTATGCGTGCTGATAATCGGCCCAAAACTCTCTTTCGCTCAAATCCGAAGCGGTAAACTTCCAGTGTTTCTCGGGACGCTCCAACCTCTCGAGGAATCGCTTCTTCTGCTCTTTCTTGGACACGTTCAAGAAGAATTTGACGACCACGATGCCCTGGCGATGCAAGTAATCTTCCCATGTCGCGATATCATTCAGACGCTGACTGAAAAGATTCCGGTTGACGAATTCATCCGGTATTCTCTGCATCGACAAGATCTGTTCGTGAACTCTTACGACCAGCACTTCTTCGTAATATGAACGGTTATAGATGCCGATTCGTCCCCGCTCGGGAAGGCACCGCGAGTAGCGCCACATGAAATCATGATCCAGTTCTTCAGCCGATGGTTGTTTGAAGGAATAAACCTGACAGCCTTGAGGATTTACTCCGGACATCACATGCTTGATGGTACTGTCTTTGCCTGCAGCGTCCATCGCCTGAAACACGAGAAGCATCGCGTAGCGATCCTGCGCGTACAACATGTCTTGCTTTTCGCCTAGCAGTTCAACGCCTTGAACAAGCATCTGTTTGGCTTCATCTTTTGATTCTGACGAAAAGCTCCCGGTATCTGCCGGATCGAAATTGCTGAGCTTGAAGTTTTTCCCTTTTGTAACCTTGTAAGGCTCAACGAAGCGATGGATTCTGGAGATATCACTTTTTTTCACGGATTTCGCCTCGCTTGAGTTTAATGAGTCGGTTGTAGTTCGATCTGATGACTAAACTGTATGAACTTTGAAGGTATCAGTCAGTACTGTTGCTGAGCAGCATTGTTTCCAAATCACTGCGATCATTGTCCTGAATGCTTTCGATCGCAAACGGAATGGTCCTCTGGATGTCACCAGCAACGATACCGCACTCAGCGATTTCTTCCGAGAGAATGTCCCCGGCGCGTCCATGTAAGTAGACCCCTGCCGCGGCGGCCTGGAAGACCTCAACACCCTGCGCCAGCAATCCGCCGATGATTCCGGAGAGAACATCGCCAGCGCCAGCGGTCGACATTCCAGGATTTCCGGTTGGATTGATGAAGACTTCGCCTTCAGGATTAGCGATGATGGACATCGATCCTTTCAGGACAACAACGCATTGAAACTTTTCTGCTGCCTTGATTGCATATCCGATTCGATCGGATTGTATTTCGGATACTTCGCAATTCAACAGCCTCGAGAGTTCTTTCGGATGTGGTGTGAGAACGAATTCGCCCTCGTTGCCGTCCAGCAGATCCGGTTTCTTTGCTAATGCGTTTAAACCGTCAGCATCGATAACACAAGGGCATTCCATGTCTTTTAAGAGTTCTGCTACAACTTCTTCGGTATCCTCGGTCAGACCGAGACCAGGTCCGAGAATGACAGCTTGAGCGGTTGTGATCTGTTCTTTCAGGGCCGTGATCGCTTTTCGACTCAGTGATCCTGAATCGGTATCAGGCATCGGTCTATAAATTATCTCTTCAGGCGGCAAAGTATTCATCACCGCCCGTGGTGTTGCTAGGAAGACCATTCCTGCACCGACGCGCAGGGCACTCTTCGAAGCAAGCATCGCGGCGCCCGCCATGCCTGGACTACCGGCGATGGTTAAAACATGACCGAACGACCCTTTATGTGAATCAATAGGTCGAAGAGGAAGAATTTCTTTTACAATCTCAACCGTCATCAGGTTGATGTCGGGTGAGACCTCTGGAAGCTCCGGTAAACCGATATCGATGATGCCTAGTTGTCCGGCGAGTGTTGCTCCCGGATGCGTCACCAGACCCGGTTTCAAATAACCAAAAGTGACTGTGTGATCGGCGCGAACTGCGCTTCCCATAATTTGACCGGTATCGGAATTGATACCACTAGGAATATCGATTGATAAAACTCTTTTGCCACTTCTGTTGATTGCGTCGATTACTCTCTGGTTTAAACCTTCAACTGGTTTTGAAAGTCCAGTTCCAAACATGGCGTCAACAATCAAAGATGCATTGTCGAACAGTTCGTCCACATAAGGATCGTAGACGAAATCACCGAATTCGTTGTCGCGATCGTCTCCAAGAATGTCCTCGGTTACGACGGTGACGGGAACGTTCAACGATTCAAGAATATTTCTATTTACGGTAGCTTCGTGAGTTTTCATCTCGACGAATTCGTCGTTGGAATCGTCGGCTTCTTTGACCGCGGTGCCTGATTTAGCCGATGAACCGCCTGCCTCTGCCGACTCTTTAGCAGAAGTTTTCGTTGCAGAACCCTTTTTGGATTTCCCTTTCGATTGATCTGCTTTTCCTTCAGTTTCTTTATTTTGCGAAACCAACCAAACTGACACGGGCACTCCCCATAGTGTCAGATACCGTGCGATGACTAAACCATCGCCGCCGTTGTTTCCCTTACCGATAACGATGACGACGTCGCCAGGATTTTCCTGCCAGAGACGAAGCGCATGGATAGCGGCGCCACGTCCAGCGATTTCCATGAGGACCTGTCCCCAATTTTTATCGCAATGTTCGATCCAGTTACTTTCCAGGTCTCTAATTTGTGCAGTTGTCGGAATGCGCATTGGTTTTGCTCTTAGACAATGTAGAGGTGAAGTGTCATTGTCCCGTTTCTTGGGTCTGAACTTCAATTGGTCCACAGTTTAATTTAAGAACTGGAACGTCAAGAGCTAAACTACTTTACGACGACGCAGCGCGCAAAGTGACCTGGCGATTTCTCTTCCAGTGGCGGGAGTCCTTTATGGCATCGCTCCTCAACGAGCGGGCAACGATTGGCGAATCGGCAACCTGGCGGCAAATCGATCAGGCTAGGCGGCTGACCTTCGATCGGTTTGAGCATGGTTGACTCTGGGCGCGGTATCGAGTTGAGCAATCCGGTGGTGTAAGGGTGTTTTGGATTACTGAAAAGCTCATGAACACCAGCGTATTCGACAATCGAACCGGCGTACATCACGGCCACCGTGTCGCACATTTCAGCGACAACGCCCAAGTCATGGGTGATAAGGAGAATGGACATGCCATCATCTTTTTGAATTTCACGGAGCAAGTCCAGGATCTGGGCTTGAACTGTCACATCCAGCGCAGTGGTTGGTTCATCCGCGATCAAAAGCAGCGGATTGCATGATAGAGCCATGGCGATCATCACGCGCTGGCGCATGCCTCCCGAGAACTGGTGCGGATACTCGTCAACACGCTGCGCTGCCTGTGGAATTCTAACTTTCGTCAAGGCTTCTATTGCACGCTTCTTCGCTTCCGCTTTGCCAACGCGTTGGTGCAATTCAATCGTCTCCATGATCTGCTCGCCGACGGTATAGACCGGGTTTAGCGAGGTCATTGGATCCTGCGGAATTAGCGCGATTTTGTTTCCTCTCACAGTTCGCATCTCGGATTCTGACAATCTGAGCAGATCTTGACCGTCAACAAGAATTTTGCCACTGACAATTTCGCCTGGAGGCGGCACCAGCCGCAGGATTGAAAGGGAGGTTATCGATTTGCCGCATCCCGATTCGCCGACTACACCCAGCGCTTTGCCCTTCTCGATGGAGAAGTTGATACTGTCCACGGCTTTCACCAGACCGAGTTCCGTATGGAAAACCGTGGATAAGTCTTGAATTTGAATGATTGCGTCCAACGACCGTCCGACTTCTAGTAATTTCGACCCGCCGATTAATCGACATCGGCATTAATGCATTAATGATGCCAAAGTTTTGCCCGCAGGGTCAATGCAGTTAGGGGTTTTCAATATTAATGATTGAACAGGCTCAGAATCACTCTTTTGGGTCACACAACTTCGTCGATACCTGCTAATAATGGTCTAAGCGGCTCTCAATTTGGTACTTCGTATTGTCATTGGACAGCAACCGAGAAACTAAGGACATTCAGGTTCTTCAGCTATTGACGAGACTCGTCAAGGAGACGGACAGGCTTGTGCGCCTGGCTGATGATATCGACACTAACGCCACTTCGCCGCAAGCGAAGGCAGCGTTTAACATAATCGGTTCAGAAGTGGATGCCATTCTTGGAACGCTCAAAGAATCGCTGGGACCGCTATACCGGCTCTATGATCTTGATCCTGGTATGCGACAGCTAGCCGAAACTCGCAAAATGACCGAATCCGGAACGATGATTCAGCCGGTTCAGCCTGCGATGGAAGAGAAATAACAGGTAGATAGAGATCGGATCGCGCGCGCGAAAGCGATTTCTAGTTATTCTTCGTGTGACTCGAACTCGACTGTGATGCAGTCAGTGTTTTTTCCGCTGGAACAAAAGCGGATTGCAGAGTCGGACTATGTGGGCATTTTTTGACAGCCGCTTTCATGCCACGTAAGACCGGCTTGAAATGGTGCTTTCGCATTTCACCGTAGGTCTTATCGAACTCCCATTTGTCGTGAATGCGACGATACATGCCGATCGTCATACCAGTTCTATCAGCGCCTTGACGGCAATGTACGAAGACTGGTTGTTTTTCGGAATTGTTTAGTACGCCCAGAACTCTGGTCATCTCGGACAAGTTTGGTGACTTGAACCCTAGTGGCACATGAACGTAATTGATTCCCAACTCATGAGCAACGCCGGATTCGTGTTTAACAGCTGGTCCGGCCATTCGCAGATCGACAATTGTCTTCACTCCGCTTTTGGCAAGCAAACGAAGATTTTCGTCAGATGGAGCAGCGCCACGCAAAATGGTGTCATTAACTTGTTCGAAATTGGAAATCGAAATGTCTTTGAGGATGGTTTGGTCTAAACCCGAGCCGCTTCCTTCAGCCCGCACCATCTGCGGTATCAAGATGGAACTGGCAATTGACAGACCGATCGCTAGGGACAAAGATGAGATTTTTTTGATAGTTGTCAGCATAATCGTTTTGTTTCGAATGACCCGGAAGGCGGTGTGGTAAATGAAGCCATGGGACGTATCGCGCTTTCCGGATTGCAAAGTGGTCCGATGTTAGCATCTTCGAACTGACTTTGGAAGCGTTTGTATATTGCTTGCGTATATATCAGCATATTCAACAAAGGTGTACAAATATTTTAAGTTGCCAACAGGGCGACGTTGTGGATTAGCTTTTCTTGATGGGAACCACCGGTAGTATCAGCATTTAGTGATTAAAACGACTGCGGTATCACAGGCAGTGCCCAAACGTTTTGCTTGCATTGATCGAACGTCGTTCTGTTTTCGATACGGTTTAGGCGATTAAGGTAACGCGCAGTGCCCGAGCGAATAAACAGAAACGCGAGAAACCAGTGATCGATCCCGTCCGCACAATAAAAGTCATATAATAAGATTCAATATAAGCGTCCTATCTATTAGAACCTCAGGAGCCCGAAGCACGAATGCAGTTTACGCTGTGCCCGCGGGGCGCGGTCCACAGATGTCGCTGGATAGCTTTGTAAGCGCCCACGCTGCTAATCCCAACGTTTCGTAACCCGGCCGCGTTGACACTTGCTCCCACTGATACGGTTTCGTCCTGATATTAAGCGAACTTCATACAAGTCTCCGTCCATCTAAATCGACGGCTGCAAGGTTTTGAGCTTTCGTATGGGTTTCGACCCGTGCAGATTTGCAGATCGAAGTTATCAGTCTCAATTTATGGGGTATTTAATCGGTATGACAAAAATGCCCGGAAAGCCCAGCAGCATGGGAATATAAACAAATCCTAAATATTGCTAATAAAGTGGAACATTTCGGATAGCAAGGGGTCTTAAGTAACAGTCAAATAAATCAAATAGGCATGCCAGCAGTTGGATAACCCTTAGTAGAAATTTGAAAGCTACTCATACCCATGGGAGCAGATCGCTAAGTAAGGTAGAAGGAAAGTAATAGAGCCTTCAGGGAGGCTATATGGGAAACCCAAAGAGAATAGAAGTCACAGACCAAGATCTTTTCACAATAGAAGCGTATGCAGGTGGAAGTCGGCGAAAGACGACGCGTAAGCGTACTGCTGGCGGACGTGGCAAGGGAGATCGACATCTCAGCGCAGTCGGTGATGGTTCGGAAGATGAAACCGGCAATTTCGATCAGGACGAAATCAGCGTTCTCGACGGAGTTCTGCATCAAGAGACTGAGTACGAGCTGGCAGAGGAAATCGCTGAAGAATTAGTTGAGGAAGAGGAAGTAGTTAAATACTCCGCGGGCGCACTGCCTGATTCCATCAAAAAATATTTTTCTGAGATTTCGAGACGCAAACTTCTGTCGGCAGTAGATGAGAAGGAATTGGCTACTAAAGCCAAATCCGGCGATAAGCATGCACGAGCTCTGTTAGTTGAAAGCAACTTGCGACTGGTCGTAAGCATCGCCAAGAAATATCTCAAGCGTGGAATGGCTCTGCAAGATTTGATCCAGGAAGGTAACGTCGGTCTGCTCCGCGCAGTCGATAAGTTTGATCCTGAGCGAGGCTTCAGATTCTCAACCTACGCAACGTGGTGGATCAAACAAGCGATCACCAGATCGATTGCGGATAAATCACGAATGATTCGGTTGCCTGTTCACGTCAACGAAATGTTGGCCAAAGTTCGAAAAGAAGTCAGGAAGCTGAGTTCCGAACTGGGCAGACCACCGACTATTGAAGAGCTCTCCGAAGCGACCGAGATCAAGAAGGAAAAAATCCTTCAAGTGATGGAAACTTCACGAGATCTGCTTTCACTCGACAGTGCGATTGGAACCGGTTTTGACAGTACTCTGGGCGAATTGCTCGAGGATGATATTATGCCGGCGCCGACCGAGACCGCGACCAACAATCTGCTTCGACAGGACGTCACTGGTCTTCTGACTTGTCTGACGGATCAGGAAAAGGCAATTATTGAGATGCGTTTCGGACTGAAAGATGGAACCGGAAAAACTCTATCGCAAGCCGGACAAGTTCTTGGCATTAGTCGAGAACGTGCAAGACAAATCGAGGCGAAAGCAATTCGAAAGCTGCGAAATAGTAAAACTATGAATGGTATGAGATCGTATCTCAACTAATCTTTGACACTGACCGACAGCTTGACCGGGTTAGAACGCAAGTTCTGACCCGGTCCTTTGTTTTCTGCGGGAATGCAACGTCGGCAGAAAGGTCTCGACTGCTAAAATACCTAACTTGCAATGCATGCAAAGTTATAGAAGGTTAGATGTCGAGCATCACTTCCGAAATCAAGCATAATTTCCAACGCCGCGGTCGGCGCTTTTTTCGATTGCTCAAAGTTCTTGGTCGAGAATTTCGAGGATTTTTGATCTGCGCGATCTTGGGATTTTCGACATCGGTAGTGTCGCTTTATTACTTATATCCACATGATCTGGTTCCTGGCGGGAAATTGACGTTAGTGCAATCCGCCTACTACACAGTTCTCATGACCTTCTTCGAGACACCCCTGCCGTATGTTGAAGATTGGCGACTGGCACCGCTTTTCTTCTTGCTTCCGGTCGCGGGTCTGGTTACTATTGCCGAGGGCGTCGTACATTTGAGCCATCTTTTGTTTCAACGCAAACGGTTTTCTACTGAGTGGCAACAGATGATTGCGGAGACGATGGAAAATCATATTATTGTTTGCGGACTGGGCAACGTCGGAATTCGTGTAGTCGAGCACCTTAAGGGGTTGGGCGAAGATGTTGTCGCGATTGAAAATAACAAAGACGGTCGCTTTTCTCACGAAGTATCCGGCTACGATGTGCCGGTGTTGGTCGGCGATGCGCGCGATCTCTCGACTCTCGAGAAAGCATCAGTGAAAAAGGCAAAGGCGATCATCGCCGTGACCGACAATGATCTAGTCAATATTGAAGCGGCGCTCACAGCGCGGGATGTCAACGCCAACATTCGCGTTGTTCTGCGAATGTTCGATCAACGTTTGGCGAAACGTATGGCGAAGGTCATGAATTTCGAAGGAGCATACAGCTCGTCAGCCAAGTCCGGACCTCTATTTGCACAGGCCGCTATTAGTGGACATATCGTCGATTCGTTTCAGTTTGGCGGCACGGTTATCAACGCCGTTGAAATCGTGGTTGAATCAAACACGCTGCTGGTCGGTCAAACTGTCGATCAGTTAAGAGCGCGTCATGAAGTGACAGTGTTGTTGCAGGAACGTGATGGAGTTTTGGATTGGAATCCGGCACCTACGAATATTTTGAAAGTCGGAGACAAACTGTTAATCATGACTGACCCTGATGGCGTAAAACGCATTGAACCGATGACCAGGACTATGAGTCTTCCGCGCGACACTGAAGGATAGTCACAGGACATGTAAAAGTGGACCAGGCAGTACTGCAGCCATTCACAGGCATGACACCGTGGGCGATGCCCCTACAGTAGAAACATTTTAAATCGTATCAGCATGATAAACAGTGTTGCCAGCACCAGAACTGGTGTCACCTTGCCTGCGGGCATGTCATGAACCTGTTTCATTCCGGTGATCTGCAGGCGCAGAGCAAAAAATGTGGCGATTAGCAAAGTGATATAAGCAGGAATCCAGTTTCCGAAGATGCTGAACTTAAGCCCCGCGATAATCAGTGTTGCCTGACTGTATGCGATCACTCGAAAGCTTGTTTCAAAAGGTTCTGTGCTGCCCATTCCTGTATACATCTTCCAGCAAATAAAGCTGAGCAAGTAGGCTTGGAGGACGTTGCCGAGCATAAATTGAATCGTAATCAATAGATTCATACTGATTACGCCTGCCAACAAGCCACTGACGCCTGCGACTATGAACAAAAATATTGCGGGTTCGGCGATGTTGCCACGCGTAGGCATCGTTCTGAAAAACTCTTCAGGCTGCGTCAGAACATGTTGAGCCTCATGAAAAGCCAGCATGGCAAGTCCTTTTGTCTCAGGATTTACAACTAACTTTTCAAATCGTTTAAACGTATCCATCTCGATTTCACTTTGAGTGAAGTCGTTTGCTGGTTCGTCGTCTTCAAGTCGTCGTCTGCGTCTTTTCTTCTTACCGGTGGGTCCCGAGTTCCCAGATGGAGAGGACTCAGGTAGTGGCGCCGATGGTGACTGCGTGGTTGGATCTTTTTGTGCCAGCCGTACGTCATTCTGCTGAGAAGGGGCTGATGGAGCTACGTTCGGCTGCGGCGGTTGCGCTTGAGCCGGAGGAAATTGGGATGCCTGATTGGCAGTCTGATGATTTTGCATTTGCGACTGCGGAGCTTGAGGCTGGGGTGGATGCCCCTGTTGAGTCTGTGGAAATCCGCCTGCGGCATTCGGTTGAGGTTGTGCCGGACTTGCTGGAAACTGTCCTCCGACCGGCGACGGATCTTGATAGAAGTCCTGGAATGAAGAGTTTTGTTGGGGCTTCGGTGCAGGAAGCTGAGGGACGTCATTCCCCGCAAAAAAGGCTTGTTGGGCGGTTACACCAGGATTGTAATTCTGATTGAGCTGATTGGCAGCAGGGCTAGTCGGTGTGGCACCATTAGCGGTGCCGAAGCTTGGACCTTCCTGCGCGTCGAAAAATCCTCCTGGTAGTCGTCGGTCATCTGCAGACGGTTGACGTGTCGGATTCGCCGTGGTGTTGGGGATTATTCCAGGTTCTGAAGGTTGACGTTCTGATTGCTCAAACACCTGCGGTTGCGATGCATACGATTGTGGATTTTGAGCTTGTCTTCCAATTGTGTCAAAGAAATCTGCGCCTTGAAACTCAGCCGCGGGATCAGGATTGAACGCACCTGATGAATCAGGATGTGATGCAAGTCCATGATGAACGGCTGCTGAAGGTTCCGGATGATAATCAACGGGACCCGGATCGTATGAGGCTGACGGCTCTGGCAAAGCGTTGTAAGCGGGGGCTGGTTGCGGATTATAGGATGCCGATGGTTCGGGGTTGACCACATTCGGATTGAACGTCTGTGCTGACGGATCCGGATTGAACTGGCTGGACGCGAAGCTGAAGGACCGCGTCGGCATTGAGTCGCTATCGGCCGAGATACTTCCCTGGAAAAATTGTTCGGGATTTTGAGCAACCTGGAATGATCCTGAGACATCCAGAGGACCCGACGACACGCCGGTGGTACGGCTTTGCTCATCATCGACGTTGTTAGGATCCTGATTGTTGTTTTGAGACTCGCTCATGTAGCCGTGCTGCCCGATAGATTGTCGCGATTACTATAAGACTACGCTATTGACGATGTCGATGCACATCGTTGAATGAAACTGCGTCGCTCCTCCGGCAAACCTTCTATAAAGGCGTTCCGGCATTGCCTGCCAATCGTTTATACCCTGATCTGATCGTACATACTCTAGATATATGTTTATTAGAAGCTACGTGAGGCGAAGCTGCTCGGTCAGTTTTACAGCCGTCTCGTATCACAATCGGTGAGCGCATACCCAGATTCTCGCAGCCGAAAACAAGATGTGATCGACTTTTTTTCCGAACAAACGTGGCTCCGGAACGACTAATTTTGCAACCAACCGTTGATTCGAAAAAAAATCCTCCGGTCGCAAGGACTGGAGGATCTAATTCTTTGATTCCGTTTATCACTCTGAGGAACGTCTTGTGGTCAGCGTTTCGGCTGGCTGCAATTGTTGGTTTTAGTTGAGTGATTTGAGTTCATCTTCCGCTCGCATCCAGTCATTGACGTCGCCGCCATGATTGAATCCGCGTTCTTGCCAGAGGAGATAAGCGCGGACAGCGATGTGTTCTGCGGTTATCTGGCTCTTTTCAATTTTTTCTTTTTTGGATTCAACTGCTGAAATCGATTCTTGTTGTGCTGGTGTTGCTTTTACAGTTTCTTTCTCAGCAACAGGTGTTTTCGCTGCTGTGGTCTTGGTTTCAGGTGCCTTGGTTGTAGGCTTTGGAGCAGGATTTACATTCGCTGCTTTGGTCGTGGTTGCCTTTTCGGTGCTAGCTGCAGCCTTGCTTGGTGCGGCTTTTGCAGAGGTCGACTTGGTGTCTGCTTTTGTCGACTTCGCGGGGGGCGTGGTCTTTTTCGTAGCCATTTCTTACTCCTTCGTTTGAGTCAACGTCTCAGAAGAGGTGCCTCAAAAACAGACCACAAGTCTATCCCAAGTCAGAAAAATTGGCTCGGTGTTGTTACGCTTCATCAAAAAAATTGCCAGCGCTTCATGAAGTTACAGCTTCACACCTGCTTCCAACAAGCAACGCTTGATCTGCGGAATCGCCGCTCTAGTAGCGTCTTCGCCAGCCTTTATGGCCTTCATCGCATCGTTTTTGTTTGTGGAAAGTAAACCGATTCCCGTCACATCAGGATGCACAACCACGCATGCTTTGTTCACGTGTGCGCGGTCTAAGGTGTCGAGCTGCACGGTGACCATTCGTCTGCTTACGCTTCCCATTTTTCTAAACGTTTTGATTGGAAGTGGCTTCATTGTTTCGTCAACATTCACTGCAATAACAACGTCGGCACCCAGTTCTGTGGCCTGTTCTACTGGAATGTTTGCAAGCACGCCACCATCGACGTAAAGTCCATCACCAATCTGGACTGGTTTTCTCAAACCAGGGACTGCAGAGCTGGCTTGCATAGCGCGATATAGAAGACCTTTTGTGATCGTCTCAGGTTTGCCGCTGGCAAGATTTACAGCAACTGCAGCGTATGGCAATCTCAATTCTTCGATCAACTTTTCGTCGTCAGGCAGATGTTTGTTGAGGAAACGGCGAAATCGCACGCCCCAATAAAGTCCGTCGTAAGGATGATAAACCAATCGGGGCATAATAAAGATCGGCATAGTCACAAGGCGCACAGCCAATCTCGCTGACATGTACGACTTCATCAGCTTACGCGAGCTGAACATTCTTTCGATTTCGGGAATCGGTAATCCGGCGCAATAGAAGCCGCCTACAATGGCACCCATACTGGTTCCGACGACTAGATGAAATGGAATCTTCTCTTCTTTGAGAACTTTGAGAACGCCGACGTGAGCGGCTCCGCGGGCGCCACCACCACCAAGCACCAGGGCTACTTTTAATTTTGGTTCGGCAGAACTCGAATCACCGGCGGTGATTTCATCATCAAGGACATTAGTGGTTTCGAAACCATGCGGTTTTTCCGCGATACTGCCTGCGGTGTCATTGGACTGACTGGCTTCGGCCGGCGCTGCCACACAGAGGCATGCTGATATTAAAAACTGAATCGCAGCCGAAGCTGCCGCACTGGCTGGTTTCAAACCGAGGTCCCCCGAGACGACTGCGCTCAGAGCGTGTGTCGATCACATTTTACATCGTCTATGAGTGCCATAGCAATGAAAAACCTATGATCGTGACGTGAGGACGGATACGTGAAAGCCAGGATTTCTCTCAGTTGGGCAGAATCGGTGCAGTGTTACCAGCGGTGCATGCTGCAGTGTTATATGTGGTGGCACGGCTCAGGCAGGCGCCGGTTTGTTTTTTCTTTTGTCGAAAACCAGAAAACCGCTACACAATTAGTTTTTCCGTTGTCGGCAATATGACGGAGAAACGTACCAATATGTACTGGAAGTGTGTTCGAGTTGTGTTGGAGATATGACGAATGGTAGTTGTCATGAGGAGAAAGCAAATTTATCTGCGCTTGAGTTATTTTGCGAGAAGTCAAGCCTACTGATTGTTTAAGCTTTGGTGGTATCCACTTGACTACAATGAGTGCCGGATAATTGCTTGTTGGTTCGCCCAAAAATATGCATAATTACCGTTGAAACCGTTACTAATCGGGTATTTGCTAAAGCTATCAATTGTTGTGTCTTCGAATATACCTGGAATTTGAGGTGCCGCATGGGCCTATCGCTTTTTTATAAAAACGTCACGAGCGGTTCTGGTAAGCAAACTAGTGACCAACGCAGAAAGACGTTGGATGATATTCCGACTCCGCGGGTGAACACCACGCTATCCACCGGATATCGCGAACTCAGCAAGAATAAAACGCTTGCGGGAAGGCAGTCTGCCAGACAGTTTAATGGTGAAGAACGAGATGCCCAGCAGAATCGTGTGAGGATGGTTTCCCGCCTAAGACACAAAGAAAAGTTTTTAGCCTGGCGCCATTTGATTCACGATCTGAGTAGATATGTTTTGACTGGATTGAATAAACTAAACCCTGCGCGGGTGCTGATGCCGGATCCATACGAGGTCAGCAACAGCGCGGTAAGATTTAGTCGCCGCAAATAGATAGCAAAATCTCAAATCACTTAAGACACTCTTGCAGGAAAAGCAGAGTGTCTTTGTTTTTGAGCATTGCGTAAAAACTGGTTATTCAGCGAAGAATTCAGCACCACCGCAGGTGGTGGCGGTGTCAGCGTTTGACGAATTCGCTGATGTTGGTTAGCTGGTGAACGATGGTATCGAAGACCGAGTCGCAGAAATCGCACATCTCATCATTCAGCACGGTGAATAGCAGCGACAAAATAAATGTCGCGAGCAAACTATAGAAGAGTATGACGGTTAGCATTGTTTAGTTTCCTGTAACTGTGCCGCAGAGCCGCTGTTGGGTGCGTAGTCAATAGAGTCTCACCTCGAGGTTAACAAGCGGTTAAGGAGTGCGGCACTGTTAGCGGATTCCAAGTTTCGGCGTTACATTTATGGGCGGGTTAAGCGATGGAAAAGGGCAACTAGACTGCCGCTTGGGCGTGTAACCGATGACGTGATTTGAAACGATCGGAAGCGGTGTCATATTTGGTGACAATTCGAAATATCTCAATTGAGCATTCTGAAGATGCGTCTTTGTGGAACCGGCGCGAGGCGCTTCAATGGGAGGCTCGAACCAGGCAATTGGCGGACCAAGAAAAGAGGCGTACCTAGCTTATTTAGCGAATCTAGGTTCGGGCTATATCAAACAGTAATCCGGCAAGTATCGCGGCGTTTTAAGTTAGGGGTTTAGTGCTCGCACTTACACAAGCCGCGGTTTTTCCAGTGCGTGGCGACCAGGGTTAAGTTACCCGTCACCAGGAAAATCATTTCGCCATGTTCGCCAAGAACGGCATGACCAGCGAGGACACCGAAGGTGACGAGGCTGAGTCCGGCGATTGTACCGAGCAGAATGGGAAGTTTCTTGTGCTTCAAATATCCTGGAACGATTGCGAAGAGCGCGAAAAGCCAGATCAATCCACCGAGGATGAGGTGTGATTCGTGAGTATCTAGAAATTGCAAACCGAGAACTGGTAAGAAGGCGATCAAAAATGGAAAAGCGAGGCAATGCACGAGGCAAACCGCGGAAGCGATTATGCCAAGGTTGTCCAGGGACATGATTGCGGTGCTCACAACCTGTTCGCTCGCGATAGCTTGGGGCTCTGCTCCGTGATCTTCGGAGCAGCAGCTATCGTGCTGGGCTGGAGGGTGATTTTGGGACATCGTTTTACCAAATTGAAATGAAACCCATTTCTATTGTGCTTCAGAAATGGCGAATTGCCAAGTTTAGAAAATTGAGATTGTATAAAAGATCTGGCAAAAGCACGTCAAAACAGTGCACTGCGCCTATTTGGCGGTGCATTCTTTGCACGTTCCGAAGATTTCGAGAATGTGACCTTTGACCTGGAAGCCGTATTTGCTTCGGATACCTTCTTCGAGCTCCTCAATCAGACACTGATCGAGGTGGACGCTCTGGCGGCAGCTCTCGCAAACCAGGTGGTGGTGGTGTTCACCGGGCTTGACCAATTCGTAGCGTCGTTCGCCGTCGCCGAGATCGACTGCCTGGACCAGACCTTCGCTTACCAGTGATTCCAGCGAGCGATAGACCGTAGTCAGACCGGGCGCTTTGTCGTCTTCGTTGCGCATCAGTCCGTGGATATCCTGGGCGGAGGACAGTTCATGGATGTTTTCCAGAACATCGAGAACTTTCTTACAACCTTTAGTTAGCCTCATGTCTAATTCCCTGAAATAGCCGGCTGCGGCGCCGGGTGCTCTCCAATCGTTTTGTCCTCAGAGCAGTCTTAATCCGAACAGCGCCTAAGGGATACTGCTTTGTATTGTAGCTGAAGAGGGCGGAATTTCATTCCGACTGGGTTTAAGCCTAGTTCAGTCGTCTCGGTTATTCGACAGAGATCAGCTCGCGAACATGCTCAGACTTTGGGTTTAGCTGCTCTTCCATGAGTTGAAGGTCATCAGGCGTAGGCTTCGCAACAGTGCGCAAGACGTAGTCGGCGAAAGGGAATACGACGTTGAAATTTTTGTTTGGGTAGCGATGATGCAACCAGTGGTAGCGTGAGAGGAATTTATAGATTGGCCATTTGCTGAAGCCTCGCTGCTCCGGCTTATGCATTTCGAGGTGGATTTTGTTCCAAGCCCAGTGGTGGAAGGTGATTACGCAGACAAAGATGATGGCGCCTTGCCACGAAAATAGCGCAATCAGCGCCGCGGCTGGGATAGACTTCATTGGCGCACTTTGAACGGTGAGACGGATTTCTTCGTCTTCGCCTTCTGGTACAGGCTCATCGCTGAAAATTTTGGAATAATGACCGTGATGCTTAATAGCGTGTGCTTCAAAAACTCGCTTATACTTGGCGGAACGGTCACTGAAGTAATTTCGGCGGTGCATCAGTTGCGCATGAACCTGATGTTCGATAAACGACATGAGGATGCATGAAAAGACAAGCCAGCCGAACATTTGTAATATAAACATCAATCTCCTTAGTCAAATTCGAACCCAGGAGGGGTTAAAAGATGTACTTTTTGCCCGAAAGACTGTGAAATGGTTGATTGTGGTAAGAAGCCTTAACTTCTCTCTTTAGTCAGGAAACCCGACCAGAATGTTCCGCGCGCCGATAAACAATAAAAAAATGCCACTAACTTTTACTTCTAAAATGTAGTGACTAGGAACATCAATCGACCAATACTCGATTACAACTTCAGGGTAGCAAATGAGCCAGGGCGAAATAGATAAGGACTCTCATAAAAAGGAAGGATTGGATGTCCAACTTGAGTCATCCTTTCAGTCGAGCTTCCGGTCGACCAGCACACATTTGAAGATTTACGATCCGTCCGGTGGGGCGGAAGCCGCTCTACATGAGCCTCCCGGCGACCACGCCGACCAGGGGACTTACCTTGCAGATAGTGCTGCGCGTGGTGCAGAACGGGTAAATGCGAGTGTTGGAAATAGCGACAATTTAATGCAACAAAACGCAAGAGGACTTTCGCGCAGTCTTCAGATTGAACCGCCGGCGGGGAGGCATGCGCCCCATCATTCCTGGTTACTTGGAAGCCATGGCGGCAAAAAGAAACCGCAGGCAGTTCGCACCAAGGATGGTATTAGTACAAAAACGGCAATCGACTCAGCGACTTTAGCTGGACTTTTCTCTTCCGGATCCGCGCAAAGCTCTTCAGGCGCGGCGGCCGCGAGTGCATCAGTGACCGGAAGTGCGTCACCGCCCGCGATACCGAATACACCACCGCCTGCGGCACCAGCGACTCCTGCGCCGGCAGCGGCAAATCCCGGGGCACCCATCGGCAGTCATCCCGATGATTATCGAATCCCGGCTAACGCTAAAGGGGCGCAGCCTCAGGATGATTATGACGAACCGGATTTGTTTGATCCAACAATCGAGTTAGTCAAGCCGGTTATTAATGATGAGCAAGAAACAGATCTATATGCTCCGACGGTAGAGGTGAATAATCCGGCCGCTAACATTGGAGCAGATCAAAGCCTTGCGGCGCAAGATGATTACTTTGACGAAACCGTCGCTCATCTTTACTCGGCAACGGTCGATGTGGCGAAACCTGGAAAGTTAACGAGATTTCCAGAGGACTCCCTCAGTCCTTCTAATGCTTTGCGCGCGCCGCTCGAGGCAAAATTCGGCACCACATCGCCGCCGGCTCAATCGGCTGGGGCGGCAGGTGCATCACCACCATTTAACGTGCAGGGCGCACCATCTTCGGGGGCAGCCATTCAGGGGCAGGTACCAGCCAGCCAACCGCCAAAATTGCCTCCTCCTCGACCGCTGTCGCAGTTTCAGTCGGGGATCTCGCACCCTCAGTATCAGTCTGGAATTTCCCATCCGCAGTTTCAATCAAGCAGCTCTCATCCGGCGATGCCACCAAAACTGCCACCGAATTTGCCACCGCAACCGGTGCCTGGACAACTTCAAACCGACCAAGCTTATCCCACGCCCAAACCACCAGCAGGCGATCCTCAGACTAATAAGTCCGGATGGTCGCCACACTTTGACTCCAGCTCACCACAAACGAACTCTAGCGCCGACTCTGCCGCTGGTTCTTTAGTTAAAAGAACAGCGTCGAACGAGATAGCACCCAGAAATCGCAGACGGGCTCAAAAATCTCCTAATCAGCAAGAGGAGCATGACACGCCTGTTAATAACGATACTCATAGCCCGAGAAAACGCGGACTGCCGTCATATATCGACCGTCAAATTAGTCAGTCCGAAGACGAGGATTCGGCAGAAGAGGATGACACGCCAATCAAGAAGGGTTCGTCCGGCGCTAAGAAAATTGGAATTGCTGTAGCAGCGATCATTGCGATGGCGGCAGTTGGTGCCGTTGGTTACCAGGGCATTAACAGTGGTGGCAGCAGCTGGATTCCAGGGACTGTTAATAACGAATGGAAAGAATGGAAGACCAAGGCTGACGCGGCGATGTCAGATGGCAAGTACGAAGAGGCGATCGAGTCGCTCAATAAAGCGATCAAGTTAAACAGTGGACAAGCAGTTCTCTATCACGAGCGAGGATTGGCCAAATTTCAGTTGCATAAACGAGATCAAAACGAGAGCGCTCTCAAAGATCTTGATCTTGCATTGAAGCAAGATCCGAAACTGTTTGAAGCGATGTTGGACCGTGCCGCTGTTCGAATTGAGCTAGGGCAGTTTGATCAGGCTATTGAGGATTACGACCGGCTGATCAAGTCGGGCAACGATACGGACAAAGTTAGATATGGTCGCGGTCTAGCCAAGTATTACGTAGGTGAGTACTTGGAAGCGGAAAGAGAATTCCGAAACATTCTCAAAGATAACCCTGATTATTCAGACGCTGCCATTGCCCTTGGTACCACTCTGCACAAAAGCGGAGCGGACAAGAAATTCGCCGAGGACCAGTTTGCCAATGCGGCTCGGCATGACAAGTCAGGTTTGTCCAATCGCAACTTGGGGATAATGGCTTACGAAACTGGTTCTGGCGGTTACCAGGCTGCGAAGAAGTTTTACAACGATGCGATTGATGATAATTCGACGGACGCAAACCTCTATAACGAACGTGGTGTTATAAGTTGGCTTTTGAAAAATCCGCTCGATGCGGCGACTGACTTCAGACACGCTGTCGGTCTGGATCCGAATCTCGAAACAGCGGCTCGGAATCTCGAGTTTGTCGGGACTTCTTCTCTGGATGCTGATCCTAAAAGCGAAGCCGCGCTTTCAAGTCAGATTGAGATTAATCTGCTCAAAAAGAATTGGGCATTCGCAGTCATCAATGCGGATAAATTGACGGAAGTAGCCGGTTGGAAGAAAGCGCGTGCATACGACGGTGTATTGCTGAAGTGGGTCGCGTTAAACCTGGACGGCAAAACTGACAAGGCAAAAGAAGTTTTACGTGATTGCAAGTTGAATGCCGGTAGTTTCGCGTGGCCCATGCCACTGGTCCGTTATCTCGCAGCTGATGATGGGAAGGCCGATTTCCCGAAACTTGAAAATGAAGCACTAACCCTCTCGCAGCGAACTGCGGTTCACTACTATGCAGGAATGAACGAGTACTTCAAGGGAAATACCGATGAGGCGAAGAAGAACTTGCATTGGGTGATCGAACAAGGATCGCCGTCGAATCTGGAGTATCCGCTGGCGGGAGAAGCATTGGAATTGATCGCAGATGCCAGTGCAAACAGTAAAGCGGGAGGAGTAAAATGAAAATTAATCGCTCGTTTTCAAACACTCGCTTAAAGCAACTCCTGGTCGGCGTAGTTCTTCTATCCGCGTGCGCTTTTGAAGGCTTGCCGGTTCTGTCGCAGGAGTATGGTGGCAACCTGACTCCTGCTCCGCCAAGACCACGACGGGCATATTCGACAATCGATACGTATAACTACACGCATGGTGGCGGTGATACTACCTACAGTGACAGCTTTAAAAAGGCGCGTCGGGTAAAGAAACTTCGCAAGGTCATCAAAGCGAAGACTGATGGCACCACGAGTAAGGTCACAACCAGCCCTGGTGACACAGCCAGTTCCAAGAACGGCACGGATAGTGATTCTTCAGTGAAAGATGATGCGGATGTTTCTGAAGTTTCAGTCGGAAAACCGAAATCGGAAAAAGTCGATAGTGGTAAGTCCGCTCGTTCAAAAGCTCCTGATTTATCGCCAGACGATGATAGCGATTCATCTAAGGCCGCAGCAGCGGATGATTCGAAAGTGACGGAGACAACCAGTAAATTGGAAGATTCCGGAGCCTCCAGCGCGACTTCTGCCACGGACGACAGTGAGAAAAATTCGGTCTCGGACAGACCTAGCGGTGCCAGGTTGAGTTCCATTCCGCCACCACAAATGCCACCACCGCCGACGAGTATTGGTGGATTGAAGATGAAAAGATCGTCCGGTGAGTAGTTGTCAACTTTAGGCGGCATGAGAACGCGAGGTTGCAAGTGAGAACTCGAGGTTGCAACACTCCTGGAATGGCTCCGAAGGGACTTCCAGCGCAGAGGTTTTAGTGCCAAGGCTTAGTGCGGGTTTTGTGCACAGGCTTTTAGTGCCGAGGTTCTAGAGCAGCGGCTGACGAGTAGCTGAGCAATAGTTGAGGAGTAGCTGAGCAATTGCTAGCAGTGCCTTTACCACAAAGCTATTGACCGAAGTAGGAGAGGAATCGTTTCCACTTATCTTCCAGGATCGGTTCTTTGTTGTCGCGAATTCGCTCGAGATCTCTCCGTATTGATTTGGCGTCTTTGTAGCGTTGAATTGGATCCGTTTCGAGCATGTGCAGAACGACTGCCTCCACATGTGGTGGTATCTCATATCTGCGTCTGAAACGTGCAGGAGTCGGGTCAAGGTGTTGATCGTTGACTTCTTGAACAGTGCGGGCTCTGTAGACCGGCTTGCCTGTGATTGCGTGAAACATCACACATCCCAGCGAGTAAATATCTGCGGAGATAGAGGGTGGCTCTCCACGCAGTTCTTCAGGGCTCATGTAAAAGGCGTCGTTGCAAGTGTAATTTCTTGATATTTTTAGAGGTTGGGTTGTGTTATTTGCAAAGACGTTGGCGATGCTAAAGTTAGTGACTTTTGCAGTGTCGATGCCGTTTTTGGATTCGACAATTCCGATCGTTCGAGGTCTTATGTGTCCGTGCACCACATGGACTTTATGCAGTTCTTCGAGACCTTCGCATACTTGAATAAAGATGTCGATAGCGCGTGGCAGGTCGAGAAAGCCTTCTGTTTTGATTATGGTCTCGACACTTCTTGCGGTTGGTGCGTCGATGATCATGCAATTTGTTTTTAAATCGGTGCGCCAGTCGTAGACGGTTGCTAGGTGCGGATGCGTCTGTTGCATTAGAAGTTGAGCGACAGTTTCGATCGGCAATCCGCCTGTAGAACGCGCAACACCAATGGTGACAAAGCGCAGAGTCAGCCTGGTATCGAGCATTTGGTCGTGGACCAGGAAGGCCTTGCCATGCTGACACTCGGAGAAGACTTCTAGAATTTCGTAGTGATCGGGAACGTCGGGGTCGGTTATCGGTTCTGATTCTTTGCTTGAATCGTCCTGAGCGTCCGGTTGTTCCGCTACTGTCGATTGATTTGTTTGATTGCTCGAAATATTTGTTTTAAGAATGAATGGCTGTTCATCGGCTTCGTCATCCTCTTCATCAAGAGCTCGGGCATCGACGCACTTCGAACAGAATTGTTTTGACCTGCCAGAATCCGACTCCGAGCCGATCGGAAGACCACAACGCTGACATGTGGCGACAAGTTTGATTGAGGGGGAGTTGTCAGAATTATCCATAATTAGCCATGTTTCAAAGCTATTATAAGCGCCCGAACGGTATTGGCAGAGGTTTGGTTTCTGTCTGGTATTTCCAATGTATCAGGATATCGGGTCGCAGTTTTCTCAGTCGATTGTAGTCTACGGCATTGATGTTCTCAGCTTTTACAAAAGATACTTCATTTAGAGTTTTCATACGGACAAGCGTGTCTATGACTTTTCCGGAGATGCCAGTCATATCCATCGTCAGTCGCTTAAGAGGAAGGTCGGCAAGGTCAGCGATATCGTTATCGTCGATATCGGTGTAGTCCAACATCACGGTCCTCAGATAGCGTAATTTCTTCCACCTTTTGAAACCTCCGCTGAGGTTGCAGTGGGTGGAATGGACGACAGCTCTCTCCATGAGGGGCAGATTGGACATCGCATCGATGTGGAGCGCCGAGATATTTTCTTGACCGAGCAGATCAAATTCAGTCAAGCGCGGCATGTTAGCGAGTGCTACAAACGCGGTTGGATCAATTGAATCGTTTTCGTCCAATCTGATCGTTCGAATTGATCTAACTTTCGCGAGGCTTTTCAATATCCCTTTGTCGACCGTGCCACCCTTCACAGTGACCGCTCTGACATCATGGTTGATTAGTTGCTCGTATCCTTGAAGCGTGACCTTGGAGTCTATAAATCTGATTTCTTTAATGACTTTGCCTTCTTGTCCGAAGAGAAATTGTCTGAGGTCATCATCTGTTGTTCCAGTTCCATCGAAACCGTGCTTTTTAGAAAGATTGAACCTGGTTGTTTTCGTTTCCTCCTTTGCTACCTCAGGCGTTCTGGTGACTTCTAAAAAGATCAGAGGTGCTCCCGCCGCAACCGTCAGAAT
>JBGAHZ010000070.1:0-36311 GCA_044225915.1 Obscuribacteraceae bacterium (SeqCode)
GCGCCAGTCTTTTACGATTGGTTTTTTCGTAAAGATCGCCCAGGTTATTTGCCGTCAATCCGTAAATCACGTTCGTCGAAACACCGCGGTATTTGTAGAATACTACGAGTGCTGCTTTGAAATTTTCCTCAGCGTTGCCCAACTTCTTTTGCCGCAATTGTGAGTAGGCCAAGTTGTTTAATGTAGTGCCTACACTCAAGTCGCTGTCTCCATAGCATTTTTTGATTATTGGTACGGACTGAGAAAAATACTTTTCTGCGTTAGCAAAACTATTCGTTTCTAAATACAGTTCACCCAGCTGGATGCAAACGTCCGCCTGCAATTCGCAGGGTTTGAAATAAAGGTTTAGTATTTCGAGATGCGATAGCAACACACTTTCCTTGTCCCGTAGATTTTGCGTTTTGTCGAAAACCGCTTCCAATGCGACCAGAGTGGTTAGTGTCTTCCCTACATCGTTTCCTACTTGACTTAAACTCTTCGTCAAAATGCGTTCTGCCTGCAGATAGCATCCATTTTCTATGTCGACAAGGGCTTGCGAATAATTGGTGTACCAGCCGTCAGTAAGGGATTTGCTTATAGTGGCACTGCACATCGGCACATCACAGAAAAGCATAGCCATCAGCAATGCGAAAACTGTTAGCCTTTTCTTCATGCTGGTGCTCCTGATTCTTCTGGTGCTGTTACTCCTCAT
This sequence comes from Obscuribacteraceae bacterium (SeqCode), assembly GCA_044225915.1. Lineage (GTDB taxonomy): Bacteria > Cyanobacteriota > Vampirovibrionia > Obscuribacterales > Obscuribacteraceae > JADYXR01. The sequence goes on from JBGAHZ010000070.1 coordinate 692, forward strand.
TATCGCCATTGTCGGCTTTCTGCAAATCGGCAGTAAGGATGATCGCACGGTTTATCGCGCGAGAATTTCAGCGCACCGAGTCTGGTATCACCGCGGTGATACCAGACCTCAGTAAGTCGCACTGCTATTTTTATTAGTCCTTAATTTCCTGCTCGCATGTAATCTTCCGGTCATCGATGATCCATTCGGACTCGATCGCTTCGACAATTTGTGGCGAACCATTTGTCAGCAATGCCGCTTTCATCGCTTGAACGCTGGGCACCCTGATATGTTTTGCTAGCCCTATAAACTGAAGGAGTTTAATCGCAATCCAGGTAACATCGAGTTCTGTGCGCTTCAGTCCGTGCCGTGCTGATTGTGGAAAAGCGTGGTGGTTATTATGCCATCCTTCGCCCAATGCTATCAGCGCAACAAACCAGACATTGCGACTGCCGTCTCGACTTTGGTATGTTTGATAACCGAACTGTTGCAGGTGTGAGACTGTGTTGACCAGAAGCGGTCCCAGAAAAGCTACACCGGTAGCCAACAAATTGGCGCAAAGAACAATCGGTCCGAATGCGAAATAAATTGCAACTCTGAAAATTACGCCAAGTGCCAGGCAAAGTGGTCCTTCCCACCGGCTATGTCCGCAATGCAATGCGCGATAAACCGGATCTCGATATAGATCGGGCACGATCTTTCGACTCTGTTCGGAAGTAATTATTACTATGGGGTGCCACATCCACGAGATAAAGGCATGCCAAAGCCCATCTAATGGACTATGGGGATCTCCCGGCTTATCGGAATATCGATGATGCAATCTGTGAGTCGCTACCCAGAAGATCGGTGAACCTTCGAAGCTTAGATAGCCGCCTGATACTATAAAGTATTCCAACCATAAAGGAACCTTTAAAGAGCGATGCGAAAGCAACCGATGATAACCTAGCGTGATGCCCATTGCGTGATACAAGTAAAACGCAAAAAATGATACTATAAAAATTTCCATTTGCTACTTATTCGTACCTGTTAGTGCAGGCTCCTTCTTGTCTTTTCCCGTGGACTTGTTGAGACGAAATCCATGTTCGTCATAACCAGCAAGCCTGAGTTCTTCACGGAACAGTTCCGGACGATTTGCGGCCTCAAGCATTATCTTTGATACCACATTTAGTGCTTGTTCCCAGGTGTCCTGCAATTCTTTCGTCCATTCCCCTTCCTTTGATAGATGTGCTTTGAGCACCGCTACAAGGTTTTCGGCGACGGCTGGGTAGTGCGCCTCCGCAGTTTTATACTCGATATGTCGAAGCCCCATGGCGTGCAAGTAAGGCATTAATTTAGTAGGTGCCTCTACAGCAGCGACAATTGCGCCGACAGAAGCCATTAGCTTTTTCTGCTGTTGCTCTGGAGGGGTGTGGAACAAAGGTCGCACGCCAGGGTATTTTTCAAACAAGCGTGCGTAAAAACTTAGTCCCAGTGCGTCTAATCCACCGTTCTCATTCGCTGCACGCTTCAGCGAATCTCTTAATAGTTGAACATTCATAGTCCTGCCTCCAGTTCCATTGCTAAACCATAAAACAATCACCAGGCGAAAAAATCATCCTAGCGACTGATTTTCGATTTTCAAAAAACTGGAAGTCTTTGTTACCGCAACTGGACTTTGAATGGCAGTACTTCTGCGGGCGTGCTCGTCTTAACAGAAGGTCTATAAATCAGTACACTTCTTCTCGTTTCCCGAATGACTCTCAAAGTAGTGCTGCCAAGGACCGTCTCGTTGGGATCTCTATATCCATATGCGCCTACGACTAGCAAGCTATTTTGGGTTCCGGAGGCATCATCGAGTAGATGGTTACTTGCTAATCCGGACTTAGTTGAGAACACGTCTTCACTCCAATACTCCCGGAGTAGCGCTTCTCCCTTCTTAACAACACGTTTTGCGTTTTGTTCATCTTCAAAACTATTTGTCACCACAACTGCTTCGAGCTTTGCGTCAATGTTTTTCGCCAGCTCTTCAGCCATTACCAGGGCACCAGAGGCGGCATCACTGCCGTCATACGCAACAATCACTTTTTCGATTTCGTCAAGTGGTTGTATTGCTATTAGCACCGGTCCACTGGCGGCGCTTACAATTCCTTCTGCAACAGAGCCGATGGCTAAATTCGTGGCTGTTTTGATATCGTTATGATCTCGGTGACCAACAATCAGGAGATCGAAGTTTTTCGCATTTTCCAGAATCTCTTCTACGACGCGACCCTCCGAGAGCTTGCTCCCGGTGTCAAAGCCTCTCCTGTGTGCCTCGGAATGAAATCGACTGAGAATCAACGTACCTATTTTTCTAAGCGCAGCCAACACCTTTTCGGACGTTTCAATTGAAGCCGTCATCCCGAGTTCTTCAGCAAATTCCGGATCAATGAATAGCCTGACGAGGCGTGGATCAACTACGTGCTGCGCCACCAGATCTGCGTTCAACTTCGATCCTAGCCAAAACGCGTAGTCTGCTGCAATTTGTGCGTTCTTGGAGCCGTCGATTGCTACGAGAATTTTGTCAATAGAAGTCATTGTTTCTACACCTTTGTTGATTGTCTGCAGACAATTGCGCGTTTTCTGTTTCCGTCGATACGTGAAATTACATCACGATGGAATGAGAATGCGAAACGATCCAAAGGATGATCGTTTGTAACAACAACACTTTGTTTATTCAAGTTTTCAAAAAATGAACGGACTGTAAGAGCAAGCTTTCGAAAAAATATCATCCTCAAGGATGATGCTTTTTTGAAGAGTTTAAGCGTTGAATTCGCGTGATTAGAGACTACTTCATTGATGTCATTTTGCACTGTTTGTTGAACCGCAATATTGAAGGGTAGTGACGTATCTCCTTCATTCTCCAGACGGATGCTGTAAGCCGTTGAGTGTGCCAGATTAGTGGATGGAGGCAACGGTAAATGACATATTTAATTCTGCTTCGTCATGGCGAATCACAATGGAATTTAGAGAACCGCTTCACTGGTTGGGTGGATGTGCCTCTGTCGAAGAAAGGCGAACTGGAGGCAAGCCGAGCCGCTGAACTTCTCAAAAATCTGCCGATTGATAAAGTTTATACATCCGTGTTGAAGAGAGCGGTGGATACGACTAACGTCGTGCTCCAAGCACGCGAGCGGTGCTCTATTCAACCAATAAAAAATGCAGCGCTGAACGAACGCTGCTACGGCGATCTTCAAGGGTTAAACAAAGCGGAGACAGCTGCAAAGTATGGGGCCGAACAGGTTCAACTGTGGCGGCGTTCCTTCAGAGTTCGTCCACCTAACGGCGAAAGTCTAGAGGACACGGCTGCCAGGACATTGCCGTATTATCGCAATGTTATTCTCCCCGACCTTATGTTAGGTAGAAACGTCCTGATTGTCGCTCATGGTAATAGCCTTCGCGCACTCGTGATGATGCTGGACAATCTGACCGAAGAGCAAGTTATGGGTCTAAATATTCCGACCGGAATCCCGCTGGTCTACGAGCTTAACGATGCTGGTGTGGTTATGTCGCACAAATACATGGAGCCGCAACCTACTTCATCTTCAATTCTCGTAAGCAAATAGCGGATGTAAAAAATCCCGTAGCAATCGACTGACTCGATTACGAGCGAAAAACTATTTCTTTGTGGGCAAAGTCAGAAGGAAATCGGTGATTTCTTTGACCTGTGTTGGAGCCAATTGCGTTGGCGGCATCGAGTATTCGGTGGGCTTGTACTCTTCACCATCAACGGTGACGATTGCTCCATGAGTGATGGCATTCTCAATACCGTTTTTGCTAAGTCTTGCACCGACTCCGTCCAATTCGGGACCGCGCCGCCCTCCTTGCCCGCCGATCGCGTGGCAAGCTGCACAACCGGCTTCCCGATAGGTGGCTAATCCACGTCTGGTCGCTTCATTGGGTTGCGCCGGCTCGTAGCTAAAACCTTTTGGTGCGGCGTCTTTCGTTACGTCAGCATGACCTTTTACTCCAATTGATTCGTCTTCGGGTAGGGTCATCAGGTATTTAGCTATATCGGTCGCCGTGCTTTTATCCAACTTGACGTGCCGCATAAATTCTCTTGGATCGAGAACCCCCTTTGGATAATAGAACGGGAGTTCTCGTTTCTTTGTGAGGACGTCGATAATATTCTCTTCTGTTCGATATTTGCGGATTCCGTTTAGTGGAGGACCCACCAAACCGCCGTCACCATTCACAAAATGGCAATGCAAGCAACCCTGTTTTTCCAAGGCGGAATAGCCGGGAGGCGATTTCTTTACTTCGTTTTCTGCGACTGCTGGAAGGCAGAATTGAATGCTTGTCAGGAGAACGGCGACCGCCATCAGATGCGATGATTGAATCGACTGCCAATTCTGTTTCATGTTCTTGTTTCCTTCAAAACCAAACAATGCTGTATTTCTAAAGCAGTTGTTGACCTTAATACCCCTGCGTAGTGGAGGCTAAACTGTGCTCTTCCACTATGGCTTTGAGCTCGTTTGCACCTATGGTTTCTTTATCAATCAGGATATAGGCTGCTCTCTCTAAAAGTTCTCGTCTTGCCTCTAGAATTTTGAGAGCTTCATCGAAGGCTGATTGAATGAGTTGCTTTACTGCATTATCCATTTCGTTTCTGGTTTGCTCGCTCAATGAATGGTTTTCCACCAGTGAGTCTTGAAGAAATTGCGATTGCTCTTCGGCATAAGATACCATGCCAACTTCCGAATTCATCCCGTATCGGCTTACCATGTTGCGAGCGATGGCGGTAGCTTTAACGAAATCGTCTGCAGCACCAGTGGAGGTATCACCGAATTTGATAACTTCTGCGGCGCGTCCACCCATCAATACGGTTATCTTTTTCTTTAGCTCAGCACTGGACATCAGAAAACGATCTTCTGTCGGCTTGTGAAGTGTGTAACCTAGTGCGCCTATTCCTCTTGGGATAATAGAAACTTTTTGTATTTGCTCTTCATCACCGAGTGCGATTGCTACTAAGGCATGACCCATCTCGTGGAAGGCGACCACTGTTTTTTCCTTTTCGTTCAACAAACGGTTTTTCTTTTCCAGTCCCGCGACGATTCTCTCAAATGCAGCAAAAACGTCTTCAGGTGTTACCTCTGGAGCGTTACGCCGAGCCGCTAACAGCGCCGATTCATTTACAAGATTCGCTATATCTGCGCCGCTGAAACCAGGAGTCATGCCACCAATTTCATCTAGATTCAATTTGTCCGAAGTGACTATGTTGCGAAAATGTACTTTTAAGATCTCTATTCGACCAGCCTTGTCCGGACGATCAACCAGAACTTGTCTGTCAAATCTTCCAGCTCGTAGTAAAGCTGGATCCAGAATTTCTGGTCTGTTAGTGGCGGCTAGCAAGATCACACCATCAGTAGTATCAAAGCCATCGAGCTCCGATAATAGCTGATTCAGGGTTTGCTCCTTTTCGTCATGACCACCTAATTGAGTCATTCCACGAGCTTTTCCCAGGGCATCCAGCTCATCTATAAAAATAATGCACGGTGATTTCGCTTTGGCTTGAACGAATAAATCTCTTACCCGTGCAGCCCCGACGCCCACGAATAGTTCAACAAATTCGGAACCTGAAATTGACAAGAATGGAACGCCGGCTTCGCCTGCAACCGCGCGAGCAAGCAAAGTTTTGCCTGTTCCGGGCGGACCAACCAGCAGAATTCCTTTTGGTAATTTGCCTCCCAACCTCTTGTAACGCTGCGGCTCTTTCAAAAATGTGACGAGTTCTTGCAGTTCTTCCTTTGCTTCATCAACTCCTGCGACATCGCGAAAGGTCACTCCAATTTGCTCTTCCATGTAAACTCGGGCCCTGCTTCTACCGAAGGACAGCATTCCACCAACCGGTCCGCCGCCATCCTTGCTGGTTGCCTTCACCAAGATCCAGATGATTATTAGCGGCATGAGAATTGAGCTAATTACTGATAGAAAGTTGGCTGGTTCTCGGGCTTCGAACTTCACGTCTTTTTGAAGAACCAATAGTTGTGTTAAATCACTGGGAACGATAACACTCTTAAAAGCTGAAGTTTTGAATACATCATTTTTCTGCAATGGGTGCTTTAACGAACCGTGGATTTCGTTCCCTTTAACGACCACTTGTTTGACGTTGCCAGCCTTTAGTTGATCGAGGAACTCGCTGTATGGCAGAGGTTGCTCTACGGACTGATCGAAAAAGAACAACATTGCACTAAGCAACAACCAGCCTAAAAAGAAGAATCTGAATGTGTTGGCACTAAAGGTTGGATCGATGGTTGGTCGATTCTTCTGGTTGTTTTCAGTCACGGGACAATCCTCAACTCCGAATAAATCAATTCTGGCCAAGTCTTGAGCGTTTCGCATCGTCCGTTTGAGGTATACAGAGTGGATGATAGCGGTCCTGCTGAAGACCGAACGATATTCGAACTCGTGAAAACGGGCTAACTAAGAGGATTTCGGACAGTCAACTGATTCAATCACTTGAGTGTGATAAATTATCGATATGCCGACATTCTTGAGATTCATATTTTTTCTAGGTTTGGTTTTTGTCATTGTAGCTCCGCCTGGGGGTTCCAAAGAACTACCGCGAGCTGTTGTACCGTTGAGCAGCGGCACGAACTCAAATCAGGACAAACCAACCGTTAGTCATTTTGTACTCCAGCCTACCGGCTACAAACCTCGTACAAAAGACGGCCGAAGTGAAATCGGTAAATCATTATATGCTCGATTCAACTGTGCGCAATGTCACTCGATCAAAGGTCAGGGCGGTGAAGTCGGTCCAGCTCTCGATGGTATTGGCGCCCACCGGGGGAGGGAGTGGCTGACGGCTCGCGTACTCGAGCCAGAAAAACAATCCGCGGAATTTCCTGAGATGTTCAGTGGTGCAACAGTGATGCCACACCGAGTCCAGAAGTTGAAAGAAGCAGAACGGTTGTGTGATTTTCTGTTAACTCTGGATGAACCTGCAAGCGGTTTCTCTATCACGCATCACGAGGTCGAGAAAGACACTGACGACGGCACTAAATCCGCCGATTGGAAACCGCAGCCAGAAAACGAAGCTTCTAAAAGTGGAAGAGAATTGTTTTCGAGCCTGCACTGTGGAGCCTGTCATTCTCTAGATGGTTCTCGCGATCGCTTTGGTCCTGATCTGGCTGGTATCGGAGCGAGACTGAGCGATAAGAAGCTGGAGAAAATTCTTTCCGGTGCTGTACGTTCGGCGGTTATGAAAAAGCAGGCTCGGAAGCTCGGGGATGAGCAGATTTTCGACATAAAATCATTTCTCCTTACTATCCCGAAACCTACGTTACCATCGCCCCAAGCTCGCAACTAACGATAAATTATCTGATTGCAGTTATCCTGGGCGGCGAACTTTTGCCTAGATGGAACGTTTGTTGGCGCGCCCGGTAACGTTGAACGAATGGAAAGCAAATTGTCACACTTTCATCCCTGCTGATGGCCGAAAGGACGATGCGACTCGCCGAGTCCGCTGAAATAATCGTATCGTCTGAGTCCGTTCAACAGCGAAGGAAGTAGCATTATGAAGGTTATAGTAGCCCTCGATCAGTCCGAATGTTCGGACCTCGCATTACAGTCAGTTTTGAATCGCAAATGGCCTGAAAAATCGCAATTCAAAATTATTAGTGTTTTTGAACCGCTGGCCACCATGTGTGTGGGCTGGGAAGCCGCCTATATGCCCATCTCGATGATCGACGCAGAACGAACACTCTTCGCCGATCGGAAGCAGTACATTGAAAAAATCGCCAACGATGCGAAAGCACAGTTAGCAGGACACGACGTTATTGGTGAGGTCTTGAAAGGTTACGCTTGGAACACAATCGTCGACATTGCCAACGCCTGGAATGCCGATCTCATTGTCCTGGGCTCGCATGGGAAATCAGGATTGACGAAATTTTTTCTTGGCAGTGTTGCCGAGGCAGTTGCTTCACATGCGAAGTGCTCGGTTGAGATCATTAAAGGTCATCCACTTGTAGATCCCGACGTCGTGAGTGCCCAAGCCAAAAATCGTGCCACCGCAGGAACTTTGGCAAAGCCGTAGTGTGGGTTGTAGAACTATTCATCTTGGAGAAATTGACATGAAGGTTATTGTAGCTATAGACGATTCGCCATACTCTGAAGAACTAGTTGAGACTGTGAAAACGAGAGATTGGCCAATCGATACCGAGTTTAAGGTACTAAGTGTGTTGGAACCGCTGGATGGTCTCAGTGACCGATTCAGCGACGTGATCGAATCGGCGAATGCCAAGCGTAAAAAGTCTGCAGAAGAGTTATGTCGGTCCGTTCGTGAGCAGATCCTTGGCACCATTGCCGGTGCTACTGTTCACTATGAGATCAGATCTGGTTACCCGAAAAACGAAATAATCGAGGCCGCCGCTGACTGGAGCGCAGATCGAATTATCATTGGTGCTCATGGTCACCGCGGCTGTCCGCATAATTTGTTGGGCAGCGTATCTCAGGCCGTCGCGCGACATGCACCTTGCTCAGTAGAAGTTGTTAGAGAAAAATCGAAGTCCTCGAAGACGAGAGAAACTTCAACGGCTTCGGCGAAATCTAGGCGATCGTAACCTCTGTAACGACTTAGTTACCTTGGTCAATTTCAGCCGAAAGGATGATGCGGAAGATGGATGGAAGGATCTAAAGTCATCCAGAGTGAATCTTGATGCAATGGTTGGCAAGACTCAAAAGGCGCAATTATGTTTGTCACATATTCCGAGATAAAACGAATTCTATACATCTCCCAAACCGTATTGGGACTGGTTTTCCTGGCTGTTTCCTGGTACCAATATCAAGTCGCTGTTAACGACTCTGAAGCGGTTCTAAATTTCATTGTAGCCATAACACTGCTTACAGCTGGGTTTTTATGCGTGTTGTTTGGGCTCGATGCTTTGTTGCTCAGAGATGAAACTGATATTTGGAGATAAGAGATCGACCGGGCTAAATCAATCTCTGCGATTGTATGCGGAATTGATCAGCATCGGAAGGATGTGCGCTTTGGAGACTGGGTGATGAACGGGCAATTAAAGACTCTGCAAGCAAGAAAGCAATATTTGCTTTTAAACTTTGATGGCGAGGATCTTCGCTGCGTGTTGACTGTTCCGGAGGGCGCTCGCTCGATAATTCTGTTCGTAGGATGCGGTGGAAGCAGCCGAGAATCGGGGCTTTGTACCGTCGTGGCGAAACATGTCAACCGGCGTGGGCACGCAAGCTTGCTCATCGATCACCTCACCCCAGAAGAGCAAGCAGATGAGTGCGGTACCATTAAAATGTTCGGATTCGACACGGGGTTTCTGTCTCGTCGCCTGGTGCAAGCTGCTGTTTGGATCAAAAAAAACAATGAACTGAAAAACCTAAATCTCGGATTCTTCACTGAAGGTGGAACCGCCGAGGCATCTTTCAGCGCCGGCGTTGAACTTAAAGATGATGTTCGTGCAATGGTTGTGTCTGGTTCCATTGCACCTCTAACCGAGTCAACGTTAACTCCCATCCGCGTGCCTACTTTGTTTCTGCTGCCGGCTGACGAAATCGCGCAGGTGGAGTTTGCTCTGGAGATTAGTCAAAAACTGTCCTCTGAATCTCAAGTTGATGTAATTGATTTTGCTGAGCCGCTTGAACATGTGACCGAGAGGTTATGCGAGCTAACCAGCTCCTGGTTTGATTGCTTTTTGCTCAGATGATTTCGACAAAGAATTTCAGACGAGTTTGAGCGGTGTTAATGATATCGAGAGTGGTGGCACTGGTTGCCCTCGCATAAAACTTAAAATTCTGCTCTGTAGCAACAAGCCGTCAATATCGGAGATCGCGGTGATTCATCCTCCGCTAGGACGATGCTTTTCCATGGCGGTTTTGCGATACTTCGAACAGCAGAATTAGATGATAAGTTCGTGATTTCGATAAACGGACTCGCGAAACTACATCAGAGAGAGAGCTAGGAAACACAATGAACCTCACTAGACCAAGAGAGTATTTTGACGTCGCAAATACCGGTTGGACAGCTAGACTAAGCGGATCAATGTTCGATTCGGCGCCAGACGCGATGATAGTCGCTGATGAAAATTTCACCATATTGATCGCCAATCCTAAGGCTGACGAACTATTTAACTGTGCAGATATTTATAAACGATTGCTAAATGCCGATCAGTTGTTTCCGGCTCTTGAGCACAACTCCATAAGCTCTCTGATCGCAAAGGATGAATCGGATCAAGGAGTTGCTACATTGCGAGCGTCGCGGCTGAACAACGGTGGCGAGTTTATCTCCATGGTCGAATGGACACGAATGCTGGTCGACGGTCTGTACTTCTATGGACTAATCATTCGTGATGTGACGGAAGAGTATTGCTCGCGCAGCATGATTGAAGACAAATGCAGCGACTTGCGACGAGAAAAAGAAAAGTTAGAGAACATAACACAACATGACTATCTGACAGAGCTCTTAAATCGTCGAGGAATGGAATGTGTTCTGACGCGTGAACTTCAAAATACAAAACGAAAACAATCGTCGTTGATTGCTGCAATAGTGGACCTTGATAATTTCAAAGCTGTTAACGATCGCTTCGGACATCTTGTTGGCGATCAAGTTCTCAGGCATGTTTCTCACATTCTGAAAACTACCGTGAGAACAATAGATTGGGTAGGGAGAATTGGTGGTGACGAATTTTTGCTTCTATTACCTGAGACAACTCTTCATCAAGGAGTGTCTATCGCGGAGCGGGTCAGAGCTGCTTTAGCAGACAGCATACTGTCGACAAGTGAAGGAGACATTCAGCAGACTGCAAGCTTCGGATTAGCCGCACTACCTGCGGATATCTGCTCTATTGAAGAAGTACTGGAACTTACAAAAGTAGTGCTCAAACAGTGCAAATTGAGCGGTAAAAATTGTGTTTATGCTGAAGGTAATGTGACTACCGGAAGTGCGAAAGTCCTTGAGTCGATCTTTGACCTTGGATCTTACATAACGGTTTGCCAGTCGGTTGTTGACTTGCATTCGAATGAAATTACCGGATATGAATGTCTCACGCGCGGCGCTTCCGGCGATCTGGAAATGCCCAACGAATTTTTTCGGATTGCGCGTGAAAACAGCGCTTTGGCAATTTTGGATTTGCATTGCCTGAGACTGTCACTCGCTCGTCTTTCAAAAATAGATGATTCGAAAATTGGTTTTATTAACCTGCATCCTGCAACACTTTTGGAGGTACCGATTTCAAAAATTGTCGATCAAATTGTAGAGTTGAAAGGCGAACGAGAAATCTGCATTGACTTGAGTGTGAAGCGAATCATGGCGGACGCAAGGAGTCTGGTGGAGCCTATCACCGAGCTGAAAAAGGCTGGCATAAAAATTGCGCTCGATGACGTCGGCTTCGGCAACTCATCGCTTGAATCTATTGTGATGCTGAAGCCGGAATTCATAAAGATAGACGAATCCATCATTCGAAATATCAGTGAAAACTCTGATAACCGAAATTGTCTGGAAGGGCTGTTGAGTACACTTTCCCATTTGCCAATTTCGATGATTGCGGAAGGCATTGAAACGGAATGCGATTTTAACACTGTAAGAAATCTTGGTGTTCGGCTGGGACAAGGATTTCATTTCGGTTCGCATTTTTGATATATCAACGCTCTCGTACGTCATTCGCCGGACCGAAAGAATGGCACACCAACAGGTATACGCACAACAACCCTTTGGAATGATATGTGGCAATCTTGATGATCATTCATTCGGTTGATGGAAACTATACAACCGCGAAATATCATTACTGTAAGCTAGTAAGTTAGGAATGTACAATCATGACAAAAACAGAACTGAATTCGTTTGTGAAGCTTCATCCCGCTTGGGTGGAGATTGATGGACAAGCACGGCTGCGAGCGGATATTGCAGTTCCGCCATCAGCAATTGGTCTTGTCGTTATTCCGGTGCTTAATGAGCATGGTAGGAAAAACTCATTGACCTCCTATTTATCCCGAGCCTTAATCGATCAGGGTGTCGCATGCCTCGTGGTTGAACTGCTAAGCGAAAAGGAGCAAGCGGTTGATACCGAAAGTGGTGCTACCGGTTTAGACGCAGAATTGCTTGCGGACCGCATCGTAGGTGTCGTTGATTGGTTGATTGTGCAAAAGCCGATTGAAGGGCTCAAAATTGGTTTGTATGCCACCGGCGAGTTAACCTCAAGTGCTACGTTAGCTACGATACGACGCTACAAGTGGATTAGCACTATTGTTTGCTGTGATGGACGGTTCGATCAGGCTCTCAGCACTCTGCGCGAGCTGGATTGCCCTATCCTGAGCATCGTACCCTCTGATGATAATGATTTGCGACTGGCTAATGAAAAAGCATTTTCACTTGTCTCGTCTCAAAAGCAAATGTCTTTGCGGGCTGGTTCCATTCGACAATATGATGAACCTGGCTATGTCGAGGAGACAGTAAAGTTGGCTATTGATTGGTTTCAGTCTCACTTGGTTTAGCATCGAATATAGTCGCGACGCCTATGATTATTGAAACTATTTGATTCAATCGATTTGTATTTAAACTGATTGATTCCACTTCCCGGAATCGCAAAATACTTGCCTCTGCCTCAGTATTTGGCGGGAATATCCTGTTAAGATAGCAGCTTCCCGCCATACTGAGGTCCTAGAATGTCTTGGAAGTGGAAGTTGTCGGTTTTGTTCGTATTGATTGCAGGCTTCTCTACACTCATTTTCATGGGGCACGAGACGTCGAATCAGGCACCTCCGATTCCCGAGTTTGTCGTAGACCAATCCGGCAACAAGTTATTCTCCGGCAGCGATATTCTTGCCGGTCAAGCCGTTTTTCAGAAGTATGGATTAATGGATGTCGGCTCCTTCTTCGGGCATGGCGCATACAACGGTCCAGACTTTTCCGCGGACTATCTTCACAGACTCGGCGAAATTTCGCTGGAGCACATGGCACAGAGTAGGTTTGACAAAGAGTACAAGCAACTTGGCATCGGTGAGAAAGGTGAGCTGGATCAGGTTTTGCAAACCGAATTAAAAGCCAATCGCTATGACCCTGAAACAAAAAAGCTGACTTTCACTGAGAATCAACACGAAGCTTATAAGAAGCTTGTTTCTTACTATGATACCGAATTCGGTGTCGGACGAAAGTTGCCTCTTCCGACCAACTATATCAATAACGCTACTGAGCGACTTCAACTAACACGATTTTTCGCTTGGGGTGCATGGGTCTGCTCAACAAATCGCCCAGATAAAGACTATACATACACAAATAATTGGCCTCCCGACACTTCTGTAGGCAATGGTCCGAATTGGCAAATCTTTTTCTGGAGTGCGATGAGTTTAGTGATGCTGGTGGGTGGAATTGGATTTACCCAATTTCTCCTGAGCGCGTTTCCGGGATTGGGATGGATGCCTGACGGAAAAGGAATCGTCGACAATGTCAAATCGTACGTTCCTTATCGCTCTCAAACCTCCTTGTATCCGTATTTTGTGGTAGTCACTTTATTATTTCTGTTTCAAACAATTTTCGGTGTCGTGACAGCTCACTACATTGTTGAACAAGGATTCTACGGCTTCGATATACGCGACATTTTTCCATACAGCATTACGCGCAGTTGGCACATTCAACTCTCGATTTTTTGGATCGCGACAGCGTGGCTCGCGGCAGGCATGTTTATGGCTCCTATGCTGTCGAAGCACGAGCCTAAAGGTCAACACTGGTTAGTCAAGATTCTGTTTGTCGCGATTTTAATAGTCGCCGTTGGTAGCATATGCGGTGAATGGCTTGGCATCAAGAATATGCTTGGTGAATTGTGGTTTTGGTTCGGCCACCAGGGCTGGGAGTACCTTGAACTGGGCCGTTTCTGGCAAGCGCTTCTTACCATTGGCATGGTGCTGTGGGCATTTATTGTGTTTCGAAGCATTCGGCCCCTCCTTGCGGGAAAAGATCACGGAAGTCTGCCTTACATGCTGCTTTACGGAGTGCTAGCGATTCCGTTGTTCTTTTCTTTCGGGATGATGTATCACCCTGGTACCAATTTTGCAGTAGCCGATTTTTGGAGATGGTGGGTGGTTCATCTCTGGGTCGAAGGAATTTTCGAACTATACACGACGATAATCGTCGCGTACTTCTTTTGCAGTCTCGGAATGGTTTCTGAAAAGTCTGCGTTGTCAGTTATTTACGTGGACATTATTTTGTATCTTGGTAGTGGCATCATCGGTATCGGTCACCACTATTACTGGACTGCACAGCCCGCGATCAACATGGCTCTTGGTTCGATGATATCCGCATGGGAAGTCGTTCCACTGACTTTGCTGACCATGGAGGCGTGGAAGTTTGTTGAACTGGCAAAGGTTGAGGGGTCAATCAAGAATTTCTCGCATTACTGGGCGATGATGTTTTTGATCGCGGTCGGGTTCTGGAATTTTCTTGGAGCGGGTGTCTTTGGTTTCTTGGTGAATACGCCGATTGTTAGCTATTACGAACATGCAACGTATTTGACTTCCAACCATGGACATGCCGCTCTTATGGGCGTCTACGGCATGCTCGCCGTTGCCGCGATTCTGTTTTGCACGCGCTATTTGATGACTGTGGACGCATGGAGCAACAAATTGGCAGCTACATCGTTTTGGGGATTGAACGCAGGTTTGATGATGATGCTCTTGCTCAATATTTTTCCAGCAGGTGTGATTCAAATGATCGCTAGTTATCAATACGGTTTTTGGTTTGCTCGAAGCCCGGAGTTTATCCACTCGCATCTTTTCCAATTGTTTACCTGGTTGAGAGTGGCTGGCGATCTTGTTTTCGTTGTTGCGGGGGTCTTACCGCTAGTAATTTTAGTCATTCGTGGAATGTTCCACAGGAGAGCAGCGATCTCAAACTCATCAGCTACCGCACCTGCGTAAGGTTGAACGTCAACCCGGAATAAAGTGATTTTTCAATCCTGAAGAAGTCTGTGGGATTGCGGGTAGCGTCTGCCATCCAATACTACAATGGCTGTATACGAACATTTGATTTCAATATTTAAAATTCAAATATGATGCTTTAAACAGTCGAGGTAACTGCGATGTCAGATCTAAAATGCGCGAAGTGTCAGGGCTCGATGGAAGAAGGATTCATGCCGGAATATGCCCACCCCACTCTCCTTGTAACTCGCTGGTATCCGGGTGCTCCTAAAGAGGCGGAGATTCGTGTTCTTGGGATGAAAGTAGTCGAATGGTTGGACTTGCGAGAATCCGGTATGCGCGTGGTTTCGACCTATCGGTGCGTTAATTGCGGATACCTGGAATCATACGCAAAATAGGCTATTCAGTTCGCTTATGGCGTCGAAGGGATCGGATCGACTTTAGAAATTCGATTGATCTTCAGATCTTCCGGGCGAACAACTAAAACGGAACAAGGTGCGTGTGATGCGACGGAACTTGCTGTACTTCCGATCAAAAATCTGCTCACCCCGCGCTTTCCGTGAGAACCAAGAATAATTAGATCGGATTGCCAATCGATCGCACAATCAATTATGGCTTCGGCCGCATGACCTTCAAGGACAACCTCTTCTGTGGTTACACCTGCGAATTTTGTGCGCAGGGTCTTCGCGAAAGATGCAACAAGCTCGTCCGCTTCCTTTCTGCAGAACTCACCCGGCCACGTCATTGTCTTTGTGGCAGGAGTAATGACGTTAACAACTCGGATTGTGGAAAACTCCGTCCACATGAATTGATTTAGTATTTCTATAAATGCGTTGGCAAATGTATTTTCTTCTAGAGCAACTATGATTTTCAACGTGATTTCTCCCGGTCTCTGAATGAATTCTGGCACGCGTCGTGGGAGCTTGGCATTGACAGAAAGATTGATGTTCGACTCATCAAAAAATCAGTCCTAGTGACGATGTCTGATTCGCCATACGGACTGAAAATGATTTTGAGTAAACAGGGTGAGGAGTTCCATTCGACCGCTGGTGATTGACGGTGAAGATATGAATAACAAGTTCAACAATACAAAGTCAAATTATCCAACGTCCAGACAACGTCTGGACTCGCATTCCACAAGAGAGCGGCAGGCGCTGCCGGGAAATCTTGTGTGTACGAGTTGCGGTGCCTGTTACCATGATAAGCATTGGTACAGCGAAGACCTGAGTTTGAAACATTCCATGATAGTTGATACCGAAGAAATTCTGTGTCCTGGATGTTATCGCGTAGAAAAGGAAATTTGTAACGGTAGAGTTGTCATCGAAGGACCAGAACTTGCGAAAATTCGAGCGGAGATGCTCCGGGTGCTCGATCGCGTTGCGCATGAATGCTGGCTGGACAATCCTACTTCAAGGATGTTTGATTTGACTGATCAAGGCGACAAGATTGAACTAAAAACAACAACCGAGTGGCTTGCCACACGCATCGGTAAGTCCTTGAAAAAGACTTACGATGGATTGCTTGAAATTAAGCGTTCTGCGGAAAATGATTCGGTTTACGTTCACTGGTGCGCCATTCATTAAAGGCGAACAGGCGTGTTGTATCACTTCACCACGGTCCACATCCGAGGATGGTTTCGCATGGTGAAATCTATTGCTCAGTTGGAATGCTCGCCTAGCTTTCAAATTCAGGTTGGTATTCACTCTCACTGAGACCAAACGTCCATGCAACCGCTTCTTTGGCTGTCGTCATGTTGGGCGGAACCCGCAGAAAGTAGTCTTTGTACGATCCGTCGATTTCGCGCGTTGAGTTTCGAACTTTCACCATCAGTAGTGGCTCATCAGCTTCGAAATCATATTGATACAGCGTTCCACACTTGTCCTTGTTGATGACTGTCGCACCAGAGTTCTGAATGAAACGATCTTGCCCGAACATGTCCAGAAGAATTCGGCGTGTCTCGATATTTTTTTCTGCGAGAATTTCATGAAGTCGAATCTCGTGCACTCGTTTTATCAAATCTGGATCCACACTTATACCGCGCCAACAGTGAATGTCGAAACCATCTGACCAGGTAGCGGCCGCACCGAAGGAACTGTGTGGTTGACCGGAATCATTAGTCACAAGTGTCTTCGGATGGCGGCAAACGAAACAGACTTGATCGCCCATGTAGTATCCGGCGGCACCGCGAAACATGAATGCCCAGGCGTCGATTTCCTCTTCCAAGTCGCCTAGAAAGCCTCCATCCAGCAGGCGGCAGCATAGCGCTAACGGAAGCCACGATGCACTGACGCTCCATAGAATCATCCCATTAGCGCGAGGATCCTTTTGACGTTGCTCTTGGTCTTTTTTGACGTCCTCGAAATTCTTCCACATGATCCCTTGCCAATTCTTCTCAAGAACGGCTTTGCTATCGATTTCAGGAGTGAATGCTGGGCGTTGGAATCCAGTTGCAGCTTCTGTAAGCAAAGCCGCACGTGTGGCAGACATTCGCTCCAGTTCCGCGCATTTCGAGCGGATGTGTTGTACGCGCTTCAATAATGCTTTTTGCTTTTCACTGGGACTCAGAAAATCATTGACAATAGGAATGTGCTTTGTAATCGCTCTGTGATCAAGGACGCCGACAAAAATTCCTTGAGCTGCGGTCGTGCTGAAACTGAATTCTGAAGTTGTCTTACGCTCAAGTTTCGCAGCCAATCTTGCAAATCGGCGCCACATCTCGAAGTGTACCGGACCCGGATATAGACCGGATCTCCATTTTTTGCAATTCTTAGGAAGAATGGTTTCTGGGGTCAGTCGGCCATCGGTGTAGATCAAGTAAAAATGCTCAGCCAATCGATCGAGTACTTTTTGTTGTGTGGTCGCACTTTCGCTTTTATATTGAAAATCCCAAATTTTGTTGAGGACCGGAAGTACTCTTAGTCTTTCTACCTTGGTCCATTCTGACTTGAACATCTCGGCACGGTCAGCCGGTTTCACGCGGGACATATTTTCAAGGAAGGTTTTGTACGTGTCTGAGAGCAAAACGTTTGATACCAATGTCGGTATCAACATTGTTTGCAGAGGACTGTCGCACCAGAGAATAAGCGGAGTTGTTTTTCCCGCCTTCTTGTAAAAAGTTTTGATGCCTTCTTCTACTAATTCTGGTCTATCATTCATTGGCTCGGTAATTTCCTTGCGCCAACGCGCAAGCAACTCATCGATCTGTGAAAAGATCTTGGTGTCGGTTTGTTTTTTCATTGTTGTGACCTAGTCGATTACGCGTCGTATCCCCGCAGGCTCGTACTCACGCTGCAGCTGAACTCTGTACGCTCCGGGTGCCAGGCACAGGGGACTGTGCTCCTCGTGTCTCAAAATCGCGCCGTCTGTTACGACGAGATAGCGATGCTCTCCATTGTGAAACGTCTTCGCGAGTAACACATCAATCGCATGCGCATGTCCAGTGACCTCGCCGTAGGCCAAAACTACTCGACCCTCGGGTGTGTCTTCTTGAACCGCTTCTGGCGGTACGAAGTCCACTGGAATCAACAAAACGTCTCCCTGTCGGTACTGTGCTCTTTTCATTTTTCACACCTTGGTAAACTTGATTAAACCAGTATAGAGGCGGCAAACCGGCGGTTGCCAAGAGTTCATAAAACGATCAGAATTGGGTTCTGCGAAAGCGAATAACCCGCACCTGTCTGCGAAAATATAAAGAAAATCTGTGCTCATGGCACGAGCACTCATTGGTTGTTACTATCAAATTATGAGCCGAAATGTTAGCGGCTGGCAAAGCCGTCTGCGACTATACAGGCGGCTTTAGGGCGACCCTCAACCGACATTGGTAAATGAAAATGATTGAAATGCATGTTGGTGCAATTGGTCTCGATAAGATTAGCGGCGAGCCAATTATCTTGTTAAGTGATGCAGAAAACAAACGTACTCTACCGATCTGGGTTGGTCCACTTGAAGCTCGAGCAATCGGTTTGGCCGTCAACAAAATCAGCTCACCGCGTCCGTTGACGCATGACTTACTTTTGTCTTTAATCAAACGAATTGGATATAAATTGAAGGAAGTAAAGATCGATGAGATGGACGGTCAGGTGTATAAAGCTATGATTGTTTTAGTCAAAGAAACTGGAATCGGACATGAATCGAGCCTGTCCTTGGACGCTCGGCCTTCTGATGCGATCGCTCTTGCAACCGCCGTTGGTGCACCGGTACTGGTAGGGGAAAATATTTTGAATCGTGCCACTCTCATGCTAACTGATTCGCAAGGCGCGAAGGCAACGCAAGAGAAACTCGAAAAGGAGAATGCAGACTTTGCAGCCTTTCTCGAAGACCTCAAGGCGTCAGACTTCAATCCGTTTTTTCCGGAAGATACTGATGAAGACCTCGAAGACTAGTCCTCAGTGTCCGTTTTTTTGAAAAATCGTTTGGTATAAATCATAAACCCACCGACCAGAATAAAATTCACGAGCGTCGAAATCCAAGTCCAGTTTCCTTTCGTCACTCCCGAGTTTCTCATCTGCTCAAACTGTGCGGACGTCAGATCCATTGCCTCGTACATGGGTGTCAATCCAACTAACAGTGTCGTCAATATTGTGGAAATACTCGATAGAGAGTAACAGCCAAGTGCCAGCCACCATCCTCGTTTTTCGAGGTTGTAGCAAGAGTAAGCACAATAACCATAGACAACCGCCATCAAAAGCCGAATCGCTGTCGCCGGAACTCCGTTGAGATAAATTCCAAAAAATGGAATGATGCTCGGGGAGGCGAGTGCAAACAATCCAATCACTGCACTGGATACGAGCATGAAAGTGAGTGCCAGTATGGGCAATGGTCGGCGGTCTGTCCAGCGCACAACAGGATCATTTGCCTCGCAGGTCGCTTTGACATGTTTGCTTCGATAAAAAAGCACGAGTGAGGAGGGCAGTATCACTCCAAAAAGTGAACATAGACAGACGGTGAAAACGAGAGTGAACGTGCGAATCCCTTCCGGCATGTGCGGCATCCCGAGTTTCGGCATTAAGAAAGCCATCATGAGCGCCGTTTGGATTCCAGTAACCAACCAGAATGATGAAAGCACGAGAATTAAAGCGCGGGCCCAGCGTCGACATTTTATGGAACCGATGCCGAGGGTTATGAAAATTGCCGCGATAGCTGAATACATGGCCATGCCTGGCAACATCATTCTCATCGACATTTGCGGCACGTTCGCCATCGACTTGACCGTCAAGGAGGCAAGCAACAGCAACGGTACTGCCAATGCCGATAAGCTGCCCAAAATAATGAGCAGAACACCGAATCCAATGAGCCCTGTTTTTCTGTCTTTGAACTCAACCGGATGATCCGTTCCAACTTCCGTCATGACAAATCCTCATCGCTCATTCAATTTTGGTCGGTTCAGCCTATCATAGCAAGACTGCTTGGATTTCAAGTCCTTGTTGACTCAGGGAGCCTTACCTTCAAGTCTGGATAGTTGGATTGTAGTCCTCACCAGATAAGCCAAAGGTCCATGCGACAGCTTCCCTTGCTGTTTCTAATTCTGGAGGAACTCGTAAGAGATATTCTTTTCTCGTGTGTGTCGCGTCTACAACCTTCACCATATTCAGTGGCTCTTCGTCATCGCCGGTTGATACGCTGTATAAAATTCCGCATTCATCCTCGTTAACTAGAGTAGCTTCGGATTCTAGGAGGAAACGCGCAGTCCCGTAAATCTCTAGCAGCGCTCGTTTTAACTCGACATTTTTTTCTTGAATAATTCGCTCGATTGTAATCAGATGAGGCGCCGTGATTATATTCTCGGGGACCACAAGTCCATGCCAAGCAAAATCTGCCAGTTTCCAAAACACACCGCGGGTCCGGTTTCCGAATGCGGTCGAAGATTGTCATCAAAGTGGAGTTTTGTGGGATTTTCAAGGGCGATGCACAAATCGTCAAATGGAAAGCACCAAAAACATTCTTCTGTAATAGTACTAAGCTCTTCGCATCCTCTTGGGAGCGTTACATCTAGTGACCTTAAACATCCAAGAAGTTTGACCCAGGGACAGAAGTTCCTTGAATGGACTTATTCACCACCTCCCATCCAGTGAAAGTCTGCTGGAGGTATTCAATGCATTTTCTGACACAACCTTCAGGCAACTCGATGTGTGGCGAGAACAGATGTTGAATCCTCTCAACAAGCACCGGTTGATGGCTCTCCTGAGACCCGGAGACATCGTGGTGGAGTGCTTTTGTGGAATCTGTCCCATACGAGCGTAATTCGATGTCTAGCGTTGTTCCAATTACTGAATGTGCGTCGCTATCGTTTGTTGGAAGGATGCTTGTTGCACTTAAAAGACGAAGTTCAAACAGCAGGGAGGCAACTAGGCGTTGCTGTAGAGATGCGTGACTGGGTGTTTCCGCGTTTAACAAATTGCGCCATATTTGTTTTGCTTCCCTCGGGGCGTCTGCATCGAGTGCATACTTACTGCCCACACAAAGAAGGGCTTCCAGTGGGTTGGTGACCCAGATTATCTTTGTCGGAATATTCTTGTTGTTCGCTAGGTAGAACCGTTTCAAACTCTCAACTGCGGTAGCCCGTTCGGTTTGTACTTTAGGAATGCGTGGTGGCAATAGCTGATCGATTGTTTTGTCGCGATGGTGCCAAAGTGCAAATTTTACGACGCAGCAACCGGGTTTGTCTGGCGCCGAAAAATCGGGTTCACTCTCGAGCAAGTGGTTCAAGCAATCTTCGACTAGTTTACGATCATCACACACTAGCTCGGGGGCTAGTTCCCATAGCATGTAACCTGCTTCGATACGAACGAACAGTTCTTGGTCAACATGCAGAACTCTGAGGACTTCAATCACCCTGGAACGTAGATCTTCGCATTGCCAATTTCCAAACTCTCGCAAGTGTTTTGCGCCAACTAACCTCATTCGCGCATTAGCTGATTTGCAAGCATCCAAGAGGATTTCAAAGGTGTGTGGCGATTGTTCCAGAAAAAGAGCGCGAATCTGGTTGCTCTCCGTCCACTCAGCTCGGCGATGCAAATACTGCTTGTCTCCTTTCTGATCCGAAAAATAAGCGTCATCATCACCAGTAAAAACTGGGCGAAAGTAAGCATCAGATTGGCGCACCGTCATTACTACCGCATCATGCAAGCCTTTTTGAATAATTCGGTCAAAAAATTCCTGACGATAATGAACTTCCGGCAAGCTCTTCAGCCACCCGTGATACGCCTCGGGCGTTTTGTTTAAAACCGCCGAAATACCATGATCGTTTGATTCATTTTCATTGTTTCTCATTGGACTAACATCTTCCGACGAATTTCCTTGGTGTCGTGCGGACTGTATGTATAATGCAGTGAACTATGGATCGTCACACAAGCTAATCGTGGAACAAGGTAATTACCTGTGCACTACTCGTGGTGCTGAGGTTCAAGGATCGGAGGGCACGTTTTTCAGTTTCTGATTCGTTCTACTCTTTACACCAATTCTCCTACGATCTTAATCGACATCTGCCAAACATAAAAGCGATTTTCCCATGGCGGTCAGCTGGTAGGGGCAGTGATATGACACCCTGGTGACAGACATAAGCGGCTCGTAAAACGCAGGTAAGGATCTCAAGTTTGCTCCTAATTCGTCCAAGGTAGCCGTTATAGTGAGTATGGGGATTCAAATCGCCATAGTCGATCGTATATCGAGCCAGGACCACAATAATGCGAATGCCAATCGGAAATTTTCCATTACACCAATTTTCTAAGCGGTCGCTGTTAACTGTTGCGTTTGTGGTTCTCGCCACACAAGCAGTCGAGAGCAGTTGGAGAGCGGTGAAATCAAGACTGTTTCTGCAAAAAAGCGAGTGACTGTGCTTGATGCGATTAGCGGTGAGAACGTTGCAGTTGCCCTGGTGGAGTGTTGCGACTTATCTGGCGCCGAACCTTCGACTTACGCTATCCGAATGATTTTCAATAACGTGCGACTCTATGAGTATGAATTACCAGCAGAGCAGAGAACGAGTTCGTGGGAGTCACTCAAGAAATTAGTTGCTTCTGGTAAAAAGCCGGAGGCTCCGGAAGAGAGCAGTCTTCAGATGATCCTACCAAGCGAGGTTGGAACTCGATGGGATCAAGAAGGCGGCGCGGATCGAACAGATAATATGTACTGCTGGTTCGTAGAGAACATTCACGCTGTGCCCGCGTCGAGCGAAATTGCCAACAATAAAGTTCCTGATAAAACCTCAGCCTACACGATTTCATTTCGGACGTGTCCTGATGAGCAAGTCAAAACTTTTATCCCTGGGATCGGTTTTATCGATTCGAAGTACAGGCACCATGGTACTGTCTGTGATACCGATGAACGTCTGGTTGAATTTCACCGCGGTTCGTAACTTGCGTTTACTGCCCCGCTGAATCTCAAATCTTGATCAGACGGCAAGGCTAATCTGTTTTTACTGAGAGTGGCAATTGGCTTTCTTTGGCTTGATCGCTGACAACTGTTTTTGACCGAATGAAAAACTTTGCCAGTACCGGTAAGAGTAGCAAGGTGATTAACGTCGCGGGAAGTATTCCGCACGAAATTACAATTGCAAACGGCTTTTGACTTTGTGAACCGATGCCGTTGGAAAGAGCTGCTGGAGCCAATCCGACGGCTGCTACAAGAGCCGCAATCATAACGGCGTTTAACTTGCCGACGGCGGCGCGCGCGATAGCCTCTTGTGCTGTACATAATTCGCGAAGCATAATCTCGCGCATTCTTGAGACTATAATTACCGCGTTTTGGATTGATAAACCAAAGAGTGCGATCAATCCAACACCGCTCGATATACTGACGTGCGTGCCTGTCAGGAAAAGAACCAGGACTGCCACCACGGCAGCGACTGGAACTGCGGACATCGTCAGCAGCGCAAAACCGGCTGAATCAAAAGCGAAGTACAGCAACGTGAAAATTAGAATCAGCGTGATTGGAACAGCCACCATCAGTGTTTTTCCTGCTGCTTCAGCACGGGTGAATTCGCCCGCGTAGGAAAGTGAATATCCTTGTGGAAGCACGATTTCTTTTTTGATCTTCTTTTGTGTTTCTAAAACCGCGGAGCCTAAATCACGTCCACGAATGTTCGAATAGATAGCGATTCTTCTTTTGTTATCCTCGCGAAGAATCGAATTGGCTCCCTCCACAAGCTTAATTTCAGCCAGATCGTGCAGCGGAATTTTAACGCCCTTTGGTGACGTGACCAGCAGGTCTCCCACATGCGTATGGTCTCCGCGATAACTTTCTTTGACGCGTAGAACTATGTCAAAACGGCGCTCTCCATCGATAACTCGAGAGACGGCTTTGCCTCCGATCGATGTTTCTACAATATCGAGAATATCGGATGTGGTGATACCATACCGTGCTGCGCGCTCGCGATTGATCTCTATAGTCAATTGCGGCTGCCCGGTGAGATTGTCGTGAGCCACATCTACGATACCGGGTACGGTGCGCAGGACGTCTGCAACTTTGTCGCTCAGTCGTTCCAACTCGTTAATATCCGGTCCAAAGATTTTGACTGAGTATTCTCCATTTTTTACACCGGACATGGCTTCTTCCATGCTGTCCTTGATGCATTGAGAAAAGTTCATCACGATACCAGGAACGTCTTTTTCGAGTTCCACTTGCATCGCGTCAACTAGTTCTTCTTTCGTTCTAAACTGTTTGCGCCACTCTTCTTGTGGATGCAAGTTGACTAGAACTTCAATCATGTTATACGGATTCGGATCGGTTCCGTCATCAGGTGACCCGATCTGTGTCAACGCGCTCTTAGTCTCTGGGTACGACCGCATTACGGTTCTAATAGTACGTGCTATTTCGATGGACTTTTCGAGCGTAACACTAGGCGGCAAAATGTAAACAGTCAACCAGATGTTGCCTTCTTCGAGCTCCGGAATGAACTCCGAACCCAGAAGTGGAAACAACGAGAATGCAGCTACTGATAGAGCGAGGAAGCTTACGATTACAGTTTTGCGGAACTTCTGTAGTTTAGGAATCAGCAAGTCATAAGCGTGCTCCAGCCATACAACGACCGGGCTCTCCCTCGGCTTAGGTGGTTTGTTCTTAAAGACCAAATAACACACCACCGGCAGTACCGTGATGGTTGTAATGGCTGCGATAACCAACACCAGGTTCATCATAACTGCTAGAGGCTTGAACAGCCTTCCTTCAACGTGTTCAAAACTCAAAATCGGCAAGAATGTCATTGCGATGATGGTCGTCGAGAAAAGCACAGGCTTGGCGACTTCTGCGGCTGCTTCGCAGATCGCGTCTTTTACTTCTTGCGGGGATCCGATTTTCAACGAACCCAGACGTCTGTTGATGTTCTCAATCATAATTACGGCACCATCCACGATGATTCCGAAATCGATTGCCCCCAATGAAAGCAAGTTGGCCGGGATGTTGCACGTTTTCAAAACGATGCTTGCACCGAGCAAAGCGCTGGGTATGACGATGGCGCAAATCAACGCGCTGCGAATTTGCAGCAGGAAAAACATCAGAATCAGGACGACGAGGACGATGCCCTCGCCGACGTTGTGTCCGATCGTTCCCATCGTTTTGTTGACGAGCGCTGTGCGATCTTGCAGAGTGACCAGTTTCATTCCTTTCGGTAGCTGCGATTGCACATCGTTCCAAACTTCTTTGAGGTTGCCGATTACGCGCGACGGGTTATCACCGCGGCGCATCATCAGAATGCCTTCGACCGCGTCATCATCTTCGTCGAGTCCGACTTGACCTTTGCGCACCGCATTCGATACCTCGACGTCGGCTACGTCACAAACGCGAATCGGCACGCCTTCAGCGCTATTGGTGATGACCACGTTTTCGATGTCTTTGGCGGACTTTAGCAAGCCCAATCCTCGAACCATATAACGTTGATCGTTGTGAACTATATAACTACCACCGGTGGAATCATTGGCTCTAGAAATCGCTGTTGAAACTTCATTTTGATCGAGTCCGAAAGCTCGAAGTTGTCCCGGATCCATTTCTACAGAATATATTTTCGTCGGTCCGCCAAATCCCGTTGAGTCGACGATGCCATCGACGGATTTGAAGAGGCGACTCAAAAGCCAGTCCTGCACTTCCTTGCGATCACGTGACGACCAGTCCTTGCCTTGAACCGTGTAGCGATAAATCTCTCCGACGGCGCTGGCGTTTGGGTCCAAGTGCGGCTCTACATAGTCAGGAATATCTGCCTGTGATATACGTTCCAAAACCTGTTGTCTGGCGGTGTAAGGTTCTGCCTCGTCATCGAAGACAATCGTAATTACGGACAATCCAAAAATTGAAATTGAACGGGGCGGCTTGGCATGCGGGATACCATTGACCTCTTTTTCCAGAGGGATGGTCACCAAACGTTCGACTTCTTCAGGCGCCTTCCCTGGAAGTTGAGTGATAACACGCACCTGCATGTTTGCAACGTCAGGATAGGCTTCAAGAGGCAGACTCTGGTATGCAAAGTAACCACCGACGAGTACGGTAAGTAGAATGAAAAGGACAAAATATCGTTTCTTAACCAGCGCGCTGATGAAGCTGGCGAAGAAGGATTTCTTGTTATTTCCGGTTTCCATTTGCTCTAAATAAATGAGGCGTTGGTTTGAATAGGCCGGATGTGTGGCTTGGTTACCACGGTTACCTGCCTTGCTTCAGAGTCTGAGACCGTAATGTGAATGAACCATCGACGACTACTTTGTCGCCCGCTTTGAGACCCTTGAGGATCTCGACATAACCGCCTGCCTCTTCACCAACTTTTATTTTGCGTTCTTCAAACGCACCATTGGCGAGTGGAATGTAGACCACTTTGTGAGAACCGGCGTCCTGAACGGATTTAGCCGGCACCGCCAGGACGGCGTGCTTATCACAGAAGATGGTCATGCGTGCGAACATTTTTGGTTTCAATTTAAAATTTGGGTTATGAACCACTGCTCGCACAGCTAATGTTCGCGTGTCCGGGTTGATCGTCCCGGCGACGAAATCGAGTTTGCCTTTGAACACCTCTTTGGGAAAACAGTCCACCTGAAATTCGATGTCTTGGCCTGCTTTTACTTTTTCGATGTCATGCTCGAAAACGTCGGCTACAAGCCAGAGATTGTCGATGTCGTCTACGACGAAAAGCGACTTCGACGGATCGACGAGTTCGCCGAGATTCACATTTCTCTCGAGAACGATTCCACTTTGCGGAGTTACGATAGGAACGATATTTACTATGCTTCGCTGGCTCACGATTTTTGTAATTGTGGCTGGTGGCATCCCCAGTACCATCAATTTTTGCTGGAGAGAAACCCGAGCCATCCGCTTTTTCTCATTAGCTATATTGGTAGCTTTTACTTTCTTCTGCTTCAGTGCCTCAATAACAAGTCCGTGTTTTTCGTACTCAGTCTCTGCGGTTTCGAGT
Organism: Obscuribacteraceae bacterium (SeqCode); assembly: GCA_044225915.1. Taxonomy (GTDB): domain Bacteria; phylum Cyanobacteriota; class Vampirovibrionia; order Obscuribacterales; family Obscuribacteraceae; genus JADYXR01. Next base: position 27,945 of record JBGAHZ010000070.1, read on the forward strand.
GCCGCCTGCGAACCGATTTTTTCGTCAAGCAATAGCTTTGCTCTTTCATATTGCTTCTTGCAAAGCGCTACGCTTGAATCTTCTTGCTTGAGGTCAAAATCGATTTCCATCAAATCCGTCGCCAGTTGTGAATCGATTTCAGTTTCTGTTTTAAACAGGTCAGTGACAAGCGAGCCGATTTCTTGGCTTGAGATGCAAGCGAGCACTTGCCCCTTCTTAACAGTATCGCCGAGGCAAGCATGGATCTCAGTCACTTTTCCGGCAATTGGAGGAGAGACTCGCGTCACGGCGTTGGCATTGGCTTGTAGTTGCGCAGTCGCATGAATGGCCAGGTCAATCGGTCTAACTTCGGCTGCGGCTGAATGAATCCTCGCCAGCGCAGTCGGCTGTGCAGCTAGAGAAACCGTATTTAGTTTCGGGTTAATTGTTGATCGTTGCTGCGGACCGTTGAATGCCTGAGCCGGATGGATGGGTAGAATCGAAGACTCTGACTTACAACCTGCCATCACCGTTGCCAAAAGAAGGGACAACGGTAGCAATAAACTTAAGTTGTCAGTTTTTGCCTTAGTAAGTGACACCAACCAAATCTCCACCAGATTCGTCCCCACGATCACAATTGTAGACGGACCTTCCCACAGAGGCACTGTATTTTGTGACCATCCCGTGATCGTTTCGAGAAATATTTTTGCTCTACTTCAGGCCGTCGCACGATGGTCACACCTCATTCCAGGTCACCGCACAATTGACACAGTAAATTTCTAGGCGTTTCTAATGCGTTTCAGTGCAAGCCATTCTTCAGTAAGCGAACAGTCAATGCACATCTGAAGCCGGCAACAGGTCTTCATTCTCGAGTACTTACTCGGCCCTGCAAAATAAAATCGAGCACTTTCAAGGTGACAATAAAACTTCAAATATTATTGAAGTCAAGTAAAGCTGGTATCAGCGACTCCGGTTGCTAATCCAGTTTTATGCTTCCTCGGTGAAAACGACCGACCAGGTTTGGATCGGCATGGACTCTCACTTTGCTGGTTTTTCCGGGGTAATCGAACAGGCTTAGCACATAGCGGATGCTTTCCAGTCTCGCCAACTTTTTGTTATTGGCTTTGACGATTATCCATGGACTAAACGACGTATGAGTTTTGCTGAACATCTCTTCTTTGTATTCGGTGTATTTGTCCCACAAAGATTGTGCACGATTGTCGATTGGACTGAGCTTCCACTGCTTTAGCGGATTGGTTTTTCTCGAATCAAATCGACGTTGTTGCTCATCTTTTGAGATCGAAAACCAAAACTTGATGATGATAATTCCATCTTCGTAGAGCATGTGTTCCCATTCCGGAACCTGCTGCATGAACTGTCTGTATTGTTGTTCCGTGCAGAACTCATTCACTGGTTCAACGACCGCGCGGTTATACCAGCTTCGGTCAAAGAAAACAATTTCGCCTTTGTTGGGTAGCTGTTTTGAATATCGCTGAAAGTACCATTGCCCCAACTCTTGTTCCGAGGGTTTTGGTAGTGCCACTACCCGTAGTGCGCGAGGATTCATATGCTCAGTGAAACGTCTGATGGTGCCGCCCTTGCCTGCTGCGTCTCGGCCTTCGGTTATCACCGCAACTCTTTGACCGGTTTCCTGGATCCAACGTTGGAGTTTTACCAATTCAATTTGCAGATCTACCAATTCTTTTTCGTATTGCAGCGTTTCGAAGATATCTTTGAGTTTGATATTTTTGGAGCGAAGTAGCTCGACTAAACCTCGATTATCGTTAATCAACAGGAGGTCTTCTTCAGTCAACTTGAAGGTCGATTTTTTTAATGGCTGTTTTTTGACTGTTCTCTCGGGGTTTGAGCCATTTGTGTCTACAGGCTTTGTCAATGACTCAGGGTTCCCGTTGTTTCCATTCGTGTTTGAACCGTTGGTCTCATTTTTGTCTTCACGGGCGATCCGGTTGACATCAGATACTTTGCGGGGTTTTATACGCGAGTTCAGTCTCTTCGAGGGATTGCTGACATTAGTTCTTTTCTTGTTGTTGGTATTCATCTTTTCTGAGTCCGCGACATCACTTTTGACTTATAGCGCACACTGACATAAACGAATGTACCCGGTAATCACCCTTCATCTGCAACTTCAACCGGATAAATCAAAAACTTTTCGGTCGTTCAGGCGATGGCATCCCGAGTGAGTTTTAGTCGCGCCACTAGAGGCGGTGCCATACAACGCTTAGAAAGCGTAGAAATCCTCAGGAATAGTCTCGGTCGGTCGCCAATCAATATCGCCAATTTCAGCGCCTTTGTACTCTATGAAGGTTGTTGCCACAAGGTTGTCATCGGCGCGAGGCCCCTTTCTGCTTGCCAGTTGGAGCCAGCTAAACGCCTGGCATGCATCCATCTCCCCTGCGCGAGTCAGACCGACGATAAGCACAAGTAAATGCTTGCACACTGAGCCCTGTAAACCCATACAATCACTAAGGTCTGCGGTAGAACATCCATATGTTCCGCTCTTGGTAAGCCAACTGGCATACACCTTGGTCGATGCGGTTTGGCTGCGCACTACTCCGACAACTTGATCACTGTTGTGGTGCACATAGAGCTTGAACGACTCACCTTTGAGCATCTTCAGCGCACGTCCCAGCTTTCCTTGATCGACGGTACCGTGCAATTCGCTGATGAAAGTTGCAAAATTCATCGCATCGTCGCCGTTTGAAGTCAGTTGTTGGTCTTTACGAACCAGCTCTAGAAAGCCGGTCTCATCAATTATTTGAATTTTCGCACCAGTCGCAATCAGCTTTTTTGCAAAGTTGCTCGCGATGATTTTTCCTTCGCCTCTTCGATTTCCAAGGACCAAATAATTGAGATCGGGATCGACGGAAGTCCGCACTGTCGCTCCAACGGACTCAACCATATTAGTAAGCAATGCGGTATCTAACTCGCCGCCACAGCAGTCAAACCCACCAAAAAAACAAAAGGTTTTGCCACTCAGATCAATTCTGACAAGTGCGCGAAAAGCGCTTTCATCTAAGATCTCGGGGTATGGCAGCGTGATTCCTCTTTTCGCTGCGCGTTCGGCCTCTTTGCGCATTTTTTCAGCGATTTTTTTTGCCTCTGTTTTCTCCACGGCACGTTTGTCGCCGAGAATTAGATAATCGAGATTGTCATCGACTGTCTCGCAAACGCGGGCACCATGAGTCTTTGCGACGTATGATGGATCTCCGGGGTGATACGACGGCCAGAATGAAAACTGTCCGAAGAATGCTACAGACTTTCCAGCCAGTTGACGCGCATTAGTTTCGTTTTTTTGATTTTGATCGTTGCTCATGGATTTGAACGAAAGCCGTGACTCAGATCCTATCGCATCAGGTAATTATAGTCGCGCTTCGTGAGGTATATAGTAGAAGTGGAAGCCGCCCCAGACTGCGAGAACTACAATGTCCAATAAGATTTTGTGTTTATTCACGGCAACCTCACTCTCCTTCATCGCGATATCCGCCCAAGCCTACGACCCGAGCAGAGGCGTGGGAAATCAACAAAATGTTCAAATGTCAGGCAACGATCAAAACCGCAAGGCAATCGAAGGCATGAGCATCTTGGGCGGTGGTCCCAAAAAGGTCGATGCCAACTCTGCTAACGCACGAACGTTTGCGTCGATGAATGCCACTTATGGTGGCGTAAATAATCAAAAGCAAGAAGCGGACAAAGCCTACAAGTCCGCGATGGCGTTTATGAATAAAGGGAATTACCAGCAAGCCGCATCAGCGATGAAGGTGTCACTCACAATTCGAGAGACCTACTTCGCCGCAAGCGATTCTGTCATTCCAGAAGTAAAAGAGAAGCTTGCCGACATTTACGCTGCTGATGGTAAGCCGAAAGAAGCACTGGATATGTACAGCTCGGCGCTGATTTCGTACGCAAAGTTTAACGGTCCAGGAACCGCCCATCGCATTCGTCCGCTGACGAGTATGGGTAGTATTCAGCTAAAAGCATCAAACTATAAAGGCGCTCTGGATTGCTATAACCAGGCTTACATGCTGACCTTGCGCGCAAAGGGACTCAACTCGCCTGAGGCGATGCGACTGCGATTGCAATTGGCTAGCGTAAATCGGGCTGCACAATCATACGATTTAGCCGCTTCCATATATAACGAATGCTTCGATCTGCAGTCCAAGAACGAGAAGCTCATTGAGGGACCGCAATTGGTGAGCGCATTGCAGGACTATGCTTCTGTTTTGAAAGCACTGAAACGAGATGATGAAGCCGCCAAGATTTCCGCAAAGGTAAAAGCGCTCACTGGCGGTGCCGAATCTGTGGCTGCTGCTGAAAATGAAGCACCGACGACTGATGCGAAGGCGCCACTGGACAAGAAATCGACAACCGAGGTCACAACTACCACAGGTACGGAAATTCCGGCGAAGTAGGTGTGGGAACTCCATTGTTTTGGGATTTAATGTAGTTTCACACCTTTGTCACTATTGACTACTAACATACATGTCATAAGGTCCACCGCGCTGCATTTTAACTAGGACTTAGACATGAAAACCACTGAAGTACCGGGTCTCCGGAATCGCTTCGCTAGAGGCGTTCGTCTGCCATTGCATTTGAGACTTGTTGGAGCGATCAAACGAGCTATCAGCTGGGATGTGCCGCTCGAAAAGCCGAAACTGTGCAAGACGGAAGGTCACAAATTCGACTTGCGTAACTGGAAAGGACACCGCAATCACTGCGAGGAATGCGGTGCCTGGATCACCAACCACGAAACTGTAAGACCGATCGTGGATTATCGCTGTCGCTAAACAGTTCACAAGGTTGCGGATATGCCTGAGGCTTGACAGGCTGCACCTTCTAGCAAAAATTGCGCATCGGAACCGGAAGGTTTCGATGCGTAGTTGTTTTGCTATGAATTGGATATCTGAGAAACCGGCCCGCAGCCAGAACACCGGGCCCCAATTGTGATGCTGGTGTGATCGGGAACGTTTTGCGGTTGGACGGTTCCCTTAGTAAAGCAGGAGTTGCTTGGAGTCACTGTGTTTATGTATAGTCGGGAAATGGAAAAGGATAAACTCGGACCGTTTGCAATTTTCACCAATACTAATTACTCGCTCTATTTTGGTGGGCAGTTGGTTTCATTGGTGGGAACTTGGATGCAGCAAGTTGCATTGGCCTGGTACACGTATGAGTTGACCAAATCTCCGTTTTTGCTCGCGGTCGTAGGTGTTTCGTCGCAATTGCCATCGCTGGTGGTGATGCCGGTTGCGGGAGTTTTTGCCGATCGGGTCAATCGCCATAAGATCATCATTACCACGCAGATTCTCGCGATGATCCAGGCAGGCATACTGACATATCTTACGTTGACTCATCAGGTACAGGTATCGCATTTGATACTACTCGGCGTCTTTGCCGGATTGATAAACTCTTTCGACATGCCGGCCAGATCTGCATTTGCGATCAACCTGGTGACTAAAGAAGAACTGACCTCCGCTGTAGCGATGAATTCGTCGCTCATGAACATCACTCGTCTGATCGGTCCTGCTCTTGCAGGTTTCATCGTCGGAGCCTGGGGCGCAGGCATGTGTTTCCTGGCAAACGCAGCGAGTTACTTCGCAGTCATCATCGCACTTTTGATGATCCGAGGGGACTTCCATCCCAAGGCGAAAGAAAAACGCGGTGTGTTCGATGAATTGAAAGACGGATTGAAATACGCCTGGGGCACCAGTCCGATACGCGCAATCTTGCTTCTAGTGAGCACAATAGGTCTTGGTGCATCCGGTTATATGCTCTTGATGCCGATGTTCGTAAAACAAATCGGCGGTGATGCAAACACTCTAGGTTACCTCATGTCCGCCTCCGCGGCTGGTTCACTTGCAGGCACTCTGACTCTGGCTTCGAGAAAAACTGTTGTCGGGCTGGGACGATGGGTTGTGGTTTCCTCCATTTTATTTTCGGTGTCGATGATCGGTTTTTCGTTCATAAAGAGCTTCTGGCCTGCGATCTTCGCAATTTCATTCATCGGTGCCACCATGATGTTAATGATGGCTGCGTGCAGCACAATTCTGCAATCGATTGTGGAAGAAGACAAACGCGGGCGTGTAATGGCGCTGTTCGCCATGTCATTCATGGGCACTGCGCCGTTTGGTGGCATGGTGGCAGGGTTTGTCGCCGATCATTTCGGCTATCAGGTAACTGTGATGGGGTGTGGTATTTACTGCCTGTCAATTGCTTTTATATTCGCTTATTTGGTTCCACGTCTACGCAAAGAGGCAAGACCAGTCTACGTTCAATTCGGTTTACTGAAACCGGACACCGAAACCGGAAGCACATCCGAAGCGACAAGCGCCGCTCGTACTGCGCAGATCTTCGACATGGAAGTCGGAGACGAAAAGCGTCGCGATGCGAGTATCGTTTAAAAGAATCGCTTAGCAGGCTCTACATATCGTTTTTAAACGTCATGATTCCAGCGAGCAAGAGCAGCCCGCCGAGCACCTTGGCGGCAAGAGAGACGTATCGCGAAATCTTATCGTCAGGAACGCGCGCCGGCTTCGGACGGGTGACCAGCCGTTTTGCGTTTTCCATCGTCGGTCCGAGCACGCATCGATGTGGAAAAGGTTTTTCGTAGAAGACATAAAGGTGTCCACCCCGAATTGCTTGTGCGACATAACCTTGCTCGATTGGAGGCGGGTTATAGTTTTGCACATCAATCGGTCCAAACTCGGCATTAATCTTGAAGGAAATCGCACTTCCCGGTTCATACGTAGTCTGTGGCGAGATTGTTGCCGTCGCGGGATGCATGTTCATCGCGATCAATTCGGCTGCCCTGTGCTTTTCGCTCTGATATCGCTGTTCCCAATACCAATCTGCGACTTTCTCTGCATTGAGAGAAGTTGCGAGGCACATGATGGCTAAAGCAATTAGAAGCATAGATTTTAAAACCGACGAGGTCGAGAGACTTCAATTTGGAATGGTTGTTTAAGTTGCCAGTTAGCTGCGAACGATATCAGCTTAGTCTAGAGCGAGCCAAGAGACAATACTTCGGGACATTCCGGCTTTACCAGACGCATATTAGGCGACTGATATACTGCCCATATGCTCGAAGAATTGACTGAAAATGCCGAAAACAAAACGCCCACAGGGCGTCCACTGACTTCGCACCGTTATTCGGCGATCTTGCCGATGTTGCCGGGACTCGCGGATAAGAGCGGTGCCGATGTTCTTGAGCTTCTGAAGGCTTGCATTACAAAAGCTGAACTCACCTCTGTGGCAGAAGTCGAAGCTGCCTTTCAACCCTATGGAATGTCGGCAATCGTTGTGCTGCAAGAGTCTCACGTCGCGGCGCACTGCTGGCCGGAGATCAATAAGGTTTTGCTCGATGTTCACATCTGCGATTATTTTTCGGACAATAAAACCAGAGCTGAAGCCTTGTGCCAAGCTCTTGGAGCAACTTTCGGCGGCGATGATTCACTGGAGCGTTGGCATTACGCCCGTATCGATGAAAAGCCAGGTTTCTCAAAACAAACCGGCAACACACCTGAGTAGGTGTCTTCTCAATCGATTCGAAGGTCGAAACCACTTGCTGTGCTTGATCGCGGACAGAACTGTCACTGGGTTTCAGCCTGTTCCATTCGGTCTTGTTTTGTCGCTTAATTCTGTGAACCTGTTAAGGATGTATGATCATCCAGATACCTAAGTGGACGGGGGTATATGATCGATCCTGTCCAGTCATTTCAGCCAGGTGGTGCAAATTATATGTTCGACCTATTCAAAAAACAATTTATCGATGTCATCGAATGGACCGAAAAAACGAACGGTGTCCTAGCTTATCGCTTCCCAGCCGAAGATCGCGAGATTCAAACCGGCGCGTCGCTGACGGTAAGTGAATCTCAAATGGCGGTATTCGTCAACGAGGGCAACATCGCCGACGTTTTCAGTCCCGGTCGGTACACACTGTCGACGAAAACACTGCCAATTTTGACCACGTTGCTGAACTGGGACAAGATGTTCAAATCTCCGTTCAAGTCGGACGTCTATTTCTTCTCGACGCGCGAACAAATCGATCAGCGCTGGGGAACACCAACTCCGATTCAAATTCGCGACAAAGAATTTGGGGTCATTCGTTTAAGAGCGTTCGGAACGTTCTCATATAAGATCGAAGAACCTACAACTTTTTACAGCAAAATAAGCGGAACCAGATCGCAGTACACCGTCAGCGAACTTGATGGACAGCTCCGTTCGCTCGTGACGATGGCGATTGCCACCAAGTTTGGTGGAGGCGAGGTAGCCTTCCTTGACATGGCTCGCAACCAGACTAAGTTCTCCGATGAATTGAAGAAGGAACTCGATCCTAAGTTCTTCGAATACGGATTGAAACTGGAAACATTCATT